>CALOBC010000061.1:0-183434 GCA_942491145.1 Myxococcota bacterium | reverse complement strand
CGCGGTGGCATCGTCCACCAACCCCAGCTGCAGGGAGGCTTCCGTCCACAGGCGGGCGGCACGGGCACGCTGGGCCGCAGGGGCGCCGGGATCGACGGCCACGCCGCGCCACGCCTGGGCTGCAGCATCGAGCTTGCCTTGGCGCACACGCAGCCACCCGTCGAGAACCCGGGCGTGTGCGTGGTCGGCTGGTGTGCAGGCCCGCCGCCGAAACTGGTCCAGCAGCGCAGCACGGGGGGCCGCCCGACGGTTGCGCAGGGACAGCTCGGCCCGCAAGCGCGCCCGAAGTGCCCGGGCCGACGGGGTGTCTTCTGGGCCCGGCGTCCGCTTCTTGAGCGGCGGTGATGCGCTTCCCAGCCGATCGATGGTGTGCAGCCACTCCCACGCGCGCTCCGGCCGCTCCCCGTCCAGTGCTGTGGCGGCCGCCAAGGCGAGGGGGCCCCGTGCGGCTTCGGGGTGGGTGCCCAGCAGCCGGTGCCAAGCCTCCCAGCGGCAGTCGGCTCCCGTGCTCGATGTGGCGGCAATGGCGTTGGCGACGGCGTCGTGGGCCACAGCGAGCCCACTCAGCCGCGCCGCACACCACGCTTGCACGCGGGGGCTCAGCTCCACGTCCTCAGGACCGGGTCCGGTGCGGAGGTGTCCTTCTGCGATGCCCTGCTCCACGTCAATTCCGAGGGCTCGGAGGGTGGCGCGAGGCAAGGGTGCGGGGTGCACGGCGAGGGTGCGCAGTGCCTCGGCGGGGGGCCGGTGGGTCTCTCCACGGGACTGAAACAGCGCTTGGTGGCCCAGCTCAACCGCCCGCAGCGGGGAGCCCGCCGGGGCGTCGAGGGCGGGGCTGGCGAACGGAAAGACGGTGCACGCAATGCGGCTGGTGAGGTCGCTCGGGAGATCGGGAAGGGTGAGCTGGTGGGCAAGATCTGAGCCCTCCACCCGGCGCAGCCACCGGCGCACATGCCCGGGCGGTGAGCGGTCGTCGACGATGCCGATCACATGGATGCGCGGGCCCCCCTGGCGGGCGATGCGGGACAGGGCGCGGAGGGTCAGCGGGTCGGCTTGCTCCAGCTGGTCGACCACCAGCACCAGTGGGTGGGCCCCCGCGGCCCGGGCCAACACGCGGGTGGCGGCGGCAATCAGCGCCGTGGCCTCCACCTCGCCGGTGGCCTGTTCGCCCACGCCTGGCAGCTCCGGCCACAGCGTCCACAGCACCGGCCCGTCCTCGCCGAGGGTGCGCGGGTCGGCGCTGCGTCGAATCGCGGCGTCGAGCAAGGCTTGAATGGCCGATCCTGGCCGATCCGGGCGGGCCTCGACAAAGATGAGCTGGGCTTGATCCCGGAGGGCCCGCCGGAGGACCGCATCGACGACCTGGTGGCGACCGCTGCCGAACGGGCCCCGCGCGAGGGTGAAGCTGGGACCCGTGCCCCGCAGGCGGGTGACCATGGGGTCGAGGAGCTGGTCTCGCCCGAAGGTCTGGGGGCATCGGGGTCCCGGCGCGCCGCTGCGGGGAGGGCGGGACAAGGCCCGCGCGAGCTCGGCGGCAGTCGGCCGACGGACGGGCGACAAGCTCAAGGCATTGTCGAGGATCTCGCACAGATCGAGATCGGCGTCCGGACGCACAAGCGCCGGGCTGGGGATGGGTTCCCGCGCCCCCCCGCCCCAGGGGGTCGTGACCGTGTCTTGTCCGGCCGGTCCCTCGGACAGGGCGATGTGAAGCGCTGCCGCCAGGCCATAGACATCGGCCTCGGGGCGGGGCGCTTGGCCCGTCAGCTGCTCAGGTGCGACCGCGCTGCTGCCGCTGGCACGGGGACCTTCGCGGACCGCCCCCAAGCTCACCGCGCCGGCTTGGTCCACCCGGACCGCATCCACGCCGAGCGCGCCATGGCAGATGCCTTGGGCGTGTAGGCCCGCGAGCACCCGGGCGGCGTGGGCCCCCCACATGCGCAGCGCGGCGCAGCGGGACTGGATGTCGGCAATGGCCATGGCGGCCTGATCCAGCGGTCGTCCAGGGCGCATCGGCCGCACCCACCAGCACATGGTGCCGTGCAGACCCAAGTCCAGGATGGTGTCGAAGCCCTCCAGCTCCAGATCCAACATCGGCGCGAGCTCGGCGGCTTCGGCCTGGGCCTGGGCACCATCAGCGTGGTGGTGCAGCACGACAATGGCGTGGGGTCCAGTGTTTTCGCGCTTCTTGACCGCGGCGGTACACAGGCTGCCTCGGCGGCTGCGCACCTCCAAGACCTCCCAGCTTCCGATGATGTCCCCGAGCCGGGGTTCGGTGGGCACGCTCACGACCTTGGGCTCCGCGCCGGGGGGGCGCACAGTGTACGCCGACGGAGCACGGGCGCTGGGGAGGTCCCCAAGACCAGCCCAGGCAGGACGGAGGTTCGTCCTGCCTGGGGCACGGAGATCGGTCTGGCCTGGGGCATCGCGGGAACGCTCCCGACCAGGGGAGAGCCGCCCGCCTTCCGCCCCACCCGCGAGCGGAGGCGGACGGCCCCGGGGCGGGGTGGGGCTACTCGGCGGGAGCGGGGGCGAGGCTCTGGATCAGGTCCACGTTGGACTTGGCCGCTTCCATCGTGCCCTTGGCTGCCTCAGGGATGCCCTTGAGCGCGCTCACATTGGCCTTGAGCTGCTTGCCGAGGGCCGGGATCTGGGTGGGCTTGAGGCCGGCTTCCTTGGCGGCGGCGGGCACCTGACCCGGCAGGTCCTTGGCCTTGGCGATGATCTCCTTGGTCTGGTTGGGGATCTCGCCCAGCGACTTCATCGCGTCCGCAATGGCCTGGCCGCCGTCGTTGATCGCCGCCACCGCGGCCTTGACGTCATCCGGCGCGTCGTCAGCGACCTCGACGGCCGGCTTGAGGTCCTTGATGGCCACCTTGAACTTGCCGTCCGCCTTCTCCTTCATCATCGCGATGGCGTCGGCCACGGACGAGTCCTCGCCGAGGCCCATGGCCTTGACGATGTTGCCGTTGACATCATTGAGGCTCTGGGTGGACGCGTTGAGGTTGCCGATGATCTCGCCCGCGGGCTTGAAGACGTCGTCGAAGGCCGAGATGCCGGTCTCCACGATCTCCAAGGCAGCGGTGGCCTTCTCGGGTGCATCGCCGCCCTTGTTCTTGTTCTTCTTGCCTGCCAACGCGTCGGCGGAGGTCAGGGTGAGGGCGAACATGCCGGCGCCGGCGATGAGGGCGATGGAGCGGGTGAAAGAGCCGATGTTCATGTGGGGGTCCTGTGGCGTTGGCCCGGGTGGGCACTGGTGGGCACGGTCCCCTCGCCGAAGTGGCGAGCGCAGACCTCCGCATCAGCGCACGAGTGTGCGCATGAGGACGGTGTTCTGTGGACCGGTCGGGGGTGCGAGCCGGAGGTCCGGCGGACTGCAAAGTTGCAATCGCAGCAATCCATCACGCAGCAAGGGCTGCATTGTGTTGGGTGCATGCGCTTGGCTTTGCGCGCTCCTGACACCTCGGTGACGCCACTTGCTTCCCGTTCCCGCTTACAATTTCATTACCAGCGGTGGGAATGGGACTTGGCCCGCGGCCGCGGTGGACCGCCTGGGCCAGCTTCCACAGGTTCAGCGCTTGCGGCTCGGCATCTTCGGCGGGGCGATGTCTTCTGCGTCCGCGGGTGCCTCCAGGACGTCCCCCAGCAACCGCAACACGGCGCGGTAGCTGCCGAACGGGGGGTACACGTACACCCCCTTCACGCGGGGGTGGGCCTTGCACGCGGCCAGCGCTTCTTGGGCCACGGCGATGCCGACCTCCCGCTGGGCCTCTTTGGTGGGCGCCGCCTTGATGGCCCGCATGACCGGATCGGGGATCTGCATGCCGGGCACTTCATTGTGGAGGAACTCGGCGTTTCGGGCCGATGCCAGCGGCAGGATGCCCACCATGAACGGGATGTGGGAGGCGCTCGATGTCTTGTCGAGAAAGCGCTCCAGCAGGGTGATGTCATATGCTGGTTGGGAGAAGAAGTACTCTGCCCCCGCGTCGACCTTGCGCAAGAACCGGTCGGCTTCGTGGTCCATGTCAACCGCGCCCGGGTTGCAGCCGGCGCCCACAAACATGGCCGTCTGGCCGCCAATGGGATGGCCGGAGAAGTCGAGCCCCCGGTTCAGCAGTTGGATGAACGTGATGAGTCCGATGGAGTCGATGTCGAAGACGGCGGTGGCATCGGGGTAGGTGCCCATCTTTGGCGGGTCGCCGGTGACCGCCAGGATGTTGCGCAGGCCGAGTGCATGGGCGCCGAGCAGGTCCATCTGCATGCCCAGCAGGTTGCGATCCCGGCAGCAGTAGTGGACCACGGTCTCCATCGGGGGCACGCGTGCGCGCACAAGCTGGGAGAGGGCCGCCGGTCCCATGCGGGCGACAGCACGGGGGCCATCGGCGATGTTCACCACGTCCACCCCGGCCCGGTACAACGCAGCAGCGCCTTCGACGGCCCGAGTGGCGTCGATGCCCCGGGGCGGGTCGAGCTCCACCGACACGCAGAACTTGCCACCGTACAGCCTCTTGGCGAATTCGGTGCGCTCGGGAATGGGGACGGGGGCTTCTCCGGCGCCCAGATCGCTGACGCCCCCCGTGTCGGCCTCGGCCATTGGCATCGCGGTCACCGGTGCTTGGTGGACCGGCGAGATGGATCGCAAGAACACCCTCATCTCGCGGATCATGCCCGGGGTCGTGCCGCAACAGCCCCCGACACCGTGCGCACCCATGAGGGCAAAGCGGCGGGCATGTTCGGCCATGTACTCAGGGCTCGCGAGGTACAGCGTGCGGCCGTCGACACTCTGGGGCAGGCCGGCGTTCGGCATGGCCACGATGGGCTTCTCGGAGATCGGCATGATGCGCTCGACCACTTGGAGCACCCCCCGGGGGCCCATCGAGCAGTTCACGCCGATGGCATCGATGTTCCAGCCGTTCATCACCCGCGTGGCCCGCTCAGGACTGGGGCCCTCCAGTCGGTTGTCTTCGAGGCCCGAGGCGGTCGGGTAGGTCATGCACGCCACGATCGGCAGGGCGCAGACTGCGCGCACCGCACGGACGGCTTGCCACAGCTCGGCGACGTTCGCGAACGTCTCCAGAATAAAGAGGTCTACGCCATTGTCGGCGAGGATGGCCGCCTGTTCTCGGAACGCGTGGAAGGCGTCGCCCGGTGAGACCTTGCCGACTGGAGCCAGTGGCACCCCCACCGGCCCGATGCTGCCGCCGACCCAGCAGCGATTCCCGGCCACCTCGCGGGCCAGCTTGGCGGACGCGGCGTTGATGGCCGCCATCCGCTCGTCCAAGCCGAAGGGCTGCAAGCGCAGCCGGTTGGCGCCGAAGGTGTTGGTGGTCAGGACTTCGGCACCGGCGTCTCGGTAGGCACAGTGGATCTCCTTGACCAGATCAGGCCCCGAGAGGGACAGCTCGTCGTAGCAGCGGTTGATGAACACGCCGCGAGAGTAGATCTCGGTACCCATGGCGCCGTCGAACAGCACGACGCGGCTCTGCAAAGCTTCTCTAAAACTGGCGGGCACGGCGACTCCCCGGGGGTGGTGCAGCGCGCCTAACCGCTCCTTCCGGGCGCGCTGGCGCCGACCACTCTCGCGGCGAGCACAGTGATGTTGTCGCCGCCACCACCGGCATTTGCGCGATCTATCAGCATCCTGCATCCGGCACTGAGGTCGTCTTCGCGGACGGCAGCTTCGACCAGTGCAGCAAGCTCGGCGGTGGTCGTGGCGGCGTAGTCCGAGAAGCCGTCGCTGGTCAGCACCAGGGTCTCCCCCGGCAACAACCGCACATGGGCGAACTGAGGCACGATGGGCGCCGGCCGCCACTTGTCGTCGAAGTGGCCGCAATAGCCCACCAGTGCGTTGCCTTCGGTGGTCAGGTCCACGGGTTCGTGGCGCTGCCAGGACCGCAGCCAGCGCCCCCGCACGTTCTGGTCGGCCGTGAGCCGAGTGGCCCCAAAGCTGCCCACCAGCCAAGCGGGCGAGTCGCCGAGGGAAGCCATGATGACCTCATCGTGGTGGATCACTGCGGCGAGGGCGGTCGTGCCCATGGGGATGTGGCGGGAGAGGTCGCCGCCGGCGAGGCGTGTCGAGGCCTCGCAGATGGTCTGGTTGGCCTCGGCCAGGGCCATCTCCAGGAAGTCCCGGCACGCGTCCGCCCCTGCACCGGTCAGATCGGGGACGGCCGCGTCCCAGCGCCCACTGAGAACCTGCACCAGCAGGGCGCTTGCAAGGTCGCCGCTGCCTGCGGTGGCGACAGAGATGCCGTCCCCCAACAGCAGCAGCGTGGTCGCGCCGTCTTGCTGGAAGAACAGCGCGTCTTGGTTGGTCTGGTTGCCCCGGGCCTTCACATGGCCGATGTGGCTGTCGTAGCCGAGCTGGAGGCTGAGGGTGCCCCGCCGGGGGGCCGCAGCACGCACGTCCGCGGTGGCCTGGGCTTGGGCGAGCTGCTCCCACAGATCGAGGGCGTCCCAGGGACGGTGGGTGAGCAC
Source organism: Myxococcota bacterium (assembly GCA_942491145.1). Lineage (GTDB taxonomy): Bacteria > Myxococcota_A > UBA796 > UBA796 > UBA2385 > CAXQUZ01. Next base: position 176,960 of record CALOBC010000061.1, on the reverse strand, counting down.
GGCGCTCAGGCTGCGAATGAGGACCGCCACCCACTCTGGGGGCGCGAGGGGCACCAGCTCCGCAAAGTGGGCGAGCAGCACCTCGTCGGCGACCTTCGACCCCCGGGGCAGCTCTCCGACCGCCAGCTCGGCGAGCAAGCGCATCGCATCGCGCACGTCGGTTTGGGGATCGCTGTGCTCGGGAACACCGAGCTCGACGGCATCTCGGCTGGTCCAGCGGGCACCGGCGATGCCCCCAAAGGAGCCCGTGGCGTGCCGCTCGGCCAGCGCCCGTGCGAGCGCGATGGACACCGGAAACAGGCGCCCCGGCGGCATCGGGCGGATCTGGGTGAGCAGGGGCTCGGCGGCTTGGGAGGGGCGGTCCATCGTGGCTTCGGACAATCGGGACCGCAGCCAGTCGACGGCGAGCGGGAGGCCCCGGCCGGTGGTGGTGCCCTTGAGCTGGCGCAGTGCCGCTTCAGGTCCAGACGGGAGCTGGTCCCCCAGGTACAAGGCCGCCAGGTCACCGCCGTCCCCGCTCAGCGCCGCTTCAATGAGCTGCATCACCGCGATGGTGCGCTGGGTGGAGGGAATGGTGAACAGCACGTTGCGGATGAAGCTGCGCTGGGCCCGCAAGCCGGCCATTCGGGCGAGGGCGGCGGTGGCCCCGGCATGGGCGCGGCGGAGCAGGGCGCTGGCGACGGTGAGGTCCCGTGCCAACACCCGCTGAAGGAGCTGGGTCTCGGAGGACTTGGGGATTGGGTTGTCCCCACGGAGGACCAGGCGCAGGGACGACGCATCCCCCTTGGCTGCCACCTCGGCAGTGAGCCGCAGCCGCTCTTTGGCGTCACTGCGAATCCACCGGTTCCAGCGCAAGCTCGGTGACGCACCCATGAAGCTGAGGGGGGCCGTGATGGCTCGGTCGTCGACTTGCTCCAGGCGCTGGTCCGCCCACCGGAGCTGGTCCCGGCGCTCCCCCCTCTTGACCCGGGCCAACACCCGCTCCCGCCATGCGCTGGCTTGGGCAGCCGGCAGCAGTCCGAGGGCCCCGAGCCAGTCGGTCAGCTCTTCCGGCGATGCGGCACCGCCCAGGTCGTCGAGCAACCGCTCCACCGCGTGCAGGGGCCGGTCCTGCACCAGGTCCCGGGCTTCGTCGGGGCAGCGCTGGGCTTTGTCCATGAACCCGCCGGGCACACAGAGCTGGAGCTCATCGAGTCGAGATGCCGGGAACAGCGTGCTGGTCGGCACATCCGAGCGAGACCAGGCCAGTCGTAACCCCTCGTCGGTGCGCTCTTCCACCCAAGCGAAGCCGTGGTCTGCGTGGTGAAGCAGATCGGCCACTTCCACCCGCTGGATGTGGGTCATGGGCTCCATCGGGCGGCCTCCCTGTTCAGGCGCCCCGGGGTATAGCACGGCTCCCTTGCCGGCCTTGGCTTGGATCCCCGTGGAGAGGCGATTATGGACAGACCCGCGCTACCTCCGCACGAGCTGCGCGACCCGATCCACGGCGCAATCGCCATCGGTGCGCTGGAGCGCCGTGTGGTCGACCATCCGGCGGTGCAGCGGCTGCGGAACATCCGCCAGCTGGGCTTCTCGCACCTGCCATTCCCGGGGGCGACCCACACCCGCTTCGCCCACAGCCTCGGTGCCATGCACCTGGCGGGTCGGGCCTTTGACAATTGCTTTCGGGACCAGCCGTTCTCGTCGGGGTCCCGCCGTCGGGCGCTGCGCCAGTGCGTGCGCCTTGCTGCACTGTGCCACGACATTGGCCATGCGCCGTACAGCCACGCGGCCGAGTTTGCGATGCCCCCGCTGCGGGACCTGGGCATCACGGCGTATCGACCGGACCGGGTGTTCTCCCGACTCAACGAGCGGGCCCACCACGAGGACTACACGGTCGCGATTCTCACGCTGTCGACCTTGGCCGACGTGATCTCCCAGTCATTTCCGTTTGGTCCCGAACACATCGCGTCTCTCGTCTCTGCAGATGTCGAGATTGACGATGAGTTCTTCTTTGACGGTGGGTTTGACCTGCGCGCCATCCTGTCCCAGATGGTGACCGGTGAGATCGATGTGGACCGCCTCGACTACCTTCAGCGGGACTCGTACTTCACGGGTGCCCGCTACGGCGAGGTCGACACCAACTGGCTGCTCAGCCACCTGTCCCGCGTGGTCGACGAGCAAGGACGGGTGTGCCTCGCGCTGGACCGTCGTGCCCTGTATGCCTTCGATGACTTCCTGATTGCCCGCCAGCACATGTTTCTCATGGTGTACTTTCATCAGAAGTCGGTCGGGTACGAAGAGTTGTTTCGGCGCTTTGTTGTGGACAATGCCGATGAGCTGGCCCTTCCTGGGGATGTCGAGGCGTATCTTGAGACCGACGACTCTTGGATGTGGAGTCGCCTGCGGCAATCGAAGGACCCGTGGGCCCAGCGCATCGTCGGCTTTCGGCCGTTCAAGCTGGCCTTTGAGGCCCACTTGCCCCCGGAACAGTGTGCGCTCCAGCAAAGGGTGGACGCCCTCGAAGCCCGGGGCATCACGGCGCTGCCGACTTCAGCCCATGGGTCGCTGTTGGGCAAGGTCAACCCGGGCAAGCCGCGCTTGTGGTGTGTGGAGCAAGCCCGGGGCCAGACGCCGATCACCCGTCCCATCGCCGATCTCGCCGCCAACCTCCACTCGGGGGCGGACGGCGTGACCATCTCGCGGATCTATGTGGCGCCCGATGACCTCGAAGGGGCCGCCGACGTGCTCCGAACCGTGTGGGAGCCGCGGCGGTTGTTGCCCTGAAGCTCAGATGAGCGGGTCCACGTTGACCACCTCGGTGACCTCTTCGAACTCCTCGCGGAGCAGGTACTCGATGCCGGACTTGAGCGTGGCCGTCGACGAGGGGCAAGTCCCGCACGCGCCGGTGAGCTTCAAGTAGACGACGCCGTCTTCGAAGCCCTCGAACGACAAGTCACCGCCGTCCTGGGCGAGGGCCGGGCGCACTTCTTCGTCGAGCACCGCCAAGATGCGGGTCTCGAGCTCGGTGTATTCCCGCTCCGGGTTCGCTTCGTCGCCAACTTTCTCGAACACGGCCATCTCGCCCGAGTCGAGGAAGGCGTCCAGCGATGCCTTGACGTTGGGCTCGAGCCACCGCCACTCCTCGTCGAAGCGCTTGCGGATGGTCACGAAGCGAGGGGCGATCAGCACCAGCTCCACTGCATCCAGCGCCAGCAGCGCCCGGGCGAGGGGGGAGTCGGCAGTGTCGTCGCCGAGCTTGAACTCGTGGGTGCCCGACGGGATGAGCAGCTCGGTGAGCTTGAACATCCGTGCTTCGGGATTGGGGGTCGGGACGACCTCGATGAGGCGCTCGGTGGCTTCCGTGTTCATCCGGAGGCTCCTGGGAAGGGGAAGGTGCTGCGCTGCTAACCACGGGTGGGTGCAAGGCGAGGCCCAGGTGGCTACGGGGCGCCCTTGTGTGTCGTCAATGCGCCCGGAAATCCGTGCCAGTCGAGGAGGTCTTCATGTCCATTTCGTTCCAGCTGTCCGAGGAGCAGGAGGCCCTGAAGGCCCTTGCTCAAGAGTTCGCAGCCAATGAAATTCGCCCGGTGGCCCCCCACCATGACGCCACCGGCGAGTTCCCCTGGGAAGTCCTCCGTAAGGCCCATGATGTGGGGCTGCTGAACACCCACATCCCCGAAGAATACGGCGGTCTGGACCTCGGCGCCCTCGATGGGTTGCTCATCGCCGAAGAGCTGGCTTGGGGTTGTTCCGGCATCGGCACGGCCATGGAAGCCAACGGCCTTGCCCAACAGCCCGTCATTCTCGGCGCCAGCGACGCGCTGAAGCGCAAGTACCTTGCACCGATGACCGAAGAGCTCCAGATGTGCGCCTACGGCGTGACCGAGCCCGGTGCCGGCAGCGACGTCCAGGGCATGCGCACCACCGCTGTGAAGAAGGGTGACAAGTACATCCTCAACGGCAACAAGATGTGGATCACCAACGCCGGTGTGGCGAACTGGTACTTCGTCGTCGCGCTGACCGATCCCGAGAAGAAGGCCCGTGGCGGCATGAGCGCCTTCATCGTCGAGCGGGACTGGGACGGCGTCATCGTTGGCGCCAAGGAAAAGAACCTGGGCCAGCGGGCGAGCGACACCCGCGCATTGACCTTCGAGAACGTGGAAGTGCCCGCGACCAACCTAGTGGGCCAGGAAGGCGACGGCTGGAAGCTGGCCATGGCGGCCTTCGACTACACCCGCCCCTCCGTCGCGTGTGCCGCGGTCGGTGTGGCCCGCTCTGCGATGGAACATGCACGCGCCTATGCCATGGAGCGGCGCGCTTTCGGCAAGCCCATTGCCGCCCACCAGGCCGTCGCGTTCATGATCGCCGAGATGGCGATGAACATCGACGCCGGTCGCCTGATGTGCTGGCAAGCCGCCTCGCTGAAGGACGCCGGTGTGCGCAACACCATGCAAGCTGCGATGGCCAAGGCCTTCTGCGCCGACATGGCCATGAAGGTGACCACCGACGCGGTGCAGGTCTTCGGCGGCTACGGCTACTCCCAGGAGTACCCGGTCGAGAAGCTGATGCGGGACGCCAAGATCTTCCAGATCTACGAGGGCACCAGCCAGATCCAGCGGCTCATCATCAGCAAAGAGCTGTTCTTCCGCGGACGGTGAGCGACATCGGGCTCAACCCCGACAATGCCCCGAGAGAGGCCGGTCTCAGCGTGCGCTGGGCGCCGGCCTCTCGTCGTGAGGGGGCACGTCGTCTGGTGGCTCGTCCTCGCGGGGGGCCGGCATCTGGGCAAAGAAGCGCCGAAGCTCCGGTCCCAGCAAGCCGCCGCGGGTGCGGGCCACAGACCACTCTTCAGGCAAGAGCGCGGCGTACTCCATCCGCTTGAAGCGCTGGCCGACCAACACAATGGCGCCCCGGTCCTCGTCGGTGCGCACCACCCGGCCGGCGGCTTGGACCACCCGACACATCCCGGGGACCAGCCACGCATAGCGGAAGCCCTCGCCGTGCTGTTGCTGGAACCAGGCTTGCAGCAGGCGTCGCTCGAGGTTGGCTTGGGGCAGGGCGGGGCCCACCACAATGGCGCCCAGAAGGGCATTTCCGGGCAAGTCCACCCCCTCGGAGAAGATGCCGCCGAGCACCGCGAGCAGCACGTGCCCCTCGGCCCGCTCCAGGGTCTCGATGAACCGGCTGCGCTCTTCTTCGGGCATGCCCCGGGGCTGCACCAGCGTGGGGCGGTTCTCCAGCGCCAGCAGCGGCAGGACCGCGTCCCGAAAGGCGAAGCTGGGGAAGAAGACCGCCACATTGCCGGGGATGCCGTTGACCGCTTCGGAGATGAGCGAGGCAGTGCGCTCCCGGTCTCGATCCCGGTCCCGCCAAGCCGTGGAGACCTCGGCACACACCCGCACCACGCGGTTCTCTCGGGGAAACGGGCATCGCTCGCGCCGGGTCTCGACCTTGTCCGAGGGCAGGCCCAGCATCGTGGTGTAGAAGTCCTGGGGCTCCAGCGTGGCCGACATGCAGACCGAGCCACCCAGCTCGCTGAACACCGGCCCCAGGATGCGCCCCGGGTCGCGGCACAGCAGCTTGAGCCCGGCCGGGTCCCGGGGGTCGGGGGTGCTGGCGGGACTGCGCAACAAGTTGAGCTGGCCGGTCCCGGGAACAGGACGCCGAAGGCGCCCACGGCTGCGGCCTCTGCGCCAGATGGCGAGGGTGTCGGGCCCCGGTCGCTGCAGCGTGCTCTTCAGCCGGCCCACCGCACGGGCGCAGTCGAGCCAGTGGTCCGGGGTGCCCGGGGGGAAGGGGCTGCGCTCGGCCTTGAGCAAAGCATAGTCGAGGGCGAGGGCCTCAAAGCGTGTGGCGATGTCGGTGAACAGTCGGCGGTCCACCACATCGGCGACGGCGCCGGCCTCTTCACCGTCGGGGGCGCTGCGGGAGACCGTCGCGATGCCGGCCCGGAGCCACTCGCCCAGGTCCTCGGCGACCTCGGCAAAGGGGCGTGCGACGCTGGCGAGGGGCCCCGTGGTGAGGGCATCCACGGCAGCGTCGACCAGAGCCAGCCGCAGCTCGGGGCTGCCATAGCCGATGGCCCGGTCGGGCAAGTTGTGGGCCTCGTCCACCACAACCAGCCAGTCCTTGCTGTTCTCGGCGATCTCGGCGAGCCGCACGGCGGGGTCAAAGACGTAGTTCAGGTCGCCGATGACCAGGTCGGCCCGGCCCACCAAGTCGAGGGTCAGCGCGAAGGGACAAGCCATCGTGGCGCGGGCGGTGTCGACGATGTGGTCGACGGTGGGCGTGCCGTCGTGGGCGCTCCACATGCGGTGGAGCAGGTCGCCGTCTCGGACCTTGTCGTGGTAGGTCTCGGCATACGCACAACAGTCGGGACGGCAGGCCACCACGTCATTCAGGCAGATCTTCTCCCGCGCACGGATGGCCACGGCGCGGATGGGCAGCCCCCGCTGGGCCATCGCTTGCACGGTGGCCGATGCCATGGCTTGTTGGGTGGTGCGGGCGGTGGCGAAGAAGACGCGCTGACCGGTGTCTCGGGAGACGGACAGGGCCGCGTGGAGGGCGGCGGCGGTCTTGCCGTAGCCGGTGGGTGCACCGAGCAGCAGGTGGCGACCGCGGCGCAGTGCGTCGGCAGTGGCGAGGGCCATGTCCTGTTGGCCGGGGCGCCACGCGTCGTGGGGAAACGGGACCGGCGCGGACTGTCGGCGGGCCCGCCAAGCGATGCGCTCTTCCCGGTGGAGCAGCAGGTAGTCGAGCTGGGCGCGCACCCAGCCCTCCAGATCGGGGTCGACCGGCACGTGAATGAGTCGCCGTGCGCCATCGTGGAGGGACACGACGACGAGCCTGCCGATGGCGTCCTGGCCCTGGGCTTCGAGAAACCACAGATAGAGCCGCACCTGAAGGGCCCATGCTGCGACGTCTTCGACCACAAGTCTGGACAGCCGGTCCGCCGGTAAGGTCGACGACTTGAGCTCCTCCACCACCAGTCGGTCGCCTTCTTCGCTGACGCCGTCGATGCGTCCTCGGATGGTGACTTCCCAGTCCCGGACCACGACCCGGTGGTGGACGCTGACCTCCCGCTGGAAGCCGGCGTCTTCGCTGGCTCGCTGGGCTTGCCAGGTGGTGTGGGCCTCCTGGCCGGCCCTCATGCGGGTGCGGGCCGACCACGCGATCTGGAGGCGCAGGTGGCCGGTCGCAGGCCCCGCGTCGACGAGGTCGTGCACCCCGAGCTCCAGGGTGCGCTCGTCATCGTTGAAGCGAAGCACCCTTTAGGACCGAAAGCTGGAGGTGCGCTCGGGCAGCTCGGACCGCACATAGATGCCGTGGTCGGCGCTGCGGATGATGACGGAGGCGCCCGCGGACAAGGGCTGGAGGCCCAGGCGTCCGTCCAGCTCGATGGTGCGGCCGTCGGGGAGGGTGGCGGTGCCGACCAGCTCGGGCCCACAGTCCACGGCGAGGGTGCCGTCGAGGCGCAGCTCCACCCATCCTCCCCGAGAGCTGGCTTTGCGCCCGGGGAGCAGCTGCCCGGCGGACCGCCAGCTGTTGGCCCGGCGAATCCAGACCTCCGCCGGCCGCACGATGAGCTCCGGCTCGAGGTGGGCGCCCACGGTGGCCTCGGGGACCACCGCGATGAGGGCATCGGTGAGCCCGGAGGGTGCGGTGCGGGAGATCTCGCGATCTTCGTCCAGCATGCCGTTCAGGTCGAACTGTTCGTCGTGGAAGGTCTCTTCGTCGAGGGGACCCAGGGGCGGGGCGTCGGCCAGCTTTGCGAGGTTGCGGACGAGCGCCGGACCCCGGCGGCGGCGGGACTGGGACAAGGACCGGGGCTGGGCGGCCTCTTCGGTCTCGGGGTCGGGCAGCGACGAGGACGCCCCCGTGGCGGTTGCGTCGGGGAAGGGCATGGTCAGGTCGTCGCCGCTGGTGCGCTCCAGCTGGTCCACCACCACCTCGTCCACGTCGCCTTCGGGCAGTGTGGCAGCGGCGCTGGCGGGCGCCACCTCGGGCTCGGGCACCACCTCGCCAGCACGGGCCGTGAAGCTCGCCAGCGCGGCACCCGTGCGACCATCACGAATGCTCATCTCCAGCGGGCCTTCGTCGAGCGCCCACCGACCCACCAAGCGGCCCTCTCGGCGCACCTCAAGGGTCAGGGCGGGGAGCTGGCTGCGCAGATCGACAGGGTCGGGCATCGGGACTTCCACACCGAAGGGGAGGGGACGGCGGCGGTCGGAGCAACTAACGACGCCGGGGCTGCCGGGGGCGCGGCTGGCCGGCCCGGGTGCGTTGCCGGCGTCGTGCCCGGTCCATGAAGCTCTTGCGGCTGCGGCGCCACTCCAGCAGGAATTCTTCGAGCAGCAGCGGGTCAGGGGCGGTCCCGCTCCGAAGCAGCATCGTGGCAGCCGACCTCGCCCGGCGAATCGCCGGTTCTTCGTCGTCGTGCTCGGGCAGCAGCCCCACCAAGCGGGCGGCGAGCATCGGGCGCCGGGCCTCGATCGCCGCCTCCACCGCGATGTCGAGGCCGTCCGGGTCTTCAGCGTCGCGCCACTGCGCCACAAAGTCTTCTTCGGCTTGGCGTTCCCGGGAGGGCAGGTCCGTCGGAGGGGGCGTCGGCATGGGGACTCCCTGGGCGTGGGCGAGCCGGTCGGGCTGTGCAGGGTCAGCTAACGGCCTGATGCCGCCGATGAGGGATCTCGGTCCTCGGTTGGGGAGGTCGACGGGAACGGTGTGCGCACCCCACCCCGAGCGGCGGCACGCCCCAGGTCGCGGGGGCTCCGGCCTCGACCGGGGCCTTGGGTGTGCTACGTGCCCGCTCCCGACCCGGAGTTCCCATGTCCGCACCGTTCACGGTCACTGTCGAGAATTTTCAGAGTCAGGTCGTCGGCGCCGATGTGCCGGTCCTCCTCGACTTCTGGGCGACGTGGTGCGGCCCGTGCAAGGCCATCGCCCCCCTGCTCGACGAGCTGGCCGAGACCTACGCCGGACGCATGCTCGTGGGCAAGGTCAATGTCGACGAACAGGGAGTGCTGTCCCAAGCCTTCGGGGTGCGCTCCATCCCGACGCTGGCCATCGTGAAGGGTGGAGAGATCGTCCATGTGCAAGCCGGCTTCAGCGGGCGTGCGGCGGTCGAGAAGCTGTTCGAGGACCATGTGGCCGGGTGACCCCCTCGGGGGCTGCTGAGCCTGCGCCGGCGAGGGTGTGGGGCTTGCGCCTCGGCCCGCTGCTCATGCTTGCGGCCGCGTTGGCGTTCACGCTGATGGTCAGCGCCGTGAAGGTCGCCCGCGCCGAGATGTCGACCTTGGAGGTGGTGTGTTGGCGAGGGCTCATCAGTGTGCCGCTGTGTGCCATGCTCGTGCCCAAGGGGCGCTGGGGCATCCGGAACCGCGGCTGGATGGGCGCGCGGGTGAGCTTCGGCTTCCTCGCGATGTACTGCTACTTCACGGCCGCGAAGGGCCTGGCCATCGCTGATCTCACCCTGATCGGTCGCTTGCAGCCCGTCTTCCTGGCCGCGGTGGCGCCGCTGTTGTTGGGCGATGCTGAGCGCAGCGACCGGCGCATCTGGCTGGTCAGCATTGTCGGCATTGCTGGCTGTGCGCTGCTCTTGGGGCCGTCCCTCGCGCTGGGCAACCGCGCGGGGCTGTGGGCGTTGGGCGCGGTGGTCACGGCGGGGCTGGCCCATCTGTGCCTGCGTCGACTCGGCGCGACCGAAGACTCCCGCACGGTGGTCTTTTGGTTTCAACTGTTCGTGAGTGCCGTGGCAGCGGCCATTCTCGTGGTTCAGCAGGGTGCGCTGCCCGCCTTGCCGTCTCTCGAGTTGTTGCCGTGGATTTTGGCGGTGGGGCTGGGCGCCACACTCGGGCAGAACCTGATGAGCCGGGCCTACCAGCTCGACCGCGCCGCACCGGTTGCTGCCGCCAGCCACGCCGCCCCGCTGTTCGCCGTGGTGGTGGACATCGTCGCGTTTGGCACTCCGCCGGGGGCCGAAGTACTGCTGGGCGGAGGGTTGCTGCTCGCTGCCGCCCTGGCCCTTGTGCTGATGGAGGAGCGATGAGAGCGCTGCTGGGAGTCGTCGTGTTGGTGGGCTGCACGCCGGGGCCGGCCCAGTCGGGCTTCAAGGTGGATCCCGACTCTGGGGTGGACGATCCTGCCGACTGCGAGCTGGCCATCGTGGAGTTTGTCGGTGAGATGGTGACCATCTCGGGCATCCCGCTGGGCTTGGGCGACGCTGACCGAGAGACCCCTGTGACAGGTCGCTTTGGGTGGAAGCCCTGCATCGCCGACGGAGACTCCTTCGACGGCTACGGGACCTTCCCCCACGGGGGTGACGCCCTGTTCGAGCTGGACTGGGCCGACGGCAGTGTGCGCGGAAGTGGCTTTGCATCGGTCGAAACGGTGGTCTGGGACGACAGCCAGACCTTCCGCTTTGTCGACGGCGCGCGGGTGGCCGCTGTGGATGGTGCCCCGCCCCAGATGAGCCTGAACGACGTGCCCGCAAGCGATCTCGCGCTGTGGCTGTCGTTGACCGTGGCGGACCAGCTCGAGCCGGATGTGGCCCCGGAGTCCCTCACCATCGACCCTTCGCTGGCCCACACCTTTTCTTTGGAAGACAGCGGGGGCACGCTGCTGCTCCAGCTCACGGGGGACTGAGCTGCGGTCCTGAGCAGCTCTGCAATTTCCAGTGCAGCCAGAGCGGGCCAGGATTGCCATCCGGCACGTGTGCTCCATGGTGCGCTGGCGGACCCTCCCGGACCCCTGGACTGCTGCATGTCGCCACGGACCCTCCTGCTCTTGCCCTCGATGTCCATGGTTGGGTGTGTGGCCGTCGCTGCGCCGACCGTTGCGGCCCCGTCCTCCGCAGCTTCTGCGTCAATGTTGCTCGATTGGGTCCAGGCCGACCGCCGCCAGTTTGAGCAAGTCCAGCCGGGCGTTCTTGCCGCCCACATTCCGGGCGTCCTGCACGCCGAGCTGACCGCAGACGGGCTCGTCGCATGGGCGGGGGATGACGAGCTGGCACTGCGCACCGTGTCGGTCAACGGCGTTGAGCTTGAGCCCCATCAGGCCATTGTCGGGGATTGTGCGCCCACGAGTGAGCGGGTCGGTGCGCGCTGTGCCCCGGCCGCCGAGCTGCGCTGTGATGGCCTCACCGAGTGGTGGACCAGCGCCCCCGATGGTGTGCACCAGGGGTGGACCCTCGATGGGCCGACCGGCGATGCGGTGCGCTTGCGGGTGGGGTTTCCGATCGGTGCCTTGCACTCGGTGGACGCCGGAGGACAAGGCGCAACACTGGTCGGCTCGACGGGCCGGCTGTGGCGCTACGAAGGGCTCGTGGCATGGGACGCCGACGGCCGGTGGCTCGATGCCCAGTTGCTCGATGACAGCGGCGAACTCATCGTCTCGGTCGACACCCGGGGGGCCGCTTGGCCGGTCACCATCGACCCCTCGCTGGCGCTGGAAGACACGACGCGACTCACCGCCTCGGATGCCGCGGCCGACGAGGGCTTTGGCTATGCGGTCACCGGGGCAGGGGACGTCAACGGTGACGGCTATGATGACGTGGCAGTGGGCGCTCCCGGCGACTCCGGCTCCGTGTATGTCTACTATGGCAGCGCCACCGGCATCTCGGCAGCCGCAGAGACCAAGCTCACCGCCTCCGACAGCCGATCAGGGGGCTACTTTGGGATCACCGTCGCGGGCGCCGGAGACCTGAATTCCGATGGCTACGACGACCTCGTGACGGCCTCACACTGGGACGACGACAACGGTGAGCTGTCGGGCTCGGCCTATGTCTTCTTCGGCGCGGCCACGGGGGTCTCCCCGAGCTCTGAAGTGAAGCTTGTGCCCTCGGACAGCGCCAGCTTTCAGCAGTTTGGGTGGTCGGTTGCCGGGGCCGGAGATCTCGATGGTGACGGCTTTGACGACCTGGCTGTGGGCGCCCGTGGGGACGGCCAACACAAAGGGGCGGTCTATGTGTACGCCGGCAGCGCCAGCGGGGTCTCCTCGGCGGCGGTGGCCAAGCTCCGGGCGTCGGATGCGGCGGACAATGCCTTGTTCGGGTCGTCGGTCTCGGCCGCGGGCGACGTGAATGGTGATGGCTACGGTGACCTTGTGGTCGGTGCTATCGGCGACAACACCGCCGGGGTTGTGGGCGGCGCGGCCTATGTCTTCTACGGCAGCGCCAGCGGGCTGGCCTCGTCTGCGGCGCTCAAGCTGGTCGCATCGGATGGCACCTCGTCCCACTACTTTGGCGACGCGGTCACGGGCGCGGGTGACGTCAATGGCGATGGATACGACGACATCGCGGTCAGCGCGATCTGGGACATCGACAACGGCCCTCGTGCGGGGGCGGTCTATGTCTACACCGGGGGGGCCAGCGGGATCTCGGGCGCCTCGGAGCTCAAGATCGTTGCGTCGGACGGCGTGGACGGCCAGGAGTTTGGCTCTTCCCTGAGCGCTGCAGGGGACGTAGATGGTGATGGATACAGTGATCTCGTCGTGGGCGGGGACCTGCTGGATGGGTCCGCCTATGTGTACTTTGGCAGCGCCACGGGGCTGTCGGCCGCCGCTGAGTCCATCTTGACCACCCCCTTGGGTGCGCCGAGTGACAACTTTGGCGCCGCGGTCGCCAGCGCCGGAGATGTCGACGGTGACGGCTTTGACGACCTTGTGGTGGGCGCCTACCGAGACGGGACCTTCGGGGCCGGGGCGGGGGCGGCCTATGTGTTGCGGGGGGGCTGCCGGGTGGACGACGACGGCGATGGCCACTGCGCCGATGCCGACTGCGATGACAGCGACGCAGGCGTGCATCCCGGTGCTGCCGAGGTGGTGGGCGACGGGGTGGACCAAGACTGTGATGGCGCCGAGGTCTGCTACGCCGACGGCGACGACGATGGCCACACCGATGGGCTCACGACGGTGCTGTCGGCCGATCTGGACTGTGATGACGTGGGCGAGGGCTTGCCCAGCGACCCGACCGGGGACTGCGACGACAGCGATGCAACGGTGAACCCGGACGGCACTGAGGTCTGCGACGACGTCGACAATGACTGTGACGGCACTGTCGACAATGACGCCGCCGATGCGGGCACTTGGTACACCGATGGGGACGACGACGGCTTTGGTGACCCCGACACAGGCGGTGTTGCATGCATTGCGCCGGAAGGCACAACAGATGACGCCACGGACTGTGACGACACCGACGCGACGGTGAACCCGGCCGCGACCGAGGTGGCGGGCGATGGGATCGATCAAGACTGCGATGGGGCCGATGATCAGGGCGCCGAGGGGGAGTCGGCCACCAAAGACGACGATGGGGGATGCTCGGTGGGTGGGTCGAGTCGGGGTGGGTTGGGTTGGTTGGCGGGGCTTGTGGCGCTAGTGGGTCTGCGCCGCCGTCGCACTGCGCAACCTTGAGCGGCAGCACCCAAAATTGTGAGTCTGCACATCTTGAGTGGTGTGCGCTAACGTAGGGGTCCGGTGCATCGCCGCAGGCCTGTGGTGGAGACCGCAGTCGTCGCCTTCGCGAGGGTGCCATGGACTTCTGGGGACCGTCGGACGCCGCCCCGTTCATGCCCCAGGGCGACGGAGAGTCTTCGCCCCTGATGTGGGTGATGGTGGGCGCCGACATTGGCATTGGTCTGGCGTGTGTCGCCATCGCCGCCGTGTTGGGTTGGGTTGTGCACCAACGCCGCGACGGTCCGCTGCCCGCTCTTGTGGCGGCGTTGGTGGGCTTTGTGCTGCTGTGCGCCGCCGCTCACTTCATCGACGCCGCCCAGCTCGTGCTCGTCCCCCAGCCCGGCCACCACTGGATGGAAGGTCTGGTGAAGCTTGTGACCGCGGGGGTGTCGGTCCTCGCTGTGTTGGTGCTCTGGCCGGCGGTTCCCCACGGGCTGGCTGGTGCCGGTGGGCCAAGCCGTGCCAAGCTGATCACCGAAAACCAGCAACTGAGGCTGTCGCTTGCCCGCCTGCAAGCCGAAAACGAGCGCCTGAAGCATGCGCAGGGGGCCGGTCAGGCTGGGGTTGATGTTGTTGAGAATGGCCCAGTCAAGGGTGTTTTGGGGTGTGGTGCTCCCTCGGCGATGGATGGCCCCACGGGCGCTGCACGCCTGCAAGCCGCCGAGACCACCGCCCGGGAGCTGCAGCGGCTGGCGATGGCGATGTCCCACGACCTCCGCGGTCCGCTGCGCAACATCGAGATGGCGCTGGAGCTGGTCACACTCGAGCTGGAAGCGGGGGTTTTGGAAGAAGCCCCAGCGCTGGTGCCGATGGCGTGGCGACGCACCGTGGACCTGCGCGCGCTGACCGAAGACCTGCTGGCCTACTGCCGCGATGCCTGGTCCCACCACCCCACCGAAGCCGTCGATGTGCACGGACTGGTGGCTCGGGCGGCGCGCATCGGCCAGACCCCAAGCGGGCCCGCGCTGCACGTAGACGCCGTGACAATGCGGGTGTTGGTGGAGGCGGCCCCGCTGGAGACGGTCGTCCGCAACTTGGTCTCCAACGCCGTGAAGCACCACCACCAGCCCGCGCAGGGCTCGGTCTGGGTTCGGCTCTCCCGCGGCGATGGGGGCGGTGAGAACATCGGTGACCACGTCATTATCGACGTGGACGATGACGGTCCGGGCATCGAGCCCGCCATGCACGAGGCGGTGTTTCGGTTGTTCCGGCGGGGGGCCACGGCGGCGGACGGCACCGGGTTGGGGCTCGCGCTGGCCCAGACCGTCGTGGAGCGCCACGGCGGCACCATCGACCTGCAGGACCGGGCTGGCGGCGGGTGCTGGTTTCGGGTGTGCTGGCCCATTGGCGACGCCGGGCCGGAGCTGCGGCCACGCTGACCCGGAGGGATGCTCAGCGTCGGGGCCTCAGCGGCGCCTGTGGTGCTCCGCGAAGCTCAAGAGCTGCAGGGCGTCATGCCAAGTTCGGGCGTCTCCGGGCACGTTGTCCTGCATCAGGCGCTCGGCGAGAGCGGGGGGCACGGGCTGCTGTCGCCAGTTGGCGTGCTCTCGGGCCGCCGCCGACCACTTTCGCCCTTTGCGCTCCACCTCAAAGTCCGCCGCTTCCACCGCGGCCTCCAGCTTGGAGAAGGTCGCCACCTTTCGGCCATCCCACCGCACATGCCAGCGGTCTTTGCGGCCGGGCTTGCCCCTGGCCAGCACCTCAATGAGGCTCATCTTGCCGCCTTGGCGCAGGATGTGGAGCACCACCCCCAAGCGCCCCAAGCTCGCCCAGCCATTGGCGGAGATGGCGCGCACATCGGCACTCACGGACTGGGACAGCGGATCAAAAGCGGCCGCTCGGTCCTTGATCTCCTGCAGCGTGATGGCCCCCGGGGGGATCTCGAAGGCATCGCCCCAGCCGGCCATCGCCGTGCTGTATTCCTGGCGGGCGTCCTCGGCGTCCATGCCCTGCAGGTCGAGGTTTCGGGGCATGCCATACAGCGCCGGCAGGGTCACCAAGTCCAGATCCGAGACGTCGGCAAAGTCGAGCACCAGACAGTCCTTCTTGCCGGTCTCGGGGGACAAGCGCGTGCCCCGGCCCACACACTGGACGTAGAGCCCCTGGGACCGGGTGGGACGGGCCATGGCCACGCAGCTCACGCCGGGGTCGTCGAAGCCTTCGGTGAGCACACCGACGTTGGTCAGCACTTGCAGCCGACCCGCTGCAAACGCGGCGAGCACCCCGGCGCGCTCGTCTTTGGGCATCTCGCCGTGGATGACCCCCGCCGGCAGGCCCACACTGCGCAGGGCCGTGGCGAGGCGGCGGGCGTGGCGCACCGTGACGCAGAAGCACAAGGTGCGCCGGTCCCGGGCCAGCTCCTGGATGGTCCGCGCGACCAGGGCATTGCGGTCCTCAATGTCGATGGCTTCGGCGAGCTGTTCGAGGACCAGATCGCTGCGGGTGGTGGCGACATTCTGCAGGTCGGCTTGGGTGGCGACGCGGTAGCCTCGCAGGGGCACCAGCCAGCCGTCCGCGATCATCCGGGACAGCGGCCGGGAGTAGACCAGCTCCTCAAAGACGAGGTCCAGGCCCACCCCGTCGGCCCGCATCGGCGTGGCGGTGAAGCCCAGCAGGGTGCCGGACCAGTCGGGCTCAAATGCGCCAAGGCCCTCCAGCACGGCCTTGTTGGCGTCGGCGGTGGCGTGGTGGCACTCGTCATAGACCACAAGGCCGAAGCTGAGGTCACTCTGGAGCCGTGCCAGCCGGGACTCGTGCAGGGAGCGAATGCTGGCGACCACCACGCGGGCGTCTGCATCGGCGTGGCTGTCGGCTTGCTCGACGCAGACCTTTCCGCCGTCCGGACCCAGCGCCCGGCGCACCTTGTCGGCCGCTTGCTGGACCAGCTCGGTGCGGTGGGCGAGCACCAGCACCGGCTGGCGGGCGAGGCGGGCCAGCTCGGCGAAGATGACGGTCTTGCCGGCCCCGGTCGGCAAGTGAACCACCATGCGGCGCACCCCTTGGCGGCGGCGCTGGAGCACCGCGCGGATGGCCTCCTGCTGGTAGGGACGCAAGCGGAACTGACCCATGTGGGGCTCCTTGTGGACGCCGGAGCTGGCGCCTCCCCGAATGTGGTGGTGGCGCCTCGCCTGTATGCACTTGGCGGCGCTCTGGAGCGTCGCGCTTCGTCGCGCTTCGTCGCACTTGGGCCGCGCGCTCCGCTTGGGACGCTTCGGTTTGTCGGCCGGGCGGGCTAACCAACCGCTCTGGCCGGCATCCGAGCCGCCACGTTGTCCCGCAGGTCCCGCAGGACCAAGAGGTTGAAATGCGCTCGATTGCTGTTGATGTGGCCATTCTGGGTGCCGGCACTGCCGGCCTGAACGCTCGGCGTGCGGCTGCCGAATCTGGAAAGACCGCGCTGATGGTGGATCCGGGGCCCTACGGTACCACCTGCGCCCGGGTGGGGTGCATGCCCAGCAAGCTGCTCATCGCGGCTGCGGATGCGGTCCACCACGCCGGTGAGGGCGATGTGTTCGGCTTCTCGGCAAACCCGGTCGTCGAGGGCAAGCGGGTGATGGCACGGGTGCGCAGCGAGCGGGACCGCTTCGTCGGCTTTGTGCTCGAGAGCATTGATGACCACCTCGAAGGCGGGCGACTGGTGAAGGGCTGGGGCCGGCTGACCGGGCCCAACACCTTGAGTGTGTCGCACGCCCGGGGGGGCGACAGCGCCGATGCCTTCTTGGAAGTGACCTTTTCCACGCTCATCCTGGCGACGGGATCCGCGCCTTGGGTGCCGCCGCCCTACCGGGGCCTCGGCGACCGCTTGATGGACAATGAAGGTGTCTTCGAGCTGGAGGACCTCCCCGAGAGTGTGCTGGTGGTCGGCCCAGGTGTCATCGGGCTCGAGCTGGGTCAGGCCCTGGCCCGGCTCGGGGTGCGCACCCGCATCATCGGCGTCGGTGGCCTCATCGGTCCCCTCCAAGACCCCCAGATGCAGGCCCACGCGAACCAGATCTTTGCCGAAGAGCTCGACATCCACACCGACGTCCGCGAGGTCTCCTGTGAGCTGCGCGAGGACGGCGCTTATGTGCGCTTCACCGATCCCGATGGTTCCGTCCACGATGGCGTGTACGAGCGCGTTCTCGTCGCTGCTGGTCGCCGTGCAAACATCCTCGGGCTGGGGCTGGAGCAGGCCGGCGTGACCGTCGATGCACGGGGCCGTGTCCGCTACGATCCCATGACCATGCAGATCGAAGACACCCACGTGTTCATCGCGGGTGATGTCAACAGCGACCGCCCCTTGCTGCACGAGGCGAGTGACGAAGGCCGCATCGCGGGCACCAACGCCGCATCGTTCCCCGAGCTGACCGCCCATCCCCGGCGGACCTCCCTGGGCGTGGTCTTTAGCGACCCCCAGATCGCCACGGTGGGGGAGGCTTGGTCGGGCCACTCCTGTGCGGCCAACCGCGTGGGCGAAGTGAGCTACGCCGACCAGGGGCGCGCGCGGGTGATGAACCGGAACAAGGGCCACGTGCGCATCTACGGCGAAGCGGGCACCGGCCGAATCACCGGCGCAGAGATGATTGGGCCCAGCGTGGAGCACACCGCCCACCTGTTGGCATGGGGCATCCAGAAGGGCCTCACGGTGGCAGAAGCCCTCCAGATGCCCTTCTACCACCCGGTTGTGGAAGAGGGCATTCGCACCGCACTGCGGGACTTGCGCCAGAACCTCAAGCTGCCGCGCCCCGAAGGCTACCGCTGCGACGACTTTGGCCCTGGGGAGTGAGCGCGCCGGGCCCCGCCCCTCTCGGCGTCAGGGCAGGCTGACAATGGTGTAGGCGTCGCCACCTTCACCCGGGTCGCACGGCCGCCAGGCGTCCACCAACGTGGTCTCTCGCAGCCATGCCCGCACCGCCGTCTTCATCGCCCCGGTGCCGTGGCCGTGCAGCACAAATGCGACGTTGCGGCCTTCTCGGGCCATCTTGTCCAGGAATGTGCTGAGGGACTCGACGCCCGCATCGACGCGCTTGCCCCGCAAGTCGAGGGTGTTGTGGTCCATGCGCAGCCCGGCCAGCGCTTCTCGGGCCACGGGTGCCCCGGCGGGTTGCTGGGGATGGTAGGCCGGCGTGGGGGCAACCGGTCGTGGCGCTGGTCGGGGAGGTCGGGGCTGACCATGGCCGTCCAGCTCCGCGAGCTCAGCCCGCTTGAGCTTCATGGGAAGCAGCCCCACTTGCACCTCAAAGCGGTCCTTGCCGAGCACGCGGGTCACGGAGCCAGTCTGGTTGAGGCTGCGAATGTGCACCCGGTCGCCGACGTGGAGGTCCCGGGGCGGCGGCGCCACGATGTCGGGGATGGCGGGCCGGGCTTCTTGTTGCACGCCGTCGCGGATGCTCTTGATGTCCCTGAGGCTGCGGCCGGCCAGCTCCATGCTGGGGTTTTCCTGAAGGGCGGCGATGAGGGCCTTCACTTCAGCTTCGCGCTCACGCATTCGTGCGGCATACCGGCCGGCGACGTCTTGCTGCAGCTTCTCGCGCTGGCGCTCCAGGGAGGCCTGCTTCTTCTGGAGCGCTTGTTCCTTGTGGCGCAGTGTGCGGTCTCGTTCTTCGAGCTGTTCCCGCAGCACCGACGCTTCGCCTTGGCGCTCCTCCAGCTCTTCCATGAGCTCGCTGAGCTGGCGGGTGCCGGCGTCCAACAGGCTGCGCGCCCGCTCCACGATGGCCTCGGGCAGGGCCAGCCGGCGGGCGATGGCGAACGCATGGCTCTGGCCGGCGAGGCCCTCTTCCAAGCGGTAGGTCGGCTCGCCGTGGGCGTACTGCATCGCCGCCATGCGCACCTCGGCATGGGCCGCCGACAGCGCCTTGACTTCGGCGTAGTGGGTGGTCACCGCCACCCGGGCACCGGACCGAAGCAAGGCCTCGAGCACCGCGCGGGCGAGGGCTGCCCCCTGGGCGGGATCGGTGCCCACCCCCAGCTCGTCGAGCAAGATGAGGGCCGTCGGGCCCGCCTTCTCCAGCACCGCCTTCATCACGGTCACATGGCCAGAGAAGGTCGACAGGTCGCCGGACACGGTCTGGATGTCGCCCACGTCGGCCACGACCGTCGGGAAGACCCCCACGCGGGAGTCGTCGCCACAAGGCACCGGAATGCCGGCGCGGACCAGCAGCGCGGCGAGCCCCAAGGTCTTGATGGCGACGGTCTTTCCGCCAGTGTTCGGGCCCGTGAGCACGAGGCACCGGCGCTGGTGGTCGAGGTGCAGATCGTTTGCCACGACCGGCACCCCCCGCAGCACGAGCACCGGGTGGCGCGCTTGCTTCAGGTCGATGATGGCTTGGCGGCCGACGATGGGGATGCGGCCCTGCATCCGTGCGCCCAAGCGGGCGCGGGAGACCACCAGATCGATGCAGGTGGCCCCGGCGAGGGCAGCGTCAAGCTTGCTGTCGTGGGTGGCCACGAGGCGAGTGAGCCACGTGAGAATGCGCTGTTCTTCCCGCTCTAGTTCGGAGCGCGCTTCCCGCAGTCGGTTGGCCCGGGCGACGACTTGGGCGGGCTCCATGTAGACGGTCTCGCCGGTGTTGCTGGTGGCGTGCACGATGCCGAGGGTGCGCGGTGCGCTGGCCCGCATCGGGAGCACAAACCGGCCGCCTCGCTCGGTCACGTATCGGTCCTGAAGCACGCCCTCAAGGTCATTCCCACGAACCAAGCGCTCCAGCTCATCCCGGATGCCCCGCTCCAGTTCGACAATGCGGTCCCGCAGGGTGCCGAGCAGCGGCCAGGCGCGGGCCGACAGCTCTCCGTCCGCTTCAAAGGCGGCGCCCGTCCAGTGGACCAGGTCGGCGTCGAGCCCCAGCGCTTCCGCCCGGCGGGCGAGGCCAGGGCAGCGGGTGTGGTGGCTCTGGATCCAGCGGCCCAGGCGATCCAGCGCGGCAATGCCGTGGCCCAGTTCTTGGAGCTCTTCTCGCTGGAGGCTGACACAGCGCCCGGCCTCCGTGACCAGCGGGCCGATGTCCGAGACGCCCCCCGAGGGGGGGGCTGAGGGCTTCCTCCGACAGGGTGATCACTTCCTGGACTGTCGCGTAGAGCTCGACCACAGCGTCAGTGTTGTCCAGAAGCTCCAGTGTGGCCGCCGCCCGTGCGCCGGCCAGCGTGGCGGCGCAGGCGCTCAGGTGCTCGCAGACCACCGCCCAGTCCAGTGCCCTGAGGCTGTGTGCATTGATGTCCATTGCGGAGTTCCTAAGGTCTGAATCGGCGTTGTCAGCGCGTGGTGCTGCTGGAGGGGGTGGCCGAGCACTCCGCGCTCTCGCGGGCGCCGTCCACGCCGGGCTGGCGACGCGTACTCCGATCGTCAGCAACTTGCAGAAACTTGGGCTCCACCGAAACAACTGCTTGCGCAGCTGAGGCTGGTGGCGAAAGATGGTGGGGTCCCATGTCACCAAATGTCCCACCGCCTCCGCAGATCGGGAGTCCGGACTCGATGCAGCCCCAATCCCGCTCCGCCCTCGTGGCCCCAAGCTCCCCGTCCACGACGCTGACCTCGCCCCGCGCGGGCCAGCCGTTTGTGGCGATTGATGGCTTGGAAGGCTGGGAACGGCTGTTGGCGGGGCGGCCGGTGCCCGCTTGTGCGGTCAACCTCGATGCGCTGCAAGCAAACCGCCGCATCCTCGAAGCGATGGCGGCGAAGGGGGGCGCGCGGGTGCGGCTGTCCACCGCGGCACTGCGCTCCACGGGCTTGCTTCGGTACTTGCTGACGGCCCCAGGGCACCAGCTTCAGGGCCTGTACTGCATGTCGGTCTATGAGGCCGAGGTGTTGGCGGAGCTTGGCTTTGATGACTTGCTCATCGCCACTCCTGTGGCAAGACCTCGGGCGGCGCGGGTGCTTGCGGCCCTCGTCGCGGCCGGGCGGATGGTCGTCCCCACGGTGGACAGCTCCGCCCATCTCGCACTGCTCGCGGCGGCGGCCGCTGAAGCAGAGGTCGAGATCGGGGTCTGCATCGACGTGGATGTCTCGTGGCAGCCTGCGGCCGAGGTCTGGATCGGCACGCGGCGCAGCGCCCTGCGGGAGCGAGACGAAGCTCGGCGGCTGGGCGCATTGGTGGCGGCGACCCCCGGGCTGCATGTGGTCGGGGTCTCCGCGTGGGAAGCGCAGCTGGCCCGCCCTGCCGGAAGGGGGCCTGCGGCGTGGTTCTCGGCGCCGTTCCGGGGCATCATGCGCAGCCGTTCTGCGGAGCTCGCGTCGGCCCGACGGCGGGAGGTCGTCGACGCCCTGAAGGAAGACGGCCACCCCATTGCGATGGTTGTGGGGGGCAGCACGGGCAGCATGCGGACGGTCATCGAAGACACCACTGTGACCGACATCCCCATCGGGGAGGGCATCTTGTGCCCCGTTCGCTGCGATGGGCACGGACTCGGCCTCTTGCCGGCGCTGCACTTTGCGTTGCCGGTGACGCGACGACCCGATGCCGAGCACGTGACCTGCCACGGGGGTGGCTACGTGTCGGCCGGTGCGATCGCCGGAAGCCCCGTGGTCATCGCGCCAGAGGGGCTCCACCCGATCAGCAGCGATGGCTGGTCCCAAGTCCAGACTCCGCTTCGGGTCAACCGCGGCGAGGCCCCGGCGGTGGGCAGCTTGGTGGTGTGCCGGCCCTACCGCAGCGCCGACGTGCTGGAGCGCTTCAACGACATCGTGCTCCACAGCGGCGAAGAGGTGGTCGAGGTGGTGCCGACCTACCGTGCCCTCGGGCTCGCCACCGGCTGAGCGGGCTCCGTCAGCGGTTGGACCAAGCCCACGCGCGCTCCACCGCTTGTGGGGCTGCCGCATCGGACAGCTTGAGCGTGATCGGCTGGTCCTGCACAACCTCGAGAATGCCCTTCCAGCGCACGGTTCCGGTGTCGGCATCCCACAGCTCAAGCGGCTGTCGGCCCACCGGTATCTTGGCGCTTCCGCCGCCTCCACCGGGCACCTCGGCGACCTGCATGCCCCCCGCAAACACCAAGTAGGGGTCTCCTTCTGCGGCCTCGAACTTCACGAGGCCGGTGACCACCTTGGGCGCCCGCGCGGTGCCTTGGCGGCCCTGGGCCGGTCCGGAGCGCAGGTCGTTGAGGCCGCCCGCCTTTGCGTTTTGGACCACACCGGTGGCCCCCCGGACCACGACCGGTGCCGCAACGCCGGCGATCGCGCTCGCCCCGGGGGCCACGACTCCCCCGGCCACCCGTCCGGCGGTGGACACCCCATTGGCGAACTTGGCGAAGTCTCCCGCGGGCCCCTCAGGGCGCACAGTGGCCGCTTGGTCCCCCTCGTTGAGATCAAAGCTGCCCGTGCCCGGGTCTTCGGCCTTTGGATCCGACGCTGCGGCCGCCCCGACCACGCTGCCGTTGCTGGACTCCCCTTCAACGCTCAGTGGCCGCACCCGGGCGCCGGCACCCTTGACCACCAAAGAGCCGTCGGGTTGGACCATCACGGTGACCGACTGACCATCTTCGACGTCGAGTCCACTCTCCCGAAGGGGGCGGCCATCGGCGGACCGCACTTGCACCCGGCGCAGGCCAGGGCTGACCCCATTGGCGATGGCCCGGTCCCCGCTGGGCGTCACCACGGCGCCGTCCATCGTGATGTTGACGGGGGCGGCGAGCTGGAAGACGACGCGGGAGGCGGCGTGGGCGCTGCTGGCCCAGGACCAGAGCAAGGCGGCGTGGGTCCATCGCATGGTGATCTCCGGGGCGGACGCCCCATTGTGGCGCGTGCGGGTGGTGTCTGCCAATCGGGACACCCGCTCAGGGCACAGCATCCTTGGTGGCGGGCGCGGGTGTGCGGGTGGCCGTGATCATGCGCACCACCTGGGCATCACCGGTCTCCGGGCGGCCCAGCTCGTACCGCAGCGACCACGCGTCCGTTCCACCCGGCAGCGACGCGACCACAAACCGGCGGGGCAGCTTGAGCATGACGTGGGCATGGCGGTTCACGGCGGCGTCGAGTCCGGGAAGGGCCGCGCACAGGCGGGACCACCGGTCGACCACCGTGTCGCCGACCTCCCAAGGTGGATCCAGGAACAGCACGTCAGCGGTGGTCTTCAGGGCCGCGATGAGCCCGTCGCCCGAGTGTACCCGCACACGGTGCTGAAGACCTTTGTCCTGCACGTTTCGGCGCGCAAGGGCCGTCCGCTCTGGGTTCAGCTCCCACGCCTCCACCTGGGCGCCCTGCATCGCGAAGGCAATGGCGCTGCCCCCACACCCGCAGCACGCATCGAAGACGGTCACCGGGCCCACCCGCTGGGCGTGCGACCGGGCGATGCTCAGCGGGGTCAGTGAGCGCCGGCCCTGGTCGTCGAGGTGGGCCAGCCACGGGGGCGGGCGGCCGTGGCGTCCTCTGTCTTGGCGGCGGGTCCGGGGCAGGGCAGGCAGCACCTCGTGGGCCCCGAGGTCCACGTCCACCTCAAGCACACATCCCCCGATGTCTTGGTCGTGCAACCGGTGGCGCAGGGCGGCGGCCTCCGCGGGATCGAGGGGCACCGGGTCAACCATGGACACGTCGGCCGGCCAGCCGAGCAGGCGCCGCTGGAGCTTGACAGGAAGCTGGGGCGGCCATCCGGTCACTCGCACACCGACGGGGCGCCCCACGGTCGTGGGAATAGCCTTCAGTAGGGCGTTCTCGATGCTGTCCAGCAGCGCGTCTCGCGTCGGCCCGTCGGTCGCCCGGTGCAAGCGGCGCAGGTCCTGGGCGAGCCCCGCCACGAGCTCGGTCGCGCCAATGCTGGGCAGGTCGAGGGCCCGCTCCACGGCAGCGCGTGCCCCATACGGACGGATCGACGTCCCCGGGTCCTTGCGGGAGGCCCGGCTGGCCTGGATGAGGGCCATCGTGGCGTTCTTGATGGAGTAGGACGGCCCCGCGGCTGCGAGCAGGGCGGCGCGGAGTGTGGGGGAGCTCACGGTGGCCTCGGGCTGGCGTGCGAGGGGGCGCGCAGAGGTAGCATGGTCACCGATGCCCTCGCCCCCCCGGTCCCGACGCCAACCCTTGCGCCATCCCCTGCGCTGGCCGCTGCTTGCGGTGCTCATCGGCACGTCGGTCTTCGGTGCCGTCAACGCTTGGAATGCGTGGGCCATGGCGCCCAATTGGGGCCAGGATCTCGCATTCTTCCACCAGATCATCGCGGCGGCCGCCCGGGGTGATGCCTGGTCCAGCCCCCTGCTGCTGGAGCCGGGCGGCTTCTTCGAGATGGTGCACACCCACCTGATCCTCCCGGTCGTCATCGCCGCATATCTGGTGGTCCCCCGGCAGGAGGTCCTGCTGTTCGCCCAAGCGGGATTTGCCTGTTTGGCATTGTGGCCGGCGTGGCGCTTGGGGGAAGCGTTGGCCGGACGTTGGGGTGGGCCGCTGGCTGCGCTGGGGCTCGCGGCCTACGGCCCCTTCCAAGCGGTGGCCACGGCGGACTTTCGGCCCTCGGCGCTGCTGCTGCCGGGGGTTCTCGGCGCGGTGGTGGCGGCCCGGGAGCGCAAGCTCTGGCCAATGGTGGCGTGGGCCTGTGTGGCCAACTTGGGTCGCCAAGAGGCGCCGTATCTGTTGGGCAGTGCGGCGGTGGCGCTGTGTGTGTTGCCTTGGGGAGAGGGGGCACGTCCGGGCTGGTGGTCTCGACTGAAGCTCCGCGAAGGGCTGGTTCTCGGTGTGGTCTCGGCGCTGTGGTTGCTGTTTTGGGTGCTCGTCAAGCCCCAGATGTTCTTCCACTTCGACCCGCTGCACCCGGCGGCCCCAGCGGCCCTCTCGCCGGACCACTTGGCCGACCGCCTCGGCTTCTTGGCGCGTGTGGGGCGCTCGGGCATGGCGCTGGCACTGCTGGCTCCCGGCGCGTTGGGGGGGGCCCTGCCCGTGGTGCAGGAGATGCTGGCCACCGCCCGGGAGTGGGGCCCGCTCCAGGGACCGGCGGCGCACTACCATGCCTTCTGGTTGCCCTTGGTCAGCGCCGCGGCCATTGCGGGGGCGGGCCGGCTGGGGTGGCCGGGCTTGCTGGCCTTCGGGGTGCTCAATGCCTGGGCTTTCCCCTGGGTGCTCCCGCGGCATGGGCCCGTCGACCTGCGCCAGCTCCAGGCCCATGTGGGGCCTGAAGAGGCGGTGGCTGCGGACTATGACACCATCCATGCCTTCGCAGGGCGGGCGGTCCTCTGGAACACGGCCCAGCTCTCGATGCTGGCCGACGAGCGTCCTCGGGGCTGGACCGCGCCCTGGCCCATCCCCCTGAAGACCGTGGACGTCATCATTGTGCGGGCGGACGACCCGTGGCTGGTGGGGGGAGGGGCGCCGCGTTGGACGGCGCGAGCTCAGGTGGACGGTCACGTGCTGTTGGAGCCTCTGGCCCAGCCCGATCCGGCGGACAGACGTCCTCCCCCAGCCCCGCACTGAGCATTGGCGTCATTCGTCCGGTGTCGCGGCTGATGACCAAGAGAGCCTGCCATGCGGCATCTTCGGCGAGCAGGGCAGCGGGCGGGTCGGCCCAGCTGGGGTCGGGATCGGCGCACAAGATGGGCTGGTCGTCGTGGCCCATGTCGTCGCAGCCATCGGGGGTGGGGGTGCCGTGGTCGTGCCAGGTGTGGGGCGTCAGCGGGGCCTGCCGGGTCTGGAGGCGCCCGGTGCCGCCGGCGACAATGAGTGCGCCGGGCTGCAACAGGCGGCGACCTGCGCCTCGGCAGGGCGGCGAGGGGCACGCGAGGGCCACAAAGTCGGAGTCGGCCACCACCCAGTGGCTGTGCACCGCGCCGTACTCATGCACCCCGGTCTCGGGATTGCGGCAGGCTGGATCAGTGCCGATCGGCACCCCAGCCGGGCACCGCTCGGGTTTGTGTTGGTCGCCATACACGATGGGGCGGTTGCTGCGCAGTCCTGCAACGGCCGCTTGGAACTCGGTCATCGTGCACAGGCGCCGACCGCCCAGCGCGCGGGTCGCCAACAAGCGCTGGAGCTGTGTGGCGTCCCAGGTGGTCATGCCGTCGAGGGTGTAGGGCGCGCCCGCCCCCGGGAAGGGATGAGTGTCGACACAGACCGGGCCCACAGTGACCGCGCGGGGGGCCACAACCGGGTCGATCAGATCGGTCTGGATCCAGCACGCGACGGGGTTAGCTCTCGCGGAGAGTGCCGTGCTGCAGCGTGTTTCTGGGGCTGTCTCGCCCGGGCGGGTCGACACGGTGCCGTAGCGCTGGGGACCCAGTCCGATCGTGCCGCTGCCCTGCACCAGCACCATGCCGGGTGGACAAGCGGGCGGAGGAGGGCCGCACCCTGGGGCGCATGCGAGCACGGCGGCCCCGAGGCCCCAGCCCTTGTGCATCAACCCAGCAGCGCTTCGGTGTCCTCGTCGATCCACAGCCCTTCGAGGATGTCCTGGGCCCAAGGCACACCCTGGGCCGCCAGCTGGCGGGTCAGTCGCACGGCCGCCAGCTTGGCCGGCAGGAGCTCGCTCCAGACGGACTGCTCCAAGAAGCGCATTTCATCAGTGTTCACGCGCTTGGGTAGGCCCTTGTGGACCAGCCCGCTGCACCGGGGACACAGCAGCAGCGCCCGGTCTTCGGCGGGTTCTTCCCGCGCGGGCGGGACCTCCACCACCGTCAAGGTCTCGCGGTCCTCGCACAGCTCACAGCGGCTGCTGGCGCGGCGGGACAGGTTGCGGCCGAGGGCGGCAACAGCGGACAAGTGGGCCTGGTGGGCATCGCGACCGCGGGCCATGGTGTGCTCCGAGTGGGCGTGTCGGGGGCGGCGCTCATACCCGATTTTGAGGACAACCCGTCCGTCGTTTGGGCGCATTGTGCAACGACACCGACCGGTGCGGCGCGACTCAGTGGCTCGTCTTGCTGCCCCACTTGGTGAGCTTGCTGAACAGCTCCGTGCGCGAGTGCACACCCAACTTTCGGTAGATGGCCTTGAGGTGGTTGCGGACGGTGTGTTCACTGATGAACAGCCGGTCGGCCAGCTCGCGGGTGGAGCTGCCTTCGGCCAGGGAGATCAAGACCTCTTGTTCGCGGGGCGACAGGCTCTCTCGGGCGTCGGCGTCGAGCGAAGCGAGCGGGTCGTTCACGATGGGACCGCGGCCTTCGTTTTCTTCCACAACATGGGGCACGAGGGCTTCTTGCAGTCCGCGAAGCGTGGCCGACCACTCGTCGAGCTGGTCCCGTGCGCGGGACACCGCTTGCACCTTGCGGCCCCGCTCGATGGCGCGGTCCACTGCACGGCGGAGCTGCTCGAAGTCGATGGGCTTGGTCAGGTAGTCCACCGCATCGTGGCGCAGGCTGGTGACGGCGGTCTGGAGCGAGGGGTTGCCTGTGACCACCACCACCGGCAGGGGGTAGGTCGACTGACGAAGGACCACCAGCAGCTCCAGCGACTCGTTGCCGGGCATAGAGATGTCGGTGACCAGCACATCCCAGCGCCGTTCGCCCATCGACTTGGTGACCTCTGCCGCCGTTTCTGCGCAGCCGATGGTGTGGCCTTGAGACTCCAAGAAGCTGGAGATCGCCACCCGGAAGACGGGGTCGTCGTCGGCAATGAGGATGTGCGAAGACATGGAGAGTCGACTCCGTCGGTTGGGTCGGGGCGTTGCCAGTGGGTACGCAAGGGCGCCGCGGCGGGACCGAAGCGTCAACAGGGGCGCAGGCGGTGGGCAGGGCCGCCGTCCACGGGCCGGGTCGGGTCGGGTCTTAGGTCTTTCTTGCGAATAGTACAAGCTGTGGCGCTGGGAATGTCGATCGAGTGCAGAGTCTGCCAGGGAACTGACGCCGGACTGCCTCGGGCACCCCCTCGGACCGCCCCCGAGGCTGTGACACCCGGGCGAAACCCCCGGTCCTCCCTGTGCTCCAGCTGGGACATCGGCTAGGTCTGGGGGTCCTCCTCCCGGTGGGTGCGCCTCGTGATTGGACCTCTCAGTATCCTTGGACCCCAGCGCCCCCGTCCTGTCCTCGCGGAGACGCTGGCCTCGATGGGCGCGCGGGGAGCGGTCGGCCTCATCACGTGTGGGTGGCGCCACGAAGAAGACGAGCTGGAGCCGCTTCTGCGGGATCTTGGTGCCATGGATCTTCGCGTGATCCACCTGCCGCTGTACCGCTGGTTTGACGAGCTGATGGAAAATGAGTCGGTGCTCTCAACCGCCTACCAAGCCCGTCAGCGCGAGATTGTGGGCTGGAAGGCTGGCTACCGAGAGCAGCTGGGTTGTGCCATGCATGCGGTGGGGAAGATGCAGGCCCGGGCCCGCCACCAACCGGGGCTGTTCGCCGAGGATCTCGACTGGACCGTGGATGTGTTGCGGACGCTCGATGCCCGCGCCCTCCAGCGCCTCGCAGAGCTGCGTGCGGCCCATCCGGCGTGTGCCCGGCCCTGGGACTTTCCGACCGTGCGCTCCCACCACGCCCACGTCAAAGATGTGTTGGCCCACGTGGACATTGTGTTGATCGCCGGCGGTCATGTGGGGGTGTTGCGCAATCGAATGGAGTTCTTCGGTGTGGATGTCTTGTTGCGACGGTACCTGGGCCGTGGCGGCGGTGTGGTGGCGTGGTCGGCGGGCGCGATGGTGCTGGGCGAGCGGATCTACCTATACTATGACGATCCGCCTGAAGGGGAGGCCGACGCTGAGCTCTTTGACGCGGGCTTCGGCATCATCCCCGGCGCGGTGTTGATGCCCCACGCCCGGCGGCGCCTGCGCTTCAACGACGGGGACCGGATGGCCCGCTTTGCCCGCCGGCTGGGGCGACGGCAAGGGATCACGCTCGAAAACGGCGCCCGTCTGGATTGGCGAGACGGTTCATGGATGGATCGTTCTCGGCCCGATAGCTGCTGGCGCTTGTCCACCGATGGTCGGCCCGTGGCGCTGGACATTGAGGCCACGCCGCTGGCGGCGCCGGTGGGCGAGGTGGTCCCATGAGCGACTCCACGCCCCAGACCCTCATCGAGCTGCTCGCCCGCGTGGCCAAGGCCGAGAGCGACGGCATGCCCACCGATGCCCAACGGGCCGTGGTGGCCTTCCAAGCCGCGCATCAGTTTCCGTTGCTCGACGCCGACACGGCCACCTTCTACTTCTCCAGCAGCAGCTCCCGCGAGCGGCCGGTGGATGCCGTCTACTTGGTGCATTGGGTTTTCGGACTGGAGAGTCGCATCCCGTTCGAGCCCATCGGCAAGACGGGTGCGTTTGGGCTGTCGATGCAGCTTCCCCACGGGGGGCGCATTGAGTACAAGCTTGAGGTGGTGCGCGGTGAAGATCGGCGGTGGCAGCGGGATCCGCTCAACCCCCTGCAAGCCTTTGATCCCTTTGGCAGCAACAGCGTCTGCCCGATGCCCGGCTACCGGCGGCCGACCTGGGTGCACCCCGACGTGGACGTGCGCCAAGGCACGATGAAGCGCTTCACGATCGACTCGACAGTCTGGGGCGGTCGGCGGACGATCCAGCTCTATTTGCCGGCGGAGTACCACCCCCGCAAAGAGTACCCGCTGCTGATCTGCCATGACGGGTCGGACTACCTCCGCTTTGCCGCAATCCGGACCGTGCTCGACAACCTCATCACCCGCCATGAGCTTCGACCGCTCATCGTGGCGTTTGTGGATGGGGGTGCCCGGAACCAAGAGTATGGGGCGCATCCCGACCACCCCCGGTTCATCGTCGACGAGGTGTTGGCCACGGTCGAGAAGCTGCATCGCATCTCGCCCAACCCGGCGGACCGGGGCCTCATGGGGGCCAGCTTTGGTGCCGTCGCTTCGGCTTGGACCGCATGGAATCGCCCGGGTGTGTTTGGTCGTCTGTTGCTCCAGTCCGGCAGCTTCGTCTACACTGATGTGGGGCACCAACAGCGCGGTGAGTTGTGGGAGCCGGTGGTGGGCTTTGTCAACGCATGGCGGACCGATGCCGGCCGGATGTTCTCCGCCCCGGCCGACGCCCGCGTCTACCAGAGCTGTGGGACATTTGAGTCCTTGATTCAGTACAACCGCGGCATTGCCCCCCGGCTGCGCTCCGCGGGTGTGCCCCTGCGCTTCGTCGAAGCCGCTGACGGACACAATTGGATCTGTTGGCGCGACAGACTCCGGGAAGGTCTCACCTGGCTGTTTCCCGGGCATCTCTGGATGTACTACGAGTAGCCCCCTGGCCCAGTCGCGCTGCCCGGCTTGGCATGCTCCCGTGCGCTCCTTCCTGCTCAAGACACATCGGGGTCCTTCATGGCCGTCGTCACTCGCAACATCGGTCTCTCCCTCGGCGCAGACATCTGCTGGCCGGCCGCCTTTGAGGCGCTGATGGAAGAGCTCGACCTCCACATTCCCTGGAACGGCGACATCTGTCGCTTCACGGTCGACCGCGTCCGGGTAGAGCCCTTCAATCTGCGGGCGCCGGTTCGCTACGACCTTGTGTTGGATCGGGTCACTCACTGGTACCCCACCACGCGGGAGTGGCTGAAGAAGGCCACGATGATGGACGGGACCTACACCCTCAACAACCCGTGGTCGATCCAGGCCTTCGAGAAGCACACGTCCTACTGCGCGATGATGCGGCTGGGGATGGACATTCCCGAGACCTGGATGCTGCCGCCCAAGAAGAACGCCGCCGAGGGTGACGAAGCAGAGATGGTGCGCCAGTACAACGAGCTGTTTGACCTCAGCGCGGTGGGCGAGTCGGTCGGCTATCCCGCATTCATTAAGCCGTACGACGGTGGTGGCTGGCGGGGTGTGACTCGGGTGACCGACGCAGCGAGTCTGCACGCGGCCTACGACAAGACCGAGTCCGAGGTGCAACACCTCCAGCACGGTGTGCCCAACTGGGACCTGTTCGTGCGGGGCATCGGTGTGGGCCCCCAAATCAACTTGATGCGGTACGACCCTGAAGCCCCCCTGCATGGCCGCTATGTGGTGGACTTCCACTTCATGGATGCCGACGAGTGGCTCAAGGCGACCCGGATCACACGGGTCATCAACGCCTTCTTCTGTTGGGACTTCAACTCATGCGAGATGCTGCGCAGCGGCGGGGTGTTGCATCCCATCGACTTTGCCAACGCATGCCCCGACAGCCAGGTCACGTCGCTGCACTTCCACTTCCCGTGGCTGGTCAAGGCGCTGCTCAAGTGGTCGGTGTTCTGTGCGACGGTCCAGCGGCCGATGCGCCTGAACCCCCACTGGCACAGCTTCTTCGAGATCGCCGACATGGATCTGCCCTTCGACGAGAAGCTGATTCGCTACGATGCCCTCGCACGGGCCCACTTCGACGCCGACGCGTTCTCTGAGTTCTGCGAAGAGCACCTGTCCCATGTCGATCAAGTGGTGCTCGACTACTTCTCCACCGACCGCTTCCGCGACGTCGTCCGCCGCAAGGTGTCGGCGCTGTACCCCGAGCGTGAGATTGAGCAGTTCACCGACCACTTCTTTGGGCTGGTCCAGTTCTGGTGCAAGACCGAGCGGGACCGCCTCGCCCACCTCGCGACCGCGCAGGAGGAGTGATGGCTGTTCCGCCCTACAATCCGGACCGGGAGAACCCCATGGGGTTGCCCCGCGACGTCTGGTCCTGGCACTCCGACAACCTCCAGCGCGAGATGTCAGTGGCGCGGTGGGGCTTCCATGGTGAGCCTGTGCTGCTGTTTCCCACGGCAGGCGGCGACTTCCTAGAAGCCGAGCGCTACCTCATGGTGCGGGTGCTCTCACCGCTGATCGCGGCGGGCCGCATCAAGCTCTATGCGTGCGGCAGTGTGTCGGCTGACGGCTGGATGAACGGGGACGTACACCCCGGTCAGCGGGCGATGCTCCAAGAGATGTTCGACCGCTACTTGGTGCGCGAGCTGGTGCCCTTCATCCGATCCGAGTGCGACGGCTACACCCACCTCATCGGGGCCGGTGCCTCGCTCGGCGCCTACAACGCGGTCAATGCCGCCGCGCGCCACCCGGACGCCTTCACGCAAGTGGTGGCGATGTCAGGCACGTTTGACTTCGACAAGTGGCAGACCAAGGGCGACCGCTGGCGGGACTACGACCCGGCTGGTGACCGCACCTACTACTTCCACCAGCCCATCCGCTTTCTCGGTGGCTTGGGCGGTGAGCTGCTGGACCGCCTGCGCGCCGTGCGATTCTGCATTGCGACGGGCCAAGGTCGGTGGGAAGAGCCCGCCCAGTCTGTGCGACTGCACGAGGTCCTCGAGCGCAAGGGTGTGCCCAGCACGCTGTCGCTGTGGGGCCATGACTGCGACCACGACTGGCCCACCTGGCGGACCATGTTGCCGATGTTCCTGGACAAGCTGGTGCCCTAAGCGGGCACCCTGAGGACCGAACCCATGCATGTGATTCTTGTCGCGCCGCACTTTCCGGCGAACCAGCGGCGCTTTGCGCAAGCCCTCAAGCACGCCGGGGCCCGGGTGACGGGGGTGGGCGAGGCGTCGTGGGACCAATTGGACGGCGAGCTGCGGAGCTGGCTCGATGGTTGGGAGCAGGTCTCCAACGTGTGTGATGCCGGGGCGCTGGAGGGGGCCGTGCGCCGCATTCAGGCGCGGGGACCGTGGGTGCATCGGCTCGAAGCGACGGTGGAAGCCCACATGCTGGCCGCCGCCCAGGTGCGGGAGCGGACGGGCATTCCGGGCCTGTCCAGCTTGTCGGTGCTGCGCTGTCGCGACAAGTTCGAGATGAAGCGCTTCCTGATGGCCCACGGCATCCCCTGTGCGGCCCAGGGTGCGGTCGACACGGGCAATGACGCCCGGTCCTTTGCCCAGAGCAACGGCTTCCCGTTCATCTTGAAGCCCCGAGACGGCGCCGGTGCCCAAGGCACCGTGAAGGTCCACAACGGCGAGGAGCTGGAGAACGCCATCGCCGAGCGGGGGCTGGACAGCGGCCGCGGCAACTGGACCGCGGAAGACTATATTGATGGCCACGAGGGCTTCTTCGACACGCTGACCGTCGATGGTGAGATCGTGTTTGAGGCCATCAGCCACTACTACCCGAACGTGCTCCAGGCGATGCGGCACCGGGGGGTAAACCCCTATCTGGTGACGACCAACCGGCTGGACTCCCCAGGCTACCAAGAGCTTCGCCGCATGGGCCGGCGCGTCATCGATGCGCTGGGCATCCGCCACTCCGCCACCCACATGGAGTGGTTCGCCAGCACCAAGGGGCTGGTCTTCAACGAGATCGGGGCCCGGCCACCGGGCGTGGGGGTCTGGGACATCTACAGCGCGTCGGCACGCTGGGATCTGTACCAGGCGTGGGGCGAAGCCATGGCTCAGGGTCGGGTCGCCAGTCGGCCAGGGCGGCGGGGCTGTGCAGGCATGGTCGCCATTCGGCCGGATCGGGACGGTGTGATCGCCGGCTACAGCGGCGTGGACGCGCTGCACGCTCGGTACGGTGCCCACATCCTCAAGGCCCACCTGCCGCCCCCGGGCACCCACACCCAGCCGGTGGACGCGGGCTACAAGGCCAACGCCTGGCTGACCGTGGTGCATGATGACTATGACGTGTGTAAGGGTATTCTCGCGGACATCGCGGCCACGCTGAAGGTCCACGCACGGTGAACCGAGGGGGGGCGCATGGTGGGGACTCTGGCCGGACTCGCGGTGTTGGGCGCGGCCTTCGGAGCCCCATCCATTGCGCGCATGGAGGCCGACCTTCGCTGGATGGTGGAGGACGTCGGACCTCGCCCCACCGGTGGCCCTGGAGAAGCGCAGGTCGCGGCCGGCGTGCAGCAGCGGCTGGCGGATGCGGGTTGGTCGGCGGTGTCGGTGGGCACCCAGGGCAACTTGGTGGCCTGCCGGGGGGAACCGAGCCGTCTGTTCTTGGCCCACACGGACTCGGTGCCAGCCAGTCCGGGGGCCATCGACAATGGGGCGGCCGTGGCCGCGCTGCTGGAGCTGGCCCGGGACACCCACGCGACGGACCTGTGCTTGGGGTTTCCCACCGGTGAAGAGGTGGGGCTGGTCGGCTCCCGTGTGATGGCGGAGGCCGCCGTGCGCCGGGAAGGGCCCTTCACGAACGGGCTGCCCCAGCTGGTGGTGGCGATGGACTTGGTCGGCCATGGCGACCTGGCCATCATGGGGCTCGGTCCACCGTGGGGGGACGCGCGCCTGGGCTGGCTGGCCGGTGCGCTCGATCCGCTGCCCAGGGTGCCTTTCGCCTACCGGGTCTACAGCCAGCTGTTGCCTCGGGGCGAGCGCTCGGACCACGGACCGTTCGTAGTCCGGGGCGTACCGGGCATGCTGCTGCTGGGCCAAGGGCCGGGCGAGGTGTTCCCCCGGTACCACCAGGCGTCCGACCGCACCTGGGAGCCCCAAGCGCTTGTGGCCACCGTGACCGCACTCGATCAGCTCGCCCATGCACCGCTGCCTCCGGCGGAGGGTCCGGCGGCGCCTTGGTCGGATGGGGATCGGGCGAGTCCCGACATTGGCCGGGCAGGCGCGATTGTGGGCGGCCGGGTGGTGCCTGGGTGGCTGACCTGGATGCTCATTGTGGGCGCGCTGGGCAGCGGCATGTGGGACCTGCGCAAGCGCGAGAACCTGCGGGAGCTGCCGCGGCAGCTCGGGACGGGGCTGCTGGCGGCGATGTGCGGCGCGACCGTGATGGCCGCGGTGACCGGCCTGGGCTTGTTCGCTTCCGCCGAGGCTGAGGTCACTGCCGGTGCGGTGATGGGGGCGCCCCAGACCGGGTGGTGGACGGCGGCACCGATCGCGACAGTGCTGGGTCTGGCGGGGTTCTTGGGGGCGCGGCGGGTGCTGGGTCCCCGGGGCAGCGCGCCTGTGGCCGGGGTGCTGACCACGGGGTTGGCGCTGGGGCTGGGGCCGCTGTTTGCGCTCCCCTTTGCGGTGGGGGCGCTGTTGTCGCGGGTGCATCCGTGGCTGGCGTGTGCGACCGCGCTGGTGCTGCTGCGCCCCGATGGTCTGCGCCAGCTCACCTTTCACGGCCTGATGCCGCCGGCGGCCTGGGGCGCGGTGCTGCTCTTTGCGTTGCCGGCCGTGGGACGCTCGAAGCGAACGCCGCCTCCGAAGGCGCGCGCCTGAGCTCGGCCTGGACTTGGCCGGTGGGTGCGCTATCAAGCCGGATTGTGCGACGGGTGACCGGGGGTGGACCTGCCGATGCCCCCGCCCACCAGGAGGCCCCATGGAGATGCAGCTGTTGGAACCCACCACCGTCGCGCGACTCCGCCGGGTGGAGCGCAGTGTGCTTCGGCTGGCCCGGCGGCTGCGGGGCGGCGAGATGGAGGTGCTGGACCTCAGCCTGACGTCCACCGCTGGCTACACCCTCGCGGCGCGGCTGTTCCTGCCGTTGAAGGGCACGGCCCTGCCGGGGGTGGTGCTCTGTCCCGACCAGAATGACGGGATGGAGGCGCTCTTGGCGGGTGAGGCGCCGGTGAGCCCGGCGGGTCTGTGCCGACTGGGCTTCGCGGTGCTGGTCTTTGATCCCGCTGGCCGGGGCGCCTCGTGGGGCGAAGAGGATCAAGGCGGTCCAGAGCACCAGGACAACGTCGCGGTGGCGTGGCGGACCCTCAGCGAAGTCTCTCGCGTGGATGCCGCCAGGGTGGGCATTGTTGGCTTGGGCGCGGGCAGCTTCATGGCGGTGGGTGCGGCGGCGAGCCTGGGAACGGCGCCCCATTGGGTGCTGGACTGGGAGGGACCCGCGGACCGGGACACGGTGGTGTCCACCCAAGGCGACGGCGTGCTGGGCACCGACGACGAGACCTGGTGGCGGGACCGCGCGGCGAGTGGGCTGGTGCGGCGCCTGATGTGTCCGTATGCGCGGCTGCAAGCCGAAGACGACCACACGTGTCCCGGCGAGCTGCGCCATGCACTGCGGATGATGTGGTCGTGCGACGAGGCGGGGCTGGCCTGGTTCCAGATCAATGACCACCCGCCGGGAGAAGCCACGGGCCGCCCGGTCTGGCTCGCGAGCGGTGTGTTGGCCGCCCGTCACGCGCTGCACCGCAAGATGCTGGCGCTGTCCCGCATGGAGCGCTGAGCACTCTGGCGTGGATGCGTGTTTTAGCGTATGTTCTTGTGGGTGCCCATCGCCATCGCTCGACGCTCAGCCAAGACATTGACGAGTGTGTGCTGCACCGCGCTCTGATCGAGGCCCCGCAGGGCATGGAGCACGTCGGTGGCGCAGTACTGCAGCCCATGGCGGGTGAGCTCCGCGATGTCGAGGGGGAAGGTGACCTCACCCTTCCAAGTCGCGCGGAGGAGCTGCTTGAGGGCAGCAGTGGTCAAGGGCGTGAGGCCGGCACCAGCGCCAATCATGGTCATCGCTCCAGCGGGCACCGGGGGAGTGGGGGTCCCGGGAGCACGCATCGCTGGCGCTAAGTCATGGGGGCGGTCGCGGCAATGGGCGCGGGCGGCTCGGGCCCTGTCAGCGCCCTAGCGAAAGGGTGCCGTCACCCACAGCGAGGCGTCCACTATGGGCTGGCGCCAGTCCACACCCATCATGTCTTGGGTGTCGCCGGCAAAGAAGAGAACGCCGAGTATCAGGCTGATCCACAGGGGTCCGTCGCGCATGGTTTCCTCGTCCGGGCCGCAGCGCAGGGGGGCAGCGGGGGACACCCAGAGCAACGGATGCAGCGGGGCCCGAGTTCAGGGCACCGGCGTGGCTTCAGCCTCGAAGGCGGCGCGCAGGGATGGCAGCTCACTCGCGGGAACATCGGCGTGCACGCGGCCTTGGCGAATCATCACCACACGGTCAGCCAGCTTCTCGAGCGTGTCGAGCACATGGGTCGACAGCAGCACGGTTGCGCCTTCATCACACGCTTGGCGCAGGGCACGCACCACCCGGGCAGCACTCGGCGGGTCGAGCCCATTGAGGGCCTCGTCGAGGAAGAGCACCGGCGGCTTGGCCACCAGTGCGCAGGCCAGGGCGGTCTTTCGGCGCATGCCTTGGGAGTACTCCCGAATCAGCCGGTCCGCGTCGGCACCCAGCCCGGTGAGCGCGATGGCTTCGGCACACGCCGACTGGGGCACCCCCCGAATGCGCGCCGCAAACCCGACCATCTCGTTGGCGCTCAGGTACTCGTAGAGGCTGGGCTCTTCGGGCACGATGCCCATCTTGGCCCGGGCGCC
Organism: Myxococcota bacterium; assembly: GCA_942491145.1. Classification (GTDB taxonomy): domain Bacteria; phylum Myxococcota_A; class UBA796; order UBA796; family UBA2385; genus CAXQUZ01. The sequence continues at coordinate 139,538 of CALOBC010000061.1, read as the reverse complement.
GTTGGGGTCGCTGGCCACCTCGATGCCGTCGATGACCACCCTGCCCCGTGTCGGGAGCAGCGCGCCCGTCAGCATCTTGAGGGTGGTGGACTTGCCGGCACCGTTGGGGCCCACGAGGCCCACAAGCTCGCCCGCTCGGAGCTGGAAGCTGACGTCGGCCACGGCGGTGACCCGGCCGAAGTCGCGGCCAAGCTGGTCGGCGTGGACGAGCACGCGGGAGGGATCGCTCATGTGGTGGCTCCGGCGAGGGCGGCCCAGACCAGCAGGGCAGTGGGACCATAGATCCAGGCAGCGCGGTGGCCCATGCGACCGGCGAGCCACGCGGCGAACGTGGCCGCCGTCGCGGTCAGCAGCTCGATGGCGAGCAGGGCCGGCACCGCGTCGGCGCCGTGGCGGAACAGGGACGTGGCGATGGCGGGGACGAGGGCGCCTTGGGCATACAGCCAGCCAGTGGCCGCCCGGGCCCCCAGCACGGAGCTGGGGCGCACCCCCAGCGCACGGTCCAGCCACAGGGGATCACCGAGGGCGAGTTGTGTGGGCAAGAGCGCGATGAGCAGTGCACTTCCGCCCGATGCGGCCATGAGGCGGCCGGTCACGCCGGGATCGCCGGACCACCCCGCGAGGGCACCGCTGATGCCGAGCAGCCAGCCGCCGAAGGCCCAGGTGCGGTGGGCACGCCACGCCTGCCGGAGCTGGCGGAGCAGCTCGGGGCGGTTGTCTCCCGCCAGCCACTCCAGGTAGACCCGGCGGGACTCTTCGGCGGACTCGGTGGATGTCGACAGCCCGTCGACTTCGGTGAGCAGGGCCGTCGCACGCACATATTGGCGGTCGGCGAGGGGGCCCGCCAACGCCCAGCTGACGGCCCCGATGGCAGGCGGAATCGCGAGAAAGGCCCAGCCGCGGGTGTCTCCCTTGAGTGCCCAGGCGAGGCCGCCCGCCGACCACATCACCGCCAAGCCCACGATGGCCAAGGCGACGCCGGGCGCGTAGATGAGGGCGGCTTGCATGCGGGGGTTGTCGCCGCGCAGCAGGTCGAGGACTTGGGCCAGGGCGGGGCTCATGCCGGCCCACACGCCGCCCAGGTGGACTGTGAAGCCCACTCCAATCATCGACAGCCACGCCCCAAACACCACGCCGCATGCGCCAGCGAAGGCGGTCCAGCTGCCCTCCAGGCCGATGGGCAGCATCAGGATGGCCGAGGCGATGGGCAGGTAGAGGCGCTGTCGGGCGGTGCGCCAGGCGATGGCCCGCAGCAGCATCCTCGGCTGGACCGGGTGGGCGTCGAGGATGGCCCGATCGGGAGAGCGCACAAGATCGGTGTAGGTGTGCAGCGCCATGGCTGCGGCCACGAGGGCGCCGAGCCGCAGGGCGATGCCTTCGGTGCCGCTGGCGATCCGACCATGGTCGAGAAAGCCCATCATCACCGGACGTGCGAGGGGGGTTGCGGCGGCGGCAGCCACGATGGGCAGCAGTGCGCTCCAGCCCCCACCGGCGCGTCGGGACACGGTGGAGAACACCTCGGCGTAGGTGTTTGTGGCCTCCAGGTCCAGGGGGCGGCGGGGTGCGGCGGCTTCGACAGACAGGGCGGCTCCAGGGCGCGGTCCATAATCAGCCGGGGCCGTTGGGGCGCCCGTCCGGCTGGCCAGGGCCGGGAACCCCTGGGAACCGAGAGGTGTCACGAAGCTGGCTGTTGACAGTGCACTCTCATCTCCTATCTTGCGCGCAATCTGCAGATTCCTGTGCCCCGCTTTCCCCCGAGTCCCCATGTCCTTGTCCCGCATCTGCCTGGCCGTTGCGTTGTTGTTGGCCCCGGCTGTGAGCTTCGCGCAGGATGAAGAGTCGCTGGACGACTTGGGTGATGACTTCCTCAAGGAAGCGCGCAGCGACAAGAAGGACAAGGGGGACAAGCCGGCGGACGACGACCTGATGGACGAGGACCCCGACGAGTTTCCGTCAGGTGGTGGGCTGGACGAGGATCCCGACTGGGACGTGCCACCGCCGCCGATCGACCTGGGGCTGGACGAAGGTGGGGGCGACCCGCTGCCGGACATGGGCGCGCTGCCGGAGGACTCCTTCTTTGATGAAGATCCGCCGATGGATGCCAAGCCCCGAGCCGCCGCCCCCAAGGCCGTGGCGGCGGGCAAGATCTCGCTGAGCACCAAGGGCAAGTCCCCGCTCACGGGCAGCTTCCCGGCTGTGGTTGTCGCGACGGATCTGGATGCGGTGGTGCTGGAGCTGCCGGTGCTGGTGGCCCGCCAAGCGGTGGACCACATCGAAGACTACTGGCTGATCGCCGAGGTCTACATCGACGAGCGCAAGGTCGGTGAGAACCGCAACTTTGTGGGTCGCAGCGGCGTCTCGGACCTGGGCCCCACGTTCGTGTGGATCAAGACCCAAGCGCCGGTGCTCGACAGCAGCGGTGTGATCGAGCTGCGGGTGACCAAGATGGAGCTGAGCGGCGACAAGAGCCCGCTGTTCACCAAGAAGGCCAGCTACCGCCTGAGCTCCTGAGCTTGAGGGTGGGCGGCCCGCCGGCGGCGCTCACCCGTGGCGTTCGCCGCGGAAGCTGTTGGTGAACGCTCGGGTCAGCCGCACGGGAATGGTCTGGCCCACGAGGTCGGCCGACCCCGGGAAGTTCACGGTCTTGAAGGTGCTGGTGCGCCCGCAGATGACGCCTTCGTCATGTCGGGACGTGCCCTCAACCAAGACATCGACGATCTGACCTTCGAGCTTCTGGTGCTCCTCGAGGGCGATCTCGCGCTGGCGTGCCTGATACCGGGCGAGCCGAGCTTGGGCGGTCTTGGGGTCGACTTCTTCGTTGCGGTCGAGGAACTTGAGCGCCGGGGTGCCCGGCCGGGGGCTGTACTTAAAGGAGAACGCAGCGTGGAAGCGCAAGGTCTCCAGCAAGCTCATCGTCTCGTCGAAGTCTTCGTCGGTCTCGCCCGGAAAGCCGGTGATGATGTCGGTGGACAGGACCAGATCGGGACGGGCATCTCGCAGCTCGCCGACCAGCTCGATGTACCGTTCGCGCGTGTAGAACCGCTTCATGCGGCGAAGCACGCGATTGGATCCGGACTGTACCGGAAGGTGAAGATAGCTGGTGACCTGGGGCAGGTCCCGGTAGGCCTGGACCACGTCGGGGCCCATGTCCCGGGGATGGCTGGTCGTGTAGCGAATGCGCTCGACACCGGGCACGGCGGCCACCGCGTAGAGCAGCTCCGCAAAGGTCTTCTCGCCGGGGACCTTGAGGCCGTATGAGTTGACGTTCTGGCCGATCAGCGTGATCTCGCGCACTCCAGACTCGGTGAGACGCGTGACCTCATCGATGATCTCGGCGCTGGTGCGGGAGAGCTCGGGGCCGCGGGTGTAGGGCACGATGCAGAAGGTGCACTTGTTGTCGCAGCCCTTCTGAATGGTGACGAATGCGCTGACCTGGCCCACGGAGCGGGGATCGAGCTCGGACGAGAAGACGTAGTCGTCGGCGTCCAGAAACTCGGTGTCCAGCGTGGGGCGGAGCTGGGCGGAGTCGACGAGCTCGACGATCTTGGGCACCGCGTCGGGACCGAACACGAGGTCCAGCTCGCGGTATCGATCGAGCAGCTTGCGGCCTTCCTGTTGGGCGATGCAGCCCGCAACAGCCACGGTCAGCGGCTGTCGGGCCGCGCGGCTGCGCTTGAGGGCAAAGGCCTCACCGAGGAAGGAGTGGAGCTTGTGTTCCGGCTTCTCACGGATGGAGCATGTGTTGACGATGACGAGGTCGGCATCGGAGATCTCGTCGGTCGCTTGCCAGCCTTTGCTGCCGAGCAGGGCGTGCATCTTGCCCGAGTCGTACACGTTCATCTGGCAGCCCATGGTGCGCACGAACACACGGCGGGGCACGGCGGTGATGGCTGCGGGCAGGTCGGACATGGCTTGGCCTGGGAGTCTTGAGCAGTGTGGGGTATCTGAGGCCCCGCCGGGGAACAAGGTCTGCCCTCAGGTTGCGCCAAGGAGTGGTCATGCGGGTCGCACTGGTGAGCATGCGGAACCTGCCGGCGTGGGAGGTCGATGACGCGCCACTGATCGCCGCGCTCGACGGGATGGGGGTGGCGCTCGACCGGCCGGCATGGAGTGATCGAGCTGTCGACTGGGACCAGTACGAGGGCATCTTGGTGCGCACTCCCTGGGACTACCAGGACCACCGACACGCCTTTGTGGCCTGGGCCGAGGCACGGGGAGGGCGGCTGTTCAACCCAGGCTCTGTGGTGCGGTGGAACACGGACAAGCGCTACCTGCGGGCGCTGGAGCAGCACGGGGTCCGGCTGGCGCCGACCGAGTGGGTGGCCCAAGGCGAGACGGTGGATCTGGCGGAGCTCGTCGCCCAGCGGGGATGGACCCGGGGCTTTCTCAAGCCGGTCATCGGCGCTTCATCGTCCGACACGCTTCGCTTCAATGCTGATGAACAAGGCATTGTCGAGGCACAGCAGTTTCTGGACGCGACAAGTCCGCGGGTGGGGATGATGGTGCAGCCCTACTTGGACGCCGTCGAGCGAGAAGGGGAGCTGAGCGTCATCTTCATCGACGGCCAGCCCACCCACGCGGTGCGCAAGGTGCCGGTTCCGGGCGACTACCGGGTGCAAGACGACCATGGCGCCAGCGACCACGGGGCCCAGGCGTCTCCGGCCGAGCTCGAGGCCTGTCGGCACGCGCTCGCCGGGATGCATGCGTGCTTGCCGGAGCTGGAGGGCCGGCCGCTGTTGTATGCGCGGGTGGACTTGCTCAGCGACGGCGGTGGTGTGCCGTGCCTCAACGAGCTGGAGGTGGTGGAGCCGTCTCTCTTCTTCCGTCACGGTGCCCATGCCGCCGGCATGCTCGCGGAGGCCTTCACTGGCCGAGTGCGGGAGCTGTCCGGGGCGTGAGCCAGGGCATCAGCCGCGCAGGGCGTCCAGTGGCACCTCTCGCCAGCCCTGGACCAGCCGGGTGCGGAAGCCCAGCTCCGTCGCGATGGTGCCGAACTGCTGCACGTCTTCCAGCTTGAGCACCCGGCCTTGGGCCAAAGGTGTGGTCCGGCCGGAGACGGCGACCACGAGGGGTTCCACGAGGCATGCATAGACTTGTCCCGGACCGTAGCCCGCGAGCACGTGGTAGACGCGCCCCCACATGCCGGCCTTCCAAGTCTTGGGGGGACGGATGGCCTCACCGGCGAGGACCATGGTGCCCGGGGGCGGGGGGCCGGTCAGGGTGTCGGGCAGGGCCACGTCGATGAGCGTGGCGCCGGGGTGCAGCGCCGCCGGATCGAGCGTGCCGCCGGTGGGGCCGGCACCGACCACAATGTCGCAGCCGTGGACGGCATCGGCCGGTCCAGAACAGACCTCTACCGGCAGCTTTCGACCGCCCCGCTTGCTGTCCACGCGCACGGCAAGCCCGTCGTTGGCCAGCATGGTGGCGATGGCTCTGCCCACGGGCCCGGCTGAGCCCACAACCGCGATGGGTCGGGAGGTCTTGCGCAGGTCATAGACTTGCATCGTGAGTGCGTGCTGGGCCCAAGTCGTGGCGGCGGCGCCTGTGGTCACGGGCAAGTCCAGCCGTTCCTGCAGGGCGGTGCCCCGACCGGCGACCACCGCACAGAGGCTGCCGAGGCCGATCGCGTCGAAGTGGGTGCGCTGGCGGGCGACCTGGATCACCCGCTCCATGCGCGACAGGGCCCGCTCCTGGTCCTCCAGCATCTGCTGGGGGTCGAGGGGAATGCCGAGGATCTCGCCCTCGGCCACCCCGTCGATGCGGAAGCGGGCGATGCGCCCGAGGCCCGTCCACGCGCCGGTGCCGTCGGCGTGTCCAAGGACAATCGACGGTGCAGCGCGGCGCAGCCCGATGGCACGGCGGTGAAATGGACTCAGCGCGTGCACAACGAACGCGAAGCGGGGCAACGACACGGTGGGCTCAGGTCTGAGGGGCGACGTGTCGGATCAGGCGGACTTTTCGTTGATCAGCCGCACCACAAGGTTGTAGAACGTTGCGACGCGGAAGAGCTCGGGGACCTCGGTGGTGCGGAGGCCCACATGGAGATCGCCGGCGGGCAGCTCGGGGAGGGCCTCGCTCAGCTTGGCGATGGCCATGGCGGTCAGCACACCGTCGACCTCGTAGTCACCCTCGTCCACGCCCTCTTTGGCCGCCGTCTCGATGCCGCCGCGGGGCACCTTGATGTCGAAGGCCCGCTCAAGGCGAAACGCGATGTCGAGAAAGTCGAGGCTCTCGGCGTCGAGCTCCTCGATGATGCGGTGCTGAAGCTCGACTTCGTCTTCTTCGAGGCCCAGGGCCTCCGCGAAGGCGGTCTGGACCTTTTCCCAGATCTGGGGGTCGGCGTCGTCGTAGGTGTCAGCGGTCAGGAGTGCGAGGGCCATGCTGGAAATCCGGGGGAGCGTGGAGAGGATGGGCCAGCAGTGTAGCGAAAGACTGAATGACCATTCAGCCGTTTGCAGAGTCCTTGCAACCATTGTGGTTGTGCAGCGCACGAACCAGGGCAATGGGCCAGGTGGCAGCGCCGAGAATGCCCAGTTCATCGGTGGGATCTGTGAGGTCTTTGCGGCTGGGCGGGGTGGTGCTGCCATCGCTCGAGGTGGTGTCGTCCGTCGCACGGAACACCACAAAAGCGGCGCCCTCACCGCATGCCTTGCCATCGAGAATGGCCTCAGCACCGACCAAAGAGTCGACACCACCAGCCACTGCAATGTCGGCCCGCCCCTCGGCGATGGACCACCACGCTTCGACGATGGCGGTCCAGCCGCCGTCCACGCCATCGCAGTAGTTCCGGTTGACCCCCTGCATGTTGTGGTTGGCACTGGCGAAGCCCAGCACGTTGTTCGAGAGGCCCCGGACCAGCCACAGGGGGTGGATGCGGTCGATCCCTTCGTCCGCAAATCGCCCGATGTCGAACTCGCCGGACGGGGTCCACGCGACCTCCAAGGCCGGCCCGAGATCGCCCGCGTCGCCGGCTTGGGGGCTTGCTCCGACAAACAGCGCGCGGCGCTCCGGTACAACACTCTGCCACTCGCCGTCGTGCTCCAGCGCCGCACGAACCGCGGCCACACCGAGCTGCACGGACCGGCTCATGAGCTTGATGCTCTTGCGGTCGGGGATGAACGCGCGGGCCTTGAAGCCAGGCACAGCGCCGGCCTGACCGGGCGCCGCTCCGGCAGCGTCGATGCCTGCGGGGCAGAAGAGGCTGGTTGCGGAGATTCGGACGGGGCGAAGGGCTGTCGGCATCGGTGCCTCGTGAGGGGCGCCCTCAGATGGGGGCGCGCGTGGGGTGGCCCAGGAGGAGCGCGCTGTTTTGGCCGCCGAACCCGAATGAGTTGGAGAGCATCACGGACGGCGCGGCGTCGACACTTTGGGCCAAGGGGCGAAGGGGCAGCGACTCATCGAGCTCCTCCAGGCCAACGGTGCCGGGGTGGAGCCCGACCCGAAGGGCGGCCAAGCAAGCGGCGGCTTCGACGGCCCCAGCGGCGGCAATCGTGTGGCCCACGGCGCCTTTGATGGAGCTCGCGGCGATGTGGGGGCCGAAGACGTTGACCACCGCGTTGGACTCGGCGGCGTCGCCGAGGGGGGTGCCGGTGCCGTGGAAATTGACGTAGTCGACTTGGTCGGGGCGCAGTCCGGCATCCTGGAGCGCCCGTCGCATCGCCAGCTCGGCGCCCACTCCTTCCGGGTGGGGGGCGGTGGCGTTCCACGCATCGACGCTGGTGCCGCCACCCAGCAGGTAGCCAAAGATGGTGGCCCCCCGCCGGCGGGCGCGCTCGGCGTCTTCCAAGACAAACATGGCCGCGCCTTCGCCCATCATGAACCCGTCGCGGTTGCGGTCGAAGGGACGGCAGCGGGTGGGGCTCAAGGCGCCGAGGACAACGAATGACAGCATGCCCAGGGGATGGATCATGCTGTCGTGGCCGCCGACGATGGCGAGCTCGGCATCCCCGCGGCCGATGGCCCGCGCACCCTCCAGCATGGCTTGGCTGGCGGCTGCACATGCGCTGAAGTTGGTGCCGGTGGGGCCCAAGGCGCCGACACGCTGGGCGATGGTCGCGGTGACCCGGGCGGGCATGTGGCGACGGGGAGCGCCCCGGTCTTGGGAGAGGTCCTGGGCCATGGCGACCCGATCAAAGCGCCCGTCCTCGTCGAGGTAGGGAAAGAGGTCCTCTTCCAGCTCGGTGGGGGTGACCGAAGACAGCCCGGTGCCCAGGAACACGGCCCGGGCGCGGGGCTCGGGCCAGCTCGCTGGATCGTCGAGAATGGCCGACTGGAGGGCCTCTTCGAGGGCGGCGAAGGCGAGGTCGGCCTTGCGGTCGTCGGGATGTTGGGGATGCGGGGGGACGGCACCGCCGACGATGCCACCGAAGGGCACGGGCAAGGCGGAGGTCTGGGCACTGCCGTGAAAGCGGTTGTTCGCCATGGCGCGGGCCAGGGCATCCAAGCCACGGCCGGCTGCGGACAGCACCCCGACGCCGGTGATCGCGACCGGGCGGGTCACTGGAGTCCACAGCTTGCGTCGCCGTTGGCGAAGCACTCGTAGTGGCCGTTGCTCGGGTCGTTGACCACCGCGGTGAGGCGGCTGCGGTCGGCGAGGTAGGCGGTCACGGTGCAGCGGCTGGCCCCGGCGGCGGCGACTGTGGCGTCTGTTTCGCCCTGGGCCTTGATCCCGCCATCACACGAGACCTTGAGCTTGCGGGTGTCCCCAGCGGCCGACACAAAGCGTGTGTTGTCCGGGGTCACGGCAGCTTCCTCATCCGGTGGGTCGTCTTCCATCGCAGCGTCGTCGTCCGCGAGTGCGCCGTCGTCCGCGAGTGCGTCGTCGTCGTCCGCAAGCGCATCGTCGTCGGCGAGTGCGTCGGCGGGCGCGTCTTCGTCGGCGAGCTCATCGGCAGCGTCGTCCACCAGGGCATCGCCGCCGTCGTCGCTGCCCGCGTCACCCGCCGGGAAGAGGTCTCCACCACCGGACTCCACCATCGCGCGCAGCGTGTCTTGGTAGGCCCAGATGGCCCCGCCGCCGATGCCGCCGATGGCCACGAATGCAAAGCACCCCACGGCCGCCAGGACGGGGAGCATGCTGCGCTTCTTGGGCGCCGGCACCGGCTCCGAAGGCTCGGGCGCCGGATCGGGTGCTGGCGCGGGCGGGCTGGCTTGAATCGCGACGGTGGGCGCGTACTCGCCAGAGTCTTCTTCCAGCGAGGCTTGCACGGTCACCGGCCGGAGCTCTTCACCGGGCAACATCGGGGCCGTGGCCTCAACATTGGGCCGGTCACCCTCCAGCGGGCCCGAGCTTGCCGGCGCCTGGCCGAAGGCAGCCGGGAATGGCTCGGCCTCGGGGGTTGGCCGGCTGGGCGCGGGCGGCGGTCCAGCAAATGCCGGACCTGTGGTGTTCACTGCGGGGCCCAGTGCGGCCGGCGCAGGGGGCAGGCCAGACGCGGGAAGGTCCCCCGAAGGGCTGAGCACAACCGTCGCGGACTCATCCTCGTCCAGGTCGAAGTCGTCGGGCGGGACAATCGTGGGGTGAGACTGGTGCCCTTGGAGGAGCGCAGCGCCGAGATCGGGCACTGGCGGAGCGGGCGCCGGCGCGGCCTTCACTGGACGAAGCCGGGGCTGGAGCGGCTTGGCCACCACACCCGGCGGTGCTGGCAGCGGCGGGAGGGGGCCGGTCGCCAGGGGAGCGTCAGGAAGCTGCGGCGGGCCGTAATCCACGACCACTGGCGCGGGCGCTGCTGGCGGTGCGTGCACGGGCGGGGCCGTGCGCGGGGCGGCCGGCGGAATGGCAAAGGGGTCTGCGGGATCGGCGAGCACAACACCCGTGCGTGCTGGCGGACGCTCCGGGTCACCGTGGGGCGGGCGGGGCGGGGCGCCGGCGCTCACGGACGTCGGACCATCGTCCCACTCTTCTGGCGGCGAGGGCACGGGCGCCACGGGGCCCCGCATCTGGGAGGGGGCGCCAGTGGCCGGCTGGGGCACAAACGCCTCGCTGTCGTCCAGCTCGGCCAGCGCACCCCGCTGCAGGGCGGGCCCGAGGCCTGGCCCGGGATCGGGAATCGCTTGGGCGTCGCCCATGGTGAAGCCGCTGCTGTCCTCACACACGATGGTGTCGGCCATCGGGTTCGGTGGCTTGGGTGCGGCTTGCAGCGCCGCAACGAGGGGCGGCACGACCCGCTCGGCCCAGCTGGAGAGGTCCTCGTCGTCGGCGATGCGCGACAGGGCCCGGGCCCGTTGCTGAAACTCAGCAGCCGCGGGCCGATCTTCGTGGTTGAAGGCGAGCGACAGCGCCAGCAGCTTCTCCAGCTCGCTGGCCGCCGTTCCGCCCACGCTCAGCCCCGCGCGCATGAAGCTCATGCGGTCCATCAGGTAGGCGGCATGGCGTTCGGGCCGACCGCGGGCCTTGCCCAGCTTCTCCAGCGCCATCAGCTCATAGAGCGTCGCAGCGAGGGAGTACACGTCGCTCGCGGGCGTCTCGGGCTCGAAGAACAGCCGCTCAGGGGCCATGTAGTCGACCGAGCCGAACTGCAGCTCTTGGGTGTGGCTCTCGCGGTTGTCCAGCTCGGAGCGGGCCACACCAAAGTCGAGGACCTTCGGCAGCCCGGTCTCGTCCACCATGATGTTGGACGGCTTGATGTCGCGATGGATGACCCGCAGCGGCTTCTCGCCGGGGATGGGCGGCCGGTTGTAGGCTGCATCGAGCGCACCAGACGATGCCGCAGCGATCTCCAACGCCGCCTTGACCGGCACGCGAAGGCCCATCTTTGCGTGGTTCTGGATGATCGTGCGGAGGTCGACAGCCTCCAGATACTCCATCACTACGGCCGCCCGCCCGTCGATGGATGTCAGGTCGATGACATCCACGATGTTGCGGTGGCGCAGCAGGCCCAGAAGCCGAGCTTCGTCGCGCGTGCGCCGTGCGATCTCCTCGTTGTCGCTCCACTGGGTCTTGAGGAGCTTGACCGCCACCAACCGGCTGAAGCCGTCCGCGTGCATCACCTTCGTCAAGAAGACGCTGCCGAACCCGCCCGAGGCGATCTCGCGGATGAAGTGGAAGCGGCGTGCATTCTCGCGGCTCGACACCTGTCTCTCCTCGGGGATCCCCAAGGGTCCCGGATTCGCGCGTCCGGCGCCAAGTGTCGGCCGGTGAAGGGGCGAGGTTAGCACGCCTCGGCGGAACGGACTGCAATGCCCACCGGCGGCTCGCCGGGGTCGGCCAAGACCACCCGCCCACTTCGGCCGGATGCCACAAGGATGGCAACCTCGAAGACCCCCGCTGCTGCGCCAAGGTCACCGAGGAGCGGTCGCCACTGCAGGTCGGTCGCCGCGCCGTGGTCAATGTCCAGCACGGCCAGCGTGCCAGGGCTGCCCAGGGGGCCAAGCCGCAGCACCGCCGCGCCTTCACCCGGGGGACCGGACGCCCCCATCCTGAGGCGATCTCGTGCATTGCCCAGGCCCACGAGGCTGTCCGCGCCACCGGCCATTGCCTCGGGGCAGCGGCCCTCCGAGACGGCTTGCACGGCGGCCACAAGCGCCCGCAGACCAGCAGCACCTTCACCCGCCCAAGCGCCGTTTTCGCCCATGTAGCCGAGGTTGATGGAGATGTGCGCCAGCACCATGTTGGGGAGGGTCTTGAGCGGCAGCAGCGGTGGGTAGCGATCCCGTCCTGGACCAGCCAGCAGGTCGTCGTCCAACCGTCCATTCAGGGCAGCTGCGGCCAATGCGGCCTCGCTGTCGCCATCATCGGGAGGCTCCCGGCCCACGCCGATGAAGACGCCCATGTCCGCCACGGGGGCGGTCGAGCCCACGGATGCCGGGCCCGCCGCTGCCAACGCCAGCTCCGAGGCGCGGGCCATGATCTTTCGGTCTTTGCGGCGGCGCAGCCAAGGCTTCAGGTCGGGCTTCGCCACGACCCCTGCCAGATCACCGGTCGGCAAGTTGGCCAGGGGCGGGTGGGGGGCCAGCGCCGAGGTGCCGGCGTCGAGTGCGGCGACCAGCAGTGCCAGATCGCTGCCGAGGGGACAGCACACGCCGACCCCCAGCACGGCCACGGCGGTCATGGTGCACTCACAATCACGGTGCCATTCGAGCCGCCGAAGCCAAACGCATTGGTCATGGCGTGGCGCAGCTCAGCCCGCTGGACCTGGTTGCGCACATGGTTGAGCGGACACTCCGGGTCGGGGTCGGTCAGGTTGATCGTGGGCGGCAACACACCCTCGCGAATGGCCATCAAGCAGAAGATGACCTCGACCGCACCGCACGCGGCAACGAGGTGACCAGTCATGCTCTTGGTGCTGCTGACGGGCACTTTGAGCGCGGAGTCGCCGAAGCTCTTGTGGATGCCCCGAGTCTCGCTGGCGTCGTTCATCGCCGTGCTGGTGCCATGTGCGTTGATGTAGCCGATGTCTTCGGGCTGCAGGTCCGCGTCCTCCAGCGCCAGCGTCATCGACTGGCTGGCGCCCCGGCCGTCGGGCGGCGAGTCGGTGATCCTGTAGGCATTGCAGGAGCAGCCGAAGCCGGTCAGCTCGCCCAGGATCTCCGCACCACGGGCTCGGGCGTGGGCGAAGCTCTCCAACACCAGCATGCCTGCGCCTTCTCCCAACACGAAGCCGTCGCGCGCCACATCAAAGGGCCGGCTGGCGGCCTGCGGGTCGTCGTTGCGGGTGCTCAGGGCGCCCAGCAATGAGAAGCCCGTGATCATGAGGGGATCGACGAGAACATCGACTCCACCGACGATCATGGCGTCAACTTCGCCCCGCCGGATGCGCAGCATGCCCTCGCCCACCGCTTGGGACGAGCTGGTGCACGCGGTCGAGACCGTGCTGCGGGGGCCCGTCGCGCCGGCGATGGCGGCCACAAGGCGCGTGGGCGCGTCCGGTGCCATCCGGTCGAGCTCTTGCATCTGGGGCAGACGGTTGTCGCGCAGCCGGGACGCGACGTCCGCGAGGTCCGGCCGTGCGGCTTCAGAGCCCAGGCAGACCCCGACCCGATCCCCCAGGGCGGGAAGCCCGGCTTGCTGAAGGGCCTCTCGGACCGCCACCGTGGCGAGCCGGCCCTTCAGGTCCAGAGCGAGGCCTTGAACAGACTCGGGAACATCGACGGGACCGGGATCCTCGACCTCGGCGGCGAAGGTGACCGGAAACCGACGTGCATCGAAGCGCCGAATCGAGCCGATGGCGCTCTGTGCGGAACACACGCCGTCCCACGCCGCTTTGAGGCCCCGCCCATGGGGGGTGATCGCCCCGAGTCCTGTGATGGCAACACGGGGCCGGCCTCGATTGTCGAGAAGGTTCATGGTCGCTCTCGTGCCGCGGGCTCGCAGCGTTGGGAAGCTCAGAAGTCGCCAGGGTAGCCAGGCCACAACGCTGTGATGGCCTCCCGCTCGCTCTGTTCGACCTTCGCGGCCTCGGCGGGGTCGTCGAAGCGCACCGCGTTGAAGACGAAGACCTGTTCCGCACGGGCTCGCCACTTTCCGTCGACGAGGGCCCGCACCTTCACCAGTGCGCTCTCTTCGCGAAGGGTCACCAGCTCGGTTTCTAGGCGCACGGGCACCCCGGGCGGGATGAAGCGGCGAAACTTGACCCGCTCCATCATGCTCAGAATGGGAAAAGGCCAGTCACCACGCTCTTTTCGCACGGTGTAGCCGATCAGCTTGCCGGACAGCTGGGCCAGGGACTCCAGGGTGAGCACGCCGGGCACCACCGGAAAGTCCGGAAAGTGGTCTTGGAAGAGCGGCAGGTTCGGGTCCCAGGTGCGGTGCCCGACAGCGCTCTTCCCGACGACCATGTCGTCGATAGTGTCAATCAATCCCCAACGCATAGCTAGTCCAACACGGCTTCGAGGCAGCGCACGTCGATCAGCTCGCGCTTGCCGCCACAGGTTTTGTTTCGGAAGATCTGGAAGTGGTGGTTGCCCGAGTAGGGGGCGTACCAGTCGGGGACCAGCCACGACCGCTTGCCGTCCTTGACCTCGCCCGCGGGGACGGGGGGCCGGACGGACTTGTCCGCCGCACGGGCCGGCCGGTCGTCAAAGAACAGGTCCATGTCGAACGTGCACGCTGCGTCGCCATCCGCGGCCGCATCGGTCCACAGCCCAACGGGAATCGCAGGTCCGAGGCTGTGTCCGGGGTCGGGGCTGCCGTTCTCGCTGACTTGCTTCTGCGCGAGCGCGGCGTCCTTGGCCGCGTCGCCCAGCCACAGCGGGCCGTCGCACGCGCGGAAGGACATGTCCTGACCCTCGGGAAACTCCAGGTACTCGACAAAGGTGCCCTTGGGCTTCTCGCGCTCTTTGCCCTTCTCGGAGACCAGCTCGACCTCGGTGACCCGCAGGCTGCACTGCTTCTTGTAGGGGTTGACGAACAGGCGCACCTTCGAGCGGTCGCCGCTCTGAAAACGCGCTTCAGCAGCGGCATCCAGCACTTCGGTAAACTTCCAGTCATCTTCGCGGCGCTCGCCCGACAGGCGCCGCTTGGTGAAGCCGCCGCCGGTGTACCAGAGCTCTGCAGCGTTGCCGTTCTGCACAAATTCGAAGCGGAAGTTCTTGTCAGCGGCCTTGCCGTTGACTTTGATCCATCGCCCAGTCATCGCGTCCATGCCCACCTTGGGACACTTGTCCTCCACGGCGGGAGTGGCGGGGACGGCGGGCTCCTGATCCCCGCAGGCGGTCAGGGCCGCGAGGGACCCCAGGCAGATGATCGCGGTCAGGCTGGCTTTCATCGGATTCACCTCGGCGGAGTGGGGGCCACGGAAAAAGGGTGGAAGGGGCGGCGTTGTACCACGCAGGGCCCGGCCTTGGCTGCGGAGCCCCCGGGGGGGGGAGGGCGGCGGAACCAGGGTCTCGGAGCCCCCCCGATGGCGTGTGGCGCCGGCCGGGTCTGGACTGGCCAGCGACCCTGAAGGCAACGACGGGGACGGCGATGTGGCCTGGGCCCTGCGGTCCCTCTCCCACGCAGGTCCGCGGCCTGCTAAGGTTCGGCCGCTCAGTCCTCCGAGGTCACCGTGCGCGAATTCGTCGTCTCCCGAGAAGCCCGCTCCACCGTGCTGCAGTCCCGCGGCATCGTCCGTCTGGCCGGCGTGCTCGTGATCTGCGGCCTGAGTGCGGGCTGCTTCAAGCCGGCGGAGGATCTCACGAAGCTCGACTTCACCGAGATGCCCTTCGCCAACACGTTTGTCGAGTCCGACACCGCTGTGATGCGCGCCTTCGACATGGACGATCTGGTCTGCCCCGATGGGGAGGCTGCACGCATCTACGCGGTCTACGATCCCGAAGCGACGGGTCCGGTCCCTGGCGTCTTGCTGCTGCACTCCGGTGCGTTTGACTATGTGATCGAGCAAGACCCCACCGACATCCTCGGCGGTGTGCACTACCGGGCCGAGTCTCGGCTGGAGCGCCCGTGGGCGCTGTCCAAGGTCTGGGAAACGGTCGGCATGAACCCCACATTGGTGGATCCCAGCGAGGACAACCTGGGCGCGCTGCCGTCCGCTCTGGTCAACAAGGGCGCTGTGGTCATCATTCCGGCGAATTGCTGGGGCGACCTGTGGCACGGCGAAGTGGGCGACCCTGCGCTCGAAGGCTTTGAACGCAATGGCCTCACGCTGGCCAAGCTGGCCTACGGTGCGCTCCGGGATGGTGCGGTCGCGGGCGCCATCGGCCTGGACATTCCCCTCGAGATCGACAGCGCCAGCCACCACTTGGTCGGCCTGGGCTCTGGTGGCCGGGGTGTTGCCGAGCTGGCGAACGACCCCGCCAACGAGACCGCGACCCTCGCGTCGGTGGTGATCGACTCCTCGCCGGACTTGTTGTCGGCGTACGAGAGCGACCCGACCGCCTGGGAAGATGAGCTGATGGGCTTCGGCGTCATCTATGGCGAAGACGTCGTGGCCGACATCGACCAACACAGCGTGGCGGCGGCCGTTGTGGAAGGATTGGTTCCGGCGACCACTGCAGTCATCTGGTCGTCTCAGGACGTCAACGTGCCGCCGGACTCGGTGCGCTTCACGGCGTCCCAGATGGCAGATCCGGGCTTCTCCCTGAACACCGGCGAGCTGGGCTCGGTCTTCACCAACACCGACTTTGACCTGGCTTCCGACGTGGTGGACTGGATGGTCGACGGGACCGTTCCCGGCGAGTGAGCGCGCTGGGCTGAGTGTCGAGGCCCCCGTCAGGGCCGGCTCAAGTCCACCGGCACGGCGCCGCCACAGTACACCGCAGCGCCCTCGACCCGCGCTTGTACGGCCATCACCTCGACGCCCTCAGCATGGGCCTCGGTGAGGGCGTCTGCGTACGCTGGGTCGATCTCGTCGGCCGGCCGCATGGACGTGATGTCGGTGCGGGCCACAAAGAAGAGCTGGACCGCCCGGTGGCCGGCGCGGTGCACACCCATGAGCTCTTGGAGATGGGCGAGGCCTCGCTTGGTTCGGGAGTCCGGAAACGCAGCGATGCCCCCACCCACAGCAAGGCTGACACTCTTGATCTCGACGTAGCACAGGGCCGGGCCCCCCCGGTCTGGCGAGGGATCGGACAGGAGGATGTCCACACGTCCCTTGTGGTCGGGTCTGAATGGGGCCTCCCGTCGCAGATTCGCATAGCCGGACAGCGCGGGAATGGCCTGTTGGTCAATGCCTTCGGCAATCACGGCATTGGCGAGGTGGGTGTTGATCAAGATCTCTGCGCGCCCATCGTCCCCACCCCATGCCAGCTGCCAGGTCCATGCCAGCTTGCGGCGGGGGTCGGTGTGGTGGGACACGAGCACCCGGCCACCTTCGATGGCGCAGGACGTCATCGCGCCCGGGTTGGGGCAGTGCGCAGTGATCTCGGTGCCATCGTCCAAGCGAATGTCGGCGAGGAAGCGCTTGTACCGGCGGAGCAGCACACCCTGCTGGAGAGGTTGGGGGAGGTCCATGGGGGTGTCCGCGGGCAGGAGGGGACGGAGGGCACGGTCACCGGCCGCCCGGTGGGGTTGAGCCCACAACCCGTCCAGTGTAGCGTGTCCGAGATTGGCGCCCCAAAGATGCACAGGGAGGGCAGCGCGTGACCGTTGCCTCAGCTTCTCAGCGCCGGCGTTTTCGCGTCTTGGAGACCCTTGGAAAGGGTGGCTTCGGGACCGTCTACCGAGCGGAAATGACGGACTCCGGCGGCTTCTCGAAGCAAGTTGCCCTCAAGGTGATGCACTACGAAGGGGCCCAGGTCGACGAGATTGCCCGGCGGCTGCGAGATGAAGCCCGCATGCTGGGGCTCATTCGCCATCGGGCGGTCGTGGGGGTCAACTCGTTGGTGCCGCTGAAGGATGGCTGGGGCGTGGTGATGGAGTACATCGCCGGCACGGACTTGAGCACCATCATCAAGCAAGCCCGCCCCAATGAGGGCGTGAGCATCGAGATTGTCGAGGAGATCGCTGCGGCGTTGGACTCGGCTTACAACGGCAGCCTCGGCCCCGATGGCAAGCCGCTGCGCCTCATCCACCGCGACATCAAGCCCGCCAACGTCCGCATCACCCGCCAAGGCGAGGTGAAGCTGCTGGACTTCGGTGTGGCCACCGCCGAGCTGGAGAGCCGAGAAGCCGCCGACAACAATGGGCTGCTCATCGGGTCTGCGCGCTACATGGCCCCCGAGAGGCGCACGGGCGAAGAGACCCACCAAGCCGATGTCTTCGCGCTGGGTGTGGTGCTCGCCAACCTGCTGACGGGCAAGCGCTTCAAAGAACCGCCGGTCGATCCTGCGCGCCACTCTCGGTGGCTGGGCACAGTGCTTGAGACGGTGCGCAATAGCATGGAGACCTCCGACGACCCGGATGTGCGCCAGGCTGCGGCCCGGGTGCGCCTGTTGCTGCTCGAGATGCTGGCCTTCGACCTGCACGACCGGCCAGATGCGCGAACTGTCGAGAAGGGGTGCCGCAGAATCCGCAAGAGCTTGCCGCCACCATGGATGCGGGACTGGGCGGACCGAACTGTGCCGCGCCTGCTGGAGTCCCAGCCCCAAGCGGCGGACGACTCGGAGACCGAGGCTGGGTACGTCTTCGAGGAGATGCCGAGCGAGGTGCTCGCCGCGCCGGCTGGGACGGGGTGGATGGGCAACGCCGCCCGACGACGGCCGATGGAGCTGGCGGGTGTGGGGGCGATGGGCTTCTTGGCGGGGGTGCTGGTCACCTGGCTCGTGGTCGGCGGATGATGGTTCGCGTCATCGCGGTGGCGGCCTGCGGGGCTGCGGGAGCGCTGTGCCGGTGGGGCTTGAGCGCCGCTGTGGGCAAGGTCGGCGGCGCGGAGTTTCCGGCGGGCACGCTCTCGGCGAACCTGCTGGGCTGCTTGCTGTTGGGCTTGTTGACGGGGCTGGCGCTCGGCAGTCCCAGGGTGCCCGATGCGGTCAAGCTGCCCTTGGGGACGGGGTTCTTGGGCAGCTTCACCACGTTCTCCACCTTCGCCGTGGACACGGTCCAGCTCTATCAGCACGGGCACCCGGTTTTGGCCGCCTTGAACGTGGTGATCAGCATTGTCGGCGGTTTGTTGGGGGCTGGATTGGGGCTGTCATTGGGGAGTCGACTGATATAGTGCTGCGGTAATGCCAGCATGAACAAAAATACAGGATGCCGGCTCACTCGACCCGATCCAGTGTGCTACCCGACGGGCCGTGAACGCCTCTCCTGCCAGTGCTGCCTCCGCGATGCATCCCCTCCGACGCATCGTCGCAACCTACGTGACGCCCCACCTGTGGTCCTACCTGGCCGGTTTTGGGTTCATTGCCGTCACGAACTGGCTGACGGTCGAAGTGCCGATGCGCATCGGGCTGGCCATCGACGCCTATGCCTCGGGTGGGGGTGTCCAGGGGCACCTGCTCGCGGTGGCCCTGATGGGGCTGGCGGTCATTGTGGTGCGCACCCTGTCGCGGGTGTTGATCTTCAACCCGGCCCGATCGGTGGAGTACTCGCTGCGCGTGGACCTGTTCGGGCGCTTGCTCCAACACCAGCCCTCGTTCTACGGGGGGCGCTCAACGGGTGACATCATCAGCCGGGCCAGCAACGACATCACCTTCGCCCGGGTGTTTGTTGGCTTTGGGCTGATGCAGGCGGTCAATGTGACCGTGGCGCTCGGGCTCACGGCGTGGAAGATGCTGGCATTGTCTCCCTGGCTCACGCTGCTTGCGGTGGTGCCCATCGCCCTGTCGATGGTGCTCGCTCGGACGGGCATTGGGCGCATCTTCCACCTGCACCGGGTGGGCCAAGAACAGCTTGGGTCGCTCTCAGACCATGTCCTCGCGAGCTTTCAGGGCATCAGCACCATCCAGGGCTTTGTGGCCGAAGACCGGTTTGTGGACCGCTTCGATGAACGCAACGAGGCGCTGCTCGACACCCGCGTGAAGGCGGCGTTTCTGGCGAGTGTGGCCTTCCCGGCCTTGTCACTCGGGGGCAGCCTCGCGGTCTTTGTGTTGCTGTTCGTCGGGGGCCCGATGGCGGCCTCCGGTGAGCTGTCCGTGGGCCAAATTGCCGCGTTCTTGACCCTTCTCGGCATCTTGTTGCCGCCGCTGCGCTCGATGGGGTGGATGATCTCCATCTTCCAGCGGGGCCAAGTCAGCCTCGAGCGCATCTTCGAGCTGCTGGATGCGCCGGTCGAGCGGCCAGAGGGCGACACGCCGCTGGATGTGCCCCAGGGCGCGCCGGCCATCTCGCTGCGTGATCTGCACTTCGCCTACCCCGACGCTCCGGACGAGGAAGTCCTCAAAGGCGTCACGGTCGACATCGCAGCGGGTTCGGTGGTGGGCGTGTTTGGGCGCACGGGCAGCGGCAAGTCCACGCTCATTCGGTTGTTGTCCCGGCTCTACAACCCGCCGGCCGGTGCGGTGTTCGTGGGAAGCACGGACGCACCGGTGGACCTGTGCAGCGTGGACCTTGTGCAGTGGCGAGCGGGGCTGTCCATCGCCCCTCAGCGGGCCTTCTTGTTTAGCGACACGATTGGTCAGAACGTTGAGCTGGCGGCCCAAGTCACGGCGGACGAAGTGGACCGAAACCTCCCCGGATCTGCGCTGGATCGGTCGCGGCGGGATCGGGTGGTGGACCTCGCCGCGCTGGCCCCCGACCTCCAGTCCTTGCCGAGCGGTGTGGACACGGTGGTGGGCGAGCGCGGGATCATGCTGTCGGGCGGACAGCGCCAGCGGGTCGCACTGGCCCGCGCCCTCTACAAGGGCAGCAGCTTGTTGCTGCTTGATGATGTGTTGAGCGCGGTGGACCACACCACCGAGTCTCGCTTGGTCGAGTCTCTGTCGGGGTCCGGTGTGCTCGACAGCCGGCCCACGACGCTGATTGTCAGCCACCGGGTCTCGGCCTTTCGCGGCACGGACCTGATCATTGTCTTGGATGAGGGCCGGCTGGTCGCCCAAGGCACCCATGAACAGCTGGTGGCTGAAGAGGGCCCCTACCGAGACGCCTGGCTCGCCCAGCGTCCCACCGGGGCGGAGGCCCCATGAGCACCCCTGTGGACAAGGTCGCGGACAAGGTCGCGGACAATGCCCCAGACAAGCTGCCCGTGGGCGATCTGGCGATGCTGGCTCGGCTGTGGGTCTATGTGCGGCCCGACGCGTGGACCGTGGTGTTGGCCCTCGTGCTGACGCCGGTGATCGCGGCGGTCAGCCTGGCCCAGCCCTACCTGCTGAAGATCGCGGTGGACGACCACATCGTGCCTGGGGACGCCGACGGCCTGCAGCGGGTGGCGCTGTGGTACCTGCTCGCGGTGGTCGGCGCCTACCTTGCCGAAGCGGCCTACAGCTTGGCGCTGGCATGGGGTGGCCAGCGCACCATCCTGCGGCTGCGCCGTGCCCTGTACGCCCACTCCCTCGGGCTGGCCCAGCGGTTCTTTGACCGCCAGCCAGCGGGCAAGCTGCTCACACGGCTGACCAGCGACGTGGAGTCCCTGGGCGAGAGCCTTCAGGCCGGTGTGGTCACCATCGTCCTCGACCTCTTGCTGATCACGGGCATCCTCGCCACGATGTTTGCGCTGGAGTGGCGGCTCAGCTTGCTGCTGCTGGCCTTGGCCCCGCCGCTCTTGTTCGCGCTGGAGTGGATTCGCCGGAAGCTGCGCCACCTCTACCTGGTGATTCGGGAGAGCCTCGCCGAGGTCAACGCCTTCATGGCGGAGCGTGTGGACGGGGTCGAGATCGTCCAGCTCTTTGGTGCCGAAGGGCGCACCGCGGACCGGTTTGAGCGCCGAAACCGCCGCTACCGGGACGCGACTCAGCTCGCGAATGTCTACGACGCCGCGATGTTCGCCATGGTGGACGGCGGCAGCCGCATCTTCATCGCCGCGCTGCTGTGGTGGGGCATGGGCCTCGCCGGGGATGTGGTGCCGGCGGGCTGGGCCGTGCCAGCCTCGGTGGGCTTGCTCATCGCGTTCATGGACTATCTGGAGCGCCTGTTCCGTCCCTTGCGGGAGCTGTCCGGTAAGGTGACGGTCATCCAGCGGGCCCTCGCCGCGCTGGCCAAGATCTTTTGGTTGCTCGATGAACAGGACCAAGTCCGGGCTGCCTCGGGCACGGTGGACCGTGAGGGTGGGGGGCGACTGGTCCTACGGGGGGTTCGCTTCCGGTACCGCCCGGACAGCCCTGAAGTGCTCCGCGGCGTCGATCTGGTCGTCAACCCCGGCGAGTCGGTGGCCGTGGTCGGGGCTTCCGGCTCCGGCAAGACCACGCTCACGCGGGTGCTCGACCGGTCCTACGATGGCTACACCGGCAGCATCCAGCTCGACGGCGTGGAGCTGTCCTCGCTCGACACGACGGCACTGCGCCAGAAGGTTGCGAGTGTGCGCCAAGACATCCACGTGTTCAACGACAGCTTGCAGTTCAACGTTGACCTGGGCAATCCAGACATCGACGGCGACCAGCGAGATGCTGCCGTGGCCATGACCCACGCCCAGGGCTTCGTGGAGCGCTTGGGCTGGGACCGGGTGTTGCGGGACCGTGGCGCCGACTTGAGCGTCGGAGAAGGCCAGCTGCTCACGTTTGCGCGAACAATGGCGCACGCCCCGGGTGTGGTCATCCTGGATGAAGCCACGGCGTCCGTCGACAGCATCACCGAGAAACTCGTCCAGGACGCCATTGGCAACATCCTCAAGTCCAAGACGGTCATCGTCATCGCCCACCGCCTGTCGACGGTGCAGCGCTGTGACCGCATCGCGGTGATGGCGGCCGGCCACGTGGTTGAGCAGGGCACCCACGCCGAGCTCATGGCGGCCGAGGGCCACTACGCCAGCCTGGTCGCCGCCGGCCAGGGACTTGCTGACGGAGAGCTTGCGTCCTGATGCCATGGCGAGGGCGATCGGGGCGCGCAGCAAGGGCCCCCGAGGGAATCGCAGCGACATCGCCATCGGTCGGGCGCCGCGGTATCGTCTGGGTTCCTGTGACCGCTTCGAATGCCCCGTCCGCCGAGATTCGCCATGCATGTCCACGTCTCCCGTTTCTTGCGCCTGTCCGTGGTCTTGGGTTGTGTCGCCGGCTGCGGCATCTTCGACAAGTCCTACGACACCGGACTCGGCGGCCGCATCACCGGTGGAGGTGCGGACGGTGATGATGGCGACAGCGGCATTCCCGGCACCCGCCCAGGCGACGAAGGCTCCGATCCATCGGGCGACGGTGGCGGTGGCGATGGTGGCGGCGACGGCGGCGATGGGGGTGACGGCGGTGACGGTGGGGATGGCGGCGACGGTGGGGACGGTGGCGACGGCGGCGAAGTGTCCCGCGTCGACTGCAACCCCGGCGCGGTGCCCTCCAGCGGCAACCTGGACGAGTGTGTCAGCCAGCAGCTGTCCTGCGGCCAGTCCGTCATCGCGACCACCGCGGGTGGGGTGAGCTGGATCGACTCCGACATGTACCGGGGGTGGTTTTGCACGCCGCTGCCCGACGGGCCCTACAACGGCAGCGAGAAGGTCTTCGCGCTCGAGGTTCCCATCGGCCAGGTCGCCACGGTCACGCTGGAGAGCCCCTGCGATGAGCTTGACGTGATGGGCTTGCGCTGGGAAGGCTGGGCGTCCGAGGGCGAGTGCCCCTACGAAGGCATCAGCCTCATCGACTGCGAGATGGACGACAGCCGGGCAGGGGGCGAGATCACCCTCGCAGCCGACACCACCCGCATCACCAACTATCTCATTGTGGTCGAGGGCCCCGATGGGGAGCAGGCACCATTCGCGCTTGATGTCGCTTGCGAGTAGGTTGTGGGGGTTGCCCGCTCCAGCGGCACGGGAGGAGGTCCGATGAAGCTCGCTTGGCTGTCGCTTGGGGTGTTGGTTGTGGGTGTGTCGGGCTGTGAAAACCTGAACGACAAGGACTCTGGGGGCGAGTCCACCGGCGGGACCGGATCCAGCGACGGTGGGTCGGGCAGCGGCGGAGACGGCGGCGGAGGGTCCGAGGGCGGCAACGGCCAGGGCTCGGGCAGCAGCGACGTCGAGTGCGACGAAGAAGTGGAGCCGCTGTCCTACGACGACGGCACCTGCATCGCCGCGACCTTGGCGTGTGGCGACACCATCACCGGCATCAACACCGGCGGGCCGAGCAAGGTCGATGGCTCGGACTATTCGAGCATCTGGGCTTGTGAGGTGACGGGCACCCAGTCCTACACCGGGCCCGAGATGCACTATGACTTCCAGCATCCCGGCGATGGTGAGGTCTTCATCTACCTGGACAGCCCCTGCGCCAACATGGACATCTTCGTCATGCAGCATGACGGCGGCTGCGTGAACAGCGGGTCCAACATCTTTGAGTGCGAAGCCGACATCAGCTCCAAGGGCGGCAGCATCCGCGTCTGGAACAACGAGCCCCGTCGCTACGTCATCATCATCGAGGGTCCGGCTGATGAGAATGAGCCCTACAAGGTCAGTCTCGAGTGCCCAGGGACCGGTCTGTGATCGAGCGCCCGCTCACCCATGAAGAGTCGGCGGAGCTGTCGGGGCTGATGACCCAAGCCCTTGAGTTGTTGCCGCTCCCCACGGGCGCCCTCATCGGTGGGGCAGACAGCGAACCGGCGGTGATGGTGCAAGCCATCGCGGCGATGGTCGATGCTGTCCGGGGCGGCGAAGCCCTCGGCGGCGGCGCCGACACGAGTGTGCTGGCCATGATCTCCGGTGTGGCCTTCGGCGAGGAGCTGTGCCGGGCAGCCGGCTGGGGCTGGGTCATGGCCTGCCCGGACGGCGCGCCCGAAGAGACGCTGGCGGTGGTGGCCCCGGACCGGTCCGATGTGGTCTTTCCGATGCACTGCCTCGGCCGACTGTTCATCACCCCGGACCAACCCAATGACTTGGTGTTGCTCTTCGCGGTGATCGCCGAAGCGCGGTTGCCGAGCGTGTCACCGGGAAGCTGGCGGGTCCTCGGCTGAAGCGGGCTCGGCCGCCGGCCCTTGGGCGATTGCCCGCACCACCACGCTCGCACAGGCCAGCCCAAACGCGCCGGTGACGAAGCTGGCCGTGCCCCAGATGACATGCTGGTTGTTGCACGCGTCGATGTCGACTTGGGGACTGGGCGGGCACACACACGAGAAGCCGCCGCCTTTGTCATAGAACAGCTCAAAGGGCTTCTGGAGGGGCTCCTCGCTGTAGATGGCCGAGATGCCAAAGTCGCCCGTGCGGGGGAACCCGTATTCCTGGCGCAGGACCTTGCGAAGGATGGACGCGAGCTTGTCGACCCGCGTGCGGGCCAGGTCGATCACACGAATCTGGGTGGGGTCGACCCGGGCCGCAGCGCCCGTGCTGACCACGACAGGAATCCCCCGCGCCTTGCAGGTCGCGACGAGGTGGGCCTTGGCGGTCAGGTTGTCGATGGCGTCGACCACATAGTCCGCGCCCTCCAGCAGCTTGTCCGCGAGCCGTGCCTCGTAGAACAGGGGGACCGCCTTGATCGTCGCCAACGGATTGATGCCTCTCAGCCGCTCGGCAAGCACATTGGCCTTGGGCTTGCCGACCGTCCCCCGGACCGCTTGGAGCTGGCGGTTGGCGTTTGTGATGCACACCACGTCATAGTCAATGAGGGTGATGCGCCCGATGCCGGACCGGACGAGGGACTCCGCGGCCCACGAGCCGACGCCACCGAGTCCAACCACGACCACATGCGCCCGGCCCAGACGCTCCATGGCGGTGTCGCCGAGCAGGCGCCCCATGCGGTCAAACCGCCGGTGGAGCTTGAAGGGGGTCTCGGTGGGGGCGGTGGACATGGGCGCTTCCAGGCTTGCACAGGGAACAAGGACGGTCCGGCTATCCTGTCTGGCCCACCCGCAGCAGGTTCGCCGCATTGTCTGCGGTCTGGACGGCCACGGCGGACTCGCACACCCCCCGGAGGGCAGCGACCGCGCGGATGATGGCGGGCAGCATGGCCGGTGCACCGGGCTCCCCATCGCGGCGCCACGGGTCGGGGGCTTGGTCCGGGGCGTCGGTCTCCACCAACAATCGGTGCGCCGGAATGGCACGAATCCCAGCGATGCGCTTCTTCGAGGGGGACCATGTCGCAGGCCCGCCGATGCTCAGGTGGCAGCCGAGGTGGGCCCAGCGGACCGCAAGCTCGGCGCTGCCGGTGAACCCGTGCACCATCGCGCCCGCCGCAGGAAGTCCGTCCTCCCGGCAGACGCGAAGCGCCGCCTCATGGGCGCGCACGACGTGAAGAATGGCCGGTAGGTCCAGATCTCGGGCGAGGGCGAGGTGGGCGCGCAGCATCCGTTGTTGGTGCACCATGGTCGCCGCCACGGCGGTCCGTCCATCCAGGCCGGTCTCCCCGATGGCGACTGCACCGGACCGTGCAGCGGCCTCAAGCTTGCTCAGATCGTCCGCGTCGGTGGGCGCGGGGCCAAGCCAGCAGGGGTGGAGCCCCGGGGCCCACCAGACGCCCGGCGTGGTTGCGGCAAGCGCCTGTGCCTTCGCCCAGCCCTCCGGAAGCACCCCGGGGATCAGGATGCCGACGACCCCTGCACGGCGGGCGTGGGCGGCCGCTTCAGATGGGTCATCGAGCATGTCGAGGTGGCAGTGGGCATCAAACATGGGGCCCCGGGTGTGGTGACCTACAGCGCCATGGCCACCAGCTGCCGGCACGCAGGAGAAACCGACTGGAGGTTGTCCGCTTTGACCATCTCGGCGATTCGCCGCGAGACCCGACTCGGTGTGTTGCCGTGGGCGTAATCGGCCAGGAGCTTCCCATAGTCAGAGCTGGCCTTCGCCTTCGCGACCTGCTTGCAGCGGGTCTTGCGGCAGTCCACCAGCACCTCGCAGATGTTGGCCAGGTCGTCCTTTTCTTGGTTCGAGTACGGTGCGTTCGGGTGCTCATAGGACCGGTGAATGGGCCCCTTCGCCTTTTTTTCGGCCTCTTTTCGGGCCTTTTCGGACTCGGCCTCGGCGATGGACTCTGCTTCGGCGACCTTGGCGGCTTCGGCCGCTGCCAGCGTCTCTGGCGTGATCTCTTCGTGGCAGGCGCCCAAGCTCAACGCAACTGGAAGCAAAATTAGGATGATACGGTGCATTGGGCGGGCCTTGGAACGGGGGGGCAGCAGGCCCTGTCTCCCCCATCGGAATCGTCGGGACAGAATCGAAGCCCAAGCTTGCCACAGCGGGCACCTGGGGTGAATGGCCCCCGGCATTGTCCGTCGGTGGGGCGGCGCTGTGGGTTGAACGGCGCAGGTGCCTCCCGGGTGTACGAATACTTTTCGCTCGGTGGCCCCTCGGCCCTAGGAGCCCGCGCCGTTCGACCCTCGCCCCTCCACTTGTCGGCTCAGGCCCCCCGTCCTTGCACTCGGTGCAACGCGACGAAGCGGCTGTCGGCGTCGAAGCGCAGCTCGAACCGACCGTGGATGCCGTCCGGACGAAGGTGGGCTTGCAGCGCACTCGCCGGAAAGCGCACACGTCGCCCGTCCTCCGCCACCGCCACCACCCACTTGATGGTGCCGCAGTAGTAGGGCAGATAATCGTCAGGTTCAACACTCAGGCGAATTCTCAGGCTGGGCATCGGGCCCTCCTGGGGCTCAGCGCGTGGCGGTCCGGTCTTCCCCTCGCGCCACCGTGCGCGCGATGCCGTCGGCGATGCGATCATAGACCCCGGGGGGCAGATCGTGGCCCATCCCCGCGATGAGGTCGATCTCGGCGTCCGGGATGGCCGCAGCGGTGGCCTGGCCCGCACGGGCCGGGATGAGCGGGTCCACTGTGCCGTGGATGACTTGGGTCGGGACTTGGATCTGGGCGAGCTGGGCGGTGCGGTCACCGGAGTGCATGATGGCCGCCCACTGGCGCATGAAGCCGGCCGGGTTGAGGCCGACGTCGTAGGACTGGCCGGCCCGCCGGCGGATGCCCTTCCAGTCGATGGCAAAGCCCTTGCTGCCGATGACCTTGGCCACCTGCACATGGCGCTCCACCGCTTCTTCCCGACTCTTGGGGCCCGCGCTCAGCAGGGCCTTGTAGGCGGCAGGCTGGCCAATGCTCACCATGCGTGCGCCGGTGGTGGAGTGCATCGAGACCAGGCTGCGCAGCCGCTGGGGATGCCGAAGCGCGAAGGTCTGGGCGATCATGCCCCCCATCGAGATCCCCGCCACATGGGCCTGTTCGATGTTCAAGTGGTCCAGCAGGCCCACCAGATCGTCCGCCATGTCGGCGAGGGAGTAGGGCGCGTCCGTCGTCAGCCCCGCCATGGCCCGAGACAGCATGGTCAATGGGTTGGGGGCGCGCTGGCCAGTCAGCCACGACGACCGGCCCACATCGCGGTTGTCGTAGGTGATGGTCCGAAGCCCGCGACCCTGCACCGTCTGGAGGAAGCGCTTGGGCCAGTGGATCCGCTGGGAGCCGATGCCCATGATCATCACCACCGGCGGACCTTCGCCCCCCACTTCGTAGTTCAGGCTCAGCCCATTGCTGGGCGCGGTGCTGCCCGGGGACACGTCAGGTTCGGTCGACATTGGGGGACTCCCGGCGCAGAGCAGCGCCCATCAGGGGCATGAGTAGCACCGCGAGGCCCGTGGCGCTGGAGACGCTGCTGCACGTGGTCTTCAGCTCGGCGTCTTGCACCGGCGGCCCACCGGTGTCTGCCGTCGCACACTCGGGATCGGCCATCCCCACCTCACCACAGAAGTCGTCGCACAGACCATTGGTGTGGTAGCCCAAGAGCATGCATTGGTCGGCCGTTCCGTGGGTGGCTTGCACGATCCCTCGCACCCAGTCCGCAGCAATGTCAGTGCGTGTGCTGCCGGATCGTCGGGCGCAGTCGGTGTCGCCCCACGAGTGCACCGCAAGCTGCCGCCAGTCGTCCACTTGCTCGTCCCAGATGAGCTGGGGGCCGCCGGAGTCGCCGGAGCAGATGTTGGCGCCCGCCGCGTTGCTGGCGTTTCGCACGATGACAAACTGCTCGTCGTACCCGTCGAGCTGGAGCGGTGCCGAGCGCTTCACCCCGCTTCGGTTGCGCTCATCGAGGCCGAATCCCACGCTCAACAGCGGGGATCCCACGTCGGCATCGGTCACGGCTTCAGTGCGCCACCACATCGGCTGGACCGGTGCGTCCTCCGCGAGAATCAGCACGCTGAGGTCATACTCGGGAAGCTGCTCACCGCCATTGGCCAGCTCCACATACGCAGGATGCAGGTAGACCGCCTCAAAGTTGAGGGTGTGCGTGGGCGCGTTGATGTCGGTGCCAAAGAACGCCCGGCCCGCGATGGTGAGCAGCTCGACCGGGATGAATTCGGTGCAGTGGGCGGCCGTGAGGACCACGCGGGGTGCGATGACGCTGGCTGTGCAGAAGCTGATGGGGTCGCCCAGCGCGTCGGTGCCAATCGAGATCACCGCGGACAGCCCGTTCTCGACCTCGCCGTTGATGATGACCGGCATGACGGCGTCAGCGGGCGGTGGACCAGCCAGAGCGCCGCCGAGGGTGGCCGCCAGGAGTGCAGGAGTGGGGTGCATGGAGGGTCCAAGGGCCGGCGGTGGGGGTGGCGGTGCGGCAAGCACCCAGGGGATAGTCCGTCGGGCCGCCGGCTCAAAGAAAAACCGTGGGCCCCACAACGCGGCGCTCTGGCCCGATCTCGGCCGTCTGGGGAGGACGGCCTATCATCGTGGATGACGAGATCCCGCGGATGCCGGATATCGCTGAGGGCGAAGCTCGCCCCGCGCTTGGGGCCGGGCACGGTGCCGAGAGGATCAACTGCTCATGGACAGCCGCTGGGATTGGTTGGCAGTGGTAGCGGAAGCCATGCCCGAAGGCGCGATGGAGGCCATCAGCTGGATGTCCGGTGGTGTCGTGGGGGCCATCGCCACGACCCTGCTGGCCTCGAAGGTGCTGACAAAGCTGACGGCGCGGTCGAGCTCGTCGCTGGACGACTTGCTGCTCTCGGCCTTGCGCATGCCGGTGGCCGTCACCTGGCTGCTGCTCGGCGCCTCCCAGGCGATCGAGGTCGGGGTGCGCTCCGCGACCACCGTGAGCGTGCTGCAGGCGGTGATCTCCACGGTGCTCATCGCCTTGTGGGGCCGGGCGGTGCTCACCATCGGCTCGTACGTGCTTCAGCGGGCGGCCTACGCCAATGACGGGGTGGGGCGCTTCGTTCGACCCCAGACCTTGCCGGTCTTCTACTTTGCGTTTCAGATCATCAGCTACGCGGTGCTTGGCTACGCGCTGCTGGGTGCCTGGGGCATCGATCCCACCGCCGTGCTGGCGTCTCTGGGCATTGTGGGGCTCGCCATTGGCTTTGCGGCCCAGCAGTCTCTGTCGGATCTGTTTGCGGGCGTCATGATCATTGCCGACTCGCCGTTCAAGATCGGCGACTTCCTCACGCTCGACGATGGAAGTCGCGGGAAGGTCGTCCGCATCGGCATTCGCAGCACACGAATGCTCACGGTTCGCCAAGTCGAGATCGTGGTGCCCAACTCCAAGATGTCGACGGCGATGATTGTCAATGAGTCTGGTGGACCCAACCCACGACAACGGCTGGACTTGCCAGTGGGTGTGGCGTACGGCACCCATGTTGCCCAGGTCAAGCGGGTTCTCGTCGCAGCGGTGAAGGATGTGCCCGGTGTGGTGACCGACGCGCCCGACACGCCCCGTGCCCGGTTGGTGGGCTTTGGTGCATCGTCGGTCGACTACATGGTGCTCATCTGGGTGGACGACCCCGCCGGCCGGGAGGACGTACGCGATCGGGCGCTGGTGGCCATCTACGAAGCCCTGGGCGAGCACAGCATCGAGATTCCCTACACCAAACAAGACGTGTACTTGCACATGGTCGATCGGGGCTCAAGCGATGGCGATGGGTCCGGGGCCTGACGGTGCTTGGGCGCTGTGGGCTTCGGCGGCTGCGGCATCTGCATCGGTGGATGCCCGCAGCTCCACCACAAACCGGGCGCCCCCCAGCGACGGGCTGCGCTCGATGCGAATGGTGCCGCCGTGCACTTCGACGATGCGGCGCACAATGGCGAGGCCAGCCCCCAGTCCTTCGGCCGTGTGTTCGTTGCGCCCACGCTGGAAGAGCCGGAACACCCGATCCCGGTCCTGGTCCGGAACGCCCTCGCCATCGTCCTCTACGCTGATGGCCACCCACCCCGCAGGGGCGTCGGCGGTACACACCCGAAGCCGGGGACCGGGCTGGCGCCCAAACTTGAGCCCGTTCTGGAACAGGTTCTGGAACATCTCTTGGAGCAGGGCCGCATTGCCCATGGCGATGGGCAGCGGGTTGATGAGCTCCAGCGAGGCCCGGCGTGCCCGCAGCTCGGTGGACAGGTCCTGGCCAGCGAGGCTGACGACGCGGCTGATGGGCACCGGCTCCAACGCCGGCAGCCGGTCACCCACTTGGGAGAGCTTGAGCAATTCATCGAGCTGAAGCGCCATTCGTTCGGCACTCTCGACGATGGCGTCCGCCATCGGTTGAATGCGGTCCGGGTTGCTCTTGCCGGTGAGCGCGAGCAGCTCCGCTCGGGACACCATGTACTGCAGCGGGGTGCGCAGATCGTGGCTGACCGCAGCGTTGAACTGCTCCAGCCGGCTGTTCGAGAGCGCCAAGTTGCGGTTTGTGCTCTCCAGATCGGAGTTTGCTCCCTCGAGCGCCACCCGCGCGTGCTCCAGCTCCCTAGTGCGCTCCCGCAGGGCTTGGGTCTTCGTGCGCACTTCGGCCTTGAGCTGGGCGCGGCTGTTCACAATGTCGATGGACGCCCGGCCGGCCACGAAGGTCATGCCGAAGCAAGCGATGGTGAAGGCCGTGAAGGAGTCGAGCACAAACGCCGGGCTCGTCGCTGCTTCTTCGGGGACCATGTAGCCATACGGCAGCACGTCGGTCATCCAGCCCATCTGGCGAATCGCGAGCAGGCCGGAGTAGGTGAGCCACTGGGTCACCCCCATCAACAGCGCATGTCCGCGCCCGCCGTACAGCGGAACCATCACCACACACAACAGGCAGATGGCGGTCGCTGGAGTCTCGAACTCACCGCCCAGGTAGAACGCCAAGTAGCCCAGCAACGAGTCGGCGTAGAGCAAGCCCAGGATCACGTGGTTGGGCCGCATCAGGCGCATGCTCAGCAACCACCACGCGATGGCGGTAGCCATGCCGATGACCGCAGTGAAGCTCACGGACTGGACCGCCAGCACACTGCCCAGCATGCCCGTCAGGTTCGTGCCCACCACCCCGATAAGCGCCACAAACAGAATGGCGGACTGGGCCCGGAGGAACTCAACCGCCCGTTGGCGGGCCACGCTGTCTTCAGCGCCGACGTCGGTTGCGAAGGGGTCGGTGGGGGCCAAGAGGGTGCGGGCCGGCTCTGCCAGTGGGCGGGGTGTCGAGCTGGGATCAGGGAAGGACATCTCGGGCGGCCACCAGGAGTGCGGGCAAGAACAGAGCACCGTCTACAAACACGCCGAACACCTCGCGTGGGGTCTCTGTATCGACAGTGAGAATGTACAGTACCGAGATGGCGAGGCCAAGAACCATCTCTGCTTGGAGAGGTGTCGCGTCGGCGCCCCATCCCATCATCATCAGGGCCATCAGCACGAGGTTCGCGCTCACCAGGGTGAGCTGGGTGGAGCGGATGCCCAGCGTGGCGGGCAGCGTCTGGACGCCGGACGCTTTGTCGGAGGCCAAGTCAGGGATGTCGGAGACATGAGTGTTGCTGGACACAAACACAAAGATGAACGTCGCCACGAACAACGCGTTCGCACTGGGGAGCTGCCCGGCGCATGCGACTGCTGTGCCGACGGTTCCGAAGCTGATCGCAGTGCCCACCAGCAAGCCCTTGGACATGGGCAGGTCCTTCAGCCGCCACCAGCGTCGGGGGCCAGGGCCGAAGCTCGGCACCAGGGGAAGTCCGTAGAGGACGCCGATGGTGGCGTAGCCGACAAAGACCCATCGGGCTTCGGGCGGGGCGAAGACCAAGGCCGTCAGGGTGGCCAGGCCGCTGACCACAGTGAGCAGCAGCAGCGCCGGATGGCGAAAGTAGGACTGGGCTTCCTCATCGTCGATCTGCTGCACTTTGGAGTCGACGATGTGGTCGAGATTGTAGATGAACAGGGCCGACAGGAAGATGATCGCCGGCGCCCGCAGATCGGACTCCAGCCCGAGGGCGTGCTGGGCGAAGAGGCACAGGCTCGCGATGGCCCCAGCCGCCCAGACGCTCGACCAAACAACGATGCGCAGAAACCACCGGAATGGCGCAGTGATGGACATCCACGGGTGGTGTGAAGCGCCGGCGTGGCACGACGATGCACCACTCCCCAGCGTTGTGGGGGGTATGGCAGGGGATCCGGGGAGTCGCAGGACGAAGTTCGTCAACTGGGTCGATGCCGGTGCCAATGGGTGAAGTCGGTTGCCCGTCGAGGGGGGGCCGTCAACTTTCTGTGCTCAAGCGCGGTGGCGCAACGGTTAGTACCACGGCGGCAAGGCGGGGAGAGTGCCAGAGACTCGGACGAAAGGTGTCCGAAACACCCGGATCGACTGCGGCGGAGACTGACCGGTGCTGATCCTGCTGCCATTGGCCCTTCTCGCGGTCCTGATCTGGATCGTCCCACGGTCGTCACACAAGTGGCAACGCCACGCGTTTTGGCTCGTGGGCGGCGCAGCAGCGGTTGCACTCGCGGGGTTGGGGCCACCGGGGGCGGCAGGCTTGTCGGACGGGCTCCTGACCACAGCGGACTTTGATGAGTACTGCGCGGGCACCGCGGTGATGCGCGACGGTGCGGCTTGGGTGGAGGGGGCCGGCTGGCCGGTGAAGCGGT
Source organism: Myxococcota bacterium (assembly GCA_942491145.1). Classification (GTDB taxonomy): domain Bacteria; phylum Myxococcota_A; class UBA796; order UBA796; family UBA2385; genus CAXQUZ01. The sequence continues at coordinate 106,376 of CALOBC010000061.1, read as the reverse complement.
CCCGGCTCGCGGGATTGGGGGCCGGCCTAGCCGCCCGTTGGTTGGGCATCGTGGACGGATTGTTGCTGCTGTCCGTGCTCGGGACCTTTCTGATGGCGCTCGCCACGGCGCTGTGGGCGTCCATGTTGGGGGGGCGGGTCGCTGGCGCCGCTGCGCTGGGGGTGTTGCTGGCGCTGGGGCCCACCTTGTTGTTGCCCCGCCAAGTGTCTTTCTACGGTGCGCTCGCGGCATCCGGCGCACTGGCCGCCGCCGCGGTCGGGGCGGCGATGGTGCGCCCCCGGTCCCGCTGGTTCTGGGTCGCAGCGGTGATGGTGTGGGTGCCGGTGCTGGTGGACTTGCGGGGGTTCTTCTGGACCGCACCACTGGCGGCCGGTCTGGCGGCTTCGACGTCCCGCTGGCGGCGCCTGTCGCTGGTGCCATTGTTCGGCCTCGGCTGGATCCTGGGGCGGGTGGCATACCCCCACAATGCTCTTCCGCTGGAGGTTCAGGTCTGGCAGGCGGCCAACGTGGTGGCCTTTGATGGCGGGGCTCGGCCCCCGGAGGCGTGGATGTCACGGGGCTTGGTCTGGGGGCGGAGCGCCCTGATGGACCTGCCCGGGTCGGTGTGGGCGCTCCTGCGCATGCCCCGCGGAGAGGCCGGCCACCGCATCGCCCTGGATCCCCACGTGCTGCCTTCGGCGCCCATGTGGACGTGGCTGATCGTGGCATGTGGGGTGGGGCTGCTCGGTGCGGTGCGCGCTCGGGGTCGTGTGCGGGTGGCGATGGGGGTGACGTGTGGGCCGGGGCTGGTGCTCTGGGGACTGGCGCTGGCCTCCGACCTGGCAGAGCCGCGCTTGCTGGTGGGGGCTGGACCGGCCCTCGCGGTGGTGGTCGCTTGCGGGCTGGTGTCGTCCAGAACATCCTCCAATAAGGTATTTTCGGTCTTGGTGTTGGGCCTGGGCATGGTGCTGGTGCCCACTGGCTGGGGGCTGGCGTGGAATGCCCCCTGGCGGCCCCAGGTGCACGCCCGCCAGAGCCACATTGAGCGGCTGATGGCCTCGGTCGACAGCGGCCGTCGGGAGTCGGGGCGGCTGCGGGGGCGCTGTGTGGCCGCGCTGCGAGAAGACCAGGCGGCAGGGCACCCGTCGGGCAGCCGGTGGCTGGGCGAGGTGACATCGGGAGAGTCCGGCGGTGCTGGGCGGCGTCGATAGCGGTGTGCGGCGCGGTCTCTTGGGTGGGTGCCTCTCGCGATGGGGCCTGTGCGACGCAATTGCAGGGGCAGGGGTGACACCCGCGGTGGCGGTCGGTGTTGGAGAGGCGTCACTCCCTTGCCCACCACGGCCACTTGGTCGTTCAGGAGCGCACGATGCCTCTCCCGTCCCGCACGATGCTGCTGTCCATCGGCCTGTCGTTGATTCCCGTTTCCGCCGCGTTGGCCGACGATGCAGTACCCGCTGCCAGTGCTGAGGTCCCCGCCGCAGCGCAGGCCCCTGCCGCCGCAGAGGCCCCGGCGGTTGCTGTCGCTCCAGAGGCTGCCGATGGCGAGGACAGTGCGCTGGTGAACGTTCCCCTCGGCATCGACGCGGTGCCCGGTGTCGGCACATCCGGCGCCCACCGGGGAAAGGACCGCCGTGCGCTGTCCCTCGGGCTGGTGACTTGGACGGGTGCGGTGGACGGCATCGAAGCCTCCGCTGTCGGGAGCCTCGTGGAGCAGCGGGTGGACGGGGTCCAGCTCACCGGTGGGGTCAACTTGCTGGCCGGTGACCTGGACGGCTTCCAGGGTGCTGGGGGCGTCAACGTGGTCGCCGGATCCGTGGATGGCATGCAGCTTGCCGGCGGGGCCAACATCGCCGCCGGGCAGGTCGACGGCTTCCAAGGCGCCGGCGGTGTGAACGTGGCCGGGGGTGACGTGGACGGCTTTCAGGGTGCCGGTGGCGTCAACCTCGCGGCTGGGCGGGTGGACGGCGTGCAGATGGCGGGCGGGGTCAACGTGGCCCACGGCGTCGATGGCTCACAGGTCGCCGTGGTGAACGTGTCCACCGAGGACGTGGATGGTGTGCAGATCGGCGTGATCAACATTGCCCGCGACTCCGATCTGTCGCTGGGGCTCATCAACATCATCTATGAGGGGCGCACCCATCTGGATGCATGGACTACCTCCTACGGCTTCCACAATGTCGCCCTGAAGCATGGGGGCCGGTACTTCCACTATATCTACGGTGCAGGGTGGCGCCCGGGGGGGGACTGCCCGGAGTGGGCGCTGACCCTCGGTGCGGGCGGCCATGCGCCCATCTCGGATCGCCTCTTCATCGACGGGGACCTGCTCGTGCAGCATGTGAGCCCCACGGCAGGGCTGCTCGTCGGCACGAACGAGATCGCGACGGGTCGGGCCATCGCGGGCGTGCAGATCTTCGACCGCCTCGCGCTGACGGGTGGCTACTCCTACAACATGCTGTTCAGCCAGGTGCAGGACGGCTCGCAGTACATCCGGGGCGCCAAGCACACCAGCCTGGATGAGGGCGGTGGGCTGGCCACGCGGGGGTGGTCGGGCTGGCAGATCGGTGTGCAGATCTTCTGAAGCATCGGCACCAGTCACTTCAGCCCGTGAGCGAGATCTCGGTGTCGGTGTGGGCCCAGCGCCGGAGCATCGCTGTGCCGGACAGGCCCACCAGCTCGTCTTTGTCGACGCAGGCGCGGGCGCCATGGGCCCGCATGGCGGCGCAGTCGGGGAAGGGCGAGAACCCCGTCATCACGATGGTGGGTACGAGGTTACCCCAAGTGGCCAGCAGGTGCACGCCGTGGCCATCGGGGAGGCCGAGGTCCAGCAGCACCAAATCAAACGGGGTCTGGCTCAGCATTCGCCGCGCTTCGGCGAGGTTGGCGGCCCAGCGCACGGGCTGGTCGGAGAGCGTGCGCTTGAGGAGCGCCACGAACAGACGATCGTCGTCCACAACCAGAATCATGACAGACCTCCGTCCGGCGGTGCCCAGAGGTAGGTTGCAGCTGCCGCTCGCCGCAAGTTCTGGTTGGCCTGTGGGCATCCCGTGGGTGGAGCGTACCGGATTGCAACCGATGATGGGCAGCAATGCGGTGCTTGAGTTGGCCATATGGGCCGGGCCTCCTTCGTTTCGGCCATTGGGTGGGGGCGCACTGCGGGGCAGTGCTATTGACAAGCGCGTGTTGAGCGGCCTTTCGGCGTCGGCGCCGACTCAACGAACGGGTGGCTTGGGCGGCTTCGCGAACAGGTCGGCGACCAGGCGGTCTGCAGCCTCGACAATGTCGGGTGGCAGCACATCGGGCGGAGCATCCGCTGTGAGCTCCGGCGGTGTCGGGGGAACCGGGGGAGGTGTGGGGCGCAGCATTCGGGCCACCCGCTCGACCCGCCGCTCCAGCCCGGGCTCGGCCAGCGGGTCGCCCGTGCGGCTCTCTTTGGCCCGCCCACCGTCCGGCCGTCCCAGGACGAGGGGCCAGCCCCGCCGTCCGTCCATGGGGCCGTAGGGCAGCAGGTTGGCGAAGATGAGCAGGGCGTTGCCCATCGTGACAACCAGCAAGAGGGGGTTGTCGACGACGGACGCAGGGCCGCCGAGCTGGACCAGGGTGGCCGCCATCCACAGCACGCCCTGGCCGAGGACGCCACCAAACGCGAGCTGGGCCCGCTGACCCCGCTCAAGCCGCCCCGTGGTGAGCACCGATCCGCCGAGCCCGTGGACGTGAAGCTCCACGATTCGCTGTTGGTGCAGGCGTGCAGCGATCCAGTGCCCGCCGATGTGACTGACGAGCAGCAGCACGTGGCCAAGCGCAGCCCAGGAGCTCCAGGCGGCGCTGGAGACCAACATGCCCGCGGCCACCACGAGGACGGGCACCGTCCAGTGGATCATCAGGGGGACACCGCGCAGGTGCCCCATGGCGAGGTACCCCTTGCCCATGGCCTCTCCGTCGTGGGGTGGGCTATCCCGGTGCTCGTCTGCGGCGAGCGCCGTGGGGATCACGAACAGGAGGCGGGGATGTCCAGAGGACCGGCGTGGACAGGGTGGAGACACTGCAGGGTGGCCGTCGTCTGCGTCATCGGTGGCTGCGCTGGCGAAGGCGAGGGCAACAAGGGCACGACCGAAGACTCTGGCGAGCCGTTTGCTCTGGCGCTCAGCCTGGATGCGCTGGGCGAGCCGGGGCCCTTCACCGTCGGCTTTCGCACCGAAGAGCTGACCTATGACGGGCCGGCGGGGCCCCGCAGCTTGCGCCTCGCCCTGTGGTTCCCCACGTCGGACGACACCGGTGAAGAAGTCCGCTACAACGGCATTCTCGAGGCCGATGGTGTGCTCGGTGGGGCCACGCCGATGGACGTGACCGCGCCGCTGCACGTCTACAGCCATGGCCACCAAGGCTACGCCGAGTCGAGCGGGTTTTGGATGGAGCATCTGGCCAGCCAAGGCTTTGTGGTCGCGGCACCAGACCACACCGGCAACACCGTCGCGGATGGACCGGACCGGGCCACCGACATCTACTACCTGCGGTCCATGGACATCAGCGCCGTGCTGGACCACTTGCTCGCCGGCCGTTCGGCGGGAGTCTCGGTCAGTGGGGACGGCATCACGGCCAGCGGGCACTCCTTCGGGGGCTACACCGCCCACTCGCTCGCCGGGGCGCGGTACGACCGGGCCCTGATGGACACGTGCCTCAGCGGCGCCGACACCAGTGCGTACTGCTCGACCATGACGGCCGATGACGCGGCAATTCTGGAGCAGGGACTCTATGAGGACCGCATCGTCGGCATGGTGAGCATGGCGCCCGGTGACGGGCGGCTGTTTGGGGAAGCCGGACTGGCGGCCGCAAAGACCCCCGTGCTCCACATGACGGGCACGCTGGACCCCCAGACTGGCGGGGACACCGAGCTCATCTGGAGTGGGCTGCAGCAGGGCGCTCCCGAGCACCGGGGCGTGTCGATTGAGGGGGGCGGGCACATGACCTTCACCGACTTCAGCGGGGTGCTGGAGAGCGGCGAGGGCTTGATCGGTGCGGAGCTGGGCTGGCGCATCGTCAACACCTACGCGCTGGGCTGGGTGGCCCACCAGCGGGGGGATCTCGACGCCTCCACCTTGTTCGATGGCACGGTGTCTGTGGACGCAGCAGCGACGGTGCGCCCATGAGCTCGCCCTCCCTCGCGGTCTGCCTGATTGTGCGTGATGAGGCGGCGCTGTTGCCCGGGCTCTTGGCGAGCATTGCCCCGCTGGGGGCGGAGGTCATCGCGGTCGACACCGGTAGCACCGATGGCACGGTGGGGCTCTTGGTCGATGCCGGTGCACGGGTGATCCCTGGGACCTGGACGGGGGACTTTGCCGCTGCGCGGAATGTGGGGCTGGACGCCTGTAATGCCGACTGGGTGCTTGTTCTCGATGCCGACGAGCGCTTGGCCCCCAGCGCGCCGGCCGCGATCTTGGCGGCGATCTCCGGCGGTGCATTCGACCGGGGCTTGCTGCCGCTCCACAATGCCTCTCACGTGGATGCGACGGCTGCAGCGGTGCTTCAGGGGGCCCAACGTCGGGGGGAGCCCACCCTGCTGGCGCGACTGTTTCGGCGAGGATCGGCGCTGCGGTACACCGGCGCCCTGCATGAGCAGGTGGAGGCGGGCTGGCTGGGCAGGCCCGCAGTGGACGCCCAGGTTGCCGCGGACATCATTCATCTCGGGTATGCCGCGGATCTGGGACGGGCCGACGAGAAGGCGACCCGCAACCTCGAGATCTTGCGGCGGATGTGTGGGTCGGGGGGGCCGGACCCGGTCCCCTGGGCCTACCGCGCCCGGGACGCCGCACGGGCAGGGCTCTGGGATGAGGCCCGGCTGGCCAGTGAAGCAGCGTGGACCCGGCTGAGCGGCTGCACGATGCCGCCCGTGCCCGCTGCGGCGTTCACCCTGGCGGCGCTGCGGGCGGACCTTCAGCTCCAGGCGGGTGACGTGAAGGCCGCGTGCGAGACCGCCGAAGCCGCGGCCGCGTGGGGCCCGGGCCACCCCAGTGTGTGGTTCTTGGCCGGGGTCGCCCACCAACACCTCAGCCTCCGAGCCACGGGGCCGGGTGCCCAGCGCCGCCACCGCCGGGCCGCCCGGTCCTGGCTGGAGCGCTGTGAGGCCCATGACGGCGCATTGTTCACGGACGAGGTCAGCGCCGGCGCGACGTCGTGGGCGGCGGCGTGTCGGCTCGGGGAAGTGCTGCTGCTCGAAGGGGATGCCCCGGCCGCAGTCCAAGCGTTTGCCCGCGCGGCGGCGCGGTTGCCCCAGCCCCCCGTGGGACTCGCCGCCCAGGTCGACATGGACGTGCGCCTCGGGCTCGCCGAGGCGGCGCTCCAGACCGAGGGCTGGCAGTCGGCCTTGAAGCGTGTGGAGCCGCTGCTGGCGTTGCCGTGCTCCGATGGGTGGGCGCTGGCGGCGCTGGCTTGTCGGAAGGGCGGCATGATGGGTGAGTGGACGGCATTCTCGGCCCGTGCGCGGGCGGTGGGCGCTTGGCGGGCCTCGTGGCGGAGAGCCCGCATCGAGTGAGCACCGGGCGCGGCTTGGGCCCCGGGTTCAGGGCTGTGCGTGCTTCCGCTCCACCTCGAGTGCATGGCGCAGCGCGACGCCGGTGTGGCTGGTCGGGTGCTGCGCGAGCCCCTCGGGGCTGCCCTCGAAGATGACCTGCCCGCCGGCATCTCCGCCGTCTGGGCCCATGTCGATGACGTGGTCGGCGTTGAGGATCACGTCGGTCTGATGCTCGATCACGATGACCGTGTGGCCCTGGTCGGCGAGGCGGTGCAGCACGACCAACAGCTTCTCGATGTCCGCGAGGTGCAGGCCTGTCGTGGGCTCGTCCAGCAGGTAGACCGTCGGCTTGCGGCGGCTGACCAGCTCGGCGGCGAGCTTCATCCGTTGGGCTTCCCCACCGCTCAGCGTGGTTGCTGGTTGGCCCAGGCGGACGTAGCCGAGGCCCACATCGACGAGGGCGGCGAGGCGAGCCCGGATGCGCCGCTGGTTGGAGAAGTGGGGCAGGGCTTCTTCCGCCGGAAGGTCGAGCAGGTCGGCGATGGACAGCCCCTTCCACCGCACCTCGAGGGTCTCGCGGCTGAAGCGGCGCCCGCCGCAGTGGGCGCACGGCATCCAGACATCACTGAGGAAGTGCATCTCGATGAGCACGGCCCCCCGGCCCTCGCAGTGGGCACACCGGCCGCCGTCGGTGTTCCAGCTGAACCGCGAGGGGGTCCAGCCCCGCTCCCGGGAGAGGCGGGTCTCGGCGTACAGCTTGCGAATGGCATTCCAGATGTCGGTGTAGGTCGCTGGCGTGGACCGGGGACTGCGGCCAATGGGGTTTTGGTCCACCACCACGAGGCGGAGGGCGTCCCGGTTTCGGTGGCCGGTCTTCTCGGCTTGTTGGGCTTCGAGCCAGGGGCCCAGGTGCTCCAGCACCAAGGAGCTCTTGCCGGACCCAGACACGCCGGTCACGACGGTGAGCACACCCTTGGGAATGCGCACCTTCACGCCATTGAGGTTGTGCACGGTCGCCGACGGGAGATCGAGCCAGTCCGCCGCCTCGCGCCGTGTGGCCGGCCGGGGCACCGCCCGCTGACCGGACAGGTAGGTGCCCGTGAGGCTGCCGCTGGTGGAGACCTCGGCGGGGGTGCCTTGAGCCACGATGAGCCCGCCGTGCTCGCCCGCGCCGGGCCCCATGTCGACGAGGTGGTCCGCTTGTCGCATCACTTCGGGGTCGTGCTCCACCACGATGAGGGTGTTGCCGAGATCCCGCAGGCCGTGCAGCGTGCCCAGGAGGCGATGGGTGTCGCGGGGGTGCAGGCCGATGGTGGGCTCGTCCAGCACGTAGATGGTGCCTGTGAGGCGGGCGCCAAGCTGGGCGGCGAGGCGAATGCGCTGGGCTTCGCCGCCGGACAAGGTGCGCGCGGGACGGTCGAGGGTGAGGTAGCCGAGGCCCACATCGTCGAGAAAGCGCAGCCGATCGCAGACTTCTTCCACCGGCTGGAGGGCAATGGTGGCTTCGGCGGGGCTGAGCTGGGCCGCGAGCTGGCTCCACCAGATGCGCGCGTCGGACACCTTCATGGCGCACAGCTCGGAGATGTTGTGGCCCTGGGGGCGCCCATCGGGTTGGGTGTGGTCGCCGAGGGTGACCGCCAGCAGCCAGGGCTGGAGCCGCAGGCCGTCGCAGCGGCCACAGGTGCTGGTGCGGCGGAGGCGGTCGGTGCGCTTGCCCCAGCCTTCGACGATGGAGACCACACCCGGCCAGGGTCGGACCTCCTGAACCTTGGCGCTGCGGCCGGCCCAGCTTCGCTCAAAGGCGATGGGCAGCGGCAGCTCGAGGCCGTTGAGCAGCGCGCGTCGCAGGGCGGCCGGCCACCCCTTGGCGGGCGTGCGGGGCGCGACGTCGTGGTGGGCGAAGACCGCTTGGACCAAGGCGCGGTTGCGGGCAGAGCGCAGCACCCCGCCGGCCACTTGGGCATCCAGCGCGGTCTCAAAGGGCTCGTCGGGACTCGGCAGCAGCAGCTTGGGATCGAGCTGGACGGCTTCACCCAGGCCGCCGCAGTGGGCGCACGCGCCCCAGTGGGAGTTGAAGCTGAAGTGGCGCGGGGTGATCTCGTCGGGCAGGACCACACCGTGCTCGGGGCAGTCGGGCCGTCGGCTGAGCACGATGGGGTGGTCCCGGCGGTCGAGGGCACGGGGGATGAACCGCGCGGTGTCGTTGCCCCAGCCATAGGCGGTGGCCACGGCTTCGGTGAGCCGGGCCGTCTCGACCCGGGCGGGGTTGATGCGGTCCACCACGAGGCACTTGTCGCCCACATCGGCATCCCGGCCGTCCTCGTGGGCCTGGACAAAGGACTCCAAGTCGAGCTCTTTGTCGTCCCAGATCCGCGCGTAGCCATCCTTCAGGAGGTCGCCGGCTCGTGTGCCCGGGGGGAGGGTGCACACCAGCCAGCCCGCACCCGGGTCTTCGGAGTGGAGCACCCGCGCGGCCCGTGACGGCGACATGGCCGACAACGAGCGGGCGCAGGTCGGACAGTGGGGGCGACCGATGCGGGCGAACAGCAGCCGCATCTGGTCGTACAGCTCGGTGGTCGTCGCGACGGTTGAGCGGGGCCCGCCGGACCCGTTGCGCTGGTCGATGGCGATGGCGGGCGCGAGGCCCTCTACGTTGTCGACCGGCGGGCGGTCCATGCGGCCGAGAAAGCGCCGTGCATAGGTGCTGAGCGACTCGACGTAGCGCCGCTGGCCTTCGGCGAAGATGGTGTCGAAGGCGAGGCTGGACTTTCCGGAGCCCGAGGGACCGGTGATCACCGTGAGCGCGCCTTCAGGGAGGTCCACGTCGATGTTGCGCAAGTTGTGGGTCTGCACACCCTGCAGCCGAATCCGGCGGGGGCTGGCCAGCCGCGACGGCCTCGGGGGACCAGTGACAAACACGGAGCTGGGCTCGGCGGCGAGACCGGCCATCAGGCGCTGATCCCGCGCCAAAACCGGCCGGAGCACCATGCCCGTGGGGCTGTCGCTCGCCGCGATCTGTTCGGGCGTGCCGGTGCCGATGATGTGGCCGCCCCCGGTGCCGCCCTCGGGACCCAGATCGATGAGGTGGTCGGCGCTCTTGATGATGTCGAGGTCGTGCTCGATCACCAGCACCGAGTTGCCTTGGTCCACCAGGCGCTGAAGGGCCACCAGCAGGTTGCCCACGTCCTGCATGTGCAGACCCGTGGTGGGCTCGTCGAGGATGTAGAGGGTCTGGCCGGTGGCCGGTCTGGCCAGCTCGGAGGCGAGCTTGATGCGCTGGGCTTCGCCCCCGCTGAGCGTGGTGCTGGGCTGGCCCAAGCTGACGTAGCCAAGCCCCACATCGCACAGCAGCTGGAACACCTTCTTCAGCTTGCGGTGGTTGGTGAAGAAGGCCCGGGCTTGGGTGATGGACATGCCGAGCACGTCGGTGATGGTGCGGCCCCGGTAGCGAATCTCGAGGGTCTCGTGGTTGAAGCGCCGCCCATTGCACGTCTCGCACGGGATCTGCACATCCGCGAGAAACTGCATCTCGACGGTCACGAGACCCGCCCCCTTGCACTCTTCGCACCGTCCGCCCGCCACGTTGAAGCTGAACCGGGACTTGGTGTAGCCACGGGCCCGGCTCTCGGGCAGCCGGGAGAACAGGTCGCGGATGGCGTCAAAGGCGCCCGTGTAGGTCGCCGGGTTGGACCGGGGGGTGCGCCCGATGGGGTTCTGGTCAATGCGAATGAGCTTGTCGAGCTGATCCACGCCGTGCAGCGCCGCATAGGGGCCGGGCCGCTCGGTGGCGCCGTGGAGGGTGGCCGCGAGGGTGCGCGCGAGGGTCTGGTCGATGAGGGTGGACTTGCCGGAGCCAGAGACCCCCGTCACCACCGTGAGAACACCCAGTGGCAGCCGAAGATCGACCCCATTGAGGTTGTTGCCGGACGCCCCCTCCAGCACCAGTGCGGGCCCGTCCGTGGGTCGGCGAACCGTGGGCAGCGCGATGCGCGCGTCGCCGCGCATGTACTGGGCGGTGAGGGCGTCGCTGGCGAAGAACGCGGCGGGGGTGCCCTCGGCGATGAGCTGGCCCCCCTCGACGCCGGCGCCGGGGCCGATCTCGACGAGGTGGTCCGCCCGGGCCATGGTCAGCGGGTCGTGCTCGACCACGATGACGGAGTTGCCCTTGTCCCGCAGGGCCTCGAGCGCATCGAGCAAGCGGGCTTGGTCCCGGCCGTGCAGCCCGATGCTCGGCTCATCGAGCACATAGGTGACCCCTTGCAGACCGGCGCCCACCTGGCCGGCCAGCCGAATGCGCTGGGCTTCCCCGCCGGACAAGGTGGCTGCCGAGCGATCCAAGCTGAGGTAGCTGAGGCCCACTTGGTCCAGAAAGCGCAGGCGGGACCGCAGCTCGGACACGATGGGACCACCGATCTTGAGCTGGTCTTCGGGCAGCTCAATCTGATCGAAGAGCGCCCGGGCATCTTCGATCGAGAGCCCCGTCAAGTTGGCGATGTTGAGGTCGCCCAGGGTGGGATGGGCGTACCGAACGGCGAGGGCGAGGGGGCTCAGCCGGGCACCGCGGCAGGCCGTGCAAGGGACCCGCCGCCGCCACTGGCCCAGCTTGGACAGCTTGGTGTAGTGCCAGACCGTGCGGAGCGCCGGTACGAGCCCCTGCCACGGGCGCTCAATGGTCGACGTGCCGCCTCCCGCGGCCTCTTTCACGAACTGGTAGGTGGTGTCTTCGTCGCCCTCCAGCAGCTTGGCGGCGTGGTCCTGAGACAGCGTGGAGAACGGCGCGTGGGGGTCAAAGCCGAGCTTTGTGCTGATCTGGTCGATGGCCTCCCGGCCAGCCGAGCTGAACGGCAAGCGGTCCTCTTTGAGCAGCGGCCCAAAGCACGCCCGGGCGGGCGCGTCGACATCGAGGAGCAGGTCCATGTCGAAGTCTTCGAGAAAGCCGAGGCCCGCGCAGTCGGTGCACATGCCCTGGGGGGCGTTGAAGCTGAACAGCCGGGGCTCCAGCTCGGGCGCCGACACCCCGTGGACCGGGCAGCTTCGGTCGAGGGACAACAGCCGATGCCGGGGCTCGGCCTCGCCCTCCCGCTGGACCAGCAAGCTCAGCCCACCGCCGGCCAGCGCCATCGCCCGCTCGATGGCTTCGACCATCCGCACCCGGTCTTGGGGGCGGCAGCGCAGCCGGTCCACCACCAGCTCGATGGTGTGCTTCTCGTAGCGGCCAAGCTCGATGGGCGCGTCATCTTCGAGGTGGAGGATGGTGCCGTCCACCCGGGCCCGCAGCCATCCATCCCGCAGCGCATCCGCCAGCTCTTTGCGGTACTCACCTTTGCGTTCCTGCACGATCGGGGCGAGCACATGCAGCCGGGCATCCGCTTCGTCGCGCAGCAACGACGCGGCGAGATCCCCCGGGGACGACCGGGACAGCAGCACCCCACACTCGGGGCAGTGGGGCTCGCCGAGACGGGCCATGAACAGGCGCAGGTGGTCCAGGATCTCGGTGATGGTGCCGACGGTGCTGCGGGGGTTGCGGTTGACCGTCTTTTGGTCGATGCACAGCGTCGGGGACAGGCCCTCCACACGCTCCACCCGGGGCTTTTCCATGCTGCCGAGGAACTGGCGCGCGTAGGACGACAGCGACTCCATGAACCGCCGCTGGCCCTCTTGGTAGATCGTGTCGAAGGCCAGGGAGGACTTGCCGCTGCCCGACAGGCCCGTGATGACCACAAGGCTGTCGCGGGGCAGGTCGACATCGACGCCCTTGAGGTTGTGTTCCCGTGCGCCCACAACACGGATGCGGTCAGTGTTGTCGCCAACCGAGGCAGAGCCGGTCGTGCGGCCTGATACTGGGGGCGATGGGACGCCGGTTCCTGCGCTGCGTGACATGCCCGCTCCTCGAAGGGGGCGGTCCTATCGCAGGCGGCGAAGGCTGACTGGACATTTTCTGCCCGCAACCGAGATTCTGTGCCTGTACAGCCATTCAGGCGTGGCCAGCGTTTAGCCTTGGCCAAGCTTCAGAGCGGCCCGAAGTTGAACGGGTAGCTGACCACCACCGATCCGTCGCCATCGGGACGGGGGAAGCGGGTGCGGCTCACCTCGTCGACCACACACGACTCGACGACGTTGTTTTCCAGCGACGTGGCCCGCAGGTGGGCGTGGGGCACCGAGCCATCGGCACCCACCACAAAGCGCACCACCACCTTGCCCTTGAGCTCGGGGTTGCGCTGGAGCTCCCGCTGATAGCAGCGCATGAAGATGCCCATCTTCTGCTTGAAGACCAGCTCGATCTCGTACTTCTCCAACTTGCCGCCACCAGTGCCCTTCAGCCCAGGATGGTCGTCCTCGGCCACCTTGCGCAGCGTGCCACCGGAGGTGCGAGGCTCGCCTTCCAACGCCAGATCGGTGCGTGCGGCCGACCGGTAGGCCACCCCGCGGCCAGGGCCGACCCGCAGCACGGGCGCCGGGGCGTTGTTGGCGACCTTGGCAAAGTGGCCCTCGCTGGGGGGCAGATCCTTCACCGGAATCTTGGTGATGGCCTTGGCGAGAATGGCGTGGGTTGCGACATCCTCACCACGGGACACCAAAATCCGCCGCCCGTCCGCCATCAGCGCAAACAGCTCGTCGGGGCGGTGTTCATAGGCCCGCGCCCGCTCCAGCCGGATGACATCGTCGAGCGACAGCGCTTCTTCCATCTGGCCGCTGCCTTCCCGCCACGACAGCGTGATGGAATTGCCGCCCGGATCGATTCGGGACGACACCGGCCACGACCACTTCCACCGATCGTCAGCCCCACCCACCGATGCCGCCGCCCCACCGTCGTCCGCCGACTCATCGCTCGGATCGGAATTCAGGAACTCGTCATCGCCTTGGGCGCTCGCAACCTGGGGGACCGCCGCCACCACGGCCAACAGCACTGCAGCACGGCGCACACAGGCCCAAGCGGGAGCGAAGGTCGGGGCGGGGAGGGGAGAGTGCGTGCGAACCATGAACTGCCTCGTCGCCCGAGGGCGGAAGTGGACACTCAATCTATCAGGTGGAGCCCGCGCCGTGCGAGGCGGGGCCCCACATCGGCCACCAGCGCCGCTTCGACGGTCGTCCGCCACCGGTCCCGGTCCATCAAGCCCATGGCGCGCTCCCCCGGGGTGAGGGCCGGGCCTGGGGGGAGCTCGCCGTAGGTCTCTCGGAACTCGGTGGTGAGGGCGGGCACAAGCTGCCTGCAGAGCGCTCGCACGCCCTCGGGATCCCGCTCCAGCAGAGCGTCGAGGACGGTCCACCCGAATGCCCGGTGCACCACCTCATCCCGCACGATGCGGTCGAGGGCCGCCACCGCAGTGGGATGGCGCGCACACTCTCGCAGTGCACGAAACAGCGGCACCGCGAGGGTCTCGCCAAAGCAGAAGCTGCGCAACACCAGCGTGACGGCCTCCGCGAGGGGCTGGCGGGGACCGATGGGCAAGAGCTGGTCCAGGTCGACCGACACGGCATGCTCGGCGCCGCCGAGATCACACAGGCACACATGGCTCAGCTCGGCGTGGTCCAGCTCGTCCGCGACAATGCGCAGTGCCGTGTCCACCACGGGCCGGGGCAGCCCCGTGGCGATGCTCAGGTGCACCAGCCGCGCGGTCACGGCCGCCGAGGTGTACTCGGCCTGCACACGGGCAGCCCACTCCGCCAACACCCGGGGTGTGGCCGGCCCGAGGGTGTCATCCACAGGGTGTCGAACATCCATGGCAGCTCCGGTGGCCTGACGAGGCCCAAGGGGGGCCTCAGCCGGTGTTAGCATCGGCGACCGCGCGGGGTACCTCCGGCTCGCGTCGTGCTTTCCCTTGTTGTGCAGTGGAGCCGCTGTGTCCGGTACCCCCCCTCTCCGGTTGTGCGCCCGTCGTGTTGTCCTGCCCTTGGCTTTGTTGTCGGGTGGCGGGGTGACGGGGTGTGCCGAGCCCCCCCAGAACACGTCGCCGTATGCCCAGGGTGGGCCGGGCCAGCCGCCGGGACCGCCGCCGGGGGGGCCATCCTCAGGCGCCGAGCGTGCGGCAGACGGGGCTCCAGGTCCGGCCCCAGTCGAGGGCGGGGGTGGCCCCGGTGACGGGGGCCAGGGTGCGGGCTGCAAGCTGACGCCGGACTGGGCCGCGAACAACCCGGGGGGAGAGGTGGCCACCGCGGGGGGCACGGCCGCAGGCACGGGCACGGGTCCGTTGTTGGTGGACGTCATCGACACGGGCTCCGGCAAGATCGTCTGGGGCGTGGAGTGCAGCGGTGCCGGTGCGTTCACAGTGACGATGCCTGCGGATCTCGGGGATGTCTGGCTCGCCGCCTACATCGACCTCACCGGTGACGGTCCCACCCCGGACGACCCTCAGGGCCGCAGCAACGGCGAGTTCGATGCGAAGTCGCCCCCCACGGACCTGTCGTTGACGCTGGCCGTGGGCTCGCCGCTGACGGGCATTGTGTCCGGTGGCGGCCCTGGGCCCGGGCCAGGAAGCTCCACCGAGGAGGGGCCCGCGGCGGGCGACTCGGGCGTGAGCTGCCGGGCGGCAGGGGACTGGGCCAACAAGCCCAAGACCGCGTCAGGTGGTACTATCTCGGGTTCTCTTGTCCTGCCCGAGGGCGCCAAAGGCACTGTGCTCATCGACTTGGTGGATGTGGGCTCCAACGAGGTGGTCTTTGGTGTGGAGTGCCCGGCAGGGCAGGTCTTCTCGCTGGCGCCACCCACGGGCCTGTCGCCGGTCTGGCTGGCGGCGTTCCTCGACACCAACAGTGATGGGCCCAGCCCCGATGACCCCCAGGGCCGCACGAAGGGCACCCTCCAGCCGGACGCGGGTGCCACCGACCTCAGCCTGACCTTGGTGGCCGGGAAGCCCCTGCCGGCGGTGATCTACGCCAAGGTGCCAGAGCCGGGCACCGAGCCGGGTGGGCCGCCACCTGGATCGGAGACCCCAGACCCCGGCGGTCCGCCCCCCGGGGAGGCCACGCCGGAGGGCCAGCGCCCGCCCACCGACGCGCCGCCCCCCGAAGCGCCCTGAGCCGTGGCCGCAGCCTCCCCAACGGCCCCGGTGTCGCGGTGGCGTGAGCTGGCGGCCCTGGTGCTGTTGGCCGTGCTTGCGGTGATGGTGGTCGGGCCTGACCAGCTCCGTCCGGGCGCTGCGGCCTTTGGGGAGCCCACCCGGGACCTCTTCGATCACCTCGCGCTGCTCGATGCTTGGTTCGTCCAAACCACCGACTGGAACTTCCCCGACGGCGGCTCTCTCATCCCGCCGGACCTGTTCGGCATGCTCCTGGCCTCGCCCTTCTTGGGGTGGGGACGGGGCACGGCCTACAACATCGCGGTCACGGCCCAGCTCACCTTTGCGTGCTGGGGGGCCTGGGCCCTGTGTCGTCGGCACGGCAGCGGTCTGGTCGGCGGCATCGTCTTTGGGTTGTGCCCCTACTTGGTCGGTCAAGCGGGCAGTGGGGAGGCGGAGACGCTGTCGGCCTGGCCACTGCCGCTGGTGCTGCTCGGGCTCGATCGCGAAGACCGCCCCGGTGCGGTGCTCGCCGGTGTTGCTGCGGCCGCCGCTGCCGTGGGAAGCTGGTACCACGGGGCATTTGCGGGCGTTGTGATGCTGGGGTGGTTGCTGGTTCGGGGACGCCCAGGCACAGCGAAAGGCACAGCCGGCGCTGCGCTGGCACCCCTCGTCTTTGGCGCACTCATCGCCATTCCCGCGGCAATCTATGCCAGCTCCTTGGTGTCGACCGACCAGCTCTACCGGGGGCCGACGATGGCGACCTACCTGCTGGAGCAGCCCCGGGCGCTGGCTGCGATGTCGGCAGATGTGCTGGGTTGGGTGGGGCGGGCGCCAGCGGGGGCGAACCACGTCGACAACCTCGGAGGACTGGTGCCGGTGCTGGCGCTGGCGGGCCTCATGTCGCTGCGCCGGGTCGACCGCACGCGGGCCCGAATGCTCGGTGGCTTGCTGGTTCTCGCGTTGGTCTTGTCGCTGGGGCCGGTGCTCCATGTGGGGGGCGAGGCTGTGTTCTCCTGGATGCCGGGGCGGGTGCTGGCGGTGCTGCCGGGGCTGGGCCTCATGCGCCTGCCCCACCGCTGGATGGTGGTGGTGATGCTGCCGCTGGCGGTGCTGGTCGCCCGGGTGGGACGCCGCAGCCCCCTGCTCGTGGCCGGGTTGCTGGTGGCCGAGCTGTTCTGGTTCACCGGACCGGAGCGAAGCCTGGTCGAGGTCGATCCGCCGCTGATCCACACGGCCACTCGGGGCCCCGTGCTCGACCTGCCGGTGCGCACGCTCGGGGTGGACGCGCGGGGACGCTTTTTGCTCTGGCAGCGCACCCACGGCCACCCGACGCCCTACTCCTTGCTGATGACGGCATGGAGCCCGAGCATGGCCCAAGAGCCCCTGTTCGTGGCGGCTGCGGCCGTCGACCCCACCAATTTATTGCCGCTGCGGGTGGTGGAGGCGCGGCAGTTCCGCCAGGAGGACTTCGCCAAGGCGGTCCGGGCGGCCCGTCGCGATGATCTGGCGGCCCTGCGGCCGATGTTGGCCGGCGCACGGGAGCGGCTGCGGGGACTGGGCATCACCGAAGTGGTGCTCCACATGGAGCTCTGCGAGGGCGGTGTAGAACCGCTGAGTGCCCTGTTGGTGGACACCCTCGGTGAGCCGGACCTTCGCACCGACGCGGCGCTGCTGTGGCACCTGTGAGCCCAAGCGTCGACGGACCGGCGCACTGGCCTTGGCGTTCGGGCTGGCCCCTTCCGTTGGTCTACCTCTGTGTCGGCCTGATCCTCACGTGGCCGATGGTCAGCGATCCGCTCCACCTCGTGGTGGGCCACCCCCAAGCCAGCGTCGGCTGCCACGTGTGGGTGCTGTGGTGGGCCCAAGGGCACCTGCTGGAGCCCGCGAGCTCCCTGATCTTCCATCCCTACGGTGCCGACGTCATCCAGCTCTACGGCTCCGATCTGGTCAGCCCCGTGCTGCTGGGCCAGATCCCCATGTCGCCGATGCTCGCCCACAACCTGTGGGTCGTGATGCTGCTGGTGTTCGGTGCACTGGGGGCGGCGGCCTTGGCCCGGGATCGGGGGGCCCACGCCGGCGGTGCGCTGCTGGCGGGTGTGGTCTTTGAGAGCGCGCCGTTCTTCCTGCACGAGATGCTCAATGGCACGTCCGAGATCTTGGCCGCCGGGGTGCTGTGTTGGTTTGCCCTCGCCCTCTTTCGTTTGTTGGAGCGTCCGAGCTGGGGGTCGGGCGTGGCCCTCGGGCTCGCCACGGGGCTTGCGGCCAGCACCAGCGCCTACAACGCCTTCTTTGCGGTGTTGATCGGCCTGTGTGTGCTCGCCGGTCGCCTCGCCACGCGGGTTGAGCCCGTGCTGCCAGGGCCGGTGGTGCGCGCGGGCTTGGTGGGGGTGGCGGTGTCGATGCTCTTTGGTGTGCCGTTGGCGGTGCTGCAGGCCACCCACGGTGCAGGGGCGACCCTCGCGCGACGGGAAGACTGGCTTCATCAGGATCCACCGCTGCCCGACTCCTTTGCATCGCTCAGTGACTGGCTGGACCCTAGAGCCGCCGACTTGCCGGCGCTGATGCCCATGCCGGGCGGGGAGGCCTTCGAGTACTGGACCACGTGCACGGTGTATGTGGGCTGGGTGGTGGCGGCGCTGGCCCTCGTGGGGGCGCGGCGCCGGCAGCTGCGGACCTCGGGCACCTTGGCGGCGCTGGTGGTGGTCGGTGGGCTGCTGGCAATGGGACCGGTGCTGCGCTGGAATGGCGTGGCAGTCAATGTCTTCGGCATGTCCCTTCCGCTGCCCGGGGTGGTCGTCGCCGAGCTCTTCCCCCCCTACGTGCTCACGGCGATCCACAGCTACCGCTACACCGCGGTGGTCATGCTCGGCCTCGCGGTGCTGGCCTCCGGAGCGGTGCGCACATGGCGGATGGGGGCGCTGGCCAGTGGGCTGGTGCTGGCTGAGGCCATCTTCGTCTCCCCGGTGCCCTGGCCCGCCGCCACCACGGCCTTGCCGCCGTCCCCGGTGCTCACCCGCCTCGCGGCATCCCCACCGGGTGCGGTGCTCACTGCGCCCTCCGAAGCCGAGAACCTGCACGACCTGGGTCGTCTGCTCATGGCCCAGACCGTGCACGGCCACCCGGTCCACGACGGGGGCATCCACCGACGGGCGGGTGACGCGGCGACCGTGCTCTTTCGCGAGAATCCTCTGCTTGAGAGCATCTCCCGACGGGGTGAGCCGGGTCTGCCGGGACCGAAGGCGCTGCGATGGAGTCTGGAGGCCCTTCAGGACAGTGGCTACGGGTACATCCTCGTCCCCGTCGAAGAAGGGGCTTTCCTCGACGAAGCTGTTCTGGCACTGGGGGACCCGGTGGACCGCGATGCCCGCTGGGTGCGGTGGGACGTCGCACCCTTGCTCGCAACGGAGGCACCGTGATGGTGGGCGCTTGGGATGCCGCGGGTGCGATGGGGGGACGGCGGCTGTTAGCGTGGCGGCCCATGATGCCCCTTGTTGCCATCGTCCTCACGCTCGCGGGGGGCACCGCTGCCGCTCAGTCGGCCGACGCGCCTGGGCTCACGATCCGGGTCGCTGTCGACGACCGGGACCAGCAGCGGTTGTCCAAGGCCACGCTGCTGGTGGACCAACCGGGGGCGGCGCCGGTGCCCTTGCGGGACGATGGCCAAGTGTCCGGCGACGTGCCCGGGGACCGCATCTGGATGGTCTCGGCGACGGTCGCTCGCGCCGAGTCGCTGACGTTCAGCGTGCTCGAAGATGGCGTGCAAGTGGGCCGACTCACTGTGGCCTTGCCCGCGGAAGGCGCGGCGGATGTCGCGACCAAGACGGTGGTGGACGGCCTGGTCATCGACACCCGTGCGCCCGCCATGCCGGCGGCCTCTGGCGCGGCTGCGCTGCCCCTCGTGGTCAGTGCGGCACCCAGCGGTGAGCGGGTGGTCTCGGGGGACGGCGGCGCCGACCGCATCACGGTGCGCTTCTCGGTGGATGACCAAGCCGCCGGCCGGCTGGCCGAGGGCGCGACGGTGGTGGTCGCCCAGGATGGCGTGGAGCCGGCCATCTTGATGGATGATGGCGAGACGGCCGACGACGGCGACGCGGGCGACCGGGTGTACGCCGCAGCGCTGGAAGTGGCCCGCGCGCAGTACCTCGGGTTCACGCTGATGACCGGGGGAGACGACAGTGCGCCCCTCGGCGAGCTGAGTGTCTTTCTGCCGTCCAGCAGCGAGGCCCTCGTGCGACTGCGCACGACCGAGTCCGCCGCCGGCCTCGAGCTCCAGACCGAGCCCACCGCCTTGGGATCCACGGAGGCGCCCGGCCAGACCGGTGCGCCCAGCGCGGGGGGCACCGGGGGCGGCAACGACCACTTCGTGCATGTCTTGTGGGTGCTCATCGGCTTGGCGGCGGTGGGTTTTTCTTACGTTCGCCGTGTGGTGTCGACCGAGTGGGCCACCGAGGTGCGGCCGGTCGTGCGGCGGCTGGATCGCTGGCTCCGGGTCCAGCTTGACGAGCCCTTGCACGGCCCGCCCGCAGGCCGCCCATCCCCCCCCACTGAGCCCCCCGACCCCGAGGAAGCCCCATGAGCACCCGGTCTGACACGCGAAAGATGCTGCGGCTGCTGGTTGGGCTCGCGTCCGCCAACCTGGTGCTGATGGGGGTGGTCATCGTGCTGCTGCTCACCGGCGGCCTCGTGCCGGCCCCCGCCGCAAGCCCGGGTGTTGTGTCTACGGTCCCCACAGGAGTGCCCACCAACACGGTGTCCCCGTCGAAGGTCGCCGCCACGGGTGCACCTCCAGGGTCGGTGGCAGAGCTCCTGCACATGACCACCGCGCCGCTCATCTCGGCGGGCAAAGAGCGCAGCATCGACGTTGCGCCGTACTTGCCCACGGCAGAAGAACAGGCCGCCATTCTCAAGGCGGGCTCCTTGGGCTGCCCGGCGGGGGAGACGGTTGTGGCCAAGTTGACGAAGGGTCACGAGGCGCTCGGCATGCCCATGCCGCGGCTGCCGATGACCTCGCCCAGTTCCGGCGCTGCGCCACTGTCCCCAACCGCCACGTCCGGCGCTGATCCCAAGGCGGTCGAGACCTGGCTGGTGGCGACCCTGGCCAACCTAAACAAAGCGGCCGCCGACAAGGGGGTGACGGTCACACTTCCCACCAAGGCGGATCAAGCTGCTGCCGTCGCGTCTGGCACCTTCGACTCGGACCAGACTCGCCAGATCATGGGACCGATTCGTGAGGCCTATGATGCTGTGGGCATGGACTTTCCCGAGCCCGGGGGAGCGCCTCCAGCCGATGCCGCGGGCCCGCCGGGTTCCCCCGGTGCGCCCGCGACCGACGGCTTGAGCGAGCAACAGAAGATCTTGCGGGCCTTCTTCACCGTGCGCGCCCAGGAGCTGCAGCGGGAAGCCACCGCGGCAGGCAAGGACGCCACCGGGCTAATGCCCGACAGTGCCCTCATCGACGCCGCCATCGCCAGCGGCGAGATCCGCTCCGATGCGTCGCGGGTGGTGCTCGACCGCTTTGCCGAGAGCTACGAGGGCCTGGGGCTGACCTGGCGAGACCCGGTCGGCCGTTGAGCCCGTCGTCTCACTCGGGGCAGCGCCAGATCCGCCAGCCGAAGCCGTCCGTGCCGTGCTCCTGGGGCCAGATCATGCGGGCCTCCACGAGCGGCCACTCGGCCATCTCTTCGGGCAGCGCGGGGTCATTCTCGGCGGCCAACAGCGAGCATGTGGCGTAGGCGAGGTGGCCTCCTGGGCGCACCCACGTGGCCGCGTCGGAGAGCAGCTCGGCTTGCACGTCCAGAAGCGAGTCTTGTTCCAGTCCCCAGCGCAGGGTGGGCTCGCGACGCAGCCTGCCCGTGCCAGAGCAGGGGGCATCCACAATGGCGATGTCTACCTGATCTTCGGGCTCGCCCATGGTCACGCCCGCCCCCGCCCGCTCCGCCCGCCGGCGCAGCTCGCTCAGCGCCTTGGGGCGAATGTCGTTGGCCCACACATCCAGGCCCTGGGCCGCGAGGGCGAGGCTCTTGCCACCGGCACCCGCGCACAGATCGAAGGCGGTCTGGCCGGCCGTCAACGGGAGGGCATCCACGAAGGCCTGGCTGCTGCCGTCTTGAACTTCCATCCAGCCTTCGCGGAAGCTCGCCAGGGCTTGCACATTGGCGCGTTCTTGCAGCTCGAGGCCATGGGCCGCGATGGCGCAGGGGGTGGTCTCCACGCCCTCTTCCTTCAGCCGTGCCTGGAGCTCGTCCCGCGTGCAGCGCAGCAGGTTGGCGCGCACCATCATAGGCGCCCGATGGGTCTGGAGCTGGGCAAAGCGGGCGGCCTCCACGGGGCCCAGCGCGTCGAGCCACTCGCTGGCAATGCGGTAGCCGAGGGACAAGGCGGTCGCGAAGTCCTCCGCGGGCGTGCCGTTCTCCAGGTGGGCAAAGCGCTCCCCCTCCAGGACCGCACACCAGTGCTCCAGCTGGTCTTCGTCGCCCCGGGCGCCCGCTCGGAGGAACAGCAGCTCCTGGCGAATGATGCCGTAGATGGCCCGCTGGACCACCCGGCGGTCCCGAGACCCCATGCTGCGCTGTTCACGAAACCACTTTGCGAGGGTGGGCCCGGCGAACTTGGGCTTCTTGCGGGCCAGCCGCAGTCCCTCCAGCGCGGCGTGCCAGCGAAAGGGCTTGCGCAAGTCCGCGACATGGTCGGGATCGGGCGCCGGCAGGGCACACCGGAGGAGGTCAGGTTCGGTGGGGGGGCTCATGCAGGGTCCTCGGCGCGGGTCCAGCTCATCACGGTGTCGGGCTTGCTGCGCCACGCCATCCACACCTCGGTGTGCAGGCCGCCGTGTCCATCGGGACGCAACAGCACACGAGGGGAGAAGGGTCCGGCGTTCCACTGCACACCATCGGGGGCATCCGGCACGGTGACCGGCTCGACGTGGTATTCTTGGGCGGTGCCGGGGGCTTGCATGTGGCGGACCTTCAGGGTCTGCTCGGCGCCTTCCCAGCGATAGATGGCGAGATCCTCAAAGTCGACGGTGCCGTCGGCAGCGATGCCGGTCTCGCGGGTCATGAGAAAGGTCTGATCGACCTCGAGCGTGGCGCGCATTCGGCCCCGCACGGGCTCGCCGTGGCTGATCCCGGTGCCGACCCACTCGCCCACGAGAAAGCGCAGGGGTTCGAGGCCGGCGCGGACCAGCTCGGTGGCGTGGGCCGTGTCGGCCGCCGCGGTGTCGTCGGGTGCGGGGGGGCGCTCGTCGTCCATCATGCCTCCGGCCACCCGGCAAGCTGGGGGCCCGCGGGCTAGTAGCCGGCCATGCGCGCTCTGTCCGTCCTCGCCGTTGTCGCCCTTGCTTGCTTTGCGCTGCTGGGCATCGTCAGTGCTTCTGCCCTTGCCGAGGACGCTCCGGTGGCGCCGCCGCCGTGGTCCGAGGGCCAAGTGGCGGCGGGCATGGCTGAGCTGTTGGCCACCCATCCGCCCGTGCCGGTGGACCTTCCGGCGTCCCTGGGTGCCCAAGTGCAGGGACCGACGGCACTGTTCTATTTCTCGCCCACCTGCCCCCACTGCCGCAACGTGATGGGTGAGGTCAACGGTCTGGCCATCCAGGGCGACCTCCAATGGATCGGGGTGGCCCACGGCGGCTCCCAGCCTGCGGATCTTGCGGAGTTCAAGGCCACCTTTGCCCCGCCCTTCGAGATCATCGTCGACAGCGATCGGGGCTTTGGCGCAGCGGTGGGCGCCCGGAGCACGCCGTCGCTCTACATCGCCCGGCCCCTGACCACGGGCCCCAACGCGGTGGACACGCTGATGTCGCCGCCGGCGGAGGGCATGGTCCGGGTCGAGCTGGTCGAGACCTACACCCCCTACCAGCGGGGCTACGCGGCCATCGTCCGCATGCGCCGCCACCCCCAGACCCCGTTCGTGGGGTTCGAGGGCTACCAAGGCGAGGTGGCCTGCCGGTCTTGCCATGAGCAAGAGGGCCTCAGCATGGCCATCACCCACCACTCCGCGTCGTTGTGGACGTTGTTCCAGAGCAAGACCCACGAAGACAAAGCGTGCGTTGGCTGCCATGTCACCGGCCTCGGCGAGCCGGGGGGCTTTGTGATGGGGGACCTGGGGCACCCCATGGGCAGCGTCCAGTGTGAGGCTTGCCATGGTCCCTCCGGTCCGCACGATGGCGTGCCCACCGACGCCCGGGCGACATGTGTGGGCTGCCACGATGCCGACCACAGCGTCGCTTTCACGGTTGGCAAGGGCTTGCCCCACATCGACCACTTCGCCGCCAATGCGATGGAGATGGACGCGCTGCGGGAGCGCCTCGCGGCGATTCAGGAAGGCCGGGCCGACAAGCCGCTGTTGGCCTTTCCAGACGGACCGACCGTGGGGGCGGCGAGCTGCAAGAGCTGCCACAAAGCCGAGCACAAGTGGCTGAAGAAGGACCCCCATGGAGGGGCCATGAAGAGGCTGGCGGCCACGAGCCAGCAGGGTGAGGCTGCGTGTGTGCGGTGCCACGCCACGCCGGTTGCAGTGGGCCTCGGTGCGAGCCGGACCACACTCGCGGACTTTCGGGTGGACGAAGGGGTGGGGTGCGAGAGCTGCCACGGACCGGGCACTGCCCATGTGGCCGGTCCCACCGCGGACAACATCGTGGGGCTCGGGGGCAGCTGCCCGGTGTGTGTCATCGAGGCCATCTGCACGAACTGCCACACCGCCGAACAGGATCCCACCTGGAACCTCGACGTGCGGCTCAAGGCCATTCACCACTGACCCTGGTGGCCTGAGCACGCGTGGTCCCGGAGGGGGGCTGCGGCCCGTCGTGGGGCCGGGTGTGTTCCCTTGTGCATCTCGAATGTGTGGGGTATAGAAACTGAAAGTCACTTTCAATGGTCTTCAATCCGACAGGTGGACGCCGGCTGCGGCGCCATGGAGCATCGATGAACCCCTCTCGCACCCTCTGCCTCTCTGGGATCTGGATCCTCTCCCTCGCCAGCCTCGCGGCATGTTCTGGCTCGAAGGGGGACGACTCGGGCGTTGTCGACGCAGACGCCGACACGGATGCCGACGCAGACACCGACGCCGACGCCGACGCGGACGCGGATGCCGATGCGGACGCGGACGCGGACGCGGATTCGGACGCGGATGCCGACCTCTACAGCTTCACCAGCGCCTTCGACGGGTCCAGCTCGGTGTCCTACTCGGGCCAGTCCCTCAGGCAGGTGCTCCAGCAAGACCTCCGCATCCACATGGGTGGCCTCGGCGAGCGGCTGGAGGGCGGCTTTGAGCCCGACCCCGGTGAGGTCTCGGCCGAGCTGGACTTCTACTTCTCCTTCGACAGCAGCACTTCAGGCTCGGTGTCCATCGAGGTCGGCAGCGACGCACTGCCCAACCTCCAAGCCACCTACGACGACATCAGCTCCGGCAAGAACCTTGTCGAGAAGATCGCTGGCAACGACGCTGTGGGCCAACACCATGACTGGCTGGACGGCACCCCTGGGTGGGACAGCATCCCGCGGATGAGCCCCGAAGTGCTGGTTCGCCACTGGTTCCTCCAGCTCGACACTCAGGCGGTGCTCTTTGCCTCGGGTGAGGTGCCGGTGGGGCCGGACGGCAACCCGCTGCCGGGTGTGAACGTGACGGTGGACGGCCATGATCTCCGCCAGCTCACCGACAAGTTCCTCCAGGGTGCCGTTGGCTTCTCCCAAGCCGCCGATGACTACTTGGACGACGACGAGCCCGGCAAGGGCCTGCTGTCCGATCACACGGTGGCGGAAGAGGGCGAGAACTTCACGGCGCTGGAGCACGCGTGGGACGAGGGCTTTGGCTACTTCGGTGCCTCGCGGAACTACGGCGCCCGCACCCCAGCAGACATCGACAGCGCGGCCGCCTTCGATGCCGACGGCGACGGCTTCATCGACCTGACTCGGGAGTGGGAGTGGGGGCAGAGCCGTGTGGCAGGCCGGTTGGACGCCGGCGCATCGGTCCCGACGACCTTTGCCCAGGACGCCTGGGTGGGCTTCTTGGAAGGCCGGACGCTGCTCGCGGCGACAGCCGGCGCGGAGCTCACCCCTGAAGAGCTCGACGCGCTCAAGGGCTGGCGGGATCAGGCGCTGACGGCGTGGGAGGCCAGCATCGCGGCATCGGCCGTGTCGAGCATCAACGCGGTGCTTCGAGACCAAGGGGTGGCGGGCACGGAGGACTACAGCTTCGGTGCCCACGCCCGCCACTGGTCGGAGCTGAAGGGTCTCGCCCTGAGCCTGCAGTTCAACCGCCGCTCGCCGCTGAGCGATGAGGACTTCCTGGCCCTCCACCAGCTCATCGGCATGGGCCCGCTGTCCCTCGACGCGTCGCCCCTGGAACGGGAGGCGCGGGTGGAGGCACTGCTCGAAGCTCGGGCGATGTTGGCCGCCAGCTACGGGTTTGATGCGGCCAACGTTGGCGACGACGGGGGCACCGGTGGCTGGTAGCACCCCACACTTCTCCGGTGCCGCGTCATGGGGTGTGATTGCCCTGATGACGGGCATTGTCGTGTTGCAGCCCACCGGCTGTGCCATTGAGCCCGACACCGCCAAGACGGACGACTGGCTCGACACCGAAGCGGCGCCGTCGTTGCTGAAGTCCCTGGGTGCCGACGTCATCAGCCCCACCCTGGTGCGGTTTGCTGCCGGGCTGTCCAACCTCGACGCAGCCGTGAGTGGCTGGGACGGCACCACGAGCGCCCAGGGTGACGCGGTGGACCTGGCCTTTGCCGAAGCGATGCTGGTGTGGGAGGAGCTGGAGCTGATGCAGGTCGGGCCAGCCGCGTCGTCGCTGACGTCGCCCATTGGCGAGGATCTGCGCGACGAGGTCTATTCCTGGCCGAGCGTCAACCCTTGCCGGGTCGACCAGGTCTCGGTGGAGGGGGGCTGGGAGAGCGCTTCGTTCTTCGAGAACAACCTCGTGGACGCCTATGGGCTCGATGCCCTGGAGTACATGCTCTACGCCGGCGCCGACAACGCCTGCCCCAACCAGATCGACATCAATGCCGATGGCAGCTGGGACGCCTTGGGTGCCGATGGGGTCGCGTCCCGCCGGGCTGGCCTTGCTCGAGCCATCGTTGCCCGGGTGCAGGCCACCAACGGGGCGTTGATCCAGGCCTGGGACCCCGCTGGCGACGACCTGGGGGGCCAGCTTGCCTTGGGCACGGACGGTCCCCTCGGCAGCGAAGCGGCCGGCATCAACGCCGTCTACCGGGGCCTGTTCTACCTGGAGTCGGTGACCAAGGACGAGAAGCTGGCCCACCCCCTCGGGTTGGTCGACTGTGCGGCCGAGACGTGTGCGGAGGATGTCGAGCTGCCGTTCTCCCAGCTCTCCACTGCGGCGGTGGCGGCCAACCTCCGGGGCTTCCGGTTGGTCTTCACGGGCGGCGAAGGAGTGGGCCTCGACGACCTGCTCGACGAGCTGGGCCATGGGGACCTGTCGGTGTCGTTGCTGGCGGATGTTGACCACGCCATCGTGCTCGCCGATGACTTGTCGATGCCCATCGACGCTGCGCTTGTGGACGACCTCGACGCACTCGTGGCCCTCCACAAAGCGGTGCGCGAGATCACCGATGCCCTCAAGGGCGACCTCGCGACGGTGCTGTCCCTCGACATCCCCGATGAGGCGGCTGGAGACAACGACTGACTTGGGCCGGGTCGCCTCGGCATGGTGTCGAGTCGGCCAGCGTGCGCTTGTGCTGGATTGTGTTTGCTTGGTGGCCAGGACCGGCGCGCCAAGATGAGGTGGCCCGTGCCGGCTGATGGCCTTTCCCAACTCTGGGCTGTGCTCCTGGAGCCGTTCACCAGCCCGCTCAGCCGGACGTGGTGGGTGGCCCTGTTGGTGGCGCTCGCCGTCGCTGGGGTGCACTGGATGCGGGCGCCAGATGGCGCGGGCCTCAAGGACCGGATCAAGCTGGTGTTGCACCATCCCAGCACCCGGCTTGACCTCCAGCTCTACCTCAGCCGCCAGCTCCTCACGGCGGTCTGGGGCCTCGGCGGGCTGACCTTGGCCTACACCCTCGCCACCCACGGTGTGCGCTGGGCTGACCGGGTCGTCGGCGCCCCAGAGCCCGTGACAATGCCCCTGTGGGCGCTGTCTGCGACCTACTCCCTCGTGCTCTTTGTGTGCTGGGACCTGAGCCGGTTTGGGGTTCACTGGTGGATGCATCGCTCCCGCGTGCTCTGGGCGTTCCATCAGGTCCACCACTCGGCTGAGCTGCTGACGCCACTCACTTTTCACCGAATCCATCCGGTGGAGTCGGCCCTGTACCAAGTGCGGGGTGCAGTGGTCACGGGCTCGGTGACGGGCCTGTTCTACTGGGCCTTTCGCGGCCAAGCGACCCCCATCGAGCTGCTCGGGGTGCCCGCCGTGGGCCTCGTGCTCAACGTGCTCTTCGGCAACCTGCGCCACTCGGCCATCTGGCTTCGGTTTCCGGAACCGGTGGAGCGGTGGTTGCTCAGCCCGGCCCAGCACCAGCTGCACCACAGTGTTGAACCACAGGACCATGACGTGAACTTTGGCACCTGGCTTGCGGTGTGGGACCGCGCCCTCGGCACCCTGCGTGTCGCATCGACCCCTCCGCCGACCTTCGGGGTGCCCGCCGCCGAGCGCAACCACGACGACACCCTGCTGAGCGCTTGGTTTGGGCCCGTCCGCGATGTGTGGGGCGGCCACCGCTCCGGCATGGGTGTGTGCGGGGTGTTGGTGCTGTCCCTGTGGCCCAACGCGGCTCGGGCCGACGACGACAAGATTGTCAAGGACGACATCGGCATCGAGATCATCGTGACCGATGAGCTGGGCACGCCGAGGGTGGCGGGCTCGGCCCAGACCGTGGACGAGGCGGTGTTGGAACAGTTCGAGTATGATGACGTGGAGCGTATTCTCAACACGAGCGTGGCCGGCGTGAGCACCCGCGGCGAGGACGGCTTTGGGCTGCGGCCCAACATTGGCATTCGGGGGGCGAACAGCGACCGGTCGGCCAAGGTGACGTTGATGGAGGACGGGGTGCTGCTGGCCCCGGCACCCTACGCCGCCCCCGCGGCCTACTACTTCCCGATGTCGACCCGGCTGGTGGGGCTGGAGGTGTTCAAGGGACCGGCCGCCACCCGCCACGGACCCCAGACGGTGGGCGGTGCCATCAACCTGCTCACCCGACCGGTGCCCACCGAGACCGTCGCGCGAATCGACGTGGCCGGCGGCATGCGGGGGACCTTCAAGGGCCATGGCTACGCGGGTGTCGGCAATGAGACCGCAGGTGTGGTGGTCGAGGGCGTGCACCTGCGCAGCAATGGCTTCAAGGAGCTGGACGGCGGCGGCGCCACCGGCTTTGGACGCTCGGAATTCATGCTGAAGTCAGGCGTGCGCTTGGGCGACCAGCACGCGCTTCAGCTCAAGCTTGGCTACGCCCGCGAGACGTCCAATGAGACCTACCTGGGTCTGAGCACCGGCGACATCGAGCGCACGCCCTACCGACGCTATGCGGCGTCCGCCCTGGGCCTGATGGACTGGCAGCGCACCCAAGCCGAGCTGGCGTGGTCCACGCGGCTGGCGGACGGGGTGCAGATGCGCACGGTGGCCTACCACCACTACTTCTCTCGGCAGTGGCGCAAGTTCAACCACTTTGGCAGCAACATCGACACCCACGCGCTGCTCCAAGACGACCCCAGCACCGGCCAGGGTGCCCTCTACATGGGTATTCTCAGAGGCGAGGCCGACACGACAAACGCCGACCAGCAGCTCTGGATCGGCGTCAACGACCGGCGCTTCAATTCGTACGGAATCCAGTCCGACCTGCGCTGGACCCACCGGGAGGGCAAGCTCGAGAGTGTCTTCGAGACGGGCATACGGCTGCAGGGGGACGACGTCTACCGACTGCACACCGAAGACGCGTTTGACATGACCGGGGGCAGCCTCGCCCAGGACCGCACGGTCGACACGGTGACCACCACCGACAGCGACGCAGAAGCCCGTGCCCTCGCGGTGCATGCCCACGAAGACCTGGGCATCGGCCGGGTGCACATCCTGCCGGGGGGACGGGTGGAGGTGGTCCACACCGACCGCAAAGACGTGGGCGAAGCCGGGGTGCCGCCGGCGACCCGCACGACAGTCTTGCCCGGCGTCGGCACACTGGTCGAGCTGACCCGCTGGCTCGACGGCTTTGTGGGCACCTACCGGGGCTTCTCGCCGGTCTCCCCCGGTGCGGCCGAAGACGTGCAGCCCGAGCTGAGCTGGAATTCCGAGGCGGGCCTTCGTGCTGCGGGGGCTGCCGGTCGCATCGAGCTGGTCGGGTTCTACAACCAGTACCGCAACATCGTCGGGGCCTGCACCTTCTCGGGTGGCTGTGATGGGTCCAGCCTCGACGGACAGTTCAACGGGGGGGCCGCCCGCATCGTTGGCCTCGAAGCGGTGGGCGCGGTGACCATCCTGCTGCCCGGGGCATTCTCGATGCCGGTGTCGGCGACCTGGACGGCCACCCAGGCCCAGTTCCTGTCCACCTTTGAGTCGGACTTTCCCCAGTTCGGCGAGGTGCTGCGCGGGGACTTTCTGCCCTACCTGCCCCGCCAGCAAGGCAACGCTCAAGTGGTGCTCGCCCACCCCCGGTTCGACCTGGGGATGAGTGTGTCGGCCCGGGGAGGCATGCTGGACCAGGCCGGTCTCTTCCCGGCGTCCAGCACCGACATCCCGGCGCTGGTGATGCTCGACGCATCCGCGCGGGTGCGGGCCACCGACTGGCTGTTGCTCTACACGACCGCGACCAACCTCACCAGCGAGACCACGCTGACGTCCTGGCGGCCTGTCGGGGCCCGTCCGGCCGCCCCGTTTCAGCTGATGGTGGGCGTGAAGATCGGCAATGACATCCCCTCCAACGAAGGCCGCTGAAGGGGAGCTCGCCGCGCGGGCCTACAGCCTGAAGGCGCCCACAGCATCGAAGCTCGCGCCGACCAGCCACGTGCCGCCGTACTCATCGGTGGTGGGCACCCGGCCCTTCACCAGCAGGCCCTGTCCATAGGTTGAGATGTTCAACCAGCGGGCCAACGGAAGGGAGAACCGCGTCTCTGCAAACCCGCGCAGCCGCAGGTCGCTCTCGTCATCATCGGGGGTGTTCGCCCAGAGCTGCACCGAGCCGTAGGTGGTCCAGACCACCGCCGAGCCGATGGACTGATAGGTCTCCCAGTCGAGCTTTCCGCCGTACTCCATGGGCTTGTCGGACAGCCGCGCCATGTCCCGGTTGGCAAAGCCGCCCGCGCGGAGGGCACGGATGGGGCCGGTGCGGAGGGCGGACATGCCGAGGGTCAGCGAGAGGTCGGCCTGGTGGGTGGACAAGGTGCCGTCTTCCAGCTCCACGGGGGTGTAGTCGCTGTCGTAGGCGAGCTCGGTAAACGGCATCACTTGGAACTTGGTGTCCATCGGGATGGCCGCGCCGGGCAAGGCCCACGACGTCGACAGGACCCAGTCATCGGCGGTCTCTTCGGGGTCCTCTGCGTCGATGGAGAGCTGCGTGAATGCAGTGCGGAAGCGCATGTCGGTCCACAGTCGCGCGCTCGTATACTCAAGCGCGAGGTCACCCACGGTGCCAAAGGTGAAGCTCGACGGGCTGGTCACCAGGGTCTCGGGGACCGATGCGTAGCTGTCGTTGTCGGTGCCCTGGAAGGTCTCGGTGGACAGCGAGATCTGCCGCAGCCGCAGCAGCCACAGGGGCTGCATGAGGGCCGGGGTCTCCTTCATGATGATGTCGGCGCTGTCGACCACCTTGCCGTCGGCGGCGAGGGTGTTCAGTCGGCCCATCGCGGCGTCGTGCAAGGTCATCGGCGTGCCGTCAGGGCGCAGGACCGGCTTCACGCCCGGCTTGTCGAGGACGCGGGTGGACCGCAGCCCAGCGAGGATGTCGCCCGCGGGGGTGCCCTTCACGGTGACGCCGGTGGTGACCACCCGGTAGCTGCGGTCGATGTCGAGCCAGCGCTGGCCCACCTTCCACAGCCGGGCGCCGGGGGTGACGCCACAGACCACGGGGATGGAGCCCGCGCGGTCGGCGAGGCGCTGCATGTTGGTGCCGGGCAGCTGGTGCACTTCGAGGGTGTCGAGCAGCGCGAGGCTGTCGACCACACTCAGCGCGGACGCGGTGCCGGGGAAGCGTGGGGGCGGGGGCAGCTCCCGCAGCAGGACCACGTCCGCATCGGTCTGTTGGCGCACGGCCTCGCACACCAGCGTGTTCCAGTCGGCTTCCGACCAGGTCTGGGATGCGACAGGGGGCCCGAGCAGCGGGCGGTCCAGCGGCGGGTAGACCTGGAGGCGGGTGTCCATCACCGCCCCGCCCACCGTGGGGTCGCGGGGGGCATCATCGAAGAGGTGCACGGCTTCGATGCCGAGGGTGGTGGGCCGCAGGGGTTGGCCCTTGAGCAGGATGTCGAGCGTGGCCAAGCCGTCCATCGGTGCCGTGAGCGGTGCGCCCTTGGCATCCGAGGGGAGCTGGCGCAGATCGGCCTCTCGGCGCTCCACACGCAGGGTGGCGAAGGTCGGGTCACCGATGAGAATGTCGACGCCACGTAGCTTTCGGCGAAGCTCGGACAGCTCGGGCCCGGGCGCGGTGGTCAGCGCCACGATCAGGTCCACCGGGGGATCCAGCTCGTACAAGTCGTCGATGATGGGTTGCACGCTGGTGATGGGATCGGTGATGGCCACGCCATCCACAGCCAGCTGGGGGGCGCTCGCGATGAGGCTGGGGGACAGGATCCCCACGAAGCCCACCCGCACGGTGCCGCCCGCCGTCTCGGCCTCGACGATGCGGTACGGCGGCAGCTCCAGTCCGGTCGCGTCCCCTTCAACGCGCCAGTTGGTCGCAATGTACGGGAGGTCCCGGCCGGCGATGTCCTGGAAGAACTGGTTGGCGCCCGCGACCAGCTCGGTGTCACCGGGGACCAGCACGCTGGGGGCCAACCGCTGGAGGGTGTCGAAGCCGAGCGCACGATGCAGCGACAGTGCGCCACCTTGCACACTGGACGCGCCGTCCACGAAGGAGCCCGCGTCGACGTATAGCGTGGGTGAGCCCGACCGCGCCTTCATCAGGGCCGCGGTGCGGTGGACCCGGCGGCTGGCCTCGTCGACGGGACGGCTCACGATGGTCAAGTCATCGTTGGTGAGGGCCCGGCGGAACTCCCAGGTGCGGGGCGAGAAGTCCTTGGGAAGGGGCTGTCCCGCCGGGCTCCACAGGGTGGCTTCGCCGCCGCCAGCGCTGGTGCAGGTGCGCCGCTCCATGTCGATGTGCGGGGAGCTCAAGGCCTCCAGCATCTTCGCGTGGTTCTCGGTGGGTGCGGTGTCGAACAACACAACGTCGGTGACATCTGCGAGCGCCCACGCGGGGGTCGGTGCGCCGCACTCGACCCCACCGGCGTTGAGAAAGTCGAGCAGTGGCGCAATCTTGCCGTCGACCCGCAAGATGTGGCCCCGCTTGGCGAGGGTGCCGTGGTCGATCTGTGGCTCAACAAACGCTTGGCCGGTGCGCAGGGCCGCCCCGCGAAGGGCCCCGAGAATCGAGAAGCGGCTGCTGCCCGAGCCAATCCCCCCCAGTCCACCCGTGTAGACGATGCGCAGCGTGCCGCTGGGATCCCGCACTTCGGGAGGGTCCTGCGCGTCGGTGGCCCCCAGGTTGGCGGCGTCCAGGTCGGTTCCGCTCTGGGCAGGCCGGGGCTCGGTCGTGGCTGGCTCGGTGGGGGCGGGCTGTGCAAGGGCGGGCAGAGCAAGTGCAGAGAGCGCGGCGACAAGTCCGAGCATCAGGACATTCCAGGGCAACAGGCGTAGAGAGGTGACCGTGCGGCGGGCGCAAGATGGTCGTCTCGGTCGGCCTTAGCGGGATTGTGCCGGTGCAGCCGGCGACGCTGTTGTGTCGTCCTGAATGCAGCGGACGAGCGCTTGCAAGTAGCTGCCGTGAACCTCGTGGTAGCCGCTGTATTGGTGCTCACGGAGCAGGTCGCGCAGCGCGGGCAGGTTGTAGTGTGGCACGGCCATGAACAGGTGGTGGCAGCAGTGGTAGTTGAAACGGAAGGGCGCGAACAACCACCCTTCGACGGGATGGGGCACAATGTCGACGGTGGGAATGCGCAGCCCACCGAATTCCTGGAAGCCGCCGGGCAGACGTTGGGCGATGAGCTGGGCGAGCCCATGCTCCACAACAATGCGGCATCGGTTGAGGAACACCGCCACAATGAAGAGGGGCGCTATCCACATCACGAGGTAGCCCCAGAACCACCCGGTGGTCGCCCAACAGATCGCGATGAGGCTGAGCTGAGCGCCGATCACGTACAAGGTGTGCCGCCGCTTGGCCGACGAGACCGTGGCGGAGTGGGTGTCTTTGTTGCCGATGCCGCCGGTGCCCTTTTG
The DNA here is from genome assembly GCA_942491145.1 of Myxococcota bacterium. GTDB lineage: Bacteria > Myxococcota_A > UBA796 > UBA796 > UBA2385 > CAXQUZ01. The sequence goes on along the minus strand of CALOBC010000061.1, from coordinate 72,518 downwards.
GTAGATCTTGATCACGATCTCAACAAACGTCCCGAACAACAGAACAGCGAGTCGACGGGCCCCGGGGGCGGCCTCCACCACCCAGCCATAGATGTGACCATCGGGATCATCGGCGCGGGTGCGGACTTTGTGGTGGTCCATGTGTTGGATGCGGTATGCGGCGAAGTTAACGCCAACCAAGGCTTGTCCAAACACACCCAAGGCTTCATTGAGGGCACGAGGCCAGACGAGGGTTTGGTGCACGGCCTCGTGGCCGGAGATGACGATGCGATACTGCAGAATGCCCATCAACGGCAAGGTCCACAGCAAGTGCCACGGGGACAGCACCGCCGGCGAGATGAGCAGCAGGGCGACGCCGATGTAGGCCGCAATCAGCCCTGGCAACGCAACATTGCGGTGGTCCGTGCGCAGGGTCTTGAGCCGAGCGGCAAACGCTGCGGTGCGTGCAGACGACGCCTCGACGACGGGGGCTGCGGGGACCGGGGACTGGGGGGGCATGACCGGGGCCTCCGTCGGCAAGACCCAAGCCTAGCACAACGCCGGCCGCGGGGCGCAAGGTGACTGGATCGCAGCCCATCCGGCTCAGTCGAGCCGAAGCTCCACGCCTTCTCGGGCCGCGAAGACCTCCAGCTGGGCGTCCAACTCGACGACCCGCTGGCGGCAAGCGTCGATCTTCTCTTCGACCTCTGCATCGGTCTGCATCGGGTCGTGGTGGAAGATGGCGAGCTTGGGAACGCCCGCCTGAACGGCAAAGTCGACGGCAGTGGTCGCGCGGGAGTGGCCCCAGCCTCGGTGGTTGGTGTAGCCGAGATCCGTGTATTGGCCATCGGCGATGAGCAAGCTTGCACCCGCCGCAAAGTCCACAAGGGCATCGGGAAGGCGTCTGAGGGGCCCGCCAGATGTGCCGGCAGCGAGCTCGGGATTGACCAGGACCTGATCCAGCTCGTTGTCGGTGGCATAGACCACGGAGCTCGTGCCCTGGGAGAGCCGGAAGCTGAGGCAGCCGCCCGGGTGGAACACGGGAAGCGCGCGCACGTCGACGTCGTCGATGGTGCACTGGCCGCCGCTGAGGTCGGCCGCGACAATGGCGCCCGCGAGGTCCGAGAACTGCACGGGGAAGTAGCTGGAGTGCATCTGGCCCGACAGCAAGCGGTGCATTCGATCGTCGCCGGGCTCGACCCCGTAGACGTGGATCTGGGACCGGGCCTCGTAGGCGGGCGAGAAGAACGGAAAGCCCTGGATGTGGTCCCAGTGCGCGTGGCTGATGAGCAGGTGCACCCGCTGGGGCCCGGCTTCTGCGGCCATGGCGATGCCCAGCTCTCGGATGCCGGTGCCCGCGTCGAGGACAAACCGAGAGCGTGCGCTGCGGACCTCCACGCACGCGGTGTTTCCGCCGTAGCGGCGGGTGGTGATGCCCGGCACGGGGATCGAGCCCCGCACACCCCAGAACTTGACGAACAGGCTCATGTGCCCGTCCGGCGGAACAAAAAAACTGCGTCGCCGGCACAGAGCTGGTCCTGATCGCGGAGGTCAGCGCTGTGGATGCGCACGCCGTTGAGGTGGGTGCCGTGGGGCTCCGACAGGTTCCGGACCCGCACCTGGGGGCCCACCCGCTCGATCACAAAGTGGGAGCGGGAGACGCGCGTGGATCGCACGTGCACGGCCGCGTCGGGGGAGCGACCCACCAGCCAAGGACCGGCACCCGACCGGGGCGCCAGCGGGAATTTCCGGGGTGCGCCAGGCCCTGAGATCTGTTCGAGAACTTCGATCCATGAGGTATCTTGGGGCTCGTTGCTCCGGTGGAAGCTCACGGTCTGGAGGTCCTCGAACGGTGGCTCCGATGCGACAGGGTCCGCCCGGTCGGCCGCTGGATCTGGGCCGTCCGGCGGGCGTCCAGGGGACAGGGCGGGGGGGGCATCAAACACGGACATCGGGCAGCCTGTGCCACAGGGGAGGGGGCCGGCGCCCGCCAGGTCAGGCAGGGTGTCGGGAGTCGTTCCGCCTTTCGGCGCGTGCCCGCCTTGGGTGTAGGCAATCCCGTGCGGGAAGGTCGGCCGGACACGCACCGATCCGGTTAGCCGCCCGGGGCGGGAGACCGCGGAGACCGCAATGCCTCGGCTGATCGTCAAGTCCACGCTCACCAAGAACCAACGCTTCGAGCTGCCAGAAGGCGAGACGCTCGTCGGGCGCGGGGCGGATGAGTGCCAGCTGGTGCTGCCCAATGTGTCGGTCAGCCGGGTCCACGCGCGGGTGTTGGTGGGGCGCCAAGGCGTCAACATCGAAGACATGGACTCGTCATCGGGAATTCTGGTCAATGGCACCAAGGTGGACCAGGCGCCGCTCAAGTCTGGCGACGAGATCCAGATCGGCAAGTTCAGTGTGATCTACCTGGGCGACGCCCGTGCCGATCGGTTCTACAAGGGCCGCTTTGTCGAGTACCTGAGCGAGTACGAGCCGGGCGGGGTGATGGCGGATGACGGTGCATCGACCTTTGCGATGGACATCAACACGCTGCGCAAGCTCCAAGAAGACAGTCACCTTGTCGAGAATGCAAAGGTGGTGGTGGCCGACAACCGCCGTCGCTTCTGGTTTCCCGAAGATCGGCCGCTCACCTTCGGCACTGCCGGAATGGTCGAGACCCAGGGCTGGTTCACCTGGGGCGTGGTGGCCGAGGTGATGTGGGACGGCAAACAACACACGCTGCGCCGCAACAAGTGGTGGGGTGCGGTGACCGTGAACGACGAAAAGCTGCCCTCCCGACGCCCGCTGCGGGAAGGGGACCGGGTGAAGATCGGCAACAGCCAGTTTGTGTATGAGTGTGATGACTGATCCCGCCCCCAAGATCCAGATCTCCGCGTTTCCGGGGACCGATGCCCGCCTGGTGCGCTGTCATGGCCTGCGCCGGGCGGTCTTCATAGTGGAACAGTCCGTGCCGGAAGCTGAAGAGATCGACGGCCGGGATGCGGAGTGCGCCCACGTGCTCCTGAGCGTGGACGGGGTCGATGTGGGCACCGCACGGCTGCGACTTCCCGACGACGTCGCCTACAGCAAGGCGGAGCGTGTGGCCGTGGCCCAGCATCGACGGGGCCAAGGACTGGGCCGTGCAATGATGCGGGCGCTCGAAGAGATCTCTCGGGACCGGGGCCGCCTCGAAGTTCGCTTGGGTGCCCAGCTCAGCGCCCTCGGCTTCTACGAAGGACTGGGCTATGCGGCCTTCGGTCCGGTCTTCGATGATGCCGGCATCGACCACCGCATGATGAAGCGTGTCCTGGCCGAACAACCCCCTGCTGCGGTCGAGTAGGGCGCTGCGCCATCTCCGCCCCGACTGGATGCCCGAGCGATGACTGACGGTGCTGAGCTGCACTCGCCGGACTCCCCGGTGGCTGACTTTGAGATCCGCGCCTTGTTGGTGCGGTTTTCCGTCGGGGTGTTGATCTTGCTGGTGATGCTGGGTGTTTCCGGGGTTTTGCTCAGAGAACCGACTACGGAATTTGCGGCTTGGTACGTGGGCATGACGGGCCTGCCGGGCCTGTTCATCGCCGCCACGATGCTGGACATGGTGCCCCAGCCGGTGCCGACCGACGTGTTCATGGGCTTTGCCTACATCGCCGGGCGAGACTTCTGGGCCATCGGCGCGACCTCCACGCTGGGCAGTGTCCTCGGCGGCACCTTGGCCTGGGCGGGGTCTCGCTGGGCAGCGGACCGGGGCCCGGTGCGCCGCTACCTCACCGGACGGGGGGCCTCGGTGCACGCGCTGGTGCGGCAATACGGCACACTGGCCTTGGCGGTGGGGGCCATCTCGCCGATGCCGTTTAGCGTCACTTGTTACGCGGCCGGCAGCATCAAGATGCCCTACAACAAGTTCTTCTTGGTGTGCTTGCTTCGGGCGCCGCGCATGTTCTTCTATCTGTGGCTCATCAAGCTGGGCTGGGTCGCAGCAGGGTGAGCGGCGGCCGGATGTCGGCAGGGTTGGGAGGCGGCCGAAGGGGCGGTTAGGGCCGGGCTTCTTTACGGTGGAGCCTGCAGATGCGTGACTTTCGGATGCCCATCCCCCCGCGCAGCGACTCGGGGGATGCGCTGGTGGCCAAAGCGGCGAGTGTGGATGAGCAAGGCAACCCGGACGGGTTTATGCCGGCGTCGTTCTTCAAGCCTGAGGTGCTCCAGGGGGGCATGTCCCGGCTGGTGGTGAGCCTCGCGGCGGTGGATCTGGAGCGGGTCCACCACGCCCTCATCCAAGCGCTGGAGCCGCCCTACAAGGTGCTCTACGTGAAGATGGTCGATCGCGCGGCAGGGACTCAGCTCCCCAAGCCGGAGCGTCGGGTCGCGGTCGAGATCCCCCGAGACCGACTGATGCAGAACCTCATGCGCTACCGCAAGCTGGTCTACACCGATGGCCGCCACCAGCTCTGGGTTCGCGGCGCCCAGGGTGAGCAGCTGATCCTCGAAGAAAACGGCGTCGTCTTCATCTATCCCGACGACTTCTTGTTTCGGGATGTGCTCCAAGCCCAAGGGCTCGGGGAAGGGGACGGCCAGACGATGGCGGACCGGGACTACCTGCGGGTCAATTTTGACGCGGCCTGCGACGCGATGGAAGCGGGCTTGATCGACACGCTGCACATGCTTCCGTGGGAAGGCTGAGCCGAGGCCGTGCGCTCAGGGTGCGGCGTTGAGCGCCCATGAGTAGGGCAGGGTGGTGCCGAGGGTGACACCGCCGGTGCCGCCGGTGCGATGCCGCTGGATGAAGCCTTCGGGGCCGCCGGATGCGGCGAAGTCGTCAGCGTACCATGTGAACAGGGCGCTGATGCCATCAGGACCGGCACCTTTGCCGGGGTGGTCCACAAACTGGGTGGCGGCCAAGTCGAGATCGGCGTCGAGGGTGGCCGCTTGCCAAGCGCCGGCCGGCAGGTTGGGACAGCCCTCGCTGGCGCAATTGAGCGCGATGTGCAGCCGGGGGTCGACCGTGCCTTGCGGCCAGGTCGCCTCGTGCCAAGTGGCGGCGAGGTCGGTGGTCTCGATGGTCAAAAGCGTGTCGGTCTCGCCTCTGAGAATACCGTGCTCAAGCTGATTCAGGGAGAGTGCGCTGCCGTCGGCGACCACGAAGGTCTCGTCAAAGATGACGAAGAGATCCTCGGACACCCCCGGCCAGCTTGGATCGTCCTGGAGCCGGGACAACGCCGCTGCGACCATCCAGCCATTGTAGAGGTTGTACCAGTACGCTTGCCGTTCCTCGGGGCTGGCGAGGGCGAGGGGATCGACCGCCGCGAGGCTCTGCAAGGCATCGGCCAGGGTGACCTGGGCTTCGGGGCTGTCGAGGAGCGCGCCATAGTCCACGTGGCGGGCATCACCGCCGCCCCACCGCACATCCACTGTGTGCTGGGAGAACAGCGACTGCTGCGCATAGTGGAGCAGCCTGGTCGCGTCGGAGAGCGCCTCGCGGGGGGTGAGCGAGACATCGCTGGGCACTGCACCGGCCCGAAGCGCAGCATCGGCCGAGACGTACTGGCCACATCCGGCGCCACCCAGGATGAGGGCAAAGACAACAGACAGCAGGCGGGCATGGGGCGGTGGCGGCAGCATCATCGGAGGATGCCGCAAGTTGGCCGCAGTTGCCGGTGGCGCGCGGTGTACGATGGCGCCATGTCAGGACCGCCACTCGACACGGCTCACTCCCCACCCCCTCCGGGTGTGTCGCCCCCCGCGACGCCCGACGAGGGGTCGGGGGCGACTGCACCTTCGCTCGACCGAAAGCTGGCCGAGCGGGCGGCGAAGGCGGTGGCCAAGGCGCCGGCGTCGAAGCTCCGCGACCCCATGCTCGGGCTGGAGATCGACGGGAAGTACCGGGTGGACGCACCGCTGGGGCGCGGCGGCTCTGGCCAGGTCTATGTGGCCACCCAGCTCAGCCTCCACCGCCAAGTGGCCCTCAAGATCATGCGGCCTGAGCTGGAAGAGGGCGGAGACGAGCGGTACGCCGAGCGCTTCTTCAGGGAAGCCTCCAAAGCCGGCGCCCTGGCCCACCCCAATGTGGTGACCGTGCACGACTACGGCCGCACCGAAGAGGGCCTCTGCTACATCGCAATGGAGCTGTTGGACGGCCGCAGCCTCAAGCGCATCATGCGGGAAGGCCCCATCGAGCTCGAGCGCACCCTCGACATCTTCGAGCAAGTGGTGCGGGGGCTGCGCCACGCCCACAAGGCTGGGCTGGTCCACCGGGATGTGAAGCCGGGCAATGTGCAGATCCTCAGCGGGGACGAATTCCAGGATGTGGCCAAGCTGCTGGACTTCGGGCTGGTGAAGTCCGCCGAAGCGGAAGTCACGGAGATCACGCGGGACGGGTCATTCTTGGGCACGCCCCACTACGCGGCCCCCGAGCAAGTGCGGGGCCTCGAAGCCGACGCCCGCTCGGACTTGTACGCGGTGGGCGTAATGCTCTACCGGGCGCTGACGGGCAAGCTGCCCTTTGAGTCGCGCAACGCGATGGCGCTGGCGATGTCCCATGTGCGCGATCCCTACCCACCGATGGCCGAGCGGGCGCCGGGGGTGGCCGTGCCAGAAGTGCTGGAAGCGGTCGTGCGCCGCTGCATGGAGAAAGACCCGGGCCGGCGGTACCAGAACGCAGACTTCTTGTTGGCGGATCTGCAGCAAGTGCGCCGCACCCTCTTGGAGCCCACGCCGGTGCTGTCCATGCCGGTGCCCGAGGTTGATCTCGGGGACGAGCAGACCATCTCGGGGGGCAGCCGGCGGTGGGTGCCGGTGGTCCTGATGGCGGCCGCGCTGGCCAGTGTGCTGGCGTCGGTGGGCATTGGGGCGGCCGTGCTGATGCCTGGGGACCCCGCGCCCGAAGTGCAGGTGAGCGCACGCACGGATGACGCCCAGATTGATGCGCTGGCCGAGGTGGATCCCGAGATCGTGGCGTTGCCGCTGGTGGTGCTGTCGGACCCGCCGGGGGCGACGGTCTTCGTCGATGGGCAGGCCCGGGGACAGACACCCTTTGCGGACGCCATCACGGGCGAGTCCGGGGTGCTGCCCCACGTGCGGCTGGAGCTTTCCGGGTACCGCACGGTGGACGCGGATGTGGTCGACGAGGGCGGGACCGCTCGGGTGGACACGGTCTTGGAGCGCCTGACGCCTCGGCGGACCGCGGTTCAAGCGGCGGTGAAGCGCCAAGCGAAGAAGCCCGCTGGGAAGAAACCGGCTGCTTCGGAGACGCCGAAGGCCGCGCCAGCTGCACCCCGGGGCCTCATCGTCGATGGGGTGGCGTTCACGGCGGCCGAGGCGAGCCGCACGCTGGCGTTCGCGAATGGGGCCACCGAAGCCCAGCTCCGGGCGGTCGGCATCGGCACTACCCAGCTGCATGCCGTGGAGCGGGGCCGGCCCTACGCCACCCTGCAAGCGGTGGGGGCGGCGGGGGGCGTCGGGCCCAAGACGGTGGAGCGGCTCAAGACGGGCGGAGGCTGACCCGGCGGCGCATCGCCAGCGCGAGTCCCAGCCCCCAGCCGAACAGCGTGGTCAGGGGGGCGGTGCCGTGCACACTGGTGCAGCCGCAGTCATCGGCCTTGTTGACACAGTCGTTGTCGAAGTCGTCGGCGTAGCCATCGCAGTCGTTGTCGAGGCCATCGTCGCAGACCTCAGCGGAACCGGGGTTTGCGGTGGGGTCGGCGTCGTCACAGTCGATGTCCTGACTGTAGCCGTCCCCGTCGTTGTCTTGGCCGTCGGCCACGGGGTCATCGTCGTCGGACTCGATCAGCTCTTCGCCGGCATCGTCCCCGTCGCAGTCCTGGTCCACGCCGTCCACCGTGCTGTCCACGGCACCGGGGTGGACGTTGGGATCCCCGTCGTCACAGTCGTCCGGAACAGGCCATCCATCGAGATCAGCGTCGTAGTCATCGTCGCCGGCACAGTCGGCGTCCACCCCGTCGTACCAGGTGTCGGATCCCCCCGGGGTGACGTCGGCGTTGGCATCGTCGCAGTCCCCGTCGGAGATGGTGACGCCGTCCTCGTCGAGGTCGTTGTCCCAGGCATCCGGGCCGCCGAGGTGGCCTGGGTCGCTGATGCTGCCGTCGATGTCGGTCACGGAGCGGTCGCCGGCATCTCGGCACTGAGAGACGCTGGAGAAGGTCACGCGGTCGTCGGACCAGTCGCCATTGCGCGTGAGCCCGGCGTAGTCACAGACGGTGGTGCTGTTGTGGTTGGTCCCGATGCGGTCGTCGAAGCTGCCGGCCCAGTCCGTTGTGTTCGACGAGGAAGCGACGTAAGTGAAGAGCGACGTGGAGGAGTCGGCATCGCCCACAATGCCCTCACCGGTGTTGTCCTCGGCGACGGAGTTGTGGATGCGGGAGCCGGTGCACTGTTGCAGAGTGATGCCTGGCCCCTGGTTTCCGGCCGCCGTGAGCTGGGTGATGTTGATGCCCCCGAGATCGTCGCCCTGCAGGTAGACCCCGGCACCCTCGGCGCTCGTGTTCTCCCATGCCAGCACATTGCGCACGGTGAGGATGCCCTCGGGTTCGTCCAGCTGGAGCCCGCCGCCAGCGACCGAAGCGACGTTTCCGCCCACCGCGATGCGCGTGAGGTTGCCCGCGGAGCTGCCGATGTGCAGCCCGCCGCCGTTGCGTCCAGAATTGCCGGTGGCCAACACATCGGTGAGGGACAGCGCCCGCACCTCGCTGACCCGGATGCCACCGCCCACCGAGCCGCTGGTGTTTTGGTCGGCGGAGAGGCCCATCGCGGTCAGCGAAGCGAAGGACGTGAAGACCAGCCCACCCCCATCGGCCGTCGCCAAGTTGTCGTCCGCGCGGAGGCCCGTGACTGTACCGGTGCCGCTGCGACCGCCATCGAGGTAGGCGCCGCCGCCGTACTGGGCGGTGTTGCTGGTGAGCGCCACGTTGGTGAACGTCAAGAATCCGTCGCTGAGCATGATTGCCCCGCCCGCCGCCGCCGCCTCATTGTTGTCCATGCGGGTGTTGGTGAGCGTCAGCCACGCGCTGTCGATGAACAGGGCGCCCCCGTCCGAGCCGGCCGTGTTGTTGTCGAGATCACTGTTGGTCACGCTCGTGGCGACCCCGCTCCAGAACGCCCCCCCGTCGCCGGAGGCCGAGTTGCCGTCGACCGTGAGTGCGCTGCCGACGAGGCTGGCCGTGCCGGTGTTGCGCTCCAGCCAGATGGCCCCGCCGTCGACGGCGCTGTTGCCCGACAGGGTCACGGTCACGAGGGACAGCCGCGAGTCATAGGCCGAGATCGCGCCGCCGTTTGCGGTCTCCCCGGCTTCGTTGTCGCTGAGGGTCGAGCTTCGAATCGTGAGGGGGTGGTCCTCGGCCAGCAGCCCCCCGCCCGAGCCCCCGGCGATGTTGCCGATGACGTCCCCTGTGAAGGTGGATCCGCTGGTGGCGACACCATCGAAGGCCAAGCCGCCGCCTGCCGTGCCTGCCGCGTTGTTCTCGATGGAGGCCCGGAGCCAGGTGGTGTCGGAGAGGTAGCTGGCGATGCCGCCGCCCCGGGTGCCCGCGACATTGTCGGTCATCGTGACGTCGATGGCGTCGAGGGAGGACTGGTCGCCCAAGCGAATCGCGCCACCTTGGCTCTGTGCCGCATTGCGACGAAAGGTGACTTGGTCGAGGGTCACGTCCGACAGGTTCGCCAACATGCCGCCGCCGCGGTCCCCGTTGTTGTCGAGAATGTCGGTGTCCGCGATCTCAATGGTGCTGGAGTCGACGTTCAGCCCGCCCCCGTCGAAGCCGCCCTCTGCGGTGTTGTCCGAGATGGTGCAGCCTTGAACAATGGCGGTGCTCCCCTCGAAGATGCCCAGGCCGGCCCCGGCCACAAGGCCCGAGTTGTTGGCGACGGTGCTGTCGGTCAAGAACAGCGTGCTGCCGCGCACTTCGATGCCTTGGTCGCTGTTGGCGAAGCGCAGGTCAGTGACGGTGACCGTCTCGCCACGGGTGATGCTCAGCGCGGTGGAGGACGGGGCCTGAATGGTGACCGTTGCGCCCGATGCGGCGGTCAAGGTGAGGTTGCGCCCCTTCGTGTCGAGTGCCTCCGACCAAGTTCCCGAAGCGATGATGACCCGGTCGCCGTTGCTGGACGCGTTGATCGCCGCTTGGATGGTCGAGTGGTCGTAGCTGGCGCCCGCCCCGACGGTCCGGTTTGCGGCGGCTGCGGTGCTGGACACCGATGCGAGCAGGAGCGGGATGAGGGCGGTCATGTGCGAAGCTCCGGGCACCGAGCAGAAGGGGAGGCCAGCCTATCCGTTGGGAGGGCCACCGATCGCCAAATGCGCGTGGAAGCGGGGACGGCGGCGCCGATCTTGGGGCCGTGCTTCGGCCGGTGCGCCGCGGGCCGCCCAGCGAACGGTGGGTGCAGGTGGGTTCCCTGCGGCCGGCTGCGGGCGGCGCGCCATGCGGTCGTGTGGGCTTGCTGGACGGATTGGACGAAGAGTGGGGCCACGGTGTAAGCGGGGACCTCTGGCTTCGTTCACTTGTCCGCTCGTGGCAGGATGGCGCGTGTTGTCCGGTCGCCCTGCTCACACTTCGTCGCATTGCGATGGGTGGCGCCGGGTCCTCGTGGACAGGCTGGGGTGAGCTGGTGCTGCCACGCCCCCCGGTCGAGCTCTCTCTCCCATCCTCGATGCTCCGTCTGAGGTATCCCTGATGTTCTTTCGCTCAACCCGCGGCGCCGGTCCTTTTGTCGCCATCGGCCTTGTGGGCTTGCTGTCTGGCTGCGACATGATCCAGGGCCTCATTGGTGGCGGTGGCGCCGAGGCCGTGGCTGCGGCCGAGGCCTCCCTCAAGAGCGGCGACCTCCCCGGTGCTGCGGCGGCCTACCAACAAGCCGGCGTGGACTACGCCGGTGACGTGGATGCTGCCTCCGGTGCGGCCTACGCGTTCCTGCTTCAGGGGCGCCATGCCGACGCGGACGCTGCGCTGGCCTCTGTTGAAGAGGGGGCCGGTGAGCGCCTCCCCGAGATCAAGATGCGCCGGGCTCTGGTTGCCCTGGATGCCGGTGACCTCGACGCGGTGGCCACCCTCGGCAAGGCCAGTGCGATGCCCCAGGGGCTGCTGCTCGCCGGTGAGGTGGCACTCGCGGACGGGGAGCGCGAAGACGCGCGCGACTTGTTGTCTCAAGCGAAGGCGGGCGGCGGGGCGGTGGCGAGCTCGGCCTCGGCCTACATCGACCTGATTGACAGCGAAGAACCCCTCGTGGCGCTGCTCTCAGAGGCCCAGGCGCTCTGGGCACTGGGTGAGCGGAAGATCGCCGTCAAGTCGGCCGAAGAGCTGGTGCGGAACTTGCCGGAAGACCAGGACGACCGACTGGAGCAGCTTCTGCTCTGGGCGGGCCGGGCTGCTTCGGTGCGGGAAGTGGACATCGCCCAGGGCTTGCTCGACGCGATGGTGTTCCCCCCCGAAGGTCAGCAGTGGCGCAAGGTGGCGACCCAAGCCATCGTGCACTGTGCAGCTGGCGCGGCGGACGAGTGCGTTGATCTGCTGAGCAAGCTCGATGGCGTCGCGCCGGAGGATGGCCTCGCGGACGCCCGTGCAACAGCGGCGTATTTGATTGCAGGTGAGAATCCGGACGCTGCGAGGACACTCGCGGGCCCCTACGTGTCGAACGCGGCAGCACGCGCGCTCGCCGAGACCGGCGACATGTCAGCGGCCCGAGAGTCGGCGCCCAAGGGCATCTACGGTTCCTACCTTGCAGGAGGCTGAGTCATGTCTGGACTCCGAAAGACCATCGCAATCTTCACCAGTGTCGTGGGCCTCGGCCTGTTGACCGCTAGCCCCGCCTTGGCCAAGAAGGACAAGACCGAGGGTGTGGAAGTCCGCATCAAGGTGATGACCATGGAAGGTGAGCCCATCCCCACGGCCGTGGTCCGGCACCCCGAAGAAGCCGACCGGCGTCGGGTCAACTCGGTCACGGGTGAGTGGACGGCGTCCACACTGTACCTGCCCGACGGCAGCGAGCTGATCTTTGTGCCCGGCATGTCCGTGCAGCTGGAGATCTCCGCGCCGGGCTACATGACCAAGATTATCAAGTACGACATTCGCAAGCGGAAGAACCTCGCCGAGGTTCAGCTCGAAGTGCTCGCGATGGATGTCGAAGACATCGAAGAGCCCCTGATCCAGTTTGGCCGGGACCGGCCACGGGACCAAGGCGGTGCCGGCCCCGCCAACTGACGGGTCCGGTTTTGTGTTCAGATGGCCCGTCAAGCGCGGGTCAGCAGTCGATCTCGCCGCAACTGCGGCGCCAGGAGAGTGAGCGTGAAGCAAGTCCTGCGAGCCCTGGGCCTCTTGGCCGGATTGGGTGGCATCTCCAGCCTGGCTCTCGCGGCCAGCAGCTGGGCCGACTTTGACGCGGCCTTCCCGGCACTGCCCTGCCCCGACGGCTGGGCGGGCTGTGTGGTCGATGGCACGGTAGTGACGCCGGGCATGGTCTTCGACAGCGCTCGGCGGCCCCATCCCTCCGACATGCGCTTCGGCTTCTTCGAGTTCGAGTCGCTCCCCACGTCGAGCCCGTTCTCCGAGCTGTCGGAGTACGGCGGTGAGCCCAGCCTCGCCGACGCCGGGGAAGACGACGAGCCCGAAGAGCGGCGCACCCCTCCTGCTCCGGTGCCCGAGCGTCAGGAACGGGTCGAGCGTGAGGACCGTGAAGAGCGCAGCGCACCGCCGCCGCCTCCGGTGCCGGTGCCCTCGGAACGGCGTGAAGAACGGGAAGAGCGCAGTGCCCCGCCGCCGCCGCCGGTCCCTGTGCCCACCGCTTCCAATGACGACTACGGCACGGACCGCGAGGCCCGGACCAACCCGAACGCTGCGCCGAGTACCGCCAGGGTCGAGGCTGAAGAGCCTGCCGCGCCACCCCCACCCCCACCGCCGCCACCTGTCGCCGAGCCCGAGCCCGAGCCGGAGCCCCCCGCTCCGCCACCCCCGCCGCCGGTTCCCGAGCCCGAGCCGGAGCCTGTCGCGGTGGTGACGCCCCCGCCCCCGCCGCCGCCCCCTCCGGTCGCCGAGCCGGCCGGGTGTGACGACCTGTTCGCGCTGGAGGCTCCCGCGATGATGGGCCAGCTCACTGCCGGACAGCGCTCGTGCCTTGATCGGCGCATCGCCAGCGAGAGCCAGCAAACCGCCAAGAAGAAGGTCAGCTTGGTGTTGATCATGGACGCCGAAGCCCGAGGCGACAAGAAGGCGTGGGAAACGCTGATGAAGCGGCACCTCACGAGCATCGACCGCTCTGACCCCAACATGTGCTTCAAGTACGCGATCCACCTGAGTCGTGGGGGTGCCGGCAAGGCCAATTCGGTCATCCGCTGGGCCGACTACGCGCTCGAAAACAAGCAATCGTGGACCGGCGCGCAGTACAAGAAGAACGTCTACGGGCTCTACAAGCTGCGTGCCCAGGCGGCGAACAAGCTGTGGGAGGGCGCTTCGGCGGCCTACGTCAAGTCCAATGACGACGCGTCCAAGCAGAAGTCGGAGCAGTATCGCGGCCTCGCCAAGGACTACTCCCGCGAGTGGCTGGACTACGCACGGGCCTCACAGCAGAGCACCCAGTCGCCGATGGCACTCTGTGTTTCCGCGGCCGGAAACAAGGATTTCTGCGAGGGATGAATACTCTCTCTCGCTGCTGGGGGGCGTGGCTCTCCGTGGGTGTGCTTGGACTGGCCATGGGTGGGTCGGGCTGCTTGAACACCGATGATGAGGGGACCGCTCCAGCGGCCGCTGCGGCATCGGTGGTGCCCGCTCCGTTGTTGGAAGGCTCGTGGCAGATCCGGATGGCCGATGACTTGGCGCGGGCGCCGTTTGAACAGAACGGTGGCTGGGCGACGCTGTTCATGCGCCAGCACCATGAGGCGCTGGCCGCCTTTGAGGCCTCGCCGCCGGTCAATGGGATCGGGCTTGCCCGCGTCCACATCGACCTCGCTGCGCTGTATCGCCAAGCGGCGATGATGGGCGCCAACGCGACCCGCCATGTCTATGGCACGGATCGTCAGCCCGAAGATCCGGCGTCCATCGACTACATGGTCGGGGTCGCGAACGCCGTCGTTCGGGACTGTCCGGCCGCCAAGGCTGCGTTTGCGAAGGTGCCCCCGCCGACGGATCCTGCGCTGGCTTCGGCGTTGGCGTTTTGGCAAGCCGAAGCCGAGAAGCCCGACTGTGCCGCGTCTCTGACCGTCAAGGCTGCGCCGCCACTGCCAGGGCTGCCCACGGCGCCCCCCGGTGCCTCTGAGCCCAACATCGAGGGCCTGCCCCACTGGACCTTCGGGACCGACGGGGGAGGGATCCAGATGGGAGAGATCGGTGCGCTGGTGGTTCTCGCCGACTGGCACGAAGCGGCGGCCCGGACCACTGCGCCGGAAGCCGACTTGGTGATCGTCGACATGTTGCTGTCGCCCTGGGACCTGCCGGGTGCGCCGGCTCGCCCCGTGCAAGCCGTGCCTTCGGTGGATGACGGCTGGCTGTTTGGCGGATTTGCCCTGAGTGCCGGCGACGTGGTCTTTCTCGCCGCGCTGCGCAATGATGGTCTCGACGCCGTGTCCGCCCACGCCACCACCAGCATCCTCGCGGCGACGCTCGCGCCAGCCGTGGCCGATGGCAAGGTGGATGTGGACGTGGTGATTGATCGCGCCGCGCAGCTTCGTGCCCAGCTGATGCACACGATGGCGCAGACCGCGGGCGTCGAGCGAGACTTTCACCGGCCCTTCGGCGACCTTGCCCTCGCTTCTGCCCTGCGCGCGGGCATGTTCGCCGCCGACGCTGCGGGCCAGTATCGGGACGCGGGCGTTCTGCGCGTCAATGCGCTGGAGCGCTCCACCGGTCCGGCCGGAGATCCGGTATTCTTTCTGTCCACAGCGGCTTGGGATGCGGGCAACCGCAGCCCGCTTCGTGCCCAGGACATTGTTCACTCTCACTTGACCCGATTCCCCGCCCTCGCTGCTGCGCGTTACCCGCTTGACGCATTGCACATCCGGTTGGGTCGCAACTCGGCGCCGGCAACCCCGCTGCACTGAGTCTGTGCCTTCGGGTGGGTCGGCAAGGAGTGTTGCGATGTCCGAACAGCTCGTCACTCGGGCACCGTTCACTGTCCCCAGCGTCCAGATGCTCTTGGTCACCATGAACACTTGCTCGCCGCCGACTCCCGCTGATTCTGTTGATTTTTGCTGCTGTCCTGAGGAGATCTCCTGATGTCCCGTAGAACCGCCCTGACGACCGGTGGACTCGCGCTTGGCGCGCTCCTGGGAATGGGGGCCTCGCTCAGCTACTACGAAGAGAGCCTCCCCACGACGCTGAACCCGCTGTTTGCGTCCACGATGGTTGACAACCGCTCCCAGGAGCTTGTCTTCGATCGGTTGTGGTTCCACGACCCCATCACCAACGAGCTGCAGACGCGGATCGTGGAAAAGTGGGAGGTTGTGGAGGGTGCCAAGGCGCTCAAGGTCACTTTGAAGTCAGGGATCAAGTGGCACAACGGCAAGCCGATGACGTCGAAGGATCTGTGCTTCACGGTCGACGCCATGCTCGATCCCAAGACGCCCAGCCCCATCGCCGCTGGCTACCGGGAAGTGCTGGAAGGCTGTGAGACATCCGGCGGCCAAGCTGCCGTGATTCGCTTCACCCGGGTCTACCACAACCCCCGTGAGCGGCTTGGTTTCGCCATCCTGCCCCAGTCGGCATTTGGCGGCAACACGGCCATCTCGCCGGAGCTGGAATTCAGCGCCCGGCCGGTCGGCAGTGGTCCCTTCACGGGCTCCCGCGGCCGCCGTGGTGTCACCTTTGAGGCGATGGCAAATGCTCATCACGCGCCCAAGGTTGCCCAGCTCCGCTTGAACGAGGGCTCCGATCCAATCGTTCAGGTCAAGACGCTGATCAACAATGGTGTCCAGGGCATGATCGCGGTTCCGCCGCCCAACCGGCCCGAGCTCTCGGCGTCGGATGAAGTGGCCCTCAAGAGCTACGATCTGCGCTCTTGGTGGTTCATCGCGGTGAACACCAACAACGGTCCGCTTGCGGATCAGCGGGTGCGCGAGGCGCTCAACGAGCTCATCGATCGCAACGCCCTTCGGGAGTACGCCATCGGCGTGAAGCCGGGCGAAGAAAACAGCCCCTGCGAGTTCATCTCCGGGCCCTTCGTACAGTCCTCGCCGTACTACAACCGCGCCGTTCCGGTCAGTCCCCGGTCCAACAAGCAAAAGGCCAATGACCTGCTCAACCAGGCGGGCCTCGCGCAGGAGTCCGGCATCTGGACCCACAAGGGCCAGAAGGTCACCCTTCGCATCGGGCTGCTTGCGCCGCTCGACAACGAGGCGCCTGACCTTCTTGACCAGATCGGCAACCAGCTGGGCGCCGGCGGCTTTGATCGCTACACCAGCAAGATCAGCGCCGACGAGTGGACCCAGAAGGTCATCACCGGTGGGGCAGCCAAGGACTACGACCTGCTGATTGGCAAGTGGTCCTTTGGGTTGGTCGAAGACGTCAATGACCTCTTCCACAGCCGCGGTGGCACCGAAGGCAAGCGGAACATCTTCAACTATTCCAATGGCCAGGTGGACGAGATCCTGAAGCAGTACGATGCTGCGGTGACGGACACGGCCGCTCAGAACGCCTACCACAAGCTGCACGAGACGCTGTCCAAGGAACTGCCCTACCTGTTCCTCTGGAAGCTCGACACGAAGAGCGCTTGGCGGACCGAGGTGCGCGGCAACATCATTGCTCCGTACTACTACTTTACGGAGATCGACGCATGGAAGTACTCGAAGTAGCCCGCTTGGGCTGACCTCGGGTAGTTCGTCTGGCCGGCCACCGCTTGGTGGCTCGGCCTTCGCCGTGGCATGGGAGAGGGACAGTGCAGAGATGGTGGCTTCGACCACTTGTGCGCTTTGTGGCGGCTCTGCTGTTGCCTCTTGCCGTCCCGTTCTTGTTGACGATGTTCCTCTGGGCGCTGCCGGGTGACCCCGCGAGCATCATCTGTCCGCCCGAGACCTGCACCGGCCGGGACGCGCTTGCGGAGCGGTGGAACCTCAACGACGGCCCGCTGCACTACTTCACGACCTGGATGCAGGGCGTCTTCCACGGCGATCTCGGCAACTCCTGGCGGGTGGCGACGGGGGTTCCCGTCGACAGCATGGTCTTCGACTCGGTGCCCAACACCGTCGAGCTGCTGATGTTTGCGATGGTGCCGGTGCTGATTGGCACGGTGCTTGCTGCCCTCGATGCGGTCAACGAGAAGGCGGATCCCTTCCTCCAGATCCTCGGGCTGGTCCCCGCCCTCGTGCTGGCGCTGGTCGCGGCCGCCTGGAAGACGCTCACATACGGGGAGATGGCGCCCGGGCTCGTGGGGATCGCGCTGGGTGCGCTGGTCCTCGGGTTCTCGGACGGCGCGCTGTCCGGTGCCATCATCGGCACGCGCAGCCTCTTTAGCGCCGAGCGACAGCAGCGCTACGTCGGTGTGGGCATCCTCCGCGGTGAGCGCGTCATCGAGAACACGCTGCCCAACGTGCTTCCGGCCCTGGCCGGTCAGTTCCGGGCACGGGTGATTCAGCTGCTCAGCGCTGCCGTGGTGGTGGAAGTCATCCTCCGCATCAACGGCCTCGGCGACCTGCTGTGGCGGTCGGCCCTGCTCCAAGACTTTGGGCTGGTGCTGCCGGTGGCCACTTGCTTCGCGCTGCTGTCCAGCGTGCTGCTGGTGATGCAAGCGGTGGTCGAGACCCTGGTGGCGCTCCATGTGCGCCGCTCGCCCCGTGGCGTGATCCCGGGGGGCGCATGAAGTCCCGCTGGGTCCCCGCTTCGATCGCCATCGCCGCCTACCTAGCGCTGTTTGTGCTCGCGCTGTTGGCGCCGGAGCATCTCTCGCCCCAGATGCCCGACCTCAAGGGCGCCGGGCCGGGCCTCATGCCCCCGTTTGGCGCTGATGATCGGGGCCGACCGCTGCTGGAGTACGCCGCCCAAGGTGCCAGCATTCTGGTGCTCCCCGCGCTGGTCGCCGGCCTGATGGTGGGGGCCTTCGCCACCCTCGGTGGGCTGGTCCGGGCGATGGGCTTGGGTTGGGTCGATCCCGTCATGCAGGGCATGGGCGAGGTCGTGGGCGCACTGCCCCGGATGGTGGTGGTGCTGGTGGTTGCTTTGGTGCTTCCGGGCGACATGCGCGGGCTGATGCCCCTGGCCATCACATGGGCGCTGCTGTCTGCACCCGGTGCGATGGACGAGGCTGCGGCGGTCGCCGAGCGGCTGGGCGGCGCACGCTTTGTCGAAGCGCTCCGGGCCCACGGCTACAGCGCGCCCCGCATCTTTCTTTACCATGTGGTCGCGCTGAACCTGCGACCGGTCATCCTGCGCCAAGCTGCTGAGACCACGCTCGCCGTCGTCTTTCTCGAGATCGCGCTCAGCTATCTGGCCATCGCCGATGCCGAGCCCAGCTTCACCCATCCCGACAGCCTGCGGTCCTGGGCAGACATTCTCTACCTGGGCTACCAAGCGGCCGCCTTCGACCTCCCGTACGGCCACGCGTTGGCGCTGGGCCTCGGCCTCTTGGGGTTGATGGCGGTGTCCACATTGGCGCTCAGTCGCGCCGCGAGGGCACGATGACGGCACTCGTCGAGATGCGGGACCTGACCATCCGTGCGCCGGGGCGCCTGCTGGTGGAGGGCATCTCGTTCGACATCCTGCCCCATCGGGTGACCGCGCTGGTGGGCCCTTCGGGCGCTGGCAAGTCGCTGACCGCGCGCGCCACGATGTGTGTGCTGGACGTCGATCCCGGTTTGGTTCGGGGCAGCCTGCGCTTCCCCGCCGTCGATCCCCAAGTCGACTGGTTCGACGAGGTGCGCGGTGGCGGCATGCGTTCACAAAAGCGGCTGCTGGCCCGTTCTCGCCACTTGCGGGGGGCCTACTTTACCTACTCGCCCCAAGCCGCGAGCTCGGCGCTCAATCCGGGCCGGACCATCGGTCGCCAGGTGGCCCTCGCCATCGGCCGGCGCGAGACCCCTCCGGATAGCCTAAGCGCCGAGATCCGGCGGATTCTTGCCCAGGTGGGGCTGGATCCCCGCGCTTCGGGTGCCCTGCCCGGGGAGCTGTCAGGCGGCATGAGCCAGCGGGCCGCGCTGGCCATTGCGGTGGCCCCCAAGCCCCGGCTGGTCATCGCCGACGAGCCCGAGACGGGGCTGGACCCGGTCCTTCGTCGTGCGGTGGTCGAGCTCCTGGTCGAAGTCAGCAAAGAGCACGGCGCCGGGCTGCTGCTCATCTCCCACCATGCTGACACGGTGTCTCGCATCGCCGACGATGTGATCCACCTCCCCGGTCGGGGCAGCGACGAGAGCGGGGGAGGTCAGCCATGAGCGGTGATCTGGTCGTGGATGTCCGCGACCTGCGGAAGACCTTTGTGCAAGCTGGCCCGTGGCCGTGGAGCCCGGCTCGGGACGTCTTGGCCGTGCAGGGCGTCGATCTCCAGGTCGCACCCGGTGAGGTCGTGGCCCTCGTGGGCCAGTCCGGTTCCGGGAAGACCACGGTGTCCCGTATCGTGCTGGGTCTCGAAGAGCCGACGTCGGGAGAGGTGTGGCTCCAGGGCAAGCGCTGGGACGGTCTCAGCGAGGCGGCCCGGCGGCCCGACCGCGTCAAGTACCAGTACGTGCCCCAGGACGCGATGGGCGCCCTCGATCCCCAACAGACCGCCCTCGAGCACGTCGTCGAGACCCTGGTGGTGCTCGGCAAGTGCAACCCGCGTGAAGCGAACGACCGCGCGCGGGACTTGCTGGACCGGCTGGGTCTAGGGCGGCGGCTGGCCGCTCTGCCTCGAGAGATGTCGGGCGGCGAGCAACGGCGGGTGACCCTCGCCCGCGTGCTGGCGCTCGAGCCCAGCTTGGTGGTCGCTGACGAGCCGACCAGCGGGCTGGACCCCGATCGCCGGGAGAGCGTGCTGGAGGCACTGGTGGGCAACTTGCCCAAGCATGCCGGCTGCATCCTCGTCACCCACGACATGTCCGAAGCCCGCGGCTGGTGCCATCGGGTGCACGCCATGTTGGCCGGGCGGGTCATCGAAGAAGTGGACCTGCGCGCCAGCGAGCCGGACCACCCGTATGCTCGGATCTTGTTCGATCCCTGGTCGGGCCAGCTGCCGAAGGGTCCGTTGGCCACGACGGGTTGTCCCTTCCGCCCCGATTGCGCGCTGGCCGATGGGGTGGGCAACGATCGCTGCGCGCGTGAGGTTCCCGCACTACGGCCTGTTGCGCCGAATCCTCACCGCCTCGCTTGCCATGCCGAACATCCCGCGTCCCCGGAGGCGTCGTGATGTTCGATGTGCATGACAGCGCCCATCCACCCGGGTGCCGCCGTCGGATGAGGTACGCTACTCTCGCCTTGGTTCGTCAGGTCGCCCCAATGGGAGGGCCCATGCTCAATCATTCTCGTTTTTTCGCTGTTGCGCTCGCGCTTGCAGCCCCCACGGTCAGCTTCGCTGCGGGCAATGAGGCTGCTGAAGCTGAGCATCGCCGGCTCGCCGAAGAGATGCGCAACCTCGCATCTCGCAGCGCGTGGCGGGGTGTGGACGCGGCCTACCTTCGCATGCTGCCCCTCGAAAAGAAGGGTGTCGTGCTGGATGTGGCCGACCACCACTTGGCGGCTCAGGCTGCTCGAGACCTCGGTCAGATCAACGTCCAGTACCGGCGCTTGCTGCGGGCTGAGGCCCATGCCGACGCCAGCAAGGTCCCGGAAGTGGGTCAGGCCCTCGACCAGATCCGCGCCACCTTTGGTGTGGTCTCGTTGGGCTACGACCCGAAGTTCCCCGAGTCGAAGGCGCTCACCATTGCGGTCCAGCCGTTCCAGGCGGACCAGCGCAATGCGATCTCCCTGGCTCAGACTGCGCTCGCCGAGAAGGGCGAGTTTGACGGACTTCTGCCCTTTGGCAAGTACACCTATGGCCCGCTGGAATTTGAGCTGACGCCCGACAGCGGCAAGATCGAGCGGTTCCTGTCGCCCGCCCTCGCCAAGCGTGGGGACGCTTCCACGGCAAAGCGGCGGGACGGCCTCCGCATCTCCCTCGGCCCCCAGTACGCGCTGGTGGGTGCCCCCAACGACAGCGCCGGCTCTCTGCCCGATGGCTTTGGCCGTCCCGGCTTCCGCGCTGGCGTGGGGTGGGAGATCGAGCTGGTGGAACACCTTGGCCTCGTCATTGAAGCCGGCTGGCACGGCACCTTCAACAAGGGCATTGACGGCGGCACCCAGACTGAGTCGGTGCGGGATGGCCAGCTCTACGTGTCGTCCAGCGTGCCGGCCAAGCAAGCGCTCCAGATGTTCTACGCCTGGGGCGGCCCGACCTTCTTTGTCGGGGAGTTTGCCGCTTCGGTGGGCCCCGCCTGGGGTGCGGGCAAAGTGCGCGCCAGCTCGATGGACTCGGGCGGTGTGACCGTCGAAGGAGACTACGCCGGCTCCGTCCTCGCGGGCGGTGGCGCGGTCTCGTTGTTCTATGGGCTCTTCGACACTCCTGGACTGTCTCGGTCGCGGAGTGGACTGAGCCTGTCTGGTGGGGCGTTGACGGACCTGGACCGAACGTACCCGTGGGGCCAGCTCGCGTTCACCATCGCCCCGGCCAACTGATCTCCCATGGAGTCTTCAATGTCTACCCTCCGCGCCCTCGCTCTGACGCCATGGCTGCTGGCTGGCTCGGTGGCCGTCGCGGCGGATGTGCCGCTTCCTGAGCGTGGCCACGCCAGCAACCCTGTTTGGTCGGCAGACGGCGCTTGGCTGGCGTTTGAGCTCAACGACTTCGACGGTGGCATCAAGCTGTTTGCGGTCCCCGTGTCCGGGGCCAACTCAACCGGTCAGCCGACGGGCCTCAAGGTGCCCGGCGCCGCGTCTGCCTTCTCGGCCGGCAAGTCTGTGGCGACCGGTGCGGTGTGGCATCCCGACGGCATCTTGGTGTTTGAGGGCGGAGCCGGCGGGGGCTCGGCTCGGCTGCACTTTTGGATGCCCAATGGCCAGAGCCCTGCTGAATTGCTCAACAGCACCCAGATCCCGGGTGATCTGAGCTGGCCGGCGATCTCAGCGGACGGCAAGAAGATGGCCTTCGTCAGCGACAAGAGCGGCGCCGGCGATGTCTTCGTCTGGGACCGTGCATCGGGCCAGATCGAACAAGCGGTTGCCTCCCCCCAGTCGGAAGCTTCGCTTCGCTACAGCGCCGCTGATCAGCTTGCGTTCTCCCGGAAGAACCTCGGTGGGGAAGACCTCTTCAGCGTCACGGCCGGCACCCTCGAGCCCCGCATCGGTGGCAATGGGGACCAGACCCGACCGGCATGGGCCGGCTCGACGATGGTCTACTTCTCCAGCGAGTCGGGTGACGGCAAGTGGAAGCTGATGGCGTCGGACGCGGTGGGCAAGCGCCGGGTGATCGCATCCGGCGTGCGGCTTCCCTACCGGGCGCCCCCGGCGGTGACCCCAGACGGCCAGTGGGTGCTCTACGGCACGGCCGACTCCGAAGCATCGGGCGCAATCTTTGCCTCCCGGGTCGATGGCTCCAAGACGGTCAAGATCGACACGGGTCATGTGGCTTGTGGTGAGCCCGCTGTGGTGTCTGCGGGCTCCAACCTCTTCCTCGCCTACACTGCGCTGCCGAGTCAGGGTGCGGACTGGCGTCAGCTCAACATCCTCGAGATCACCAGCCACCTCAAGTAGGCGGCAGTCTGATGGAAGAGAGGCCGCCTGCTCGAACCTGAGCAGGCGGCCTCACTTTGTCTTGGACTGGACTCAGAAGTACTGGCAGGTGGCCTCAGTGATGAAGTTGAAGGCTTCGCCATCGGCGCCGCCTTCGCCCACATAGGTGCCCGATGCGGCGTAGTACCAGGCCGACTCGGAGCCGCTGACCGCAACGCCGTACTCGGTGGCCCACTGCTGGTCCGCCGGGTCTTCCCATAGCTGGTCCGGGCAGGTGGTCTGGGACACGTCGATGGATGCCGCCACGCTGAGGCCCACGGCACAGGCGCCGCACGCGCCCGTTGACCCGGCGGTGGCGCGGGTCATCCACACCACCTCGCAGTCGTCGACGCCGGCGTCATTCCACGCCTCATTGGCGAAGAGGATCCAGCGCTCTTCCCCTGTCCAGCCACCTTCGCCGTCGGGGAGATATTCGCCGTAGAAGTAGGCGGTGGCACCGGTGACGGGAATGCCGTCGTACCCGTAGCAACCCTCAAGGGGCACCAGGGAAGACGTCAGGTTGGGCAAGTCGTACTGGCTGCCAGACCCGCCGTCGCCACCGTCCCCGCCGCTGCCACCGCTGCCGCCGTCGCCTCCGTCGTTGCCAGGGCCCTCGTTGTTGTCGGAGTCGGAGTTGGCTTTGTCGTCAAAGCCTGCGCTGCAGGCCGACCCCAGCACAAGCAGCACACTTGCAGCAATCCAGACGCGCATCGAAGTCTCCTGGGCTCAGAACCACTTGCACTGGTGTTGGGTGCGATAGTTCAGGGCACCATCTTGGTGGTAGCCCTCAGCCATCAGCCGGCCGCTCTTGGCGTAGTAGACAAACAGGGAACCGTCCGGGAGGGTCTTCACGTCGTACCGAAGCTCCTGGGGCTTGGCCTCCCGCTTGACCAGCTCTTCGGGGCAGCCGCTGCTGTTTATCTCGGGCGCTGCCGTGAGGTGGAGGCCATAGGTGCAGTCGCCGCAGGTGGTCACCGGGACCTTGCTGCCCGTCACCCGCCACTTGATGCTGCAGTCATTGCCGCCCCGCTCCTTCCACGCAGAATTGGCGTTCAACGCCCACTCTTCGCTGCCGGTGAACGTGTCGGCGGACCATGCAAGGTCACCGAAGAAGTGGCTGTCGGCACCGGGAATGCGGCTGCCGTTGACCTCTTCGCACATGCCCGTCTGGATGCCTTTCCGCAGGTCCGGAAGCCCGGAGGCGCTGCCATCGGCAGAGCCAGATGCCCCCCCAAAGCCGCACGCGACGGACATTCCGACGGTGAGCAGCCCGAAGGCGGCCAGCCCGAACATGAGGGCAGGAACATGCTTTGGGGATGCTGTTGCCATGGTCACTCCGCTTGGGGGGAGCTTAGCCGATGCGGGTGCCATCGGCGCACCGGGCCTGCGGCGGAACCGCTGCCGGACCCCATGGCCTATAGTGCCGCCCATCGCTCCGCGAGGATCGGGGCCGAGGAGTCGAGATGTCCATGCTTGCCGCTGTCCTTGCCGTCGCCCTGCTCAGTTCCTCGGTCGCCCATGCGGTGGACGTGGAGATGGGCATCCAGGCCCCCGGTCCATCTGACCCGCCCGCCCTCGTGCTGGCCCCGACCCGCCCGGTCTCCGAGCTCCACGTCGAGATCACGGCCGGCGGCAAGACCTACACCTTCGACCACACCAACGTGCCGGCGGGAAAGCAGCTCGTGCTGGCCTGGAAGCGGGACACCTCGGTGACCGAGGCCCGGGCCGACCTGCGCATCATCTACGAGGACGGCTACGTCGACGAGATCACCGTGCCAATCGAGTATGCCTACGCGGGCGAGCTGTCGGTGGACCTCAGTCGCGCGTCGGCGGACCTCGACAAGCGGGTGGTCACTGTGTCCGTCAGCGAACCCATCGAGCGCGCGGAGGTGATCGTCTACGGTGCCCGCAAGGCGGTCCTCAACCGAGCGGAGGTGGAGATCCAGGGAGGCCCCGGAGAGATCAAGGTGCCGTGGGAGGGGGACCCGGGCGACGTGGTGCTGCTCGACGTCACCCTCCACGGCGCGGCGGCCTGGACCGGCTTCACCTACTCGCCGTGGTTCCTCGACATTCCCCACGACGACGTGCTCTTCGCCAGCGACAGTGCGGCCATTGACAAGACCGAAGAGTTCAAGCTCCAAGCCACCCTCAAGGAGCTGCAGGACGTCATTGAGAAGTATGGAGAGGTGGTCCCGGTCAAGCTCTACATCGCTGGCTGCACCGACACCGCTGGCGACGGCGGCCACAACCGGGACTTGTCGGCCCGCCGTGCGAAGGCCATCGCCCACTGGCTGCGCGACCACGGCTACGACC
The DNA here is from genome assembly GCA_942491145.1 of Myxococcota bacterium. Lineage (GTDB taxonomy): Bacteria > Myxococcota_A > UBA796 > UBA796 > UBA2385 > CAXQUZ01. Next base: position 47,550 of record CALOBC010000061.1, on the reverse strand, counting down.
GGCCGATCTTCTATCATGGCTTCGGTGAGGGCCTCTTGGCGGTGCGCACTGGTGACGGCGTGGACGAAGCCCGCAACCGTCGGGCGCTCTACATGGTCGGTGCCAACCCGCCGCCGGCTGGATCGGGCGTGCCCCGCGTGAGCTGGACGCCCCTGTAGGTGGGGCTCAGCGCAGGGTCCAGACCAGTCCAAGGTTGATGCCGTGGATCTGGTCGCCCACGTCCACGTCGGTGCCGCCCAGGTCGTAGGTCATGTTCCGCCAGGCGGTGTCGAGGCCGACATGGGCTGCGAGCTGGGGAATCACACCCACTTCCACGTCCAGATCGAATTCGGTGGCGACGGGCCAAGGTGCCAGCACCTCCCCGAGGCCGGCGTCCACCCAAAAGCGCCCGGTCTCAAACGTGATCCCACCGCCGAGGCGTGCGCCCCACAGGGCCTTCTCGGTCATCGAGGGCGCCCGGTCCTGCCAGACAAAGAGCACCGCTTCCTGGTGGGCGAGGCCGGCGTAGCCCCAGCCATGCAGCGAGTCGATGATGGGCAGCCGGTACCGGGCCCCGAGGCGCCAGAAGGTGGTGTTCCAGGTCCAGTCCAGCTCGTCGTAGAGGTCCTCGGGACTCGCCAGTGGCTCGGCGGCGGGGTCCTCCGACTCCGGTGCGGTCCAGCTTGGAAACGAGAAGTCGGGGCCGACGGGGATGGAGGACCGGCGGATGTCGAGCTCGGCGACAAATGGGGTCTCTCCGATGCGCGCGAGTGCGTTGACGCCGAAGCCGGTGCCGCCGAAGGGGTCGCCCAAGAACAGGCCGCCAGCGAACCACGCCGCTTCTTCGGGCCCACCTGTGGAGCCTTTCTGGGCGCTCGTGTAGTTCACCGTGATGGGCTGCCAGCGTGCGCCCACCCGCAGCCAAGCCGGGCCCCAGGTGTCGCCGCTCTTGGCGGGCTTCATCGAGAAGCCGTCCTTGGCGGTCTTGGCCGTCTGGGGGCCCGTCGACGTTGCGTCATCGGGGCTCTCCGTCGGCGCTGTGGGGACCGCCGCCGCGACCACCACCGGGACCTCTTCAGCGACGCCGATCGCGGGTGCTGCCGCCTGCCAAGCCGCCAAGAGGCGCTGTTGACGTGTGGATCCGGTGGCCGCAGGGGCCTTGCTGCCCGGGAAGAAGGTCACCGTGGAGCGGATGCCCGCAGCCTCGACGGCCAGCGTCACCGGCACAGCGGACACCGGCGTGACCACCAGGTAGGCCATGCCATTGGTCCAGGTCGGCTTGGCCTCGGTCAGCTCCGCGGTCCCAGACGCAACGGTGACAGTGACGGGAATGCCCCCCACACCGGCACCCTGACTGTCCACCACCGCGTACCGCAGCAAGTGGGGTTCGGTGGGGTCGCCGGAGAAGGTGTCCACCCAAGCGACGAGCTCGCTGGGCGCTTGGGCCGGGGGCGCACCACTGGACGCCGGCGGCTCAACAAACGGCATGGCCATCGGCCCGGCCCCCTTGAGGCCGGCCATCGTCCACACGCCGGTGGCGGTGCTCTTGGCTTTGCCACGGGTCTCGCCCTGGACCACACCGAGGGCCGGCAGCTCGCCCGCCCATGGCTTGCCTTGGGGATCGGTGGCCGTGAGGGTGACGGTGAAGTCGCTGGTGCCGGGCGGCAGCGGGCTGGGGCTCGCCTCGAGCGTGACGCGGGGGTTCGGCGGGTGCAGGGAGATCCGTTGCTGCAGGCGCTTTGCGTCGCTGTCGACCGTGAACAGCACCGTGTCGCCGTCCACCGGCGGCCGCCACAGGGTGGTCCAAGTGCCGTGGGGGCCAGCCGTGGGGGCGCCGACCAGCGTGCCCACGGATGCCGTGAGCTTGGGCGGTCGGCTGGTGGGCTTGCCCGTGCCATCATCGGTGGCCACGACGATGGGGATCATCAGGTCGGGGTCCCGTGCGGCCGATCCAATGATGGGCGCGAGAACGGTCTGGGCACCGGCATTCTTGGGAAGAGGGACCTCTTGGGTTTCCACGACGCCGAAGGGGGTGGTGGTGGTCAACGTGCCGGTCTGGACCCGGGGGTCGAGAACGAGGTCCACGCCGACGGTCCCGGCAGGGGATGCGACCGCGTCGGGGGTGGTGGTGTCGGCGACGGTGAGGCTGACCTTCGCGTCTGGGGGCACCTCAAAGGTGGTGGCTCGGGCCAGCTGAATGGGCACCCGCAAGGTCGCCAGTGCGCGCTCAGGGGCGGCATCATCGGTGAGCAGCAGCAGCAGCGTGGCGGCGGCCGTCATGCCTTGGGGCCGGGTCCAGGTCACCGTGCCCTTGCCGTTGCTGTCGAGCTGCACCGGTCCCACGCGGCCAAGGCTGGGCACGAGGCTGAGCTTGCGCTGGTCCGGGTTCTGGGTCCAGCTCGACGCTGAGATCTGGATGTCCAGGGTGGTTTCGTCGGCGGCGACCACGGCCTTGGCAGGGGTCATGACGAGCGCAACGGCGGGTGCGGCCGCCACCGGGAAGCTCACTTCGTGCTCCGCCTTGGCGCCGTCTTTGGTGCGGTAGCGGACCGACAGCGTCTCGGTGCCGCCCTTTCCATCTTCGGGGGGTGTCCAGTGAAAGGTGATGGTGCCGTCGGCGGCGGCCTGGACGTCCGTGGCGCTGCCGAGGCTGGCCCGGATGCGCACAGTGGCGGCCGGATCCACATCGCTGGACCAGATCCGCAGCCTGCTGGAGCCGTCGGGAACACCCTCCACGCCGGGATTCCCAAGCATGATCGGCGCGGCCATGGCCACAGTGGGGCCCGCGAGACCCAGCGCCATCAGACACAGGACACGAAGGGAAGAAGGGGGCCTCGTGGCGTGAGATGCCGGCCGGCTGCGCTGCATGGGATGGCTCCAGACAGACCCCCGGGGGGCCATGCTCCGCCTTTCTAGCGGGTCTTGCGTTCGGTCGCTGTCAAAGCCGCCGAGCGCGGCCGGGGCCGGTCAGTCGAGCCCAAATTCTTCAGCCGCGCTGGACAGCTCCAGCTTGGGCTGCTCATCCTTCATCATGAGAAATGGGCCACAGGCCAGCGCGTCCATCTCGGTGCGCATGAAGCACCGGTAGGCGTCCTCGGGGGTGTTCACGATGGGCTCGCCGCGCACGTTCATGCTGGTGTTGACGATGACCCCGCAGCCCGTGCGGTCCTGGAATGCCGAGATCAGCTCGTAGTACAGGGCGTCTTGGTCCCGGTTGATGGTCTGAACCCGGGCTGAGCCATCCACATGGGTGATGGCGGGCAGCGCCTCGGGACCGTTGCGGATCTCTTCGCGAACCGGCGAGACGAGCAGCATGAAGGGGCTGGGTCCATCGAGCTCAAAGTAGTGACTGGCACGGTCTTCGAGCACAGACGGGGCAAAGGGCCGAAAGCCCTCCCGCATCTTGATCTTGAGGTTGATGATGTCCCGCATCTCGGGGTTGCGGGGGTCGCCCAGGATGGACCGGTGGCCGAGCGCCCGGGGGCCCCACTCCAGGCGCCCTTGGTACCAGCCGACCACGTGGGCTTGGTCGATGAGATCCGCCACCTGGCCGGTGAGCTGAGTGCGGTCCAGGCGCCGATAGACCGCGCCGTACCGGTCCAGCGCGGCAGCGATCTGGGCGTCGTCGTAGCCGGGGCCCAAGTAGCTGGTCTCGAGCGTCCACCGGTCCTTGTTGCCGAGCAGGTTGTGCCACGCCCAGAGTGCCGCGCCCATGGCCCCTCCCGCGTCCCCTGCCGCAGGCTGCACAAACAACTCGGTCACGGGGCTCTCGCGGAGGATGTGCCCGTTGGCCACACAGTTCAGCGCGACCCCGCCGGCCAGACACAGGCGGGTGCACCCGGTGTCCTCCACGACCTTGCGGGCGAGGTTGACCATGACCTCGTTGACGACTTCTTGGATTGATCGAGCCACGTCCTTGTGGAACTGGGTGACCGCGCCTTCGTCGAGCGGCCGAGCGGGCTGGCCCATGACCTCTTCGAAGCGCTTGTTGTACATCCGCATGCCGTGGTCGAAGCTGAAGTACCGCATGTCGAGGCGGAAGCTGCCGTCCTCCCGGATGTGGATGAGACGCTTGATGTTGTCGACGTAGTGGGGCTCTCCGTAGGGTGCGAGGCCCATCACCTTGTACTCGCCCGAGTTGACCTTGAAGCCGAGATACAGCGTGAAGGCCGAGTAGAGCAGGCCGAGCGAGTGGGGGAAGCGGATCTCGCCCTTGAGCTCCAGCTTGTTGCCGACGCCGTGTCCCCAGGACGCGGTCGACCACTCACCCACGCCGTCGACGGTCAGCACCGCGGCTTCCTCGAAGCCCGAGGGGAAGTAGGCGCTGGCCGCGTGGCTCATGTGGTGCGAGCCGTAGAGAATTGGGCCCGTGTAGTCCAGCTCGTTCTTCAGGGCCTTGTCGACACGCAGCTTGGTGGCGAACCACGACGGCATGCCCCGCACGAACTGGGGGAAGCTCTTCGGGAAGGTGGCGATGTGCGACAGCAGCATCCGCTCGAACTTCACCAGGGGCTTGTCGTAAAAGGCGACTGCGCCGAGATCTTTGACGGTGATGCCCGCCTCGCCCAACAACCACCGAATCGAGTGGACGGGGAAGTCGGGGTCGTGCTTTCGCCGGGTAAACACTTGCTCGCTGGCCGCTCCAACCGGCACGCCGTCCTTGAGAAGGCAGGCCGCGGCGTCGTGGTAGAAGCAGGACAGGCCAAGAACGTACATGCAGCTTCCTGAGGCTGAGGCCGGGAGGGGCGCGTGTGGCCGGTGGCCGCGAGGGACGAACAGCTTGCCAGACTGGGGACCGGAGGCCGGTTCTGCGATGGCACTGTGCGAGGTCGGGACCTGCCCAAGATGGGCTGAGCGGCGAGGCTCAGGGCTGACGAAGTGCTGCGCGAGCCGCGGCGGCACGGCGACGGGCGTGGTCCACGGTGGCGCGCGAGCGTTCCGGTGCGCCCTCGCCGGCAGCGCCCGAGACCGCATCGGCGACCTCCAGCGCGGCGGCCCGGAGCTCTTCCAGCTCGTCCTGCGAAGCACCCTGGCCGGCCAATGCGGCGGCCTCGATGTCTTCGAGGGACTGCAGAAGGTCCACACGCAGGGCATCGGAGAGGTCACCGCCCATGAGGGTCCTGCGGGCTTGCTGTACGGCGTCCAGCACTTGTCGGGGGCCATCCGGCAACCGGGGGAGCTGGGCGGGATCGGTGAGGGTGCTGGCCGACAAGGACCTGACCTCGGCGCGGTTCTGGCGGAGGGTGCGGCCCGCGACCAGGGCCAAGACGAGCCCAGCCACGGCACCGATGCCGCCGACCACCGGGCCGCCGGCCAACAAGCCGAGCAGGGGCGCGAGCACTGCCGCGACCATCCAGCCGACGGCTGCACCGGCCTGGGCCACCGCGGGCGCGGCCGTGGAGCGGACGTCCAATGGGGCGCCCGAGCGGCCCAATGTGCGGGCGAGGTCTTGGGCCTCGGCTTCGGTCTTTGCGGATGCGACCACGACCCCACCCGCTGCACTGGGGCCATCCCGCAAGGCGAAGTGGGGCAGCTGGGGCAGCAGTGCTTCGAGGCGGCGCAGGCTTGCGGCAGTGGCTCGTGTGCGGTCGAACACAACCACCCACGGCGCCAGCGCGGTGTCGACCCGCGCGGCTGAGGTCTGTGGGGCTTGGCGGCTGACCCGCAAAGCAGCCGGCGCCCCTTGGCTGGCGGCGGGGACCGCAACCTCGGGCGTGGCCACGGTCGGGCGAACCACGGGCGGGCTGGCCTGGATCACGGCCGCGATTGCGGGCGCTCGACGGGCGGGGTCGGGGTCCAAGAGTGCCGCCAGCAGGGCATCCACATCGGCAGGCAAGTCGGGCAGGAGGGCGCGCGCGCGGCGGGGTGTGGCTTGGGCGGTGCGCAGGCCATCGGGGCTTCGGGCTTCGGTTGGCCAGACCCCCGTGACGGCGTGAAAGAGCAGCGCGCCGAGGCCGTAGAGCGCCGCGTCCCGGTCGCCGCCAGGGCCTTGGTGGACGGTGGGCGGGCGGTGGTGGGGCAGCCGTGCGACACTGGCGACGCGCACCAAGCCGGAGGGCGATAGGCGGGGAATGCCGTCCGCGTCGAAGACCAGGTCCTCTTGCCCCAGCTCCCCGCCGAGTCCCTGTGTGTCGGCCAGCAGTGCCCCGCCGACCCAGCCCGCGATGCGGCGGGCGTCGTCAGCGGAGAGCCGAAGGCCCTCGGTCCAAGGGGTCGAGATGGCGGGGCGGACGGCCACCGATGCACCGCCGGGAGCCGGTCCCGCGAGAGGCTCCAGCCAGGCGGGGTGGCGACCGACCCGCTCGGTCCATGCCGAGGCGAACCGTGTTTGGCTGCCTTCTCGGAGTGCGGCATGGGGGGCGGCCCGGACGATCTCGACGAGGGCACCGGTGACCGAGTCCCGTCCGGCCTCCCGCTGAAGATCGCCCACGCTGGGCAGGGTCGCGGTGGGCTCGTACCGGCCCAACACCCGGGGACCGCTCGGGGGCGCATCACTTCGCGGGGGGCCTTGGTGGTTCACGTGCGTCGCTCCATGGGGCACGGGGGCGTCGTAGCGCACCGGAGGGACCGGTGACCACCACACCGTCGCCCGTGGTGCGTCCGTGGTGGTCGGCGCCCGTGGGCTGGCTGCTGCGGTGCTGGGCCGCGTCGCTGCGTGTGGACCGCCGCGGCAGTGGGCCGCTGACCGCTGCAATGCAGGGCGGTGGTGCGGTCCTGGCATGTTGGCACGGTGAGCTGGTCGCCCAGATGCTCGCCCACAAGGACCTGGGCATCGTGGTGATGGTCAGCCAGAGCCGGGACGGAGCGCTCCTCGCAGTGTTGCTGGAGGGCCTGGGCTACCGGTGCATTCGCGGCAGCACCAGCCGGGGGGCCATCGCGGCGGTCCGGGCGTCCCGGCGTGCCATCACCGAAGATGGCGCGTCGGTTGCCATTGCGGTGGACGGTCCCCGAGGGCCTCGCCACGTCGCAGGGCCCGGCGCGGCGGCGATCGGTCGGCTCAGCGCTTGCCCTGTGGTCGCGGTTCGGGCGAACACACGGGCGTGTCTGCGCCTGCCCACATGGGACGCCATGGAGGTGCCGCTGCCCTTCGCACGGGTGCGGGTCACCAGCTCGATCATTGGTGAAAGTGGCCTTGTTCAGGATGTCTTGGGCGACTGATGTCAGCGGCCCCACCGCACCCGCACCTTGAACTGGGCGTCGTCGGGGCGCCGAGACACACTGACCACCGAGTTGGAGTCCACCCGGATTCCAAACTCGAGCTCGATGCCCGCAGGGGTCGGCTTGGTGCTGGCCGCGCCCTTCGCTGCGATCGCCAATTCCCGCGCGATCTGACCGGTCAGGTTGAGCACCTCGCTCATGACCTTCTCGGGGCTGGTGATCGCCGCGTTGTCCCCTTTGTTGATGGAGGCCACCGCCTCAGCATCGATGGAGATGTAGGTCTCGTCGGACAGTCGGGTCTCAAGAAGCACAGGTCACGCTCGGGGCCGCAAGGGGGGAGGGGAGCCCTCCATCGCGCTGGAGGGCGGCGTTCAGGAGGACTTCTTGCCCGCTTTTGCGCTGCCGGGACGGTTGAGGCGGGCCATCACCACCTCGGCGTCATCGTTGGGCGAGCCAGGGCGCGCATAGGTCTCACGGGCTTGGGGGGCCGCGTCGGAGTGCTCACCGCTGAGGCGATCGAGGGCGCGCTTCATGCGATTCTTGATGCGGCTGCGGAGCCCGCTGGGCTGCGACATCGGATGTCTCCGGGGTGGGAGTGGGGGCGCGGACGAGCCGGGCCCCACGGTGGTTCTCACCAGTCTTCGCTCATTGTGTAGCCCGTCGTTGGTGTCGACACCGCAAATGCGGTGGCCGTCGCTGCACTGCCGTCCCCCATGCGGTAGCATCGGCCGCCCGGCACCTGAGTTCCGTCCATCGCGACTTTGGGTGCCCAGTCTCACTGTGCATTGAGTGACGTCGGGCCCGCGTTCTTGGTCCCTCCGGACGCATCGGGCCGGTCACGGTCTGGCTCCAGCCTCCTGGCCCCGACCCTTCAGAATCTGAACATCCTGGGCCCCTTGGTCCTGCTCTGCGCCGTCCGTCTGGGCGTCGACAGACAGGCGGCCGCGGTCCTCTGGGAGACACCATGAACGCCACACCGGTCACTCTCGAAGAAGTGATCACGTTTCTGCTGCAGACCCCCCTCTTCGAGGATCTCAGCCCCACCGAGCTTGCTGCTGTTGTCCAAGTCATGCAGGTCCAGCGCTTTCGGGACGGCCAGATCGTCTTCCGGGAGGAGGACCCCGGTGATGCGTGGTTTGTCATCTTCCGCGGCGAGTGTGTGGTCACGAAGAACGCACCGTTTGGCCCCGCGCGCACCCTCGCGATCTTGGAGCCCCAGAGCTGCTTTGGCGAGATGGCCGTGCTCGATGGGTCTCCGCGCTCCGCCGGCGTGGCGGTTCGCGGCGACACCACCCTCTTCAAGTTCCGCCGCGTGGACTACCAGAGCCTGCTCGATGGGGGCAGCTTGTCCGCATACAAGCTGGTTCTGGCGATGGCCCGGGTGCTCTGCCAGCGCCAACGCAACCTCACCCAACAGCTGAGTGAGCTGATGGAAGAGGCTGGCGAAGACCCCAACGAGACGCTCCGCGAGCAGCTCCAGGGCATCGTCGACGAGTACAAGGTCTCGGAATAGCGCGTGCTGGCCGTCATTGTCGGATGGGTATCGGTCGCGCTGGCGGCTCCTGACTTGCTGGTCTCTGTTGAGGTCAGTGGCGTGGAGGACCGCTTCCGTGCCGCCGCCGGCGTGGTGGGGGACGGTGCGATCGCCGCGTGTCGCTCGCTGGCACCGGACCTCTCGGCCTGTTTGCGGGTGAAGGAGGGCGACCGGCGCCGCATGGTGAGCCTCGCGGACTTGGGCGGTTGGGGGCTGACCGAGGCGGATGCTTGGTCTCGTGCCCTCAGCGTTGTGAATGCCCGCTGGGACGCCCATCCGGCGAGAGCTCAGACCGTGGATGGCATGGAGGGGCGGTACTTCCTCCGCTCCGAAGCGGATGGCTCGGACTGTGCCGGCATGCTGTTGCGGCGTCGCTTGGCCGACCTCGCGGGAGGGGCGCCTGTGGTCGCTTGCCCGGTCGAAGGGGCGGCATTGTTCTGGATCCCGTCACTGGGCGGTTCTTCGGACTTCGACAAGGTGGTCTCGGTGGGTGTGCGACGCTTGTATGAGGGCGAAGGGCGGGCGCTGTCGCCTCGGGTCTACACTTGGGACGGCGACAAGCTCGTGGTCTGGGGCGAAGTGCGCGGCAACATCGATGATCTCGCCAAGCCGACCCCGCCCGACAAGGGCTCCGGCGGGCCACCTCTGCGTTAGCCAGTGGGCCAAGTGCCGAACCAGGAGTCGAGATGGGCATCCTCAAGCGTGTGGCCCGGCGAGTGGCGGCTCGGGTGGCCCAGCGTGTCGCCAAGAACGAGCTGTTTGAGAAGCCCGGTGAGCGCGCGAGCGCCCAACCGCTGGGCCCGTTGAGTGCGGCACCAGCGGCACCAGCGGCTCCAGCGGCTCCAGCGGTCCAGGCGGCAGCTGCGCGACCCGTCGCCAAGAGAGCCGCTGCTGGTGCCGCGTCCGAGAAGGGGCGTCAGGCGCCGTGCACGGTGGCCAACCTTGACGGTCTGAAGGCCGCACTGGGCCCCAGCGACGGCTGGCGGGTGGTGAACCATTGGGCGAGCTGGTGCATCCCCTGCGTGGAGGAGTTCCCGGAGCTGCTCCACCTCAGTGACCAGCTGGCGGGTCGCGCCACGCTGCTCGGGGTGTCTTGGGATCTCTTCGATCCCCGCGGTGACGAGGACGACATCGTCGAGCATGTCGAGAATTTCGCGGTGGGCCACGGGCTGCGATGGCCGACGCTGTTGGTGGGCGAGGATGTGGACGCGGAGGACTTCTTTGAGGCCTTTGCCATCCGCACCCAGACGGTGCCCCAGACCTGGGTGATCGACCCTGCGGGCGCGATCGTGCTGCGTGTGGAAGGGCTGCTGACGGCCACTCAGGTCCCGCAGCTGCTCGCGCGCTTGCCGGATGTGGCAGTCTGATTCTTCGAGCCTCTCAACAGGAACGGTGACCCGATGGCGGAGCGAGATGATGGGGTGCCCGCCGAGGCACCTCCGGACGAGACGGCGTCCGGCGAGGGTGCAGCCGAGCTGGGTGGGAGCGACGGTCCCATGGACGGTGCCACTGCGGCGGTGGGGGATGCCCTTGGCCGGTTCGTGAAGGTCGCGCTCACCCGTGGGCGCAGGGAAGTTGAGCGGGCCGCCCAGGGCGGCCGGGTGCGTCTGGAGCAGCGCCAGCTCCGCAAGGACCTGGACGTGATGTACCGAAAGCTGGGCCGCGAGGTGATGTACTTGGTGGACGGCGGGGACATCGTGCATCCCGGTGTGGTGCGCGGGGTGGCCCGCATTCAGGCCGTCGAGGCGCGGATGCAAGCGATGGCGGAGGCCGGGCTGCTGGACGAGTCGGACGATCCTCAGGACTGAGCGTCGCGGCCACCGGCGGGGCCATCTCTGTCTGGCTCAAAAAGTGTTGGCCACGCCTCCGAGAAAGGTTTATAAGGCTGCTGCCTTCGGGGGCGGTGCAAATCGCCTCGAGTCTCGGCGCTCTGTCGCTGGACTTTCCCGAGAACGGACTACTTCTCACGAAGTGGCCACCCATGTGGGGCTGTAGCTCAGTTGGGAGAGCACCAGAATGGCATTCTGGGGGTCAGGGGTTCGAGCCCCCTTAGCTCCACTTGAAGCCCCGCCGGTCACCCGGCGGGGTTTTTCAATTTCGGTGGTCCTGCGGTCATCGGCGGCCCGGTCTGGGCCCGGCGGGTGGAACGCTGGGCCCGGACGCGCGAGAGCCCCGGTGTGGGGGCCGGGGCTGACGGTGTGGGCCGGCAAGCCCGCTCAGCTCACCCGTGCTTCCAAGTGGGTCTGGAAGCGCACCAAGTACTCTGAGAGCTGGCCAAGATTCGCCTTGTCGCTCGACTTGAGCAGGGCCATGCGGCCTCGCTTGAGCGCTTGCTCCAGTCCCGAGATGTCCTGCTTGTGCAGGGCGCCCCTGTGCTCCCGTAGGAAGGTCTCCAGCCCGACCAGTCGCTCCTCGATGGTCTGGCGCAGCGTGCGCACCGCCCGTTGCTCGTCTTGGACCTCGGCCACCCGCTGGTGCTCCTCTCGAAGCTCACCCAGCTCTTGCCGGGACATGCCCACCGGCGCGTCGATCGTGATCTGCTCGGCTTGGCCGCTGCGCACGTCGCGGGCTTCCACATGGACGATGCCGCTGGCGTCGATCTGGAAGATGACCCGAATGCGCGGCGTGCCGGCGGGCGCCGGTTGGATGTTGGTCAGCTCAAAGTCGCCCAAGCTGACGTTTGCCCGCGCGATGGGCGCTTCGCCCTGAAGCACGTGGATCTTCACGGTGCGCTGGTTGTCGACGAAGGTGGTGACCAATCGGCTCTTCTGGGCAGGGATCGTGGTGTTGCGGTCGATGAGCACCGCCATCCGGCCGCCGGCCACTTCGATGCCCAGCGACAGGTTGCTGACGTCGAGGAGGGTGACGCTCTTGACCTCGCCGTCGAGCACCCCGGCTTGCACGGCTGCGCCGACCGCGACGACCTCGTCCGGGTTGAAGCTCTTGTTCAGCGGACGCTGGAACAGGGCCTCGACCCGTCGCTGGACCAGGGGGATGCGGCTGCTGCCGCCCACCATCACGATCTCGTCGACCTGGTTCGGCGACAAGCCGCAGTCCTGCAGCGCTTGCTGGCAGTGGTCCAGGGTGCGATTCACGAGGGGCCCAATGAGGTCCTCGAATGTGGTGCGGTCCAGCGAGGTCTGGAGGTGCTTGGGGCCCGAGGCGTCCGCCACCAGGAAGGGGAGGTGGATGTCGGTGCTCACCGCGGAGGACAGCTCAAGCTTGGCGCGCTCCGCCGCATCCCGGAGGCGCTGGAGCACCACCCGGTCGTTGGAGACGTCCATGCCGTGCTGGTCTTGGAACTGCTGCAGCAACCACCGCACCAGCACTAGGTCGATGTCGGCCCCACCCAGTGCGTTGTCGCCCCGGGTCGAGCGAACCTCGGCGATGTCCCGGTCGACGTCCAGGATCGAGATGTCGAAGGTGCCACCGCCAAAGTCGTACACGGCGATGGTGCTGCTGCGCCTTCGGTCGTGCACGTAGGCCAGGGCGGCGGCGGTGGGCTCGTTGATGATGCGCAGGACGTCCAGTCCGGCGATCGTGCCCGCGTCCCGGGTGGCCTGGCGCTGGCTGTCGGTGAAGTACGCCGGCACCGTGATCACGGCCTCGGTCACCGCTTCGCCGAGGAAGTCCTCCGCCGCCTTGCGCAGCTTCTGGAGCACCATCGCAGAGATCTCACGGGGGCTGTACTCGCGATCCCCGATGGAGACGGCGCACTCGCCGTTCTGCGCCCGCACGATGCGGTAGTTGACCAGATCCAAGTCGTCGCGGGCGTCGTCGTAGGTGCGACCCATGAAGCGCTTGATCGAGTGGACCGTGGCTTCGGGGTTGATGAGCAGCTGGCGCTTGGCGATGTCGCCCACGAAGCGCTCGCCGTCTTTTGAGAATCCCACCACGGAGGGGGTGACCCGGCCACCCTCCTCATTGATGATCACCTTGGGTTCACCCCGATCGATGAAGGCACAGACCGAGTTGGTCGTGCCCAGATCGATGCCGATGATCGTGCCCATAGTCGCCTTCCGGGGGTGATTGTGGCGATGCCGCCGCGTGTGCCGTTCGCCAATTGCCAGCCCGCCGGGTTCGGGGGAGACCCGGGCCAGCGGACGAATGGGTGCGAAACTACGAGGATCCCCGCCAGCTGTCAACCTTCGGGCCCGTCAGGGTTCGGACAGGGCTGGGCTCCGCAGCGTGGCATGGTTGGAATTGTGCTGGCGGGCAGCTTGGGGCAGAGTCCCCAGTGCGAGAGCCAGAAAGAGTGCCCGGGACCGGACTCGAACCGGTACTCCCATGACGGGAAGAGGCTTTTAAGGCCCCTGTGTCTACCATTTCACCACCCGGGCGCGGCGGTTGGAGTGCCGCCGGAGCGGGCCATCCTTGGCCTTAGGCATTATCCTGGCGGAGGTGCATAGGCCCCGCCGTGCGCGTGGGCGGCGTCCGAGAGTGGCCGATTGCTGGGCTGTCTCCCACATTGACGCGGCCTCCTTTGCTGAGGGCGCACGGAGGTCGGCATGGTGCAAGAAGTGTGGCAAGAGACGGATCCGGTGCGGCGACCCGAGCATGTGGCACGGGCGTGGTCCATCCGGCGGCTGCTCGTCGGCGCGGCGATGTCCCTCGTGGTGGCCTGCGGGGCCAATCGTCGGGACTTCGTCGACAAGCGCCTCGACACGCTCGACCTCGCCTACAGCCAGCGCGGGGACGACAAGCAGCTTGAGAATGCCCTGCGTGGGTATCTTCAGCTCAACGAGCGCTTCCCTGGTGACCGCCGGGTCCTCGGCCGCCTTGCCCGAGCTTACACCGTGCGTGCGGAGCTTTCGCAGGGCGACGACGCGCTGCGGGACTTTGGGACGGCGCGGGAGTTTGGCCTCGAGTGCCTGATGCAGCAGGGATCGTTTGCGGGCCTTGTGGTCGCCAATGGCGGCCTGGTGGTGCCCGCCGCCGCTCGGGAGCTGAACGAAGAAGACGTCGGGTGCTTGGTCTGGACCGTGGTCGCCTGGTCTCGCTGGATCCACGAGCGGGGTGCCGCTGGGGTAGGGCTGGACCATAAGGTCTTGATCTCATTGGCCAGTCGAGCGGTGGAGCTGGACCCCCGGTGGGGTCGAGGGCGGGTTCAGTACGCGCTGGGGCTGGCCCATGCGCTGCCACCGGACGTGCTGGAGCCCAAGCTGGGCAAAGCGAAGGGCGCGTTCGAAGAAGCGATGGCGGTCGCACCGGACCGGCTGAGCGTCCAAGTGGACTACGCCCACTTGGTGCTGCGGCGCATGGGCGCAGTCGACGAAGCCGACGCCATGCTGCGCAAGGTCTCCGACATCGTGGTCTCGGATGACGAGGCCGATCGGGTGGAAAACATCGCGGCCATCGCCGAAGCGAGAAAGCTGTTGGGGCTGCCGCCGCTGGTGGATGTCCTGGAGGCAGAAGCCGCAGCTGCAGAAGAGCCTGACGCACCAGAGCCTGCCGCCGAGCAATAGCCGCTGGTCTCATGTCCGGTGGTCCACGGGCGTCCCTTCGGAGTCGGCGGGCCAAGAACGACCGACACCGCAGATTGAGAGGCTCAACCTGCGGTGTCATGGGTTCATCGAGATCAGACCGGGATGCTCAGCGGCTTCCCTGGGCCTTCTTCACGGCGCGACGGAGTGCCTTCCGCCGACGCTTCTCGGCAAGGCGCTGCTTGAGGCGACGCTTCTCGCCAGGCTTCAGGTAGAAGCTGTTCTTCTTGATGTCCTTGCGGATACCTTCCCGTTCAACCTTGCGGCGGAAGCGGCGCAGGGCCTTCTCAAACGGCTCATTCTCGCGGACATTGACGAGGATCAAGGGGTTCTCCAGGATGGGGTGTCGCTCGGCATCGCCAGGGGGGCCGCCGGGGCGCATAGATGGGTTGGGTAAGCAGGCAGAAATGAGAGACGGCGATCGAGGCGCAGCCCACACACGGCGCGCGCCGATGGCGCCTCCGGGAGGCCCACCGTTTCCCGGGCCGATTAGCGCGTCTGGGACGGCTTGCCAAGCCCTTGCCCGCGCCATTGCGGGGATCGGTTCGCTGAGATCGCGCTTGAGCGGGAAGCCCGTGGAACACAGCTCCCTTCGGGGCGAGTCTCAGAAGACGGTACCGACCGCACCGCCGATGTAGAACAGGTCGTGGAGGCCCACGTCGATCCGGGCGGTGGCCCGGTTGTCGAAGTTGACCCGCGCGCTCATGGTGAGATCGAGGATCGGCAACACACCGGGAAGGCGCAACGCACCGTCCGAGGGGCACTCATTCTTCCGCTCGTACGCCGGTGCGTCTCGCAAGCAGTTGTTTTGAATGCTCTCGTTGGGGCCAGGATGCCAGGTCTCGAGCTCGCCAGAGACCACACCGATGCCGAGCCCAGCGCTGAAGAGCATGCTCAACCAGACGCCCCGATCGACGGGGGTGACATCCAGCTCGTGAGCATAGTTGGCGCCCACGACATGCATGCCGAAGCCGTTGGGCTTCAGCCAGTCGCCATCGTCGTGGTCGGCGGGCTCCTCGGCATCGTCCCAGTAGCCTTCCTTGATGCCCGAGCTGACGTACTCGTAGTAGAAGATCCAGTTCATGGGCTTCGGCTTGAGCACGTACTCCACGCCCATGGCGTAGGTGCGCACCTTCGGACGGTCGAACGGGTTGGCCCCGGCGTCGTCCGAGTCGAAGTACCAGATGTCCATGATGGAGCTGGGAATCGACATCATCCGCATACGGAAGTTGGCTTCCATCTGCATCTTGCGCTTCTTGTCGCCGAATTTCAGCGGAGGTGCCGTGACCGGCGCTCCGGAAGCGGGTGTTGTCGAGGTCGGCTGGGTCGTGGCCTGCGCATGCGCCACGGAGCCGGAAGAGACCATCAATGCGAGCAAGACGGCGGGCGTCTTGCCGAGCGGGATGGGGCTTTGCAGGGTTGCGCTGTGCATAGGGAGCCCGGCTCCAGCTCTGGGTTCATGAACGTGGGGATTCTGTGTCGGTCGCCGCAGTCTGTCAACCGGCCCACCCTGGGAAGGGGAGCGGAGAGGCTGGATATCTGGCGGTGGCGGCCTGCTCGCGGGGTGCGTCGGGCCACCGGGGCCGCTACTTCCGAGGCGGAGCGGCGCAGGCAATGCACCTGGGCCGTCGACGGAGGCGGAGATGGCGGACGCCAGCGCAAGTGAGCCAAACATTGCGCCTGTGTACCTCTTTTATGGCGACGAGGCTCTGTTGGTCTCCGGGGCAGAGCGCGATCTGATCGCGACAGTCCTGCCCCGGGGGGCCTCTGCGTTCAGCTTCGCCAGCGCATCCGCGGACAGCCCGGGCGACATCTTGGGCACCGCGCGCACCCAGCCCATGATGGTGCGCCATCGGGTGGTGGTCATCCGCGAGCTGGAGAAGGCTGGACAGGACCTGTTGAACGGCATTCTGGCCTATCTGGAGGCCCCCAGTCCGTCCACGGTGCTGGTGCTCTGCGGCGCGAAGCTGCCCCCGGCGGTCAAGGGCAGCAACCTCGGACGGCGGGTGGCCAACCGGGTCAAGAAGATCGGAGTCGAGCGCAAGTTCGCGGCAAAGATGCAGGATCCCCGTGCGTTTGTCCGGGATCGTGCGGCGCTCGGTGGGTGTACCGTGGACGGCGATGCGGTCCGCCTGTTGGTCGATCTGGTGGGCCGGGAGCTGTCCCGCCTCCAGACGGAGGTGGACAAGCTGGTCAACTACTGTGGCGGGGAGGGGACCATCGGCACCGATGCGGTGGAAGCCGTGTGCAGCTTGGTCGCCGAAGCGGTGATCTGGGAGCTGACCGATGCCATTGTGGCGCGGGACACGGACCGGGCGCTCTCGGCGTGCCACCGGATGCTCGACGCTGCCGGCTCAGGGGGCAGCAGCCACCGCCTGTTGTCGATGGTCGCTTGGCAAGTCCGCCAGATGCTGTCACTCCAGTCGGCGCTGCGGGCCCGGGCCCCCTTGCCCGATTCTTGGCAGCGGGTGCCGGGGCGCAAGCGGGATGCTGCGGTGCAACAGCTTCGGCGGCGCACGCTGGATCCGGCGCGCACGCTCGAAGCGCTGGCCGCGGCCAACCGGTCCCTCAACCGCAGCCGTGCGGGGGATCAGCGGGTGTTCGAGGCGCTTGTGCTTCGGCTCACCGCAGGCTGAAGCAGCACGACCCCGGGGCGAAAACCCAAGGGTCGTGCGCGTCGTTTGGGACAAGGCCAGTGTTGACCCGATCCCGAGCGATCAGCTCTCTGCTGCGCCAGCCTTCGAGACAGCCACCGTGAGGCGGCTCACGCGACGAGCTGCGGTGCGGGGATGCATGATGCCCTTGCCTGCGACGCGCTGGATCATGCTGACGGCCTTGGGAAGAAGGCTGGCAGCCGTGTCGGCATTGCCCTCTTCCACTGCGGCGCGGACGGCCTTGATCTGCGACCGCATCATGGACCGGTAGTGGCGGTTCCGTGCGCGGCGCTTTTCGTTCTGGCGGATGCGCTTGAGTGCGTCCTTGTGGTTGGCCACTGGATTCTCCGGGTGCCCCGCGAGACCGGGGCAAGGCTGGTTCGGGCAAAAGATGCCCGTGGGATTCATGACCCTGGGGTAGGGCCGACAATCTGTTTGGTGAGGCGGGTATAACGACCCGTTGGGGTCGGGAGTGTCATTCTTGAGCAGTGCACAAGCGTGCTCTATGCGGCTTGTGCCTTGCGTAGGGATGACGAACCACGAATTCTGCCCGCCTCGGCAGCCCACGGGGCTTATGGGAGCGGCGCCACACTGTCAAGCATCCCAGATGCAGTCTGAGCGGTCGCACCCGTGTGCTCCGGAATGGCGTCAGTGGGGTCACTTGCGGGTGCTCTCAACAGCGCTCGATCGTCGGGGCTGGCGCAACAGCGGGTACCTCTCCTGCGCCGCTTGCGCTATCGGTCCCCAGCCGACACGCCCGCATGGCCGCGTCGCGGTCGCTCGCCGGCGCCTTGGGGCGCCCTTGCAGTGGGATGGGTGATGGAAATCTGTGTTGTCGGTACCGGCTACGTCGGTCTGGTGGTGGGCGTGTGCATGGCTGATCTCGGCTTCGTGGTCACCTGTGCGGACCGGGACGAAGCCAAGATTCGCATGCTGCAGGGCGGCAAGGTGCCCATCTACGAGCCGGGGCTCGAGGCGATCCTGCGCCGTGCAACCCGGGAAGGGCGGCTGACCTTCACCACCGACACGGCCAGCTCGATCCAGACTGCCGATGTGGTCTACATCGCGGTCGGCACGCCCAGTGCGGATGACGGCTCGGCCGACATCCGCGGGGTTCTCGCCGTGGCAGAGCTCGCGGGTCGGCACCTGCGCAAGCGGGCCACCGTCATCATCAAGAGCACCGTGCCTGTGGGCACAGCCGACAAGGTGCGCGATGTGGTGGGCGCTCACGCGCAGCATCCCTTTGACGTGGTCAGCAACCCTGAGTTCCTCAAGGAGGGCGCTGCGATCGACGACTTTCTGCGCCCGGACCGCATTGTGGTCGGGTGCACGGAGCCGTGGGCCCACGAACAGATGGACCATCTCTACGCGGGCCTGGTCCGCAGCGGGCGGCCCATTCTCCACATGGACAACCGGTCCGCAGAGCTGACGAAGTACGCGTCCAATGCGCTGCTTGCGACCAAGATCTCGTTCGTCAATGAACTCGCCCGGCTGTGCGAAGGCCTCGGCGCCGACGTCGATCTGGTGCGACGGGGCGTCGGCTCTGACACCCGCATTGGCCCCCGCTTCTTGTTCCCGGGCGTCGGCTACGGCGGGTCTTGCTTCCCCAAGGACGTCAAGGCGCTCATCGACTTCGCCCACAAAGCGGGCGTCGACATGCGCATCGCGCAAGCCGTCGAAGACGTGAACCGGGACCAGAAGTACGTGCTGGCCCAGAAGGTGCGCGACGTCTTCGGCGACGACCTCAGCGGGCTCACCTTCGCGGTGTGGGGGCTGGCCTTCAAGCCCCAGACCGACGACATGCGAGAAGCCCCCAGCGTGGTCATCATCGAGGAGCTGCTCGCCGCCGGTGCGCGGGTGGTTGGCTACGATCCCGAAGCCAGGACCACTGCCGAGGCTGTCCTCGGAGACCGCATCAGCTACGCCCGCACCGCCTGGGATGCGGTCGAGGGCGTGGACGGACTGTTGGTCGTGACCGAGTGGCTCGAGTTCCGGAACCCCGACCTCACCAATCTCCGCGAGGCGATGCGCCAGCCGGTGGTCTTCGACGGCCGCAACATCTGGGACCCCACCGAGGTGCGGGCAGCGGGCCTTCGCTACCACGGCATTGGCCGCCTGTAGCGGGCTCTCACCGGGGCAGGCCGCTGTCCCCCTGCCTCGCGACGTTCATGCAGCGATGCCCGCACTGGGCAATTGCCGGGTTAGCCGGCCGCTCCCATCCGTTTTGCCGGGACCGACCCGGAGGAGCCCGCATGCCGGTGCCCATCGAGCAAATCCGCAATTTCGCCATCATCGCCCACATCGACCATGGCAAGTCCACGCTCGCAGACCGGCTGATGGAGTACACGGGCCTGATTGGCGAGCGCCAGAAGAAGGCGCAGTACCTGGACCGCATGGAGCTGGAGCGGGAGCGGGGCATCACCATCAAGGCGCAGACCGTGGCGATCCCGTGGACCGCGCCGGATGGTCAGGAGTACATGCTCAACCTGATCGACACCCCCGGACATGTAGACTTTACGTACGAGGTCAGCCGCTCGCTGGCAGCCTGCGAAGGGGCCTTGCTGGTGGTCGATGCCGCGCAGGGGGTCGAGGCCCAGACCCTGTCCAATGTCTACCTGGCACTGGAGCAGGATCTCGAGATTGTGCCGGTTCTCAACAAGATCGATCTGCCGAGTGCCGAACCCGATCGGGTGCTCCAACAGATCGAAGACACCGTCGGCCTCGACACCAGCAACGCCGTGATGTGCTCTGCGAAGACAGGCGTGGGCATCGAAGACGTGCTGATGGCCATTGTGGAGTTCATTCCCCCACCGGTGGCCGACCGCAGTGCGCCCCTGCGGGCCCTGATCTTCGACACCTGGTTCGACACCTACGTGGGCGTGGTCATCCTGGTTCGTGTGGTGGACGGCACCCTCCGAAAGGGCGAGCGCATCCGCCTGATGGCGACGGGCGCAGTGCACGAGGTCACCCGTGTCGGTGTGTTCTCTCCGGATGCCACCGACCGCGACGCCCTGGCCGCCGGCGAGTCGGGCTTCATCACCGCATCCATCAAGACCCTCGCGGATGCTCGGGTGGGTGACACCATCACCCACAAGGACCGGGGCTCCGACGAAGCGCTCGCGGGCTTCAAAGAAGTCAAGCCGATGGTCTACTCGGGCATCTTCCCGATTGAGTCCAAGGACCACGAGTCGCTGCGCTCGGCCCTTCAGAAGCTCCAGCTCAACGACAGCGCCTTCGAGTTTGAGCCTGAGGTCAGCGACGCGCTCGGTTTCGGGTTTCGCTGTGGCTACCTGGGGCTTCTCCACATGGAGATTGTGCAGGAGCGGCTGGAGCGCGAGTACGGGCTGGAGCTGATCAACACCTCGCCCAGCGTGGTCTACAAGGTCGTCACGAAGACGGGCGAAGAGGTCCAGATCACGTCCCCCAGCAAGCTGCCGCCGCTGCAGGACATCCAAACCATCGCCGAGCCCATTGCCAAGGTCACCATTCATGTGCCCGAGGCCTTCGTCGGTCCCGTGCTCAAGCTGTGTGAGGACCGGCGGGGCACCCAGGTCAACTTCGAGTACGCCGGCACCAAGCGGCTGATGATCACCTACGAGCTGCCCTATGCCGAGGTGGTCTACGACTTCTTCGACAAGCTGAAGAGCTGCTCCAAGGGCTACGCCTCGATGGACTACGAGGTCATCCGGTGGGAGCCCGACGACCTCATTCGACTCGACATCTTGGTCAATGGGGAGAAGGTCGACGCGCTCAGCGCCATCGTGCACCGTAGCCGGGGCTACCGCACGGGCACGGGGCTCACGTCTCGGCTCAAGGAGTTCATCCCGCGCCAGATGTGGGACGTGGCCATTCAGGCTGCGGTGGGGTCGAAGGTGCTTGCTCGAACCACCGTGAAGGCGCTGCGCAAGGACGTCACAGCAAAGTGTTATGGCGGCGACATCAGCCGCAAGCGCAAGCTGCTGGACCGCCAGAAAGAGGGCAAGAAGCGGATGAAGCAGGTGGGCTCGGTCGAGATTCCCCAGGAAGCCTTCCTCGCGGTCCTCAAGGTCACCGACGATTGAGCGCGACCCGGTCCAGGTGGCCTGCGCTCCTGCTGGTGGGCGTGGCCCTTGTGGTCATCGGGGTTCGGCGCAACCTGCTGGCACCGGTCCGGCTCGCGACCGCAGGAATGCAGCCGACCTATGCAGCCGGGGACGTGCTGCTGGTCTGGAAAGCTGGCCAGCCCGTCCTCGGAGATGTGGTGCTGGTGCGCATGCCCGGTGAGGCGGCGCCGACGATCAAGCGACTGGTGGGCACGGCAGGCGTGTCGGTGGTGCTCGATGCCGGTGGGCTTCACGTCGACGACCGCCCCTTGCGAACCGGTGAGCAGACCACGGTGAGCGTGTTCCGCTCGCGCTGTGTACCGGTGGGCTTGCCGGCAAACACCGAAGTGCTCCGGTCCCAGCGGTATGCGACGTTTGGGGACGGAGCGCCGATCGCACTGACCCCTCCGGCCGGCCATGTGGTCGTCCTCGGCGACAACCGGGGACAATCAAGCGACTCCAGGCAGTGGGGTGCCCTCCCTGACAATGCCCTGGAGGGCGTCGTCATCGGCCGGCTCTGGCGAAACTCCGACTGCGACTGAGTGGGACAGCCCGACCCTGCACTGGGTGCGGTGCGGTATGGTGCGAGGCTCAGGAGTGCTGCCCTATGTCCATTCGACTCCCAGCCCGCCGCCGACAAGGGGGCCGAGCAAGCATCATCACGATCTTGCTCCTGCTGACCATCGCCCTGGTTGCGTACTTTGGTGTGGTCTTTGGCCCCTACTTCATCGACTACCTGAACATGCAGGAGGTCATCAAGGCCTCCGCGCTGTCGTGGTACGCCAAAGAAGAAGAGGGCGCCGCACGGGACCGCTTTCGGGTGGGGCTGGGCGACAAGGGCGTGGACTATATCTACCCCGATGATTGTACGTTCTCCGAGCAGGAAGGGCTCTACGTGGTCGCCTGTGAGTGGCCTGTGGATGTCTACTATCCTGGAACGGACTACTACAAGACTCTTGAGTTTTGGGTGACCGCGAGCGCCGACAAGCGCGGTGGCGTGGAGCTGGTGGCGGATCACGAGCCCTGAGCTTGGGGTCGGCTGCGGGCGGGGCAATGCTGTTCGGGTGCTGGCGATTCGGGCTGGCACCGAATACTCAGCAAGGGCTGGGGCTCCAAGTCGGCATGTCCTGGCTGGAGCCTGCGAAGGCCGTGGTGTTGGCTGCGGCGCTCTTGCGCTGAGCCACAGCGGGGTCTGCCGGTCAGGTCCCAGTGGTCTGATCTCTCGGTCGTTGTTGGTTTGGTTCTGACCGTCCTTGTGATGGCGTGCCCCAGCCCTCACTGACCCGGACTCAACCCTCGCTGAACGTCTGGGCAGTGCTGTCGTGGGTTGGGCACTGAGCTCCGCCCGCGCTGTGTGTCCTTCGATCGGCACCCCAGGCTGGGCAGCGCTCCGACCCTGTCGCGTTTGATGCCGGAATGCCGGCCGCATTGATGCTCCACGAGCGCCCTGCCGGCGCCCCCACTCCGGCCGACCACCGTTGTTCCCTCCCCATGCCGCTTGGTGGAGTGTACCAGCCGGTTGACGAACCACTCTGAGGATGAACATGCAGCGAGTTCCCATGACGCCCCGCGGCCACGCCCTGCTGTCGGCCGAATTGCGCCTGAAGAAGGAGACCGAGCGCTTCCAGATCGTCAAAGACATCGAGGAGGCGCGCGCCCACGGCGACATCTCCGAGAACTCTGAGTTCGAAGACGCCAAGCACCGCCAGTCCCTGTGTGAGGGTCGCATTCGGGAGCTCGAGAGCAAGCTGTCGGCATCCGAGGTGATCGATGTCACCCGCATGACCCCGTCTGACCGCGTCGTCTTCGGCGTGACGGTCGAGCTTGAGGATGTCGAGACCGAAGAAGTGTCCGTCTACAAGATTGTGGGCACCGACGAAGCTGACGTGAAGGCCGGGCTCATCTCGGTCACCTCCCCGACGGGCCGCGCGCTCGTGGGCCAGGAAGAAGGCGAAGAAGTGACGGTGCACGCTCCGGGCGGTAAGCGCGTCTACGCCATCAACGCCGTTCACTACAAGTAGAGGTCGCACAGCTCCATGGACCCTCAGGCCCCGCAGGCGGAAGCCTCCGACACGGGAGCTGGTGTGCCCTCACCGGCGGCATCCGCGTCTCGCCCGTTGTTGGAACTCTCCCCGAGCTTCGCTCGTTTGGCCTCGGTCCAGCGCACCTTGGCTTGGGCCCTCGACCACCGTCGGGCAGCCGCTCGGGCCCGCTCCTTGGGTGCCGCGTGCGCCCGTCTGGTCGAACAAGCCGTCGCCATCGGTGGTTTCGACGAGTCCCAAGCCAACGATGTGGTGGCCTTGGTCCCCCAGCTGCGTGAGATCGACTCGCTGCGCGGGCGTGCCCGGTCCCTCGCGGCCAAGGATGTGGTCCAGCGCTTGGGTCGGGTTGTGCCCGAGGACATGGTGTCGGTCGGCATTCCTGAGCCGGCTGCTCCCCCGAAGAAGGCGAAGGCTCCCGCGGCAGCGCCGGCGCCTGTTGCGCAAGACGCGGCGGAAGCGCCCGAGCCGACACCTGCGCCCCCCCGTGCGGCCCGCAGCAGCTCCCGTGGCCGTCGCTCCAGCCGGAAGCCGGTGGTTGCTCCGGCTGAGCCGGTTGTGGACGCTGCGTTCGAACCGGACAGGAACACGGGTGATGACCCGTCGAGCCGCCGTCGCCGCCGTCGCCGTGGACGCCGTCGGCCTGAGGATGATGCTGCTGTCGAGTCCACGCGGGCCGAAGCACCGGCTGTGGCGCCCGCGCCGCCCCGAGAGTCCCGTGCGGTGGAACGCCTTCCCCTGGACCATCCGGACGGAGCGGGGCGCGAGCTCAACGCGCTCGACAAGGTGCTGGGCGAGAGCGGCGCGCTGCGGATGGACGAGCTGGAAGCCTTGGACGCAGGGGGCATCCAGACCATCGCTGATCTGTTGCTGACAGTTCCCACAGCGCACCAGCGCCCGCCAAAGGGTCGAAGCAGCGAAGCCGGCGCATCCGAAGATGCCCTGTGGCGTGGCAAAGTCGTCAATCGCTGCATTCGGATCGCGCCCGAGAGCCGCCGGTGGGAGCTGACGCTGCGCACCCGCCGGGACGACCTGCTGCTCCTCCGCTGGATGGGCAACCCGCCCCGCGGCTGGGATGACTGTGCTCCAGGGCAAGAGCTGGGCTTTGTCGGTGCGCTGGTCGAGACCGACCAGGGCGGCGTGGTCTACGAGGCGGAGCCCGTCGGTGTGGATGGCCGCGGCAGCGGACTGCTCCCCTGCTACGGCATCGACGAGATCCCCGACGACCGGATGCGGGCCCTGGTGGTGGCTGCCCTGCGCAGCGTCGAGAACCGGCTGATGGACGTGCTGCCCGATGGCCTGCTGTCCGAACACCGGCTGCTGCCGATCGAAGATGCTCTGCGCGATGCGCACTTCCCGGCCAACCCCAGTGGGCGCGGCCGGATTCGCTTGGCCTTTGAAGAGCTGCTGTTGCTTCAGCTTGGTGTCGCTTGGCGTGCCGGGCGCGGGCGTGTCGAGCGTGGCCCAGGCCCACAAGGCGCTCCACGAGCTGGTGGGTCAGCTCGCCCACCAACACCAGATCGAGCTGGACGACATCCAAGAACTGGCGTTCTCTGAGATTCGCCGGGACCTCCGCGCGACGGCCCCCATGGCCCGCCTCCTCCAGGGGGATGTGGGCACCGGAAAGAGCCTTGTTGCGCTGATGTCCGCACTTCTGGTTGCCGCCAACGGCTCCCAGGTCGCGATGATCGCCCCGGACGCCCTCGCCGCAGAGCGCCGCTACCTCCACGTCGAACCGATCCTGCGCTCGATCGGTGTGAACGTGCTGTACGTCGGCAATGGCCCGAACCGCGCGCAAGCGGATGCCATTCGCCGGGGTGAGGCCCTGCTGGTCTACGGCACCCGCACCCTACTGGCCGAGAACCTGGAGTGGAAGCGCCTCGGGCTGGTTGTGGTGGAAGAGCGGGGCCCCTACGGCACCGTGACACCAGGCAGCCTTCGCAGCCGCGGCGTCCGCCCGGACCTGCTGGTCATCACCCGCGCGCCGATTCCCAGCAGCCTTGCGTTCACCGTGTTTGGGGACTTCGACGTGTCCCTGCTCACCGGGCGAGGCTCGCTCCGGGTCGCGTCCGAAGCGTTCCCCCCAGACCGGCGCACCGAGGCCTATGCCCGGGCGCAACAAGCGATCGAGGGTGGTCGCCAAGTGTTTGTGGTCTTCCCAGTCCGGGACGGCCGGGACCTGCTGACGACCGAAGATGCCATTCGCATGGCCAAGCTGCTCCAGGCGGACTTGCTGCCCGGTGCCCGCATCGGGGTCTACTGCTCGGACATGAGCCGCGAAGAGCGGGGCCGGGTCTATGACGACTTCCAGCACCGCCGCGTCGATGTCCTGGTGTGCACCACGTTCATTGAGGATGCCCCACCCGTCGCGAATGCCACCGACATCGTGGTCGAGTATGCCGACCTCCACGATGTGGTGCGGCTGCACCGGCTGCGCGCACACGTGGGCCAAGCCCGGCTGCCTGGCTTTTGTGCCTATGTGCTGTCCGCGGAGCCCACCGAAGCGGGCAAGGATCGCGTCAACCTCGCCCAGGGTGAGCTCGACGGCTTCCGCTTGGCCGAGGTCGATCTGCAGGATCGCGGTGCCCGCGCCCTTCTCGGGGACCGGGCTGCAGAGGTTCCGACCTTGCGTTGGGCCGATCCCACCCTCCACCGCTCTCTGCTGCTTCGGGCCAGAGCGGAGGCGTTTGGGGTGGTGCAAGCCGACCCTGATCTGCAGGACCACCCGCTGTTGGCCGAAGCGGTGACGGTGCGCTGGGGCGAGTGGTTGGGGCTGAATGTGGGCACACCCTCCGATGGGTCGACCTCCCGCCGCACCCGTGGAGAACGCCGTCGCCGTCGCCGTCGCCGTCGCCGCTAAGCCGATGTCCAAGCCACCAGCGCGCGACCGCTCCCTCGAAGGCTGGACCGAGGCCCTCCACGACAAGTGGGCCGCCAACCTGACCTTTCAGGAGCTGCGCAAGGGCGCCCAAGCGGTGTCGGACGTCTATGTGCATGGCCGGGCCAAGGGTGGCTTGGCCAAGCGAGCCGTCGACGGTCGGGCAAAGCGCGCGGCCTTTGCCTGCTACTATGGTGTGATCCACGCCATTGTTGTGTCGGAGTTGTTTGGGCCCCGCGGCCCGCTGCGGATGCCAGCGGGGGTGAGCTGCTTGGACTTCGGGTGTGGTCCTGGTGCGCTGGGAGCGGGCCTCGCGGCAGGCGGGGCGGAGCCATCGAGTGTGCATGGCCTCGACCTCGTCGGCGCAAACGTCGAGATGGCGCGGTGGACCTACGACTGGTGGGGCCTCACCGGCGGTGCCCGGGTGGGACGACTGCCCCGGGCGCTGGGCACACCCCGGACGACGGACCTCATTGGCTTCGGATGGTGTGTCAACGAGCTCATCACCGCCGATCGGAAGGCCCTGTGGGGGCCTCTTCAGGCCGCGGTTGTGGCCGGGTCGGGCATCTTGCTCATCGAGCCGCTCTCCCGCCGCGCCGTGTCGTGGTGGTCCGAGGCGGAGCGTGCACTGTGCCACGACGGCGCCGAGTCGATCGAGTTCCGCGTCCGGGTCGACCTGCCCACTCGCGTGCGCGACTTGGACCGGGCCACCGGGCTCAACCACAGTGAGGTCGGCGCCCGTGTGCTGTTCAAGCCACCGGGGGGCTCGGGAACTTCTCGCTGAGAAAGCGCTCGATGCGGTGGTTGAAGGTCTCGGGTTGCTCAATCAGTGCGGCGTGGGACCCATCGGCGAGGATGAAGAGGTCCGCGTCGGGGAGGGTGTCCGCGATCTCCCGAGAGCATGAGATCGGCGTGAAGGCATCCCGCTCGGCGGCGATGACCAGAACGGGGACCTGAATATTGGGCAGCGCCGGCCAAGCGTCGTGAATGTCGACCTCCAGCACGCACCGGAGAAACAGGCGCATGTCCATGGAGCTGAGGTGCTGCAGGTACGGGGTGAGATCTTCCCGGAGGGTGTAGTAAGGGTCGACCAGGGCCAGCCTTCGGGCGAACTCCCAAGCCAGCGGCGAGCCCAGCACGATGCGCGTGAGCTGGTTGACCCGAGGCCCGGCAGCTTGGATGACCCGGTGCACCCCTCGAAAGATGCGGGCCGACCCGGCGTACCCACCAAAGGTGTGGAGCGTGCGACCCGCGGAGCCCAGCGCGAGGACCATGCCGGCGACCCGCTCGGGGGCCAGAACCCATGTCTCCAGGGCGACCTGGCAGCCCATGGAGTGGCCGATCAGCACCGCCGGTTGGTCGATACCTGCCGCATCCAGCACCGCGAGGAGGTCCCTGGCATGCCTGCGGACCGACACGTCCCCGGTCTGGGGATCTACCCGCCGATCGCTGCGGCCATGCCCCCGGTAGTCCCATAGGATCACCTGGTTTCTGTCCATCAGCTTGTCTGCCAAGTACTTCCAGAAGAACGTGCTGACCCCTACTCCATTGCAGAGGACGAGCGGCGGACCGCTGCCGATGCTGCGCCAGTGGATCAGCATGCCGTCGTCGGTGCGCGCGTGTCCGGAAGCGGGGACTGGCGTCGTGAGGCGATCGCGTGAGTTGAGCATTTTTTGGCCCGGTAGCAGATTCAGGGCGTGGGGTGGGTATCCGCGGGAGGCCGCCGTTCCGATCCAGTGAGTGTCTCTGCACGGAGGACTGTCAAATGGAAGGTTGGGTCTTGCCCAGCGCTGAAGAAGCGCACCTGATTCGAGAAGCGGAAACCCAGATGCGTCTGGCCGACGAAGCGAGTGAGCTGGGGCGCAGTCGCCTTGAGCGGATGGCGTATCAAGCCCGCATCTCGGTGAGCTCTGAGACGAACTTCTTCGTCAGCTTCTCTGAGAACCTCTCTCATGGAGGTGTATTTATCGCAACCTACAGCCCGCCCACGATCGGTGAGCGAATCTGGATGCAAGTGTCAGTGGAAGGCGCCGGCGAGGTCACCCTGGAAGGGGTGGTGCGCTGGCACCGCACGGGCGAGGACGGCTGCCCCACCGGCTGTGGTGTCCAGTTCGTCGATCTCGACGGCAACAGCGAGGGCCAGGTGGCGGCACTCCTGGGGTCCGTGCAACGGGATCCCCTGCTCGCTGATCTCGACTGAGTCCCGGGTCGACGCTCGCCATGCTCGGGCTGATCAGCCAGGGCGGGTCAGCGTCTCCCTGCGACTGGTGACCGGCCAGGGCTGCCCCGGGTGGGGTGACCCGAGCCTGGGGCGCGACCGCTGGACTGGCCACCGGGGATGGGGTGTGTGAACAATGCGGCGGTGGCATCACCCTCGCCCGCACCTGCTCCCCGTGGCCCGTCCCTCGACGTTGGGGGACGCCGCGCATCGCTTGCGATGGTGTTGGCGACCTTGCTTGTGGCCGGCTGGCGGCTCTGGCTTGGCGTGGTGTACGCCGGCTGGGAAGAGAGCGACTACGGCAACCTGGCGATGATCCACGGGGTGCTGGAGGGCGGCTTTCGGCACTACGACATGAACCACATGCCTGGCTACTATGCCCTGGGGGCGGTGGTTCACGCCGTGGTTGGAGACGCCGTGATCGCCGGTCGAACCGTCGCCTTGCTGGGTGGCGTGGCGGCTTGGGTGCTGGCGGTGCGGCTGACCGCATTGTTGGCGAGCCCACGGGCTGCCGTCTTGGCCGGGCTGTTGTTGGCGGTGCAACCGGAGTTTTCCCTGTACGCGGCCTCGTCGCTGAGAGAGCCCGTGTATG
This sequence comes from Myxococcota bacterium, assembly GCA_942491145.1. GTDB lineage: Bacteria > Myxococcota_A > UBA796 > UBA796 > UBA2385 > CAXQUZ01. The sequence goes on along the minus strand of CALOBC010000061.1, from coordinate 18,933 downwards.
CGGCCTTTGTGTTGGCCGCTCTGTGGGGCATTGTCCGCGGTCGAGAGGTGCAGGCCGGGCTGTGGGCCAGCGCTGCGTTCTTGGTTCGCTTCGATGCAGCGGCCATTCTCGGCGCAGTCCTGCTGTTGCACGCGATCGGAGCCGAGCGGGGAAGGGCACGCCGGGCGGTGCGCAGCCTGTTGCCGCTGGTGATCACCGTGTTTGCTTGGTCGCTGTACTGCCGCGTCGATCACGGTACCTTCGCGTTCTGGAGCCACGCGGTCCAAGTGAACGTCGAGACGGGGTTGGGTGCCGAAGCTGAGGGGAGGGGGGCATGGCTCGCCCATGGCCTTCGTGTCGTCGCGGGCCTCGGCGCTTGGCTCCTGCCTTGGCGCATTGGCTGGGGCATCTGGGCCGGGGCGGTGCTAGCAGTGGTGCTGACGCCGTGGACACGACCCAGCCCCCAGCGCACCGTGGTCGCAGCCGGTGGCGCGCTTACCGGCTTCTGGCTCGCGGTGGGCTTTGTGGGCCAGCACGATCCAGGCCACAACCTCTACTGGAAGTGGATGCTGCCGCTGGTGCCGGTGCTCGTCCCGATGGGGGCGGCCGCACTGGACGCGGGTGCGACGGCGCTGGGAAAGCGGCGGGGACGGTGGGCAGAGCTGCTGCTGATCGGGCTGGTGGTGGGCCAAGCACTGGTCAGCGAGCTGCGCGAGACCCGTCGCCAAGTTGACCTCTCCGCCACGCTCTACGCCCCCCAGCGAGACCTGGGCCGCTGGTTCGAGGACCACATCCCCGCCGATGTGCCGCTGCTGATCGACAACATCCCCGCATGCTGGATCGACCGGCGTGCCCACGAGCGCACGCTCCACAGCTGGTTCGATGTGCCGGTGTTGCCGGGGGACGAGGTTGCGTTGGCGGCGTGGCTGGACCGCACCGAGGTCGGGTGGGTGCTGTGGTTCCGAGAGGACTGGACCCAGGCCCCTGGCATTGCGCCGGTGCTGGCGCACGGGGGCACTTGGGAGGCCGCCGGCGTGCAGCTCACCGAAGTGGCTCGGGAGGACGCCTATGGGTGGATTTTGTACGAGGTGACGGCACCACCAGGACGCTCAGGGCGATCCCACCCCGGACAGCCGATTCCCTGAGCCACTGGAGCTTGCCCCTGCGGAATTCTCCAAGTACGATCGAGCAGCTGTTTGGGGGGGTAGCTCAGTTGGGAGAGCGCTGGAATCGCACTCCAGAGGTCGTGGGTTCGAGCCCCATTCTCTCCATCCAAACGCCAACGCCCCGGTGCACGCCGGGGCGTTTTTTCGTTCATGCGTGAGGAACCGGTCCCCGCTCAGTCCAGGCCGCGGCGTTCCAAGTCTTCTTCGGAGAGGCCGAGGAAGTGGCCAATCTCGTGGAAGACCGTGATGGAGAGCTGCTCCACCAGCTCGGCCCTGGACTGGGCGGCGCGCTGGAGGTTGCGCCGGTACAGCACAATGGTGGGCGGGAGGTTGCTCCACGGATCTTCAGACGAGCGGTCCATGAGCGACGTGCCGGAGAAGTAGCCCAGCATGTCCAGTGGGCTGGCCGGTGGCTCGTAGCCCCGGAGCACTTCCTCAGTGGGCACCTCCTCCAGCAGGATGGCGACGTTCTGGAGGTAGTCGCGGATGTCGGGATGGAGGCTGCGCAGGCAGTCGGCGACGATGTCTTCCACATCGTCGTCGCTGAGCTTGGGGGGCAGGGGGTAGCCCCGCGGATCCAGCCATCTCGCGTGCAAAAACGCCCGCTGGGCCCCCGCATCGTCGCTGCCCCACTCGCGGATGAGGCCGAGCACCCACCAGCCTTCGGGGCTCCGGGGCTCTTCGCGGATGGCCCGAAATGCAGACCGCTCGGCGTCTTCCACACTGAGCAGCTCCAGCGCCGTCAGCGCGTGGGATGCCCAAGACGACGCATGGTCCGGGCGGGCGAGTGCCGCTGCCCGGTAGCACTCGCTGGCATCCGCAATCATGCCCAGAGTTCTGAGTGCATCCCCACGGACGAACCAAGCGCCAGGGTGGTTGGGCGCGAGCCGATGGACCCGGTCACAGATCTCGATCGCTTCTTCGGGAGCGCCGTCATGCACGGCATTCTCGGCGTCGTCCAACAGGGTCTCGATGCCGTCTTGCTCGTCGGTGCTCATGGCGTGCCCCCGTCGTCGATGGCGACGTTCAGGGTGATGCGGTGAATCGCGTAGTCGCCCTGGAACATCGGCAGGGGGATGGCCCGGAGCTCCCGATGCAAGCAGTGGACGAGCTTCTTTGACGCCGGAGGATCCGCACCAATGCGCGTGCCTCGAACCTCACCCGACGGGGTGATGATGGCCTCGATGGTGACCGTGCGGACCTCGCCGGCGGGACCGGTGCTGTGCTGTCGCACACATGCGTCCAGGGCAGCCTGGCGAGGGGCGATGCGCCGGGCGGTCGCCACCGTGTCGATGTCGCCCAGAACCTGGTCCGGCTCGGGGTTGAAGTCCATCGCGTCGCGCAGCTCGAGGGTTGCCGTCACCTTGGTGGTCTCGCCAGGGGTGACATCCACCGACTGGGTCCACTCCCCGAAGCCCTCGTGGCGCACCGCGACCGCCAAGGTCTGGGTGCTGGTCAGCCCCTCCGTGAGGATCAGCGCGCCGCCAGAATTGCGCAGCTCGCCGCCCACCCAGATCTCGCCATAGGGCGGGTCGGCTTGGACCTCGAGCCGGGCCGTGGGCCGGTGGGGCTCGGGCTTGGGCTTGAGCAGCCCGGGAAGGAAGACAGCAGCCAGGGTTGCCGCTGTGGCCAGGAGCCCCCCGATGGCGACCATGCGGAAGGGGAATTTCTTGGGCCGGCTGACCGACAGCGTGATGTTTCGGCGGTCGTTCAGGCCGCTCGCAATGACGATGCGCACGGTGCCGGACTGGGTCGGCATCTTGCGGGGGTCGATGCGCACACTGATGTGCTGTTCGGCGGCCTCGGGATCCAGGTGCTCCGGAGAGACCTCGGCCCAGTCAACCGGTGCGCAGCTCGCCCTGGCCTTGAGCCGTCCGTTGCCCGCGCGAGTGACGGTGATCTGCTCCACGTGGGGTTCCCAGCCGACTTCAATCGTGCGCTGTTCGCCACCCTCCACCATCAGTCGGGGACCCGACGTGACCCGCACCGGGTTGGACCCGTCACCGATGTCCAGGGTGCGGGCGCCACCCAGCCCGGTGGGGGCAGGGGGCGGGCTGCCGTTGGACAGCGACAGCCGACGCTCGCCCGACTCTTCTTGGTCTTCCCGCAGCCGGAAGGACGGCGTGGGCTGGTGTTCCAGCTCGGTGGTCGGTTCCAGACTGAACGAGTCCAGCTCGGCTTCGGCGATGGCGCTCGCCTCGACCTCCCAGCGCTCGTCGAACGCGGCTCGGCCGGCGGGGACCTTCAGGGTGGACCATGCGTCATCGAGCTGGGCATACAGCTTCTCGGCGGCCACAGGATCGGTGAGCTGCCGAGCGGTGGCGTACCGGGCTTGGTAGGCTTGCTCGATCGCCCCCAGGCTGGCGCTCTTGTCAACGCCGAGAACGCTGTAGTGATCGATGAAGTCGAGTTCATCGGCGGGGAGCGTCGACAGCCGGCGGGCACCGTGGCTCGCAAGCATCTCGTCGAGAATGCGCCCCGTCGCTGCTTCGGTCAGCTCCAGTGCGACGCCCTGGTCCAGAATGGCTTCTTCTGCCCGCTGGCTCAGCACGCCTTCCGCGATGGCACCTTGAATGAAGAGCTTGAGGACATCGGCCTTCCGGGCGTGGTCCCGGCCGTCCAGCTCGGCAATGTACCCACCGCGGTGCTCAAGCAGCGCCCGCCGACATAGCTTGACGTTCTTGATGACCCAGATGGCTTCGTGGCGGTACTTGGGGTTCGACTGTTGGCTCTGGGCCCACCCGCGGCGCTTTTTGATGGCGGCGGTGGTCGCGTCTTCGGACGCGTCCCGGGCAAGTCCCAGATACTCGAACAGGTCGGCCTTTCCCACGGTTGAGAGAAAGGTGCTGAGCTGGTCGAAGTCTTGGGGGTCCATGGGGCCGTGGTCCTGAGCGGTAGCCGGTCTAGCGCCCGCGGGGGCTCCGGGCAATGTCGCTTGTTCTCAAGGGGGCGTCCGCCGCTGTGTCGCGGGGTCAGTGCACCCGGAAGCCCGCGACCTTGTCCGCTGCCTCGCGCACGCCGGCTTCCCCGAGTCCGCCGCGGAGGTCCATCCGTGCCCGGCGCACCTTTCCAGACTCCAAGTCGACGATGTCGATCTCCAGGATCTGGTTCACCCCATAGCGGTACACCACTTGGATTGGTGTGCCCTTGGCCCGCGCCGGAAGGTCTTCCAACACGACCTGACCGATGACTTTGACCTCGTCGCGGGTGCGTCCATCGCCTTCGGTGACCTCGACGCGAACGGCCGTCATGTTGTCGTAGGCGTAGGCGAAGCGGCCCGACTTCTCGCAGGGCAGGGGGGTGGCCAAGGGGATGAGCGTGACCACGCGCTCTTGCATTGTGCGATCGAGAACCACGATGCCGAGGGCATGGCTGGTGGCATCGGTGATCTTCGCGGCGGGCAGGTAGCCCAGCGGCTCAGGTGCTTCGTCCGGCTGGCGGGCGCGGCGGGCGAGGGCTTGGCGGTGGGCAAGCAGGGCCGGATGGTCGGGCCGGTGGCGGAGCACCCCAGCGAGGGCTGCACCGAGAGCGACGCACTCATCAGGATTCACCGTGGCTCTGGCGACCCTGCGGCCCGCAATGCGGTCGAGCATCGAGCGCACCATCGGCATGCGCGTGGAGCCGCCCACCAGCAGCACTTCGTCGAGCTCGGCCCACGACGAGGCCGCACGCTCCAGGACGATGCCGCAGGTCTCGGCGCACTGCTCGACGAGGTCCGCCGTCATCTCCTCGAACTGCTCCCGGGTGATGTTGACCACCATCCGGTGGCCACGGAAGTTGACCGGCACGATGCTGCGGGGTTTGCTGGACAGAGAGATCTTGGCGCTCAGACAGCGCTCGTACAGCTCCTGGTAGGGCTGGGGGTCGTCTCGGGGGTCCAGGCCAAAGCGGTCGGCGAACTGCTCGGCCACGTAGTTGAGCAGCCGGTCGTCCCAGTCCTTGCCGCCCAGCTCGGCGTTGCCGTCGCTGGCGATGGTGCGGAAAGACACGCCGGAGATCTTCATCAGCGTCACATCAAAGGTGCCGCCGCCGAGGTCAAAGACGAGGATGGTGCGGTCGCCGCCCAGGCGCTCGATGCCGTACGCGATGGCGGCGGCGGTGGGCTCGTTGATGATGCTGAGCACGTTGAGCCCAGCGATGGCGCCGGCTTCGGCCGTGGCACCCCGCTGGGCACTGTTGAAGTACGCCGGGACCGTGATCACGGCGTCCCGCACGGTCTTTCCGAGCAGCTCTTCCGCGTCTTCCTTGAGCTTCTTCAGGATGATTGCGGAGAGTTCCTGCGGTGTGTACGAGCGCCCAAAGAACTCGAGCGTGAAGTCTGGCTCGCCCATGGCCCGCTTGATGAAGCGCACGACGTTGGTGGGGTCCACCACCACCATCTTGACGGCCTCGTCGCCGACCACACAGGCGTCGCGGTCATAGAAGTGGATGACCGAAGCCGTGGTGCTGTGTCCCTCGGCGTTGGCGAGGATGGTGGGCTTGCCAAAGCGGTCCACCACGGACATGGCCGAAAAGGTGGTCCCCAGGTCAATACCGAGGACCACTCCGTCATCGGTGGTCGACTCACTCATCGCTGCCCCCTCGAATGCGGTCCTGGTCGCTGGCCTTCTCGGTCGCCGGTTCTCCGCTGTAGCGGTGCAGCACCACCTCGTCGGGGCGGAGCAACCGGTCGCCACGGGTGAAGCCCCGCTTGGTCACGTTCTCTACCCGCCAGTCCTTCTTGGGATCGTCGGTGGGCAGCACCTTGATGGCCTTTTGGGTCGACCGCTCAAAGGTGCGTCGGCCCTCGAGTGGGGTGACGTCTCGGCGGTACAGCAGCTCCAGGAACTCATCCATGAGGTACTGAAAGCTGTCGGCGGTGACTTCGGGACTCATCTCTTTCTGGATGACCGACTGCTGGAACCAGGACAGGCTGTCGAAGAACAACAGAAGGTCCAAGAGCAGGGGCTTCTCGGCTTGGAAGATGAAGTCGTTCTTGTACTGCTTCAGCTCTTCGTAGAGCTGGTCAAACGCCCGCTGCTGGATGTCGTCGCGGCGAGCGGTCTGGGCTGCCAGGTCCCGAAGGAGCTGAATCTCTTCGGCGAGGCCGCTGGGGGTCGGGTGGGTGTCTGACCCGTTCAAGTCGTTCATCAAAGTGCTCCGGGTCGGCGGACTAACCGCCCAGCTGGGTGGCGAGGTTGATGAAGGTGCCTTCCAGCTCGATGCTCTCGCGGCAATGGTGGTAGTCGCTTGGGTTGGAGCACAGTGAAGTCAGGAATTCCTGTTTGACCTGGCGCCCAACACCGATGGTGATGATGCGTCCCCCCATGCGCTTGATGCGGTGGGCTTCAGCGGCGGTGGCCGCTGGGTCGTCGGGGTGGCCGTCGGCGAGAATGACGTAGACTCGCTGCACGCCGGCTTTGCCCTTGAGGGCGTCGCGGGCTTGGGCCATGCCGGTGTGCATCGGGGTGGACCCGATGGGGGTCAGGGCGGAGATGGCGGTGTCGATGCGGTCGCGCTGGCTCGTCAAGCCGGTCTTCACGCCGCCGGGGAAGGCGATCACCGCGAATTCCCGGCTGTCTTGGGCGGTCCGTTCGACAAAGGCGCGGGCAGCCTTGCGGGCTTCGGTGATGTTGGTGCCATACATCGATCCACTGCAGTCGATGATGAGCGCCAGCTGCATCGGAACGCGGTCCTTGGCGATGTCTTCGAGGGTGACGTCGCCGGCGGCTAGCCGGTGGGCGAGGGTCTGGCCGCTGCCCAGGTCCATCGCTTCCACTTCCACGATGCCGTTGGCGTTGTAGCGGTAGGTGACCGCCAAGCGCGACTCGGTGCCCGCCCGGGCGGGGATGCCGTAGAACTCGAAGTGGCCGAGAACGTTGCAAGCGAGGGGATCTTCTTCTTCGCCTTGAACCAGCCACAGGTCCATGCTCGTCTGGCCATCGTGGGTGGTGACGTAGTCATCCCGGGTGCGCTCGCAGGGAATGCGGCTGTTTCTCCGGATGATTGTGCTGTTGTAGAGCGACTTCTCGCGAAACACGACCATGCCGAGGCTGTGGCTGGTGACATCGTGGGTGCGGATGTCGATGGGCGGTGCTTCGCCGGCCAGCCGTGCCGACTCCAGCGCCGCGGTCAGGGCCGCGCCGAGAGAGACGCACTCATCGGGGTTGATGTCGGTTGCGGGCTCTTTTCCGAACACGTCCTTGATGAGCTCGCGGATCATCGGCATGCGGGTCGAGCCGCCAGCGAGCAGCACCGTGTCGATGGCTTCCGGTCCACACTTGGACTCGCGCAACACTTCTTCGGTCAGCCGACGGCAGCGGGCCACGAGGCCTTGGCTGAGGTCTTCGAAGAGGTTGCGGCTGATCTCCATGCGGAGGATGCGGCCCTGGAAGTCGTAGAACAGGTTGATCCGAGGCCGGCGAGACAGCGAGAGCTTCGCGCTGACGCACTTTTGCCGCAGATCGTGTATGGCGACGGGATCGCTCATCGGGTCGAGGTCGTGCCGCTCTTGGAAGGCTTGGGCCGCATGGTGGATGAGGACGTCGTCGAAGTCCTTGCCCCCGAGGGCGTCGTCGCCCGCAGTGGCCACCACTTGGATGTCGGAGCCTTCGATGTCCACAACCGTGACGTCAAAGGTGCCGCCGCCCAGATCGAAGACCAGGCACCGCATGTTGCGGCCGGCGTTCGCAAGGCCGTATGCAAACGCGGCAGCAGTGGGCTCGTTGATGAGCTTGAGGACCTTGAGGCCCGCTTGCTCACCCGCCCGAATCGTGGCCCGGCGTTGCTTGTCACGAAAGTGAGCCGGGACGGTGATCACCGCCTCTTCGACGGGGTGACCCAGCCGGTGCTCGGCGTCGTGCTTGAGCTTTGCGAGGATGAAGCTGCTGAGCCGCTCGGGAGTCCAGGACTCCCCGCGGTACTCGAAAGTGAAGTTGTCGTCGCCCATGTGGCGTTTCACGAACTCGACGACCTGCTCCGGAAATGCAACCGCCGCCTGCTTGGCGTAGTTGCCGACGATCACCTCATCGCCGTCGAACAGAATCACGCTTGGTGTGATTCTGTCGCCTTCGGCGTTGTGGAGAATTTCGGGTACGCCATGCTTGTTGACGTAGGCGATCGCGGAGAAGGTCGTGCCCAGATCGATGCCGACCGCGCGTGTCGTCATGTCCGTCCCGGCTGCGGAGGGGTGAGCGATTCCAGAAGTGCGGTGCCCCCGATGCCAGAGCCTGTGACGGCCCGTGGGGAGGCGAGGTCCGGCGCTGGTTGGCTCGGGGTGCCAACGGGCCCTGAGACTGGGGCCCCGTTGACCGAAGGACCGTACTATAGCGACATCAAGCGGGCCAGCAGCCGGTGGCGGTGAGCTGGCTCCGTTGGACCTGCAATCCGGTCGCGGCGTGCAGTTGACCGGGCAACCCAAGAACTGTTGACGGTGGGGGCCAGATGACGAGCGGTGCAGACCCTGGGACGGTGGTCGCGGCGCAAGACACGTCGCCGGACGCGCTGGTGTTGGCGTCGGGGAGCCAGTGGCGGCGCTCGCTGCTGACGGATGCGGGGATCATCTCAGTGGCCGACCCAGCTCGCATCGACGAGTCTGCGGTGACGGCGGACGACCCGGTGCGGCTCGCTGGCTTGCGGGCGTCCGCCAAGGCGGCGGATGTCGCGGGACGGTGGCCGGGGCGGGTGGTGCTGGGGGCGGACCAGGTCGTGCACCTCGATGGCGAGCCCTTTGGCAAGCCGCCGAGTGATGAAGCGTGGCTCAGGATGCTGAAGCGGCTGCGGGGGCGGGTTCACCAGCTCACCACCGCGGTCACCTTTATGTGGCCCGAGGCCGGGGGCGGGCACGTCGCGGAGTCGTTTGCTGTGCACACCACGATCCGATTCCGCGCCGACCTTGAGGATGCTGAGCTGGAGGCCTATGTGGCCAATGGCGAGGCTTGCGGCTGCGCTGGGGGCTACATGGTGGAACGCAGCGGCGCGTGGCTCATCGAGGCAGTCGACGGGGACTGGACCAACGTGGTGGGGCTGCCGGTGTTGGCCGTGATCGGTCGCCTGCGTGCCCGGGGATGGCGCTTCGGGCAAGCTGTCCCAGCTGGAGATTCTGATGGCCCACAACGCGACGACTGAGGACGGGGGCACCAGCCTGCGCTCGGAGCTGGCGGACGTCTTGGCAGACTTTCGGGGCTGGCTGGAGTGGGAGCAGTCCCGGGGTGCAGCCGCGTTTCCGATCGAGGTGCCGTTGAGCGCCGCCGAGATGAACGAGATCCGCGGGCCGGCCCCTGTGGCCGCCCCGGCCGCGCTGAAGCCGGCGCCCCAGCGTGCCGCCCGTCCCGCGGCCCCCCCGGCCCTTGCAGCAACTCCTGTGCAGCCTGCGCCTGTCGTCCCCCCGCCCGCCCGGAAGGCCGAGGCGGTGCGCGCATCCGCTCCGGTCACGCTGGGCGCATGGGCCAGCTACGCCGCGCCAGCACCGGCGGCAGCACCGGTCGTGGGTGACGACAAGCTCGCGACCGCCGCCGATCTGGACGGCGTGCGGGAAGTCCTGGGCGAGTGCACCCGCTGCCCTCTGCACTCGGGCCGCAGCAACATCGTCTTTGGTGTGGGGGCGCCACGGGCCCGGGTGATGGTGGTGGGGGAGGGGCCGGGTGCGAACGAGGACGCCCAGGGCGAGCCTTTTGTGGGCAAGGCGGGCCAGATGCTCGACAAGATGCTGGAGAACGTGCTCGGTCTCGGCCGCGGCGACGTCTACATCAGCAATGTGGTGAAGTGTCGACCGCCGGGCAACCGCAACCCCCAGGCTGACGAGATTGCCCGGTGTATGCCCTTTCTCAAGGCGCAGCTCCGGGTCATTCGCCCCGAGGTGGTGCTGGTCCTCGGGAGCGTGGCCTGTCGCGCGGTGTTCGACACCACGATGGGCGTGACCCGGCTGCGGGGCAACTGGCAAGAGCTGCCCTACGAAGGAGGAGTGGCGCGGGCAATGCCTACCTTCCACCCGGCCTACCTGCTGAGAACCCCTGCCGACAAGCGGCTCACGTTCGAGGATCTCAAGCAAGTGAAGCTGGCGCTCAGCCCGAAGTAGGGGCCCCGCCTCAAGGCGACGGGAATCCCCCAATGGGCGGCCTACTTCTTGCGGACCTTCATGTCGCCGAGCAGGCTGGCAAAGGTGCCGAAAGTGCCGCTGCTCCGCGCATTGCGGGGCGTGGGCGTGTTGTCCGTGTCGTTGGGGTCGCCGGCGTCTTTCATCGACAGCACGAGCCGCTCTCGAGAGCTGTCGATCTCCATGATGCGCACCGGGACCTTGTCCCCGACCGCGACCACCTGGGCGACCGAGTCCACCCGCGTCTTGGACAAGAAGCGCATCGGCACGAGGCCCTGGACGCCGGGTGCGAGGCGGACCAGCGCGCCGAAGTCTCGCAGTGCGATCACCTCGGCCGGGTAGTCACCACCCTCAAGGAAGTCGACACCCACGCGGTTCCAGGGGCTGGAGCCGGGGTCTTTGGTCGACAAGGTGAGGCGCTCGGCGGGGCGGTCGATGGCGAGCACCCGTGCCCGGATCTTCGTGCCGTTCTGGGGCGCAGGGGAGTTGGGATCCCAGCCGAGCTCGCGCCGGGGAATGAGGGCGCGAATGCCACCCACATCGACGAACACGCCGAACTCGCGGCTGGCGACGACCGTGCCTTCGACCTCGGTGTCGATCACCAAGCTGTCCCAGGTGGCCTCGGCCTCGACAAGTGCTTGTTCTTCTTCGGCTTCACGGGCAGACACCACCACGTCGCGGTTGCCGGTCTCCATCACCCGGAAGCTGATCCGTCGGCCGACATAGGCGTCAAGATCCGCCTCAGGCAGGCGGGCAATCTGGGACACCGGGCAGAATGCGCGCACTGTGCCCAGCTTGACGACAAAGCCACCCTTGTTGCGCGACTCGACCTTGCCCTCGATGGGAATCCTCGACTCAAGGGCGTTCTCGATGATTTCGAGGTTGGCGCCGCTGGAGATGCGGCTGGCCAAGCGGACCCCTCGCTCGTCGGAGCGGAGCACCCACGCCACCACGGTGTCGCCGACACTGGGCTCGTCACCCGGCTCGTAGGCGTCGAGAGAGACGTGGCCCTCGGCCTTTGCGCCGATGTCGACGAACACACCTTCCCGGCTGACCCGGACGACCGTGCCTTCGACCTTGTCTCCGGGGGACAGCCGCTTCAGACCGCCACCACCCATCATCTGGGCGAAGTCGGCAGCAGACATGCCGTCCAGCTCGGCGGTGAGGGCGCCCGCATCCACCCGCATCCGCTCCGCCGGTGCCGCAGCAGGCGTGGCGACCGGCTCTGGCGCCTTCTTGGGGGCCGCGGCGGTGATGGGCTCAGGGGGCCTCCCGGCGGGACGGCGGACCGTGCGGCGGGAGGCGTTGTCGAGGGCTTCGGAATCGGCCACAGATGCTCCGTCCTGGAGATTCGGTGCGCGCCTCTGCCCGGTCGGGACCGGCTGCGCTGTCGCAGCGTCCGGCTGTGGGGAGGGGCGGACAAGCGGGGCGGGGCCCCTGGGAACGGCCGGTTAACGGAGCGCTCGCAGTTGGGCGACGGACCAGCGGACCTCCGACGGGTCCAGCGGGGCTCTCACGCCCCCTCGGAGCCAGTGTGACGCCAACCCAATCGGGCACCCGTGCCGAAGATCCGCGCCTGGAGCCATTTGACTATCTGCTCCCCGATGAGCTGGTGGCACGCTTTCCCAGCGCCCGCCGCGAGGACGCACGCTTGATGGTGGTGGGCCCTGGTGCGCCCATCCATGGCCACATCCCGAACTTGGTGAACCTCACCCGTCCTGGCGACGTGCTGGTCGTGAACAACACGCGGGTGCTCCCCGCGCGGGTGCATGCGCGACGGCAGAGTGGGGGTGCCGTGGAGCTGCTGTTTCTGGGGGTGGAGCCACACCGGTCGGGCAGCTGGGCGATGTGCAAGCCGGCCCGCCGCCTCAAGCCCGGAGAAGTGCTGACGGTGTTGGGCCACGACGGCGAGCCTGTCCCGAGCCTGTCCCTTTGCTTGCAGGAGCGAGGCGAAGATGGTGCGTGGTCGGTGGTCTGCACCCCTAGCGAAGATCAACTATTGACCGAGGTTGGCGAGGTCCCCTTGCCCCCATATCTGCGGCGTGCGGCGGTTCCGTCCGATGTGGAGCGCTACCAGACCGTGTTTGCCGGTCCACCGGGTGCCGTGGCCGCGCCAACGGCTGGACTGCACCTCACGAATGACCTGCTGGCCACCCTTCAGGACCGTGGTGTCAAGACGGCCGAAGTGACCTTGCACGTCGGGGCGGGCACATTTCGAAACCTTCGGCCCGAAGACCTCGACCGCGGGCGCCTGCACGCCGAGTCGTACTCAGTGTCAGCGTCCACCTGCGACACCATCGCTGCCGCGCGCGCCGCGGGAGGTCGGGTCATCGCGGTGGGGACCACAAGCGCCCGCACGCTGGAGGCCGCCTCGGTCGGCCAAGGGCTCATCCGCGCCGGCGAAGGGGTCACGGATCTGTTCATTCGTCCCGGCTACGAGTTTGCCGTCGTGGACGGCATGCTCACGAACTTCCATCTGCCTCGGAGCTCGCTGCTGATGCTGGTGAGCGCGCTGGCGGGCGTGGACCGGATGCGGGCGGCCTACGCGGCGGCTGTGCACGAGGGCTACCGCTTCTTTAGCTACGGCGACGCAATGTTCATCCCGCCGGCGGACGGGGACCGGGGCACCAGGGGCCGACAAGCGCGTCCCGGGCGGATCGGATAGTCGCGCGGGCTCCTCGGAATCGGTCTGGGAGTGCTGGGGTGATGGCATCCGGCGGGCCTCTCTCGGGGCCGCAGCGGTTGTACAGCTCCTGTCCATGCGGATTCCAGACTGACTCGGATCCGTGTGGAGTTGTGCGCTGCCGAGTCTGCCGGAACCGTGCGAGCCATGCAGAGCTGCCTGAAATTTGAGGTCAAAGCGACCGCGGGAAGCGCCCGGCGCGGTGTGCTGAACACGCCCCACGGTGCGGTGCCCACGCCTGCCTTCATGCCGGTCGGCACCTACGGCACAGTGAAGGGCATGACCCCCACTGAGCTCGAAGACATCGGCACGGGCATCGTTCTCGCCAATACCTTCCACCTCTGGGTGCGCCCCGGGGACGAGCTGATTCGGGACCTCGGCGGGCTGCATCCGTTCATGGGTTGGACCGGTCCGATCTTGACCGACTCCGGCGGATTCCAGGTCTTCAGCTTGAAAGACCTGTCCAAGGTGACGGAAGAAGGGGTGCGCTTTCGCACGCCCAAAGATGGCCAATACCGCCAGCTCACGCCCGAGAAGGCCGTGCGCATCCAGGAAAACCTCGGTGTCGACATGGCCATGGCCTTCGATGAGTGCATCGAGTGGCCGGCCGAGCGAGACCGGGTGGTGCAGAGCACGGCCCGAACCACCCGCTGGCTGCACCGGTGCCAAGCGGCGCGGCAGCACCCGGAGCGCACTGGGCTGCTTGGCATCGTGCAGGGGGGCTTCTACGAGGACCTGCGCATCGCCCACGCCCAAGAGATTCGTGAGCTCGACCTGGACGCCTACGCCATCGGTGGGCTGAGTGTCGGAGAACCCCGCGACCACTTGCTTCAGATGGTGGAAGTTACGGCGCCCCACCTGCCGGAGTCCAAGGTCCGCTACCTGATGGGCGTGGGCTACCCGGTTGACATTGTTGACGCGGTGACGAGAGGCGTGGACCTCTTTGACTGTGTCTTGCCGACACGGAACGCCCGCACCGGTCAGGCCTTCACCAGCCACGGCCGGATGAACCTCAAGAACTCGACGTTCAAGGATGACCCGGGCCCATTGGACGCGGCATGCGCGTGTTACACGTGCGGCCGTTTCAGTCGGGCCTACCTCCGGCATCTGTTTCAAGCGAACGAGATGCTCGGGGCCCGATTGCTGACCACGCACAACCTCACGATGTATCAGCGTCTCATGGCCGACATTCGCGTCGCCATCGACGCAGGCCCGACGGCGGTTGCGGCCCTTCGCCAGCGGGTGGCCGGTTGGCACCTCCCTCCGGGAGCAACCTGAGCCTCGCCCACCCGGCAGAGCCCGAGCCGCCCCAGATCCCCCGCGCTGTCCGGCGACACCACTTCTCTCGTCTCTGGCGAGTGTCTTCTCAGAAACACTGGCTGACCCGCTGCTTCGGCAACGAGCAGGACCGGCCCTCCAAGGCCGCGCAGCCCACCACCGATGGACCCCATGAACCCCCAAGCAAGCCCGCTTCCGTCATCGGATTCATCCGCAGGCCACACCGCTGCTCAGGACGGCTCCGAGGCGATTCTCGTCTCGTACGACACCGCCGCAGCTGATGCGCCCTCGATGCTGATGAACATTGCCCCCATCGCGGCGATGATCGCTATCTTCTACTTCTTGCTGATTCGCCCCCAGCAAGCCGAGCGCAAGCAGCACGAGACCTTGCTGGCATCGCTCAAGAAGGGCGACGCAGTGGTCACGGCGAGTGGCCTGCACGGGGTCGTCCACGAAGTGAAGGGGGACATTGTGTCGATCGAGGTGGCGGACAAGCTTCGCCTCACGGTCGACCGGGCATCCATCAAGCGCAAGGCCGAGCCGTCGGCCGAGTCTGGGAGCTGACCCGATGCCTGGAACTTGGTGGACCCGCCTGATCATCATCCTGGCCGTTCTCGGCTGGGGTACCTGGAACCTCGCTCCGACAATGCTTCTCGACGAAGACGTCGCGCAGGACAACGTCGACGCCATCATGTCGGGAGTCGGCGCTGACGCAGAAGAAGTGTCCGAAGAGTGGTGGCAGTTCCTCATCTCGGATGCCCGCATCAACCCCGGCATCGACATTGCCGGGGGCATCGATCTCACCATCGAGATCGAGGTCGACGAAGCGGTCTATTCCTCGGCCAAGCGCGAAGCGAAGCCGATTGAAGAAGCCGCGAAGAAGGCCGGCCTTGGCATCGCCTCGGTGCGGATTGCTCGGGGTGAGCCCACGCTGCTCATCGAACTCAATGAAGGCGTCACGCTTGGCGAGCTGACCGTCTTCATGAACGACCGCTACCCCGCCTATGAGTACAACAACTCACGGGACGGCGATGGGGTTGAGCGCCACGCCTTCACCATCACCGAAGAGCAGGCAGAGTACATCCGCACCCGGGCCATCGAGCAAGCCCTGGAGACCCTCCGCAGCCGGATCGATGAGACCGGTGTGAAGGAGCCCTCCATCGTCCTCAAGGGTGGCAACCGCATCAACGTGCAGCTCCCCGGCCTCGAAGACCCCGATGCTGCCGTCTCGGCCATCGGCACGGCGGCGGTGCTTGAGTTCTTCATGGTCGATGAGAAGGCCATGAAGGACCCGGCTGCGCTGGAGAAAGCGATTCTGAAGGCCGAGGCGGCACTGTCGCCGGTGGACTTCCTGGACGACGGCTACTTGTCGGACTGGCTGCGCAACGAGAAGCTGATCCCGGTCGGCGACAAGTTGATGTGGGAATACATCGACGGCCCCGAGGGCAAGCCGGTTCGTCATCCGTCTGAGGGGTATCACTATCTCGTCTATGACGAGGTGATGATCACGGGCGACGACATCAACAACGCCCGGACCTCGTGGAACCAGTACAACGAGCCCTACGTGGGCATCGAGTTCAAGGCCCGCGGCGGCCGCATCTTCGGTGATGTCACGGCCAAGAACGTCGGCAACCGCTTCGCGATTGTGCTCGACAAGAAGGTCCGCTCTGCCCCCCGGATTCGGGAAGCCATCCTCGGCGGCCAGGCCAGCATCGAGATGGGCGAAGGTGACATGCAGTACCTCCAGCGCGAAGCGAGCAACCTCGCGCTTGTGCTGCGGACGGGAGCGCTGCCGGCCCCCGTGACGGTCACCAGCGTCAACGTGGTCGGTCCGAGCCTCGGCCAGGACGCCATCGAGCAGGGTCGCGAGGCCACGATGGTCGGCTTCGCGTTTGTGCTCTGCTTCATGCTCGTCTACTACAAGAAGGCCGGTGTGGTCAGCGTCATCGCGCTGCTCTGCAACGTCCTGTTGGTCCTCGCGCTGCTCGCGGTGGCTGGTGCGACGCTCACCCTGCCGGGTGTGGCCGGCATTGCGCTGACCGTCGGCATGGCGGTCGACTGCAACATCATCATCTATGAGCGCATTCGCGAAGAGCTGCGGCTCGGAAAGAACGCGCGCTCGGCCACGGATGCCGGCTTCGAGAAGGCTCTCTGGGCCGTGCTCGACGCCAACATCACCACCTTCATCGCGGGTGTGGTGCTCTACACCTACGGCACCGGCCCCATCAAGGGCTTCGCGGTGACGCTGATGATTGGCATCGTGACCACACTGTTCACCGGCATCTTCGTGTCTCGCACGCTGATGGACTGGGTCACCCGTCGCGCCACTGCGCGGCTCTCCATCTGACCCACTCCCCCGCCTGGTGCCTCGACGTCAGGCTCGGTTTGCTGCTCCTTCGGGACAGCCCAGGATTCTTTCATGCAGTTCATCAAGCCTGGAACGAAGATCGACTTCGTTGGCAAGCGAAAGCCGGCCGCGATCTTCTCTCTGTTGATGGTGCTCATCAGCCTCGCCCTCTTCTTCATCAAGGGGCCGAACTGGGGCATCGACTTCACGGGTGGCACTGAGATCACCATCGACTTCGAGGATGCCACCAGCATCGGCGATGTTCGAGACGCGATGGTCCGCCTGGAGCTGGACGGGGACTCGGTCCAGCAGATCGGCAGCGAAGAAGACTCCAAGTTCACCATCCGAATTCAGGACGTGACCTTCGGCACGAAGGGCCTGCGCAGCGAAGTCGAACAGGCCCTGGTGGCCCGCTTCGGCACCGACTGGATCGCAGACTCGGCCTTCGACGCCCAGATCGGCGCGCGGATGGTGGTGCGGTACAGCGGCGACGAGGTCTCTTTGGACCAAGTGCAGTCCGCGCTGGCGGGCATTGACGGGGCGGTGGCTCAAGAGTCACCGGACGACAACACCATCCAGATCAAGCTTCCTGGTGTGACCTCCAAGGTCCAGGCGCTGGTGAAGGAAGCCTTCGACGGAAAGGAGTTCGGCCTCAGCATCGAGTCGGTCGGTCCCAAGGTCGGCGACGAGCTTCGCCGGAACGGTGTCATCTCGATCCTGGCGACCCTTGCGCTCGTCCTGGTCTACGTCGGCTTCCGGTTTGAGCTCGCATTCGCTCCGGGTGCAGTGCTCGCCTTGTTCCACGATGTGGTCGTGGTGGCGGGTGTCTTCGTCATCACAAGGCACCAGTTCAACCTGCCGATGATCGGCGCCATGCTGACCATCATCGGCTACTCGCTCAACGACACCATCGTCATCTACGACCGCATCCGCGAGAACATGCGGCGCTACCGTCGGGCCGACACCGAGGCGCTGATCAATGACTCGATCAACGAGACGCTGACCCGGACCCTGGCGACGTCGTTCACCACGCTGGTGGCCATGATGGCCTTCTTGTTCCTGGGTGGGCCGGTCATCGAGACCTTCGCCCTGGCCATCGCAATGGGTGTTGTGTTCGGGACCTACTCCACGGTGTTTGTGGCCACTCCGACCATCCTGCTCATGGAAGACCTCAAGCCTCACCTGGAGCGCCTCATCGCGCCGACCAGTGCCAAGGCCACTGCGGCGGCTGCTGCGGAAGCCAACGAGACGGGCGAGCTGACGGCGAGTGAGCGTCGTCGCCAAGAGCGTCGTCGGTTGCGGGAAGAAGGCAGCTCGACGACCTGAAGCTCAGCCTTGTCAGCGCCCCGGTTGAGAACCATCTCCCGTCCGGCGCCCCCACGACTGCGGTGCCTGGAGGGACGATGACCCGAGTCGAGCTGGTCGACCGAATTGTGGAACAGCACCGTGTGCCGCGCAAGGTCGCGGATGCGGTGGTCGACACAATCTTTGGCGCCATCCAGTCCACGCTGGTCGATGGCGGCCGGGTGGAGCTCCGAGGCTTCGGATCGTTTCGTGTGAAGGACTACGACGGATACCGCGGGCGGAATCCGCGGACCGGCGAACCCATTGATGTGGCGCCGAAGCGGCTGCCGGCGTTCAAGCCCGGCCAAGCCTTGCGAGAAGCGCTGGCGGACTCAGTGGACGGACAGCCCTGGTCCGGCGAAGCTGGCCGGCGCTCAACCAAGTCGTGACCGGCGTCAGTGCTCTGAAGCGCCGCTCGGTTCTGTTGGTATCTCTCCACAAGCAGCATAGAGGTCGTCCCGATGACTGAAGCACCGTCCGACCAGGCAGTGGAAGGCAACGAGGCCTCGCGGGCCATCTACGTGCTCGACACCAACGTCTTGCTCTTTGATCCCCGCGCCCTGCACCACTTCCAGCAGTCGGACATCGTGATTCCCATCACGGTCATCGAAGAGATCGATCGCTTCAAGAAAGACCTCAACGACACGGGGCGCAATGCGCGGTCAGTGTCCCGGATGCTGGACAAGATGCGTGGGCAGGGCAGCCTGCAAACGGGTGTCACGCTGAGCTCCGGCGGGCGGCTGCGCGTGTCCATGGGCGACGACATCGCGCCGCTCCCGGACGGCTTCGGGCCATCCAGCAACGACAACCGCATCCTCGGTGCAGTGCTCGCGCTGACCCGCAACCAGGGTGTGGGGCCGGTCACGCTGGTCACCCGCGACACCAACATGCGCATCAAGGCGGATGCATTGGGCCTTCGTGCCCAGGACTACCTCCACTCGCGGGTTGCGGTGGAAGACCACTACACCGGCGTGATGGAGCTTCTGGTCGATGCCGAGCAGCTGAGCGAGCTCTATCAGAAGGGCTGGCTGCCCTGGAGCGACGAGCGAGCCGAAGTGGAGGG
>CALOBC010000060.1:0-147412 GCA_942491145.1 Myxococcota bacterium | reverse complement strand
CCTGGTCGATGTGACGGATGGACCCTTCGCCGCCGGCCAGCTCGTAGGCCGCGACCGAAGACAGGGGCACTTGGTAGGTCTCGGGGCTGTTGCCCTTGCCGGGAATGCGCAGGTTGAGGATGTCTTGGAGCGACTCACTGTACTCGGGAGCCAAGGACACCACGACGTCGTACTCGTCCGAGCCATCGCGAATGGCGGTGGCGGTGGCCCCGGCAACAGCGGTCCGGACCGTGTTGGCCACTTGTGCCGTGGATGCGCCCACCCGCTTGGCTGCACCGCGATCGATGCGAAGCCGCATCTCGGGCCGTCCGACCTTGTAGTCATCGGTGATCTCGGTCGTGCCTTCAATGGCGGCAATGCGCCGCTTGACCTTCTGGGCGAAGGCGCCGACCTCGTGGAAGCTGGGTCCGGTGACCTCCAGGCCAATCGCTGCGCCGACCGGTGGACCCTTCTCCTCCTGCTTCACCTCAATGTCGGCTCCGGGGATCTCTTGGAGCAGGCTGCGGAGACGGGTGATGGTGAGTGCGGTGCTCTCGACGCGGGCCTTCCCGCCATCGGTGACGTCGTTGCGGTGGGGCAAGAAGTCGATGGTGATGCGCGCCGCGTTGCCTTGGGCCTGGGATCCGGCCATCGGGCTGCCACCGCCAGAGACACCGGTCTCGGCCACGAACACATCGACGTTCTCGGTGTTGCTGAGCACCCCTTCCACCTGGCGAACCACCCGGTCCGTGGCTTCCAGATCGGTGCCGTCCGGCAAGCTGACCGCAATTGTCGCCCGGTCGGGGTCGGTGGCCGGGAAGAACTCGCTGCCGTGGTTCAGGAAGCTGTACGCCACGAGGGTCACGAGGAAGGTGACCACACCGGCAGCTGCCGAGATGTAGCGGCGCCGAATGCTGGCTTCCAAGACCCGCTGGTACCAACCCATGATGCCGGTGTTGTTGCCGGCGCCCGCTGCGTCCTCGCTGGCGATGGCCTTGCTCGCCTTCTCGTCACGCTTGAGCAGACGGCTGGTCACCACCGGCAACATCGCAACCGCGACCACCAGCGAGCTGAGCAGCACGATGATGATGGTCTTGGGCAGGTAGCCCATGAACTGGCCCATGATGCCGGTCCAGAACACGAGCGGCGCAAAGGCTGCGACGGTGGTGGCCGTGGACGCGGCCACTGCGACCGCGACCTCGCGGGTTCCCTCGATGGACGCCGTGATGGTGTCGGCCCCCTCTTCCATGTGCCGGTAGACGTTCTCGACGATGACGATGGCGTTGTCGACCAACATACCGAGCGCGAGAATGAGGCTGAACAGCACAATCATGTTGAGCGTGAGCCCGAAGAACTGGATCACTACAAAGCTCATCAGCATCGACATCGGGATGCTGAACGCAACGAAGATGCTGTTGCGGGCACCCATGAAGAAGACGATGACCGCCATCACGAGCAAGAGGGCCGTGATGATGTTGTTCTCGAGGTCGCTGACCATCGCGCGGATGACCTTCGACTGGTCCGCGAGCACCCTGTACTGCACGGCACTGGGCCAGGTCGACTGGTGCTTGTCTGCCAGAACCCGCACTTCATCGGCAATGTCGATGATGGACGCACCGGACCGCTTGGTCACCGACAGCGAGACCGCTTGGCCTTGGTTCATCCGCGCGTAGCTGTCGACATCGGCGTAGCCATCGACCACTTTGGCCACGTCGCGCACAAAGACCGGACGCTCGCCCACTTGCTTGATGGCGAGGTTCTCGAGGTCTTCGGCCGACTTGAGCTCACCCGGCACCCGCAGCAGGAAGTTGCTGCCGCCGGCAACCACGTCACCGCCCGGGATGTTCACGTTCTCCTGTGAGACCGCGTTGACCACATCAGCGATGCCGAGCTCGTACAGTGCCAGTCGTCGAGGATCAATCTCTACACGGTATTCTCGCTCAAGTCCGCCGGACACCCGCGTGTCCAACACCCCCGGAATGCGGGAGACCTCTTCTTCCAGATCCTCGGCCAGCGTCTTGAGCTGCTCCAGGTCGGCGTCTCCAGCGATGGTGACCAGCAAGATGGGCACGTCGGAGAACGAAATCTCTCTGATCTGCGGCTCTTCGGCATCTTCCGGCAGCTTGGGCTTCGCCCGGTTGACCCGGTCCCGCACCCGCTGAAGCGCGTCTTCGATGATGACCGACGGCTCGAACTCCAGCGAGATGATGCTCGCGCCCTCGGCCGACGTCGACGACATTTTCTTGATGTCTTTGACTCCGGCAAGCTCATTCTCGATGGGAATGGTGACAAGCGACTCGATGTCTGCCGGCGCCACCCCAATGTAGGGGGTAGACACGAGCACGACCGGGATCTTCACGTCCGGGGCAGCCTCACGGGGCAGCGTGATGTAGCTGATCGTCCCGAAGACTGTGACACAGAAGATAAACAGCACCACGGTAGGCGCGTGGCGAACAAGCCAGGCGATCATGGGGGTTCTCGCGGAGGGGGGCGCAGGTGAGGAGAAGCGAGCTCAGAAGGTGGCTTTGCCGTTGGTGCAGCACTTGCCCTGGCGAGAGATGATGAGCGGGTCGCCGTCGTTGAGGCCGCGGTGTCCCGTGATGACGATGGTCTCACCGGTCTCGAGACCGCCCCGAATGACGATCTGGTCATGCACAAGGGTGCCGACCTCGACGGGGCGCCATCGGGCCACGTTGTCCTCGACCACATAGACGCCGATGCCGTTCATCTGGGTGACCAGCCAGTCCTGCGGGAGGATGATGGACCCTGGCGGCACCGCTGCGGAGAGGGACACGCTGGCAATCATGCCGGGCAGCAGCTCTTGGGCCGGGTTGGGCAGCTCAACCTCGACCTCAAATGCGCGGGTCTTGGTGTCGGCAGCCTTGTCGATGCGCCGAATGACACCCTCACGCACGCCAGGGACGGCGTCGACATTGACCGAGACGCCCATGCCTTCTCGAAGCACACCCACGTCCCGGTCCGCCACGGCGACCGTCACAAAGATGGGGTCGAGCTGGACCAGTCGGGCGGCAGGCGCTCCCGGTCCGATCACCTCGCCCACATCCAGGTCGGTCTGGACCACGGTCCCCGCAAAGGGCGACCGAATCACCGACCGAGACACGTTGAGCTCGGCCACACGGCGGCTTGCTTCGGCCATCGCGAGCTGGGTGCGGGCGTTGTCGTGCTGGGACTCGCTCGCAAGGTCACCCATCTTCTTCACCCGCTCGTACTCCGAGGCGGCAAGGTCAACCTGGGCGCGCGCCTGGTCCCGTTGCGCGGCGTAGATGCCGGTGTTGATGGTGGCAATCGTCTGGCCACTGCCGACCGTCTCGCCACGGCGCACACGGACCGACTCGACATAGCCACCCGCGGCGGAGGCCAGCGTCACGTCCCTTGAGCCCGCGACCTCGCCCGGCAGGCGAAGCTTGAGCTGGGCGTCCGCGGGAGCGAGCAGGGCCGTCTCTACCCGGGTGCCCCGGGCGTTGGGGACGGTCGCAGTTGAGGGAATCGCAGGGCCGGCGTTGTCGGCACCGGCGTCGCCGCAAGCGCTCCCAAAGAGGCAAGCGGCCAAGACCAGGGGGGCGCGGTGGTTCACGGCGAGGCTCCGTGCAGGAGGAGGTCGACGATTCGGCGGGCCAGGTCGGGAGGCGGCCGCTCGTCTTTGAAGCTGAAGACAAGGCAGTGGTGGTGGATCAGGGAGAGGATGGCCGACGCAAGGTCATCCGGATCCACGGTGGCGCGGAGCTGGCCGCGCTGCTGCGCATCCGCCACGAGGGCGCGGAGCGGGGTCGCGGGGTCGTGCTTCATGGCGCCCTGAAGCGTGCAGGGTTGGCCCTTCTCGGGCCTTGCGGGCAGGCTAAGGAGCAGGCGATTAGCCGCCGGCTTGGAGACCATGTGGTTCATCACATTGTCGATGAAGTCATGCAGGCGCGTCTCGACGTCGCCCGGGTGCTCCAGCGCTTGTTGTGCCAGCGCGGTGAACTCCAACAGCGGGCGCCGGATCGTCTCGAGGTACAGCGCCTCTTTCGAGTCGAAGTAGTAGTAGAGAGCGGGCTTTGTGCAGCCGACGCGCTCGACCACCTCTCGTATGGAGGTCGAGCCGTACCCGCGCTCCGCAAAGAGCTCTGTCGCAGCTTCCAAGATGCGGTCTTGGAGGCCGATCTTGGTGGGGGACACAGGAGCGGTCATCGGGGGGCACCACAGCCGGGGAGGAAAGCACTTACCGACCGGTAGGTATCCACCTCCGTCCGACTGTCCATCGTTTTTTTTTATGCCCCACGGGCCCCTCAACACGGCCCCCCCCATGCGAGAGGGGCTGGGTGTCAGGGATAGCGGCCGTCGGATATCGGTGGCACGCCCGAGCACCCGCTTCGTTCGCGATGCAACGTCGCGGGCTGCTACAGTGACCAGAACCAGGCCAGGGGGCCTGCGAGAATCAGGAGTGCCAGCGGATGGCTACCCGACCAGGAAGCCAGAACCCGTCTGCCTTTGACGCAGTGCTCGATCGCCTGCGCGGTTTTGGCGATCTGTACTTGGCGGCAGCGCTCGTCGCGTTCTTGATCATCATGGTCGTGCCACTGTCGCCGTTTGTGCTCGACATGATGCTGGCGGTCAGCATTTCCGTGTCGTTGCTGGTGATGCTGACGACCCTGTATGTGATCAAGCCGGTCGAATTCAGCGTCTTCCCGATGCTCCTGCTGGCGACGACCCTGTTCCGACTGTCGCTCAATGTGGCCTCCACCCGCTTGATCTTGCTCAACGGCGGGGATGACAGCGCCGCGGGTGCCATCATCAAGACCTTCGGCAAGGTCGTGGTGGGCGGCAACTATGTCGTGGGGCTGGTCGTCTTCATCATCCTGGTGACCATCAACTTTGTCGTCATCACGAAGGGTGCGGGACGCATCGCCGAAGTCGCGGCGCGCTTCACCCTCGACGCGATGCCAGGCAAGCAGATGGCCGTCGATGCCGAGCTGAACGCCGGGGTCATCGACGAAAAGACCGCCAAGCTCCGCCGCGAGCTGATCATGCGAGAGTCGGACTTCTATGGCGCCATGGACGGTGCCTCGAAGTTCATCCGTGGCGACGCGATCGCCGGCATTGTCATCACCGTCATCAACATCACCGGTGGGATCATCATCGGTGTCGTTCAGATGGGGATGTCGCTCGGGGAAGCCGCCGAGGTCTACACCGTCCTCACCGTTGGCGATGGGCTAGTCAGCCAGATCCCCGCACTCGTGGTCAGCGCAGCCTCGGGCATGCTGGTCACGCGGGTGGATGCGCCTTCTGATGGTGCCCAGGACCTCCCCACCCAGTTCAGCCAGCAGATCTTTGGCCAATACCGCGCGCTCGGCATCCTCTCGGGCGCACTGTTTGGCTTTGCGATGGTGCCCGGCCAGCGGGTGCCCTTTGCCATCATGGGCAGCCTCGCGGGCATCGCAGCTTGGCATGGCTGGCGAAAGAAAGACGAACCCGACGTGATGGAGCCGGAGCCGGACCAGCTGCCCGGCAGCGGCGATGAAGTCCCCGTCGAGCACCTGTTGCGGGTGGAGCCCATCGCGGTGGAGCTCGGGGTGGACCTCATTGGGCTCGTCGACGAGCGCAAGGGTGGCAACCTCGTCGAACGAATCCAGCGCATCCGGCGCCAGTTCGCCCAGGACCTCGGACTGTTGGTGCCGTCGGTCCACCTGCGGGACAATCTGCGGCTCGAGGGCGGAGAGTACTCGGTCCTCATCCGTGGCGAGCGTGTGGCCTTCGGAAAGGTCTATGCGCGCCAGTTTCTGGCCATCGACCCCGGCGACGCCAAGGGGCCCCTGCGGGGCATCAAGACCCAAGACCCGGTCTTCGGCCTCGAGGGCTGCTGGATTCCCGACTCCCAGCGCATGGCCGCCCAGACCGCCGGCTACACCGTCGTCGACGTGGCCACGGTCATCACGACCCACCTCACCGAAGTCATCAACCAGTATGGCTATGAGCTGTTTGGTCGCCAGCAGCTTGCGGCGGTGCTGGAGCGGGTCGCCGAGGCCAACCCCCGCCTTGTGGAAGAGCTCGTGCCCGAGCCTTTGTCCCGGGCCTCGGTCCTCAAGGTGTTCCGCAACCTGCTGCGGGAGGGCGTCAGCATTCGCGATGCCCAGACCGTGCTCGAAGCGCTGTCGGACCACGCGACCCGCCTCAAAGACCCAGACGTCCTCACCGAGTTCGTGCGCCAGCGGCTCGCCCGCCACATCACGCACCGGTACAGCGACGACAAGGGTGTCATCCACTACATCGGGCTGGCGCCGGATGCTGAGGATGCCATCAGCGCGGGACTTCACGGTGGTGAGGGCGGGGCGATGAACCTCACCCTCGACCCCAACGATGCCCGCAAGCTCCTCACCTCACTGCGCGCATCGGCGGAGCGGTGGCGTGGCAGCTCCGACGTTGTCATCTTGTGTCCGCCGCTGGCCCGTGGCCCGCTGCGCCGGCTGACCGAGAAGGTGGCCCCTCGGGTGCCTGTGATCTCCCCCGCAGAGCTGCTGCCGACTGTGCGGCTGGAGCGCGTCACGGCGGTGTCGCTCCGCAATCCCCCCGTGGACCGTGCGAGCTAAGTCGCGGATGTGGGACTGGGGGACGGTTGAGCTTGGGCCCGCTTCGGCGTAGGATCTCAAGCGCACCAGCGCGTCCATGGTTCGAGCAGGCACGGTGCGCCACGGGCCGGCGACGCGGAGGATGACAGCTTGTACAGTCGGAGCGGACGACGAGATCAGGCAGAGCGTCGCATCGACGGCCTGACCCGCGACGAGTCTTGTGAGCGATATCGCTCGCGGGTGTTGATTGTGGCTCGCCGGGTCGGTGAGCGCTTGCCTCCCGACTGCCCGCTGGTGGTCGAGGATCTGGCCGCATTTGGTGCGATCGGATTGCTGGAGGCCTTCGACCGCTTCGAGCCTGAGCGCAACATCCTGTTCTCGACATTTGCGGAGTACCGGATCCGGGGGGCGATGATGGATGCGCTCCGCCAGAACGACAGCTTCACCCGCTATCGACGCCAGATGGCCCGAGAAATGGAGAGTGTGCGCACCGACATGTCGCGGGAGCTGGGTCGCCAGCCCGAGCCCGAGGAGCTGGCGGGCAGGCTGGATGTGCCGATGAAGACCTACTGGCACATGCACGAGACCACCCAGCCCATCTCCTACGTCAGCCTGTACGAAGGCAGCGACGACGGCGGTGAAGACTCTGGGCGCTCCCTGGCCGAAGTGCTGGCAGGCTCAGAGGGCGACGACCCGGTGCGCGCGCTCATCGGGCAGGACGCACGCTGGCTGCTCAAAGCCGCCATCAAGGAGCTTCCAGAGCGCAAGCGCCAGTGCATTGTTCTCTACTATGGCCGTCAGCTCAACCTCTCCGAGATTGCGAGCGTCTTCGACGTCACCCCCTCCCGGATCTCCCAGATCTTGACCGCAGCCCGAAAAGACCTGCGGGAGATGCTCGAAGACCAAGTCGAGATGGGGGATCTGGAGTGGGGAGACCCCGCCGCACGAAGCCCGGAAAGCCTATGAACACGATGTCTTCGGGGCGGTGGTTGAAATCAATCGCCGAGAATCAACCTTTTGGCGTTATCGTGCAGCCTGAACGACGGGGAGTTCATCCATGAGCCACGAGATCTACAGCGCGTTGACCGGCGGCATAGCCATGTGGCAACAGGTCGAAGGCGTTGCGAACAACATCTCGAACGCCTCCACCACTGCCTTCAAGCAACAGCGCATGAGCTTCGAGGTGGTGGCCAACAGCCAGCTCCCCCTGGCGAAGGCGTTTGTGCGCGCGGCTCCCGGTGGCCCGGACATGACGGACGGCCCCATCCTGCAAGACGCGGTGCCCACTCACTTGGCGATTCAGGGTCCCGGCTTCTTTGTGCTTGAAGGCGAAGATGGTCAGGAGTTCTTGACCCGCAACGGCAACCTCCGACTCGACGCTTCTCGCTACCTCGTGAGCGCCCAGGGTGAGCGGATTCTCGGCCAGAGCGGACCGATCCAGATCCCTCTGGACGAAGTCCTGGAGATCGACGCCGCGGGCAATGTGACCTCACGCCGCAACGACGGCACCGACGTGATGGTCAACCAGCTCGGCATTCTGCGAGTGGTCGACGTCGCTGACCCCCAGAACCTCCGGTCTCAAGGCGGCACCCGCTTTGTCTCGGACAGCCCCACGATGGATGCCCGGGGGTTCAGCCTCATTCAGGGCGCCCTTGAGGGCTCCAACACCGACTCGATGCATGACATGGTCGAGCTCATTCAAGCCACACGCTACTTCGATTTCTATCAGCGGGCGATGAAGACCTCTGATGAGATGGACAGCCGCATGTACAACGTCAGGAGCTAGTCCGATGCGCAGCCTCTACACCGCCGCCACCGGCATGCGTGCGCAACAGATGCGCATCGACAACATCGCGAACAACCTCTCCAACAGCTCGACCAATGGCTACAAAAAGGCCCGAGCTACCTTCGAGGATCTGGTCTACCAGAACGTTCCCGTCGGCTCGACGTCCATCATCAACCAGCGGCCAGCCGGTCTCGAGATGGGTACTGGTGTGCGCATGGTCGCGACCGTCCGCGACTTTGCGACGGGCGACTTGACCTATTCGGGCAACGAGTACGACCTGGCCATCGGTGGCCGGGGCTTCTTTGTGGTGCAGGACGCGAACGGCAACCAGCGGTTCACCCGCGACGGCCGCTTCATTCGCAACGTCAATGGCGAGCTGACCACCCCCGCTGGCATGACGCTGAACCCGTCGATCCAGATCCCTGAAGACGCCCTCCGGGTGGTCATCGCAGAGGATGGCGCGGTCCAAGTCGAGTACGAGAACGACGCATCGGTGGTCACTGTCGGGCAGCTTCAACTTGTCGACTTCCAGAACCCCTCGGGTCTGCGGTCGGTCGGTGGCAACCTCTACATCGCCACGCCCGAGAGCGGACAACAGCAGTTTCTCGACCCCAGCCAGGGCTTCGTGAACATCCAGCAGGGCTTCCTTGAGACCTCCAATGTGGATGTGGCCGAAGAGCTCATCAACATGATTGTTGCCCAGCGCAGCTTCGAGCTGACCAGCAAAGTGGTCCAGTCCTCTGACGAGATGCTCGGTGTGGTGGCAGGCCTCAAGCGCTGACTTCACTCTGGCTGTTCTTGGGGCTGGCTCTGGCCGCCGTCGATGCACCCCTGCTGGACGCAGCGATTCGCGCCCATGTGGCGAGCGCCCTGGATGTGCCCGACCACGATGTCGAGATTCGGTCCAACGGCCTCGGCATCGCCTTTCCGTGTGGGCCGTCCGCAGCGCTCAAGGTGGAGGGCGAGGTCGGCGCGCTGACCCAAGGTTTCGTTGACCTTCGGGTGCAGGGCGTGGAGCGCGGCGAAGAGTGCGGGAATTTTCGACTGCGGGTGCAAGTCGCGGTCTGGGTCAAGCGGCCGGTTGCCGCAAAAGCGGTCGCAGCCGGCCAGACGGTCCCGCTTGAGCTGTCCCGGGTGGAGCTGGGTCGCCTTCGGGGAGACCCCGTCGATCCCGACATGGGCCCATACTTGGCCATTGCACCGATTCGCAAGGGTGAGCCGGTGACCCTGCACCGCGTGCGGGCCCGACCGGACCTCGTTGCGGGCTCCACGGTCACCGTGATTGCCGGCAGCGGGGGCCTTCTTATCCGTGCCAGCGGACGCTTGCTCGACGACGCGCGCACCGGAGCAACCGTCCGGGTCGCCATCCCGGCCACGGGCGGGGTTGTTGAGGGAGTGCTAAGGCCGGACGGGATGGTCGAGCTCCGCCGGACGCTATAGAAACGGTGTCCTCTCATGGATGGTCCGGTGTAGAGTGGGCCGGCTTGCCGCGCCCGCTTCGGACCCACCGGGCCGCACTCTCTTGAGAGATCCGATGAACAAGATGCTTCAACTGGTGACCTTCGGTTCAGCTCTCGGGCTGGCCACTGCCAGCGTTGCCGAGGCTGGTCCGCCCGTGCCCGAATATCCGAACAGCATGACGGCACCGCCGAGCCAGGCACCGCCCGGAAGCCTGTTCAACGAAGGCGCTGCGCGGGTCATGCTCGGAATGGACGGCCAAGCGCGCCGCGTCGGGGATCTCATCACCGTTCAGATCTCCGAGTCCACCCAAGCGGAAGCCAACGCCGACACCCGGACCGATCGAGCATCCCAAGTGGGGGGTGGCATCTCCAAGCTGTTCGGCGTCGCCAAGGGTGCCACCGACGCCAACTCGAACCTTCAGGGTGAGATCGGTCTCTCGGTCGAGTCTTCCGCCGACTTCACTGGCCAAGGACGCACGTCCCGCGAAGGAATGATCACGGGAATGGTGACCTGCAAGGTCGTCGAGCGGTTCCCGAATGGCAACCTCCGGGTCTACGGCTGGAAGCAGGTCCGCACCAACCGCGAGACGGCGTATCTGACGCTCACGGGCATCATCCGGCCGCGGGACATCCAAGCCTCGAACATCGTATCCAGCAACTATGTTGCCGAGCTCCAGCTTGAATTCGACGGCACGGGCGTGGTCGCGGACAAGCAGGGACCGGGCATCGGGCACCGTGTGGTCGACCACGCGTGGCCGTTTTGAGGTCTCTCATGCGTTCGCTCATTCCTGCACTGGTCCTGGCCTGCGCTGCATTCTTTCCGGGGGCTGCTGACGCCGCTCGCGTCAAGGATGTGGCCCATGTCTACGGCGTTCGCGACAACATGCTTGTTGGCTATGGGCTGGTCACGGGCCTCAACCGCACCGGCGACACGCTTCAGAACCGTGCCAGCATCCTGGCCCTCGTCAACCGCCTGCAGGGCATGGGCATCACGGTGGCGCCAAACCAAGTGATGGCCCGCAATGTTGCCGTAGTCATGGTCACCGCAAAGCTGCCCGCCTACTCTCGCTCGGGCCACAAGCTCGATGTCGAAGTCAGCTCAACGGGCGATGCGACATCTCTTGAGGGCGGTGTGCTTCAGCTGACCCTGCTTGAGGGTCCGGACGGTGAAGTCTACGCCACCGCCCAGGGTCCCCTGGTCATCGGCGGCTTCATCGCCCAACAGAGCGGCACGAGCGCGCGGAAGAACTTCCCGAACACGGGCCGTGTCCCCCAGGGCGGCATCGTCGAGAAGAGCAACCCCAACCGCCTCGAGCTCAGCGAAGTGTCTGAGGTTGAGTGGATCATCGACGAACCCGACTTCACCACCGCCATTCGGATCGCCGACGCCATCAATGACACCTTCGACGAAGACCTCGCCCGCGCTGCCGACGGCGGGACGGTCGTGGTGAGTGTGCCGGCCCGCTACGCCGGTCGACAAGTCGAGCTGGTCAGCGTGGTCGAGCTGGTCGATGTCGAAGTGGACTCCCCGGCTCGTGTGGTGATCAACGAGCGCACCGGCACCGTAGTCATGGGCGAGAAGGTCCAAATCGAGCCGGTTGCCGTCGCCCACGGTGGCCTCAACATCCAAGTCCAGCGCGACACGGACATCTCCCAGCCGGGTGCCCTCGCCAACCGGGGCCGCACCGTGGTCAACCGGGACGCTCAAGTGGGCGCGATGGAAGAGGGGGGCCAGCTTGTGGAGGTCCAGGGCGTCACGATTCGTGACTTGGTCAACGCGCTCAATGCACTCGGCGTGAAGCCGCGCGACCTCATCCAGATCCTCTTGACCATCAAGGCTGCCGGCGCACTGCACGCCGAGCTTGAGGTGCTCTGATGTCGAGTGGAATGCTCTCTGGGCTCGGACTCGCCGACGCCAAGATGCTGAGTGCGGACGCCGACAAGGTGGAGCGCAGCCAGAACCGCCGCGAGGCCGCGCTTCAGTTCGAGAGCTACCTCGCCCAGATCATGGTCCGAGAGATGCGGAAGACCGTGCCGGAGGGCATGTTCGACGGC
The DNA here is from genome assembly GCA_942491145.1 of Myxococcota bacterium. GTDB lineage: Bacteria > Myxococcota_A > UBA796 > UBA796 > UBA2385 > CAXQUZ01. The sequence continues at coordinate 135,569 of CALOBC010000060.1, read as the reverse complement.
CCTGCGATGGAGGTCTTCTCCGACATGCTCGATGAAGAGATCTCGCAGCGCATCTCCAAGGGCGGACGCCTCGGCCTGGCGACCCAGCTGATGCACCAGATGGGCGAAGACCCTTCGACCCCTCTGGCGGGGCGGGCCGCCGCTGGACTGTCTGTGCCTTACTTGCCGGGCCCACTGGCTGGCGACCCGGAAGCGTCCCCCCCGTCCGGTCCGCGGGCAAGAAAAGGGACGCTGCCCGTGATGGGCCGCTTCAGCTCCGCGTACGGCCGTCGGACCGACCCGTTCCATGGGCGCACCCGAAACCACTCGGGCCTCGACATTGCGGCCCCAGAAGGCGCGTCGATTCGGGCTGCTGAGTCCGGGGTCGTGGTCCTTGCTGGGGAACAAGGCAGCTACGGCAAGCTGATTGTGGTCGAGCATGACGACGGCTCTCAAGCCTTCTACGCGCACTGCTCCGGGCTCAACGTGGCCCCCGGCCAGCGCGTGGAGGCCGGCCAGAGCATCGGTGAGGTCGGCGAGACCGGCCGAGCGACAGGTCCCCATCTCCACTTTGAGCTTCGGCTCGACGGTGAGGCTGTCGACCCTGTGGATGCCTACGGGTGGGAGTGATGGGCGAAGACGCTGGCTGGGCTGGCATTCCGCCATCTTTTCTGCCTTGGCGGTTCAACATCGGAACGAGACCGTCCGACAAACAGGGTGGAGGTCCTCATGAAGATTGAAGGAACCCTTCCGCTCCCGACGCTCGAACGCATGCAGGGCCGCGGTGTGGGTGCATCTCGCACCGGCACTGACTCTGCATCTCGTGCTGTCTCGGGTGGTCCGGATGTGGCAGTTGCCGGTGGTGCTCGCTTCGTGAACGAAGTGCGCAGCGATGCCGCTGACATGCCTAGTTTTCGCGCTGAGGAAGTGGCTCGGGCTCGCGCCGACTTGGCGAGTGGCGCCCTGCTCTCCGAAGCCGAGCTCGAAGCGGCTGTGGACGCACTCCTCGCTGGATTGTGAGGCCTGATGGCTGCCCCTTTGGCTGAGCTGCTTGAGGACTCGCTCGCGCTTGCCGAAGCCCAGCTCGAAGCCGCACGCACGCTCGATGCGGTCGGCTTGGATGAGGCAACTGTGGCTCGTCAGGATGTCCTGTTCGAGCTTGACTTGATCGACCCGGACGAGATCCTGGCCGATCCCGGCCTGCGAAAGCTGGTCGAACAGAACCACGAGATTGACCAGCGCCTCACCACGGTGCTGGAAGCTGCCCTGAGCGTGTTTCGTGCTGTCGGCGAACGCGCCGGCAAGCCGTCCACTTATGACGCCACAGGGCAACTCCGAGGGGGAAGCCCATGAGTCTCTTTTCGACGATCAACACCGCTGCTAGTGGGCTGCGAGCCGCCAGCACCGGCATCAACGTCACCAGCCACAACGTCAGCAATGCGTCCGTGGAAGGCTACACGCGCCGGTCGCTGACGCTCGCCACGTCCGATGCTGTCGACCGCTACGGCATCGGGCTCGGCACCGGCGTGCGCACGACCTCGGTCTCGCGCTTGTCCAACTTCATGATCAATCAGCGCCTCATCGGTGCGGTGGGTCGGGAAGCGGAGTCCGAGTCAAGGCTGCTGTCGCTGGGCATCCTCGAAGCCAACTTCGATGAGTACGGCAGCGAGGGGCCGGCAACCCTGATGGACTCGTTCTTCGACTCGCTCAGCGAGATGACGAGGGATCCATCGAATGTGGCCTACCGCAAGCAAGCCCTGACCACGGGCACGCGCTTCACCGACTCGCTCAACCGCATGGCGACCGACCTCCAGTCCTTCCGCGACGACGCCATCAACGAGATGGAAGACACGGTCGACATCATCCAAGGCAAGCTGGACTTGATTGCCGAGTTCAATGCGCGAACCAACGCCGCATCCACCAGCCTCGGCAAAGGCGACTTCGCCGACCAGCGGGACCAGCTCATCGCGGAAGTGTCCCAGACAATCGGTGGCAGCGTGCGCTTCACGGCGGACGGGCTGGCCCAGTATTTCGTCGGTGGCCACGCCGTAGTGACGGGCGCCGAAGCGCGGGATCTGACCGTCACCAAGGATGCCTCCGGCAATGCGAAGCTCAATCTCTCCACCGGATCGGGAACGGTCGACTTGACCAACTTGATCGGCGGGCGATTTGGCGGACAGCTGTCTGCAGACTCCGAGGCTGCGGGCTATCTCGACGACTTGAACACCTTGGCGGCAACCCTGGCGACGGCGTTCAACACGCAGCATGCTGCTGGGTTCGACTCCACCGGCACCGCTGGCGGGACGTTTTTCACCACGACCGCCAGCATGGAAGCAGCGACCATCGAGATTGACGCCGCGCTGCTGGCTGATCCCGGCCTGCTCGCAGCAGCTGGGGCGGCGACGGCGGCGGCGGGTGACTCCGACAATTTGTTTCTCATGATGGGCATCGAGAGCAGCAAGCTGTTCTCAGCTGGCACCCTCGACGCGACCGAGTTTCTCGGCGGCATCTACTCGGATGTTGGTCGGGCAACGGCGACCGCGAAGCTTGATCATGACTCTGCCCAGTATGTCCTCGAGGACCTCTCAGCGCTTCGGGACAGTGTGTCTGGCGTCGATCTCGACGAAGAAGCGACCAATCTGCTCGGCTGGCAGGCCGCATACGAAGCATCCAGCCGCGTGGTCTCGACCGCCAACGCCGTCCTTGGCGAACTGATGGACATGGTGCGCTGAGCACCTTGAGGAGCTCCTGATGGCTATGATTCGTTCTACTTACAATGGCCGCTTGGCGTCCTTGGCGCTCCACAACAGCCGACTGCAAGAGCAGATGGGTCGGGCCCAGCTCGAGGCCGCCTCCGGGCGCAAGGTGATGAAGCCGTCGGATGCTGCTGGCCAGGTGACGCTGTTGCACGGCATTCGCGAGCAGCGGGCCAACCAGGAAGTGTTTGAGGACAGCGCCCAGTGGGCCTACTCCCTGCACTTGACCGCCGATGAAGCACTGACCGAGATCTCGCATGTCTTGTCGGATGCGCGCGAGCTCACTGTCCAGATGGCGAGTGAAGTCCTGAGCGACGCCCAGCGCGTCGATGCGGGCGGGAGTGCCCAGGGCCTCTTTGACCGGATGCTCCAGCAGCTCAATTCGAACCTGGACGGCCGCCACATCTTCGGCGGGACCTCCTACGACGCCGAGGCCTACGACTCCGTCACCGGGGCGTACCTCGGAGACACGGACCAGCCGGAAACCCAGATCACCGAAGCCAAAGCGGTGGCGACGGGCTGGGATGGCAGCGACCTCCTGCAAGGAACGGGGGACGTGGTGGCTGCGATAGACAACCTGCGGATTGCCCTCGCCACCGGCAACGCCACCAATGTGCGGGCGGTGCTCGATGACCTGGACAGCGCGATCGACCAGGTGGCCGAGGCTCGGACCGTCATCGGTGCCGACATGCAGAAGGCCGAAGACGCCATGGCGCTGAGTGAGTCGATGAACCTCGCGCTGGCCCGCCACGAGAGCGACATTGTGGATGCTGACGCCATCACGTCCTACACCGCGCTCTTCGAGATCCAGACCGCCTACGAGGCCGCACTTCAGGTGACGGCGGGCGCGCGGACGAACTTGTTGTTCAACCGCCTGTAGACCGATCCAAAACCGGCGTCTCTCCGCCACGAGACAGGGCCCACCAGCAATGGTTGGGCCCTTTGTCAGTCTTGTCTGCCCCGCGGCCGCAGGTGGGGAGGGGGGGCGGAACCGGGAATGCCGAGGAAGAGCGAGTGGCCCGAGTGTCCACTGGAGCGGCACTCTGGGCGCCAAAGACTCAGGATGGCCGCTCTGTCCGAAGAAAAGATCGTGTTGATTGCCACGACGGCTAAAATGCAGATGCGTTCCGTCCGACGAAACGACCGAGGGCATTGGACTCAACCGGTGCTCTCAGTTCCAACCAGAAGCACAATTGAGGTGCACAATGATGAGCGTTCGTACAAATCTCGCAGCGATGATGGGTGCAGGCCAGCTTGGCCGGACCAACCAGGGTCTGGCTAGCAGCCTCTCCAAGATCTCCAGCGGCTTCCGGATCAACTCCGCAGCTGATGACGCGGCGGGCCTCGGCGTGTCCACCAACCTCAACACCCAGGTGAGCAGCTCGTATCAGGCGATGCGGAACACCAATGACGGCATCAGCATCATCCAGACTGCTGAGGGCGCCGCCAATGAAGTGACCGACATTCTCCAGCGCATGCGTGAGCTGGCAGTCCAGAGCTCCTCGGAGACCTTGGCTGACACTGAGCGGTCCTTCATCGTGGACGAGTTCGACCAGCTCAACGCTGAGATCGGCCGTATCGCTGCTGTCACCGAGTTCAACGGCCTTTCCTTGGCTGACGGCTCGCTGACCAGCATCGACGTCCAGGTGGGCATCAACAGCGACTCGAACAACCGCATTGCAATCGTGCTGGGCGATCTCACGACCGCCACGCTCGGAACCAGTGCGGTGGATCTCTCGTCGGCCTCCACTGCTCAGAGCGCCCTCGACATCCTCGACACTGCCCTTGGGTCCGTCAACAGCTTCCGTTCCGACTACGGTTCCGTCCAGAACCGTCTCGAGTCCGCGCTGAACAACTCCCAGGTCTACGTTGAGTCCCTGTCGGCTGCATCGAGCAACATCGCTGACACTGACTTCGCCACCGAGACCGCCAACCTGACCAAGTTGCAGATCATGCAGCAGGCCGGCGTTGCGAGCCTCGCACAGGCCAAGAACATCAACCAGTCCGTCATCTCCCTTCTGAGCTGACATCTCTGGTTTGCTGTCGCGGCCGCCGTATGGTTGGTCGCGGCAGCCCGTTTCGCGGGCGCTCTGTGGCGCCATGCCCGCGGGACAGCCTAAAGAGGCACTCGGTTTGCCGGCGCCGCAACGCATCTCGGAGCAATCATGTCTGTCCAGATCGATGGCATTGTTTCTGGTCTCGACACCACCTCCCTCATCAACGCGCTGGTCGCTGCTTCGGGCATCCCGAAAGAGACCACTCAAGCGCGGATCGCCGAGTATGCGAACAAGGAGACCAAGCTCACCGAGTTGATCGGCAAGCTCACCTCCGCCAAGACGGCTCTCGAGGCGCTGTCCGATGAAGACAGCTTCGGGGTCTACACCGCCAGCTACACGGACAACGACGCGTTCTCCGTGGAGCTCACCGAAGATGCCGTCAAGGGTAGCTACGACATCGGCGTGGACCAGCTCGCGACCAACGACATGTGGGTTGCCACGGGCGTGACCGACTCGGACACCGAGACTGTCAACGACTGGATTGGCAGCGGCGACACGCTGACTATCGCCTACAATTCGGACGGAGACTCGGTGGACATCACCGTGGACTCCACCTGGACCCTCGACGACCTTGCTGAAGCCATCAACAATCAAGTCGACGGCGTGTCCGCCTACGTGATGAACGACGGCTCGGGCACCAATGAGTACCGTCTCGTGGTCCAGACCGAAGAGACGGGCGAGGACAACTTCCTCGCTTTCAGCTCCACGAATGGTCTCGATGCCTACCTGAACCTCGACGACGCGACCGACACCGCCTACCACGTCAAGACGTCTCAGAACGCCGAGATCACGGTCAACACAGTGGCGGTCTCATCGTCCAGCAACACGGTCACTACGGCGATCGCTGGCATGACGCTGTCGCTGACGGACGCCACCTCGTCGGACATCACCGTCACGGTGGGCGACGACGTCGACTCCATCACCGACTCGGTTCAGGCCTTCGTGGACGCCTTCAACGAAGCGGTCCAGCTGGTGAAGATCCAGAGCGTCTACAATGCCGAGGAAGGCATCAAGGGTGCGTTCGTCGGTGAGTCGAGCGTGCGGACCGCGACGTCTGGCGTGCTGAACTCGGTGCTGACCGACTTTGCCAACGATGCTGCCTACTCCGCTGCCCTCACCGGGAATGCCTACGGCACGGCGTACGAGCTGGGCATCGAGTCCGATGGTGATGGCAAGCTGACCTTCGATGCTGCGGCATTCCGGGAAGCCTACGGTGACAACCGGGCCGATGTCGTCACGTTCTTCACCGGCGCATTCACCGAAGCGGTTACCGAAAAGCTCGATGTGTACTTGGATGACACCACGGGCAGCTTGGCCGTCCGCAAGGACAGCCTCCAGAACCGGATCGAAGATCTGAATGATCAGGTGGACCGCATGGACGATCGGATCGCGACCCTCGAGTCGCGGCTTCGGTCGCAGTTCACGGCGATGGAGGTGAACATGGCCCAGCTGCAGAGCTCGTCTTCGTTCCTGACCACGCTGCTCAGTTCGACCACGACGACCGGCTCCTGAGCCGTGCGGCTGGCCGGCCACCGGTTATGAGCCGACATTGACCAGCCACGGGGAGTCGCGTGCTAAGGGGAATTGCAGAATACAAAGCTGTGAACTTGGGTTCCGCATCCAAGGAAGAGCTTGTCGTGATGCTCTACGAAGCAGCCGTCCGCTACCAGGTCTACGCGCGTGGCGCGCTGGAGAAGGGCGCGGTTGCTGATGCTCGAGCCCACCTAAGGCGGGTTCGGGACATCTTCGGTGAGCTGATGATCGCGCTCGACCACAATGTGGCGCCCGAGCTGTCATCGAATTTGTCGCGCCTCTACGCGTGGTTGATCTCTGAGCTGGCGCGTGCTGGCTTGGAGCGGTCGATCGCTCGGGTGGATGACACGCTCGCGGTGACGCAGAATTTGCTGGACGGCTGGCAACAGGCGTTTCGGCCCGAGGACTAAACCGTCCTCTCAATCCGCCGGGGGGGCCGAAGGCTGCCCCGTTCATTTCAAGTGCATTGGGGGGTGGGCATGTCAGCAGATCTTCTTGACGATCTGCGGGACATCCGCGCGCTCATCGAAGATGGGGATCCCGCTCCTTTTGCCCTGATAGAGGCTGCTCTCGAGCGCATTCCCATCGAAGTTGACCGGGAGGACAAGGAACTGATCCGTTCCCTCCGGGACGAAGTGGATGCCGTCTACGCGCTCATCGCCGCCCAACAAGGCGTGGTGGGTGCGGAGCTGCAGCGGGTGACGAAGGGCAGGGAGATGCTCAAGGGGTACAGCTCCCTGCGCGGAAGCGACCAAGCCCAGCGCCTCAGTCGCCGGGCCTGAACCCAACGCAGCCAGGAACTTTCGATGCATTCCGCCAATCGACTTGATGTTCGCCTCGCGGCCTGTGTGGTGGTCGCTGCGGCATCGCTCGGTCTTGGGGCGCCCGTCGCCCTCGCCGAAGAGCCATCGGTGGCGCCGTCCAAGGCCCGCCGCGAGGTGCTGATCGGCTTTCGCGGCATCGGCGAAGTTTGGCAAGACGAGGCCATCATCCAGGGCTACCGCTCCAGCCGGTTCGCGGGCGCGGGGTTCGGTGGCTTTGGCATCACCGACTGGATGATGGTGGAAGCGGAGCTGGGCTACATGCGCCAGCCCTCCGCGGCCGGCCGCACCGTGACCTTCAAGAAGACCACGTATGAGATTGCCCCCGGCTACCTCGAGCTGATTCCGCTGACGCTGGGGCTCTCCTTTTCCAAAGAGCTCGACCGCGCCGAGGTCTTTGCCGGCGCCGGCTATGCGCTGGCCATCTTCACGGAGTCCACCACCACGATCGGCTCGGTGTCTGGGGTCAAGCCCGGCGTGGACCTCCGCTTGGGAAGCCGCATCCACACGTCGTTTATGGAACCTCGGATTCGTCCAGGGACCGGCAGCGGTGCGAACAAGGGCATGGATGTCGAGCTGATGGTGGGTCGACGGCAACACCAAGCCTTCGACACTGGCACCGGCTTCGACTTCAGCGCCTGGCGTGTGAGCGTGGGGCTGGTGGCACGACTGTGAGTCTGCAACGGCGAGCGCTGTTTGTGCTGGCCCTGGCCCTCTTGGGGTCTCCGGTCTCACTTGCCCAGTCTGGACCCACGCCGGTCCAGCCCTCCGAATATCCGTCATTTCGGGTGGACGTGGGCGCGAACGCTAGCGTCCGGCGGCTGCCCCGCGCGGGCACTGGTGTTGTGGAGATGGTGGTGCGGGGCGTGGATGTCAACCTGCGCGCGCGCCTCACGGGCAACACTCCCCAGATCGAAGGCATGGACGCCGTCAACCAGGGCGGCGGGGTCTGGCTCGTCCGAATGACCTTGCGCCGCTCCGATCTCGATGTGGTGCCGCGGATCGACAACGGTGCGCTCGTATTCGATATCGTGCCGCGTCAGGACAACCCCCTGCGGCTCCGCGTCGACGCCCCGACCTTGGACCAGCTGGTGCGCGACGAGCTCCCGCCCACGCCCCCGGCCCAAGACCCGCCATCCCACTTCCGCTTCTTGCCGGGCGATGCGCTGGCGCAGCCCCTGAAGTCCTGGGAATACGAGCCCGAGCTGGTCCGGACTCCCGAGCTGATGTTCGAAGCGAACTGGGACCGCGTGGACCAAGCCCGACTGGCGATGTTGGCGGCGGCGCCAGGCTCACGGCAGCACCAAGAGCAGCTCTATTATCTCGGGTATTACTATCTCGAGCTGGGTTTTGGACGAGAGGCGCACCACTACCTCTCGCTGCTCAGCCAAGCTCCTGGGCCCGTCGCCCAGAAAGACATTGCTCTCGAGCGCGCCCGGGCCGCCCAAGCCGTCGGGCGCTTTGACGAGGCAAGGGCTTGGTACAAGGAAGCCCACTTCCTCGGAGCCGACCATGACTCCATTGTGGAGGGGCTCGCGCTGATCAGCCTCGCAACGGGCACACCTGCCCGTGCGCCGACCGCGCGCCTGCTGTGGTCCAGCACTTCGGCGACGGGCCCCTTGCTGCTCGCGGCCGAGCTGCTCCAGATGGATGGTCGGGTTGCCGAAAGCCGCCACATCCTCGAGGCCGTCGGCGAAGACGTGGAGGGTGCAGCTCGGCAGCGGTGGGCGCTCCGTCTCGGCGACGCCCGCTTCTATGACGGGGAGTACCAGGGCGCCGTCAACGCGTGGGCCCAGGCCGAGACCGACATGCGGTCAGTGCGCCAGCTGTTCTTCCGCTTGCACAAGTCGGGGGGGGACCCGAGCAAGTGGGCCAAGGAGATCCCTTCGCTGGTGCAGGCCAGCATGCCCCGCACCGATGCGGGCGCCGAGGCGCTGTACCTCCTGAGCCAGATCGATCGGGAGATCATGGCGGCTGAAGACGCCATCAATGACCTCGCAGTGCTGCTTCAGCGCCACCCCCAAAAGGCTGAGGGTTCGGACGTGCCGGAGCGGTTCTGGGCCATCTACTCGCAGTACATCGGCGAGCTGGCGGGTGCCGAACGTTGGTTCGACATCGCGGCCATTCACGAGACGGTCTGGCACAAGTCCGTGCGCCGCGCCGTGTCCGACCCTCGAGGGCTGCTCCATGTGGCACGCGCATACGAAGAAGTCGGGCTGCCCGAGCGCGCAGTTGTGGTGCTTCGGGATGCGGTGTCGGTGCTGGTGGCGAGCGGTGTGGACGACCCCGCACTGGTCTTCCGTTTGGCCGAGCTCTACGGCCAAGTCAACAACTGGGCCGACGGTCTGGCCACGCTGGACTACCTCGACGAGATGGGTGCGGCGCTCGAAGACCCTGGGCAAGTTCCCATGCTTCGTGCGCGGCTCCATGAAGGGGCAGGCAACCTCCCCGCCGCACGCACCGCCTTGCGGGTGGCCATTGCCGATCCACGGCACCGCGACGAAGCTCAGCTCCGGTTGGGCGTGATTGATGCCGAAGATGGACAGTGTGCTCGGGCCGTTCCCACGCTGCGGCGACTGCTGGTGCCCGCGCCGGCGCAAGCATTGGAAAAGCGGTCACGTCCCTACCTGGCGCTGGCCCGCTGCGAGCTTGTCTTGGGGCAAGGAGTCCGTGCGCGACAAGCCGCCGACCTCGCTGCGGAGCGGACCACATCCGAGGTCGAAGCCCGGTATGCCCAGTGGCTGGCTTCGCTCGCGGACGGGTTCAAGGATGCCGATGCCCTCGATGGTCTGGCAAAAGGCAAGGACTTCTGGGCGCTGATGGCACGGGAACAACAAGACGCCATGGCCTTTGCTGAAGCGTTGGAGACTCGGCGTGAGCTGCCCTGGGCCCGCGAGCCTCAGTAGGCCTGTCCCCCCAGAATGCTCCCCTGCGCCCTTCGCCGTCCCTGGGCGTCTGACTGCGCCGTTGCATGTCGACCCTCCTCGTCGCCGCGGATGATGAAGCCCGAATCGCCACGGCAAACGCCCAGAGTGTGCGGCTGTGAGCACACTTGAGGCCGGGTCGCCGTCGCGCTGGAGGCGCCCTTCGTTTTGATCGTGGTGGTGCAGAACTGCATCCCCGGTATTATGTCGCGGACCTCTGCCGTACACCCATTGGGGGGATGGAAGGCGGTCAGACTGGCTGACAGTGTTCACTGCAGGCCCGGAGGCGGTGTGAGCGCATTCTTGTTTGATCGACTGCACGTGGGCATGGCGCGGGTTCTCGACCTGCGTGAGGCCCAGCACGGCATCACCGCGAGCAACTTGGCCAACGCGGCGACGCCTGGGTACCGTGCCCGCTACATTCCGTTTGACCGGATTCTGGCCAATGCGGTGGGGCGCGGCGACGAGCTCGCGATGCGACGAACCCATGCCGGCCATGTCATGGCACCCGGGGCCGATCCACGAAGCCCCGAGATCGAAGAGATCGAACCGCCCCCCTGGGCCGCCGATCAAAACTCGGTGAACGCGGAACGCGAGATGGTTCGGCTCACTGAGAACAGTGTGATGTACGAGGCCGTCGCCACTGGCTTGAGCCGGCGGATGGCGATGTTGCGGTACGCTGCCGGCGATGGCAGCGGGGGCTGATTCTACGGGCTGACCAGCCACGGGAGCAGGACATGGATCTTCTCGACATCTTCAGCGTCAGTGCGAGCGGACTGACCGCTCAGCGCCTGCGTCTTCAAGCGGTGTCCTCCAACATGGCCAACGCTCGGAGCACGCGCACCGAAGAAGGGGTCATTGCTCCGTACCGGCGCCAGATGCTGGTCGTGGAGTCGCGGCCGGCTGAGTTCGGCACGGTGCTCGACCAGGCCATGTCCCATGTGGACGTCGTTGACGTCGTGGACTCCGACGCCCCGCCGGTGCTTGTGTATGATCCGAGTCATCCGGATGCCGATGGGGACGGCTATGTGAGCTACCCGAACGTCAACATCCTCGAAGAAATGGTCGACATGATGACCACTTCGCGCCTCTACGAGGCCAACACCAACGTCGTCAAGACCACACGCGATCTGGCAAATGCCGCACTCGCGATTGGACGCTGAGCATGTCAATCAACCAGATTCCGTCGATTGTGGGCTTGGGCAGCATCATGCCCGCCGCCGAGGCTCCGGTGGCCTCCGGGTTTGAAGCGCAGCTTGAAGCGGCGATCTCCCAAGTCAGCAACCACCAGAACGCTGGCGATGTGCGACTCAGCCGGCTGTCGTCGGGTGACGATGTTGATGTCCACAGCACGATGATTGCGCTGGAAGAGGCGGACATCGCACTTCGGCTGATGGTCTCCACCCGCGACGCCGCGGTGGATGCGTTTGAGAAGATCCAGAACATGCAAATCTGACTTTGGCTGTGTGGGACCGCCCACATTGTGGGTGGCCCGCAAGTCCCTCGACACATCACGAGTGCTCGACATTCGTGACTTTTTGTTGCAGGAATGCATAAACTCGAAAGCCGCGCGGCACCGCCGGGCGTTTTCATGGAGTCGGTGTGTCGGGAATTCTCGATCAGCTTCGCAAATACTACGAGACACTTCAGCCCGGGCAGCAGCGGATTCTCACCGCCGCTGTAGTGCTGGCTTTGGTGGCACTTGTGGCCGTCGGCTGGTGGAGCTCGAACGAAGGCTACGACCCGATGTTCACCTCCAGCAACCCGGCCGACATCCAGGTCGTGGCCGATGCGCTGGACGAACAGGGCATCGCCTACCAAGTCGGCAATGACGGCCGAACCTTGATGGTCAGACCCGAAGATGAAGGCCGTGCTCGGCTCGCCAGCGCGGCCGCTGGCCAAGTCATCGGCTTCGAGTTGCTCGAGAGCATCGAGCTGGGCACATCTCCCCAGCGGGAGCAGTGGACCTACCAGCGTGCCCTTGAAGGGGAGCTGAGCAAGACGGTGGCCTCCCTCGGCAAGGTAGCTTCGGCTCGGGTGCACATTGTCCTGCCCGAAGACAGTCCCTTCTTGCGGGATCAGCGGCCCCCGAGCGCCAGCGTGCTCGTGAACCTTCTGCCTGGCGCCGCACTGACCGCGGCAGAGTCACGGGGCATCACTGCGCTCGTGTCCGGTTCCGTCAACGGGCTCAAGTCCGCAAACGTCGTTGTGGTCGATCAAGACGGCGATCTGCTTGCGGGCGGTGAAGATGACGGCGGCATCATGGCCGGCGTGCCTGCCATGATGGCGATCCAGATCGCCGAAGAGCGACGGACCGAGTCCGCCATCGCCAAAGCACTGGTGCGGGTGCTCGGCAGCACCAATGACATCGACATCGGTGTGACCGTGGAGCTCGACACCACGTCGATGGACGTCATCCGCCGCTCGGTGGACGATGAAAAGAAGGCGATGGTCTCCGAGAGCATTCGGGAAGAAGTCAGCACCAGCACCCGGCCCACCGGAGTGCCCGGGACCGGCTCCAACCTCCCGGAACAGGGCGGGGAAGGCAACGCCTCCACGCAGGACCGCGAGGTCAGTGAGATCCGCTCCAACTTCGAGCCCAGCCGGGTCGAAGAACACGAGAGCAGGGCTCCGGGCACCATCAAGCGGGTCAGCGTGGGCATCATGGTCAACGCGGACGCGGTCAGGAAGCTGGCGAGTGCGAGCCTGAAGGCCGGTGGTGGAGACGAGCCCACCGAAGAAGCCATCGCCGCTCGGATCACGGAGCTGGAACAACAGATCCAGCAGACCGCCAGCACCGCAATGGGCTTCGCCGCCGAGCGCAACGACAGCCTCAAGGTCACGTTCCTGCCCTTCTCCGCGACCGCGCGAGACGAAGGCTTGGTGGACGAGAAGGGCAACGCCTGGCTTACCGAGTCCAGCCAGTCGCTGCTGCTCCTCGGCCTTGCGGTGCTGCTGTTCTTCTTCCTGGTCATTCGTCCATTGGTCTCTGCGGTCGCCAAGGCGTCCGAGCCGCCGCTGCCTCCGGCCTTGGAGCCAGGTGCCGTCGGTGGGACAGGCGCCCTCACAGATGGCTCCTTTGGCGGGAGCGGCGTAGAGGGTCGGCTCAATGCCTTGGGAGAAGAGGACGACGGTCGGCGCGAAGCCAGCCGGAACCTCACCGAACGGCTGCGCAGCATGGTCGACAACTTCGAAAATGTTGATGCCGCCGATCTCAACCGGTTGGTCGACTTGGAGCGGGAAGCCACCGCCCAAGTCCTCCGCCGCTGGATCCGTGAGGGTTGAGCGCTGATGGTGCTTGTTGGCTGAGCGTGGTGCGCGGCAGATGCCGTGCATGTGCCTGTCGACAGCTCAGCACTTGACGCACGGGGACCAGTTCCCCAGACTGCTGCCCGCTTGAGCGTCATCCCCTGATTGGGCACTCGGCCCGCAGACCTTGAGCGCGCCCCCAGTTCGCCGGAGCTTCTCGAATCATGGCCGAAGACGCCGCATCCGATCTCTCAGGTGCCGAGCGCGCCGCGATTCTGGTCATGTACCTGGATCGCGACGTGGCGAGAAACCTGCTGCGACAGCTTGACGACGACGACGTGCGCGCGGTTGGTCTGGCGATGGGCACCATCGAGAATGTCGAGTCTGGCGTGATCGAGAGTGTCATCGGGGACTTCGTGCGAGACTTGCACGAGGTCAGCCTGATGCCCCGGTCCGGGCCCGACTTCGTCGTGAAGGTGCTCCCTGACCTGCTTGACGACGTCCGCCGCGCCGAGCTGCTGCCGATCATCAACCGTCGAGTCAACAAGGACTTCGAACAGTTCATCAGCATGCGCCCGCCCCAGAGCGTGGCCGCCATGATCAAAGATGAACACCCCCAGACCCAGGCCGTTGCGCTGTGCCTGATGGGCCAAGACAACGCCGCAAAGGTGCTCAAGTACCTGGACGATGACGCTCAGGGCCGCATCACGATGCGCATGGCCCGCCTCAAACGCATTCCGGGCGAGCTGGCCGACGATGTCATCTCTGCGCTGCGCTCGGCACTGGGCAAGCAGGACGATCACCTTGACGTCGGCGGCATTGACCGCACTGCGCGCATCCTCGGCCGGATGAGCCGCAACGACAACGGCATGATCTTGGAGATGGTGTCCGACGAGGACTCCGATCTGGCGGACGCCCTGCGTCGCCGCATGATCGTCTTCGACGACCTTGTGGCACTGACCCCGATGGCGATCCAGACCGTGCTCAAGCAAGTCGACCGCGACGACCTGGTGCTCGGCCTCAAGGGTGCCAACGCCCAGATGCAGGACATGTTCCTCGCCAACGTGTCGAAGCGTGCAGCCGAGGACATCCGGGAAGAGATGGAGATCATGGGACCGGTGCCGCGCTCTCGCGTGAGGGCCGCCCAGGAACGAATTGTTGCAGCCGCTCTGACGCTCGCGGAAGATGGCTCCATCTACTTGCCGATGGGCGCCGACGACGAAGACGGGGGCTGAGAAATGGGGGATGCACCAAGCGGTTTTGTGCCGATGGGCTTGGTTCGGACCGCGTTCTCGCCGACGGGGCGGGGCAGGGGGTCGGCCGCTGAGCGGGACATGGTGGTGCCCATCCGTGCCGACTCGGCCCTCCACGAGCCGACCCCCCTGTATGACCTCAGCAATCTACCGCAGCCCCGCACCATCTTCCCGATACCAGAGCCCGAGCCGGCATCCGCCTCGGTGCCCGACGAGCCGTCTGGCCCCTCCGCCGAAGACATCGCGGTGATGGTGCAGGAGGCCGAAAAGCGTGGCTTTCAGAAAGGTGCCGAGTCCCTTCAGCCGGCGTTGGACGAGCGGCGAGAGTCCGAGGAACGCCTCGCTCAGATCGCCAACGAGCTCGACGCAGCGCGGGCCGAGTGGGCGTCCGAAGCCCGGGAAGACCTCACCAACTTCGCCGTCTCGGCCGTGCATCACCTCATCGGAGACATCCCAGAGCTGCTGGAGATGCTCCTTCGGCAGCGCCTGAAGACCGCCGTGGAACACCTTAGCGGCAGCCGTCGTGTGGTGGTTCGGGTGGCCCCGCGAGACGTGGGGTTGGCCCTCGAAGCCATCGGTGATCGAGAGGGCTGGGAAATCCGTGCCGACATGGACGTTCAGGGTGGGTGCATCGCCACCAGCGAGAGCGGCGAGCTCGACGGCTCGGTTCAGGCCGGCCTTGAAGCGGTCGACGCAGCCGTGGCCGCTTGGCGGGCCGAGGAAGGCGGCTGATGGACGCCGACACCCCCGCGCCGCGCCCGTTCGGCTTTGGTCGACTGACCGAGCGGCTGCAACGGACCACGCCGGTCCGGCGCGCGGGCAAAGTGCACCAGGTAGTCGGCACTGTGATTGAGGCCGACCTGCCGGGCGTGGCTGTCGGGGAGCTGACCCAAGTCGGCGGCACCTTCGCCGAAGTCATCGGGTTTCGTGCTCACCGCGCTTTGCTGATGCCCCTGGGCACGCTGCAAGGCATCGCCCATGGCTCTCCGGTGCTGGTCCGCAGCCAGACCTTGTCGGTGCCGGTCGGCCCAGGGCTGCTGGGTCGGGTGGTCGACCCGCTGGGCAACCCGATGGACGGTCGCCCCCTCGTCGACACCCCCCGCCGTCGCGCCCTCGAGGGCGGAGCGCCGGATCCCATGCGCCGCCAACGCATCACCAAGACCCTCGACACCGGGATTCGTGTGATTGACGGCCTGCTCACCATCGGCCAGGGCCAGCGTGTGGCGGTCATGGCGGGGTCGGGTGTTGGCAAGTCGACGCTCATGGGCATGGTCGCCCGGAACAGCCGCGCAGACATCAATGTGGTCGCGCTGATCGGCGAGCGCGGTCGGGAAGTGCGTGAGTTTTTGGAGCGAGATCTCGGACCGGAGGGCATGGCGCGCTCCGTCATCGTGATCGCCACGTCCGACGCGTCTCCGGTCCTCCAGGTCAAGGCAATGCTCTCGGCCATCGCCATTGCCGAGCACTTTCGGGACGAGGGCGACAATGTCCTGTTCATGGTCGACAGCCTCACCCGCCTTGCCATGGCCCAGCGCCAGATCGGCTTGGCAGCAGGCGAGCCTCCGACCACCAAAGGGTACACGCCATCGGTGTTCTCGCTCATGCCCAGACTGCTGGAGCGGCTCGGTCCAGGCGCGCCAACCGGCTCCATCACCGGCTTCCTGACGGTCCTCGTCGAGGGCGAAGACATGGAAGACCCGGTCGCCGACACCGTCCGGGGCATCGTCGATGGCCACATCGTGCTGGCCCGACGTCTCGCCAGCTTGGGGCACTATCCCGCAATCGACGTGCTTCAGAGCGTCAGCCGCACCATGCCGCAGACCGCGACGGCGGACCACATGCGCTGGGCCGGGCGAGTGCGTGCGCTGATTGCCACGCACCAGGAGAACGAGGAGCTCATCCGACTCGGGGCCTACAAGCCAGGCACCGATGACGAGGTGGACACGGCGATTGCCGCCAACCCGCACATCCGAAAGTTCCTGTGCCAGACCGTGGAAGACTCGACGCCGTTCGAGGACATGACCCGCCGGTTGGCCCAAATCACCGCCGTGCGCGCCGCCCCAGTGCGTGGCCGCCGGGTCAGGAGGTGACCGATGAGAAAGGCTCTCGCTACATTGCTCCGGGTGCGTGCTGTCGAAAAGCGCGTCGCCAAGCAACGCTTCGCGGAGGCGGAGCTCGCACGTCGGGACCAGGAGGGTCGGGTCTTTGGCATTCACGATGCCATGGACCAGTCTCGGGAGGCCGAGTCAATCGGGGTTGAGATGGGTCACGCCCACTGGATCTCCCACCAACACGCTTGGCGCCTGAGATTGGAGGTCGATCTCCGACGAGAACGCGGTATCCTTGAGCGACGCGCGGTCGAGGCCAGCCGGAAGAGGGCGATGCTTCGCGAAGCGGACCGGGCCTCTCGGGTGGTCGAGCTTGCGCTTGAGCGACACGACGATGAGGTCGCAATCATTGAGAAACGCGCGGTGGGGCGTGTTCTAGACGAACTTGCAACGACGCGATGGTGGCGGGAGAACGGCGGATGACCCGAAGCCTTGGAATGATCATGGGTGCCATCGCCTTAGGCGCGGTCGCTGGCTACGGCGTGTCCGTTGCGATGGGCGCCCCAGAGGGCCTTGACGCCGGTCTTCGCGCCGGCACCGACCGGGGCAAAGAACAACTTGTGCTGTTGCTGCAGCGCAAGGAAGAGTCCCTCAACCGTCGACAGCAGACCATCACGGCACGCGAAGCTGATGTCCGCGCTGCCGAAGAACAAGTCGAGCGGCGCATCATCGAGCTTCAGGAGCTGCGCGAGCAGGTACGGGCATCCTTGGCAAGCCTCGATGGTGACCGCCAAGAACGGGTCAACGGGCTGGTCAAGATGTTCGAGAGCATGCGGCCCAACCAAGCTGCCGACATCCTGACGGTGACGGACAACGACATCGCCCTCGAGGTCCTTGAGCGCATGAACCGCGGCAAGGCGGGCAAGACGCTTGCCGCCATGGATCCCAAGCGCGCGGCGTACCTCGCCGAACGCATCGGGAAAGCGGCGCTGGTGGCCCAGTGAATGGCACTGTCGAAAGGGGAGGGGTCTGATGGCAGACGTCGCACTCGGCACCATGCCCGGTCCGGTGGCCTTGCTGCTGAGTCCGGTTGGTTCACCTCCGGGACTCTCGGCCGTCGACGGGGCGCCTGTTGCGCTCCCCGAGTCGACAGATGCGCCACCCGCTGAGTTGGATCTGGGGGGCGAGCTGCCCCCGTTGCTCGATAATGTTTCCGATGCGCCATTTGCAGCTGCGCTCGCCGTGGCCGGCTTCGTGCCGAGCGCCCAGCAAGCTCGAGTTCCTGTCGCGACGGTGCCAACGGGACGCCAGCCCATCCCGAGCTTGTCCTGGGCTGCCCACGCACCGGGCCTGGGCACTTCGCCCCGAAACGGCTTTGCCTCCCCGAAGGTCCTGGCCAGTCCCGCGCCGTCGCCAGCGCCGGGTTCAGTCGCCGTGCGCGTGATGAACCCCAACGCTCGAGCGCCTGCTGATATCGCCGCACTTGCCCCGAAGGCCACGCTGACGCCTTTGATGAAGACGTCGACCATATCGACGCTTTCGTCAACCCCGTGGCTGAGCACGCCCGAGGCCAATCTGCCGCCCCCCCCCGCGCCCGCTTCGCTGAAGCCGCCGGCCACCCCCCAGTCTGCACCCACGCTCCCTGGTGCAGTGCCCGCTGATCGGCCTGCCCTTTCTGACGGCCAGACGCTGCCGGAAGCCAAGCCGCAAGTGGCCCGGCCCAACAGCACCCACGTGGTGCGTCCGGCACCCCAGCCTGTGGCTCCTGCTGCGACAATGAAGCTGGTGCCCCGCCCTGGGGCCATGAGGGGCTCACCCTCGCCTGCTGCCGGAGCTCGATCGGCGCCGTCAGCACCTGCCAAGCCCGCGCAAGCATCAACGTTCTCGGCGACCCCTTGGCTCAACGGTGGGGGAGATGCGGAAGCGACGCCGTCACTCCGTGTGGCAGCGGCTGTCGCGTCGACTGTGTCCGATCGGGCCGGTGGGCTGCCTCAAGGGACGGCCCCGGTGCTCGCCGGCGACACGTCCGCAGTCGTGGACTCACCCACATCTCGCCCGTCCAGCTCTACATTGCCCATCGCAAAGGCGATGACGGCACCGACCGTCGAGCCGCGGGGAGTGCGCGCGTTTGTGGTCCCTGCTCCAGTGCCCACCCGTCTCGAGGTCAAGGTCCGGGACGGGGACCAACACCTGCGCATCTCAGTCCACCGAGAAGCCGACGGCTACGCTGTGGAGCTGCGCGCTCCCCGCGATGTGGTCAGCCAGCTTCAGGCGATGGAACCAGAGATCGACAACGCCCTGCGGCACGATGACTCCGGAGGCCTTGCCTCTTTTGATGCCCAGGCTGAGGATGCGTCGAGCTGGGACGATGCATCTTCGGACAGCCCCGCCGACGAGCTCCCATCTGACGCGCCCGACGAACTGCCCACCGCCACACTTGATGGTGCTGGTGGCCTCCTCAACCGCAGGGTCTGACCAATGAGTATCTCGATTGACAACGTCGCCAGCTTCCAGGAACTCCAGTCTCAGCCGCAGACCCAGGGCGGGTCGGAGTTGGGTGAAGACTCCTTCATGAAGCTCCTTGTGACGCAGCTTCAGCACCAGAACCCGCTGGAGCCCCAGGCGAACGAAGAGTTTGTCGCCCAGCTGGCCCAGTTCTCGTCCCTCGAGCAGCTCACCAACGCAAACTCTGCGTTGGAGTCGCTGTACTTGGCGATGGCGTCGATGAACAACGCGTCGATGACCCAGCTCCTGGGCAAGCAGGTCAAGGCCTACGGCGACTCGTTCCACTACTCCGGAGATGGCTCGGTCGACCTCTACTACGACGCGCCGCAGGACTGCAGCGCAACCATCACCATCACCGACGAGTCCGGTTCGGTGGTCTACACCGAAGAGCTTGGCGCCCTGTCACCGGGTGAAGGCTCCTATTCGTGGGATGGCAACGGCATCTCCGGCGACATGGACGAGGGCACCTACAGCTTCTCCATCTCCGCCGAGTCCAGCTCCGGCGAGCCTGTCGAGGTCACCACGCTGGTCATCGGCGAGATCGACGGCATGTCCTTCGTGACCGGCGCCCCGGAGCCCAGCATCCAGGGCGTGCCGCTCGGTCTCGGCGACATCCTCGAGGTTTTCAGCACGAAGGAAGACGCCGAAGCTGCCGCCGACCCAGACTCCGACGGAACTGACGAGGCTGCGGGATGAGCGTCGATGCCACCAGCATTGACACCCTGAACTACTCGCGGTCGATACGATCCGGAGTTCGCCAGGTCAGCGTCGCTGAACCGGGACGCCGGGGCATCGATGGCACGACCAGCGGTGCCCCTTTCGAGCAAGCCCTCGAGCGGATTCTGAGCGGTGCAGTGCGCGCCGATCCCGACGCGGACACCACCGAAGAGCTCCTCGGCGACGGGGACCTCCCGGACGTTCGGTTCTCGCGCCACGCGACTGGCCGAATCCGCAGCCGGGGCATTGAGCTCGACGACACGGAGTTGGAGCTCCTCTCCGACGCCATCGACAGCCTCACTGCCCGAAAGGCGCGGTCGAGCTTGCTGTTGATGGGCGAAAAAGCCTTCATCGTCGGTGTGGAAAAACGCACCGTCATCACTGCAATGTCTCGCAAAGAAGCGGTCGGCAGCACCTTCACCAACATTGACTCTGCGATGGTACTTCGCTGAGCATCTGCATCAGCGACCCACCACGCCCAACGTTCACGGACACCGGAGCTGGCGCCCAGCCAGCCGTCGGTACACTCAGGCCGGACCAATGGACTTGTTTCCAGCGGAGGCCTCCCAGGCGCGGCCCGAAGTGCCCGCTTTCCAGACCCCACCCATCCAGACCAGGCGGAGACTTCCATGTCCCTCTTCACATCCATGAACACCGCAGCTTCGGGGCTCGGCACGTCCAGCAGCACCCTGGAAGTCATCGGCGACAACATCGCCAACATGAACACAATTGGGTTCAAGGGCGCCCGTGCTGAGTTTGCGGACTACCTCCCACAAGATGTGTTTGGACTCGCGGGTCCCGCTCAGATCGGATCCGGCGCCGGCCTGAACAACCTCCAGACCCTCTTCGGCCAGGGTGCGGTGAACGGTAGCGAGAATCCGTTGGACCTCGCCATCAGTGGTGACGGGTTCTTCGTGGTGAACGACGGGGAGTCGGACTTCTACACCCGCGCTGGCCAGTTCTACCTGGACAACGAAGGATTCGTTGTCAATGCTCAGGGCTACGGCCTTCAGGGCTACAATGTCGACCAGCTCGGCACGCTGGGCGCCACGGTTGGCGACCTCCAAGTGCGCCTCGACTCTGTTCAGCCCTCGCCCACCGAGACCATCGCGCTGTCCGCGACCCTCGACGCCACGATCACTACGATCACCGGCGGCGTGTCCGCGCTGACGCTGGCCGGTACTGCGGCTTCTGGCTCCGCCACGCTGGAAGATGCCGCCAACGCTTCCGATTTTGCCACCTCGGTCACCATCTACGACAGCCTGGGCAACCCCCACGAAGCGACCCTGCTGTGGGAATACAACGGCTTCAATGCGACCACCGGCACCAGCCAGTGGAACTACTCCGTGGTTGTGGATGGTGGACGGGTGGACAGCCCGTCCGGGACCACCCTAGACGACGGCTACGCCTTCGAGATCGCCAACGGCACGGTCGACTTCGACGGCACCGGCCAGCTCGATGCTGTGCAAGTGCCCACGGTCAACCTCACGACTGGCTGGAATTTCAGCGGCGCTGATCCCCAGACGATCGACTACGACTTCGGGTACGACTATGCCACCACAACCTATACGGGTGATGGCTTGGTGCGAGGCATCGCGGGCACCTCCGCTGTATCGGGCATCGCTCAGGATGGTGTGCCCCCGGGGATTCTCACTAGCCTCAGCGTCGATCCTGACGGCGTCGTCTCGGGCAGCTACTCGAATGGTGAAGAGTATGTGCTGGGCCAGGTCGTGCTCGCCCGCTTCAACGCGAATGCCGAGCTGGAGCGGGTCGGCAACACGCTGTTCCGGGAGACCCTCGCATCGGGCAGCGCTGCACTCGGCGCCGCAGACACCGGTGGTCGCGGCCGCATCGCAGGGAACGCCGTCGAGGAGAGCAATGTCGATCTCGAGAAAGAGTTCGTGACTATGATCACTGCGCAGCGGATCTACCAGGCCAACGCGCGGATGCTCGACACCGCCAACAGCACCCTCCAAGAGCTCGTTCAGCTGGTCTGATGCGCGCTTCTCTGCGCCCCCTCGCCGCCGTGCCTACCGCTTCGGGAAGCCGGCAGTAGGGGACCGTGGGCGTGGCCCCCGATGGGCCACGCAGAAGAAGCCTGCGTCTCGGCCTCAAGCCGGCCGCTCAATGCTCCGATTCCGGATGCAAGGCGAGGAATCATGGACATTGCAACCATTGCTGGACTAGTCGTGACGATGTTTCTCATCGTTGCTGCGATTTTGGTCGGCGGGCCACTGGATGCCTTCATCGACGTGCCCTCCGTCCTGATTGTCGGGCTGGGTACCGTCTCGATCATGTTCGTGTGTTTCCCCGGCTACCGGGTGAAAGGCGCGATCGCGATCACAAAGAAGGCCTTCACCCAAGAACCGCGCAAACCTGAACAAGTTCTTCAGCTCATGAGGGAGATGTCGAGCCGGGCCCGACGAGAGGGCGTGCTGGTCCTTGAAGACATGGCGAGCGACCAAGAGGATGAGTTCCTGAAGAAGGGCATCCAGATGGTCGTGGACGGGCACGACCCGTCCGCCATCGAAGAAGTGCTCTACAACGAGATCGACAAGATCACGGAGCGACACAAAGACGGCGCTGACTTCCTTGAGCAGTTCGGCACCTTTGCGCCTGCGATGGGCATGATCGGCACGCTGATCGGCCTTGTCCAGATGCTCCAAGCGCTGGACGACCCGTCTGCCATCGGTCCTGCCATGGCGGTCGCGTTGTTGACCACCCTGTACGGGTCCGTTCTGGCGAACGTCTTTGCGCTGCCCATGGCCCACAAGGTCCAGGTCCGCAGCGCCGAGGAACTGAACGAAAAAAACCTCATCGTGCAGGGTCTGCTGTCGATTCTGGCGGGGGAGAGCCCCCGATTCCTGGTCGACCGCCTCAACGCCCAGCTTCCGCCCCACGAGCGGCTGAGCGAAGCGAGCTGAGCCCAGGAAGCGACGTGCGCCGCGCTTCGCGGTTGAGCGTCGCCCCACAGGCCCACGGAGCAGGTCATGTCTGAAAAGAAACAGCGCCGCGAGAGCAAGTCCGATGATGGGGGTGGCCCCTCTGCCCCATTCTGGATGGTCACCTACTCCGACATGGTGACCCTGCTGCTGACCTTCTTCGTCATGTTGCTGGCGATGGCCACCTTCGACGATCCAGGCCGCGTCGAGGCCGTGTTCGAGTCGATTCGGCTCGCCCTCGGGGTCGATGGCCGAAACACCATGTTGGTGGGCCAACGAGAAGAGACCGCGCAGCAACCCAAAGAGCTGCAGGAGCCGGATCGTCTGGAGCCGGTCATGTCCCGCATCCGGGAGGAGCTGGCGCACCACGTCTCCGACTCGATGGTGAAGATGACGCGAACCCGCACAGAGGTCCGCGTGTCTTTGGACGATCGGGTGCTGTTTGCGCCAGGCAGCGCAAAGCTCCACCCAGCGGCATTCTCGATGTTGTCCGATCTCTCGCGAGTTCTGGCCGACGACCCGGTCCACGTGAAGATCGAGGGCCACACGGACGCAACGGGCGAGACTCGAGGGAACTGGGAGCTGTCTGCACTCCGGGCTGTGAGCGTCGTGGTCGCGATGCAGGAGAAGGGCATGCCAGGCCAGAAGCTCGAAGCTCAGGGCTTTGGCGAGTTCCGACCCAGCAACCCCGTGGCCGGCGACGACGCATGGGACCGCCGTGTGGAGCTGGTGATCCAGTCCGAGAGTCCGTTGGCGTATGATGCCCTTTACGAGGTAAGACGCCTCTCGGGAGGGATGAATGGCCGATGAAGAGGTGACCGAAGAGGCCGCCGTCGAACCAAAGCGCAAGTCGAACCTCATTCCCATCATTGGGACGGCACTGCTTGCCCTGATTCTGGGCGGTGCAGGCGGCGCTGCAGCGATGAATTTCTTCGGTGGCACGGACAAGCCCGCTGACGGAGCCGCCGATGGTGCTGCTGCAGGGGAAGCGGGCGCTGAGGGTGCCGGGGCTTCGCCCAACTCGGCGGCGGTGCGGCCAAAGAACGAAGTCATCGACTTGGAGACCTTCACGCTCAACCTGCGTGACAGCGCGGGCGGGCGGAAGCTGGTCATGAAGATCGCGCTGGAAGGCCAGAGTGGCATTGGCCTGCTGGTTGCGGACCACACCGCCCAGATTCGTGACTCCATCATCACTCTCGCAAGCGACTACACTTTTCTCGAGGTGGACGGCACCAACGGCAAGCTGCGGCTGCGGGATGAAGTTCACCGCAACGTCAATGCCATACTCGAAGACAGCGGTGGCAAGATCACCCGCGTGTACTTCACCGAGTTTGTGGTCGAGTAGTCGGCGGTCCGGACTGCCGGTCCAATTTGGCAGCCCGTGCCTGGGCGTGAACATGCGGGAGCGAGCGACATGACCGAGCTGGAGCCCAGCACCATGCTGCTGGTGAACCGCAGCAACGATGGCGAGGACGAGCTCCCGGCGGTGGAAGAGTACTTCCGCTTGCTTGGTGCCCGCGTTCGCGCACGTCTGGTCAATCGGACCTCCGCCAACTTTGTGGTGGGCATCGAGTCAGTCACGGCCGTAGACCTCGGCCAGATCAAGTCCGTCGAGGGCATCGACGCGTCCGGCATCTTCAGCCTTGTCCGGTTTGACAAGGCGATGCTGGCTGGTGGTTTGGCGGTCCAGCGCTCTCTCTTGACGCGCATCATCGGCGCCATGCTCGGAGACGACGGCGAGTCAGACGACGAGGCAGAAGAGGAAGAGGTCAGTGATGAGCCCCGCCAGCTTAGCCCCGTGGAGGGCAAGATCTCACGGCGCCTCATGGACGATCTGGTCATCGACATTCAGAAGGCGTGGCCAAGTGGTGTTGCGCCAACGGTGGTGTTGGATGGGGGGCCAGGCAATGGTCGGGTCATCGACCTGAGCAGCGCACAAGAAGATGTCTACCTGTCCGTGCTCAGCCTTGGCACCGAAGAAGAGCCATACGGCAACCTCGCCGTGGCGATTCCGGTCCAGACCCTCCGGGGGCTGAACCAGTCCAAGACCGACGGCACGAAGAAGCCCGAGAGTCGTGAGCCTGCCATGCATCGGGTGCTCCCGGTCGAGGTGGATGTGGTCGCTGAGATGGCGCGGCTGCCGATGCGGGTCCGTGATCTCCAGCGTCTGCGGATCGGCGATCTAGTGCCGCTGGGCCCCATCGACGGTGCTGTTGTTCGGGTGAATGGGCGCACGCTCTTTCACGGCGAGCCCGGCCACTCCAACGGTCAGCGCTCCATTCGCGTGGGTGAGCGCTTCGAGTCCTGAGACCAAGCGCCTCATCGAAGCCCCGACGGTGGTGGCCCCTCAGGTGTCAGCGGTCCACGGGTGTGATAATCGCAGTCGTGCAGATGCACAGTGTTGAACGGTTCTTCATTGCCGTGTCCCGCTGTCGTGTCTCTCGGGGACAGCGCCGTCCCTCGCCGCCATGCGCGGACTTTGGGCCGACGGATCCCACGATTCCCGTATGCGGTTCCCCTGTCCTGAACGTTCGGCGGCTCGCAAACCCATCAGTCCGATTGAAACGGTGCTTGCCGCCGTGCTACACACATGCGCCCGTGGCGGTCAGGTCCTGCCGGCCAGGGAAGAGGGAGCGAGATGCCTCGCAGCGGCGAACAGTCCCAGCAAGACGAAGTCACTTTCCTCGGCGACATCCCGGTCGAAGTGGTGATTGAACTTGGTCGGCGCAGAATGGTGCTCAAAGAAGTGGCCGCGCTCGATGTCGATGACGTCGTTGAGCTCGACCAGCCTATGGATCGCCCACTTGACTTGGTCGTGGGTGGCCGTGTGCTGGCCCGTGGCGAGCTTGTGATGGTCGGCGAGCGCGTAGCGCTGCGGGTCACCGAGCTGGTGGGCCGACCTCGGGAGGAGGGGTGAACTTCACCGCGGCGCTGGCGACTGCCTGCTTCGCGACGTCCATTGCCTCTGCACAAGCGCCAGAGTCTGCATCGGCGCTCGCTCCGGAATCTCCAGAGATTCTTGGGTCTCCTGTCGAGCCCGTCGATGTGGCACCGCCGCCGCCGACTCCCGCCGAAGAGGCCGAGTTCACGCGGCTGTTTGGAGATGCTGCCGCCGACCCGGCGGTGGTGCCGGTGGCCGAGCCGCCCACCGCCTCACTGCCCATTGCGCCACCGTGGGTGTGGGGCGTCTTGTTGGTGGCTGTTGCGGGGCTGTTCTATGCTCGCAGTCGCCTGCTCAAGCCCCCGGCCAGCGGACTGAACGTCCGGGTGGTGGGTCGCACGTTGTTGGGCCGAGAAGGCAACCTCGCGGTTGTGGAAGTGAGCGACGGTGGCCGCGTGCGCCGCATGTTGGTTGGCTACGGCGGGGGGGCGCCCCGTCTGGTGGCCGACCTGACGGACGCCGATGCTGAGGCCGCACAACCCAACCCAGGGGCCTTCCAAGCGGTGCTCCGGCGCACCGGGGCCCAACGTCGGCCAAGGGCCGAGGCCCCGCCCGACAACCGCAACCTCAAGGCCCGAGACGACCTCATCGCCGAAGTGCTCGCCGAGCGTGGCACTGTCTCGCTGAGCACCCCCGACCTGGACGCGCCAGAGACGGACGAGGACGACCCGTCCGCCGAGACCTACACCTTCCGGGGCTTGCTCGGATGACGCCTGCCATGCCCCAGACACTGATGCGCTGGCTTCCGGTCCTTCTTCGCTGTGGGCTGTTCGCCCTTGCGTGCCTGCTGCCTTCGCTCGCGTGGGCCCAGGACCTGCCGGACGATCCAGTGGGGGAAGGCTTTGTGGAGCTGGCCGACGAGATGCGGGACATGCCCGTGGCATCGTCGGTCCGCATCATCGTCCTGCTCACCGCCATCTCGCTGCTTCCAGCGATGCTGCTCGTGATGACGCCGTTCACGCGCTTTGTCATCGTGTTCTCGATGCTGCGCCAGGCCCTCGGACTGCAACAAGCGCCACCCAACCAAGTGCTGGTTGGGCTGGCCCTGTTCATGTCGCTGCTCGTGATGCGGCCCACGCTCGACATTGTGGTGGACGACGCCGTCGAGCCCTACATGGCCGGCGAGATCGACACAGGCGACGCCGTTCGCACCGCGCTGGTGCCCATGCGCAGCTTCATGCTGCAACACACACGGCGCAATGATCTGGCCGCGGTCATGGAGATCGGCAGCATGCCCCGGCCAGACACCCTCCAAGACATCCCGACGACGGCCGTCGTGACCGCGTTTGTCCTGTCGGAGCTCAAGACTGCCTTCGTCATCGGCATCAAGATCTTCTTGCCGTTCCTGGTCATCGACATCATCGTGGCCAACATCCTGTTGGGCATGGGTATGATGGTGCTGCCGCCGGTCATCATCTCTTTGCCGTTCAAGATCCTGATGTTTGTCCTGATGGATGGGTGGAACCTCCTGGTTCGCTCGATGGCTGCAGGCTTCTAGGCAAGGACGCCCCCGATGGACATCAGCGAAGCCCTCTTTTGGGGACAACAGGCCATCATGACGGTGGCACTGGTGAGCGGCCCTGTGCTGCTCGCGGCCATGACGGTGGGCCTCACCATCTCACTGCTCCAGGCGGTCACGCAGGTCCAGGAGATGACCCTGGTCTTTGTGCCCAAGATCTTCATCGTGCTGGTTGTCCTGGCTGTCATGGGTGGCTGGATGATGGAGCACGTTGTGAACTTCGGCACTCGCTGCTTCGAGGCCATCCCGACCGTTGAACGCTGATCAATGGACGAGCTAAGCCTGCTCATCACCGGTGGCATGGTGGCGACCCGCATCCTTGGGGTCATCGCCATCATGCCGGTGTTCGGCATGCAAGGCACGACGGTGATGCCCAAGGTGTTGCTGGGCATGCTGCTCGCGGCCATGATCACGCCGAACTTGCCCCTGTCGGTCGCGCCCATTCCGACGCTGCCCTTCTTCATCTACGGCATCACGTCGGAGTTCCTCGTCGGCATCCTCCTCGGTGGAGTGGTGCGGATGATCTTCGACTCGCTGGCGCTTGCGGGCCAGCTGATTGGCAGCCAGACCGGTCAGGCCGCCGCGCTCCAGTTCGACCCCACCTTGAACGTGTCCCTGGGGCCGCTGGGCCGCCTCGCCACGATGCTTGCCGCCGGCATCTTCGTGGGCAGCGACCTCCACCTCGAGGTCTTCATGGCGGTCGGCCACAGCTTCAGGATGGTGCCCCCGGGCACGGCCAGCAATGCCATCGCGGCCAGCGCACACTGGATCGAGCTGAGCGACCTGATGATTCAGACGGGCTTCCGGCTGGCGGCCCCGGTCATCGTTCTGGTGTTCCTGAACAACCTGTTCATCGCTTCAGTCATGCGCCTCGCGCCCCAGATGAACATCTTCTTTTCGCTCGGCTTCATCCTCACCATCTTTGGTGGCGAGATGGTGTACGTGTTGAGCTTGCCCCACATGCTCACGGAACACCAGAATGCGGTGCGGGAAGTCATGAAGCACATCTACCCACTGCTCCACACTGCGGGCGGGGGCTGATGCACCATGGCTGACGACGACGGCGGACAGGAAAAAACACACGACCCCACCGGCAAGCGCGTTCAGGAGTTCCGGGAGAGGGGTGAGGTTCCCAAGTCCCAGGAGATCTTGACGGCGGCTGGGCTGACCTCGGGCGCGGTCGTGATGATGGCGTGGGCGCCCAGCATCGCGGCGTCACTGCGCAACGTCTTCCACTTCTCCTACCAGCAAGTCGACAGCCAGACGCTCACCGTCGCTGACTTCCAGAAGATGCTGCTGTTCGTGATCTCCGAGATCATCATCTCGGTGATGCCGCCCATGGTCATGATGTGGGCGCTGCTCGCGCTGGTCGGCGCCTTCCAGCAGCGGGGCGCCATGCCCAAAGAGCCGTTCAAGTTCAAGCCAGAGAAGTTCAACCCGATCTCATCCATCAAGGAGAAGTACCTTTCTTGGGAGCCGGTGGTCAACCTCTTCAAGGCCCTGCTCAAGCTGTTTGTCATCGGTTGGCTCGTCTGGAGCGCGGTCTTCGATCGCATCGGCTTCATCCCGGCCCTCATCAGCCA
Source organism: Myxococcota bacterium (assembly GCA_942491145.1). Lineage (GTDB taxonomy): Bacteria > Myxococcota_A > UBA796 > UBA796 > UBA2385 > CAXQUZ01. Next base: position 106,742 of record CALOBC010000060.1, on the reverse strand, counting down.
GCCCCCCGTGGCCACCCTGCTCGGCATTCGCGAGATGGCCTTCCTGGTCTTCACCCGGGCCATTCCCGTGGCCATCATCATCGCCATTATCGACTACGGCTACAACTGGCGGAAGCTGTGGGACAAGATGAAGATGACCCGAGAAGAGGTCAAAGAAGAGATGAAGTCGCTGGAAGGCGACCCCCACATGAAGGCGTCCCGCAAGCGGCGGGCGCAAGAGATGGCCTTTTCGCGGTCCCTCAAGGACGTCTCGAAGGCCGACGTGGTCATCACAAACCCCACCCACTACGCCATCTGCCTTCGCTACCGCAGAGACGAGTCGGAGGCCCCGACGGTGGTGGCCAAGGGTGTGGACCACCAAGCGGAGCGGATCAAGGCGGAGGCCCGGCGCCACGACATCCAGCAGATCGAGAACCGACAGCTCGCTCGGGCGCTGTACGACCGGGTGCCCCAGGGCAAGCCGATTCCCGAGGACCTCTATGGGGCCGTGGCCAAGATTCTCGCGATTGTGTGGAAGCGCCAGGGCCGCGTGCGCCGCACCAACTGAGCCTGGCTGGCCCCATTGGGCCACCATCGTGCCTTGAAGCGACGACCTGCTGCGCTATCCTGCCTCCCCTGGAGGTCCGATGTCCGTCCGCCCCAACCCGGCTCGATGGTGTGTGTTGTTGCTCGCTGGCGGCTGCTCCCAGCAGTCTTTGGGCAAGTTCAACACGCCCCCCAATGTCAGCATCATGAACCCGGTCGATGGAGAAGGGGTCGACCTGGGCAGCGCCGTCGAGTTCTATGGCCGCGCGGTGGACGACCAAGACGATGGCGACCTCCTCACGGTTCAGTGGATCAGCAGCATCGATCTCGATCTGGGGGGCGACCCGCCTGACATCAATGGTGACGCGTTCTTTGCCACAAACGCCCTGTCGGCGGGTGAGCACGTCATCACCCTCAAGGCGGTCGACACCGCCGGTGAGTCCGCCCAGACCACCATCACGCTGACCGTGGGCGGCGATGGCAGCCGCATTGGCCAAGGCTCGCCGCCGACGGTGCTGTTGACGGGCCCCAGCACGGACGATGGGCCGTGGGTCTCCGGAGAGACCATCACCTTTGTGGGGGTGGCCACCGACCCCGACCAGGACGACAGCACGCTCGGGGTCACGATGGTGTCCCAGCGCGACGGCCTGGTCTGGGAGGGGGTGCCGGCGGCTGACGGGCGGGTGGACTTCGATCTGGACGGGCTGACTGTGGGCACCCACACCCTGGTTCTCAAGGCGCTCGACGACGACGGCAATGAGGGTGAAGACATCCTGGACGTCGAGATCTTGGAGGACGGGCGTCCCCGTGTGGAGATCATCAGTCCCGCCAGTGGGGAGACCGTCTGGACCACCGACACCGTGCGGTTTGAGGCGGAGATCTCCGACCGAGAGACCGACGTCGAGCTCCTCGAGATCACGTGGGAGAGCAGCCTGGACGGCGTGCTGTACGAGGGCACCCCCGACAGCACCGGGGCGAGCCTGGTGAACGCACCGCTGACCGAAGGGGTGCACACCATCACGCTGTCCGCGCTTGACGAGGACGACAAGGTGGGCAGCGAGAGCGTGGTGGTGGAAGCCGTGGACCCGCTCAACCACGACGGTGACTTGGACGGCTACACCGAGAATGAGGGCGACTGCGACGACGGGGAGAGCGCAATCAACCCTGGTCGGTCCGAGTCGTGCGACGCCCTCGACAATGACTGCGACGGCGATGTCAACGAGGACTGGTGGGACACCTACGAGCCGAACGAGACCGGGGCCACGGCCTATGATCTGGGAGAGGTGGACGGCTCCGTCATCTGGGCTGGGGGCACGGTGACGCTGGCGGGCCTGACCATGCACGAAGAGCTCGATGAGGACTGGATCACCCTCGATGCCGACGACGACTGGTACGACAACGTGAACCTGGGCATCACGGTGACCGGCCTGCCAGCAGCCGGCGCCTATGCCGTGGAGCTGTTGCTCTACACCGGATCTGGGTGGACGGTGAAGACCAGCACGGCTGGCTCTGGTTCGCTGTACATCGGCTATGTGGGCGATGTCTGGGATGACGACGAAGACATCTGGGCCGTCCGGGTCTACTCGACGTCTTGGCCACCGCAGTGTGCGGCCCCCTACACGATTCGCATCGACGCCTGACCCCCAGCGGCGCCGCCCTCAGTACGACTGGGTGAGCCGGATGTAGATCTGAGGCACCCGCGTCTGGACCAGGGGCTCGGGTGTCCAGACCTCCATGCGGGCGAGCTGGAAGCCGAGGAAGGTGGGCCGAGCCCCCAACACATCGCCCACCAGTCCCAGCCCTGCGGTCCAGCCAGCGGCACGGGCCGGACAAGCCAGATCGCCCACGCAGTCCGTGATCTGGCCCGCTTCGAGTCCGGCAGAGAGCTGCACATCGCTGAGCCAGACCAGCGGGAAGGGCACACTCGCGAAGCGCAGCACTTGCCAGCGCAGCTCGGTGGCGGCGGTCACCCGCTGGCGACCCACCACAGCTTGGGGGGGCAAGCCATCGAGGCCTGCGGTCAGCAGCCGGTGCTCCACGTCACCATGGGCCAGGGCACCGGCACCCCGGGCCACGAGCGCCACCCGTCCGCCGAGATCAAAGACCTTGAGCCCACTGCCGCTGACGGTGCTCCAGGTGAGGGTGCTGGTGGGCACAAAGCCGCCGCTGGTGCTCAGGGACAAGCGGTGGCCATGGCGGGGGAACAGGCTGTCGGTGCGGGTCTCCCAGCTCATGCCGACGTAGCCACCCAGTGCGATGGCACCGGCATCGGTCGGACGGAACCGGGCGTCCAGCCACGCGGGGCCCCCGCCAAACCAGAACCGGTAGGGGCGGTTGCGGCGATCCTGGAGCGGCCCGAAGGCCCGCACCGCGCCCAGGGAGAGGTCCAATAGATCGATCGGATCGGTGCCCACGGAGCCCACGTAGACCCAGCGAGTGCTGTACTGACGCCGAAGCGCCACCGAAGCATCCGCCGTGATGCGCCGGTTTGTGATGGCCAGCTCGGACGGAAAGAACGCGGCGGTGGCGGTCCAGCGGTGGGGCCAGCGGTCATCGGCACGAGCGTCGGGGTCCTGGCGGACGTGGTGCTCCGGGTCGACCCGCACAGACTTCGGCTTGTGCTCCACCGTCAGCTCGGTCTGGTCAGCGCCGGTCTCGGTCTCCCACGTGGACCGCCGCACCTGCCCGCCCCCGTCCACAAACTCGATGGTGATGGGCTCGGGAGGCACGTCCGCGTCGGCCTCTCGGGACACGATGACGTCCCAATTGCCCTCCGTGGAGGGGTGCACGTCCAGCGTGAGGCTCTGGCGGGGCGGCAAGCGACGCCAGGTCTGGACCGCCGCCAGCGGTACCCCTGCACCGGACGCTGCAGCGGACAGATCCAAGCCCCGTGCCAGGCCCCAAGACAGCCGCAGCGCGGTGTCTTCGCCAAATTGTTGGTCCAGCTTATGGGCGACTGCGGTGCCCGGGCTGCGGGGATCGAGCACATCGAACACATCGTCGGCCACCCGCCACTCCGGCCAAGTCTCGCCAAAGACCTCGGTGTAGTAGGGCAAGCGTCCTTCGTAGAGGAGCTGGTCAATCTCGGGGATCCAGCTCAGCCAACCGAGCATCTCCCGGGGATCCCGAGTCTCGTTCGCGGCCGCCGCCAGTGCCGCCGCCGCCAGGTCCCGGTCAAATGCATCGGCAATGGGCAGGCCGGCTTGGAGCAGGCCCCGCTGCACGGCTGTGAGGTGAAACTGCCAGAGCGGACCGGTCAATCGAAACGCCCGATCGCTGAGAAACAGCACGCCGGGGGCGGTCCGCGCAAGCCGCAGTCGAGATGGGGTGTCCACCACCACAAGCGTGGGGGCACCCGGACCGGGCCACCCATCCCGGAGTGCCTCCCGCAGTCGGCCTGCTCGGCGCGCCCGCTCCGGGCCCCGCTCGATCAGCACGGCACTGCCCACCCCGGGGCTGATGTCGACAGCCCGTCCATCCGGCACTGCAGCCAGGCCGATGCGCTCGCCGTCCCCGGCCCAGTGGACCTTGCCTTCGCCGTGCGCGCTGTTGATCACGCCCATCACGCCCGGTGGAAAGGCCACCTCGACGTCCCAGGCCACCACCGGGACCGTGTCGCCGCGGACCGGTTGGGGATGCCACAGGCCGTTCATGAACAGGCCGCGACCGGGCACCAGCCCTGCAGCGTCGTACCGCCGGGGAATGATGGCGTAGAACACATACCGGTCGTGTCCAGCGAGCTGGCCCGCCTCTTGGACCCGCACCCAGCCCTTTTCCACACCCACCGGGAAGGTGCGCCGCAGCAGCTCGTCGTCGGTGGGGACCTCAAGCTTGGACAGTGCGTCCACAAAGCGCAGGCCCTGGCCATCGATGACCAGCATCTCACCTTGGATCGTGCGCAGGTCCTCGGACACTTGGGCGCGAACGACCACAGTGGCGCCCGCGATGGCATCCAAGGGAGCCACAGCGAAGAGCACAATGAGCAGGCCAAGCAGCCGCGCCAGCGGGCGCATGAAGGCCGTCAGTATACGTAGCCGAGGCCAACTTCCAGCGTGGGCGTGGCCCGGTCCTTCGTCGTCGTCAGGGTGCCGGCGAGGGTCATCTGGACGTCGCCGCTGCGCAGGCGGGTGCCCAGCGACAGCGTGGCCGGGCGGAAGCCCTCTACGAAGTGGTCCTTGGACTTGAACCCGGACACCGCGCGGATCCCGATCTCTTCCTGGACTTCCTGATCCAGCGTGGGCACGGCATTCATCTGGAGCCAGCCCACGCCGAACCACGGCGAGAAGTCAGCTTCGTTGATGCCCGCAAAGCGGCCAAACGGGAACGAGTACCCAATCGTGGCGGACATGTCCATGACGCCCAAGTCGAGCTCGGGGTTGCCCATGTAGGCGCTGTAGCCGCCCTGGATGACCACATTGGGGAACTGGCGGTAGCCTTCGACCAGACCGACGCGTCCGAAGGCGCTGAACACAGTCTGGTTCGAGAACGCGACATAGCCCATGCTCGCGCCCACTTCGGTGGACAGGGGCAGGCCCTTGCGCACGACCACGCGGGGGATCCACAGCGCATGGCTTGGATCACCTTCGGCATGGGTGCGTTCCCAGGCCACGGGCGTGCCGCCACCCTTGTCACCATTGGCTTCGATGAAGCCGATGGTGTTCTGGAAGGACACATCAAAGCCTTCCAGGCCGCTGGTGTGGGCCACGGACGTGGGCTTGTTTGCAATGATCGCGCCCAGCTCGCGCACCACTTGCTCGTAGGACTGGCGCGAGATGTCGAGCGAGGTGACCGGCTCGCCATCAAAAGAAGACAGCGCACTGGGCGTGACGTCATCGGGCCACTGCGCCAGGGCAGCAGGCGACCAGGCCAGAGCGGGGAGCAGCAGCAAGGAGCGGAGTGCGCGCATTCGCGGTCCCCATCGCAGGGAAGGGTGGCGTCGGCAGTGCGAAGCCAGGCAACGGAGAGGGTGACGTGGTCGATTCACGGACCCTCACAAAGCAGCGGGATGGTAGCGCAGGGGTCTGCGGAAGTACAGTCGCCCCCCAGCGTGCGCTCAGTCAGCGGACGGCGGGCGAGCGGTGTGTTGGGCCCGAACCTTCTGGATGCGCTCAGCATCAAATCCACCTTCGTCGTCGTCTGTGATCCAGGCGTAGTCGACTTGTTTGCCGTCAACCAGGGCGAAGGCGGGCCGCCACTGGGGGGTGCGGACCCACAGAAAGGCGCCGCCCCACATCGTGGCCGCTTCCGCCGCGATGAAGCCCAGAGCACCGGACAGCACCGCCTGGGCGACCCCACCGAGCTGCTTGGACAGCAGCAGGGCCTGGAAGGCTTCCCGGGCGCCTTCACCAGCCACCGTCGGCGACAGCAGCGTCGCGAGGATCTGGATGGTGGAGCCGAAGGTGATGGGCCAGAACTCAGCGGTGACCACACCAATGGCGAGGGCCGTGAAGTAGTAGACCGCCGCGGTGGTGAAGTGGGTGATGAACTTCGCCAGCAGGGTGAGCATGAGCAGCCCGACCTTGCCGCGGTAGGCTTGCACCGACGCTGTGAACTGCTGCAGGATGCCGATGATCTTGTTGGACACGCCCTTCAGGGGAGGCACGATGCCCAGCACCTTGCCGGTGATCATCTCCAGCAAGCGCATGATGGCCACGATGAACGAGGGCCAGACGAGACCGATGACCACCACCGCCGAGATGCCGCCGGCGACCGTGAGGATGGCACCCGCGAGCAGCGGCGCGGACTCCGGCTTGCCCACCCCCGTCATGACGTCGACGATGACGGAGTAGCCGAAGGGCAGGGTGACCACCATGCCGAGGAACAGCCCGGTCACGCCCACAAACTTCTCTAGGGTCTTGGCCGTGATGACCCGGGCCCACTCATTGCTGTACTTGCCCGCCTCGTAGAGCGTGTAGCCGTCCAGACCGATGGTGCTCGGCAAGAAAGTGCCGATGAAGCGCCCAATCAGGAAGGCAGTGACGATCTTTCGCCAGTACGGGAAGCGCACGCCCTGGCCGATGAGCAACAGGTGCCACGCGAAGGCCGAAGCGAGCACCCCGATGAACTTGACGCCCATGGCGACCAAGGCCCACTTGATGAATTCACCGCGGTCGACCTTGTCGATGTACTCCGAGATGGCCGAGTAGATCGGCAGCTTCATCGACGGCGTGGCGCTGACCTTGTCGGACTTGGGCGTGCTCAGATCGACCGTGTACTTGCCCTCAGGAAGGTCCACCTTGACGGTGTTCTGGCCCTTGGTCGGCCGCACGTCTTTGGTGGCCACGGCGTTGTCTTGGCCGTCCTTCACGGTGACGCGAATGGACTCTTCCGCGAGCAGCTCGGGGGCACCGCCCACATCAAACGTGATGTTGGACTCGCCACCCTTGGCCATCAGCACGTTGGTGTCGATGGGATGGCGCAGCAGCGCCATGCAACCGACGATGGTGAACAGGATCTTGCCCACCGTGTCCGGCAGCTTGCGGGCCTGGGGGGAGAGCTTGCGCCGCCCAGCGAAGAACAGGCCGCCCGACAGCCCCAGCAGCACCATGGCGACCAGTCCCAGCTTTCCGAGCCAGGCAAAGTAGGCAAGGCTGGCGAAACACACCGCCGCCAAGCCGATGAGGGCGAAGCCCATGTCCACTCCTCCCCGGGAGGCCGGGTCAAACTGCGAATCGCGGCACTAACGCCTCTTCCCGGGATCGGGCAGGGAACGATGGTGTGGCGCACAGGCCCCTGACTCGGTGGCCAGGCTCAGCCCCCGAGGAGCCCCTTGGTGCCCGACCGACCGGCCACGCCCTTGCCCATCGGTGCGGCGGCGCCAGCTTCCAAGCCAGCACTGTTCAGGGAGATTGACTTGCTCGAAGTGGTCGTCCACCCGGTGCCCCGAAGCGTGTGCTCCCGGTCCGCGAAGCGCTCGGCCGCGGCCCGTCGCTGGGGGGTGTCGTCGCCGCTTTGGTCACTCTGCGCCGCGACGGCCTCCAGCTTTCGGCTGAGCCCCAGCACCGCGGAGTCACAAAAATTGGTGCGCACGCTGCGGGTGTTGCCAGAGATGAGACCGAGCTTGCGGCGCGCCTTGAAGTCCTTGATGTGGGCTTCGGCCGCCCGCTCGATGTGGGCCGCCCAGATCTCGAAGAACCACTCGGCGGTCACCACGTCTGTGTATTGGCCGAAGAAGTGCATCCAGCCCTGGTCCCGGCGCGACAAGCAGAACACGCCGCACCAGTCGGCCACTTCGGCTGCGAGGGTGCGCCGCCAGACGGCCCCCTTGCCCACGTCCACCCAGCGGTCGCACATCGACTCGTCGATGGCCGCACTCAGCTTCACCCGGTACGCGCCGAGGTCGTAGCGGACGAGCAGATCATTGGCCTTGGCGCATGCAGTGATGGCCTCGGGCGTGCCGGGCTGGCTCTGGGCGAGGCGCCGGAGCTTCTGGATGCGGGAGATCACACGGGCGAGCTGGCCTTCGTCCCCGGTCTCCAGCGTGGGCGGTGGGTTGTCGCGGAGCACCGCCCGGACGGCGATGGCGATCCAGGCGTCCAAGCGGCTGAACCGGCCCCCGATTGCTGCAATGCAGCATGCGATGCCCGACTCGCCGAAGCACTGGGAAGCGAGCCGGACGAGGGCACGCTGGAAGGGCTCACCGTGCTTGGCGTCGGCGGCAAGTCCGTGGGCGAGCTCATGGAGCAGCGTGGCCCACACCTCGGCGGCATCGGCGTTGGGGCCCACCACAACCCGGACCCGCACGGGTCCCTTGGGCGAGATCCAGACCCGCCCTTCGACAAAGCCATCCCGGGCACTCGGCGTGCGCAGCACCTCGGTGTCGACAGGCGACAGGCCCGCCGTCGCCGTCGCCCATGCCAAGGCATCGACAATGCTCTGGTCATCGGCAGGTTCGAGGTCTGGGCGAACATCGGCGGCTGCTTGTCGCTCGCGGCGGGGCCCGTCATCGGTGACAAACTCGATGTCGTCGTCATTCTCGCGGCCGCTGCCCAGCGCCTCGGCCCGCTGCTCCGGCGCCACCCAAGGCACGGGCAAGCCCCGCTCGTCCAGCGCTCTCGGCGTCGCGGCCCACACCGCACGGCGCAGCCACGTCTCCAAGCTCTGCTGCACGACGACGGTGTTGCGGGTGAATTCCAGCCACCCGACGCCGCGGTGGACGACGATGGCCGGAATGCGTCCGTCGTCTGTGTAGAACCAGCCCACAATCCGAGCATAGTCCCGTAGCTGATAGAGGAAGCCCCAGCGACCGTCGCCGATGGGCTTGCCGTTGGGCCCCTTGAAGCTGGGGGTGCTCACCACCTGAAAGCTCTGAAACCCAGCCTCTTGAAGAAAGCGCACCAGTGCTTGGTCTGCGATCTCGGCCGGCAGGTGAAAGCGCACCACACTCCACCGCACGTGGGTGCTCTCGACAATGTCCTTCGAGGTGGACGTCAGGGCCGCCATCTGGTCTCCCGATGCTTCTGGGTGCGGATGCTGGGGCCGGCCCACTATCCGCCGATGCTGGTCATCACGCCCTGAAAGGGCACCCCGCCCTCCAGCAGCGCCTCGTGGCCGGCCTTCTTCGCCATCACCATCGCGCGAATGGCGTCGGCGAGGGCATCATCGCTGTGGCCCGCCCGGATGAGGTCCCGCAAGGAGGGGGTGTCCTCGTGGGCCAGGCATGTGCGCAGCTGGCCTTCACACGACAGCCGCAGCCGGTTGCAGCTCGCGCAAAAATGTTCGCTGAGTGGGCTGATAAACCCGATCACCAGGCCGCTCTCCGCGATGGTCCACGTCTTTGATGGGCCGGCATCGGGCCCCCTTGGGGCACCGGGAACCAGCGTGTAGTGGGCCGCCAGCCGCTCGCGCAGCTCACCGGACCGCACGCTCTTGTGCCACCGGGCCTCAAACGGCATGTACTCGATGAAGCGCAGCTCAACAGCGGGGGCTCTGGCGGCGGCATACTCCACCAGAGGAACCAGCTGGTCGTCATTGTCACCACGGAGCAGCACCGCGTTGAGCTTCACCGGGGTGAGCCCTGCGTCGACCGCAGCTTCGATGCCTTCGAGCACCCGGGCCAGGCGCCCCCCGCGGGTGATCTGGGTGAAGCCCTCATCATCCAAGGTGTCGATGCTGATGTTCACCCGCGTCAGGCCAGCCTTGGCAAGTGTCGGCGCCAGCCGGGCCAGGGTGTGGCCATTCGTTGTCATCGCGATGTCGCGGATGCCGTCGATCTGGCCGAGTGCGCCCACAAGCTGGGCGAAGTCACTGCGAATCGTGGGCTCCCCGCCTGTGAGGCGCACCTTGGTGACCCCCATCTCGGCGAAGATGCGCACCAGCCGGCCCACTTCTTCGTACCGCAGCAAGCTGTCCCGGGGCTTCCAGCTGAGCCCCTCCGCCGGCATGCAGTAGACACACCGAAAATTGCACCGGTCGGTCACACTCACCCGCAGGTAGGTGTGCACGCGGCCGAAGCTGTCTTTGAGGGGCTCACGCGTCATGTGGGCCTCGCTGACCGGCGGGGTTGGCAGCTCAGCGGCCAAGCTGGGCCGCGAGGGTTCGGGCAATGGTGCGGAAGGGGGTCGCGCCGGGTCCGTCTCCCAGTGCCACCGGCTTGCCGCCGTCTCCACCTTCACGAATCGCCGTGATGAGCGGGATCTGGGCCAGCAGGGGCACCTCGAATCGGTCCGCCGTTGCCTGGCCGCCGCCTTCGCCGAAGGGGGTCATGCGGCTGCCGTCGGGGAGGTCGACCCACGCCATGTTCTCGACCACGCCGAGCACGGGCACGTCGAGCTTGCGGAACATCTCGACGCCGCGCACCGCATCGAGCACCGCGACCTTCTGGGGGGTGGTCACGATGACGGCACCGGACAGATCAACGGCCTGGATCATCGTGAGCTGGGCGTCGCCGGTGCCCGGAGGCAGGTCGATGATCAGCACGTCAATCGGGTCCCAGTCGACATCCTGGAGGAACTGGCGAACCACGCCCATGACCATGGGGCCGCGCCAGATGATGGGCTCGTCTTCTTCGACCAGAAAGCCAATCGACATGCACTTGATGCCGTGGGCTTCGAGGGGGACAATCTTCTTGTCTTCATTGGCGAAGGGCTTGCCGGAGACGCCCAGCATCGTCGGCAGGCTGGGACCGTAGATGTCGGCGTCCATCATGCCGACCCGCAGGCCTTCTCGGCGCAGGGCCACGGCGAGGTTGGTCGCCACGGTGGACTTGCCGACGCCGCCCTTGCCGCTGGCGACCGCAATCACATGGCCGACGCCCGGGAGCGTCTTCTTTTGGATGGGGCCGCCGTGGGCCTGCATGCCGGGACCGCTCATGCCCCGCACTGGATCGCTGGGCTTTGCCGCCGCTGACGGTGCTGGCGCAGGTGCCGGCGCGCCTCCGACCTCATGGTGGATGACGAGCTTGCCGCGCCACCCGGTCTGTTCGATCTGGCCCCGCAGCCCCTTGTCGATGCGCTCCCGGTCGTCGTCGGTGTAGGCCGACGTGGTCCGGAGGGTGAATTCGAGCGCGTTGTCGGTCAGCTTGGCGGACTGGATCAGCTTGGCCATCCACACGCTGCGGCCCGTTCGGGGGTCGCGGACGCGGGTGGCAGCAGGCTCGAGAATTGCGTCGGCCGGGTTGTTCGTGGACACCGGGAGGCTCCGTGCAGCAGGGAAGAACCAGCGGCTAACCCGGCCTCAGCGGCGTGTTGCGGTCCCGGTCCTCGCACCCCGTGTTGCGGGCCAGTCTCAGCGCTGGGACCAGCGGAGCACCAGGGACGCCAGCGCCTGGCCCACCGAGCCCACGGGCTCTTCACGGCTGCCGTTCCAGCGCACCACCCGGCCGCCCCGCTCCAGGTAGATGGCGTCGCCCTCCACGGCGAAGAGGCGCCCCCAGCTCTGGGGTCGGCGACCCACCAAGGCATCGGCCACGGGGCCCGGGTCGCGGGTGCTGGCGGGCAACCAGCCGGCCGAGTCCTCCCCGCAGACCCCCACCCGCACCGGTGCTCGATGGAGTGCAAGAATCTCGATCAGCGGCGCCGTCTCGCGAATCAAAATCACCTTGCTGCCGGGCCTGCGCAGGTCGGGAAAACCAAAAGCGGTCCACGTGTGACCATGATCATCCTGGACCGGCCGCCGCTCACCGGCCCGGGCCAACACATCCCGCACGGGGGCAAAGCGCTCGACGATCTCTGGGATGTGGCCCCATGCCCCCCGGTCGAGGGTGGCCCCCATCGCGGCCAGCGCACCCTGCCAGCCGCGCACGTCCGACTCGGGTCGGCCCTCTGCGACGACGGCGATGTCAACGGTGGCCATCTCTTGCGACTCGGGGGCTTCCTCCGGATCCGCGGTGGCGGTGGGCAGACCCACAAAGGGCGCCAGCACTTGGGCCGCCGCGTGGAGGACGGAGGGGTCTGCGGGAATCCCGACCACCAGCGACGTCGGGGAGGTCCCGGCGACCGCATGCAACAGCAAGGCCTGGGGCCCCAGGGAGGCCTCGGCCACCGTGCAGATGCGATGGACCAGCGCCGGTGCGGGGCTGAGGGTCTGGATGCCGTCCGCCACCCGCGCATCCACTTGGAGCGCAGGCCCGGAGATGACCACTGTGAGGCCGGCTGTGCCCTCGGCCAGCGCCCGGATCAGGGCCGCGCGGGGCAAGGGGAGGGCGACCTCGCCGAAGAGCTCCGGTGGCTCGCTGGCGAGCGCCAAGCTGTCGTCAACCAGCACGCGCACTGCGCCAAATGCCGGACCGCTCGTGTCACTCATGGGGCCTCCCGCTCGGTGGCCGAGACTCTACCAAGTGGCGAGCTCAGGAGCGCCCACCGTGGGCCAGCAGGTCGGCTGGCGTGTTGGCATTTGCGGTGGTCTGGGGGTCGAGGGTGACCGCCGGCAGGTCCGCCACGAGCAGGCGCGCGGGACCCTGCTGGTCCATGATCTGTTGGGCGCGCTGGAGCAGCGTGACCGGCAGCACGGCGAGGAGGTGGTGCCGTCGGTCGCCACTGTGTGCGACGCAGGGGCCGCCATGATCGAGCAGCCGACGGACCGCATCCGCCGTGAGCGCCGGCAGATCACAGGGGCAGATGAGGACCAGTGGCTGTGTGCTGGCACGCAGGGCTGCCACGATCCCGCGCAAGGGATGGTGGCCGGCACCTGGGGCATCGGGGAGGCTCGGCCAGTCCAAGGTGTGCAGCGCGGGCTGGGATCCCACCAACCACACGGGCCCGCAGCCGGCCGCCCGCAACGTCTGGGCGGTCCGAACCGCCAGCGGCACCCCGTCCACCGGGATCAGGGCCTTGTCCGCCCCCATTCGACGGGACGCTCCCCCCGCGAGAACGGCCCCAGATACGCCATTCACAGGCTGTCCTTGGCGCGGCCACCCCATCGCAGGGTCGGCGCAGATCCACCCGGCAAGCCCTGCGCCAGCAGCTGGACGGCCACACGGTCCCCAGGCTCCAGCCCGACGGCATCCGCCCCGATCAACGCGAGACCCTCGGCCGTCGCCATCGCGGCCACCATGCCGGAGCTCTGCAGGCGCTGCTGGGCGCTGTGGAGCCCGTCCGCGGTGGGGGTCACCGACACCCGCACAAACTCGGCCCGCCCGGCCCTCCGGGTCATCCGGGTGGTGAAGGTCGTGTCCACCACCGGCAAGAAGGGGCGGGGCATCCCGAGCGCGAGGCGAATCAAGGGCCGCACGAACTGGAGAAAGGTCACGTGGCTCGACACCGGGTTGCCGGGCAGCCCGAAGGTGGGCACCCCCCCGATGGTGCCCACGGCCAGCGGCTTTCCGGGCTTCATCCGCACCTTGTGGAAGGCCAGCTCCATGCCGGCGTCCCCCATGGCCTCTCGCACATGGTCGAAGTCACCGACACTCACGCCACCGATGGTCAGCAACACATCGGGCTTGGCGTCCAGCGCCCGGGCGAGGGCGGCACGGGTGCCGGCGAGGCTGTCGGGGGCGTTGCCGCAGTCGATGGGATCCCCGCCAGCTTCCCGGATGAGGCCCGCCAGCATGGCGGAGTTTGAGCCATAGATCTGGCCGGGTCCGAGGGGCCTTCCCGGCGGGATCAGCTCGTCGCCCGTGGACAGCACCGCCACCCGGGGACGCCGGCGGACCTCGACGTGGGTGAGTCCCTGGGAGGCGATGAGGCCGAGCGCGCCGCCGCCGAGCACCGTGCCGCCATCCAGCAACACCGCTCCGGCGCGAAACTCCTCGCCTTGGCGACGCACGTTCTGCCCGGCGCGCACGCCCGTGGGCAGCCCCACCCGCTCTTGGCCCGCTTGCGACGGCTGGACACGGGCCACTTCACGAACCACGACCGCATCGGCGCCTGGGGGCATGGGGGCACCCGTCATGATCCGGCAGCAGGTGCCCCGGTTCACGGTCAGCGCGCCGGCTTGTCCCGCCGCGATGGTGCCGACCACGTCCAGCGTGCGCACCTCGGCGCCGCTGTCGTCGACATCGCAGCCCGAACCGTGGGGCCCACCGCCCTCGAGATCGGCGGCCACCACGGCATAGCCATCCATGGCGGAGTTGTTCCAGACCGGCGAGTCGAGCTGGGCCAGCAAGGGGTGGGCGAGCACCCGTCCGAGCGCTTCAGCGGCAGGCACAGACTCTGACGGCATCTCGAAGCGGAGCGCAAGGCAGGTGGCGAGGGCTTCTTCGACGGACAGCATGAGGGCACCTGGGCGCATCGTGGACCCCTTCTTTAGCCGGTTCGGGGAGCCCAAACGCGAGCCAAGAAGCACAGCGGCCCGCCCACCCGAAGGTGAGCGGACCGAGTCTGGAGCGCCGTGCGAGACGGGGTCAGCGCTTGCGGATCTTGAGGGTCTGGCCCACGTAGATCTTCGAGCCGGAGATGTTGTTCCAGCTCGTCAAGTCAGAGACCTTGATGCCGTGGCGGCTGGCGATGGTCGACAGGTTGTCGCCCTTGCGCACCGTGTAGGTGGTCCAGTTGCTGGCCTTCTCGTACAGGGTGAGCTTCTGGCCCACATAGATCTTGTTGGCGTTGCTGATGCCATTCCAGCGCATCACATCGCTGGTCTTTGCGCCGTACCGCTCGGCGATGGCGCTCAGCGCTTCACCCTTGCGCACCACGTGGGTGACCTTCTTGCTCTGGGGCACCGCGGCCTTGGCGGACGAGCCACCGGCCGTGGACGCCAGCGCCTTGGGCTTGGACGGCGGGGGCGGCCCCATCGGCATGCCCTTCATGCCCGGTGCCGGAATCACGAGGTCCATGCCCACATAGATGCGGTTGGGGTTCGTGATGCGGTTCATCCGCTGCACTTCGGTCACCGACACGCCGTAGCGGCTGGCGATCACGCCGAGGGTCTCACCCTTGCTGACCTTGTGCTGCTGGAACGAGATGCGCTCGGATGCTGGCACCTTGGAGACGGCGGCGAGGGTCTTCTTGCCATTGCCGGCGGGCACCCGGATGGTGTGGGTCTTGCCATCGGGGGGCAGCGCGAAGCGGCGGATGTGGGGGTTGAGCTTCTGGAACTCTTCCACCGACACCCCGGCGCAGCGGGCGAGCACGTCGACGCCGAAGGACGGTCCGACCTCCACCGTGTCGTACTGCATCCGGTCCTGGTACTCGATGTCCGTGAAGCCGTAGCGCTCCGGGTGGTGCCCGATGATGGCGGCGGCAATGAGCTTCGGCACGTAGTTGTCGGTCTCGGCGGGGAAGGCGTCCTTCTCCACCAGCGTCCAGAAGTCGCTCGTGCCGTGGGCCTTGACCGCGCGGGCAACCCGACCCGGTCCACCGTTGTAGGCGGCCCATGCCAAGTACCAGTGGCCGAACTTCTTGTTGAGGTGACCCAGAAACGCAACGGCGGCGTCGGTGGCCATCTCGGGGTCGCGGCGGTCGTCCATCCACCAGTCGACGCGCATGCCCCACTCGCGGGCGGTGGGCGTGATGAACTGCCACAAGCCCACAGCGGCGGCCCGGGAGTACGCATGGGTGGCGTATCCACTCTCGATCATGGAGAGGTAGACGAGGTCGCGGGGAAGGCCCGCTGCTTCGAGCTTCTCGTACATCATCGGGCGGTAGGCGGTGCTTCGGCCCAGCCACTTGTGGTAGTACTTGCGGCCGCGGCCCGTGAAGTACTCCATCCACCGGATGACGTCGGCGTTCACGACAATCGGGATGTCGAACTCGCTCGGGTCGATCTGGTCCAAGTGCAGCGGATCGATGCTCGTGGCCCCCAGCGGGTCACTGTAGAAGCTGGCCGGCGGCGTGGAGGGGGCGGCGAGCTGGTGCAAGAACGCGGCTTCGGTCTGGCGTTCTTCGTCGAGCTCTTCGGACGCATCGACCGCTTCGTCGGTGGGCACAGCGCCATCGACACGCTCGACGTAGTCCCACAGGGAGCCCTCGGCGGGCACCATGGCCGGCGCAGTCTGGCGACCGTCGTCGGAGGCACGCTCAGCGTCGGTGGGCTCGGCACGCTCCTCGGCACTGTCGCGCTTGGTGAACAAGCGTCGGCTCGCGTCCGCCGGCGTGGACATGGACAGAGCAAGCAAGATGAGCAGCGAAGGCATGGGGCCATCCGGACCAGTGCAGCGGTCGCGAGAGGGTGGGGGATGCACCGCCGAGGCGGGCTCAGCGGCGTCGAAGTCTTGACGTTCCAACCGTTGTGCGAGGATTAGCATGAACCATGGGGTCCTGGCCACCCGTTGGGGGTGTTCCTCGGGCAGTGTTCCCCGGCCGATCCGCCCCGCTCATCGCCCGCCTCGCGCAGACGGTGCCGCTGGTCAGGGGTTGAGGCAGAAGGCCGCAGCCCGGGCCGACCAGACGTCGATCTTGTGAGTGCCCGAAAGGATGTCGGAGATCACCGCCCAGTGCTGGGCGCCGGCGGCCTGAAGCTCGGGGAGGTGGTGCAAGCGGATGCCTCCGATGGCCACCACGGGCACCGGCGAGCTGACGCAGGCCGCCCGGAGGCGCTCGATGCCGACCGTGGCCCAGGTTGTCACCTTTGTGGTGGTCGAAAACACTGGGCCGAAGCCGATGTAGTCGACGTCTGGACCGACGCTGAGCACCTGGTTCAGCGTGTGGGTGGACAGCCCGACAATGGCGTGTGGGCCGAGCTTCTCGCGCGCCTCTTGAACGGTCCCATCGGACTGTCCGAGGTGCACCCCGTGGGCGCCACTTCGGTGGGCGGCCTCGATGTCGTCATTGACCAGCAGCACGGCGTTGGCGGCGCGAACCCGTGGCAGAAGGGCCCTGGCCGTCGTGACCCGTGCATCGGTGGACAGGCTCTTGGCCCGCAGCTGGAGCACCGTGCAGCCGGACCGGAGGAGGGCTTCAGCGATGTCGAGAGGCGGCCCAAACTCGGTGTCGACCATGCCGTAGAGGCCAGGGGAGATGACCGTCACTGGGGCCTCACAGAGAGCTGTCGGTGGAGCTGGATGCCCTTGGCGCAGGTCTCGGCCCACTCGGCGTCGGGGACCGAGTCCGCCACGATGCCCGCGCCCAGGTGAAAGCGGGCCAGCCCCTGTTGGACTGTGGCCGTGCGAATGGCGACATTGAGTGCCGCATCACCGCTCTGGTCAAACCAGCCGATCGCTCCGGTGTAGACACCCCGGGGCCCGTCTTCGAGCGCTGCGATGAGCTCCATTGCCCGAACCTTGGGTGCGCCGGTGACACTGCCGGGCGGAAAGGTCGCTGCGACGGCGTCAAACACGTCGTGTTGGGGGAGGAGCGTCGCCGCCACGGTCTGTTCGGCGTGCCACAAGTCACCGCAGGCCCGCACATGTCGGGGGCCGGCCACAACACTGCCGGTGACCGCCACCCGGCCGAGGTCATTGCGTACCAAGTCCACGATCATCGTGAGCTCAGCGCGTTCCTTGATGCTCTCGGTCAGCTCCCGGCGGCCCTGCTCCCCAGACGCGCGGGGGGCTGTTCCCTTGATGGGGCGGCTCTCGGCCCGACCGTGCATCACCTGCAAGTACAGCTCAGGCGAATTGCTGACAATGGTGCCGTGGCGGGTGTGCACGAGGGCTCCCCAAGCAGCGGGATTGGACCGCCGGAGGGAGAGCCAGGCATCCACCGGAGAAGGGCAGGGGACGTCGGTGCGCTCCCACGACAGGTTCACCTGGTAGCACTCACCGGCGAAGATCTCGTCGAGCGCTAGTTGCACAGCCCGGGTGTAGCGGTGGGCCTTTTGGGGATCTGGGGACAGCGGCGCGGCCGGCGAGGGTTCGGTGCGGTCGTCCAGGGGCTGCCTGTGGGT
Source organism: Myxococcota bacterium (assembly GCA_942491145.1). Classification (GTDB taxonomy): domain Bacteria; phylum Myxococcota_A; class UBA796; order UBA796; family UBA2385; genus CAXQUZ01. The sequence goes on along the minus strand of CALOBC010000060.1, from coordinate 89,015 downwards.
GGCGAGACCGACGAACCGGGCCGCTTCCGCCACAAAGTCAGGACTTCCCTGCACCTGGACGCCACTCGGACCGATGTCGACGAAGCCGGCAACCTGGGCCAGATACACTTCTGGCAGGGGCGCCCGCTGAGTCGGGGCCGGCATGCGCTCACACCAGCGCCCGGCTTCGTAGGCGAGCCAGCCCACCAGCCCACCCCCAGGCACTGCGGCTCGGCACAACGTCCGGGCCTGATCCACCCATGCTGGGCCGCTCAGCACTTCTGGACTCTGATCAACAACAAACCATGACACCCGAGTGGTCTGACCACCCTGATCCAAGACCGCATATCCAAGGCCGGAAGCGTCAAGTGCGCGAACGAGCGCCGGCAGCACCGCGTCTGTGTGATGAATGGCAACTCCTGGGTCAGTCAACGGGCCGGCGGTTAACCGCAGCCCAGTGAGTCGAGGAGCAGTATGCGTATCGTTGTTGCCGACCCGGATGTTCGTCTGCAAGAGCTGCTGCGCACTGTGTTGGTGCCGCAGGGTCACGAAGTCTTGCCGGTCGGTGATGCCCACGGGGCCCAGTCTCTGCTCCGCACCGCCCGTCCTGACGTGGTGCTTGTCGATCCAGACCTGCCCGGTGGCGGTGGCATTGAGGCCCTTGCGGGGTGGCGAAGCACACCCCCAGGACGCGCGGCCCATGTGGTGGTCATCTCGGCGCGGTCCGCTGGAGATCCTGCGGTGCGGATTGCCCTCGCCCGGCTCAGCACCCGCCGAGCGCTGCGCAAGCCATTCTCGATGTTTGATTTGGCCGACATGCTGGACGCCATTCGGCCCACGCCGCGTCCGCCAACGCCGGCCCCGGCCCCGGCCCCCACGGCGCCCCAGTCCAGCGGCGCCAGCGGCGTGGACCACCTCACCCGACTGCTGGGTCGAGCGCCGTCGCCCCGCCAGCCAGTCCAGCAGCCGTCCACGGTGCCATCTGTCGACGCATCTCGCGGAAGTGGCTACAGCTCAAGTGTCGCATCAGCACGTCATCTTGGGGCTTCCGGGCCGGTCGTCGCCCCTCGGCCCGCGCCGGGTGCGTCGCGCTCGTCGTCGTCGTCGTCCTTGCCGGCCGCGATCCCCCGTGCCCACCAGCCCATGCGCGCCAACCGCAGCCTCGTGCCGCGGTCCGGTGGTGCTGTGTCCCGCGACAACGCCGCACGGCTGGGCGCGCTCTGGGCAAACAAAGACACCGGCCGCCTCTACATCACCGGCGCTTCGGCGGCGGTCTCTCGCCCCATTCGGTTCGAGTCTGGGGGGCTGGTCGACTCCCGCGAGCTGGAGCTGGTCGACATGGCGCTGCGTGAGGGCCGGCTTCGCTTTGAGTCCGGTGCCGTGGAGGGCTCCGGGGATCATCGCGCCCTCGGCAGCTACCTGGTGGAGTCCCTCAGACCCGACAGCCTCGAGGGCTTTGCCGCCGAGCACACGTTCAACGCGCCGTCCTTGCGCCGGCTCGCCCGCCCGCTGACCGAGCTTCCAGTGGGCCGCGACACCCGCGCTGTACTGTCCATGGCAGACGGCCGTCAGACGCTGGGCCGCATCCTCGCGATGCTGTCGGTGCCGGGCGAGACGGTCGAGACCGAGCTGTTCATCCTGCACCGGATGGGCATCCTCAGCTTGAACGCACCCCGCTCCGAGCGGCGCCCCCGCACTGCCGCCCGTGCCGCAGCCCCACCGGCTCCCTCCTCGGGCCCCGAGCCGATGTCCGAGCCCACCGTGCCCGCGACCGATCCAGGCCCCAGCGGCACCACGTCGGTCAGCGAGCCGCCGACCACGACGACGCCCTCGCGGCACAGCGCCGGGTCGACCCGCCACCGTCGGAGCACCTCCCGCACGCAAGCGTCCAGTCGCCGTCGAATGCCCCCAGTCCAGCCCGCGATCTTGGCCAAGCAGCTGTGCCGCGAGCTCTCGCGGCTGGAGGGTGCGACGGCGGCAAATGTGCTTGGGGTGCCCAGCGACAGCCCGACGGAGCTGGTCCAAGGGGTCGCGTCCCGCCAGATCGAGCGGTACGGCAAGATCGCCGACGGCGTGACGAACTCAGCGGAGATCCGAGCCCTCGCGGCCCAGCTCAAGACGCTGGTCGAAGCTGCCCTGAGCGGCTGGGGCCACTCCGTCCGCACTCGCAGTGGCGCAGCCGACTCGGAGCGGGAGCTGATGTGGCTGGAGCAAGGGCGCATCTTGGTGGAGAGCGGTGACTTCGCTCGGGCCGACCGTGTGCTGTCGAAGGCTCGGGACCTCACCATCGCCAACCCGGACATCCTCGCCTGGCTCGGCCTGGCGCGGCTGCGCAATCCGGAGCGCTCCCGCGAAGAACAGCTTGACGAGGGCATCGACCTGTTGCTGCTCGCCGAGCAGTTCAACCCAGACCACCAGTTTGCGTTGATGTGGTTGGCCCGGGTGTTGTCGGCCGAAGGGGACACGCGACGGGCACTGCCCCGGGCCAAGAAATGGGCCCAGCTCTGCCCGGATGACAAAGAGGCGGCCGCCTTGGTGACCAAGCTGGAAGCGGCGGCGAGCCCCACGGCCCGGTGACCGCCCTCAGCGCTTGAGCAGGGGCCACGCCGGCTGCGCGGCGAGCCCAGCGATCAGTCGACGTAGCCGATCTCGTCCAGAGGCTCTTGGATGTCCATTTCGCCGGCAGGCAAGCGATCATCGAGCTCGTCGGGCCCACCGTCGAACTCGTCGTCCGGGAAGTCGGGCCGGATGTTGCCGGGCTCGCGGGGGAAGGGCCGCATCGGCTCGCGCATGTCCTCAAACTCGCGGTCGTCGATCTCTTCGTCGATGCTGTCACCTTGGCGGGTCTCTCGCTCCTGACGCAGCTTCTCGCGGCGTTCCTTGATGCGCTCCCGGCGCTCGGCCCGGCGCTCTTCACTGTCATCACTGGCGGCCTTTTGGGGGCGCCCACGACGTGAAGGCGGCGCCGGGGGACCGCCAATGCTGGGCGCCGACGGACGTGCCGGGGTGCCCCGCACCTTGCTGCGGTCTTCCCGGCAGGACGGACGCCCCACCGTGCCCGAACACAGCAAGTGGTAGATCCCCTCATCGTCTTTCGCAGACTTCAGCATCGGCAACATGCCGGCCATGATGTCGAGCTGGTCTTCCAGATCGAGCTGGAGTTCAAGCCGCAGCCGCCACCGGTCCGGGTCTCCGCCGGTCGCGTTGATGTGCCCACTCACGGTCAGGTCGAGGATGTCGGCTTGAAACCGGCCTTCGCGCACTTCGGCCTTGGTCCCGTCCATCTCGATCTCGAGCACGGCCTGGGAGAACGTGGCCGGCATCAGGTCAATGCCCATGACGCTGGCGCTCTCGATGATGAGCCCTTCGATCTCCATGCGCAGGCTGCCGTCGTGACCGGGACCATCCCGCCCGGTCTTCTTGGCCAGCTTCAGATCGGTGTTCAGCTTGAGCTTGCCGACCGCGTTGATGTTCCAGTCGTCGCCGCCAATGGGCATCCGCGCGAGGTTGATGCCCTCGGCCATCGCTTCCACGGTGGTGAATTCAGCGTCTTCGCCCACCGACCCTTCGATCTCGCCGCCGTAGGCATCCAGTGCGAATTCCAGCGCCGTGCGGCCGGTGAGCAGCGGCAGCAAGGCCAGCCGCAGCGAGACATCTTCAGCCCGCAAAAACGGGACCGCGGCCAGGGGTGCCGCGAGCACGTCGCCCGCGCTGGCATCTTCAGGCTTGGCGCGCTTCTTTCGGCGGGACTTCGGCGCGTCGACCTTGAAGAGCGTGGCGTCGCTGAGGTGCACCCCCGCCGGCATCCACCACGAGGCATCGTCCGCATCAAGCGCCCAGGCGCCGCCGGAGCTCTGCTGGATCTGCCATCGGGCAAAGTCCAGCACCGCATCGCTGGGGAAGTGCACGTTGAAGCCGAGGCCGAAGCTCAAGGCGCCGGCCGCGGACACAATCCCGGCCAATAGGAGCTTCTGCATCACCCCTCCTCTTCAGCGTCGTCGGCGACGACTTTGTAGGTCGCCACTTCCATGTCCACGTCGATGGACTTCTCACCCTTGCTGGTGCGGGTCTTCGCCTTGAAGGTGCGCACCTTGACCGGGTAGCCGCTCGCTTCGACCGCGTGAAGGACCTTCACGAGCTGGTCTTGCTGGAGCTTGGTGAGCTTCACCGAGTACACCAGCTCCTGGAGCCGGTCGTTGGTCGACTCGGACTTCTTGCGGACGGACGAGAGCTGCTCGCCGACACCCACTTCTTTGGCGGCTTGCTCCATGAAGCTTGAGAAGTCCTGGGTCTGGTACTGCGCCAGCTTGGTCTTGATCTCTTCGGCCTTGGTCTTGGCTTCGTTGTGGTCCGAAGCCAGCAAGCCGACCATGTGGAGCTGGTCTTGGCGGTCGGACACCCGCGCCTCGAGGGCCGCGAGGGTGGACTGCATCCACCAAAAGCCGCCGCCGAGAACGACCACTGTGCCGAATGCCAACAGGCCGCCGAGCATTGTGCGGTCGCGGGGGTTCATGTCCGCGATGGTGTCCTGCACGCGGTCTTGCAGGGCGCTGAGCCGAGTTCCGATGGTGGACATCAGCCTGCCTCCGCCTGGTCGTCACCATCCAGCGGGATGGTGATGGTGAAGAGAATGTTTTCGCGCACCTTCTTCTCGTCGCCCTTGCTCGCTTGGCGAAACTCGGGGACTTTCTGCAGTGCGGCTTCGATGCGTGCGGCGGCTTCGTAGCTGTCCGTCTCGGCCTTGATGCTGACGGAGCCAGGACTGACGGCCATCTCGGACACGTCGATCCGGGCCTCATTCGGCGGGGGCACGAACCGGGAGACCTTGTCGTAGACCGACAGCGTGGGGGGCTCACTGACGATGACCGCCCCGAGGGTCTCCACCCACGTGGTGGTCTCCAGCGTTTTTTCTTGCATGATGGCAACCGCCATGCTGGGGTCACTCACCCGGTCGGCCGGCACGTCGGGGAAGGTGGCCAAGACCGACTCAGCAATCTCGTCTTCCACGGAGGATATCTCGGCGTTGAGGGAGGCCACGCTGAAGCCGAACCAGCCGATGCCCAGGGCCACCAGCGCCGCCGCCGCGAGCACGCCGTACCGGACCACCGTGCCCAACAGGGCGAGGTCGCCGCGGAACCCAAACTCGCCGGTGCGGAAGTCGAGCATGCGGCCCTTGCCCGCGCCCCCCCGCATCCCCGCGGCGTGGCAGAGCGCGAGGCGTCCAGGGCCTCCGGCTTCAGCCGCTTCGTCGGACGGGTAGACCACCCGCACGCCGACCCCAAGCACCTCGCCCAGCAGGTCCCGAAGGCCCCGGGTCTCGGCACCGCCGCCGCACAGCAGCACTTCGCCTACCTCAACACTTAGGCTGTCCTCGAAGGAGATGAGGGTCGCGCGAAGGTCGGACAGCAGCGGCACCATGGCATCCCGGAGGATGGCCTCGGGGTTGCGCTCGCTGCCTGCCAAGCCCGCAGTTGGGGCCACGTTGAGGCCCCGTGATGCGGTGGTCTCTTCGTCCCACTCGCCGATGACTTGCCCAGGGCGGGTGTCTTCGGCATCCTCCCAGGCGTTGTCCAGCTCGAGCTCCACCGTGGACGCTTCGTCGCGACCCAGGCCAATGTGGTGCTTGCGCCGCTCCGCCGTCTCAAAGTCGAGGTCGAGGGCGGAGGCGATGGCGACCGTGAGGTCCCGGCCGCCATGAGACAGCGCGCGGCCCGCGATCATGTGGCCGTCCTTGCACAGGGCGACCAGCGTGCGCGTGTGGCCCAGGTCAATGACCGCTTGCACACCTTCATCGGAGTGGTGGGCGAGCAGATCGGCATCGAGGAGCAGCACCTTGGGGTCAGCACCCAGATCGGAGAGGCCAGCCAGCAGCGGGCCCACCATCGCCTTGGGCGCCAGCCCGACCAGCACTTCAGACCCCGCCTCGGTGACCTCGATGATGCGGTGGGTGACCACCATGTCGTCCAGATCGAACGGGACCTGGTTCTCGACCTCGAACTGCAAGGTCTGTTCGACTTGGGTGCGGTCGGAGAACGGCAGTGCGATCGTGCGCAAGCTCGTCGACTCCGCAGGGAACGTCGCCGACCAGCTGGTGCTGCCGGCGACCTCGAGGCCTCCCCGCAGGATGTCCAGCGCCGCGAGGCGAGAGACAAGATCAGGCGGTGCGTCCAGATCCTGGGCGACAGGCACCTCGTGGTAGGCCACGAGCTGGAACCGTCCAAAGCTGCCCTCAAAGACGGCGGCACGAACAGTGCGATGTCCAAGGTCGAGGCCGACAATGCGTGCCATGAGGCATCTCTCCGTGTGTCCTGCCCGGGTGGGGCAGGGGTGCAGGTGGACTCAGTCCACCCGCCAGTAGACGAGGTCTCCCTCGCTGGCGTCCGTGAAGTCGAGGATAGCAGTGAGCGTGACGGAGGTCTGTCCGACAAGCCCGCTGGTCTGGACCAGGAACACCTTGGATTCCTTCGTGAGCTTTCCGGCCGCACAATTGGCGTCCAGCGGCACACCCGCTTCCACGATCTTCCTCACATAGTCCTTTGGCTCCAGCATGGCCGGGATGAACAGGAGGTCCTGCTCGCTCAACCGGTCCAGGGTCTGTTCCCAAGCGTCCGGCAGGTAGCTGCCCTGCATGCACTCGCTGACGGCGGCGTAGACCACCAGTTCGTCGGCCGTCTGGTAGTTCACCTTGCCATTGGGGTCACCAAAGACGGTCATCTTGTCAATGTAGCGGTCGTACACGTCGCCCTGCCATCCCTCCACCATGGTGATTTCTTGGAGGGTGTCAAAGGGGGCGTTCTTGGTCAGATAGGGCGGGTCGAGGCGATTGTAGAGGGAGTCCTCGTAGCCCCCTCGAAGTCCGGACCGCACATTGTCGGTGTCGACCCAGTCCTTGAGGTTGGAGACCAGCTCCCAGCGGTCCAAGTTCTGCTCGTAGAACCACTGGTCGTTCTCGGGGCCCGACATCATCGCGAACAGCGCTTTGCCGGTGCCCGACTCGGTGATGGAGCCCACCGCTTGCTCGGTCGCGAACGCGTTGATGTTGAACTTGCTCTCCATGTCCGTGATCTCGACAATGAAGTCGCCCTCGAAGTCCAAGAAGGACTTGTCGTTGAACAGCCCGGTGGACTCTTCGGCCTTGTACTCCTCGGGCAGCTCGCCGGACTGCTGGAACTCCTGCATGTCCTCTTTGTCGACGTCGTCGATGTCGCCGCCGGCGCCCATGATCATCCGCAAGATGCCGGTGTTGAGCATCGGGCCGATGAGATTCCAGAGCATGCCGCCCCCCAGCAGACCCTTGATCTCCTCGGGGATGAAGCTGTTGCCTTTGGCCTGGTTCGCCATCTCACGGTCGGCGATGAGCACGATGCGCGCGAGGTTGTAGCCGCTGCGGGCCACCCAGTAGGCCTGAGCCCGCTCCCGTTGGTGGTTGGCGACCATGAACCGCACACGGGCGCCGTAGGCCAGCTCGGTGGTGACCACGACCAGCACCATCAGCGTGGCGATGACCATCAGGATGGCCACACCGGACCGCCGAGAACCTGCACGGCTGGACCATCTTGCAGTGCGACGTGGACCGCGAGGGAGGGTGAGCTCCGTCCAGAGCTGGCGAGGCGACATCATGGTCTCAGCGCCCCGGGAGGAAGGGAGTGTTTGCGGCGCCGCCGTTGCTGGCCGTGGCGCTGCGCTGGAGTCGTGGCGCGGTCTCAATGAAGACGGTCGACACGTAGGTGCGCTCGACAAGCTCGTCTTTGTCCATGGGATCTTCGGCCACCAGCACCAAGACGACCTGGACCGCGCGGGGCAGTCGGTTGGTCTGTTCGCTGCCCAGGCTGTCCCACTCGTCGGTCCACTCACCGGTGCGGTTGTCGAGGTACCGCAGGTCAAACCGCTCCACGTTGCGGGCAAGCGGGGCGATGGCCCCATCTTTGTCGGGCTCGTGGTCGATGCGCTGGGACTCACGGTGCAACAACACGCTGCGGTTGCGGTTGTCCGGGTCGGACTCACACCACAGCGTGATCTCAGTCTGGTCCGACTCTCTCGCCGCCTTGCGGGTGCGCCGATGGGACTTGGACGCGAACCAGATCTGGTCGCAGTCTGAGGAGTCCTTGCCCACAAACACCGTCTGGTAGGACTGGATGGCTTGCAGGTTCTTGGTCAGGTAGGCCAGCGAGATCTCCCGCTGGATGCGGTCCATTGCGGACCGGGCGGACCGGTCGATCTCGTCTTCCTGTTGGAGGAGGTCGCGGGCCATCAAGGTGCTGGACATCGTCGTCCAGGCCATCACACCGATCATCGAGAGCACCGCGAGAGACACCACGACTTCAACCAGCGTGAAGCCCCCGCGTGCACGAGATCCCCGGCGTCCGAGGCTGCGCATGCTCACTCCACGTCGGGCTGTGACACGGCGCCCGACGGGTTGATGATGTGGTGCACAAACTCGACTTGATCGACCTCATCCTTGTTCTCGCCCCACCACACGATGACCCGAACCTCACGCACGTAGCTTGAGAGCTGCTCGGTGATGCTGGCCATGTCGAAGCCCGGGATCATCTGGGTCGGGTCCATTCCGCCGTACTGGTCGAGCTGCCCGTCCTGGTCCTGGGCGGCATCGTCCCCCCACAGGCCACCGCCCGCGAGCTCCTGCGCGGTGGACCCGAGGTCGGACGGCATGCTCAGCTCGATGCGCCGCACGGTGTAGGCCCACTTGTACTCGTCGAGGTCGTCGTCCAAGCCCAGGTTCAGTGAGTCGCCGCGAAAGTCCTCATCGCCAAAGTCATCGAAGTCGCCCTCTTCTTCGACATCTTGGCTGGACCAGCCCTCCCGTTCCAGCTCCAGCGACACCTCACGCAGCTTCTCTTCGGCCAGCATTGTCGCATTCGCCGTGCGGGTGGCTTCGGCCGTCATCATGACCGCCCCGCCCTGGGTGTCGATCATCACGGCCATGGACACCGCCAGGATGCCCAGGGCGATGATCACTTCGAGGAGCGTGAAGCCCCGATGGCGAGGGGAGGCCATCATCGGAGCTGTGGCCCTTCCTCAGGCAGCCAGGACATGCTGTCCCGGGGGTCGAGAACATCGGTGGTGAGGGTCACCTTGCCGGACAGCGGCTCCACAGCCACGGTCCACCCATCTTCGGGATCTTCCCGGTCCACGATGCGAATGACCGTGTGCTCAGCGGTGCCATCGGGGAAGACGTAGGTGTAGGCGATGGCCTCGTCTTCGGGGTCGTCGGGGATTTTGTCGCTTGGCCGCATGCCGTCCTCGCCGTATTGCGGGGTGTAGACCCACGCGAAGACCGCGTCTCCTTCCAGAGTGCCGCCGACATTGAAGACCGAGTCTTCGAGCCCAGAGAACTTGTTGTCCTGTTCGGTCAGGTCCACCGCGTCTCCGTGACCCTCGGCCAGCTCCCGCTTCGTGTAGCGGGCAAGCTTGTCTTTCTCTTCCTCTTCGGCCTTCTCGCGCTCATCGGGCGACGAATAGACCAAAGTGTTGGGGTCGCCGACCTCAACCTTCCACGTGTTTCGATCGAGGTTGTACGCCACTCTGAAGCTCACATTGCGGAGCTTGGCTTCGTCCACCAGCCATGTGTAGGTCTGGGCGAGCTCCTTTGCGGCCGCGCGCTGCTGCAGATCCATCAACCCCTGAAATGACGGCACCGCCACGACAACCATCACCATGAGAATGGCCATCGCAACGAGCAGCTCGATGAGGGTCAGGCCTTGGCGGGCGGTGCGCACGTGGGTCTACTCTTCCTCGTCAAGAGCCCAGCTCTTGATGTCGGCATTCGCGTCCTGCCCGCCTTCCTGGCCATCCTTGCCGAGGCTGACGAGCTCGTACGGCGCGTTGGAGTGGGTGCCCGGGGAGAAGTACTGGAACTCGAAGCCCCAAGCATCCGTGGGGACCTTGTTGTCGGGGAAGTACTTGGCGGCGCCAGCCAGGCCGTCCGACGTGTTGGGGAACTTGCCCTTGTGCTTGGCCGCGTACATCTGCAGCGTCTGGTCGATCTTCTTCATCTGCAGCCGAGTGGCGTCAGCATTTGCGCTGTCGAGCTGGCCAATCACACTCACGCCAACGATGGTCATGAGCGTACCCAGAATGGCGATGACCACCATAATCTCAACAAGGGTGAGGCCGCGCTCGGAGCGGGCGCGCCGGCGAGACGCAAGGGCGGCAAAGGCCACGTCACGGGCGGGAAGGTCAACTCGGGTCATGGCAGGCTCCCTGGAGCAGGGGTGGGGGGGACGGTCGGGCCCAATCACTTGGCGATGGCCGACATGTTGAGCATAGGCAGCAAAATGGCGAGGGCAACAACAGCGACAACACCCCCGAGGACCACAATCAGCACCGGTTCAAGCAAGCTGGTGATGGCGTCCACGAAGTTCTCGACCTGGGCGTCGTAGGAGTCGGCGACCTTGCTGAGCATGGGCTCGAGCTCGCCGGTCCGTTCGCCGATGGCAATCATGTGGAGCACAAGCGGGGGGAACTGGCCGGAGTCCTTGAGCGGCTGAGCGATGCTCTGTCCCTCGCGGATGTTCTGGCCCGCCTTCTCAATGGCCTCGGCGAGAATGTCATTCCCCACGACCGACTTGACGATTCCGATGGCGGTGAGGATGGGCACGCCGGAGTCGAGCAGGGTCGACATCGTGCGGCAAAAGCGGCTGACGGCCACTACGCGGTTCATCTTTCCGAAGACGGGCATGCTCAGCAGGAAGGCGTGCCACTTGCGCCGGCCTTTGGGGGTGCGGACGTAGCGGACGGCACCCACGCTGGCGGCGATGGTCAGTGTCAAGAAGACCCACCAATAGCCGATGAGCGTGTCGCTGATGAACAGGATGACCCGCGTGGGCAGCGGCAGGGCTTCGCCAAAGCTGTCGAAGATGCGGCGCATGCGTGGGATGACGCCGACGAACAGTCCAACCACAATGGCCAGGCTGATAAAGCCCATCAGCACGGGATACATGAGCGCACTCATGAGCTTCCCACGCAGGGCCACCATCGCCTCAGTGTACTCGGTGAGGCGGGTGAGGACGACGTCCAGCGCGCCCGACAGCTCGCCGGCGGCGACCATGTTGACATAGAGCGTGTCGAAGACCTTGGGGTGCTTCTTCATCGACTTGGCGAGGGTGTCGCCTTGGTTCACGTCTTCGCGGATCTCAACCAGAACCGGCTTGAGTGCAGGATTCTCGACTTGTTCAATCAGCGCGCTCAGCGCCTCGACCATGGGGATGCCGGCGCCCACGAGGGTCGACAGCTGGCTGGTCAAGGTCGCGATGTCTTGGACCTTCACCCGCTGGAAGAAGCGGCTCAGATCGATCTGGACCGAGAGCCCTTCCCCCCGAGTGGCCTTGCCTTTGGTCTGTTCCCAGACCTCGGTCGGGAATTTTTGGGTGCGGCGCAGCTTGTTGCGGGCACTCTTGGCCGACTCGGCGTCGATGACGCCCTTGATGGTCTTGCCGTTGGCGTCGAAGCCTTTGTACTCGTAGACGGCCATGGCGGGGACTGACTCTCAATGGGGAAAGCGGGCGGGGTGGCCCGGGGCCTCGACAATGCCGAGGGGAGCGAGATGCAGGCGCTCAGTCGAGCGAGATGGCGTCTTCTGAGGTCACACGCAGGACTTCGTCGACGGACGTGGTGCCCTCCAAGACCTTGAGCAGACCGTCGTCCCGCAGCGTCTTCATGCCGTCCGAGATGGCGACGGTCTTGAGCTGGGTCGCATCGGCACCCGACGTGCACTTGTTGCGGAGGGCCTCGGTCACCACCAGCAGCTCGTGGATGCCGCACCGACCGCTGTACCCTTTCTGGCCGCACTCCTCGCAGCCGACGGCCCGATGGAAGGGGCGTCCCTGGAGGAAGTCCCGGGTCAGCCCAAGCTCTTTGAGCTCTTCGGCGGTCGGGTGGTAGGCCTCTTTGCAGTGCGGGCACAGCCGGCGGACGAGACGCTGAGCCAGCACGGCGATCAGCGACGATGCAACGAGAAACGGCTCGATGCCCATGTCGATGATGCGGGTGAAGGCCGACGGGGCATCGTTGGTGTGAATCGTTGTGAACACCAAGTGGCCCGTGAGGGAGGCCTGGATGGCGTTCTCAGCCGTTTCCTTGTCGCGGGTCTCACCGACCAGGATGATGTCGGGGTCCTGGCGGAGGTGGGCGCGCAGCACGCTGGCGAAGGTCAGGTCGATCTTGGCGTTGACCTGGGTCTGGCCAATGCCGCGCAGCTCGTACTCGACGGGATTCTCGACAGTGAGGATGTTCTTGTCGGGCGAGTTGATCTCGCTGAGCGCCGAGTACAGCGTGGTGGTCTTGCCCGAGCCGGTCGGCCCACACACCAGGATGATGCCGTGGGGCTGGCGAATGAGCCGGCGGAAGTTCCGCATGATGTCGGGACTCATGCCGGTCCCTTCCAGAGCAAAGACCGAGCCTTTCTCCAGAAGCCGCATGACCACACGCTCGCCGTGCTGCACCGGCATGGTGCTCACCCGCACGTCGATCTCACGGCCCGCCATGCGGGTACGAATCCGACCGTCCTGGGGAATGCGCTTCTCAGCGATGTTCAGGCCCGACATGATCTTGATGCGGCTGACGATGGATGCCTGAAGCCGGGGAGGGGGCTTGACCACCTCGGTCAGCACACCATCGGTGCGAAAGCGGACCACCAGCTCTTTGTCGAAGGGCTCGATGTGGATGTCGCTCGCACGGTCCTTGATGGCCTGGGTGAACAGCGAGTTGACGAACCGGATGATGGGCGCCTGGTTGGGGTCGTCCAGGAGGTCATCACCATCGAGGTTCAGGTCGTCGACCAGATCGTCGCCGGTCTCTTCGGCGACCTCTTCCATGACCGCGCTGGCGGTGCGGCTGGCCTTGTCGTAGGCCTTGTTCATGACGTCCCGAAGGACCGTGCCAGACAGCATCACCGCATCGACGGGCTTTCCGAACAGCACACGCAGATCGTCAAGCGCGGGCAGCGAGCGTGGGCCCGCCACCGCGACCTGAACCCGTCCATTGGCCACCCACAGCGGCAGCACGCCCTGTTCCCGGGCAAGCCCCAGCGAGATGCGCCGCACGAGCGACTCGTCAACCTGATCCACTTCGACGTTTTCCAGGAAGGGCAGGCTGCAGCTCTCGGCGACTGCACGGCTGATCATGCGCCGGTCCACGCCATCCACGAGCTCGAAGCCCTCGGCCAGGTCCACTTGTGCACGCTGGGCCTGGGTGCGGGCGGCTTCAATGACTTCAGGCGCCACACCGCGACCCACGAGGATCTGCTCTAGGGGTGCTCGTCGAATGCCCATGTGTCAGCTCCTCGGCGAGAGAACTAGAGAGTGGTCGGCGTAGTGGGGGCCTCGGTCGGCGCCGGTGCACCGTCCGGAGCTGCGTCAGGCTCCCGTGCTGCCGGAACTGCACCCGTCATCGCCTTGTGGACCGGGGCTTGCTCACCCAGGACCTCGTACTTGGTGGTCTGGTCGACCGGCCCCCGGTAGCGGCTGGGCTCGTCAATCCGATTGAACGAGTACGACAGCAAACGGAACATCTCGGCTTCTTGCTCATCGCGTGACTTACCGTAGAAGCGCTTGATGAACTCCTGACGCTGGGCCCACTTGATGCGGTAGACCTCTTCGAGGTCGGCCGGCTCTTCGATGATGTGGGGGGTCAAGAAGACGACCAAGTTGACTTTGCGGGACTGCTTGGACTTGCCGCGGAACAGCGCGCCCACCAGCGGAAGATCGCCCAGGATGGGGATCTTGGTCTCGCTATCGGTCTCGGTCTCGCTGATCAGGCCACCGATGACGATGGTCTGGTTGTCCTTGACGACCACCGTGTTCTCGATGGAGCGCTTCGACGTCGTCGGTCCACCCTGGGACGGGTCGGCCTGGCTCACGTCGCCCTCGATCTCCTGGACTTCAAGGAAGGCCTCGAGCGTGACGTAGTCACTCTCGTTGATCTGAGGAGTCACCTTGAGGGTGATGGCCACATCTTCGCGCTGGAAGTTGATGACCTGGCCACCGAAGCTGGTCTGGGACTGGCCAACCGGGAAGGGCACGTTGCGGCCGACCACGATCTTGGCTTCTTCGTTGTCCATCGTGAGCACATTGGGCGTGGACACGATGTTGACCGAAGCGCTGGCCTGCAGGGCATTCAGGACAATACCGAAGGCTGGCACAGGAATCGTCGAGACCCCGCTGCCTTCGCCGTCGCTCACCGCTGCGCCAAGGGCGCTGGCGTCAACTTCGATGGAGGGGCCGAAGATGCCCATGTTCAGGCCATCGAGCAGGCCTGCCGAGCCGGAGCTCACATCGGCGTAGTTGGTGAGACCACCCGCCGAGTTGGCACCCAGCCGAGCGCCATAGATGTTCACGCCGTCCGCGCCGTTGGGGCCACCACCGTGGATGCCCATGCCGAAGCTGTTGGTGTCGTCGGTGGCCAGCTCAAGAATGACGGCCTCGACGAACACTTGCTTGCGCCGAATGTCGAGCTTGGCGATGACATCGCCGATGACCTCGAACTGGTCTCGGGTGGCGATGATCACCAGTGAGTTGGTGTTCTCATCGCTGGCAATGCGCACCCCAGAGTCGAAGGCTGCGATGGCGCCCCCGGCTTCCTCATCGGCGGCCCCACCCCGAGCGCCCCCCGGAGGTGTGGGCTGTCCGGGGCGTCCTCCCCGTGTGGCCGTCCGTGAATTCCGCGCGTTGTTGGATGTGCCGCTCGTGCCCTGGGAGAGGTTCGACAGCACCTGAGCCACGTCCTCGGCCTTGGCATGCTCCAAGTACCGGACGTGGATCTGGGCCATGCTCGACGGATCAACGTTCACGTCGAGCTTGGCGATGAGCTCTTTGACCGCCACCATGGCTTCATCATTGGCCATCACGATGAGGGAGTTGGTCCGCTCGTCGCTGATGATCTTCTCGATGAACTTGCCCTCCGCCCCCACCTTGCTGGCGGATGCGGTCTCGGCGGGGGCCGGGGTCTTCTTGCGTCGCCGCGTCGGCCGCTCGGACTTTGTCTGGGTCGTGGACTGCTCGGCGGTCCCGTAGAGCTGCTGGATCACCTGGGCGACTTCGGCCGCCGTCGCATGGCTCAGCGGGATGATCTCCATCTTCGCCTTGGGCGCGGACACGTCGAGCTGGTTGATCACCCGGTAGACCCGGCGGATGTTGACCGCGGAGTCCGTGATGATGAGGGTGTTCGTGGGCGCATAGGCGATGATCTTGGCGCCCTTGCCCGCGATGTCCTTGACCACCGAGCTGATGTCGCCGACCGAGATGCTGTCCAGCTGGATGATCTGGGTGACGAAGTTGTCGGTGCTGTACGGGATGACCCCATCTTCGTACAGGGGCACCGGGCGGTTGGCCGCCTCAGAGATCGGCACAATCTTCGTCATGCCACCGACGGTCACGGTGGTGTAGCCGTTGACCTCGAGGGCAGAGATGAAGGCCTCGTAGGCCGCCGACACCGACACCGGCTGGTGGCTGATGATGGTGACCTGACCCTTCAAGTCATCGGTCAGGATGAAGTTCCGGCCGGTGACTTCAGCGAAGTACTTGACCAAGTCGGACAGGGGGGTGTCGACGAAGTCGATGGTGATCTGCTGGGCCCCCGCCATCTTCGGCGGCCGCTGACGGACTTCGTCACTGGCCTCCTCCGCGTCGGAGTCGGTCTCGTCGTCCTGAGCAAAAGCCACCGGCGAGAACACCAGTGCGGCCAACAGAACGGCGGGGGTCAGGGAGCGGTGCAGCCAAAAATGCGGCATCTGCGGAAGTCCTCTGGAATCACGCGGGGCGCGGCATGCCGAGGAGGCGCACGCGACCGGCCAGGTGCAGGGGGAGGTGGGCGCTTAGCGAATCTCGTACTCGAAAGTCTGCTTGGAGTTGCGCCGCGTGACCTCAAAGTTGAAATTCTTGTCGCTGGCGAGGCTCTCGTACGCAGACATGGCATTGCCCATGCTGTCGAGGGACTTGCCGTTGACGGAGTGAATGATGTCGCCGTTCTTTACGCCGAGCTTGTAAAAGAATGAGCGGCGGCGGATGCCGGAAAGCCGGTAGCCGTCCACTTGGCCGTCGGCCCCCTTGTGAGGAACTGCCCGGACCTGGGAATAGAGCTGTTCAGGGTTCTTCAGCAGCTCGTCCACGACCGCTTGGTCGACGATGAACTTGTTGGGGCCCTCTTTTGTGACCCCGTCTTCTTCCGCGGCTTTGCCGCCCTTGCCCTTCTTCTCACCCGTCTTTTCGTACTTCCCGCCCTCGAGCTCGATGAACTCCAGGGACTTGTCATTGCGGCGAATGTAGACTTTCTTCGGCGTGATGGACTCGACAACGCCCTCGCCCAGCAACTTATCGCCGATGCCGTAGCCAACCGCTCCGTCGGAGCCTCGCTCTTCGGCGATCAACGCGGAGCTAAACTCCGCGGGCTCGGCCACGAGAGTGGCCAGCAGCACGACCTTCAGGTCCGTCTTGCGCTCGGTGCCGTCAGACGGAGCCGCCGTGGTGACGATGCCGACCTTGGTCGAGTCGAAGATCGACCGGGGCACGATGGATTCCAGGTAGTCATCGACCGACTTCTTGCGGCTGTGGGGGGTCGGCCGCGTCGACGCCACGGCCGTGGACCCATCCTCGGCGACCGTGCCCACATCCAGCTCGTGAATGCTCTTCCCATCGGGAATGGCGAGCATGCGGGCGCCCACGTGGGACGCGACAAATGCCGCACCCCAGCCCGCCACGACAGCCGCCCCGATCCCTGCGATGACCGGTCCGCTGGCGGCGCTGGTGATGTTGGAGATGAAGGACAATGGGACTCCCAGCGAGCACTTGACTATCGGGTGGGACGCCAGAACTGGAGGCGTGACACGGGAGGGCAGGGACTTCAGGGCGTTGCGGACCCAGGATCCCGTCGGCGCACAGCACCTATCCGAAGCCAGCGGAGGCGGTGGGGGCCGCAGCGGCTGACCAAGCATGGAGCAAGAGGCGTGCCAGTACCGCGGCCCGTGTTTGGCGGCAACGCTGGGGGCTTTCGGGGCTCCTTCATTGCGGGTCGGGACAGCCTGTCATCCTCGCCGAGTGGGCCCCACGGACAGCTGACATGCTGTCATCGCGCATGGCAGTCGAAGATTGCGCCGCACTTGTCCCAGCCAGATTCGTGATCAACGCCCCACTCTGGGCGCCGGCGAGGCATCGGACTCGGGGAGGCCTCGACCCATCCGGCGACCTGCGGTATGCTGCCCGCCCCCCGAGCTTGGAAGCTGCCCATTGGCGACTCGGACGCGAACGGTCGTTTTCACCGACCTGGCCAACTACACGGCATCGGTCGGTCGCGCGGACCGCGAGGGGCTGCGGCACCTCATCGCCACCCATGAGAAACTGGTGGCGCCGGTTCTCGAACGGTACGGCGGCCGCATCGTCAAGAACCTGGGCGACTCCTATATGGCGTTGTTCCGCGCGGCCACGGATGCGGTCCGGGCGGCGCTGGAACTGGTGGAGACCATCCCCCATGAGGGTGGCTTCTCCATTCGGGTTGGCATGGCCACCGGCGACGTCGAGGTCATCGACGGGGATGCCTTCGGTGAGTGCGTCAACCTCGCGGCCCGCCTGGAGTCCAAGGCGCCCGAGGCTGAGATCTGGATGTCCAAGGCGACGCTGCTGTGCATGAACCAGGCCGAAGTGGCCTGGGAGCGAATTGGCCGCTTTGAGCTCAAGGGCATCACGGGCGAGACCGAGGTCTTCCGCGCCGTGCCCCGGGACCGGTGCTGGCTGCCTCAGCCGGTGCGTGAAGCGGCGGTGGCGGGACGACTGGTGCGCCTTCAGATGGGTGACCCCCTCCCGCCGCTGCCCCCCAATCCCATCATCCTGATGGAGGGCTTTGGCGCGAGCAGCCAAGCGCTGCGCAGTGTGGTGGACCGCTTGCCGGTCGTCGATCCCGCCAGCCTCTGGCTGCAGGCCAGCACCATCGCGCCCAGCGACCGCTACGAGTGGCAGAACAGTGGCCATGGCTTCGTCATTGGCACCCCGGGTGCGGTCGAGACCGCGCTGCTGGAGGCCGCCCGCCCCCACCGGTCTACGGGCTCGGACACCATCATCCTCGACATCGCGGGCACCGCCGAGATGGACCTGGTGATGGCGGGTCTCGCGCTTCCATCCGTGCCAATGAGCGAAGTGGTCGCCGCGTACACGTATGACCTGCTGGCCGACGGTCGGTGGGTCAACCGCAGCGACTCCGCCGTGGCCCGGGTCGAAGTGAGCCCCTCGGGCGTGGCCATTCGGGCCTTGACCCCTGGCGTGCTGCTGCGCGGTCGCCAGATGCGCCCCGGACAACCGGTGGACCTGCAGAATGGCGATGTCATCTCCTCGGCCGCTGGTCCCATCCAGTTCCACTCGCTGCGCACCCGCGGCTATGTCGGCCTCATGCTCAGTGACATGCTGGGGCGCTTGGCCCTGGCGCCGGGCCAACGGGCCGAGATTGGCCGTGAGCCACACTACCCAGGCCTCGCGCTGCCCGACCGTCGGGGACAAGACAACATCCGCTGGTGTGTGGGGGCCCGCGCGGCCCGCGCCCGCCAGAACGGCTTCACGCTGGACCGGGCCCTCGCTGGCCGCCGACAGTGCGCCGTGGATCTGCAAGATGGTCCCCCCAAGGTCATCAGCCTTCACCAACGCTGTCCCACCTTTCTGGTGGACGGCGCCGAGCTCGTTCAGGTTGCCACCTCCACCGCGGTCACCAAGGGCGCCCTCGTCGTTGTTGGGACCACCGTGGTTGCGTTGCGAGAACCCGAGAGCTGACCGCTGCGAGCCCGGATCCACCCATTGTTAGACCAGACCAGCATCCTCGCGCTGCCGCTGTTTTCTGGGCTGCGTCCTGAAGACGCGGTGGACCTTGTGCGATGCTGCCAGGCGGTTGCCCTCTCGGACGGAACAGTCCTGTTTGAAGAGGGCGAGGATGCCGACGACCTCTATATTCTCGTCGAGGGCGTGCTGGTCATCCGGTGTGTCGGTGCCACGGGCGAGTCGGTGGAAGTTGGCCGCGCTTGCCCGGGTGATCTGGTCGGTGAGATGGGGGTCATCGACAAGGCCCCCCGCAGCGCTTCGGCCATCGCCAGCGGGGCCGTGCGCCTGCTGAGCCTCGACGGTCAAGCATTCCGACGACTGATCGACGGGGCCCACCCGGCCGCGTGGACCCTCCTGCGCCAGATCCGCCGCCTGCTCGTGCGCAGGCTCCGCGCCCAGGAACAGCGGGCAAGCACAACGCTCCTGCCGGTCTCCCCAGGGGTCGACTGCTCCCCCCGGGCCGCGCCCGACGACGCCGATGGCTTTGTGGAGCGGGTCTGGGCCTTGTGGGGCGCGCTGCGCGGGTCTGGGCCTTGATTCCGGTCGAAGAGCTCGAACAGCAGCCCCTGTTCGTCGAGTTTGACCCCTTGTCCTTGCGGGCAGTGGCGGCACTGATGACACGACGCGATGCGCCGTCCGGTACGGTGCTGCTGGAGCAAGGCCAGCGCTCCGGCGGCGTGTTTGTGGTGCTGTCGGGGCAAGTCAACATGATCCGCACCGAGGATGCCCGGCCGGCCGCGTTGCTCGGGACGCTCGGGCCTGGGTCTCTGCTGGGTGCGACGGCCGCACTGGATGGCGCGCCCCGCAGCGCGTCGATTGTCGCCACCCAAGCGTCCGTGCTGGCCGCACTTCCCGCCACCGCCTTTATGGAGCTAATGGAGGGCCGCAGCCGGGTTGCCCTGCGCTTTCAGCTCGCGGTGGTGTGCAGCTTGTTTCGGGACCTGCGGCGGGGCAACCGGCTCCTTGCGGCAACTTTGGTGCCTGGGGATCCGCCGCCGTCCTGAGCGGGTCAGCCTGCCGGGATCTCACGAATGGGCCAGCCGACACCTGCTTGCTGGAGGCGTGCCCCGGCGCCATCCTGGGCGGCCGCCCGATGCTCCGGCGGGTGTTGGCGGGCGCCCTTGTGGATCCATGGGTGGAGCAGCGCGACGCTTCCGTCGGGTGGGGGCCCTCGCGTGAGCACATCTTCGGTGGGACCACGGAAGGGACGGGCTGGCGGGGTTCCTCGGGTGTGCCAGCGGGTCACAACACAGGACGCGGCCATCGCCGAAAGAAGCCGGTGACTGCGGATTCCCAGCAGGTCGAAGGGCGCACCAACCAAGGCGCGCAGCTCGTGTTCGTCCAAGTCGGCATCGAGCATCAGGCGCACCAAGCGCAGCCCGCTCCGATCGAGTGCGCGGCGGATCGCGGGGAGGGCAGCGGCGTGGGCCCGGGAGGTCACCCGCACGGTCGACAGCCGCTGGCCAAGGCCCGCAAGGACCTTGATCGAGCCGTGCAGCTCCCCGGGGGGCAGGTCGGCCAGGAGCGCGCCGCCCAGCAGCTCACTGCCCTCGGCGAGCAAGCAGGTGGGCAGGGGAGACCACGCAGCGACGCCGTACCGCACGCCGGCTTCTGCGCTGAGGCTGCCGACCGCACCACCGGCCATGGCGGCCCGTGCGAGGCGTGCGGCCAGATCGACGGAAGGCCACCCCTCGGGCCCGGTCGCGATCACCGGCCGACCGCCCACCGCCCGGCCCATGCGGGCGGTCCAGGTCGCTGCACTGGTCTCGATGGCGATCGCATGGCGAAGAGGTTGTTCGAGCAGTGCCAGGACGCTCAGCGGCCCGTGGACCAGCGCGAGCGGGCACCCAGGAACCACCGGCTCACCATCGGCCACACCGTCGAGTGCACCCCGGAAGCCCCGGGCCCCGAGATCGTGCAGCATCTCTTGGGGGATCTTGCGCACCAGGGTCTGTCGGCGCACCCACCGGCGCCAGCTGTCCGTGGGCCGCCACTCCGCCGCGAGCGCTGTCGCCGACGCCAGGCCCCCAGCGACCGCGCTGGACCACCCCGCCGGAAGCGTTCCCAGCGAGATCTCAAGCCATCCCTCCGCATCCGGATCCACTGAGTGCTGCACAGCCGCCCGTGCGACTGGATACAGGCCGGCGCCGTTGTCCTGAGCGGCCCACACGGGCGAGGACGGCGGCGGTTCTGCCGGGGCGTCCACGGTGGCCGGCGGCAGTGCACGGTCGCCTGCGGTACCCTGGTCTTCTGGTGTAGCGGGCACGCCAGCACCCTCGGGTGCGGATGCCGATGAAGGGGCTTCTGTCATGGGTCGAGACTATCGCAAGGGCGACAAGCAGGCCGGAGAAGCCGACCGGGTTGCGCGGTTCCCCAACGGCGGCGACGGCGTTGTAGTCAACGGCTACTCCGAACAGTGGCTCGGCCGCGGCTTTCCTTGGGTCTACCGAGAAGAGGTGCTGGGCCGCACGGGTCAGCTGAAGCCTGGCCGCACGGTCAGCATCCGCGCTCGCGGCGGCAAGCTGCTGGGGACGGGGATTTGGGACCAAGGCAAGGTCGAGGTGCGGCGCTTTCGACCCGACGCCGGACCGGTCGATCAGGACCTCCTGCGGGACCTCGTAGACGCGGCCCGGGTGCGCCGAGTGATCCCCCCAAACACCACCGCTTGGCGGTGGATTCATGGCGAGAATGACGACCTTCCGGGCATTCGCGTCGACTGCTGGGGCGACCAGCTGTCGGTGGTGCTCGACTCGCCCAGCTTGTTGCCCATCTTGGAGCCCTTGGTCGAGGTGCTGACCAGCTCCCGAGAGACCACCGCGGCTTGGCTGTCCTGGCGCTTGGCCGAGGGCGTGGGCCTGCCCGACGGACCGCTGCCAGACGGCTTGATCTGGGGCCGGGCCGAGCGCAAAGACTTGGTCGTGGAAGAGGCCGGCATCAAGATGGCGGTCCGCCCGTGGGACGGCCTGTCGGCCGGGGTGTACTCCGACATGCGGGACCTGCGAAGCTGGATGGCGCCGCACTGGATGGGCCGCCGGGTGCTCAACACATTCGCGTTCACGGGCATGTTCTCCGTGGCGGCCGCAGTGCATGGCGCCACTGAAGTCACCACTGTCGACCTGAGCGCCGGCTCCATGGACCGCGCCCGCGACAACTTCCTGCTCAACAAGATCGATGCTGACAGCCACCGCTTCGACGTGCGCGACACATTCAAGGCGCTCGATGCCTACCGCCGCAAGGGCGAACGCTTCGACATCGTCATCGCCGATCCGCCCTCCTTCTCCCATGCCGAAGAGGGGATCTGGTCCGCTGCGAAGGACTACCCCCGGCTGATCGCGTCGTGCCTCCGTGTGCTCCGCCCCGGGGGCTGGCTGGTGGTTGCCAGCAACCAGGGCACGGTGTCGCCCAAGGACTTCAAGAAGTTCATCCTCCAGGGCAGCCACCGCACAAACCGGCCGCTTCGGTTGGTTCACGCCTCGTCTCCGCCGCTCGACTTTCCGGCAGCGCTCGACTTTCCGGAGTCTCGCTACCTGAAGTGTTGGGTCCTGCAAGCGTGAGCGTGGTGCGGACCGAGCGTGGTCGCCTGGGAGGTCCAGGGCCGGTGATGCCGGTCCTGACGGTGCGTGCGGATGAGCCCGGTCCCTCGGTGGTGGTGGGCGCCAACCTCCATGGTGACGAGTGCACCGGCATTGGGGTGGTGCACGCGCTGGTGAACCAGCTGCCGACACTGCTCACCCGAGGGTCGGTCCACCTCTACCCGACCCTCAACCCGAAGGGCCTGGAACAAGCCACCCGTGCAGTTCCTGGCGATCCACTCGACCCCAACCGCGCGTTCCCGGGCAGCATGCGTGGCAGTCCCACAGAGCGGCATGCTTGGCGGATCTGGAGCGACCTTATCTCCCGCCGTCCTGCGCTCTACATCGACCTCCACACCGACTCCGGCGACGCCATCCCGTATGCCATCGTCGATCGGGTCATCCGGGGGCGGGCCCAAGAGCGCATGGCAGAGCGCTGCGTGGAGGTCGCTTCCGCCAGTGGGCTCACGGTGCTCCGGGAGTACCCGGTGGAGCGGTATCGGCGGTTTGAGCTGGACCGCAGCCTGCCCGGCGCGCTGGTCAACGGCTCTGGAATCCCTGCCGTCACCCTTGAGGTGGGGCCTCGGCGACGGATCGACCCCCGTGCTGTCGAAGTCGCCTTCCACAGCGTGGTCGGCATCTTGAGCTCGATGTGGATGGCCCGGCAGCCCGCCCCGTTGCATCCCACCCGCCGGGCCGATGGGGTCTGGCGCCGAGACAGTGGCCCCCGCACGGGACGCAATGGGCTGCTCATACCCCTTCTGTCCCCAGGCGACAGCTTCACCCGGGGCCAACCGCTGGTGGAGGTCCGCGGACTCGGCGGCGATGTGCGGGAGGTGCTGCGGGCGCCCTCCCGGGGGTTCATGGTCGCCCTGACCGAGCGCACCCACATCGCCTTGGGTGCGGCCACGTGCACCATCGCGGTGCCCGAAGAAGGCGCCAGCTGAGGCTCAGCCCGTGGGGGTCGGCTGCAGCCGCCGGGCCTGGTTCGCGAGCTCTGTCCGCAGCTCCACATTCGTGGTCGCCGCCCGCAGGGCCTGCACCGCCACGTCATCACCCGCAATCCGGGCCATCAGCGCAAGCAGTCCGAGCTGGGTGGCCCGTTGTGCCGGCGATGCGACCACCACCAGCGCAATGTCGACGTGGATCGACGGCACCCGGCCGGCCTCGCCAAACGCGATGCTGCGCAGGGTCGACGTGACGCTGATGACCACCGCACCCAGGCCGGAGATCACGGCGCCCGACACCGCCACACCGGAGGGCAGGGCGGTGGACTGGCGCCGCTCGCGTGCCCAGAGGGTCTCGACGAGGGCCGCCGACGGCGTGCGGGTGTGGGCCGAGATCCCGAGTGCGATGCGCCCGAAGAGCTCGTTCTGGTCCGCGGCAGCGAACTGACAGTCGGCCGCACAGTCCTTCAACAAGCCCGGGTCCACCAACAGCCGGCCCTCGGGAATGCGAGCGTGCACGTGGTGGCGGGGGGCCCGCACAGTCAGCACGGAGCACGGCACGGCGTCGGCGATCCGGTGGGCTTCGGTGCCCCGAAACACCGTCCGCCACGTGGGCTGTTCTGCGGACGAGAGCACCAGCAGATCCTGATCCAGGCAGCCGGCGGATGCCCCAGCGATCGTCGACTCGGCCCGGATGATGTGGCTTCGGAGCGGGCGTGCTGTGAGTACCCCGAGTTGTTCGTGATACCGCCGCAGCTCGTCTTCTTGGGCGGCAGAGTCTGTCGGCAGCAAGATCCCCAACAACGTGATGGCACACGACTGCTGGGTGGCGGCGAGCCGGTCCGCCACATGCATCAGCAGCGAGTCGTGGGGGCCCGGCTGGGCGAGGACAATGATGCGGGGAAAGTCATCCGACGTGTCGCCGTCAAAGCCGCCCATGCGGTCCACAAACACCGCTTGGTCGCACGGCGCGTGGCCCTCCCACCAGGCCATCGGGTAGCGCACGAGCCGCCGCATTCCCTGAGGCGGGGGCATCTCCAGCACCAACCATTGGGCGCCGGTCGCCAGAGCGTGGTGGTGGGCGGCTTCTTTGGCGTTGTGGGTCAGGATGTCGTGGAACTCCACCCCGATGTGTTGTTCTTTGCCCACAATCTCGCTCTCGGCGGCCAGCTGCTCGCCCTCCAGGTCCTCGCCTAGCCGGTGCACCAGGGGGGTCTGCTCCGAGACCTCTTCGTAGCGAATGACCTCCAGCACGCCATCTTCGGCAAATGCAGACCCCAGTCGAACCAGGCGCTCGGCCGCGGGTTCGGCCCCAAAGACCGGCACCAGCACCCGCCGCTGTCCTTCCCGCCGCACTTCTGCGATCTCCAGTAGCTCCGTGCTCCGAACCGACTGGACCTCGCCGACCAGGTGCTGCAGTGCGCTTCTTCGATCGATGCGGGCACGCGCATACGCGAAATACCAGACTGAGCCCAGCGCGAAGCCACCGAGAACGGCCACCACCGCGAGGTTGCCGAGGCCGGCCAGCAGGGCGACGCCGCCCACAAAGCCCGCCACCTGGGTCCATGGGTAGAAGGGGGACCGGAAGGTCGGGGCGTACCAGCGGGGCCCGGACTCCCGAAGCACCACCACCGCAAGATTCACAATGCAGAAGACAAAGATGGTGAACCCACTGGCCAGCTTGGCGAGCTTCTGTACGGGCAGCAGGGTGACCAACGCGACGAGCAACACACCGGTCGCCAACAGCGAGAGGTGCGGCGTGCCGAAGCGCTTGTCCACCTTTTCAAAGAAGGTCGGGAAGACCCGCGCCCGGCCCATTGCGAAAGGGAAGCGAGACGTTGCCATGATGCCCGCATTGCACATGCTGATGAGGCCCACAATCGCGATCACCGACATGACCGTGCGCCCGGTGCTGCCGAGTGCGGCTTCGGCTGCGGCAGCCACGGGGGTGAGCTGGGCTGCCATGTCTGCGGGGGGGATTGTGCCCACACAGATCCAGGCGATGAGCGCGTAGAGCGCCATCACGGTGGCTTGGGCGGCCATCATGCCCAGTGGGATGTTGCGCTCTGGCCGCTTCACTTCCTCGGCCACCGAGCAGATCTTGGTGACCCCGTTGTACGACACAAACACAAAGCCGGCGCCGCTCACGATGCCGCTGATGCCCGTGGGCAGCGCGGGGGTGAAGTGCTCCGGCACCATGTGGGGCACCGCGAGGAATGAGAACGTGATCAGCGCTGCCAGAGTGACCGCCACGACGGCAATCTGGAAGCCGGACACCTTGCCTGCGCCCAGGTAGTTCACTGCGAGCAGGACCAGCAGCACCGCGAGGGACACGGGCAGTGGGGGCAGCGACGAGAACAGCACAAGGTAGGCGCCCAGGCCCACCAACGCGAACGCCGTCTTGGCCGACAACGCAAACCAAGTGCCAATGCCGGTGATGGTGCCCAGCCACGGCCCCATCGAGCGGTCCACATAGACGAAGGACCCGCCTGCAACCGGCATGGCGGTGGCCAGCTCCGCTTTGCTCATGACAGCGGGAAGCACCAGAATGCCCGCCAGCAGGTACGACAGACTGACCCACGGGCCGGCGATGGCGGCGGCGAGGCCGGGCAGCACAAAGATGCCGCTGCCCATCATGGCCCCGACAGCGATGCTGTAGACAGAGAGAAAACCGAGCTTGCGATCGAGCTGCTTGGTGACAGTGGGCAAAGTGGTCCAGGTGATGCAGAGTGGGCAAGCGAGGAGAGGGCGGGCAATCTACCACAGTGCTCCGGCCCCGTTTGAGACCCGTGCTGAGTCAGTCCGTGGTGCGGGACGGGGGCGCTATGGGGGGCGCACGGCCCATCTTGGGGGTCTGTCGGGGGCCATCGATAGGGTGGAGCTTCCATCGCGCCCCGCCACCTGGCCGAGTGACTTCAGGCTGACCCCAAATGGCCGTCAGAATCAGTGCATACCGGCGCACCCAAGCCCCCCGACCCTGAGACGGCAGGGCCTGCGGGTCGAGCACGGCCCAGCCGAAGCCATCGAGGGTCAAGTCCTCCACGTCTTGCGGTTGGATGGTGCGGGTGCCCATCTCTTCGGTCCCAGCGTCACGCAGCGTGTCGAGAACAGCATTGCTGTCGACGTACTCGAGCCATCGTGCCGGGCGGTGACCGTCGAGGTGGTCCCCCAGGCCCGACGACACCGGCTGGCCATGGATGATCTGCATCCACAGCACAAAGCGGCTCTGGTTGACCGGGGCGGCCACAGGCATGGTGAGCAGGGGGCCGCTCGTCCCCGAATACAGCACCGGATCGTAGTGCGGCGGCGCCTCAGCCTTCACGGGCCAGCCGCCGGTGAGCGTGAAGAGCTCTGCAAACATCCCGATCGTCAGCACCACCACGACCCACCTTCGCCGGACTCCTTGGACCGCGAGGGCCACGAGCGGGGTGGTCGCCAGCAGGACCACCACTTCCCAGCGGCGCGGCCACCACAGGCGTCCGAAATACGGAATGATGGCGTCGAGGGCCAGCCAGGGCAGCGGGATCGGCAGCCACGAGCGGGGCGCGACCCGCACCCAAGGGCCCAATGACAGCACCCACCCGATGGCCAGCGTGCAGACCCATGGCCAGCGGGTGCCCTTGGGGGCCCGCCAGAGTGCGAGGCCCACCAAGCCGAGCAACACCAACCCCGGACGGCGCTGAATGCCCTTGATGGAGGCATTGTCGAGCGGCCACCAAGGGTAGGGACTGTCCCCCATAGCCATTGCCAGCCCGACCTTGCCTTGGGTCCAGTCCACCGGCACCAAGTCCGCTGTGTAGGGGCGGCCCAGCCCGGCCAGATCATTCCCCACAGATGCGAGGGCCCAGAGTGCCGGCGCACACAACACAAGACAGGTGGCGACTGCCCCCATCAGCCGTGGTGCGACGGTCTTCGGTGCACGCGCCAGTCCTCCGAGAACAAAGGGCAGCGCGGCAAATGCAAGAAATAGCCCGTAGAACCAATACGACAGCGCGGTCGATGCCGCGAGCGCTCCCACCATCACGGGGTGCCAGCGGGTGCCGTCGCCACGGGACAGTCGAACGAGCTCCGCAAAGGCCACCACAAGAAAGGCAATGAGGGCCTGTCCCACCCGGCCCTGGCTGATCTCACACGCCAGATAGCTGCTGCACTGTAGCGCGAGACCACCCACCAGAGCAGGCTTCCAGGATGCTCCTGCCACCCTCGCCAACCGGGCGCCGGCGACGCCAGTGGAGGCCAGTGTGAGCAGGCACCCCAGGT
Organism: Myxococcota bacterium; assembly: GCA_942491145.1. Lineage (GTDB taxonomy): Bacteria > Myxococcota_A > UBA796 > UBA796 > UBA2385 > CAXQUZ01. The sequence continues at coordinate 61,448 of CALOBC010000060.1, read as the reverse complement.
TGTAGCCCCGCGTCGGACCCAACACATGAATCGCCCAACCCAACACAGTGGCGTCCACTAAGTTGTATTGGGCGACAGGCGCATGGCCCACCGGCCACAAGTTCCAGCCTCCCGCTACCGGATTGACCCCCTGCAGCAGCGCTTCCCAGGTCCACCACCACGCCCAAGCGGTCCCGGTCCAGTCCGGCTCCATGCCCCCGCCCACCAACACGGGCACCGACGACGTCCACGCGCCCAATGTCTGAACCACGGCCACCCCGAGGCAGACCGCGACGGAGATGGCCAGCACCCGACCCGGGCTGGGGGACGGCGTCGACAATGGGCGGCCTCGCAGCGTGTTCTGGCAGGAGGGGGAGGATGGTCAGAGGAGGTGGCGGGGATCCACGTCCAAAGATGCTCGCACACCACCCCGGGCGGGCGCACGCAGCAGGTCCCGACACGACCGCAGCCACGTCCGAAACTGGCGGGGGTCGCCCGCACAACGCAGCACAATCTGAAAGCGCCAGCGTCCGATCAAGCGCGACAGCGGTGCGGCCACGGGGCCCAGGATCTGCACAGTGCCGTCCGTGACGCGAGCCTGCAGCGCCCGGCCCAGTGTGCCGGCACTCGCCCGTGTGCGTCCCTTGTCGGCCCCTTCCACCCGGATGAGGGCCAGCCGGGTGAACGGGGGGTAGCTCAGCAGCTTCCGGTGGCGCAGCTCTTCGGCGTAGAAGCCGTCCATCAGCGCCGCCGCTTTGCTTGCGGGTGTCTCTCCGGCGGCCGCAGCGGCAGCGTCCCCCAACAAGCGGAAGACAAAGTGGTCCGGGTGGCGGGTCTGAAGGAGGACCCGTCCTGCCACACTGCCGCGCCCGGCCCGCCCGGCCAGCTGGGTCGCCAGCGCCCAAGTGCGCTCGGCGCTGCGAAAGTCCGGTAGGCCCAGGATGTTGTCGAGCCCCACCACAGCGGCCAGCTGGACGTTGGGGAAGTCGTGCCCCTTGGCCACGAGCTGGGTGCCCACCAAGATGCGGTCTTTGCCGGCCCGAAACCGAGCCAGAATCCGTGCGTGGGAGCCCCGCCCGGCGGTGGTGTCGGCGTCCATGCGCCCGACCGACACCGTGGGAAACGCGTCAGACACCGCTTCGGCGATGCGCTCGGTGCCGAAGCCGATGACATCCATTGTGCCCGAACACGACGTGCACGTGCGGCTGAAGGGCCGGTGCAGGCCGCAGTAGTGGCAGACCACCCGCTCCCGGCCTTTGTGGAGCACCATGCGCACCCCGCACGAGGGGCACGTGAAGTGCAGGCCACAGCCGGGGCACTCGATGACCGGCGCAAAGCCCCGCCGGTTGAACAGCACAATGGCTTGGTGACCGTCGCTCAGGGTCTCGGTCATCGCCTCGATGAGCCGCGGCGAGAGCGGATCCTCGGGGGCCAGGCCGCGCAGGTCGACCAGCTCGATCTGGGGGACCGGTCGTGGGGTCGCACGGGTGGGCATCCGAATCAGACCGTACCGGCCATTGTGGGCGTTGGCCCAGGTCTCCATGCTGGGCGTCGCGGAGCCCAAGATGGCCGGACACTTCGCGAGGTGCGCCCGCACAACGGCCATGTCCCTGGCGGAGTAGCGCACGCCGTCGTCCTGTTTGTAGGACTCGTCGTGCTCCTCATCGACCACCAGCAGCCCAAGATCGCTGAACGGGGCAAACAGTGCGGAGCGGGCGCCGACGGCCACTGTGGCTTCACCCGCGCGAATCCGCCGCCACTCCCGCAGCCGGTCCAAGGCCGTGAGCCCGCTGTGCAACACCGCCACGGCCCCACCGAAGCGAGCCCGAAAGCGACCCACAAGCTGAGGGGTCAGCGCGATCTCGGGCACCAGCACGAGCACCTGGCGGCCCTGATCCAGGACCTTGGCGGCCGCTTGCAGGTAGACCTCCGTCTTGCCGGACCCCGTGACCCCGTGCAGCAGCAGCCCACCGCCCCCGCTGGGCTGGGCCGCCGCTTCTGCGATCTGGGCCAGTGCGGCTTGCTGGAAGGCATTCGGGGGAGGGGCTTCCACGGCGCCATGCCCGTCTCCCTCTGTCGCGCTCGCCGCCCGCCGGTCCTCCCGCTCCAGCGTCTCCACCAACCCCCGCTTCTCCAAGCTGCGGATGGCACCGCGCGCCCCCGGGCCCTCCTTGTTGATGAGGGTCGGCACATCGAGCTCACCACCGGCCTCGACCAGCGCCGAGAGCACCCCCCTCATGCGGGCACCACCGGTCACGACAAGCTGGTCCGGCGCACAGGTCAGGCGCACGGCCTTCACCCGGGCACTGCCCCCGCCGCTCTCTTCTTCCTCCGCGTGCACCAGCTCTTTGCGCAGCAGGCGGTTGAGGGACAGCCGCACCTCGTCTTCGGTCAGCTCACCGAGCAGCGCCCGGGACACCCCAAGCCGGGTGCGACCGGGACGGGAGACCACCTCACGCAACACCTGGAGCTCGTCCTCCCTCGTCAGGGACTCTCGGGCCAGGGCATCCAGCCCCCCGTCCGTGGGCCGAAACACCCGCCGGCTCTTCGCCTTGATCCGCGCGGGCAGGGCGGTCGCGATGGTCTCACCGAGGCCGGCCATGTAGTAGTCCGCCACCCACCAGAAGAACTTGAGCTGCTCCGCATCAAACACCGGCTCAGGGTCCAGCAACCGGCTGACCGACTTGAGCTTGTTGGCGGGAACATCGGTCGTGTGGACATTCTCGATGACGTAGCCAGTGACTTTGCGGCGGGCGAAGGGCACCAGCACCGCATGGCCAGGCACCAAGCCCATGGCAGGCGGGGCCTTATACGTAAAGAGCCCATCAACAGCCAGCGCGACCGCGATCTGAACATAGGGCGGCGGCGGAGGGCGACCCGAGATGAGCCGTTGTTGGGTGTCATCGGGGGTGGCGGTCATGGCCGTCCGAGCGGGGAGGGGAGTGCAGGCACCTTGCTCCCGTTTGACGGGCGCCATACCCGGCGGGTTCGTACCGCCGCGCCTGCTGCCACGCAATGCCGAGCCGGGCGCCGTCCCCCGACGATGGGAATCGGCGCACGGCTCGGGGGTTGCCTCGCCATTGCGCCACGGGAGGTGCTCTGTGAACTGCCGCCAACTGCTCCAGGTGCTCGTCCTGGGCGCCAGTTTCTCCGCCCCTGGGCTCGCTCTGGCTGCCGACGCCGAGATGGCGGCCGAGCTGGGCGCCGGCGGGGCCAGCCGTGCTGATCTGGGCTCTTTGGCGGCCATCGCCACGGCCCCGGGCATCCTCCACCTCCGTCCCCGGTTCGACTTGGGCGGCGGCTTTGCATATGGCACGGGCAATGCCCGCAAGTGGCAGGTTGCGGCCACCGACTCTCAGACCGGCCCGGTGGCCCTCGGGGTGATGTTCAGCCGCACGTCCGAAGAGTCTGAAGTGCGCGACGAAGACCTGCCCGGCTGGAAGGAAGAAGACCTCGTCATCGGCGAGCGCCGCGAGATCCGCCAGCGGGTGGGCGGGGCCATCGCCACGTCGTTCCTCAACCGGACCATCGGTGTCGGCGCCAGCCTCGCGTACCTCTACCGCAAGGACGGGTTCGACCGCACCGACGGTGCCATTGGGGTCGGAGCATCGGCGGGCCTCCGTGCCGGCGAGCAGTTCGTGTTGTCCGTGACGGGCGACAACCTGCTGCCCACGGGCCTCTGGTTCGCGCCCACCACCTTCGCGACCGGCGCGCGCCTCGATGTGTCCCCGGCCGCAGCCCTCCAGGGCGATCTGATCCTCGACTTCACCAGCCTCGCCAACGAAGTGGCCATCGGTGCACGGGTGGGCGCGGAATTCACGGTCGGGGGCATCGTGCCGCTACGTGTCGGCTGGGCACGCTTTGGCGCCCTCGACGAAAACCGGCTCACCGCGGGCATCGGGGTGGGCAACGAGCAAGCCGCCGTCGACTACGCTTTCCAGGGCACGCTCGCGACCGATGGCCAGCCCTTTGAGCAGTGGCACGGCATCTCCGTCCGGCTGAGCATCTGAGCCCTGTGCCCTTGCTCTGGCTGATGATGGCGTGTTCCCAGCCCAGCGCCGACCAAGCGGACCGGGAAGTCTACTTGGCGACGGTGCGAGATCCGGCCCAGACGACCCGCTGTGCCGAGATTCAGTCGCCTTCGCTGCGGGCGGAGTGCCGCTCCCTCGCCGCGCTGGCCTTGGCCGAGAACGGCGACCTCGACGGCGCTCAAGCGCTGTGTGTGGACGCCCCACCGGGCCCATGGCGAGACGAGTGCTACTTTTTGACGTGTGATGGCGCGCGCTTGTCGGCCACCGCAGCCAACCGGTGCTGCGCCGACGCGGGTCAGTTCCGGCTTCGCTGCCGGGGTCATGCCCTCGGCCGGGAAGCCAAAGCGACCTTTGACGCGTTCCCACTCGGATCCGAAGCCGAGGGGCTGGCCGCTGTCGCCGCGGTTGTGGGCCGCGAACAAGGTGCCCAGCCGTGGACCGGCAAGGCGGAACAGATCGTCGCTTCGATGCTTGCGGCCCGGGCACCTGAGGGCCCGCTCACGCCCCAAGTGTGTGGAAACATCGGCGCCAGCATGTGCTCCGATGTCTACGAAGAGCTGCTCAGACAAGCCACAAGCGGCGCATCCGGCCTGGGCTTTCGTGCAGCTTGCGCCAGCACTGTGTCCCGCGAGCGGGTGGAGATGCTCGACTTGCCCAGCTGGTCGCCGGAGCTGGATGCGGTGGCCGACGTCACGTGGCAGCGGGTGTGCCACCATCGGTGACGCTCAGGCGCTGACATCGCCGGCGGCCAGCTTGCCTTCGTCCACGTCCCCTCGACCGGCTTCCCGCAGCAGCTTCCGCGCGAGCTGCATGGCGTTCTCCATCGAGTGGTCCATGTTGTTGTACCAGAACAAGCCCGTGCGCCCGGCGAGGCGCAGGTTGCTGAACCCAGCGAGCTGGGTGCGGGCCTTGTCGAGCTCTTGGGGGTACTCGTTGTGGTAGATGGGGTAGCTCTCGGGAAGGCGCTCTACGCGCACGTCCCGGATGCTCTGGCGGTCGTGCACCAGCCCCACCCGCTGCAGGTCGTCGATGACCCAGTCGCTGAGCCGCTCGGCGTGGTGCCAGCGGGTGTCGCCTTCCATGCACGTCACCTCGCAGCAGTACCCAGTCATGCCGGGGGGTGCGGTCTTCGGTGAGAAGAACCGGGGCACACTCACGCGGTTGATGAGCAAGTCCCGGGCACCATAGTAACACCACTGATAGTCGCGGGGCGGGGGCTCTTCGACGATGACATTGTAGAGGAGCAGGCCCAGGTAGCGAAGGTCGGGAACATGCAAGTCAAGCTGCTTGCAGGCCAGGGTGATCGGTGCGGTCCACACCACTTGGGAGGGGTGGAAGACCTCGTCACCCGCCCGCACTTCAGTGACCCGCCCGTTGGCGCCGGACATCTCGGCCCCGACGCCGGTGATGACCCGCCCGCCGGCCTTCTCGAACCGTCCCCGCACTTCTTCCCACGCTTCCTGCATGCCGCCCTGGGGGTAGAGGTAGCAGTGGGACTCTTTGTTGAACTGCAGCAGCGTGCTCTTGAGCAGCTGAAACAGGTTCTGCATCTGGGCCTTGTCGTCGATGATGGCCCGGTTGATGCCGACCTTGGCCCAGTCGGAGTGGGTGTCGCGGGGATGCAGCCCCAGGAACTTCTGGGAGTACCCCTCGAAGAAGTGCTGGTAGAGCGTCGGGCCGTACTGGCGCAGGATGTAGTTCTGGAAGTTGTCGCCTTCGTAGGTCTTCCAGCCGTTGACGGCGAGATCCACAAAGGCCTTGCCCGCCAGCCGGGGGGGGAGCTGCAGCAGGTTCTGGGGCTTGATCGGCCAAGCGTAGTAGCTGCCCTTGAAGTAGACCTCGGACTTGCGCGGGAAGAAGGTCCCCTCACGCGCCAAGATCCGCTCCAGGTAGGTCTTGACGTTGGCATTGCCCGTGTCGAAGCGATGGGGCCCACAGTCGAATACGTATTTATTCTCATACGTATAGCTTCGAGCCAGCCCGCCCACAACTGGCAGCTTCTCGATGACCACGACCTCGGCGCCCGCCTCAGCCAACAGGTGAGCAGTGACCAGGCCGGTGACACCGCCGCCCACAACAACCACGGGCGCTTTGTAGATGGAGACGGGCTCGGTCACGGTCGGTGCTCCAGGCTGGGCGCGGTGGCCACGTGCAGGTCGGGTCGGGCGCACACGAGCGGGCCGACGCAACGCAGGGTCCCCACCAGATACCACTTGGGGCGGCCGAGTCCCACGGTTCGGCCGGGATCTGTGTGCAACCCGCAGGTGCCTTGCCTTGCCCGCCGACCCCGCAGGATAAGCTGCCGGCGACCCGTTGGACGCCCCGGAGCCCCGCCATGAACCAGGACCAGCAGAAGATCGACGATGCCGCCAACACCGGCGACGCCCCGCCGGCTGAAGCGCCCACCGAGCCCAACTTGGTGCCAGGGTCTCGCCGGTCTGAGCTGGCGCGCTACGCGGCCCACGAAGCTCACCGTGCCGCTTTGCTCGATCGCCTCGAAGATGGTGAGGGGGTGCTGATCTTCGCGGCGCCCCACGTCTATCGAAACGGCGACGCCGAGTATGGCTACCGCCAAGCCAGCGACCTGCTCTACCTCACGGGCTGGCCGGATCCCGAGGCGGCGCTGCTGCTGCGAAAGGGGGCCGAGAAGCCCTACATGCTGTTCGTTCAGGCGCGGGACCCCGAGCGCGAGACGTGGACCGGTCGCCGCCATGGGCCCGAGGGCGCTGTCACCCTGTTTGGCGCGGACGAGGCCCACCAGTGGGATGAGCTGGCGGGCCAGCTGCCGGCCCTGCTGACGGGCACCCACACACTTCACTACGCCTTTGCCGAAGACGCCGAACGGGACCGGTTGGTCGCGGGATCGGTCCAGCGGGCACGGCGGCTGGCGCGGCGCAACCACCTCCCGGTTCCCGATGCCTTCATCGATCCCTCGCGGCTGCTCCACGAGCTGAGGCTCAAGAAGACGGACGAAGAGCTCACGGTGATGCAGCGCGCGGCCGACATCACGGCTGAGGGGCACCGCAATGCGATGGCCCGCACAGCGCCTGGGGTCTTTGAGTACGAGCTGGAGAGCGAGCTGCTCCACACCTTCCGGCGGCGAGGGGGCACGGGCCCTGGCTACTCGTGCATCGTGGGCGGTGGCGTCAACGCGACCATCCTCCACTACATCACCAACGACTGCGCCCTGCAGGACGGCGATCTCGTGTGTGTGGACGCCGGCTGCGAGGTGAGCGGCTACACGGCCGATGTCACCCGCACCTGGCCCGTCAATGGCACGTTCACCAACGCCCAGAGAGAACTCTACCAGCTTGTTCTTGATGCTGAGATTGCGGCCATCGACCTGTGCCGGCCCGGGTCCACCTTCATGGAGGTCCACGAAGCCACCCAGCGCCACCTCACGCAGGGCCTCGTGCGGCTGGGCTTCTTGGAAGGGGACGCCGACGACAAGGACTGCATCGACACGCTCGTCGCCGATGAGAAGTACAAGCGCTGGTACATGCACGGCACGAGCCACTGGTTGGGGCTCGATGTGCATGACGTGGGGTCCTACAACCGCGCTGGCCAGAGCCGCCCGCTGGAGCCCGGGATGGTACTGACCATCGAGCCAGGGCTATATGTGCCGGCGGACGATGAGCAAGCGCCGGAGCGCTTCCGGGGCATCGGCATCCGCATCGAAGATGACGTGTGCATCACCGATGGCGAGCCCCGGGTGCTCACGGCAGCCATCCCGAAGACCATCGCGGACGTCGAAGCGGCGGTCCGTGCGGGAACACAGGCATGAGCGGTGGCGCACTGGTCGGTGACATCGGCGGCACCAACGCACGGTTCGCAGTGTCCGGCCCTGACGGGCTGCGGGTGCTCGGCAGCATCCCCAGCGCAGGGCTCCCGCCGCTCCCCGACGTGCTCGACTGGGCGCAGGACATGGGCAGCGGCCCCTTGCGTGCGGTCAGCCTTGCTGTCGCAGCACCGGTCCGGGGGCGCCGTCTGACCCTCACCAACGTCGATTGGACCGTCGATCTGGACAGCATCTCGCTGCCCGGGCGCCTGTGCAACGATCTTGAAGCGGCCGCGGCAGGCTTGCCCGAAGTGCCCGCCTCCGAGCTGGTGGACATTGTTGCTGGAGCGGCGGTTCCCGACGGACCGGCGGTGGTGATGGGCATCGGCACCGGGCTGGGGGTCTCGCTGCGCATCGGGGGTCAACCCTACCCCGGCGAGGGTGGGCACCAGCTGATCTCACCCCTGACCGCACGCCACCAAGGCTTGGTGGCCTTCTTGCGCGCCGATCTTGGGCGGGCCCCAGAGTGGGAAGACGCGCTGAGCGGGCCGGGACTGGGTCGGTTGCTGCGGTTTGCCCAGCACCACCACGAGCCGGACGTGGCCGTCATCGAGGCCCTGTCCGGACTGCGGACGGACGCCGAGCGGGCTGCCCTGGTCTCGGCCCACCCCAACGACCCCGCGTGCGCGGAGGCCGGCCAGATCTTCGCGGAGCTGCTGGGGGTGTGCGCCCGCAACCTGTGCCTGACCGTGCTGGCCACGGGCGGCGTCTGGCTGTGCGGCGGGGTGGCCCCCCGGATGGCGTGGTCGCTGCTCGATGGTGCGTTCCTGCGGGGCTTCAAGGCGCCGGGACCGGTGATGGACGCGGTGGCCGACGTGCCGGTCCGCCTCGTCCAAGATCCGCTGCTCCAACTCCGCGGTGCGGCCCTGCTCGCCCCCTGATCGCACCCCCACGGGGGCTGGTCATCCGCCGCAGGGGTTGGTGTCCTCGTCCACGATCTCGTCGTCCGGGGTGTCGTCCACAAAGCCGCCCCCACCGGTGTCTTCGACATCGTCCACCAGTCCATCGCCGACGATCTCAAGGGCATCGGTGACCACCAAGATGCTGCCGTCGGCCAGGGTGATCTCCAAGTCGACGAAGCCCAGCGCCGCACCGCCATCCGCGGCCAAGGACAGCAGCAGCTCGTCGGTGCGCACTTGCTGGCTGCACACGGCCACCGTGTCCCCGAAGGACAGCGCCGCGATGTCTGCGAAGACGAAGTCCACATCAGCGTTCTCGAGGGCCAAGGACGTGATGAGATAGGCGCCGGGTGCGACCGCATCGGGGCTCAGGAACAGCGCAGGAGCGACCTCCAGATCCTCACCATCGTCGCTGTCGCCATCGGGAATCTCGACGACGGTGTCCGCGTCATCCTCGGCGTTCTGCAACTTGTCGTCAGTCTCGCAGCCGTAGTCGTAGACGATGCAGCCGCTGGACAGGGCACCAATGCTCAGGGCCGCGATGGCCGCACGGGACAGGCTCATGTCTCCTCCAGGGTCTGAACAGGGACGGGGAGAGGCGCGCAGCTCCGGGGACTCCGGGGCCAGCGCCGACCGTTCAGTTGCCTGCTGAAACACCACCGCCTGGGGCGGGTGTCACCGGTGCCACCAAAATATGCGAGGGGCTCAGCCGCAGGGCGGGGCCGTCGTTTGTGTGCAGCGGGTGCCCAGGTCCATTAGCTTGTGACCTTGCCCCTTGATGAGGAAGAAGCGCATGAGCAAAGGTCCCGAGAAGGCCTACAAGAACCTCCCTTTCCTGAACAGCCCCGCGGCGAGGCACATCAGGATCATGTGTGAGTACGAGGAGCCGCGGCAGCGCTTCTTGAACGAGCGAGTGTACGACACCATCGTCTTCTTCGGCTCGGCCCGCGCAAAGCCCGTGGCGGTGGCCCGCGATCTCGTGGATCATCTGGAGCGGGAGCTTCAGCGCACCCAAGAAGAACACGCCCGCGCCCAGCTGCAGCGGGATCTCAAGGACGCCCGGGCCAAGCTGCTCCTCGCGCCCTACTACGACCAGACGATGGAGCTGGCCCGCCGGATGACCGAGTGGGACATGAACCGCCAGTCCAAGCGTCGGTACTACGTCTCGACGGGCGGAGGGCCGGGCATCATGGAAGCCGCCAACCGCGGCGCATCCCTCGTCTCCGGCGGTCGCAGCGTCGGTCTCGGCATCTCGTTGCCCTTCGAGGAGAAGGTCAACAAGTACGTCACCCCCGAGCTGGCCTTTGAGTTCCATTACTTCTTTACGCGGAAGTACTGGTTCCTCTATCTGGCCAAGGCCCTCGTGCTGATGCCCGGTGGCTTCGGCACGATGGATGAGCTCTTCGAGAGCCTCACCCTCCGCCAGACCGGCAAGATCAAGAAGCCCTTCCCGACGGTGCTCTACGGCAGCGACTATTGGGATGAGGTCATCAACATGGAAGCCTTGCTCAAGTGGGGCACCATCTCCGCGAAGGACCTGTCCCTCTTCCATCGCTCCGACAATGTCCAGGACGCCTTCGACTTCCTGGTCGACAGCCTGGAGCGGATCGAGCGCGAAGAGGAAGCGGCCGGCACGGTGTACGGCGCAGGATAGGGCCCACGCCCAGTCTCTGGCGGCTGCCGGGACGCCACCCCGCACAAGGAGCAGCCCGTGGGCTTCACCCCCTTCGGAATCCGCAACAAGCTCAAGGCCCGGCTCGGCATGGGCCGGCCAGAGCGCAACATCGTGCGGCATCAGGTCACGTACCTGCTGCCCGACGGCACCGAGCGCACGCTGAATGTCGAAGAGCACTACTCGCTGCTGATGGCCAGCGAAGCGCTCGAGTCGCCCATCAGCACCGGTCGCCGGGCGGGCGGCACGTGTCCCGATGGTGGCTGCGCCATGTGCCGTGTGGAAGTGCTGGACGACAGCGGCCTGAGCCCACTGACCGACGCTGAGCAAGAGAGCATGGACGCCTTGGTCCGCGGCGACCCCCACGAGGGCAATGACCGCAAGCCAGGCCGTCCGCTGGAACCCACAAGCCGGCTGGCCTGCTACGCCAAGGTCCTCGGACCCGGCGCCCGCGTGAAGGTGCATGCGTTGTTTGACTACGACAGCATCCGCGGCGATCCGACAGGGACTTGAGCCACTGCGAACTCCGAGAGACCGATGCTGGATGTGAAGCCCTCCACCCCCCTGTGTGACCTGCACATCCACGTCGGCGGCTCGGTGGCCCCGCACATCATGTGGTCCATCGCCCATCAACAAGGCTTCAAGCTCCCCGTCAAGGACTACTGGGAGTTTGTGGACTTGGTCACGGTGGACCCCCGCAAGGTGAAGTCCCTCGACGACTACCTGAAGATCCTCCACGTCTGGACGGAGAAGATCCAGAGCTCACCCGCTGCCATCGAGCGGTCGGTGTACGAGATCATCGGCAAAGAGTACCGCGGCTCCCGGGTGGAACAGATCGAGCTGCGCTTCAACCCCATGAAGCGCAACCTCGGCGGCCAGCGGGACCTGGACCACATCATCCATGCGGCGCTGCGCGGGATGGACCGGGCTTGTCTGGAGTACGGCGTGAAGGCGGGGCTGATGTTCTGTCTTGCTCGAGAGTTTGAGCCCGAGATCAACGAAGTGATCCTCGACAAGGCCATCAAGTACCAGTCCAGGGGCGTGGTCGGCATCGACCTGGCGGGCACCGAGACCCGAGCCATCGAGCTGGCCGATGAGGTCGACATCTACGGCAAGATCTTCCAGCGGGCCCGGGACGCGGGGCTCGGCACGACCATCCACACCGGCGAGACCAGCAACACGTCGGGCGAAGGGGTCATCGCGGTCCTCAAGAAGCTCAAGCCGGACCGCATCGGCCATGGGGTGCGCGCGGCCTACAACGAAGAGGCCCTCCAGCGCCTCGCCGACGCCGGCACGGTGTTGGAGATATGTCCGACGTCCAACCTACACACCCGCGCTGTCCGCCACCTTGAAGAGTTTCGCTTCATCCTGGGCGCATTCATCGAGGCCGGCGTTCGGTTCACAATCAACACCGACGGCACCTACCTGTGCAGCACCAACCTCCAGCGGGAGTTCCGCTTGTTGGTCGAGAGCGGCATTCTCGCGGCAGACGAAGCCGAGCGGGCTCGGGTGCTGGCGTTTGAGGCGAGCTTCATCGGGCGCTGAGCGCATCAGCTTGGCTACTGATCCGGAAACGCATCCGTGCCGTTGTGACGCCGCGTGTGTTGAGAACCCAACACAACGCCCCCAATGCTGGGCACAATGAAGAGCACCATGCGCACCGCCGCTGGGGTGTCCCGTGCGATGTAGGTCAGCCCGGCGGCGACGGCCCAACCTGCCCCCCACAGCGCTACACCAAACGCCCAAGTCCGCCGACGTGCGGCCAGGGACCGACCCTTTCGGGGATCTTCGGCCGACAGGTCTTCCCAACGGGGCAGGCCCTCATCGGGACTCGTGTCGGTCGTGTGGCCTCGCCAGGCCAAGACCATCCCACCGACCAACAGCAAGAGCCCCATGGGCACGACCCCAAAGCCCATCCCGGCGTCCACCATGCGCCCGGCAAAGCCCAAGATGGCCCCGCCGGTCACCGCAAAGACAACACCGACCCCCATCATCGCGACACGGTGGCGCTGTCGGTCGTGCTGGTCTTGCTCGCGGGTGGTCGGCCAGCTCACCACGTCCTCCGGGGCTGTGGGACGCACACGAGCATTCTTCAGGACAAGACCGTGCGATCCAGAGCGGTACAGTGTATCCAAGTTGAGCGCGCGGCCGTGTGAACTGACCACTTGGGAGTCCCGGATGCTGGGTTGGGAACGATTGTCGATGGTGAGCTGGCTAGTTGTCGGCACTTTGGGGGGATGCACAGACGACGGGCAGCCGAAGTCCTCGAACGGCTTGGAGCGCGACACGGGTGCGCTCGTGGGCGATGGTGCCGACACGGATCCGGATGGCAGCTCCGGCGATGGTTCCGATGAGATCGTGTACGAGGAGCACTGCGGGCGCATCACCGCGGACGAGACCTGGGGCCCACCGGGCACCGTGCATCAGGTCACTTGCGATGTGAAGGTGGACCAAGGCACGCTGACCCTTGCAGAGGGCGTGACCGTCGAGTTTCTGGAGGGGCTCGGGCTGGAGATCGGCGGCGAGGATGCGCCGGCCAGCCTTGTGGCACTGGGCACGCCCGAGGCGCCGGTGACCCTGCGCACTGTCGAAGCGGGCACCGGCAAGTGGAAGGGGCTCTTCCTTCTGGGGAACACCCTGGCCGCCGAGCTTCACAACCTCGTCGTGCTCAATGGGGGCACCGCCACGAAGGGGGGGGTCTATGCCAAAGCGGGCGAGCTCACTGTGGATGGCCTGCACATCGAAGGTGCCGAGAGCTGCGGCCTGCGGCTGGAGGATGAAGCGCAGCTCATGGCGGGTGCTCGGGGCCTGAGGCTGACCGGCAATGGTCTTCCGGCGTGCGCGCACGTCGACCTCGCCCATGCCCTCCCCACCGAAGACAGCGACTACACCGGCAATTTCGACGACCGCGTGCGCGTCTGGCGCGAAGACCTCGCTGTAGCGACGACCTGGGAGGACCTCGGCGTGCCCTACTGGATCGAGGACACGATCAAGCTCGGCGGCACCGCGGTGGACCCGGCCATCCTGACCATCGGTCCCAGCACGGTGCTGCTCTTTGCCGAGAACAAGGGCATTGTCGTCGGAGCCGGCGGCGGCGGCGCCGGGCTCATGGTCCAAGGCACCGAGACCTCCCGGGTGGTCTTTGGGGCTGCTGAGGCGGAGCGTCGGGGGGCCTGGGGTCAAGTGGAAGTGGTGGAAGGCGTTCTGCCTGACGCTCTTCAGCTCGACTACCTGACGATGGAAAATGGCGGAGGCAAGGGTGCCGCGATGCTGGAATTCGGCATGGCCACCCTGCGCTTCACCGATCTGCGGCTGCAGAGCTGCCAAGGTGCGGGCCTGGGCGGGCGCTATCGGGGGCGCATCGACAGCCCAGGACAGACCATCCTGGTCCAAGAATGTGACCAGTCCATCTTTGTCGCGGCCCACACCCTCACCGACCTCTCCGAGCTGACGCTGAACATCCAAGACAACTCGCTGGACGGCATTCCCGACGACAGCATCCATGTTGTGGCCCGCAATGCTGAGCAAGCGGTGGTCTCGGAGCCGGGCGTCTGGCGCAACTTTGGCCTGCCCTACATTGTGGAGGAGTCCATCCTGCTCCGGGGCAGCGCCGCACTTCCCGCGGACGTCCGCATCGACGCGGGCACGCAGCTCCGCTTTTCGTCCGGAAAGGCCCTGTTGGTCGGCACGGGCGCCGGTGAAGCCGCGCTCATTCTCGACGAGGCCGCCGACAACCCGGTCTATTTTGGACCGGCAGACGCCTCCATTGCGGGGGCTTGGAAGGGTCTTCGCTTGGGCGAGCTGGCCTCGGCGGAGCGCACCGTGCTCGACGGCTTCACACTGGAGTACGCAGGCGGTGGCGTGCCGGGCGCGCTCTGGATCCAGGACCTGGACCTCACGGTGCGCAATGCCACCATTCGCCACACCGACCCCGATGCCTGCGCCGTCAACGTCGACCGGGCAGACCCGGCGGGCATCGACGTCGTCATCGAGGACAGCGTGGGCGGCGGGATCTGCTCCGACGACTGAGGGCAGGGGATGCAGCCCAACAGACTGCATCGCCCCTCCATCTCAGACGGTGGTCTCGATGAGGTCCCACGCATTGCATGAACAGAACAGGTGTCGGTCGCCCCAGACATTGTCGACGCGACCCACCGGCGGCCAGTACTTCTGATCGCGCAGCCAGTCCGCCGGGAACGCGGCTTGGGTGCGGCTATACGCACGGGTCCAGTCATCGGCCATCACCACTTCTGCCGTGTGGGGCGCGTGGTGCAGGGGGCTGTCGGCCGCAGCGATGCGTCCGTCGGCCACGTCCTGAAGCTCACCCCGGATGGTGATCATCGCCTCGATGAAGCGGTCCAGCTCGCCCTGGTCTTCGCTCTCGGTCGGCTCCACCATCAATGTGTCGGCGACCGGGAAGCTCAGCGTGGGGGCGTGGAAGCCAAAGTCCATCAGCCGCTTGGCCACGTCTTCAGCGCCGACGCCCAGCTTCTTGAAGTGGCGGAGGTCCAAGATGCACTCGTGGGCCACCCGGCCACTCGACCCGCGGTACAGCACCTCAAAGTGCCCGGCCAAGCGCCGTGCCACGTAGTTTGCGTTGAGGATGGCGACCTTGGTGGCGTCGGTCAGTCCCTCGGCGCCCATCATCGCAATGTAGGCCCACGAGATGGGCAGGATGCTCGGCGAGCCCCAGGGCGCAGCGCTGATCGAGCCGCAGGACTGGTCGCCGCCAACGCCCTTCACCACGTCACTCCCGGGAAGGAAGGGCGCGAGGTGGGCGCGCACACCGATGGGCCCCATGCCCGGACCACCGCCGCCGTGGGGGATGCAGAAGGTCTTGTGGAGGTTGAGGTGGAGCACGTCGGCGCCGATCTCAGCCGGGCGGGCGAGACCCACCATCGCGTTCATGTTCGCGCCGTCCATGTAGACCTGACCACCGTTCTGGTGGATGATCTCGCAGATGGTGCGAATCCCCTCTTCGAACACCCCGTGGGTGGACGGGTAGGTCACCATCAGCGCCGCCAGCTTGTCGCTGTGCTTCGTGGCCTGGGCACGCAGGTTCTCGATGTCGATGTTGCCGTTGTCATCGCAGGCGACTGGCACGATGCGCATGCCCGCCATCACCGCGCTGGCCGGGTTGGTGCCGTGGGCGGACGTGGGGATGAGACAGACGTCTCGGTGGGACGCACCACGGGACGCGTGCCAGCCGCGAATGGCGAGCAGGCCGGCATACTCACCCTGGGAGCCCGCATTGGGTTGCAAGCTCACGGCGTCGAAGCCTGTGATCTCACCCAGCCACGCTTCGAGGTCGGCGAAGAGCGCCGCATAGCCGAGTGCTTGGTCCCGGGGCGCAAATGGATGGATGCCCCCGAAGCCCCGCC
Source organism: Myxococcota bacterium (assembly GCA_942491145.1). Classification (GTDB taxonomy): domain Bacteria; phylum Myxococcota_A; class UBA796; order UBA796; family UBA2385; genus CAXQUZ01. The sequence goes on along the minus strand of CALOBC010000060.1, from coordinate 45,648 downwards.
AGGTCACCGGAATCATCTCGGCGGTGGCGTTGAGCTTCATGGTGCATGAGCCCAGCGGGATCATGCTGGTGTCCAGCGCGATGTCCTTCTTCTGCAGCTTCGACAGGTACCGCAGCATCTGGGTCTCGGACCGATGGGCGTGGAAGGTCTTGTGCTGGAGGAAGGTGCTGGTGCGCGCGAGGGGGGCCGGCAGTGGCGCAGCCGAGCCGCTCTCTGGCCAGTCCCAGCCGAGGGCGGCGCAAAGCTGAGCGAGGCAGGCCACATCGGTGCGCTCGTCGAGCGCAATGATGAGCCCGCTGTTTCCGTGAGCCCGCAGGTTGAAGCCGGCGGCCAGTGCAGCCGCGATGGCCGCCTTCTGGCCAGCGGGCGTGCCGAGGTCCACATGCAGCGTGTCGAAGTGCGGAGCATCGGAGACTGCGGCCCCAGCACCGGCCGCCGCAGCACCGAGCCGAGCGACGTAGTCCCGAAGCTGGCGGGCCAAGGCGGTGAGCCCCTCCGGACCGTGCCAGACCGCGTACAGCCCTGCACAGACCGCAAGGAGCACTTGTGCCGTGCAGATGTTGGACGTGGCCTTTTGCCGACGGATGTGCTGCTCCCGGGTCTGGAGCGCCATGCGCAGCGCCGGCTTGCCGTTTGCGTCTTTGCTGATGCCGATCACCCGCCCGGGCAGGTTGCGTCGGTGGGCGTCCGCGGTCGCAAGAAAGGCCGCGTGGGGGCCGCCATAGCCAAGGGGCACCCCGAAGCGCTGGGTGTTGCCGACCACGATGTCGGCCCCCATTGCGCCAGGCGGGGTGATCACGGTGAGTGCGAGGAGATCCGTCGCCACACACAGCTGGGCCTTCTGGGCGTGCAGCGCTTCGGCCAACTTCGTGTAGTCACGAACGGTGCCGTCAGTCGCGGGAAGCTGCACCAGCGCGCCATACACGTCACTGTCCGTGGCGCGTTCCAGCAGCTCTGCGGCGGGCACAACCCGAAGCTCAATGCCCAAGGGTACCGACCGGGTGCGCATGACCGCAATGGACTGGGGATGTACATCATCGGCCACCAGCAGGGTGTCCCGCTTGCCGGGGCTCAGCCGGTGGGCCATCGTCATCGCTTCGGCGCACGCGGTGGCCTCGTCGAGCAAGCTGGCGTTGCTGATGGCCATGCCCGTCAGGTCCTCCACCATCGTCTGGAAGACCAGCAGCGCTTCGAGGCGACCCTGGGAGATCTCCGCTTGGTAGGGCGTGTAGGCGGTGTACCAGCCCGGGTTCTCCAGCACGTTGCGGAGGATCACCGGCGGCACGACGGTGTCGTGGTAGCCATAGCCGAGAAATGAGCGTGCCACGACGTTCTGGGCAGCCATGCCGGCGAGCACATCGAGGGCTTCGCGCTCGGACAGCGCGGGGCCCAGCGCGAGCGGGGCCCGGGAGCGAATGCCCGACGGCACCGCCTCATCGATGAGCTGGTCGAGCGTGTCGACGCCGAGGGTCTCGAGCATCGCAGCTTGTTGCGCGGGGCTCGGGCCGACGTGCCGCGTGAGAAAGGGGGCGGGAAAACACGACTGGTCGGGCATCAGGACCTCGAGGCGAGACCGCATTGGTAGGGGAGGGCGCGGAGGGTCGGGAGTCTACTCGATCCCGCGCGCCCACCGGCAGCCCCGATCCTGCCGCCAAAGTCGGCCGGTTTGGTTGGGGTCAAAGTGTGCTCCTGGCCGCCGCCAGCGTGGTAGAACAGCGGCCCGATCCCTGAGGGAGGGCCCATGGCCGAGACCGAGTCCGCGCTCAAGCGCACACCGCTGTTTGATGCCCATGAGGCTGCAGGCGGGCGCCTGATCGACTTTGGGGGCTGGCACCTTCCGGTGCAGTATGAGGGCACCCTCGCCGAGCATCGCCGGGTGCGAGAGGGCGTCGGCCTGTTTGATGTCTCCCACATGGGCGAAGTGCGGGTGCGGGGATCCCGGGCGCTCGAAGCCGTCCGCGCCTTGGTCACCAACGGCATGGATCTGGTCGACGGCCAAGCCCAGTACAGCCCCATGTGCAACGAGCGGGGCGGCATCGTGGACGATCTCATCGTCTACCGGATCGCCGACGACGACGTGCTGGTGTGTGTCAACGCATCGAACCGCGACAAGGACTTCGCGTGGATGGTGGCCCACAACCCCCTGCCCAATGAAGTCAGCTTTGTCGACGAGGGCGACCAGTGGGGCCAGATCGCCATCCAAGGCCGCCACGCTGTCGCTGTCCTCAGTCGGCTGACCTCCGCACCGATCGCAGATCTGACGTACTACTGGCACTGCGCGGCCGAGGTCGCCGGTGTGTCCGGCTGCATCGTCGCGCGCACTGGCTACACCGGCGAAGACGGCTTTGAGATCTTTGTTCCGGCGGACCGCTCCCGCGCGGTCTGGGACGCCTTGATGGTAGCCGGCGCACCCGAGGGCATCGCACCCATCGGACTGGGTGCCCGCGACACACTTCGCCTCGAAGCCGGCATGTGCCTGTACGGCAACGACATCGACGACGACACCACCCCCTGGGAAGCCATGCTGGGCTGGACCGTCAAGATGGCCAAGGACAGCTTCGTCGGCAAGGCAGCCCTCGCCGCCCAGCGCGAGGCCGGTGTACCCCGCGCGCTCATCTCAATGGTGGTCGACAAGCGCATCGCCCGCCATGGCCACCCGGTGCTTGTCGGTGGCGAGGCTCGCGGCGTCGTGACGTCGGGCAGCCGCTCCCCCACCCGCGGCGACAACATCGCGCTCGCCTATGTTCCGCGGGGCCAGGGCCGACCGGGCACCGTCCACGAGATCGACGTTCGCGGCCGGATAGCCAAGGCCACCGTGGTCAAGGGACCCTTCTTTCGCCGGGACTACTGAGCCGGCCAGCCAATCGTGGAGACCAACATGTCCATCCCCAGTGAACTCAAGTACACATCCAGCCATGAGTGGGTTCGCGTCGAAGGTGACGTGGCGGTGGTTGGCATCACCCATCACGCCCAAGAAAGCCTGGGCGACGTGGTCTTCGTCGACATGCCCGACGAGGACGCCGAGCTTGAGAAGGGCGACGAAGCCGCAGAGATTGAGAGCGTCAAGGCGGTCAGCTCCATCTACGCGCCCGTGTCCGGCACCATCGTGGCCGTCAACGGCGCCATCGATGACGAGCCGGATCTGGTCAACCGGGAACCCTACGCGGGCGGCTGGTTGTTCAAGATCCAGATCAGCGACATGGGCGAGCTGGACAGCTTGCTCGACGCGGCCGGCTACGCCGCCGAGACCGCGGACTGATCACCCCGGGCGCGGCTCAAACCGAATCGCGCCGCCGGGCAGAAAGTACAGAATGGCCATTGTGCCGCCGGAGACGGTGGGCACGTGCCATGTGCCCGGTCCGTAGACGGTCCAGCCCGCTGGGTTGCCGTCGAACTGCGGGGCGCCGTCCAGCGCGAAGCACAGATCCACTTCGCCATTGGGATGGGTGTGCCCTGGGCCCGGACCCTGCATCAGCACGGCGTCCACGACATAGTCATGGCTGGCGGGCGTCGCCTTGGCCAACCGGCCAAAGCGGATGCCGGCGTTCTCCCGAGGCACCAGCCAGCCCGCACCCACCCCAGCGATGACCATGTCGCGGACTTGCTGGACCAGCGGCCCGGCGAGGGGGAACGCAGCGTCGAGCTGGGCCTTGAGCGCAGCCGGGTCCTCGACCGCGGCCCCCGCGAGATGGGCCAAGATCGGCGCGATGGCACCGTTGAGCTGGGCCTTGGCGTCGGCCGAGGTGGGGTCAGAAGCAGTGGGCGCGGGCATGGTGGACCTCCGAAGTGGCCCCCACTGTATCCACCCCGTCCAAGAACGCGAGACGGGGCCCCGAAGGCCCCGTCACCTGGGTTGCGCTGCCAACCCCGCGAGTGTGTTCCGCTCAGCCGAGGTGGGCAACCAGCTCGACATTGCGCTTCTGGCCGCGGAGCTTCCGGATGGCCTTCAGCTCAATCTGGCGGATGCGCTCGCGGGTCAGGTTGAACCGGGAGCCGATCTCTTCGAGCGAGTAGCGAGTGGGCTCGCCGATGCCGTAGCGCATGCGCACCACGGTCTCTTCGCGGCAGGTCAGCGTGGCCAGGGCCTGGCAGAGCTCCTCGCGGAGGTCGGCGCAGTCGAAGGACTGACCGGGCGCCACCACATCTTCGGCCTCAATGAAGTCGCCGATGGTGCTGTCGCCGTCGGCGGACACGGGGGTGTCGATGCTCATGGGCTCTTTGGTGAGCCGCATCAGCTCTTCGATCTTCGTGGGCTCGATCTCAAGCTGCGCAGCGACCTCAAACACCGTGGCTTCGCGACCCAGCTTCCGGGCCAACACCTTTTGGGTGTAGTGCACCTGGTTCACAATCTCGAGCTTGTAGATCGGGATGCGAATGGTGCGGACCTGGGACTCGATGGCCCGAACGATGCTCTGGCGAATCCACCAGCTCGCGTAGGTGGAGAACTTGAAGCCGCGGGTCCAGTCGAACTTCTCGACCGCCTTCATCAAGCCGATGTTGCCTTCCTGGATCAGGTCGGACAGCGGCAGGCCGCGGTAGCCGTATTGCTTGGCAATGCTGACCACCAGGCGCAAGTTGGCAGAGATGAGTGCCTGCTTGGCGATCTCACTGTCGGGACCATCTTCCGCAATGCGTCGGGCAACCTCGACCTCGTCCTCGCGGGACAGCAGAGGGATCTGGCCCATCCGCTTGAGGTACTTGTTGAGCAGCGGGTTGCCCTCGCCCTGCTTCTTGGTCACTCGTCGTGCAGCGCTGGCCATGGGTGCTCCTTCTTCCGACATCCGCTCTCCTGGGTTGCAAGGGTCGTGCCAGGAAACGGACAGACCGTGCTGCTGCAAGAGCACTGACCGCACACAGAGCGTATTTTGGGCAAGGAATGCGCGAAGATGTCCTGTTCATCAGCCTCGTAGAAGGACAGTTTTTTGGGGCCCACGACCGGTGACCCAATGGAAGCACGACATCGGCGCCAGGGTGCCGCTTCTGTGTCGAAATTTCCGAACATCCAATATCTAACGATGTTCAAAGATTGGAACAGAGGGCCCCGTCGTCCAGCAGCTGCTGGAGCACAGCGACCGGCGGGGCCCGAGGTCGCCGGCGAGAGAGGTCGGCCAGGGCGGACAGCATCGGTGCCACCGCACCACAGCGCTGGAGAACCGCAGAAAAGAGCTCGTCGTGGTTGGTGTAGGACTGGTGCTCCAGCATCCGGGCGTTGTTCCAGCGACCCCGCTGCGCCTCTGCAATAAAGCGCTCCGGATGCGCAAACCCGGCACCTGCCACTCGCCGGGGGAGCGTCGCAAACACCCTGGACTTGGCGTGCAGCTTGTCGTCAAGACTCAAGGCGGCGTCGGTGTAGATCGCATCGAGCAGTCCATGGGTCTCGCGGAGGACCTGGTGCCAGCGGTCCAGTTCGGCACGCTCCGCTTGGGCGTCTCGAAGGGCGGCGCCCTGTCCACCCAGCACGTGGGCGAGAAACTCGTCGGATGCGGCGTTCCCGATGAAGGTGGCGAGGCTCTCACTGAACGCCTCATCGGCGGGAAACCACACCGTCTGGTGGACCAGCTCGTGGATCAAGGTGGCGGCCAGCTCGCCGGGCGCCCACGCCAGCATGTGGGGCAGCAAGGGCGGGGAGCCAATGGTGAGCGCGGTCCAGGCGGGCGCCTCCCGCATGTGCACATCGTCGCCGTCCCGCTCCCACTGCCCAGCTTGGGCAAGGGCTTTGGTCGATGAAGGGGTGGTGAACCACACGAGGTGGCCCTGGCCGGGCACCCAGCGCGTCCGGGGAGTGAAGGACAGCGGGTCGCAGGCCACCACGACGTACAACACATGCCGGTGCTCGGCGCCGATGCGGCCGTAGGTGCGCCGCAGCACAAAGCCTTGGCTGTCCGCCCAGTCCCTCAAGGCGGTGACCAGCTCGAGCTTCTGGCGCAGGTCGGGTTCCAAGGCCTCAGACAGGAGCACCCGGTGCAGTGGGCCGGTCGGCACCCTTGAGTTCGAGGCCACTGCGTCCCTGAGCGGCCCCAGCGCACCCAAGACCCACAACAGCAGAACAAAGCAGCGGGCTCTGGGGTTGGCTCCCACGCGTGCACCATCTCCGAAAGACCCACCGACAGGATAGCCACAGCGCGCGGTCGGTGGTGCGCAGCGGGCAGCCCCGCGACATGCCGAGCGCGGTGCCTGGCCGAGGAGGGCCCCTTGGGTGAGCTGATGGAGTTCTTGCAGTCTGGTGGACCCGTGATGGTCCCCATCGCCCTTGTGAGCTTGGTCGCCCTGACCGTGTTCTTGTGGCGGCTGGCCATGCTGCGCCAGTCCCGCATCGCCCCTCGGTCCTTCGTCGTGGAGATCGAAGACCTCGTGAAGCAGGGGCGCCATGCGGACGCGCTCACGGTCTGCCGCAAGCAGGACAGCATCGCGGCAGCACGGGTGGTGGCGGTCGCCATCGAGGCCCGGGGCGGCGCGCGGGGCCACATCAAGGAGCGGCTCGAAGAGATCGGGCGCCGGGAAGCGGCCGATCTGGAACTGGGCGCCGACATCCTCGGGACGATGGCTGCAATTGCGCCGCTGCTCGGCCTCTTGGGCACGGTCTGGGGCATGATTCAGACCTTTGAGGTCATCCAAGATCAAGGCATGGGCATGGTCGGCAGCCTCGCCGGCGGCATCTCCCAAGCGCTCATCACCACGCTGGCTGGCCTCAGCGTCGGCATCCCGGCCGTGGTGGCCCATCGGTGGGTGCTGGGCTCCGTCGACTCGCTGGTGATGGAGCTCGAGACTGTGTCCCTCCAGGTCCTGGATCTGGTCGCTGCCAAGGAGCCCGGCCAAGGCGGCACCCCGGACCAGGGTGGGAGCGCTGCGTGAATTTCTCCAATCGACGGCGGCCGGCCACGCTGGTCGATGTCACGCCGCTCATCGACATCATCTTCCAGCTCGTGCTCTTCTTCATGGTCTCGACGACGTTCATCACGTCGCCGGGCATCGAAGTGGAGCTGCCCGAGTCGTCCGCCGACACCATCATCCGCGAGCGGGACGACGTGAAGATCTGGGTGCGGGCTGACGGGTCGATCCACCTGAACAAAGAGCCCTCGTCGCTCGCTGATCTTCGGGCCCACCTCGCGGGCATCGCGAAGAAAGACAAGGGCACCATGATTGTCATCAAGGCCGACAAACAGGTCGATCACGGGCGGGTCGTCGCAGTGATGGATCTGGCGCGGGGCTACGGGCTGAACCGCCTCGCCATCGCGACGGAGGCTCGGCTGGCGGGCGGTGGTGGGAGCGGCGGAGCGGACGGCGCCGAGTGAGAAAGTCGAGAGACCGATCGCCATCAAGATGACGTGCTGATCAGTCTTTCCAGCGACGCAAACCCTCGACCGGCAGGGGCCACCACGGCAGCGCCAGTCCAGTCTGGGGGTGCCACGGCCACCAACCGTCGACAGGGCCCGGGTGCACATGGAAGTCTTGGGCTGGCATGAAGCCCTCGCCCACCACCATGAGCCAGTCCCCATCGGCCGTCCGAGCCACGTCCAGCACAACGATGGCGTGCCCTGGTGACCCGCCGGACACCACCACATCGCCGGCCCGAGGGGCCTGTGCCGGCACCGTGTCCAAGCGCTCCAGCGACAGCGTGCCCGCATAGGTGAAGAGCTCCCGCAGATAGCCCTCCCAGCCGGCCTTTCGGGGGCTCGCGGGCCCCCACACCAGCGAGTTGCCGCGCAACGTGGTGGTCTCACCCTGTGACCAGCGGGTCCAAGGCAAGGCCTGACCATTGGTCGCGTGAAAGGTGATGTCTGCGGCGCTCTGCTCCCGCAAGAACTCGGCGCGCAGCCGGTAGGCCGTGTCGGCACACTGCTGGAGGTCCCCCGCCACCAAGGGGAGATCCACGACCCGCACTTCTGCAGCGGAGTGAGGGGCGCCGACCGTGTCCCCCTTGTGGGTCCGGACCGGGGTGCCTTCAGGTCGGAGCTCACGTGCACCCAGCCAGCGCCCAAACGCCGACTTTGGGGCCACCATGGCGCCTTTCGGTGGAGGAAATGCAGCGGCGACCGTCTCGGCTTGAGCGGTGAGCACCCACAACCAGACCAGCATCAGCCACCTCCCGCATCGCCGGCCACGGGCCAAGCCGGCCACGGTCGGCATATGTGGTGCAGCGTCCATGCGCCCGAGGCAGAGATGAACAACGCCAGCCTGACCCCCTTGCTGCGGGCACTCGAGCGAGTGGAGGCAGAGCCGGATCGAGCGGATGCGTGGAGTGACCTGGGTGAGGCGTTCTTGGCGGACGGCAAGCCCGAAGGTGCAGACGGTGCGTTCCGGGAGGCCCTGCGGCGAGACGGCCACTGTGAGGGTGCCTGGGTCGGGCTGGCCGGAGCGCTGCGGTCCCAAGGCCGCCGATCCCAAGCCTGTGGGGTGCTGGAGCAGGGCTTGCAGGTGCTGCCAGACAGCGCCGTGCTGTGGGGCGCGCTGGGCCGGGCGCGGTGGGCGGTCGCTGCGCTGGAAGGCGCCGCCGAGGCCCACCGACAGGCCATCGCGAGACAGCCCCAAGAGCTCGCACACCACGCCAACCTCGCCAACACTCTGATGTCGATGGGCGACTGCGCGGGCGCCATTGCGGTGCTCGACGCGGTGCTGCAAGTGATGCCCGACGAGCCCCGCTTGCGGACCAACCGGGCCATGGCATTGCTGAGCTCGGGCCAGTTTGCGGCGGGCTTTGCAGAGCACGAGGCACGGCTGCGACGGCCCGGGGTTGATGCCCTCCCGGGGCCAGCATGGGACGGGAGCACGCTCCACAAGCCACTGTTGGTCATCGCTGAGCAAGGCTTTGGTGATGCGATTCAGTGGGCCCGGTTCTTGCCGCGCCTCGCCGTTCGGGCGCCTGAAGTGGTGCTCGCGGCCCACCCCCGGCTTGCCCATCTCCTCGGCCAAGTGCCCGGTGTCGATCGGGTCGTGGACAGAAAGGCCGCGCTCAACGGTGAGCTCGGCGAGACGTTTGGTGGGGTCATCGCGCTGATGAGCTTGCCCGCTGTCCTGGGCGAGGACGGCAGCACGCTGTGTGAAGCGCTGCCCCTGTGGCGGCCCTCGGAAGCTGCCGTGGACCAGTGGCGCGACCGCATCGGGCCTGGCCTCCGGGTCGCCCTCGCATGGTCCGGAAACCCCGCCTACGCCATGGACCACATCCGCTCGGCCCCCCTCCACACCTTTGCCCCGCTCGGGCATGTCGAGGGCGTCCGGCTGTTCAGCATTCAGAAGCTGCACGGTGTCGACGCCCTCATGAGGGGGGAGGGACCTCGAGGGCTGCTGGATCTCGGGCCCTCCCTCGATCGGGGACCCGATGCGTTCCGCGACACCGCTGCGGCGATGGTGGCCGCAGACATCGTGGTGACCACCGACACGGCAACCGCGCACCTGGCGGGCTCTCTGGGCTGTGAGACCTGGCTGTTGCTGTCCCGGCCGGCGGACTGGCGGTGGGGTCAGGAAGGCACCTCATGCCCGTGGTACCCGAGCATGACGGTGTTTCGGCAGCCCCAGACCGGCGACTGGAGCGCGGTGTCCCTCCTTGTCGCCGACGCCCTCGCCGACCGGATAGCCAGCCAGACCTGACATTGGAGCTGACATGAAGGTGGAGATGCCCCTGGGCGACGTGGTCGACCGCGTCACAATCCTGCTCATTAAAGAGGCCCGCATCGCCGACCCCCAAAAGGTCGCCAATGTGAAGCGCGAGCTCGCGGCCTTGCGAGAAGCATGGGCCGAAGAGGGCCACACGCCCATGGACCAACTCGCAGACTGGACAGGCTTGTGCACCGTCAACGCCCAGCTCTGGGACGTGGAAGACGACTTGCGCGACCTGGAGCGGCGCCAGAGCTTCGGCCCCGAATTCGTGGCATTGGCCCGCAGCGTCTACCGGCTCAATGACGGCCGGGCCGACCGCAAGCGCGCGATCAACATCGCCCTCGGCAGCCGGCTGGTCGAGGAGAAGTCCTATGCTGACTATGGCGCAGGGGAGGGGACTCCAGGCGCCTGAGGGGGCGACGGGAGCGACCAGTGTGGATGGAAGGCTCAGGTCGGTTGAGTCTTGCCACGTCAAGTGTTACCATTCGCCACCTGCCGGGCGGTCTTCAGCATCGCCTCCGTGCGGGTGTGGTGCCCGCCGCACTGGCACAACCTCTCCCCTCCGGCCCTCCTGCGGTCTCCCCCCGACCTGCGGAGAGCGAGCGTCCATGTCGTCTCAGCCCGCCCTGTTCCGACGCCTGCTGTGGAACGTGCTGCCTGCCGTGATGGTGGTGGGCGCTGTCTGGTTTGCGTTGGCGGGAGAAGAAGGCTTGCTGCGTCGGCACGAGCTCAAGCAGCGGCTGATGGCCATCGACACCCACCGCAGCCAGGTCGAGTCGGAAAACACCGCACTGCGGCGCCAGATCCGGGGGTTGCGCGCAGATGTGCGGGCGGTGGAGCGCGAAGCGGCCTCCCAGCTGCTCCTGGCACGGCCGGGCAGCACCGTGTACCGCTTCGATGCGCCAGAGAAGATCCAGCACTGATCAGTGTTCTCGCCCACTCAAGCGGTCCGGGTGATGCGCGCCGACGGTGGCTCAGGTCTCGGTCACGGGGGTGATGCTTCGGCACACCCGGAAGCCCACATTGGTCGCCGTGCGGTGGCTGCCCAAGGCACTCCGCGCCGCTGATCGACACGAGTCCGCGGGCAGGTCCCAGGCCCCCCCGCGAACCGTGCGCCGGGGGGCGTGGGGCCGGGCGTGGATGTCGCTCGCCACCGGAGGACTGGGGGGCACCGCTGCACTGCCACGGCGCAGAGGGCCAGACGGCCGCCAATTGTCTGCGCACCAGTCCTGCGTTCCCCCGCCGAGCCCGTGCACACCAAACGGCGAGGTGTCGACAGCAAACGTGTCGGCGGATGGCGGACCTGCGTAGGGGAGGGCGGAGTCCTGCATGCACAGGAAAGCCGGATCCGCGAGCGCGCCCCACGGGAACGGGCGTCCGTCCGCACCGCGAGCCGCCTTCTCCCACTCCAGCTCGCCGGGAAGGCGCCAGCTCACCCGCGTCCGGGCGGTCAGCCACAAGCAGTAGGCCTGCGCGTCGTGCCAGGAGATGCCCACCACCGGTGCGGCGGCTTCGATGCGCACCCCTCCGGCTTCGGTCGGCATCGACCACAGCCCGTCGGGACGCAGCTGGTACAGCAACAGGTACTGGCGGCTCTGGCGATTCTCGATGCGGGGCACCCGCTGTTGGGCCGCCTCGTGGCCGAGCTCTTTGCCGAGTGCGTTGATGAATGCAAGATAGTCATGATGGTTGACCGGCCGGTGGGCGAGCGCGAGGCCCGGCACCCACGTGCGCTGACGGGGGAGGGCACCAGGGGCCTGGGAGTCCCCTCCGATGCTGGTCCAGCCGGCAGGAATGTACCTCTCGAAGGGCAGCAGCCGCCGGGTCGCGGGCAGGTAGAGCGGCTCCGGCACCGTCCCACCGGGCGGCACCGTGCTCCAGGTCTCGCCGCGGCTGATCTGGACCGGCAGCCGCACGGTCTCGCACAGGGGATGCACCAGCTCAAACAGGTAGCTGCCCACCGGCAGGCGGCGGCCCCGCACGGGGGTGGGACCCAGCTCCATCGTGGGGACAAGCTGAAGGCGCCGAGCGCGCAGCTCGTAGCGATACACCCGCGCAATCGCGCCGGCGGGCTGGGTGACCAAGTCCAACACGCCCTCCGCCCGGAGGAAGTCGGCATGTTGCCCGTCGTCGTAGTTGCGCAGCAGGTCCGTGAACTCACGGACTGAGCGGGGGTCTCCGAGGGCCTCGGCCTCTTCGGCCCGCTCCCGGTAGGCCGACGCGAGCAAGGCGCGGGCTTCCACGAGGTCCGGCACCTGGGTGAGCGCCAGCCGGGCCTTGGTGCCGAGCTCTTGGTACAGCTTGACGACCCGCTCGGACTGGCGCGCGGCTTCGTCTTCCAGGGCCCACGCTTTCTCTTTGACGTCCAACGCATCGGTCCTGCGCAGCCCGACCAACGCCGCCCGGGCCCGCTCTCGTGCGCGGGAGGCTTCGCTGCGTGCCTGGTCGAGTGGCGGCCGCAGGGTGCGGGCCTCCTGCACCAACGCCAGCGCCTTCTCGCGGGCGAGGGCACCCTCCAGCCACGCTTCCAGATCGTGCGCCAGCTCCCTGGCGTCCTGGTAGCGGTCTTCGGGCGCCATCTGCATGCAGCGGTCTCGGATCTCCTCCAGCTCGGGAGGCACCAGCGAGCCCCGTGGCAGGCGTGGCGGCCCCTTCTGCACCTTGGCGAGCACGTCATTCGGGGTGTCGCCGCGGTAGGGAGGCCGGCCGTACAAGAGCGCGTACATGGTTGCACCCAGGGACCACACGTCCGACCAAGGACCCAGGCGATCACGCTCACCAGCAGCCTGTTCTGGGGGCATGTAGGCAGGCGTCCCAACCGCCACACCAAAGCGGGTGCGGTTGCGGCCGCCCGTCGCCGAGGTGCTGCCCGATTGCTGGGCGTCGGCGTTGCGGTCCGCAAGAATGAGCGCCAGACCCCAGTCGACCACGTGCACCTGGCCGAAGTCGCCGACCATCACGTTCTCGGGCTTGATGTCCCGGTGGATCACGCCCTTTTGATGCGCAAACGCGACCGCTTCACAGACCGTGTGGAAGGCCGCAATGAGCCGGCGCAGGGTCCACCCGTTGGGGGTGGGCACAAAGGGACCCCCGTGGCGGGCACGGTGCAGCTCGGCGATGAGGGTGCGCAGGGTCTCGCCGTGTACCTCTTTCATCGTGAAGAAGAAGCGCCCATCGGGCATCCGACCGATGTCGTGGACGGGCACGATGCCGGGGTGTTCCAGCTGGGACAGCACCTGGGCCTCGGCCAAGAAGCGGGCGTTCATGCCCGGATCCTCGGCGAGGTGGTCATGGAGCAGCTTGGCCGCAACCAAGCGGTTCAGCGCCAGATCGAGCACCTGGTTGACCTCGCCGGCACCGCCAACACCAAGCTGGCACTGGGTGACGTACCGGTCCGCATCGGGGCGTGTGGCGAGCCGACGGGTCTGGACCGCATCGTGCACACGAACCGGCCGGTCCTCCGTCGCAGCAGCGCCTTCGCCGTGGTCCGTCGGCAGCTCACTGTCGACAGAGTCGGAGAGGTGCCGGAGGTTGCGAGGAGGGGCTTGGGAAGAAGGCGGTTTCACGCTTGTGATGATACCCGAGGCGACCACACGGGATGGACATGCGCGTATACCGGTGGGATCTGGACAAGACCTATCTGGAAACAGACTTCGACTCCTTCATGGGCCTGGTGCGCAGCGCCACCGAGCCTGCGTCGGAAAAGATCTCGGTCCCAGGGGCGCCGGCACTGCTCCGGGGGCTGTCTGCCGCCGAAGATGCCAAGGTGTACTTCCTCTCCGGGTCCCCCACCCAGATGCGGGTGGTCCTCGAAGAGAAGCTGCGGCTCGACGGTGTTCGCTACGAAAGCCTGACGCTCAAGGACAACTTGGGCAACTTGCGGCGGGGCAGAGTGCGGGCCATCCGTGGCCAGTTTGACTACAAGCTGCCGCACTTGCTCGAGAGCCGGCTGCTGGTGCCCCGTCACGCTCGTGAGAGCCTCTTTGGGGACGACGCGGAGGTCGATGCCATCGTGTATAGCGTCTACGCGGACGTTCTCGCGGGCCGTGTGCGCCCCGATGAGCTAGCGCGCATCATGCGAGCGGCCGGCGCGTATGACGACCGGGTGGACGCAGCGATGGCGGCCCTCGCTCAGATTCCGCCCGCGGACTGCGTGGACCGCATCTTCATCCGGCTGGCTCGGCGACACAACACCGGTCGCTTTGCGCCCCTGGGCAACCGGGTCGCGCCGATCCATTCTTGGTGGCAAGCCGCGCTCGTGTTGGTGGGCGATGGCCAGCTCAGCCCGGATGTGGCGGGCGAGGTTCTCGCGGCATGCATCGAGGGTGAGGGCCTGAGCGAGTTTGCGGTGTGTGGTCTCAGTCAGGACATCGTGGCCCGAGGACTGGCACCCGCGGATGCCATCGCGGCGGTGCCGATGGATGCCCCACTCCGCACGGCGATGTTGGCGTCGCTGCGCCGCTTGGGGACCACGCACCGGTCGCCAGGCCCCGTTCCGGCCGACGAACCGGTGGACTACCCCGCCCTCATCCGCGGGTGGAAAGCCGAGGACTGAGCCTCAGGGCTGCCCGATCCAGTCGGCGTAGATGGCGCCGCGCAGCAGCCGACTGTCGTCGAGGTTCGGTCCTGTCATCGAGAGCGGGCGCACACAGTGGTGGGGGTCAAGCGGCAGCGGCTGGTGTAAGCCCAGCGCTTCGCGGACGGACCCCAGCGCCTCGTCCGGCGTGCGGACCAGGTCTTCAAAGCGCACCGAGCTCGACACAATGCGGAGCTCCTGGCGCCAGTGAGACTGGAGCTGCATGTGGGCATGCATCCACCGCCGGGCCGCAGTCGGCGAGCGGGACCAGCTCCGGTCCGGCCGGGAGTAGGGGCGCCGCCACAGGGACAGCAGCTGGTCGGCCGGGTCGCGCTCGACCAGCACAACCTTGGCCTGGGGCAGGAGGAGCTGGAGCAAGCCCAGGTACGGGATGGCGTCGACGTCCCCGTCCAACAGCATCGGGCCGTGAGCACCCTTGCCGAGGTACCGAGCCGCGAGGCGATCGAGGTCGGACGGACGGAGCCGGTGCAGGGCCTCCATCCAGGGCTTGCCGCTGTCGTGCTCGAGGGTGCGCGCAAGCTCGGCAAGGGGCACCGAGGGCACCCGCAGCTGCACCCCCGGATCGGCCGCAAGCAAGCTGGAGCACACCCGCACCCCGCTGCCCGGGGCACCAGCGACCACCACAACGCCCTCACCACCAGCCACCCGATGGGGCAGCCACGCGAGGAGCTCTCGGTCCATGCTCCGGGCAATCTCCACGAAGGACTCCCGCTGAGCGCGGGCGGTGCCCGGCGGGCCCCATGTGTAGTTCGCCGCACGCCAAGCGGCTGCAGCTGCCGCGGGTCGCTCCGCACGGTCCTCCACCTCCCCCAACAAGTGGAGCAAGCGGGCACGCTGGGCCGTGCTCACCGGCACGGCCAGTGCACTCCCGATCCGCTGCCTGCCCTGGTCAAGCTGGCCTTCAAAGAGGTCGATCTGGGCGCCAATCTCCATCGACTCCGGGTTTGTGGACGCCCGGGCGAGGGCCGCGCGGGCCTGGGGAAGCTCTCGGCGGGCGAGGCGAATGCGGGCGGTGAGCAGCGGAGGCTCCTGGCCCGACAGCGCCTTGAGTGCGGCGGACGGAGCGCCCATGGCGAGCTGCACCTCGGCGATGCTGGGCAGGGACGGCGCAGCATCCCGGGTCAGCCGGCGGAGCTTGCGGAGCGGCCGTGCAGCCCCGGTCACCCGGCCGAGCTCAAGCTCGATGGACACCCGCTCTTGCAGCAGGATCGGGTCAAAGCGGTCCTGCTTTGAGGCCGTCTCGAGGTGGCACAGCGCGCGGGACCAGTCGCCGAGCCAGCGCAGCGCCCGGACCAGCCCAAGGCGGGCGTGAATATCGGCGGGATGCCGGTTGAGCAGTGCCGCGTAGTGCATGCGGGCCGCGTCGCCATCACCCGTGGCCAGGGCAAGCCGGGCCTGGAGGTGAGCGACGGCCGGGCTCCGCACCGCGTCGAGCCGCGCGCTGGACGCCCGGGCTTCGACGAGGCGCCCCGCTCGCTCCAGGGTGAGGGCGTGCGCGAGGGCGAGCCCTTCGTCGTCCGGCCGGGCCGCCGACGCCCGAGCCAACAGGGCCACCGCGTTGTCCACTCGGCCTCGCTGCTCTTCCTGCCAAGCTTCGACCCTCAGCTCGGCCGCAGTCTGGGTCGGCCGCGGCGACGTCTGCCCCACCGTTGATGGTGGGGTGGTCGCCATGGGGAACGAGAAGTCGTCAAATACAAGCGCTTGAAGCATCGGGGGCACCTCTGCCACCTTGATCGGCTCTGCCCCCACGCTCCAACACCCCCCGCCGCCAACACCTGGGTTTCGGGCTCCGCCGTGCCCTCGGGGTCGACCGCCCCCCCCGCGTGACGGCGCCCGCTCCGCTACCCCTCCTGGGACCGCCCACTGCGCGCCAACCACGCGGCTTCGAGCCCCTCACCCGGCTGCACGGCCTCCACATCAACACCACCCTGAAGCAGCCACAGCAGGACCTTCGCATTGAGTTCAGGCACCGTCGAACCCCGAGGTACGGTCACGTCGATGCCGCCATCCACCACGGAGGGCTCCACGCCATCCGGCGCTGGCGCGGCGGGCACGCCCGACACCTTGTAGAACACCTTTTGGGTGGCGCCCGTGACCTCTGCCATCGCGCCCGCCACGATGCATGTGCCTTGTTCCATAAACACCACATGGTCGCACGTGGACTCGAGCTCCCCGAGCTGGTGGCTGCTGATGATCAGCGTGCTGCGGCCCTGGCGGCTTCGAAAGAGGCTGCGCATCCGCACCACAAGCTCGGGATCCAGACCGCTGGTGGGCTCGTCGAGGAGGACCAATGGCGGGTCGCCCAGCAGCGCCTGGGCCACGGCAACCCGGCGCCGCATGCCGTGGGACAGCTCCCGAACTCGTGCGGTGGCTTTGTCCAGCAGGCCGACCTCGTCGAGCAAGCGCTCGGCTTCGGTCGCCGCTTTGGCGCGGGTCATCCCCTGGAGGCTTCCATAGTACTGCAGCAAGCCGCGGACCGGCGTGTGTGGGCTGAGCTCGGCATCCTGGGGTAGCAGCCCGACCCGCCCGCGGTGGCGAACCACATCGAAGGGACCGTCTCCCAAGAGATCCACGAGGCCAGAGTCCGGGCGCACCAGTCCTCCGATGATGGCAAACGCGGTCGTCTTGCCGGCGCCATTCGGGCCGACAAGCCCGCAGACACTGCCTTGGGGAACCTCGAAGCTCAGGCCATTGAGGGCGTGCACACGGCCGTAGCTCTTGTGCACGCTGTCGAGGCGAAGGGCCGCCTTCATGCGTCCGCCCGCAGCAGCAGCCGGTGCCCAAGGGCGAGCGCAGCACCGCCGGTGGCAACCAGGAGAACCGTGGGCGGGAGGCGATCCCAGAGATCTGGCCGCCACAGCTCCATGCGCTGCGCTGCCGGCGTCAGGCTGTGGAGGGTGTCGGCCACGGCGCCGAGGTGGCGGACGGCGAACCGGGACTGCAGGACGATGTTGACCATGCCGGCGCCCATCAGGGCGACCACCGCCAGGCCCCGTGCCCAGTGCACCGAGCGCGTGAGCTGCGACACCCCCAGTGTGATGCCCAGCCAGCACAGCCCGAAGATCCACGCGCGGCCCCCCAGACGAGCGAGCCACAGGGCATTGGCGAGCATGTCGAACTCGGCCAGCTCACTGAGGCCCGTGACCCACACCGCGGCCGCGCCACCCGCGATGCCGATGCCGAGGAGGGCGGCCTGTCCGGCAAACTTGCCTATCACCCAAGAGGTCCGGTCGGTGCGAAACAACGCGTACCGAATGGACCCGGTCGCCCGCTCTGCCGCGATGACATCGGACGAGCCGAGTGCCACCAGCACCGGCACCACGAACAGCGCGGTCGCCCCGTAGAACAGCGCCACGGGCGGAATGGCGACGACCTCAGCCGCGACCGTGGGGTTGCCGACCAGGCCTGTCACCACGTCGAGGAAGGCATCGCTCTTCATGAGGGTGCCACTCATGGTGCCCGGGGTGCTGGTCGCGGCCACCCCCAGCGTGTTGGCCAGCGCAGCCTCGATCTCACCGAGGATCTCGATGAACACCAGCGTCGAGGCAACGCTGCCCGCGATGTGGAGCATCAAGAGCACCAGCGCCCGCCGAGACCGCAGCGACTCTGCGAGCTCAAAGCGGGCCACAATGCCAGCGTCCCGCACCATCCGGAGCCCGTTGCTCCCGCTGGTGCTCACTGTGCCGTCACGGCTTCCACGCTGCCGCGGAGGATGCCCAGATCGATCTGATTCAGGATGAGCAAGGCTTCCGGATCGACCTCACCCATGGCGTCTTCGCCCACGATCGCCTCCACCGCGCGCTGACCGTCCAACAGCACCCCGCTGACTTCGTGGGTGATGGCCAACAGGTCGGACGGGTTGGGGGGGCCATCGAACAGCGCGATGTCCACCAGCTCGTCGGAGTACGCCGCGAGCGATGCGTTGAGCTCTGCGGTGACCGTGTCGAAGGCGGCCAGATCATCATCGGAGAAGCCCGCTTGTTCTGCGAGGGCTGCCCGGGACTGGGCCGCCCGCGCAGCCTGGACGTCGACAGCCGCGTCGAACTCCTGGAGGGGATCGGTGGCCGGCACGTCTGTCGGCGAGAGGTCGGCGGGAGCCTCCGGTCCATCCAGGCGCCCTGCGGAGCGCTCGACGTCGGGGGCGTCCCGGTCGACTGGCTCCGGTGCGCCCTTCTCGGTGCGGGTCGGCAAGCCGCGAGAGGGCAGCAGCGTGTTGAGATCCCCCAACGCACCGATGCGACTCGATCGGGTGTTGCGCAGCTTGATGTTCTCGTCTTGGAGGGCATCGAAGCGCTCTTGCAGCTCACCCATGCTTCGCCGAGGCTGCACCCCGCCAAGAACAAAGCCCAACAACACACCACCAAACGCCCAGCCCAGTTGCCGCATGTGGGTCTCTCCCTGGCGGCCGTTGTGGGCCACCCGGAGGCTCTATCTTGCTGCGACAAGGAGAGGGGGTGGGTTCACCCACACACCGATGCGGCCGGCATTGGCATTGGCTTGGTGGGCCCGATGCACCAAACCCGGCCGGAGGGCGGCGGCCTCGGCGCGAGAACACCGTAAGGTAGGGGACTCTTGGCAGCGTGTAGGAATTTCCCCAGCCAAGGATGCACTGATTCAGTGGCTCGCTATCTGCGGGCCGCTGAAATGGGGGAGCGCCCCGTGGGCGCGGCGCGGGGGTTTCCCCCGCCAAGGATGGACTGGTGCAGTGGCTCGCTATCTGCGGGCCGCTGAAATGGGGGAGCGCCCGGCGGGCGCGGTGCGGAGGGTTCCCCCGCCAAGGATGGACTGGTTCAGTGGCTCGCTATTTGCGAGCCGCTGAACTAGTGCGGATCGTCAACCGCCGCCGGTCGCTTCACTCGCACCCGCCGCTTGGGCGCCTTGGGCGAGGGCAAGCTGTCGCTGGGGACCACTCGTTTGAGTCCCGGCAGGTTGGGCATCGGCAAGCTCCGCGTCAATGCAGCGTCGCCACCCATCCTGCGGGCCGGTTCGCGGTCACCGAGCGTGGGCATCCGACCCAACCCACCGCGGGGCTTGATGCCATTGCGGCGAACCACTTGCGGGATGTCGTCGGTCAACCAAGCCTTGTTGCGCACAATCTTGGTCGACGTCGGCCGAGATGTGCGCGGCTTTGCAGTCCGGACCGGCTTTGCGCGGGGCGTGGGACGGAAGGGCGCGATGCTGCGACGTCGCCGCTCACCTTGGACCGCCTCGACGGTGACCCCGGCCAGCTCGGCAATCAAGGCATCCGGTTCTTCGCCAAGGCGGTTGCCGAATTCCGCGAGCGCAGCGAGACCCACTTCTGGAACCTCCACGCCGCCCACCCGAAGCCCAGCACGCGCGAGGCCACGGCGAATCCGTCGGGGATTGGTCCCGAATGCCCGCGCCGACGCACGAATCGACTCGCCATTGTGAACCCGCCGCACAACCTCCGGCCACCAAGCAGCGTCGGTGCCCGCCATGTCGATGGGTTCAAGAGCCAGTGCAGCTTCCAGATCAGAGGAAGCAGCGCCATAAGTTTGTGCCAGCGTATCCAAGGGTGTGTTGCGCAATTGCTCAACAAACTCACACCACCACGGCTGGTCCCGAAGGGGATCCATGCGTGTTACTCCTTACGTGAAAGCCCGAAGCCAGAGGACAGGAGTCACCCCAACGCAGGTTCACAATCCGGCCAACGCCAGTTGCCGGTATTTCGAGGTAGCCGCACCTTGACCATAGCATCGGAATTGCATGTGGCATCCCGTTCCCTGTCAGCGTCAGGCAATGCCCTCCCCAGTGCCCACTTCAATGGTTCGATGAGGGAGCAACCGTGGTGTTTCTCACGCCCCGTCGGCGCCCCGCCTACTTTTTGTGTCCGCAGAATCGGGACACACCGTGACGTGTTGGTCGACGCAGCTGAGATCCAGCGGTCCTCGCCTTGCCTCTGTGGTCCCCAGCCAGGACTGGTTAGACTGCCGCGATGACGACCCATCGAATCGGTATCTTGACAGGTGGCGGCGACGCCCCTGGCCTCAACGCGGTCATCCGCGCCGTCATCAAGTCCGGCGTCGGACTGCGCCACTGGCAAGTGGTGGGCTCTGAAGACAGCTTCAACGGCTTCCTGTCAGAACCCCGGCGCCTGATGGACCTGACCCCGCTGACGGCACAGGGGCTGTTGCACCGCGGCGGGACCATCCTGGGCACCACCAACCGTGGCGACCCCTTTGCGTTCCCGACGCCCAACGGCCTGAAGGACCGGTCCGCCGAGCTCGCCGCCATCGTGCGCGACGAAGGCCTGGAGGGCCTCGTGGTCATCGGTGGCGACGGCACCCAGCGCATCGCCCTGCGCCTGATGGAACAGCACGGCATCCCGGTGGTTGGTGTGCCCAAGACCATCGACAACGACCTGTCGTCCACCGACTTCACGTTCGGGTTCTGGTCGGCCGTCGAAGTGGCCACCGAGGCGCTGGATCGCCTGCACACCACTGCCGAAGCCCATGACCGCGTGATGATTCTCGAAGTGATGGGTCGGGACGCAGGCTGGATTGCACTGTACGCAGGAGTCGCTGGGGGTGCCGACTGCATCGCCCTTCCCGAGCTGCCCTACGATCCCGCGGGCTTCGTTCGGAAGATCAAGTCCCGCCGGCTGCATGGCCGCCACTTCACCCTGATTGTGGTTGCGGAGGGTGCACTGCCCCACAACGTCGAGTGTGCGACTGGGCCGGTGCCCCACGGCCAGGGCCACATCCATGTGGGCGGTGCCGGCGCTGAGCTTGCGCGCCAGCTGACCGAGCGGCTGGACGTCGAGACCCGGGTGACCGTGCTTGGCCACCTGCAACGTGGCGGCGGGCCGAACCCCTACGATCGTGTGCTGGCGACCCGCTTCGGCGTCAAAGCTGTGGAACTGGTCGAGGCGGGTCGGTGGGGTGAGATGGTGTGCTTGGTGGACAACGAGATCACGAGCGTGCCCCTGGCGGATGCCGCCGGTCCGCCGCGCCTTGTGGACGCCAACCACCCGCTGATCCTCACGGCCCGTGAGGTCGGCATCGAGTTCGGCGCCTGAGTCCTGGCCGTTGCAGGGTCGATCTGGGCACTACCAGCGGTCGGCGCGCACCCGCAGCGGCTGGAGCGCTTCGCCCTGCTTGGCCACCGACACCGTGATGTGGTCCGCACCCCGTCCCAGCAACACATCGGTGGCTGCGCGACGGGCCATCTCGGGTGAGTTGTTCTCGCCGGACAGGTGGGCCAACACAAGATGCTGGAGCGACTCGCCCAAGGATGCGCTCAGCAGCTCGGCCGCCTGGGCATTGGACAAGTGGCCATGGTTGGAGCGAATGCGTTGCTTGAGGTGCCAGGGGTAGGCGCCGTCAAAGAGGGCCTGTTCGTCGTGGTTGAATTCCAGCACCGCGATGGACAGGCTGCGGAGCTTCTCCCGAATGAGAGCCGTGGGCCGGCCGAGATCGGTGATCACACCCGCCCACTGTCCGCCAATGCCCACCCGCCACGCGATGGGATCGCGGGTGTCATGGGGGACCGGAAAGCACTCCAGATCGAGGTGGCGCAGCCGAAAGGCATCGCCCGCCGTGACCGTCTCGATGCCGTCGGGCACACAGCGCTCGGGCAGACCATCGCGGGTGCCCTCTGTCATGAAGAAGGGCACCGGCGCGCCCTGGCGCTTGGCCAGCTTGTTGGCGAGAATCCGCGCTGCGCCGACATGGTCGCTGTGTTCGTGGGTGATGAGCACCGCGTCAATGGTGGCCTCACCCAGGCCGACCGCTGCCATCCGCTGGAACACTTGCTTGGCGGAGATCCCGCAGTCGACGAGCACCCCGGCAAAGCCATCGCCGATGTAGGTGCAGTTGCCCCGGGAACCGGAGCCCAGCGTCGTGCACACCACGTCGCGCTGAAACAAGGAGAGGTTCACGGCGGGTCCCGAGGGGGAGGGGGCGGGCAAGGCCGAGGCCAGCTGGCCTGGGGCGGACGGGTCAAGCTGCGCGGCAGGCACCGCGAGAGCACCGATCTGGAGCAGACCGGAGGGAGGAGATGTCCAGAAGTACAGCGTTCTGGGCAACCGGGCAACCGGCCGCCCTGCAGCAATCGACGTCAAATGGGCATCCGCCGGGTGGGTCCGGGTGTTAGCGAGCGCCCCCCGCTCCCCCTGAGGCCCCCATGACCGGACTGCTCGTCGCCCTGGCGCTTGGGGTGCCCCCGACCCACGCTGCCCAGCCCCTGACGCCGGCGGGAGAGCTGGCCGCAGCGACGCTGGAGGTCTGGTGGCGGCGGGGCGATCTGCTGCTGGTCACCGAGGGGCCAGACGGACGAGAAGCGCGACGACCGCTGGCGAACGAAGCCGTGCACCCCGCGCCTGCGAGCCTCCAGGGCTGGAAGCGCATCGGAGAGTCCTGCGAGAACCGCAGCCAGACCACGTTCACCCTGCTGGACCGCCCCGCAATCGCTACGGTGGGCGGGGACGCGAGCATCCCTGCCGTCACCATCCACCGTGAGGGCCTGCTGGTGGCGCATGCACCACTGGGTCAGCCTGCTCAGCCTTGCACCATCACGGTGGTCGAGGCCGACGCACTGCCAGGACTGGAGGTCATCGTGACGTGGGGGCTCGGTGAGATCCATGGGGTGTCGGTGTTTCGACTGCCCGAGCTGGCGCAGTGAGCCCAGTCGGCATCAGCGCAGCGAAGGCGGTGCCCCACCCAGCTCGATCTTGACACCTTCGGCAGCAGCGGGCGCATCGGCGAGCAAGGCGCGGGGGGCCCAGCCGAAGGTCAGCCCTTGACGGACCCGGACGAGCTCACCCTCGGCGAACACAACATCGAGGGCGGTGCCCGCATCGGCACGCAAGGCGGCCGGATTCTCCACCGAGACCGCGCCGGGCCAGCGGGAGGCTTCAATGGCCTCGGTCGCGTAGAGCCGCGCAGGGAGGTCCGAATCTTGGGCCCACGCCATGCCCAAGGGGCTGACAACGGTGATCAGCAGGGCACGAAGGAACATGCGCGCAGAAGTAGAAGTCAACATGGACAGACTCGCAACCAGGGAGGATGGAACGGGACTCAGTCCTCGTCGGGCGCTTTGTCGCGGGGGGGGACCGGCGGCTTGGGCGCGGGCGCAGCATCGTTCAACGGCTTGAGGTTGAAGCTCGCGTGCACTTCGAGGGAGTGGTGGGTGATCAGGTGCAGCAGGTCTTTGTGGAGTTCAAGGGCTTCCAAGTAGTTGCGGACTTCCCGGGCGGTCATCCGCACCATCTCGGTCTTGGCCTTGTCGCCGGTCTCGAGCAGCGCACTCAACAGCGACAACACCTCGGACTTGTCCCGGGGGATGTGCGCTTCAGTCTTCTCGCCATCCTCTTCCGGGTCGCCTTGCTCGGTCTCGAGGAACAGCCGACGGGCCAAGCCGCGCAGGCGGGCTTCGGTGCCCTTCTTGGGCGCCTTGCGGTCCTCCGGCTTGGGGCCCGGGTCCGTTTTGGTGCCCTTGCGCTCGTCAGCGCTGTCGGCGGAGTCCGCCATCAAGGCACCCGCTGGGTGTTGAGATCGCCCCGGAACCGCTCGGGCTCATCCTTGGGAATAATGAAGCTGACGATGTTCCCAGCGTTTGTGACCACGATTGCCTGGCGCCCGTCCACCGCGGGCGCGGTGGTGATGCCAGAGATGTGGAACGAGGGGTCCCACCGCCACCGCTCCTTGCCGTCGGACGGGCCCACCAGCGCCAATGTGCCACCCGAAGCGGCGATGAGCAGTCCGCCTTCGGTGGGGACGGGCCGGGTCAGCGCGGTCGCGGTGCCGCTGTCCCACGTCCAGATCACGCTTCCAGTGCGTGCGTCGACGCACCGCATCTTGCCGTCCACACCACCGTGGAAGACATACGTGTGGTCGCCCTCACCAAAGCTGGCGTCGGGCTTGGCGCCGGTGCCACCGCCGGCCACCGCGCTCTGGGCACCACCCACATCCACCCGCCAGCGGATGTTCCGGGTGTCGCGGTGGATGGCAACCAGCGGCTCGGTGTAGCCCGACACCACCAGATCTTCGCCAACCGAGAGGGCTTGGCCGAGCACGTCTGGGTATTGGCCTTCGCCCACCCGGCGTTGCCACTCCATCTCGCCAGCGTCGAGCGACAGCCCCGCGAGGGTGCCGTCCGTGAAGCCCGCAACGACCACAGCGGGGGAGGTCTCGGACGCTGGAAGCACCAGGGGAGCCGGCGCACCGTACAGCTCAAGCTCGGTGGACCGACCGGGGTCCAAACGCTGAGCGTGGCGCCACACCAGCTCACCGGTGCTGTAGTTCAGTGCAATCACCACATCGGCGACGTCCGCCACAAACACCAACCCGCCGGAAACGGTCGGGGAAGACAGCACTGGGGACGACCCCGCCTTGGACCAGATCGGCTTGGGGTCGCCGTCACCCAACAAGTCATCGAGCTTCCACAGTTGAATCTTGCCGGAGAGGTCCGCGAACAGAAGCTTGTCGTCGATCACGACCGGCTGGGACTGGACAGGGGCGCTCGTCGGGAGCTTGCGGACCATCCGGCCGGAGTCGCGGGCCAGGATGAACAGGTTGTCGGACGATGCCTGCCCAACGAAGATGTGGTCACCATGAATGAGGGGACCGCCCAGCTCGGTGTGGACCGCAGCGGGGAAGGGCTCGCCTGGGAGTTCGACCATCCAATGCAAGGCAGGGGGTCCGTCAAATGCACCCGCCCATCGGTCCGGCGTCACGTCTCCGGAGCCGGTGAGGGTGGTGGACAGACCCATGGTCGCGGCCCAGGCGATGCGGCTCATCCGGCACCCAGTCGCACAGACAGCTCAGCGGCGCGGAGGTTGTCCGGCCACTTGGTCTGGATTTCCTGGAGGACGGACCGTGCTTCGGCATCCTGCTTCGCATCAATGTAGAGCGACGCGAGCTGGGCCATGGCCTCGGCGCCTTCTGAGCCCGGATGGGTGGCCGCGAGCTGGCGCAGCACGGGGGCAGCACCGGCGAGGTCGCCGCTCTCGGCAAGCGCGGTGGCGTAGCCAATGCCGCAGGTCCAGCCCACGATGCCGGGCGCCTTCACAGCGTGGCCAGCCTTCCAAGCGGCCAGAGCGGCTGCGTCATCGTCCAGCTCTTCCCACATCTGGGCCGCGCGAATCCAACCATAAGCAGCACCGGGGCCTTCTGCAGCTGCAGCAGCTGCCTCAACGTCCTTCGCGATGGCCGTCAATGACGCGGTCCGTGCCGCCTCATCGGGTTCCTGAAACGCTTCTTGGACCGGCTCAAATGCTGCGGCGACAGCGGCTTGGTATCCGCGCTGGGTCGACTGGATGTGGGAGGTCCACAAGCCGTAGACCAGCGAGACGAGGAGCACCCCGCCGAGCGCCCCGACACCCATCTTCCAGTAGCCGAGAGCAAAGTTGATGGCGCCCATGCGGGCACGGAAGAGAACGTCTGACTCCGGTTCATCACCGAGGAGCTCGTCGTCTTCCAGTGCGTCATTGAGGGGCGTGGGAGTATCAGCCAATCTGGACTCCGTCCGGCAGGGACCACCGGGCGAGTGGGAATTCAACCAGGGCAGGGCCTGGGCACAGATGCGAAACGGTCGCTGCAGCACCTTGTGGTCGGTGTTCTGCACCAGGATGTGGTCAGATGGCATCGGTCAGCACCCGCTGGCCTCCCATCCCACACCTCGACCCGTCACGCGTTGCCGGAGCTGCTATCGGATTCGGCGCCGGCCCGCAGCACGTGAAAGGCGTCGGCTTCCGGCATCGTGAGCGGCGGAATCCCGAGAAGAACCGCGACGGTCACCGCAGCTTCCACCACCAGCCAGCACGCCGACACGAGAGTGGGCGCATGGGCGTTGCTCATGCGCAGCCGCAGCACGGGTCCGCCCGCAAGCTGTTGCTGGTGGCGATGGGTTGCGAGCAGTGGATCGAGGGCCCCCTGCACACCCGGCTCGATGGTGATCAGCCAGGGTGCGGTGCCAGCGGCGGTCAGCCAGCCCATCTGGCACTCGTCGCCCGGCCGCACCGCACGAGGGGACAGCCCGACCGTGCGGGCGAGGGCGCCAGCCGGGGAGCCCAAGGTGATGGCCGACAGCGCTCCGGCCACCCAAGCGGCCAAGATCCGTCCTGCCCGGCCGCCGCCCATGATGGCCAGCTCCGGTCGGCTCGGCGCCAGCGCACAGGCGAGCAGCCAGGTGGCCAGTCCTGTCGCGGGGTCGTCTGAAGGGCGTCGGCAGGCTTGGGCCAGGTCGGCAAGAGCCTCGTCGACGGGTGCGAGCTCACCCCCACCATGCGCAAACAGAGCGCGGGCCAGCGGGCTGAAGACACCGAAGCGGCCATCAAAGTCGCCCGGGGCTCCCACGCCGCTCAGCGAGCGCACCTGCTCGGCCTCCAGCGCCGCGACGCCGTGCGCCCCTGTTGTCGCCCAGGCTGGCCCAGGAATCTCCACAATTGGCACTGTCACGTTGTTGTCGAGCGGAGCCTCGAGCCAGCGCGGCGGGGCCTGGGGGGTGGCGCCACCCAGCACCCGATGGGCGCGGAGTGCGCCCGGTTCACCGAGCACGGCAAACGCCTCGGTGGGGAGCTCGGCGCGCAGTGCCTCGGTGTGGACGAGGGGCAGCGTGCGCAGGCGCTCGTGGGGGAGCTCCCCGGCTTCGGCCGCCCGTCCAACCTCTTCCCGAGCTTGGCGCACCCGAACGCGAAGGGTGCGAATCTCGGTGGGGGAGACGCCGCGTCCCACCCCGAGTGCGCGGCTGGAGGCACCGCTTGCGTCCAGCCAGACGGGCCTGCCCATTATTGCGGTCCGATGGTGACAGTGACCGCTTTGCGTGAACCGTCAAACTGGATGTCCCGGCTCACCGAGGAGCGCTCGCCAGCCGGCGAGATGGCCTCGAAGCGGTGGGTGCCTTCGGAGAGCTTTGCGGTCACGGGGATGTTGCCAATCTCTTCGCCGTCCACAAGCACGGTGTAGCCAGGGGTGCCGAAGATGTGCACTTCTCCCGTGACCACGACCGCCCGCAGCTCAAAGGGAACACTCATTGAGCCGGATGCCAGCTCGACTTGTCGGGCCTCATCGTGGAAGCCCGCAAGCTCGACGCGGAGCACGTGACCGCCGAACGGGGCTTCACGCTGCAGAGGGGTCTTTCCAATCGGGGCATTGTCCAGAAAGACTGTGGCCCCGCCCGGGGTGGACGTGACCGACAACACTCCGGACGTGGCCGCTTCAGGCGCGGACCAAGGGTTGGCTTCAGGCGCCGGTGTCGGTGCGGGCGCTGGGGGCGCAGGCCGGGGGTCCGGCTTGGGCGCTGGCGTCGGCGCGGGTGCGGGCGTGGGGACAGGTTCCACGGGAGCCGGGGCAGCTTCCACTGGAGCCGGCGCTTCAGGTGGCGGCGCTTCGGGGGGAGGCGGAGCGGGCGGCGTGGGCTTGGGTGGTGGCGCCACGACAGGCGCCGGCTTCGGGGGATCCGCGCGCACCTTGGGAGCCGGCGCCGTCACGATCGGTTCCGGTGCAGGGCGACTGGCATACCAAGCCCCACCCAACACAATCAGAATGGCCAAGAAGGCCAAGAAGGCCAGCCCGACCAGCTTCTTGGCGGACCCGGACCCCGCGTCTTCGTCGTCCGCGTAGGGAATGTGTGCGGGCGCGGCCGGGGGGGCCGCCGCGGGTTGCGGTGGGGGCGTTGGCGTTGGCGCAGGGGCCGGAGCCGGCTCGGGGGCCGGGACAGGCGCAGGCGCTGGCTCGGGGGACGGCGCGCGGCGAGGAAACGTCGAGGGGGGCGGCGGCGGGCGAACCAGTCCGCTGCTCTTTCGGCTGGCGTCCGCTTCGGCCACCCCAACCGCGGACGGATCAGGAACCGCATCCGGCGCGTCGGTCGCGCTGTCGAAGTCAGGTGCCACGTCCGAAGCGACGTCGGGCACCGGCACCGGCGCGACCGGACCCGTCGTCGACCGGGCGAACCGGGGCTCCGGGGCATCAAATGGGTCGCCGGGAGCACCGAAGGAGAACCCACCTGGATCTGGCGCATCGAAGGCCGAAGCCGATCCCAATGCGGGATCTGCCGGAGCCGGAGGCGGGGCGTGGGCAGGCGCGGGGACCACAGCCTTCACGAGCGGCGCACCGTCGTGAAAGCAGAAGTCGACGCGATCCCCGAACGTGGTACCGCAGAGCGGGCAGGTCTTCATGTGCGACTCGTCATCTGCAGCAGTTCCTTGGGGGGCCGAAGTATAGCGCCCGCGACTGGGGACACTCGGCGACCCTGCTCAACGGCCATACTGGCGCTTGAGGTGGCGGGCGATGACCAAGCGCTGAACCTGGTTCGTGCCCTCCACAATCTGCATCACCTTGGCATCCCGCATGTACCGCTCCACCGGGTACTCGCGCGTGTAGCCATACCCGCCGAGAACTTGCACAGCGTCGGTGGTGACGGCCATCGCGGCGTCGGTGGCCATGCACTTGGCCATCGCGGCGATCTTGCCGAAGGGTCGGCCAGCATCCTTGAGCGCTGCCGCCCGCAGCACCATCATCCGTGCAGCTTCGGTGCGCATGGTCATGTCGGCGAGCATGAACCCCACCCCCTGGAAGTCGATGATGGGCTTGCCGAAGGCGTGCCGCTCAGTGGCGTAGGGGGCTGCCACGTCGATGGCCGCTTGGCACAGACCCACCGACACCGCACCGATGGTGATGCGACCGGAGTCGAGGGCTTGCAGGGCCACGCTGAAGCCTTGGCCTTCGGCACCAATGAGGTTGCCCGCGGGGACGCGCACATTCTCGAGCACCACCTCGGCCGTGGGGGAGGCCCGAAGGCCCATCTTCTCTTCCTTCCGCCCAAACGACAGACCCGCAGCGTCGCCCGGCACGAGGAAGGCCGAGATCCCCCGCGCACCGTTGTCGCCCGTCCGGGCCATCACGATGTAGACATCGGCATAGCCGCCGTGGGTAATCCAGAACTTCGTGCCGTTGAGCACGTAGGTGTCACCGTCCAGCACCGCGGTCGCCTTGAGTGCTGCGGCGTCGCTGCCGGCATCGGGCTCAGACAGGGCGAAGGCACCCAACAGCTCGCCACTCGCCAGCCCCGGCAGCCACTGTTCCTTCTGCGCTTCTGTGCCCCGAGTCGCGAGAATGACTTGTGGCAAGCCGGTCACAGCGATTGAGACCGCATACGAACTCGACACCCGCGCGATCTGTTCAAGCACCATCGCGTAGTCGTAGTACCCGAGGCCGAGCCCACCGTAGGCTTCCGGCGTGGGAATCCCGCACAGCCCGGCATCGCCCAACGCATGGATGTAGTCCTTGCGAAAGACCTCCGCTTCGTCGTCCGCCTTGGCCGTCGATGCAAGCACATCCACCGCAGCGGTGTGTGCCGCATCCATCAGCGCGAGCTGGTCCTCGGTGGGCTCAAAGGTGAACGACATCGGCGCTCCAAGCTGGGCGGTTCGTCCTAACTGATTTCAAGTCCCACTACTTGGCGGGCGGACCATCCGCCTGGGGCTGCGGCGCGGTGGGGGCCAGGGGCTCCACGTCGACCGGAGCATCCTCAAAGCGCGTGTCGAGGCGCATCACGCGAACCTGGTGGCGCTCGAGACCAAGGAACTCAATCAGCTCTGAGGGCTTGCATCCGCGACCTTCGACAACTTCCAGACTTGCCCGAACCACACGCTGGCCCGCCACAGTGGCGCCACCGATGGACGCGCCCTCGGGTTCCAGCGACATCGCGCTGACGTGAGGCCGCATGTCGAGGGTCCGCATCCGGGGCGTGCGCCTGAAGCCCTTTCGCTTGCTCTTCTTCGCACGACGCTCGACCAGCAGCTCACTGGCCTGGACCACACCCCGCACCCGGACATCGAGGTCATCCGGCGCATCGTCGATGAACAGTAGGTAGTCGGCGCCGGCCACCGTGCTCATCAGGGATGGCGCGCCGAGGGGCACTTCCTTCACGGACAGCGCACGAAAGCCCTCTGGCAGCGTGCTCTGGAGCCGCCCCAGCATGTTCTGAGGGTCGACGCGGTCGTTCAGCGTGATGTCCATGTAGTCGCCGAGGGTCTCTTCCCCGAGCGGACGGGCACCCGAAAACGCGATCTTGGGGTGGGGATGGAAGCCTTCGCTATAGACGATGGGCGCGCGCACCCGGCGAAGCGAGCGAATCCATGCGTTCATCGACTCCAAGTGGGCGAGGTGGCGCACTTGTCCCACCATGCCAACCCGGAAGATCAGGCGCTGCACGGCGGGCTTCTCAGCCGGACGCACCGGGGGCAGGCCCGGCCGACTCGGCTTCGCGCCCAGCTCCGGCGGCGGCGGCGGGCGCACAAACGCCGCTTCGGGCTTCCGTCCCTCGATGCTCTTGCGGAGCATGTGGGCGCAGAGGTCCCGCTCCTTGTCGATCACACCGCACCGCAGGCACTTCAGGTGGCGACAGTCCGGGGCGTGCTGGAGCTTGAGGGCCCGCGCCCAGTCTTCCTGGAACCACTCTTTGTCGATGAGGATGTCGATGTGGTCCCACGGCAGGCGCTCATTGATGTCCCGCTCCCGCAGCTCGAACGTGGGGTCGGTGCCGCTCTCTTCGATGGCCTTCATCCAGAGGCCCACGTTGAGGTGCTCGTCCCACGCATCGAAGCGGCAGCCCAGCTTGAACGCCGCTTCGATGAGGTTGGCACCCCGGCGGTCCGCCCGGCTCACCATGCCCTCCAGAAAGGTCTCGGCGGCCTTGTGTCGACCAAAGCGCACACCACCACCGGACTTCCGAAAGACGTCTTGCAAGAGGCTCTGTTTTGCTTCGGTCTCTTCCATCGTGATCTGACGGGACCACTGCAGCGGCGTGAACGGCTTGGGCACGAAGGTGCTGACGCCGGTGTTCACCTTGGCTTTGCGATTGTAGCCCTTGCCCACCGCGAGGGTGCGCAGGGTGAGATCGGCGATGGCCTGGACGTCGTCTTCGCGCTCGGTCGGCAAGCCAATCATGAAGTACAGCTTCACGTGCTCCCATCCGAGAGAGTAGGCCTTGTCGGCCATGTCGAGCAGGTCCTCGTCGGGAATCCACTTGTTGATCAGCGCGCGAAGCCGGGGGCTCGCCGCTTCGGGGGCCACCGTGAGCCCGGTCCGGCGGATGCCCGCCACCATGTCCGCAAGGTCAACAGAGAAGCTGTCCAGCCGCAGCGAGGGCAAGCTGACACTCACCCGCTCGGGGGCTGCCTTCCGAACCACCGCGTCCACCATCTGCTTGACCTGGGAGTGGTCGCAGGTCGACAGGCTGACCAACGAGACCTCTTCGTAGCCAGTGGTCGCGAGGGTGCGCTCCATGAGGTCCGTGATGTTCGTGATGCTGCGCTCTCGCACCGGGCGGGTCGTCATGCCGGCTTGGCAAAAGCGGCAACCCTGGGTGCATCCCCGCAGCACTTCGAGCGAGATGCGGTCGTGCACCTGGCGGGTGAACGGCACGATGTAGTTCACCGGGAAGGTGGCGCCGTTGAGGTCCCGCGCGATGCGCTTGCGGATCTTCGGGCCATCCACAGGCGGCAGGATGCGGCCGTCCGGCAGCACATCCATGGGGTACAGCGCCGGCACGTAGATGCCCTCAACCAGGGCCAAGGCAGCGAGCCGGTCCCCACGACTGGTGTGGATCCGGAGAATCTCGGCGATCTCCAGCACGATGTCTTCCCCGTCGCCGAAGACGAAGAAGTCCATAAACGGGGCCAGAGGCTCTGGATTGAACACGGCGGGGCCGCCCGCGAAGGTCAGCGGGTCATCTTCTCCACGGTCCTTGGTGCGCAGCGGCATCCCCGCGAGATCGATGATGTTCAGGATGTTCGTGAATGTCAGCTCGCTCTGGAGGGTGAAGCCGATGCCGTCAAAGGCATCCAGGCTGTCCTTGGTCTCCAGCGAGAAGAGGGGGAGGTTGTTGGCGCGGAGCAAGGCTTCCACGTCGAGCCCAGGCGCATACACGCGCTCGGCCCATACCCAGTCCACCTTATTGAGAATGGCGTACAGGATGTGCAGTCCGAGGTTGCCCAGCCCGATGTCGTACAGATCCGGAAAGGCCAGAGCGAGGCGCACCTTGACCGCCTCGGTGTCTTTGTTGCCGGGGCCCACCGAGTTGAGCTCGGTGCCGAGGTAGCGGCTGGGCTTCTCGACCCGGGGCAGGATCTCGCGCTCCAGCACGCCCTTGAGGTTGACGCGCGCAGGCTTGCGACCCCAACGTGGCTCGGTGTCGGACAGGGACGTTGCGGAGAAGACGGGCGATGATTCGGACATCTGGGGCGGCTCCGGCCCGGAGGCCTAGCGAGAGGGGAGTCCACCAGGGTGGGCCGGGACATGCCGGCGGTGCGGCCCCTCTCAAGGGACGCGGTGGGGCCAGCTAAAGCAGGACTCGGAGCCAAGCAACCGACCGGCACAACCCGCCCGCCTCGGGCTCAGGTTCGGATGGCGCGGACACTGCGCTGGCGCGAACTTGACCAAGAATCCCACCATTGCGGGCAAGACTGCCACTCACTCAGGGTGGGGTGGGTACGCTTGCGCACAGACGACTGCAGAAAATGTGTCGCGGGCGCTACAATCGGTGCATGGATCGACCGAAGACCCACCCAGCACTCGGCAAGTCGTCGGGCAGCTGCTCCAAACGTTCCCAGACGTGCCTGCTTCGACGAGAGCAAGTCCGGCCGTTCGGTTCTCCTCCTCCGGGACGGAACCGCGCGCACCAAGGTTGAGCAATCTTCCAAGGGGCGCGCTCAGAACGTCGACACCTGCGCCGTAGTCCAGGCCTGTCTATTACTCACGAGGTTGCCACCATGGGCATGACAGTCCGCACCAACATCTCCGCCATGATGGCGGCGGGCACGCTTGGCCGTACGAACAAGTCGCTGGGTGCTTCCCTACAGAAGATCTCAAGTGGCATGCGCATCAACAGCGCTGCCGACGATGCAGCCGGCCTTGGCGTCGCTACATCGCTTGAGACGGATGTGATCGGAACCCACCAGGCGATGCGGAATACAAACGACGGCATCTCCATCATTCAGACTGCTGAGGGAGCCACCGAAGAAGTGACCGACATGCTTCAGCGCATGCGCGAGCTTGCGGTCCAGTCCGCTTCGGAAACTCTTGCGAATGACGAACGGTCCTACATCCAGGACGAGTTCGTTCAGCTTCGGTCAGAGGTCGCTCGGATCGCTGCCACGACGGAATTCAACGGAATTTCGCTCGCGGACGGCTCCGGCTCGAGCATCGACGTGCAGGTTGGCATCAACAATGCCACTTCAAGCCGCATTGCGATCCAGCTTGTTGATCTCACGACCAGCTCCTTGGGCATCCAGGCCGTCGATCTGAGCAGCTCTACCGCTGCACAGTCGGCGCTCGACTTCCTGGACACCGCCCTCGGTTCTGTCAACAGCGGTCGTTCACAGCTCGGCTCGGTCCAGAACCGGCTTGAGTCAGCACTGAACAACTCCCAGGTCTACGCTCAAGCCCTCTCTGCGGCCGAAAGCATGATCCGCGACACAGACTACGCCACCGAGACTTCCAACCTGACCAAGCTGCAGATCATGCAGCAGGCCGGGACGGCAGCTCTCGCGCAGGCGAAGAACCTCAACCAGTCGGTCATCTCTCTTCTGAGCTGATCCACGGTCTTCGGTTCGGGCCCGTTTCCCTTGTGGACTCGGGCCTGTCTTTGTCTTGGGGGGCAGCGCTTCGTTCAGTTGGGTCGCCGCAACAGGTTCAGGCGGTGTGGTCGACCAGTGCCACCGGATCGTTGGCGCTGCTCTTCACCCGCGAGAGCACTGAGCCCGCCACTCGCGCCAGCCGCTCCAGGATCAGCTGGTGGGTGTCTTCCCGCGGGGAACCGCCCGCGATTGCAAGGGTGCCAATGCGCACGCCGTGGGGATCGAAGACCGGCACCGCGCCAATCGTGCCCGCGAGGACCACGTAGCTGTCCACCGCTTCGGGGCTGATGCTGGCCAGCCGATGCACCTCGCCGCCCCGAGCGACCGCCGACCATCCCCGGGGATCTGCGAGAAACAAGGCCACTTCTGCTGCGCGACAGTCATCGCGGGCCACGCTGGTCAGCAAGCCGTAGAAGCGAGGCAGATCCTCCGGGCTGACGATGTCCCACGCCAGCTCCAGCAGGCGAGTGCGGTGGCGTGAACGCTGGGCCTCCCGGGCGTCTTCCAGCCGCTCGGCGGCGTCGAGGATGGTGTCGTGGAGGGCACGCAGCCGAAAGGGCTTGCGCAGGTAGTCGTAGGCGCCAGCCTTCATGGCCTCGAGCGCGCTGTCCACCGTGGGAAAGGCGGTCATCACCACGACCGCCACCGGACGGTGCAAGCTTGCGGTGGCCTCGATGAGCCCGAGCCCGCCGAGCTGTGGCATCTTCAGGTCCGTCAGCACCACGTCGAAGGGCTCGGTGCGCAGCAGCTGCATCGCTTCCACACCATCGTAGGCCGTGACCGTGTGGTGCGAGCGTGCGCTGAGGTATTCCCCGATCAGCTCAAGGATCTCCTCCTCATCATCCACCACAAGGATGCGGAGGGAAGGATGGTCGTCGGCCGGGCGGCTCCCCGTGGGCAGATCGGGGTTCATGGGATTGGGTCCTGCAGAGGCGAGGGGACAGCGGAGCTTCGTCGGTACCCCATAGCTTTGTCGGTAGGTGGTAGGGTACCTTCACGTCGCTGGAGGACGTGTGGCCCGGCGCGAGAGAATAGACCGACAGTTTGCGATGCGGCTCGACGAGTTCGAGCAGCGCTGCTTTGTGCTCAAGATTGAGTACGAGAAGTACTTCTCTGGGTTGAGCCAGATCGAGCCGATGCGGGAGCGGGACGATCTTCGCCGCTTCGTGCGCGAGCTGCAGCGTGAGCACATCACGAACACCCAGCAAAAGCACCGGGTCAACACCCTGCGCGCCCGCTTCTCGTCGCTCGAGATGTACTGGCAGCGCAATTTGGTGATGGTCGAGCGGGGCACCCACCCCAAGATGAAGTTTCGGGCGGACGTCAAGGAACGGGAGCGCACGGCCGCCCCCACTGCCGCTCCCCGGCCCCGTGTGCTCACCGCAGCAGAAAGGGAAGATCGCGCCTACAAGGCCGTCTTCGACAAATACCTCGAAGCCCGGTCCAAGTGCGGCCAGAATTCCGACCTCGCGTTTGAGAGCGTCCGGGACGTGCTCCGCAAGCAAGTCCGGACCATCAAGAGCCGCTACCACTGCAGCTCTGTGAAGTTCCGGGTCACGGTCGAGGACGGCAAGGCCAAGGTCAAGGCTGTTCCCCAGCGCTGACCGTGGCGCGCCCGGTCCCTCCAAGAGGTCGAGATGGCTGAGTTTGGGCGTCTGGGCCTGTTGGTGGGCCTCGCGGTGCATGCCGTGGTCGGCGCGGCGTGGATGGAGGGTGCTCACGGAGCCGCCGCTTGGAGCCGTAGCCTGCCGAGCGGTTGGTACCAGGACCGCCGCGACCCGACGGGGAGCACCACCCCGTGGGCGAGTGCGGGTCCACTCCGTCCGACGGACGCCGACTTCTTGATCGGACGGGGACAGCGGTGGGTGCCCCGGCAGCCCGGGCTCACCCAACAACCGGGGACCCTCGCGGCCACACTCACCGTGCCGGACGGGGGCTGGGTAGAGCTGTGGGCAGCGCGTCCTCGGGAGGGTCAGCCGGCCCAGGGTGGGGTCGGGGTGGAGATCACCCGGGGACTGGTGCCCGGTGTGCGTGTCGTGCGCTCCGGTGCCGACGGCCTGCAGCGGCTGCCCTGCTCCGACCAGTTCCCCGCACCGGGAGATGACCCCGTCGCACTGACGATCACGCCGGGCCCCGATGCCCTGTCCGTGCAGCTCGATGGGGTTCAGGCTTGGTGCCAGGCCAGCGCGTATGGCCACCCGCCGGCGGTTGTTGCGGGAAGCATCAACGTCGGGGTGTCCGGCCTCGCCCTCGATGGGCGCACCGCACTGCCCCCCGCCATGACCCCGGCCCCGGTCCGGTGGCTGCTCGGCGGCGCGCTGGCATGCGGGCTTTTCCTTGCGGAGGGAATGCTGGGAATCGGCGCAGTTGCGTCGATCCTGGCGACGTTGCCAGCGGCCCTGACCTTTCCGTTGAGCCTGTGGATGCCCGAACAGCTGGCGGCCTTCTTCGGGATGGAGGCGTCGGGCTCGCTGGCGTGGACCCTGCCCCTCGCGCTGTGCTTGCTTCTGCGGGTGTGCATTCACGCCCACCACCGTCTGTGCTTGCCACCGGCCGGCCGAGACTGGCCTGCGGCTGCACCGCTTGCGATGGCGTTGCTGGGCTCCTTGGGCTGGGGGGCCCGGGGGGACGCCGTCGCTGACCTGGTCGCCGTGGGGGTCGCGCTGGTGCTGTCCATCGGGCTGGCCATGCTGATCCCCCTGTTGTTGCGCCGAGCGGGACGCCCTCAACCCCTGCGCACCACCACCTGGATGATGGCCCCGGTCGGGATGGCAGTGTTGCTCGGTGGCATCGGCGGCGCGGGCGCGTTGACGATGCTGGGGGGGCTACTGATCGGTGTCGGCGCCGGCGTCTTGGTGGCGGTCCTGCCCGGCCGCTTGCCCCGGGGAGCGGCCCTGTTGACCGTGCTCGCGCTGCCCCTGGGGGGTGAGCTCGCTCTGCGGGGCCTCGAGCATCCCACAGCGGCCCCTCTGCAAGCCCCCGCCATGCCCCCGCTGCACGAAGAGGTGATGCCAGGACAGCCCCTGTTGGCCGGCCCCCTGCTGGTTGGAGGCGGCCACGGACCCCATGGACGCGGCATCCTCGGCGACCAGCCCGTCGGCACCGTGTCCAGTGTGCCCGGCCGCGTGAGCGACCTCCTGGACCGCACCGAAGCCGCCCTCGACCTGGGCATGCCGTCGGCTGTGGTGATCAGTCTTGCACCGGACGCCCTCGTGAGCCCCCGAGGGGACCTGCATGAGGCGCGTCGCTTGGGCAGCATGCTGCTCGCTCGCTTTGAGCTGGTGGGCACCATGCTCATAGGCCAAGCGCCCGCCGAGGTCTCCCCGGACGCCCTGCACCGCTCGCTCTCCCGCATCGCCGACCGGCTCGGGGATCGGCCATTGATCATCATTCTGGCCCCTGGCCCCACCGACGCGGGCGCTGCTTGGCCGTGGGTCCGCGCCCTGCAAGACCTCGCCGAGACCCGGTCTACCGTGCGCATTGTCGACATCTCCGACCAGCCTGGGCTTGCGACCACGCGCCCCGACATGGGCCACGACCGCCGGGTGCGTGCGGTGCTCAGCGAGGTGCTGTCGGCGCTGCCTCCAACGTCGCCATGATCTCAGCGAGCTGTCGGTGGCCGGACGGGTTCAGGTGCACGGGATCTGCGGCAAAGTAGGCACTCGGGTCGAGGACCGGCGCCACGAGGGGCAGCCCGTGGGCCTCCGCCAAGACCTCAAGCGCGGCAGAGTGCTCAGGAGTGGCGTGTTGGTGGGGAAAGTTGAGCAGCACGACCGCCGCCGGGGCGACGCGGTCCATCAGGGTGCTGAGGTTGAGGACAAAGTCTTCTGGGGACACTCGAAATTCCCCGACCGTCGGCACGTCCACCGGACTTGCGGTCGAACCCGGGCTCCGGCGAAGCAAGCGGCCCAGCTGCGTTGTGCGCACCCACGGGGTCGGACGGGCGTCCCGATCGGCGCGCCCGCCCCGCCACGCGTCGCGGATGATGAAGCCGAGAATGACACGACTGGGCCCATCATCGAAGGTGTTGCGCAGGTGCGCGACCGCCTGGTGGGTGGACCAGCCCGGCTGCCCGCCGTTGACCACCGGCGCGTCGATGAGGTCTGCAAGCACCGCTGGCCACGCCTCTTCTCGGTCGACCCCCCAGCCAAAGGTCGTGCTGCAGCCCAGCGCAAGCGTCCAGGGACCGTCGGGGGGAGGAGAGGGGCCCCGCAGCCCTTCTGGCGTCGTGCGCACCCGAAAGTGGCGCCCCGTGAGCGGGTCGGCGAGCTCACGGTCCAAGCCTGGACGGAGCCACCACACCGATGCCGGATCGCCGGCGTACAAGCCGGGATCGGGCACCTCCGCCAGTCTCAGGCCCCACTCCAGACCCACCAGCGCCAACACCGTGAGGCTGCCGCTGGCGATCACAGGCTTGAGGCGGCGCAACCACTCCGACATCGACACTCCCACCCCACCACAGGGGTCCAGCCCGCATTATCCCGCGCCATGTCTCTGCCCCGATGCCCCCGCTGCCGCCTGCAGCAACGCAACTGCTTCTGCGCACACCTGCCCACCCCGCCACTGGCCATGCCGGGCGGAATGGATCTGGTCATCATCCTGCACTGGCAAGAGGCGAGAAAGCCCACCAGCACGGGGGGCTTGGCGGGCCAAGTGCTCGCACCGTCGACGGTGCTCCGATACGGCGCGCGCGGTGAGGTGTGGGACGCCGATGCCCTGGATCTGGACGGCGCCGCGCTGCTCTTTCCGGGCACTCCGGATCGGCCCGCCACACCGCTCGATCCCGCACGGCCTCCTCGACGCCTCGTGATTGTGGACGGGACGTGGCCCCAAGCCAGCCGAATGACCCGCCGGGTGCCGGGCCTCGTCGACCTGCCGCGGGTCTCCATCGACCGCCCCGCACGGGATGTGCCTCGACTGCGCAAGCCCCACGCACCGTGGGCTCGGTCTACGCTCGAAGCCATCGCCGAGGCATGTGGTGTGATGGGTGACCCCGATCTGGAGTCTCGCTTGCTCCGGCTCCACGACGACTTTGTCTTCGCCACCCGCACTCAGCGGGGCATTGCCGCCGGGAAGCGCCTGCACGCCAGCGACCCGTTGCCGCTGACGGGGCCCCCTCTGACTGAGAGCTCTTGATGCACACCCGAACCTGGGGCGCCCACCGCGCCGAATTCAGCCTCGACCCCAGCTGGACCTTCCTCAACCACGGCAGCTTTGGCGCCACCCCACGCTCGGTCCAAGCGGTCCGTCGGGGGTGGCTGGACCGCATGGAAGCCCAGCCCGTGCAGTTTCTCGCCCGCGATCTCCCCGAGCTGCTCCACGAGGCCCGTGCCCCGCTCGCCCGCTTCCTCGGCACCTCGCCGGACCAGCTCGCGTTTGTCGGCAACGCCACCACCGGCATCGCAGCCGTGCTGGGCTCGCTGACGCTCGGCGCCGGCGATGTCCTGCTGACGACTGACCATCGCTACAATGCCGTGTTTCAGGCTCTTCAGGCGACAGCCCATCGGGCGGGGGCATCCGTGGAGTGCTTGTCGGTGGGGGCCTCAGGCATCGCCCGCCGTGCCGACTTGTTGCAGCGCCTCGAAGACCGCTTGCGCA
The DNA here is from genome assembly GCA_942491145.1 of Myxococcota bacterium. GTDB lineage: Bacteria > Myxococcota_A > UBA796 > UBA796 > UBA2385 > CAXQUZ01. The sequence goes on along the minus strand of CALOBC010000060.1, from coordinate 6,259 downwards.
GCGGCCCCCGCCCTCGCTTGCTCGTGATCTCCCAGATCACGTCCCCCACGGCCATCTGCATGCCAGTCGAGCAGGTGTGTGCCCTCGCTCGGCGCCACGGTGTCGCGGTGTTGGTGGACGGCGCCCATGCCCCCGGCCAGATCACCGTGGACCTCGACACCCTCGGTGCCGACTACTGGGTGGGCAACCTCCACAAGTGGCTGTGTGCGCCCAAGGGCACGGCGCTGCTGTGGGTGGGGTCCGGGCTGTTGTCCACGGTGCACTGCCCCCAGATCTCCCACGGTCGAGGGCAAGGCTTCCATCAAGAGTTCGACTGGCCCGGCACCTTCGACCCGAGCGCGTGGCTGTCCGCACCCGCAGCGCTGGCCCAACACGAAGCGTGGGGCGGGCCGGACCTGCGGGCAGCCCACCATGAGCTCGCCCAGATCGGGCTTCAGACGCTGCTGGACGAGGTGGACAGCCTGTCACCGGTGTGTGCACCCGACAGCGACGCCTACGCCGCCATGGCCACAGTGCGCTTGCCGCTGCCGGCGTCCGCCGCATTCCCGCTGATGGCCGTGCTTCGGCGCCACCACATTGAGGTGCCCGTCCAGCCTTGGTGGGACAGCGCGTGGCTGCGGATCTCGGCGTTTGCCGCCCACAACCGGCCGGAGCAGTACACGGAGCTCGCGGCCGTGCTGCCGGCGGCGATGGCCGAGGTCCAGGACTGACTATCGGCCGGTGGCGTAGGCCCCGCCGGGCTCGGCCACAAAGCGCTCCCCATCGAAGCTGTAGCGGTCCACGGCGTGAAGCCCGCCCCCATCGACGTCATACACGTTGAAGTGGGCCGTTCGGCGCTGGTCCGGCAAGAAGGCGTAGCCGCTGGCCCCAGGGTCCAGAATCGGCACTGTGCGGCCGCCTGCCGTCAATGCGCCGCGAAAGCCGTGGTGCTCATGCCCATGCAAGATGGCGTCCACTGCGGCATTGTCGCCAATCCAGGCTTCAACTTCCGCCGCGTTGTTGAGGTTGCGGGTGGACGGCCCATAGGGCTCGCCGTCCCGCCCCCGCAGCGGGTAGTGCTGACAGAGGAAGACAAAGCAGTCATCGGCGTCTTGGAGCAGCTCCGTCGCCCGAGGGAGCTGGTCCGGGTCGCAGTGCCCGCTCGACAACAGCGCCGTGCGGCAGGTCTCGATGTGCAAGAACGCGACGTCGCCAATGCGCCGCAGTGATGGGGTCTCTGCACCCATGCAGTCCCCGAACCACCGGCGCAGTCGGGCCCCTGGGGCATCCTCGCGCACGTAGGTGTCGTGGTTGCCCGCGATGACCACAGTGGGTGCGAGCTGGATGAGCGGCTCAAGGAGCGCCCGGGCCTGCTCAAACTCACTGTCCAGAGCCTGGGCGCTGATGTCGCCCGTGATGACCACCGCATCAGGCTTCAGGGCACACGCCGCCTCCACCGCCGCAGCCTGGGCGGCCGCCGTGAAGTGGGACTGGCGCCCGAACAGGTACAGGTTGGCGCTGCCGATGAGCCGCTTGCCCCAGAGGTCCGCGAAGCGGGGAGCGCACTGCACGTGCAGATCGGTGAGGTGGACCACGCGCACGTCTACTCCGGGGTGGGGCGAGCTCAGAGTGGGCATCTTGACGGCGTTGTCGGCAGACTGCACCGGCCAAAAGCGCACAGCTCAGATCGACCTGTTCCGCCTTGGCTCCACCGCCCATAGGCCCGCATCGCCCCGAGTGGCTAAGCTGCCCCGCACCTTGGCGTCGACCTCGGCTGGAGCACCATGGCACTCGACCCCCGCCGGCTACTCACCGAAGCATCCCAGCGCCGGGCCACGTGTCGCGTCTTGCCCCGAGAGGGCCAGGCCGAGACCGGCCGCTTGGTGCGGGTGGACCGCGGTGGCGTCATCATCACGCTGCCCAACCGCCGCTTCACCGGTGGTGAAGATGTGCGCGTCTGGATCACGGTCGACGAGAAAGCTTGGGTCTTTGACGCGAGTGTCCTGCGGACGGGCGTGAGTGTGCCGGATCGGTCCCAGCACGGCGTTCTGCTCGGCTTCATCGACGGCTTCCGGGAAGCGGCTGAAGCCGGCCAGGGCGATGGGCGCACCCTCGAGATTGTGCCGCCGGGTGGGGGCGCGATCTCCCTGCTGCACCCGCCGGCCAAGCTGGTCCACCTCGACCTCCAGCACGTCACCTTCACGATGCCGGCGAGCTTCAAGTTGGTGTTTGTGCACAGCGGCCGGATGCGCCTGCGCTTGGGCATGGGCGGGCTGGGCATGGTGGAGGCCGGCGCGACCGTGCGCACCCTCACCCCCGAAGAGGGCTGGTTGCTCTACGAGCTCGCGCTGGACAGCGTGGACGACGCCCAGCTTCACCGTCGGATCATCGACGCGTTCGGGCGCTGAGCGACCCCGCGCTACTCGGCCGGGATCCAGCCGATCTGCTCGATGGCCTCGGCGCCAGTGCCCGGACGGCCCACGATGCACTTGGTGTCGCCGTCCACGACAACCAGCTCGCCGAAGGTGCAGCCCTGGTCGCCGATCACGAGGCGCGGAGCGAGGCTCAGCACGCCGTGGATTCGCCGGTAGTTGAAGAACTGCACTTGGTGGCGGCGCATCAACGTTGCGGTGCGGGCGCCGTAGGGCCAAAGCCACCCCGCCCGACCCCGTCGTGGGAAGCACAGGTGGCCGACGGTCTGGGTCTCGTCGAGGGCGTAGCGGTGGTTCTTGGCCCACGCCTCGGCGTAGACGAACACCTCGCCGATGGTCTTCCACCGGCTCGAAAACCCACACGTGGCTTGGCACAAGCGGCGGGCTTCGCGCAGGACTTCGGGCTCTTCGTCGCTGCCGAAGACAAACGCGTGGCCGAGGCTGCCGAATGCATCCCGATTGGCGGGCGCAAGGTGGATCTCGACGACCGTTCCCGGCCGCAGCGGCTCTTTCTCGCGCATCCAGCGGCGGGGCGTGGCGGGGGCCCCAAACTGCACCCGAGGGCGCTGGAACCAGGCGTCGAAGCCTTGGGCCCGGACCGACTCTTCCAGCGCACTGGCCAGCGCGATCTCGGTGGTGCCCTCCTGGACCAGGGCGAGCACCTCGCGCACCGCACGAATGGTGGCGAGCTGGGCGCTCTCGAAGGACTCCAGCAGCTCGTCGCCCATCGTTCCAGCGACGGCAGCTGAGGAGGAAGGCAGGGGGCTGGCAGCGTCCGCAGTCATGGCCGGCTCTTACCACGCCACGGGGGGACAGGCTGGCCCAGCATCACTCCTCGGCCTTGGCGGGGGGCTGGGGCACGACACGGGGGGGTGGCGCTTGCAGCAGTCCACCCGCTGTGAGCTGGGTCCAGGCCCAGCGGGCCACTGCCGGTGCACGGGATGCCAGCCAGAGTCCCCAGGCGGCCGAGATGGCCCGCCACATCCACACCGGCAGCGACAGCACGCTGGCCACCGGCAGTCCGCTGTCCGCCCGATCCACCCGCCAGCTCAGCATTCCCGCACCATGGGAGCCGCCACCGGCGAGCCCCGGATCCGGCCGCCCCACCACCCCTTCGGTCACCGCGACCGCCAGTGCAACGAGGCCCATGAAGAGCAGCCCGGCCAGCGCGAGCTGGGTGGTGTTGTGGCGCAGCCAAGACCGTGGTGCCATTCGACCACGGGCATCGAGGGCCACAAACGACCCGGCCACCGCGAGGCAGAGCAGCTGCGGAAGCTGGCTGAGCCCGAGCCCCAGGATGGCCCACTCCGCCGTGCGCAAGGGTGTCCTGGCGCGCATGAGGTGGCCGAGAAACCCAAAGCCGATGGCGAGGACCAACCCGCCGATCCACCGCAGGGGGGTTGGACCCCAGGCGGGGCCCTGAGGCCACACTGCAAAGCGCTCCTCTGGAAGCTCGATGGACAAGGCAATGTTGACCGCAGGCGCACCGAGGGACAGGGCGGGTGTGGTGACCTGGGTGGCGACGGCCCGGGGCTCTCGCCAGGACAGCTTCACTTCGTGATCGCCGGGCTGGAGGGGCACCGCCACCATCCCGTCTTCCTGGCGAACCGGCACCTGACGGTCACCGACAGTCACCGACTGGAGCTCCGCATCGGCCGGCAGCCGCACCGCTTGCTGAGCGCCCTGAGAGCTGCGCACGGTCATCGTGATGTGGCCTTCGGTCTCGCGGATGCCGGGCTCGATCCGCACCTGGGCCCGATCCACCGTCAGGGTCTGGCCCGCGAGGGCGTCGGGGCGCTGGACGTTCACCGTGAGCGCTTCACCCGGCCAGGGACGCCAGCGGGGGGTCCAGCGACCGTCCACCACATGCTCCAGCGGAGGGGGGCCACCCGCAGCAGGAGCGCACGAGAACACTGGTGAGCACGAGATCACCCACTCTTCCACCCAAGGCACGTCCTTCGGCATCTGCAGCGTGAGGGCAGCCCGCTCCGTGAGTGCGCCTTCCCAGCTCACTTCTCGGCGGGTGGCGTCCAGGCCCACGGACACGGCGCCATTCTCAACCACCACGCCGGCCACGGTGACCGCCTCGCCGTCGAGGATGGGCACCTTCAACGCAATGGGGGCGTCCCCATCCCCGATGCGCCGCACTTCGGTGCGAACCCGCCACGGCACGCCCAGATCGAGCACACGCCGTACTTCCACCCACGGATGCAGGTTGTCGGCGCTGCGCTGCTCGCCGTCTCCGCTGGCGGTTCGCAGGAGCTGCACCGTTCCTTCCAGTCCACCGTCCGCCGACAGCCCCTGGACGGTCCACCCCGGGGCGTCCACCCAAGCCCGTCGGGGTCGTGCATCGAGCTGAAGCGTGAGCGCATCGGGATCATTGAGAGGACCACAGGCCCCGATGGTGTGAACGCCGGGGTCGACCCGGAGCATCAGCACACCGCCCGCCGTCCGGGACAACGCCGTCGCCGGCCGACCATTGAGGTCCACCGATGTGGGGGTCCACAGATCGAGGGGGCCCGGCAAGGCCACCGCGCCTGCCGCGGCTGCGTCCACCCGCTGGCGGATGCACAGGCTGCGGGCGACGCCAGACTCCACAATGCGCAGGGCCAGCTCGGGCACATCCACACATGCCTCACCACAGTCGAGCGGAGCCGTGAGGCGTGTCTCGAGGTCTTTCAACAGCACCGGATCGGGGGCCGCCAGGGCGTCGGCGGGCATCAGCAGCGGGAGGATGCCGAGCACCAGCAGCGGTGTTGCACTGCCCAGCCGGCGGCGCACCCAGCCCAGCAGCCCCGCCATGCGGAGCGCCAGCAGGCCCAGGGCTGCGGCTTGGATCAACCCGAGCACAGCGAGCGGTCGTGGTCCCGCGAAGATGAGCTGGTGACGATGATCTTTGGCCACACGGCCCCGCCACTCCAGGGCGATGCGCGACCAGGTCCAGTCGGGCACGCCCGGTCCGGTCTGAACCACCGCGGTGGGGTCCTTCTGGGACGTCAGGTAGCCCTGCTTCATGCTGCTGGTGTCCAGCTTCGACTGCACCCGCTCGCCACTGGCGAAGCTGCCGCCCACCACGCGTCGGTTCATGTCGCTCTCGGAAGCCAAGCTCACAAACCGGTCCGGCACGTCCACAATCGACACCCGGCCTTCGGTGGCGGGGAACAAGGCACGGGTCAACCGCGCGCCCTCCCGCCAACCCACCGTCGCCAACAGGATCACGATGGCCAGCCGCCGCGCTTGACGCGCCACCCCCCCCCACCAGCTGTCCTTGGGCAGCGTCTGCTCAACCGTGAGGGCCAGGGTCGCGAGCACCCAGGGAGTGCCGGCGCTCCCGCCCAGCACCCGGTTGAGCACCAGACCCACCGCGCCGAAGAGGGCCCATCGCCACCCGACCACCCGGGCGAGCAACACCGCGAGAATGCCGACGTAGAGGGCATCAATGAGGTCCCAGTTCTCCACAATGCTGGTGCCATCGACCGGTTGGCGGAAGCTGAGCAACGGCATGGTCAGGTCGTGGTCTTCCGCCATGCCCGCGACCTTGCCCACATGGTCGACGCCGGGGGCATGCACGAGCCGCCAGCCCGGGGGGAGCTGGAGCACGGTGCTGACCGAGACCGCGTCGGAGGTCCACCCGACGGTGGGCAGCGGCTCACCCGCCGGCAAGCGCCCTTCGGCGTGGAGCTGGACCGCTTGGTCCCGCACCTCGACGCCCGCCAGCGCCCGGTCGCCCGCACCGGACAGCGTGATGACCTGGTCCTCTTGGCCCAGGCGAGCGTGGCCGAGGGTGCCGCCAGGTGCCAAGTCCAGTCGCCACCCGCTGTGCATCGTGCCCGAGACCGTGTCCCGAA
>CALOBC010000059.1:0-451009 GCA_942491145.1 Myxococcota bacterium | reverse complement strand
AGCAGCGTGGCGCTGTCCCTCCTGCGGGACTTTCCCCGCCTGCTGGACGGACAGCAGCTCACCCGTCCGCTCGTCTGGGACGGCGCTGAGGTGAACCCAAGATCCTCCCTGCGACGTGGCGGCAACACCTTGTTCCTCGACCTGGACGCCCTGTTCCGCTGGCCCACGCCGGTACACGCCTCCGAGGACGGCGTCATGACACGACGGGCCGACACGCTGTGGGCCGCACTCGCCCAGGTTGACGATCCAGGCGTCGTTGTCGAGGCGACCCTGCCGCTGCTTCACGGTCGGGAGGGCCAGGCGCCACGAACGCGCAAGGCATCGACCGATCAGGAGGCTCAGAAGACTGCCGCCCAGGTGCGAGGGGTCGTGCTGGCCCGCGCGGTCGCCGAGGGCCGGGACGTGGCCCGCGAGCTTGCGGCACGGGAGGCACGGGTGAGAGCCCACCGAAGCGACCTGCGGGCGCGGTTGGGCGTGCTGCGGCAGCGGCTCCTGGAGCTCGGGACCTGGGCCATTCCAACCATCGACGCTGCGCTGGTCGAGGCTTTGGACGTGCTTGACCAGCTCGATGGCCTGACGCGAGCCGGAGAGCCGATGCCGGGCAACCCGCTTGAGCTCGAGGCCTTCCTGGCGCGCTTGCCCGAAGCCGTGCAGGCGTGGCGAGGCGGGTGGTGAAAGCGCTCGTCACCGGCGGCTACTTCGACCAAGGCGGCGACGGCGTGGTCTGGCTCGTCGATCTGGCGTCCGAGCGCGCCGAGCCGCTGCTGCGCTGGACGCCCCCACCCCACCTCCACGTGCCCACCAAGGGCTTCGCGGGAGGCAGCCTCGGGCCGGACGGCCAGCTCTATGTGGCCGCACACGCCGCTGTTGTTCGCATCGACCCGAGCCGTGGCGCTGTGACCGGCGTGCTCCACCAGCCCTGCATGAACGACCTCCATCACGTCGCAGTCATCGAAGACCGACTCTACGTGAGCAACACCGGCCTCGGCGCAGTGGACGTGCTCGGTCTGGACGGTCGCTTCCTCGGCAGCCACGCACTGCTGCCCGCGTGGGCCAACGCGCGCCGCATCGAAGGCGAGGACTTCCCCACGGCCGTCCCTCCGGTGTTTCCAGGGTGGATCGGTGAGCCCCCCGCTCCCTGGCCTGCTGATCGAGCGGACGACGGCTACCACACCACCCACCGGCGCTCGGCCCCGTTCCACCGCCTCAAGGTGCCCGACCACCTCCACGTCAACCACGTCGCTCGCCTCGGGGACCGCCTGCTCGCCACCTGCTTCGCCGACGGCGCGCTCCGCGACCTGCACGGCTTCGACGTGGCCACCCGTCTCCATGGGCACTTCCTCCACGATGGCGTCCCGCACGGCGACAGCTTCTGGCTCACCGCCATCGACGGCAGCGTCATCGAGCTCGATGGGAACACCTTGCGGGAGAGCCGCCGCATCGACGCCTTCGCCACGGGCCACCACGGCTGGTGTCGGGGCCTCGCAGTCACGGACGACCACCTTGCTGTCGGACTCACCGAGGTGCGGCGAGGACGACTGCCCCGCCACCGCTGGGCCGACCGCGAACCGGAGGACAGCGAGACGAGCGTGCTGCTGCTCGACCGACAGGACGGCCGCCTCCTCGCCCGCGTGGACCTCACCGACAAGGCCCGCCACTCCAAGCTCTACAGCATCGTGCCGCTCAAGGTGACCGCATGAAGTCCGCCACCCTTGTCCTCGTGCGGCCCCACCCGGAGCGCCCAGACCGCAACCACCCCGCCGACGCCTCAGCCGCGAAGGAGCTCGCCGCGAAGCCTCCGTGCTGGGTGCTCCTGGTCGGCGCGGCCAGCCCCTTGGCGAAGAACGACGACGCCATGGTGCGCACCAGGGCACGGGACAAGCGCAAGGACGCCATGCGACGACAGCTCGGCTTGGCGAGCATTGCCAAGGACGGCATCAGCGTCTTCGCGCCCGTCGAGGTTGCTAGCGCAGACAACCTCGACACGCTGGCGGGTGCGCTCGCTCGCTACCTCGCAGACGTCGGACTTCGGATGCCCTTGAAGCAGTCCGCACGACTCGATGTGAGGCTGCCAGCCGACCTCGACTCCGCACTGCTGGCGGCCGTTGTCGAGGCGGTGTCCGTGTACCCACGCGCTGATGTGTGGATAGGGGACCGACGGCTGGCATCGAGCCTGCGCTGGGAGCTCCGCCGCGACCTCTTCCGGTCTCCAACGCCCGAGGCCACGTCCGACCTCACCGGTTCCACTCCGGCGATCGAGGAGGTTCGCCAGAAGGTGGTCCGCTACGCCGACAAGCCCTTCCCCGTACTGGTGATTGGCGAGACAGGGTCTGGGAAGGAGGTTGTGGCGCGGATGCTGCACGAGCAGTCCGCCCGCACGGGACGCTTCATGGCCCAGAACGCTGCCCAGCTCCCACCCGAGCTCGCCGACAGCCTGTTGTTTGGTCACCGCAAGGGCTCCTTCACCGGCGCCGACACGGACCGACCGGGGCGAATCCGGGAGACGGAGAGCGGCACATTCTTCCTCGACGAGGCCTTCAACCTCGCGCCGGCGGTCCAGGGCAAGCTCCTGCGCGCGCTCAACCGCGTGGACGAGGGGATCGTGCTGGTCGAGCCGGTGGGCTCCACGAGGCCGCCAGAAGCCGTGCATGCCCGACTCGTGGTGTCCGCGCTCGCAGATCCTCGCACCGTCCACGAGAACACGGGCACCACAGCGATGCGGACGGACCTGTTCTACCGGTTGGCCGCCGGCATCATTCACCTGCCGCCCCTCCGGGAGACCCTCGACGATCTGCCGGAGCTCTGTCGGGCGCTCCTGCGCAGGGTGGACGACCGGGTCAGTGTCAGCGACGACGGCATCGCCGTGCTGCATGAGCACTCCTGGCCGGGCAACATCCGCGAGCTGCGCCTCATCCTCGTGCGCGCGCTCATGGACGCGCCCGGAGTGGTCGACGTGCTGGGCCCCAATGCCCTCCGCGCAGCGCTCAGCTCCAACCGCCTGCCCACGGGAGCACGCGCGCTGCAGCTGCCCTGCAACCTCGACCTCGAGCTCAAGCGGATCGAGGTGGCGACCCTTCGCGCGGCCATGCGCGACACCGGACACGTCAAGGCGACGGCCGGCCGCCGGATCGGCATGGCCCCCAAGAACGTCCGCAACTTTGGCCGGCGATTGAACAACGCCGAGCAACAGCTTCGAGAGATGGGAGAGACCCATGAGAACTGAGACTGCCCCCCGGATGGCTCCGAGCGTCGCCGTGCAGCACGCCCCCACCACAGTGGCCGTGATGGGCCTCGGCTACGTGGGCCTTCCCGTGGCGCTGACCTGCGCAGAGTCCGGGTTCCGGGTCATCGGAGTCGACACCGACCCCGCCCGGGTCCGCGACCTGCGCGAGGCGAGGGTCGAGCGCTCGTCGGTGTTTCGGCTCGCGACAGCGCTGCGGGGTGACCGCCTGGAGGTGGCGGCGGACACAACGATGCTCGCGCGCGCTGATGTGGTGTTCTTCTGCGTCCCCACCCCCGACGAGGAAGACGAGGCGCGACACGAGGCCGTGCGTGCTTGTGCCGCCGCATTTGCACACCACGGCCGTGGGGACGCGCTCGTGATCTTGGAGTCCACCGTGCGGCCGGGCTTCGTGGAAGAGCTCGGCGGCCTGCTGGGCCACGGCGGACAGGTGGCACTGGCCTACGCACCCGAGCGCATCGACCCCCAGCGCAACCACGAAGGCATGCGACTCCAACAGATCCCACGCCTCGTCGCGGGCGTGAGCGACGGTGCACGAGACCGGGCCGCGGCCGTGCTCCGAGACATGGGCGTGGTCTCTCACCCCGTGCCGCTGCGGGTCGCCGAGTACGCCAAGCTCTTGGAGAACTCGTACAGGCTGCTTAATGTGGCGTTTATTGACCAGTTTGCGGCGCTGTGTCGGGCCGAGGGGGTCGACCCACGCGCAGTCATCGCAGCCGCCGCGACCAAGCCCTTCGGCTTCCAGCCGTTCTGGCCCGGCGTGGGCGCGGGAGGGCACTGCATCGGGGTCGATCCTGCCTTCCTCACCCATCGGGGTCGGACACTCGACCAGCCGCTCTCCTTGTTGGAGGATGCTCTCGCGGCCAACGCCCGCCGTCCCAGGGCCGTCGCTGCCGCCCTCGCCGCGAACACGGAGCCCAACGATGCCGTCCTGGTGGTGGGCCTCACCTACAAGGCAGGCGTGGCCGACACCCGCGAGTCGGCCGCGGTCGCCGCCGCCCGCGTGCTCTGCGGCATGAACCGACGTGTGTTGGCCTTCGACGCGCTCGTCTCCGCTCCCGATGACCTCGAGGGTGTGTCGCTGGCCGATGGGCTGCGCCAGGCCCAGGCCGTTGCTTTGCTCGTCCCGCAGCCCCAGCCCGTCATCGCGGCGCTTGTCGCCTCGGGGCTCCCCTTGTTCGACGCCACGGGCACCCTGCCCGGCGCACTGGAGATCTGATGCCTATTCTCGTCACGGGAGCTGCTGGCTTCATCGGCAGCCACATCACCCGAGCGCTGCTCGCGGATGGCCAGGAGGTCGTGGGCCTCGACGACCTGTCCACGGGGCACCGGCGCAACCTGCCGGATGGGGAGCCCGGCTGGCGCTTCGTCCACGGCGACATCCGAGACCCGGCTACCTGCACTCAGGCCATGCAGGATGCCCACGCTGTTGTGCATCTCGCGGGGCGCAACTCGGTGCCCCGCTCGCTCGCGGACCCCCAGTCGGCCCTCGAGGTCAACGTGGTCGGCGGCTTCCACTTGTTGCAGGCCGCGCACAAAGTGGGCGTGGAGCGCTTTGTCTATGCCTCTTCCTCCAGCGTCTATGGCGACGACCCGAGCCTGCCCAAGGTGGAGACCCAGCACCGCCGCCCGCTGTCCCCCTACGCGGCGACGAAGGCGTCGTTCGAGCACCTCGCGGGCGCGTGGTCTGCGTCCTGGGGCCTGCCGACAGTGGGGCTGCGCTTCTTCAACGTCTTCGGCCCGCGCCAGGACCCCTCCGGTGCCTACGCCGCCGTGGTCCCTCGCTTTGTCGAAGCCGCCCTCAACGGTCGACGTCCACACATCCACGGTGATGGGTCTTTCTCGCGGGACTTCACCCACGTCGACAACGTGGTCCATGCCGTTCGCCTGTCGCTCGCGGCCCCGCTGGCGGCCAGAGGGGCGGTGGTCAACGTGGCGGGCGGCGGGCGGGTGAGCGTGCTCGACCTGTGGCGGGCCATCGCCGCAGAAGCTGGATTCGACGGCCAGCCAGTGTTCAGTCCGCCGCGCAAGGGAGACATGCCCCACAGCCAGGCCGACATCAGCGAAGCGCGCCGCCTGTTGGGCTTCGAGCCGGTCGTCGCCTTCGACGAGGGCATCCGACGCACGGTGGCTTGGTACCGCGCACAGCGGGCGGAGGTGGCGGCATGACGCTTCCTCGCCGACCCGTCGCCGCTGTGGTCGGGGCGACCAGGCCTTCCGACGCCATTCTCGTCGCAGCGGAGAAGATCGGTGCGGGACTCATCGAAGGCGGCCTCCGCATCGCCACCGGAGGCCTCGGGGGCGTCATGACCGCGGCATCGCGCGGGGCGAGGCAGTGCGCGAGCTGGACCGATGGCCGGGTCATCGGTGTCCTGCCTGGGCTCGTCGCAGCCGACGCCAACCCCTACGTCGACGTGGTCGTGCCGACCGGCATGAACTACGCGCGCAACACCATCCTCGTCGCGATGGCGGACGTCGTCGTCGCTGTTGGAGGCGGGTCGGGCACGCTCAGCGAGATTGCACTGGCTTGGCAACACGGCAAGCCCATTGTCGCACTCGACCTCGGAGAGGGATGGAGCGCGCGTCTCGCGGGAGAGCGGCTCGACCACCGCCGTGAAGACGTGGTGCACCGCGCCACGAGCGCCGAAGAGGCCGTGCGACTGGCGCTGTCACTGGTGGGGAGCCGGGAGGGCAGCCGTGGCTTCTGAAGCACCACTGCCAGAGCGCCTGCGTTGGACGCTGGGCTGGCAGAGCCGAAAGCTCATGCCCCTCCTTCGCCAGCCCGACGCCGAGTCCCGGCTCCACGAGTATTGGCTCACCGCACGCAGGATGGGCGAGGTGCTCGACAAGGTGTCGCTCGACGAGACCTCGCTCTCCGTGGACGTGGGCGGGGGGCTCACCACACCGCTTCGGTGGATGACCGGGCGCTCCGTCTGCGTCGATCCGCTGGCCGAGCACTACGCGACCCGCTTTGACCTGCCGCTTGCTCGGGTCACCTACACCTTGGGTCAGGGCGAGTCCCTGCACTTCGTCTCCGGGACCTGCGACCTCGTCATCTGCACCAACTGCATCGACCACACCGATGATCCCTGGGCTGTTGTGGCGGAGGTGCGCCGCGTGCTGCGACCGGGTGGCTGGCTCTGGCTCACCTGCGAGGAGAACCCTCCCGACCAGGAGCGCAACGCAGGCCACCCGCACGCCCTGGACCGCGACGCAATTCGGGGTCTTGTCGACGGCTTTGAGGTGGTGCTCGCCTGGGAAGAGCCCTGGAGAGGAGTCTACGGTCACCTGCTCAACCGCGCCCCCCACGCCGCCGTGGAGCTGGGCTTCTTGGTGAAAAAGTCGGAGCGCGTCGATGCAGTCTGAGGCGAGCGCGACACGCATCTGGATGCTCCACCGTGTGCTTGAAGACCGACCTGCCGCCTTCGATCTGCCCAGCTGCTACCGAATGCGGGGAACAGCACTCACCTTGGGGGAGCTGGGGCGTGCCTTGGACGCGGTGGGCCCGGTGCTCCCCCTCGATGCTGTCGAGCAGGCGCTGTCCTGCAGAGAGGCACCGCCCCCCGGGACCGTCCTCACCTTCGACGACGGCTACCGCGAGCACCTCGACGTTGTGGCCCCGCTGCTCGCCGAGCGGGGTGTGACGGCCACGTTCTACGTTGCGACCGGCCTGCACGGCGCCGGCACCGATGTCGCGGTGGTGGACGCCTGGTACTGGCTGCTCGACCACGCGATCGAGCGAGTGGCGAAGGTTCTGTTGCCCGATGGAGGCCGCCACCAGGGGCGCATCGACAGCGTTGAGGCGAAGGGAGCTTGGGTTGGTGGTGAAGCCAAGGCGGCACTCCTCGCTGCAACGCCCCAACAGCAGGCAGCGATGCTTGATGCGCTCGCAGACTCCGTGGGGTGCTCGCTGCCGGCCGACCTCGCGGCGCGGCTGTACCTGCGCCCAAGCGAGTGGTCGTCGCTGGTGCGTCTCGGGATGCGGGTGGGCGCGCACAGCGTCAGCCATCCCCGGATGACCCAGGTGGACGAGCTTCAGCTGGACTCTGAGGCTCAGGAGTCTGTCGAGGAGGTGCGAACGCTCGGCACCCCTGTGCCCTTCGCGTACCCGGATGGGGCATACGACGAGCGGGTCGTCCGGGCGGTGCGCCGGGCGGGCGTGTCGTCGGCGGTGACGTGCGAGCCCGGGGTGGTGCGATGCGGCACGGACCTGCTGCGCCTGCCGAGGGTGTTCGTGACGCCAGGCGCCCAGGTGGGGCCTTGAGCCTGACGACGGTGCATCACTGGTCGAGATAGGGGTCTGAAGTCCGATGCCGAAGCTATCCATCAAGCATTGGTGAGGAACCCTATGCTGCTCCCACTCTGCTTAATGCTTACGCTACCCATCGGTCCTGCCGCGCACGCTGGTGCTCGGAATGACGTCAGCGAGGCCGCCAAGGCTGCCATCAGGGAAACCTCTGCTATCGGTCCCGCCGCCAGCGCGGCGGACATCCCCGCCCTGAGCAAGCTCTTGAAGCAGGCCGGTTGGACCCCCACGCCTGAGCTGTCGGGCGTGTTCCGGCCTGGCTCCATCTTCGCCCTCATCGGCGACTCCCACGCCTTGTTGGCCGCGGACTGCATCTCCGGGGCTCCCCAGGAGAACACTTACACGAGCGCCGAGATGGTCTCTTCGATGCAGGCGGGTGTGTCCGTGCGGGCCGGCCTGGGCTCGGCCGGGGTCTCGGGCGGAGTCATCAAGAAGGTGAAGTTCAGCACCCCGGTGCACCTGTCGCTGCCGATTCTTGACTTTCAGCTCACGTCCGCTTGCTTTGGTCGCCTGGAAGCACTCTCGCAGGCGCAACGAGAGCAAGCCTACGTAGTGCGCGAGGTGCTGCGGGCCGAGATCGCAGAGCAGACCTGCGGCCGCATCAATGCGGAAGGCAGGATGGTTGGGTTGGGATCTGCGGATGCTGAGCTGACCGCAGCTTGCGCACAGGCCTCTCTCGAACCCGTTGGGGTCGGGTATCGCACCGTCCCTCTGAACGTCCTCCTCAAGGCGGGAGCGGCCCCAGACCCCGAAGCCGTCATTGCGGAAGTGCCTGCTGCTGCTCACTCGGTCGAGGTGGCCGCTCCGCCCTCTGAACACGAAGCTTCTGGTCCCTTTGCTTTGGTGTTTACCGACAATGGAGGGGCCTGCGAGTGGACCGTCGAGGACCTGCTGACCGGCAAGAGCGCGAGCTTCTTCGCATCGTCTGCGTGCCCGACGGAGATGGTATGGAAGGGCGACGAGGAGATCTTTTTCGAGGACAGCGAGTCTCTGTTCCTCCTCCGCCCTGGCAGCTTCCGGGCCGAGAAGGTGGAGCGGCCCGTGGACGTCCAGTGTGACGATGAGGCTTGGCACCAGGGCATTCAGAACACCTGGGAACCCCCTCGACTCGATCGGCGGACGGGTGAGGTTCGATGGGCATGCTGGGTTGAGGCTGACAAAGTGACGGAGCTGCCGGGTGGTGAGTCATCAAGCAGGGTCCACGTGTGTGCAGGAGACGTCTGCGCTGAAGACAGCTTCGCGTTCGGAACCTCCATCCTCTACAAGGACCACGCTCTGACCTCCGATGGCCACTGGAAGCACGTTGACACCTACGTCGACTGCTTCGGGACCGACGCGTGCGGCTACGCGAAACACGCCCTCGAAGCACCGCTGGCGCCTCCAGATGGGCCGGTGAATGGGGCCGTGACAATGGCCATGTTCGAGCGCAGGCATCAGGACACGACGACTGGAGGTTGCGAGAGCCTACCGGAGGACTTGCAGACCGAGCCGACGCTGGAAGCGCTCATGAAGACCGGCGAGTACTTTCAAGGGTACGAGGAATCGAGTCAGGAGTACGCCGGCTGCCCTCTTGGCGACGCAGGGTTCGCCTTCTGGGTGAGATACTGGCCCTTCATGTCCGAGCGGAGCGACATCGCTCAGGGGCCGGTGGTGCTGTGCGATTCCGCCTGCCGCCGCCGTGTGACAGTCCCATTCTCCGGCGATCGGAGCATCACCGTTCAAGTCGCCGGGACTCGGCTGGTCGTTGGCCCAACGGCGGACGGTTCGACCGTGTTGCTGGATGGCCTGCTCTTGGCTGAGGACCGACGCTGGGCCCCGAACCAGAAGGTCCTCGTCCTCCCGGAAGGCACACCCACCCCGCTCGGCATCAAGCCGTAGCGCCCACGCCGCCCGTTCCATCGCTGCGGCAGTTGTCGCGCCGAGAGCATTGATCAGTAGTCTGTCCTTGGCGGTGTCCACGTCGCTTGCTGCCTCGAGCGCAGGCGTCAGAGCCCGTGATGAGGTGAGCTGCCGTTGGAAACTTGCGGCGGGCTGGCACATGGGGTCGTTCAAATCGGAGAAAGTCCGAACTGGAACATGAGCCCGCCCGGCGGGAGGCCTTCTCCGCGGCTTCTTGCTGCTGGCTCGAATTGGTCGCAGCAGGCGGTCGATCGTGGATGCGCTTATCGTCAGCAGCTTGGCCCGGACGACCTCATCGAGGCTCAGATGGCCGTGTCGCTCGAGAGTCACCACCAGTGCGTGAATCATGGCCCTGAGGCGCTTCCCGCAGATGCGATCCGACGCCTCCCATAGAACGATGAGCGCCTGCTTCGCTGCCTCATCATAGACCCGCCGCACCGGCCGGGCCGAGCGTCTCTCGCGGGTCGACGGGGCACGATTGAGCACCGCGATTGCGTGCATTCGATGGAAGCCCGTCAGCGTGGAGAACTCGTCGAGAATACGCGTCTTTTCGCTGCGCTCTGCCGCACCGTATCGCTCCGTCACAGCCTTGATCAACCCTGCACTGCCCGCACGTCCTTTTTCATCTTCGCCATTGTGCCTCTATGTTGCTCCGATGACGGGTAGCAAATTCGGCGAGGCAACGACTTTCAGTCGGTAGTAGGAACGGCGGCGCAATGCGCCGAGGGCCATCTGTCCGATTTCAACTGGAGCACTCTCCACCTTCGAATACTGCAATGTTTGCTGCCGTTCATGCCTCCTCCGTGTTAGATTCTCTATGGTGAGTTGTCTGACCATCACGACGTTGTCGGTGTCAATCTCGCCCTCCGTGTCGGAACGAGAGCAATCTACGCCGGCGCTCCACCCGAAACGTTAAGCCACTTATTGAGCCAATCTAAAGAGGAGCCATCAGTGTACGGCTTCGTCGACCCCAACGGGTATGTCAGTGACGATCAACTCACCCTCGTCAAGGTGCCCGGCTACAACCGGTTGCCCTCGAGGGCCCCCGCTGTGTCGCTCCAGCCTGGCTGTGTGACCGAGGTTCCGGTGCTGGCCTCAGGCGCGGTGGGCGCTACCGCGCCCGACCAGTGGTTGGCTCGCGTCTTCGCCCGGATGCCGGACCCGGCGGTGACACTCGCTTGCCCCATCACAATGCCCCTCGGACGGGTCCGCACAGACGCCCCAGCCCACCCGGGGTTCGACGAGGGCGTCTGGTGGCGCGTCGACATTGCACTACTCGCCAACAAAGACGGCCGGGTAGGCCCTGGTCTCCTCATTCGCCCAGAGGTCAGCGTGCCGGTCAACGGTGGGGTTGTGAGCTCGGCCTACTTGCAATGGCTCGAGCAGCTGGAGAAGACGCCACCACAGCCAGGGGGCCCCCTCCCGGTCGAGTCGCTCCCAACCGCGACAGAGGTGTTTCCGGGGCTGGTTCGGCGCGGCAGGCTCCGGCGGCCCTGCGGACTGCAAACGGTGGCAGCGGAGGGCAACCAGTCGCTCCTCGACTTCCTCGATCGGATCCGGAGTCGCGAGGATGCGTCAGGCGTCCGCGATCTTGCCGCTCGAGGAGTGGCCGCGGACGTCGAAGTCGCCGTGCCCCCGGACGGCCGGCTGGCCCCAGACCTTGAAGGTAGACAGATCTACGTGTTGGACAAGCCGCAGATCTCCGACGGCTGCGTGCCTCTGTCGCCCGCACATCCGACCGGGCCCTGGCCGAGCCACCAGGGCTCCGCCCAACTCCCCGAGGGTGCACGTCGTGTGGATGCAATGGACGAGGCTCGCAGGTTGCTCCAGGCACTCCGCCGCGCCGGGCGCCGGGCGTCCCCCTCTACGTCCCTTCCGGAACTGGCGAGCGAGCTGCTCCCCCACCTTCCTGACGGACGCGGGTCCAGCCACTCCATCACCGTGCGCGCTTGGACTTCTGCGCTCGGACCCCCGGCCTCCGCCTTTGCACTGTTGACGGCGTCCATGTGCGCGATCGAGCACTGGCCCGTGCCAGACCTCCCTGCCGAAGTTCGGCGTCAGCGAGCTGTCGCAGGGCTGTCGCGGCGGGCAGGGCAATGGCCGAAGCCGCTCGATTTCAGTGCGACCTCGCGCAACCTCCGGTCTCGGTCGCGGCACGCCACCACGGCGCTCGCCCGGGAGAAGAAGGCAGCGCGGATTCGGGACCGCTTGGTCGCCCACGTCTTGGTGCAAGACACCCACATCTTCTGTAGGAAGCTACCGGGTGGAAGCCACGTCACCATGAACGCCCTCAACACGAACGGAACAGTTCGTCTGCCGGACGACCCTGGGCTCCTCGAGGGCACGCTGCGACTGCTCGCCGAGGCCGCGTGGCACCCCAGCATCGAGGACATGCTGTCCCTCGTCGCCGATCGAGGCTGCACGGAGTGGACCTTCACCGCCACTCAGGACTCCAGCTTCGATGGGTTTCTGCGGCAACGGCACTTCCCGGCTCTGCTGGTGCGTGTGCAGGTGAAGGTCGACGACAAGGGGTATCGCGAGGCCCTCACAGCGGTCCCCGAGGCGATCCCGGGCCAGCCCATCGATGTGGTGCTCACCGGCATGGTGGGTCCCCGCGATGCGAAGCGCCTGCGGGCTGCCCGGACATCCACGGATCGCACCCAAGGGTGGGTCCAGCGCGCAGCCGAGGACCTGCGTGACCGCCAGCTCTGGCCCGGTGCTGGAACTGTCGAGGTGCTGGCATCCACGCCGTGGATGCTGAAGGCCGACCACTGGGTCCGCTGCGAAGTGGTGAAGGAACAGGCGGGATAGCGGCCTCGGCGGAGGGGCCGCCACGCAGACCGCCTCGAGGAGTGCAGACGGTCCACGGCCCTACAGGCTGCAGTTTGGTGGCGACGAGAAGACCTTGTCCTCGGTCACGGCCCAATGGGTGCGGATGGTTGTGGTTGCGCAGACACACCTCATCGAGCGGCGACATCCCCCGCAATGCGCCAGTCCACCACCGATGACCACGGCCAGCGCTGCACGACGCGGATGCCATGCGCCATCGGGTGCATTCCTAGCGGCGACCGTCGCTCCACCTGCAGTGTGTTCAGCTCGATCTTGGCCGCCAGCTCCGGTCTTGCGGTCAGTAGGTCCTGCAGCTGGCCCAATCCAGCCCGCTCTTCCGCACTCGAAACCCCGGGCAAACCAAGCATGTAGTTCACCACCACCGCGATGCCGGCGACCTCGGCGCCATCGAGCAGGGCCACGAGCAGGTCGAGGGACTGCTTCTTGTCGAGGAGGAGCTGGCCGG
Organism: Myxococcota bacterium; assembly: GCA_942491145.1. Lineage (GTDB taxonomy): Bacteria > Myxococcota_A > UBA796 > UBA796 > UBA2385 > CAXQUZ01. The sequence continues at coordinate 438,268 of CALOBC010000059.1, read as the reverse complement.
CATCCGTGAGGGTCTCGAGGCCGACTTCGAGGGTCCGGCACCCGCCGTCGGCCAGATTCTGCAAAAAGGGTGCGTCCAGACGGCGATGGAGCTTGGTGCACGCCGACCACTCCACATTCCCAGCACTGAGTCTGGCGATGGCTTCGAGTCGGCGAGGTGTCATCAGGGCGTCCTTGAAGGCGACGACGGCTCCATGCTCTATGGCCGTCTGAAAATCGATCACGACAGCCTTCTCGGCAATCGTTCGATACCGTCCCTCGACCCACGGATATGTACACTGGGCGCACTTGGCGTATGCGCAGCCCCGGGAGCTCTGGCTCGGGATCGCAAGTCGACCCCACCGGTAGTCTTGGAGTCCCTCAAAGAGGGGGATGACGACCGGGTTGGACTTGGCGCGTGGCTCCTGGCCCAAACCGGCTCGCACGGCTTCAGGAGGCAGGGCGCGTTCCTCGGCCACAGCACCGAGGATGTCCACCCAGGTCTGTTCTGCGTAGCCGAACACGAACGCATCGATGCCAGCCAAGGCGTAGCGCGCATCGGCGGCGATCTCGGGCTGGAGCGCAGTGACATGCGGTCCGCCCCACACCAACCGAGCTTGGGGATGGATACGCCGCGTGAGCAGGGTCAGCGCCAGCGCAGAGAGCACCTGTCCCGCAAAGAACACCGAAATCCCCACGACTTCGGGTTTCTCGGGAAGGCCACACACCTGCTCGGACAGCCACCGTCCATAAGAAGTCTGCAGAAGCCGCTCGGCGGCGCGGAGTGCGGTGGCGTGGTCCAACTGCATGTGAAGCACGTCGTCTCGGGTGAGGCCACTCATCCCACCGGGATCGGCGGCGTGAAGGTAGAAGTCGAGCAGCTGGGCCTGCAAGGGACGCACCAACTCGGAGTCTCGGTCGTGGTCTCCCAAGAATTGGGAACGTGGTGGCACGTCGACGCCTGCGAGACCGCGGCGGAGCCAACGGTGGTTGAGGTCGATGACCCTGACGGTGTGCCCGGCGTCTACACCTGCTCCTTTGAGCATCGCGACCCCGCGGAGGGGCTGGCCGAGGGACTTGATGAGGGGAGGAACGAGCAAGGCGGAGGTGGTGCTAGCAGGCATGGTGAAGCTCGCGCTGGAGGTGGCGCAGAGTCGTGCGGACCCGGGACAGGCTGCCCCAGACCTCGCAGTAGTGGACGCCGAGCCGCACACAGAGACGCTTGAGGTAGTTTTTTGCGGGGTGGCCCACCCACTTGGTGAGCACGACGACTGCCTGGACTCTGCCATTGCGCACTCGCTGACAGAGCGCCTGGAGGTCGCGAGTGCTGCCATCGGCGCTGCTGGGAACCCCGATGACGTCGACTGGTGCTTTCACCCGACGAGCCAATCGACCATCGCCGCCAAACAAGACAATGGTTGGTTGCATAGGACAAGACATAGACACCCCCGGGTGTGTGTGTGGGCAAGACAAGCCCCAAACCTGCGTGGTGCTGCAGGCGGATGCGTTCGGCTGATGGGCTCACGGCGAGCGCTGCCGGGCCACGGGGGCAGTGTAGGAGCGCGTCAGGCGACGGGCAATACACCGTTCATGCAGCTAAATGATGCATGATTTTCTAAAAGGATTCGAATGCGAATCGTCTCCTGAGAGCGACAAATCATTTGCGAAGCATGACAAAGAGTAGGGTGCGTTGTAGAAGTTCTCCTGCTCGACCACGAGGTGAACATGAGCTGGTTGAAGTCAAGGTACCCAAAGGAACTGACGTCCCACAAACAGGTGGCCGCAGCCGTGGTCGACCACCAGGACTGCCCTCGCGGCTGGAAAGCAGACAATGTCAGCAACAAGCTCGCGCACGCCGACAGGGGACACGACGTCGACTATTGGCTCAGCCGGAAGGGCCGTCCGCTCCTGCCTGTGTTGGCCAATGTGTTGGGTTGGGGCGAGCGGGAGCTGCAGCAGGAGTTTGAGCGGGCAGCAAGAGGTGACGGACAGCTCGGAGCACGGGTCCCCTTCGTCGACTTTCCGGATCTGCCAGCATTCGACCCGGCGTCGGAGCCGCTCCCCACCTTCCTTCCGGGCGCACTCCAGACTTCGCTGCGAGTGTGGTGGAAGGTCGACGAGCCCCTCGCTCCCGCCCTGCTGCGGGCATGGATCCGCACCCAGCGTACCGACGACGGCGCGTGGACCGTGCAGGAGGTCTCGCGGTGGAACGAAGTGGATCCTCCCCAGAAGGGTGGTTTGCTTGTGGTCCTAGGCGGGGCAACGAATGCGCCCGAGCCCGACGAGCTGACCCATGCCAGCCGCGTCATCGTCGTCTGCAGCACATGGCCGCCAGGTCGTCCGGAGGAGTCCAGCGACGAGGAACAGCCTTTGTCGTCATCGAAGACACGTCGAACGCGAAAGGTGAAGCGTCGCCGCCGCCGTACAAGTGTCGCCACCCAGAGCCGTCTCGGGGCGGAGCCATCTGCTGCAATCCGACGTCCCACCACCAGCTGGGAGCTGGTGGAGCTGCCGGCCACCTCCTCATCCGGACGCCACGACCGCCTGACCTGGCAGCTGTCCGTGCTCGATTGGGTGTCTGCGCGGGCTGGGCCCCAGGGTGGTCTCACCGGCCACCGGGATCTCGTCGCCCATCACCTGCGGCTGACCGAGCTGGCCGACTACGGCTCCACCGTCACGGACTTGGTGGGCCTGCTCGGCCTGATGGACCTCATCGGCGCGGACCGGGTACTTGGGGAGGACGTGGCCGAAGAGTCGGACTTTGACCCGTTCGGCAAGCTCATCAAGCTCTGGATCCGGCAAGGGCTGCAGCGGCTCGAAGAAGCCTCCGATGACATCCCCACCTTGTTGCGAACGCGCGGAGACGAGCTCTTGCTTGACATGGAGGCGGGTCGCCTCAGTCACCAGGATGTCCTGCCGTTGTCCCGCGCTCAATGGGCGACCAGCGTACCGGAGTGGGCCCGCGTCCGACCCAAGCTGGAGGCGCTGCTGTCCAACCTGGATGACGACCTTCAAGCCAAAATTCGGGCCGAGCTCCACACAGAAGCCATCGACGAAGATGCACTGGTGGGAACTCTCATCGACGCACGGCTCCTCCGTCGAAGCGGATCCGGCTACGTCTGGGCCGCCCCCTTGGTAGCACACCTCCTCTACGCCAACGCTTGGACCCGGATCGCAGAAGACGAACCTGCCGCGCTGGGACCTCACCTGCTGTCCCCGAAGTCGGGGGAAATGGTGATGTTGGCGCTGGCGCAGATGGTGGAAAACACCACGTCAGCGGAGGGGTCTCCAGATTGGTCGGCACTCGAGAGCGTGGTTGCGGCAGCCGACCCGACCACACCCGAGGGAGCCCTGTTGGCCGACGCGGTTGTGCGGGTGTTGGGTGGGCTCCTCTGGCATCAGGCTCCTGGGGCCGAGCAGCTACCGGCGGAGTTGCTCCAAGCCGCATGGGACACGCACTCCGCGATGATGGAGGACCACTGGGGTCTCCAGCGCGCCTCGCCGCGCATCACATTCCAGGGTTCAGAGAGTGGGTTCGTATGGACCGTTCCATCGGGATGGTTCGCGGGACGCTTGTGTGTGTCGCATCGACTGCAACAGCTTCGAGTGGGGTCAACAATCCAAGCAGGACCAGATGCACCATGGGGGGGAGAACTGTCAGCGAAGCAGCGGAGCTTTCTGGAGCAGCAACTGAAGGCTCTTGTCAGGGAGGTCCACCTGTCCCTCGACTTCGATGAGCCGGATTTTCAGGACCTGGAGCCGGCCATCGCGTTGGGAACGGCCTTGTGGGCAGACGCAAATGTCGTGCTGGCGGCGGGCCTCCTACCGATGTTGTTCCAGCCTGCCCTCATCGTGCGCGCAGTCGCCGCCGACCACGACCACCCCGAACTCAAGAACGCCGCCGAGGCCATTGCGCGCCGCATGCACTTCCCGCTGTCCGCCCTCACGACGGCTTGCGGTAGAGACCCGGACAGCTTTGCAGCTTCGCTCCATTGGTGTGCTCACCACTGGTTCGTGAACCCCCGGCGAAGTCCACTGCTGTTGGCCAGAGATGAAGACACTCCAGACGAAGACCAAGCCGAGCGACTGCGGGTGCTCTGGGGGGTGATTGACCCTGCGCAGATCCCAGGCGAAATGCTCATCTGGGTGGCTCGCCAGCCCGGGCTCCTTCGCATCTTGCCCGAGCAGGTGTTGGAGCGGCTTGCGGACTGGAGTGTATCTACGGGCGGACAAGTCGAAGGCCCCCTCTGGGCGGAGCTTCCGGTGTTGCTGCTCGAACGGCACCTCTTCGCTGGAGGAGATCAGTGGTGGAGCTGGAACGCCGTCCGCTCGATGTGGCGGTTCCACCCCGATCTCGGCCCCAAGCTCTTCGACCACCTCGTCGCCCAAGCCCACAACGGTGATGAGCAGGCTGGAAGCGCCATCGAACGACTAATCTCCAGCGCCAAGGGGGAGCACCGCAGCCGTCTGGTCTCAGCGCTGTGCAACTGGTGGGTGGAGGAAACGCTCCCCTACGGCTTGCCTCAGAGCGTCGCCCGAGATTTGCTCCAGGGCATCATCCGCGACCGGATGCCCGCATGGCGGGACGCTTGGACCGCCTTGTACAAGCCACAATCCAGAGACAAGCCCGCTTGAGCTGCCTTGAGGTTCTTGTTCGACTCCGGCCGGTCCAAGCGAACCCAGCCCCAACCGCCAGCACACCTCGCCCCTGACTTATCATGGAACCACTTAGGATATCCCCGCATGCCAACCACCGGCATCACTCGCACACTCAAGTCCAGAGTCATGACGTCGGGGTGCGACCACGGTCCACGACGAATCCACCGATGTGTCCAACAACCGCCAACCTGTGTCCAAAACAGCCGCATACCACCATTAATGCGCCATTCATGTGACTATCACCAGCAGTACTTGGCGAAGAATCCTGGGGGGTACTGTGGGCTGGGTGGGACGGGGGTGAGTTGTCCGATCGGTCTCGATGTAGAGGACTGAACGGCCCAGCCTCGCCGATCACATCGGTGCGGCGATCCAGATATTGATGCTCTTGAAGCCCCGGCTACGAGCTGGGATGAGGGCCTTGTACTCATCCGACGCGAACACGGCCGAGAGTTTGTCTCGATCTGGGAAATCCTGGACCAGGACGATGGCCGTAGCCTCTCCAGCGAGGACTTCACTCACCTTCATGCGCTTGGCCGCGCTGCCGCCAAGCGACTCGAAGAGCGGGCCCACCCCCTGCATATAGGCCTGCATGTCGGCCATGTTCTCGGGGTTGGGGATGGCAGTTGCGATGAGCGTGCAGGATTCGCACATGGAATTTACCTTGGGTGTGTTGGGCAGTCGAGTTGATGAGGTCTTTTGGGGGGCTATGCGACCTGGGCCGCCTTCCAGCCCTTGCCGATCGTTTCTCCGGACTCCAGGTGATGATCGAGGCCAGCGAGGAGCGCGTTGAGGCTCCGCGTCATGGTCCGCTCAAGGAGAAGCTTGTCCATGATCGCCCCAAACGGGCCGAACTTGACGACGTACTTCATGGTCAGGGTCACCTCGGTCTTGCCTTGCCCCATGGGGCGGAGGTCGAAAACACCGGCCGCGGTGTTCATCGGCATGCTGCTGTCGATGACCTCAATGACGAGCTTCTGCTTCTCGACAAAGTCGGTCACGCGCTCGGTAAGGTGATTGCCGTCGTACAGATTGCAGACGCGTTCCGAGCCGACACCTGAAGTGGGCGTTCCCTCCTTGATCGGTGAGGTCTCGACTCCGGGGTGGTACCGATGGACGCTGCCAAAGTCGGAGAGGACTTCCCACACCCGTTCGATAGGTACTCCTATAGTGCGCTTTAAGGTGATGTTCGCCACGGCGTGCTCCCTGAAGTGTGGGCTTCATCGCCCTCCGAAAGCAGCCTACGGCCGAACCGTGTTGCAGAAAAGCACCAAATCTGCGTCGGTATGATGCATAATTGCGGCATGCAGAACTGGGACGACCTCCGCTTCTTCCTCGCCGCCGCCCGCTCGGCCAGCCTGCGTGGCGCAGCTCGGACTCTAGGAGTGAATCAGTCCACGGTCGCACGCCGGCTGAACCAGCTCGAAGCGAACATGGGCACCACGCTATTCGAACGCCGGGCTCGTGGCCTCGCGTTGACCGATGTCGGCCATGACATCGTGGCTGAAGCCGAGAGCATCGAAGAGTCCTACGCCGCCCTCGACCGCAAGATCCTGGGTCGCGATGCTCGCCTCAGCGGACGCATCAGACTCTCGGTGGCCGACGGTCTCGTGCCTTTGGTGGGCTCTCTCATTGCCGAGATGCGTCAACTCCACCCAGCCATCCAGATAGAGGTTGGCGTCGGCAATGCCCTGGCCAGCCTGTCCAACCTCGAAGCGGACATCGTGCTGCGGGTCACGACGAGCCCGCCCGAGCACCTGATCGGGCGCCGCATCGCCCAACTGACAGTGGCGGCGTACGGTTCCCGGGACTACCTCGCCACGTCGACCACTGTGGGGCGACTCGAAGACCATCGCTGGATCCGGTGGGCGGAGCGTTGGCAGGACTTCGGCACGGAGCGATGGATCGGCGCACACGTTTCGCCGTCCAACGTCCAGGCGACTGTGAACACCAATCAGGCACTGTCGGATCTGGTCCTCCAGGGCCTGGGGCTCGCTTTCCTGCCGTGCTTCTCAGCCGATGCCGACCCGAAGCTCGTCCGCATTGGTTCACGTGTAGAGTCGGGGGCATCCGTTTGGTTGCTGACGCACGACGACCTCCGCAAGTCGGGTCGTGTTGCAGCATTCATGAAGCTTGCTGGCGAGAGGCTTCTCGGGAGGCGACCGGAGATCGAGGGGCCCTTCCCGGAGGACGAGCCAGCAAGCGAGAGCCCTTTGGGCACTTCAGCGGATTCCCTGGACACTTTCCACGATAGCCTGCCTTGAATCTGGCTCAGAGCTACTATCACCAGCAGTATCTGGCGAAGAACCCTGGGGGGTACTGCGGGATGGGTGGGACGGGGGTTTCCTGCCCAATCGGGGTCGGCGTCGAGGGGTGACGCCACCGCCGAGATACTATGCTCGCCGAACCTGGAGGCACGAATGAAACTCTCCCTGAAGGCACAGGAGCTCCACGACCAGGTCGCCCCCGGTGGCACTGCATCCGGCACCATCAAGAAGCTCGCCAAGGCCATCAAGAAGGACCACGCCCTCGCGATGGAGCTGTGGTCGACGGGCAAGCTCGACTGCCGCTTGCTGGCGGTGCTCCTCATGGACAAGAAGCTGCTCGACCAGGAGCTCGTCGACAGGCTCAGCGCGGACATGCTGGAGCACCCGGAGGCGAAGCTCGGGAAGACCCGGCTTATGGAGTGGTTGATGGCCAACCAGCTCCTGAAGTCGGCGGCCGGAAAGCGTATGATCGCGTCTTGGGAGCACAGCCCAGCCGCCTTACAGCGGCGGGCCTTCTGGTATCTGCAGGCCCGGCTGCGGTGGACTGGGAAGACCGCACACGACAACACCGAACACCTGCTCAACGCGCTCGAAGCCCGCATGACGGACGAGGAGCCCGAGGTGCAGGCGATGATGAACTTCGCCGCCGGATGGATCGGGGTCTTCGTCCCGGAATTCCGGGCGCGCTGCGCGGCGCTCGGTGAACGAACGGGGTTGTATAGGGACGAGGTCGTCCCCCGGGGCTGCACGCCCGGCTACCTGCCAGAGTTCATCCGGGTCGAAGTGGCGAAGCGCGCCTGAGCCGGCTTTTGGGCAGGTGTTGGGAATTCGTGGGCACTCCCCTTCGCACTTGAAAGGTAGTTCAGGCTGGCGGGGAGGCCCGAGTCAGCCGGCCAGGGCTCGCTGGGCACACTGACTGAAGAGCGGGATGTGCTGTGGCTCGTGCTCTCGTAGGAAGTCCAGCAGTCCCGCGATGTCTGCTCCGACCCGAACAAGTGCCTCAATATCTGCGAGATCCTGTGTTCGACCGGCCCGCAGCTTCATCAGCATCAGCACCTCGATGCTGACAACCGGGATGAAACCGTCTTCTCCCTCGGTGACCTCGCTGGCGAGGATAGGATCATCCGGAAGGGCCGCAATCAGGTCGATCATGCCCCACTGGACGACATTCGAAAGCTCCTCTCGGAAGGTCAGCAGGGGGACTGTCGTTCGAAACGCTTCCGGGCCAACGAGGAAGTCTACATCCTTTGTTGCGCGCGGGTGTCCGTGCAATCCAACAGCCAGACCGCCGACCAACGCATGCGGAACGCCCAACTCGACGAGGGTCGCTGAAACGCGTCGAGCATCATCGAGCACCTTCCGCGCAACAATCTGCTCCAGCTCCTTCCAGTCGCTCATGTTCGCCTCGCGACGAGCGCTCTGGTGCCATCGGCGTAGCGGATCTCTTCGTGTATAGCCGCCTTCTGGGTCTCAGGTGCTGTGCTGTCCTGGTGTAGCGGAACCCGGAGGTGCGGAGGTCGTGTCCTTCGTCGGGACGGGATGGGGGTCGCTCCAGCGGGGCCGAGCAGGAAACCGGGAGGGTCGAGCGGGACGATCGCATCCTGGATCTGTGTCTGGTGGAGATCCCAGTCCGCCTGGAGGGACATCCAGACTTCAGGTCTCATCCGGAAGAACAACGCCAACCTCATCGCTGTATCTGCCGTGATCGCCCGCTTGCCGGACAGAATATCGGAGACCCTCGATCGGGGTATCCGACATCCGCGCGCCAGATCGGACGCGCTGAGGTTCAAAGGCTCCATAAAGCGGGCCTTCAAGTACCCGCCGACGTTGGCTTCAGTGTGGTTCCACATGCGTGTCCTATATCACAGGACTGATTGGTATGTCAAAAAGGACACGAATTCATGTAGGCCATCTATAATGGTCCCAATAAGGCTTTGGGCACTTGCGGGGAATCCTTGGGCACTTCTCTCGATATTCATCTTTGAACCTGAGTCGGAACGACTATCACCAGCAGGACCTGGCGAAGAATCCGAACGGGTACTGTGGGCTGGGCGGGACGGGGGTGTCGTGCCCCATCGGGGTAGCCTTCACAGGCTGAAGGACCCAAGCCAAACCCCGCTCCGACAGCCAGCCCACACCAAGAGCCGCTCCGGTCACCTGGGCCACCCGGCGGCCCGCCTGAGGGCACTCACGTTCCCAAGGCAGCAGGAACCCTGGGGATTGGTCTCGCCACAGCGGTCCTCGCCGCTGCGGCATCGCGCCTTGATGTCCTCGACGACGAGACCCTCGGGGTCCGCCCAGATGTCAGCTGCGGAGTAGCCGAAGCAGTAGCAGACCGGCCGGCCCGCACGCTCCGACTTCTGGGCAATCTCGGCGGAGACCTCCCCACACTCGACCGGGTCTTCCGTGTCGTGGAAGTACACAACGGGGCACCCGAGTGTTCTGCAGAACCTCCAGCCAGATTCAGGGAACACCCTCATCGGAACCAGGCTCCTGAGCGTGCCCACACCCACCTTTCGGCCGCGGCCCCCGCACCCTGGGCACAAGGCATCGGTGGTGGCGTCCACAGTGCAGCAGTCCATGTCACTCTCCGCCAGCAGCCACAACCCTCGCCGTGTAGCCGAGGTCCGTGATGGCCGCCGCGATCGTGGAGGCTGTGACCCCGTCCGGGTCATATCGGACCGTCGCCGTGGCGTCCGCAAAGCTGACAGTGACCGAGTTCACACCGTCGAGACGGCTCACCACCTTGCGAATGGAGCCCTCGCAGGACGCACAGGTCATGCCTTCGATCTTGAACGTGGCCGTGGCCAGCGCAACACCCTCCTCCGCTGGCGGTTCTTCAGCGGCACCGGCACTGGCCGCGATGAGGGTGGGTGAGACCAGCGCGAGGACCGCGAATGCCGTTGTGGCCCAGAGCATCCAGCGGCCTGTGCGATGGGTTCGCGGCCTCTCGCAGCCGCAGTCTTCCCCATCCGCGACACGGGGGCGATAGGTCACGTAGAAGCCGACAACCAGCACGCTGACGGTGACAAAGGCGAACAGTGGGCGGAGCGGTTCCATCGCGACGAGGACGCCCGCGCCCCCCAGGCCCAGCGTGGCAAAGACCAGCGGACCGACGCAGCATGCAGAGGCCGCCACGGCAGACAGCACCGCAGCCGCCAAACCGGACTTCCGGGCCGTGTCAGGTCGCATCGTTGGACTCCGCAAGCGCGTTGAGGATGGGGCAAGGCGCCGAGCTGGTGCCCGCGTCGCAGGTCGCCACGAGCTGTCGAATCACTCCCGCCATGCGCTCCAGCTCAATGATGCGACGCTCGATGTCGCTCAACTTCGCCGCTGCGAGCCCCTTCACCTGCTCGCAGGGCTCTCCTCCGGCGACGCGGAGACTGAGCAGCTCACCGACCTCCTGGAGGGTGAAGCCCAGGTCCTTGGCCCGCCGGATGAACCGAAGCCGGTCGACGGCCTCGGGTGGGTAGAGCCGGTAGCCCGAGGGGGTGCGCGGCGGGTCTGCGATGAGGCCCTGCCGCTCGTAGAAGCGGACGGTCTCGATCCCAATCCCGACGGCACTGGCGACCTTGCCGATGGTGAGGGTCTGGGCGATCATGGGCTCCTCCTGACCCCACCCTAGTCCCTGTACCCAACTACAGGGTCAAGGCCATGTTCCATGTCTCTCACCGGGACAAACGGAGGCATGGATTTCGACGTCTCGGTCAAGGTGAAGCCAAAGCGAGATGGTCTACCGGACTTCTGCGGTACTGAGCAAGCACTACATATAGTAAACGCATTTGGCGGTAAACCCAGACGGCGACTGCGGGTTGGGTGGGACGGGGGTGAGTTGCCCGATGGGGGTTGGCGTCGAAGGGTGATGTGCTCAGGCATCCCGTGCCAGACCAAGCACCAGCAGCGGCCCACCCTGCGCACCATCGGGATCTGCTGCCAGGCGACCCGGGGGGCGGCAGGTCCCCGCTGGCGTCGTGGGTGTGCCCGCCCAATGACCCTCGGTCAGACCGCGAACGGCCCGCCAACCGCCTCTTCACTCTTCTGCCACAGAAGGTCGCGGGTGGCGGCGTTGTCGTAGTAGCGCTCCAGGGCGAAGGGCTTGGCTTCCCCCTTCATCGAAGTGGCGCTGGAGCCGGGACCATAGAACTGCCCCGACACCGCTTCAGGCAAACACATCCCGCTGATCAGCCCCATGGCGCCGTCCTCGGTGCTCTGGCTCATGCGCATCATCATCGACGTGAACGTCGCGCCCATGCCGCCTTCCTTGACCGAGGTCTGCTGGAGGTTGGTGTTGGCCAGTCCGGGGTGGGCGACGAAGGCCTTCACGGAGGAGCCCTTGTCCTGGAGCTTGTGGTGCAGCGCCGCCGTAAACGCGCAGTTTGCCAGCTTCGATTGGTTGTAGCGGAGCCAGCGAGGGCCACGGAAGGTGGCGTTCTGGAAGCCTGAGCCGTCGCCACCGAGGTCTCCGCCCTTCTTCTCCAAGTACTCCGGACGCAAGGTCTTGCTGGGGGCCATCCGGGCAACGCTGCTGTGGTTGACCACGCGGGCATCGCCGCTGGCCTTGGCCGCGCGCTCCAGCAGGGGCATCAGCTCGCGGGTGAGCAGGAAGTGGGAGAGGTGATTGGTCTGCATCTGCACGTCGAAGCCGTCGGTCGTGGCCACATCGCTCAGGGCCATCACGCCGGCGTTGTTGGCGAGGACATGCACCCCCTCCGGACAGAGCTCACGGACGCGCGCGGCAGCCGCAGTGACCGACTTGAAGGACTGCAGGTCACACTCCACCTGGTGCAGATCCGCGGCGGGGACCCCCTCGCCCAGCTCCGCAAAGCTCGCATCGGAGCGGCTGGAGGCGCGGTTGAGCAGCAGGACCTTGGCGCCGAGCTCGGCGACCGCCCGCGCAGCGACCTTGCCGGTCCCGGAAGTGGTGCCCGTGATGACGACCGTGCGTCCGCTCATCGAGGGGAGGCTGGACCGGAAAGCCGGGAAGTGGACGGACTGGATGTCGGGAGCCTTGAAAGACACGTGGACCTCGGGGTTGGGTGGGACGGGGGCGACCTGTCCGGTGGGGGCACTGGCGCACGAGTAGCCGGTGACGGCCTCGCAGCACCCCTGGGAGATGCCGACCGCGCACGCCCCCAAGCGACGTGCGTCCAGTCGCCAACCCGTCGGCCGACGTCCGCGGGGTGCCCCGTCACCGAGGATTGAGCCACCGCCAGGCGGTCACTCAGCGCCGGACAGGTCCTCGAAGAGCATGAGGACGTTCCCGTCGGGGTCGAAGAACGTCGCAAACTTCACCATGCCCGGGATCACTTGGGTCTCGCCGTCGAAGCGTACGTTGTTCGCCAGCAGGCGCTTCCGCGCTGCGTCGATGTCGTGCACACCGAAGGTCAGGGTGGCCCCTCCGCCAACCGGGACCTCCTCGACCTGGGAGAGCCCCACAGTGACGCCGTCCACCTCGGTCTGCAGCTCCGCCCAGCCCATGTCTTCCAGCTTGTAGTTCAGGGTGAAGCCGAGGACATCGACGTACCAGGCAAGGGCCTTGTCCAAGTCGCGAACGTTGAGACCGGCAGTCAAGCCGCCGCTGTAGCCGAGGGGGGAAGGCATGGTTGTGCTCCTGTGGTGTGGTCAAACACTTTTATACCAGCTATCTTTTCAGGGCAAGTCGGAGATCAAGACGGAACCCACCTCGCCAGCTGCTGTGCAGTCGTTGTCGGAGCTGACCCACCATCGGTGGGCGCTGCCTGTGCTCGCCCACGTGGCGGACCAAGGCGGCGCCAAGTTCGTCACGCTCTCGAGACAGCTGCATGTCTCCCCACCCAGCCTCACCCGTGCGCTGGAGCGCCTGCAGTTGCTCGGCCTGGTCGTCCGAAACCCCGGCTACGGCCACCCGATGCGGCCAGAGTATGTGCTCGGGCCAGTGGGCGAACGCGCCAACGGCTTGCCACAAGCCATCGTCGAGTGGATACACAAGGGTGGATTGGAGCGCGAGCTGCTCAAGAAGTGGCACCTACCCGTGCTGTTGGCCCTGGGCCCACACACCCATCGATTCGGCGAGGTGCGGGGCCGTCTGCCCGGTGCATCTCCCCGCGCCCTCGCCCTCGCCTTGAAGGGCAACGCTTCGCTTGGGCTCGTCGATCGAGAAGTCGACCAGACCCGCTACCCGCCGGTGCCCTTGTACACATTCACGTTGAGGGCGGCGCCCGGCCGAGAGCCCGCGCGGCTGTTGGGTGAGGTGCTGGCTGCGGGCTGAGTCCGGGTCGGGCAACGACCGGTCAGCAAGCTGTGCGGCGGCGCCGGTGCCGCTCCCGACAGTTGGCACGCTGGACGTTAAACCCACCCCCGAACCACCGGAACGACTGCGAAACGACAGCAGGAGTCCATCACGCCAGCAAAATCTGGGGCCACTTCCCGTCGCCGGCCGCGCTACACGTCGGAGCTCATACGAGATTTCCGGGAAGTACCCTCCAATCCCTTCCATGCATTTGCTGACGGGCTGGGGCAAGCCCAGCCCTCGATACGAGCTGAATCAGATTCATCTCGTATCGGAGCCGAGGCCGTTCGACCCGTCACCGACGGCGGCCTCACCCAGGATCTGGCTGTCCGTGTTGGCACCCTGGCCCGCCCCTTCGCTGGTGGTTCGCAACCTGGCCGACATGGACGGCTGGATGGTGGCCAGCCCGGGCTACCTGGCCAAGCACGGCCGCACCACGCCCCCGACCGAGCTGTCTGGCCACTCGAACATGGTCTACGGGCACAGCCGAGTCACGGTCACGCTGCCCTTTGACAATGGCCATTAGCACCCCGATGTGCCGCTGCCCAGCCGCTGCGTGGCCAACAGCATCGAGCTGGTCCGGCAGGTCACCCTGCGTCCGGCTGACGACTCAGAGCGCGGACGCGGCATGACCGAACGGGTTCAGCACATCGGATGCGATGACCTGCGGAACACAGCTATCGCCGGCGAGCGATCGTAAACGCTCCGGTGGCGCTGCCAGGGAAGGCACAGGACTCCACCGTGAAGCCCGCCGCCTCTTGCGCTCCGAGCAGCTCGCTCTCGCTCATGAACTGCACCGATGGCAGCAGTCCAAGAGCGGCCGGCAGCGGCACCAGCCACCGCTCCCAGCCGCCCGTGATGCAGGCCGTGCTGGCGATGAGGACCCCGCCAGGCGCCAACAGCGCATGGCACTGGGCCAGCGCCTTCGCGAGGTCAGGGACCAAGTGCAGGATGTTGAGGCCGAGCACAACATCGTAGGGACCGTCGGAGACGTCGAAGACCGTGCCCACCTCAAAGCTCACGTTGTCGATGCCCTCGGCAGCCGCCTTGCCTCGGGCGATCTCAATCATCCGTGGCGAGGTGTCGATCGCATGCACTGAGCCCACGTGGGGTGCGTGGATCAGCGCGGTCGATCCCGTCCCGCACCCAAACTCCAGCACCCGGCTGTCCGGTCGCAGGTGCTCGCGGGTCGCGGCGAGCTTCGTCTCGTAGGCCTCGGGATTGGCGATGGGCTGGCGCGCGTACCGCTTGGCGAGTGCGTTCCAGAAAAACACGGACATGGAGCCTCCTGATGCACAGGGTGTACCGTGGCCGCTATGGTCCGAACAGGACATCAAGCTGCCCAGACCGGTTCAGCCATGAACCAGAGCCGTGCCCCCCCACCCCGAGTTGCCCATGCGCCGAACCCTGCCTGACTGGGACCTGCTGCGCGCCTTCCTCACGGTGGTGCGAACCGGAGGCCTGCGACGGGCCGCCACCGAGCTCGGAATCAGCCACGCCACCCTGCGGCGGCGGCTCGCAGAGCTTGAAGAAGGCGTCGAACTCGCCCTGTTCGACCGCCGACCGGACGGTCTGCACCCCACGCCCGAAGCCCGGGAGCTGACCGCACTCGCTGAGGCCACCGAGGCGTCCGTGCAGGCCTTCGCGCGCCGGGCAGCGGGCTTGTCGCCCAGTCTCGACGGGTGGATTCATGTCTCGGCGCCCGATCTGCTGGTCAGCGAGCTGCTCGCCCCCGCCCTGGGGGAGTTCTGCACCCGCCACCCGGGCATCCAGCTGCGCATCGACACGTCCTACACCCTCGCCGACCTCGGGGACCGCGAAGCAGACGTCGCGCTGCGCATCCTGTCCAACGGCCAACTCCCCGACGGCGACCTCATCGGCTTCAAGGCGGCCGCCCTATACGCCGCAGTGTACGGCACAGGCGAGCACTGGATTGGCTGGACCAACAACGCATCCATCGTGGCCGGCACCCCATGGGAAGACCAACCGTCGCTGGGCGCGTTTAACAATGTATTCTTGCAGCGGTCCCTGTGCCGCACCGGTCAAGGCCTCACGGTGCTGCCTTGCTTCATGGCGGGCGACCTGCCGCGGCGGAGTGAGCCCACCCACGGCGCCGATGTGTGGGTGCTGGTGCATCCCGATCTCCGCACGAACCCACGGATTCGCCTGTTTCGGCGTGCGATGGTCACCGCGCTCGCAACGGCGCTGGGGTCCGCCGAGCTCTGCACCTGACCCGCGACGCGCTCACATGGACACATTGGGCCGACAACCGATGCACTGAACATCTCTGGTGGACGGGATCTCGGCGCACCGGCCGAGCTGTCCGGCGGGAACCGGCGCAGTTAACGGGGACCCTTGGAGCACCCCATGGCCACCTGGCACGACATCACCGAAGCTGTGGCCGCCCTGCCCGAGACGGAGCAGGGCACGGCCTATGGCCTACGGGCCTGGCGCATTCGACGAAAGCTGCTGGTCTGGGAGCGGCCGCTTCGTGCGGCCGACCTCAACGCGCTGGCACCCTTGGTCCCCCAAGGCGACATCGTCGGCCTGCCAACGCAGAGTGTCGAAGAAAGAGAAGACCTCATTGCATTGTTTCCCGACGCCTTCTTCACCACGCCCCACTTCGACAACCACACCGCTGTGTTGGCCCGACTCGACACCTTGCCCGTCGACGTTCTCACCCGACTGGTTCGCCAAGCGTGGATGCGGTCGGCACCCCGGCGCTTGGTCAAGGCCTTTGCCAAAGCCGCATCCACCTGAGCCCACACCCCACGCACCGGCGCCGCTGTTGCAAGCGGGGCAGACCCACCAAACCCACAGGGCACACCGACTGAGCAACGGTCGGAGCCATGTCTCCACATCCCACCCGGACCCCCACCATGCGCATCAGCGTCACCGCCGCCACCGGCCAGCTTGGTCGCCAAGCTGTACTCGCCCTGCTCGACCTCGGTGTGCCTGCCGAAGACCTCGTCGCGGTCGCACGAACCCCGACCAAGGCCAACGACCTCGCCGAGCGAGGGGTCACCGTGCGCGCCGGCGACTACGACCGCCCGGACCAGCTCAAAGCGGCGCTTCAAGGTGTCGATGTGGTGCTGCTGGTCTCCGGAATGGCCCCACCGGACGCTCGGGTCAAGCAGCACCGCAACGTGATCAGCGCCGCCCAGGCCGCCGGTGCCCGCAAGCTGGTCTACACGAGCGTCCAGGGTCCTGAAGAAGGCACCGCGTTTTCGCCGATTGTCCAGAGCAACCGCCAGACCGAGGCCGACGTGCGCGCCAGCGGCTTGGCTTGGTCCATCGGTCGCAACGGCATCTACATCGAGCCCGACGTTGAGTACATCGAGACCTACCGGGCATTGGGCGAGATCGCCAACTGCGCCGGTGAGGGCAAGTGCGGCTACACCACCCGTGCCGAGTTGGCCATCGCGTACGCACACATGCTGACCGCCGATAAACACAACGGCCAGACCCACAACCTGCACGGCGAGCCCATCACCCAAGCCACGCTCGCTCGCCACCTGTCCGAGGCCTTCGACGCGTCGCTGTCACACCGCACCGTGACGGTCGAGGACTACCGCCAGGAACGCATCGCCGAGCTGGGCGAGTTCATCGGGTCCGTCATCGCCGGCATCTACCATGGCATTGCCATCGGGGCGTACCAGAACCCCAGCCACTTCGAGGCGGTCACCGGACGCCCCCACCAGTCCTGGCCCCACTACTTTGCGCAACTCAAAACAGCGTAGCAGAGTTCAACGCCCACGGTCGCTCGATGTCCACGCCCACTGCGGAGCCCGATGCCCAGCCCCGAGCACGCCGCCTACGTCGAGGCTGCGCCGTCCCTTGCCCAGACCCGCCTGAACCATCTGTCAGAGCTGGTTCACGCCACCATCCCCCAAGCCGAAGCATGCATCGGGTACCAGATGCCTGCGTTCCGCGACGGGAAGATCTTCTTCTACTTCGGCGCCTTCAAGCACCACATCGGCATCTATCCACCCTTGACCACCCAACCTGACCTCCAGGAACGGCTGGAGCGCTGGCGGGGGCCGAAGGGCAACCTCAAGCTCGCGTACGCCGACGACATGCCGTGGGACCTCTTGGCCGAGCTGGTGAGGGCACTGCACGCCCAGTACGCCGGGTAGCGGGCGCCCCCACCGGGCTCAACAACCGTATCGATCGCAGTCAATGCTCGATCCACGGATGTCATGGGTGGTATACGGTGTTCCGCCTACCTCATATCCAACCGTGACGTCACCCGTCTCGTTGTCCTCAAACAGCACGTCGCTGCCCCGGATCTAGCCGTAGTTGTCAATGTCGGCCCAGATCGCACCACCGGTCGCGGCACGGTTGCCGGTCCACTCCATCGACTGCACACCCACGTTGTTGTTGTTGTAGTCGCCGTTGAGGTACATCCCGCCCCCAAGCCCATCGGCCACGTTGTCGTAGAAGCCGCCGTTGGTGAACGACACAAAGCGGAACTCCAGGGACAACCCGCCGCCGTTGTCGCGGGCCACGTTGTCTCGAAACTCCACGCGCACAAAGCTCGATGTGGCCCCCGTCCCACTGCCCTCAATCCGAGCCCCCCCGCCGTCCTGACGAGATGTGTTGCCAGTGAACACCACTCGGGTGAGGTCGGCGTCGTTGGCGGCGTATGCCCCGCCGCCGTCGTTCCGGGCCTCGTTGTTGACGAAAGAGGCGTCGGTGGCCGTGAGCTTCCCGCCCACTCTCACACCGCCGCCCGAGCCTGTGGAGATGTTGTCGGCGAATGAGACGTCGCGGAGCGTAAGGGACCCGGTCACCCTGGCCCCGGTACCATCGCCACCTTCGTTGCCCTCAAAGACCGAGTTGGTGATGCCGACGTCATCCAAGTCCACGTAGAGCCCGGCCCCGGTAGTGTCTTTGCTGATGTTATTCCGAAACTCCACTTGGTCCAGCACCCCCGACACCAGCTCGCCCCCGGCAATGTAGAGTCCGCCGCCCCGGCCGCTCCCGCTCCCGACCAGCGCCTGGTTTTCGACAAACTGCACCGAAGAGATCGCCGAGGTGCAGTCCACGAGCGAGGCCCCGCCACCGAACACGTCGGTGGGTCCGTCGGCCTTGTTGGACTCGAACAGGACATCCGCCAGCGTGAGCGTCGAGGCGTTGGCAAAGAGACCACCGCCCCCAGTGGGCTCGGTTTCAGAGCTGGCCTCGTTGCCCACAAAGACCACCGACGTGAGCTCCGCTTCGCTGCCGTCCAACCAGACGCCGCCACCAAGCTCAGCCAGACCACCCGTCACCACGACATTGTCGATATTCAGGCCCTGGACCCCTTCAGCGCGGAGCACACTGCCAGACGCCGTCCCGTCCAGCACGGCCGGTTCAGGCCCCACGCCCACGATGGTGATGTCATCGGACTCGACCCGCAGGTGGACCGGGTGGGTGCCGCCGCAGATGATGAGGGTGCCCGCCGTGTCCAGCACCACCTCACCGTCCAGGGGGGCGCCCTCGCCCGAGATGCTGCCACCCGTGGGCACAAACGCGGCATTGCCGGTGCGAAGACCCACTCCCAGGTCGCCACAGTCATCGTCCACGGTTGCGTCTTCGCCGTCCTGCTCGTCGTCGTCGACGAGAGGCGTGGACTCCTTGGGTTCGGTGTCTTTGGCACACGCCACGAGGAACAGAACGGGCACCAAGACCCACAGAGAAGACGAGACACGCATGGGGAGCTCCGAGTGCTGCGTGCCCACCTCGACAAGCGAGGTGGAAGTGCCGCTGGAGGACCAGCATAGCCAAGTTGCGCCAATTGAAGCAACCTCAGCGAGCGGATTGGGGCCGTGGTCAACGCTGTCTTCCATGACCTGGCGCCATCACCGCGCAACCCAACAACTCAAGACAACGGTGCGGCAGCCCCGTGCAGACCGGGCTCAAACAGTCCCATGACGTAGGCCCCCGGCTTCAGCCCGGCGCGGGCCCGCTCGAAGTGGTGACGCACCCGCTTCTCGACCAGATCGCTGTTCAGCAGCGGTATGGCGAGGCAAGCCCACAGCCGGATGTCTTGCTCGGGGAACTGGGTGCGACAAAACGTGGAGAACTCGTCGCACAGGCCATCCAGGAAGTCGTCGAGGTCGTTGGCCCAGTAGGTCTCGTGGGGCTCATCCTCCTCACTCGACGGCTGTTCCACAAAGTCTCGAGCATCAAACCCCAGGACATAGTCCCAGGCCTCCCCGTCCACCGTGATGCCGTAGTGTACTCGAACGCGATACACGCCACCGTAGCCAGCCAGGAGGTGGAGAACCGACGGCTGCCGACCACCGTGGAGGTAAGGGAGGAAGCGGTGGTTCAGGAGCGCCAGGATGCGGGCACGCTGCGACTCGACGTCGCGTGTGTCGAACCGGAGCGGGGCGCACGGCAGGTTTGGAAAGAACACCAGCTCGGGATCAAACCGCCGCTGTTCATCGTGGTCAAGCATCTTCAGGCCAGGCAAGGGCACGGCGGCTTCGATGCGACCGTCCGTGATGGTGTGGACCGAGCCCACGGTCAGGCTGTCGATCTGATGGCGGAAGCCGGCGCGTGCGGCCGACGCCCGCTCTTCCCGCACCCGGTCTTCCACACCCACGGGGAACAAGATGTGGTGCCAGCGCGGGTCGAGCTCGTGGGGTGCGGTGAGCCCTTGGCCATGCACCAGCCGCAAGATGTGGGGGTGGTGCCAGAGGTCCTGGGGGTCGTCCACCGGTGCATAGAGGGCCTGCACCGACGCCACCATCTCGTTCATGGCCATGTCTGCCAGGGCGTCGCGGGCGTCGCGATCGGGGCAGTCCTTGCTGAACAGCGTGCCCGTGAGCTCGTTCTCGGTGGTCAAGAACACCGCCGACTCAATGCCGGGCTCCGCCATCAGCATGGTGATAAACTCGCGAAACTCTGGGTGATCCAACGACAGGTTCGCATCGGCCTCCACCAGCGCGGTCTCCGCCCCGCTGCGAACCACCAAGACCATGACGTCGTCCTCATTCGTGGGCGCCGGTCCGATGTCGTAGAACCCGAACAGCTCCACGCCGCGAAAGGTGACAGGCGTGTGGGCGCCGATCACGCAGATGTCGCAGTCGGGAAGGTGCTCCCGAAAGAGCGGGACCAAGAACGACAGCGTGACCGGAAGAAGCAACACAGGCGGGTGATCGAGCTCACGCCAGAGCCGCACGAGGGTGTACGGATCGAGGTGGTCGCTGTGGGCATGGCTGACAAAGACACCGTGGATCGGCCCCAGGTCACTCACGTGAAAGCGCAGCCGGGGGAAGCGCCCCATGCCGTCACCCGTCGCGTGGTCAGACAGCCAAGGATCAACCAAGATACGCGTATGTACGCCACTTTCGTCATCCTTGAAGTCCAGCAGGATGCAGCTGTGTCCGAGCGCGGTGATCTGCAGGGTGCACCTCCACGCGCGGAGTACTGCGGGTGGTCACCGCTGGCGAGCCGAGCGGACAGACGATCGACCGGGGACCCTCACCGGCCCCCCGTCGTCCAACTCAACTGCCCGATGCGGCATCCTCCGCCAAGATCTCGGCGACCACCGCCTCCAGCTCCGCCCCACGAATGCCCATCGTCTCACGCACCTTCGCAATGTAGAGCTCGTTTTCATAGGTGGGAATCGTGATGTCGAAGGCACCCGCAACCTCCACCATCGCCGCTCGGTCGACCTGGTTGAAGGCGTCGGTGATGCGGGTCGCCTGATCCCGACTCGCCCCCAGGGCCTCGTAGGCGGACCGGCCCATGCGCAGCGAGCTGTCATAGGTCTCGCGGATGATGTCTCGGCAACCCCGCGCCCACAGCTCATAGACATGGGACCGGTCCACCGCCCGCGCAATCACGTGCAAGTGAGGATAGTTGCGGTGCACATACTCCACCATCACGTTGATCTGCTGTCGGTCGTCGATCGCGATGATCAAAAGCTTTGCCGTCATGATCTGGGCCGAGGTGAGAAGGTCGGGCCGTGTGGCATCCCCAAAGTAGGCGTGCACCCCAAACTTGCGCAGCAAGTCAAGCTGTCGTGACGAGTAGTCGATCACGGTCGCGTGGTGGCCACCGCTGCGCAGCATCCGGTTGACGATCCCACCAACCCGTCCGTGCCCCGCGATGATGATGTGGCTCTCGGCATCGATGGCGTCAGGGTCTCGATCCTGGCCCCGGGCAAACACCGGCGCGATCACCCGCTCAAAGAAGATAAACAACAGTGGCGTGAGCATCATCGAGAGGGCGACCACCAACAACAGCTGGTCCGCAATGGCCTTGGGCAAGATGTGGTTGCCGACCGTGAACGACAGCAGAACAAACCCAAACTCTCCCGCTTGTGCAAGCCCCAGCGCAAACAGCCAGCGATGCCCCGTCGGCACCCGCCCCGCGAAGCCCAGAGCGTAGAGCACGCTCGCCTTGAGCACCATGACGCCGGCCGTGAGGCCCAGAATAAACAGCAGGTTGTCGCCAAGCAGTGTGAAGTCGATCCCCGCGCCCACCGTGATGAAGAACAGGCCGAGCAGCAACCCACGGAAGGGGTCGATGTCCGATTCTAGCTCGTGTCGGTACTCGCTGTTGGCCAGCACCACACCGGCCAGGAACGTGCCCAGCGCCGGCGACAGCCCCACCGCCGTCATCAACAATGCAATGCCCATCACCAACAACAGCGCTGTTGCGGTAAACAGCTCCCGCAGGCCGGCGCTCGCCACGAACCGGAACAAAGGCCGGGTCAGATGGTTGCCCCCCACGATGACCGCACCGATCGCGCCCACCGCAACCAGGGTTGCCTGCCATGCGTTGAGTCCGGCCACAAGGCTCACGCCCGCACTGTGGGCCTCGGCCACTCCCCCTTGCGTCGCAGCGTCAGCCACCGGGGCCGCGAGCAGCGGGAGCAGTGCCAGCATGGGGATCACGGCGATGTCCTGGAACAGCAACACGGCGAAGCTGGCTTGGCCGCCATCACTCTTCAACAGGCCCTTCTCGTTGAGGGTCTGCAACACAATCGCAGTGGACGACAGGGACAACACACAACCGATCGCGAGCGCGACCTGCCACGTCTGGCCGAGGGCCATCGCCCCGCCCGAGATGAGCGCGATGGTGGCGACCACCTGACCCCCACCGAGGCCCAATAGGCGCTTGCGCATCGCCCACAGGACCTTGGGCTCAAGCTCCAAGCCCACCAGAAAGAGCATCATGACGACGCCGAACTCAGCGAAGTGCTGCAGCGCAACCACGTCGACATGCAGCAGTGTCAGCACAGGGCTGATGCACATGCCCGCCATCAGGTAGCCGAGCACCGATCCCAGCCCCAGTCGGGTGGCGATGGGCACGGCGACCACGCCGGCAACGAGCAGAACAAAGCCCAGCAGGAGCAGTTCGGACATGGAGACCCTCGACGGGCCACTTCGCGGGAGAGGGTCCTCCCGGTCCGTCCGGCACACCTGCAGGGGTACTAATCCGCGACTTCTGTGAAGTGCCCCGAATCCGGTGCTTCCCGTCATGGCTTGCCCACCGGCTGACCCCGTGAACACCGCCCCACACTTCATCCTCGGGAATCACCGCTTCACATTGTGCGCACCCTTGCCAACAAACCGCACCGAGTGCCGCTCCCCGGGAATGCCGTCGCCTCCACTCGGATTTATTGTGGACCCTGAGGTTCAGAACAGGTACAGCAGTCTTGGAGGTTGCCATGGCCCGTCGACGGGAATTTGATGAAGCCACCGTGGTCAACATCGCCATGGAGCTGTTCTGGCTCCGTGGCTACCGGGCGGCGACCCCCAGCGCGCTGACCGATGCCACGGGCTTGTCAAAGAGCAGCTTGTACGCCACCTTCGGGAGCAAACAGGGACTGTTCCTTGCGTCCCTCGAGCGCTACGTGGATGCCCAAGTCCAGGTCCTCGAGGCCGGGCTGAAAGACGGGCGGCTGCGGCATGGCCTGGAGCGGATGTACGACATGCTCCTGAAGCTTGGCACCACCGGTCACACCTGCCTCGTCTGTACGTCCACCATCGAAGCCCCGCTCGAAGACACCGCGGTCGCCAACGCGGTGCGCCGCGGCCACGAAGCCATCGAGCAAGTCCTGTTCAACCGCATTGTCCGCGCCCAGCTTGAAGGGGATGTCGATGCCAGCCGAAGCCCGCGCGCGCTGGCTCGCTTCATCCTCAACAACAACATGGGGCTGATGGTGTTGGCGCGAACCAACCCCGACCCCCACGCCCTCCGTGAGGTCGTCGCTGAAGTCATCCGGGCCGTGTGTTGATGGGTCTCGCCTCTATTTTGTACCTGGCGTTCCAAATCTGAGCCCGCCCGCCCGGGGGACAACACCAACCGGGTCCACGGCCTGGTCAGTGTCCGGATGGCCCACGCCCCCCTCTGTGTTGCTCACCTTGTAGGTCCACATATTTACCCTCTTGCTCATGGCTTGCCTCTCCGACATTCGCCCGCCCGGCATCGGTGACGGGCCCGATCCCACGTCAGAGTCCCAAGCCCGCAGTCAGATCGCGGCCATGGCCGCCGCTCATGGGCAGGATGCCTGGGCGTCCAGTTCGCGGGTCGAGCTGACCATGACCGACACTTGGCAGGGGCTCGCGACGATGTTCAATCCGTGGCCAGACAACATCATGCGGGGCCACATCATCCAAGTTCCTGGCGCTTTCGACAGCCGGGTGGACTCCTCGAAGGAACGCTCGCGGGCGAGAGCTGAGGCATCGAGAGCGGCGTCACCTACCGCATTGACGCGCATGGCGAGAAGCCGGTCGACCAAGACGACGACATCGCCTTTATGTTGCCCACAGTTCAGTACATCCTCGACATGCCGTTTCGCATCGGCGAAGCGCCAATTGTTCGGTCCGGGAGCCACGAGACGGTCTCGGGCGAGGTGTACGACATCGTCTTCGCCACCTGGGGCTCCCTCGAAGCCAACCTCGACTTCGACCAGTATGTGCTCTACATCGAGCCCGACACCCATCTGCTCGCCAAGGCCTTCTTCACCGTCCGCGAACAAATGGCGCGTCCTGTCGAGCGCCAGTCACTTGGAAGACCGGCTGCTCACCGACGGTGTGCTGGTGCCCCGCACTGTCACCATCACCCCGTCGCCCGCCGACCCGACCGACAAAGGCTGGACCCACGAGATAAAGGTCGAGCGCCTTCGGTTCATCCCGTAGCTTGAGTTGTGTCCTGTCCACCTGGTGCGCATTCAAGGCCCGCAGCGGCGCCACGTCTTCCCCCGACTTCACGCCGTCCACCCGGGCCTGTCAGGGGCCGCCCGGTGCCACCGGTCCCCAAAAATCCGACGATTGGCACCGCAAAGGGTGGCGCCCTGCGTCGGTCCTGGCCATGAGGTCGGGTGAACACATTCAATTCCCTTGGTCTCGCCGACCACCTGCTGCGCTCGATCCGTGACCTCGGCTTCGACACCCCCACGCCGATCCAGGCGGGCGCCATCCCTGCAATCTCGGCCGGGAACGACGTCGTGGCCGAGGCCCAGACGGGGTCCGGCAAGACCGCGGCATTCGTGCTTCCGATCCTCCAGCGCCTGTGCAGTGTGCCGTCGTGGGACACGCCGCCCACTCGGGTGCTCACGCTGGCACCCACCCGCGAGCTCGCACTCCAAGTCGCTGGGGTCTACCGGAGCTTGGCGAAGCAGGCTCCGCACAGCATCAGTGTTCTCGGTGTCATCGGTGGCGAGCCCGCCGAACAGCAGATCGCGGCGCTGGCCAAGGGCGTCGACGTCGTGGTCGCGACCCCCGGCCGGCTGCTCGACCTCATCGGCCGGGGCGTGCTCGACCTGTCCGCGCTGGAGGTGCTGGTCCTCGACGAAGCTGACAAGCTGCTTGATCTGGGCTTCAGCGACGCGGTCGCCGAGGTGCTCCAGTCGATTCCCGAACAGCGCCAGACCTTGGTCTTCTCCGCCACACTCCCCAACAGTGTGCTCCGCCTGTCCGCGGATGTGCTGTGCAACCCCGTCACAGTGCGGGTGGACGACGCACCGGTGGGCCCTGTCGGCATCCACCAGCGGGTCATCGAGGTCGACTCCGGCCACCGTCGGATGCTGCTGCAGCACCTGATGCAGACCGAGGGCTGGGACTTGACCCTCGTCTTCGTGGCGACCCAGCGGGCCAGCGAGAACTTGGCGGCAAAGCTGCGCAAAGCGGGCACCTGGGCTGCGACGCTGCACGGCGGCCTGGAACAAGAAGACCGCATCGCAGTGCTGGCCCGGTTCAAGCGCGGTCGCGTGCCCGTGCTCATCGCCACCGACATCGCCGCCCGGGGACTCGACGTGCCCAAGCTCACCGCAGTGGTGAACTTCGATCTGCCCCGCTCGCCGCGCGACTACCTGCACCGCATCGGGCGCACGGGCCGCGCTGGAGAGGCCGGTGTCGCTGTGTCGTTCATCGACCACACGTCGGCGTCCCACTTCCGACTGATTGAGAAACACAGCAACATTGCGCTGCCGCGAGAGCAAGTCCCGGGTTTCCCCCTGTCGGGCGAAGCCCCCACGGCATCGAAGGGACAAGCCCCCGTCAAGAGCAGGCGCATGAGCAAAAAGGACAAGCTAAGGGCACTGGCAGCGGCCCAGCGAGAAGAGTAGCCCAGCGCCTCGCCGTCGCTTCCCTGAAGGGCCCGGCGGCCCGGCCTAGCCCGTCCTTGGGCCAACCGAAGGCGGTGGACCGGCCGCGACCCAGCACGCCCGAGAATGTCCATCAACACGATGTGCTGATGGGCACCCTACACTCCGACGTGCCCTATAGTTCACAGCGGCACCACCATCCAAGCACGTGGCGCCTCCGCACCCTTCGGGGCAGAGTTGTCGCTGCCCCCCCCCCTGGCCATTGACGTCCAGATCCCCGTGCCTACATAGGCTAACTCCGGCCGGGCCGGAACCTCCGTCCCGTCGAGTCCCCCAACCCCCGTGCGAGCACCCCATGTCCCTCAGAATCAACGACGTTGCGCCCGACTTCACCGCCGACTCCACCGCAGGTTCCCTCAACCTCCACAAGTGGATTGGTGATGGGTACGCCGTCCTCTTCTCGCACCCCAAGGACTTCACCCCGGTCTGCACCACGGAGTTTGGTGCGGTCGCCCAGCTCGTGCCCGAGTTTGCCAAGCGCAACACCAAGGTGATGGGCGTCTCGGTCGACAGTGTGGAAGACCACCACAAGTGGAAGAAGGACATCGCGGCCTTTGCCGGCGTCCCGGCGGACTTCCCCATCATCGACGACACCTCGCTGAAGGTCGCCAAGCTCTTCGACATGCTGCCCGCCGAAGCGTACATGCCCGACGGACGCACCGCGGCCAACAGCGCCACCGTGCGCACGGTGTTTATCATCGGGCCCGACAAGAAGATCCGGCTCACGATGACCTACCCGATGTCCGTGGGCCGCAACTTCGCCGAGATCATCCGTGCGCTCGACGCGGTCCAGCTGACCGACAGCGCGCCCCTCGCGACGCCCGCGAACTGGACGCCCGGCAAGGATGTGGTCGTCGGCCTCAGCCTCAACAATGCCCAGGCCGAGGCCAAGTACGGCAAGCTCGACATCAAGTTCCCCTACCTGCGCCTCGCCAAGGCCCCCCAGTAGCCAGCGCTCTCCGGGCCGCCCGCCCCGTTCGGGCCGGCCCGGGCCGCTTCCGTCGCTCCGCTGGGAGCCTGCTATGGTGCAGGCCAACACGCCGGACGGGAAGCGCGACATGAGCTGGGACGACATGGCCGACACATGGGACACGCTGCCCTCGGTGCGTGCCTACTCGAGCGGGGCCTTCCGCTCGCTCAGCGAGGTCTGCGCGGCCCGCGGGGTCAGCCTCGACGGTGCTCGGGTGATCGACTTCGGCTGCGGCACCGGGTTGCTGACCGAGGCCGTGGCCGCTCAGGCACAGGACGTGGTCGGCGTCGATGTCTCCCCGGCCATGGTTGCAGTGCTGCAAGCCAAGGGCCTCGCCAACGTCCGGGTCGAGTGTGGCCAGCTCCACGACATCATCGCGCGGGGCGGGCTTCCCCACGGTGCCTTTGACCTCGTGGTCGCGTCGTCCGTCTGCGGCTTCTTGGCGGACTACCCGGCGGCTGTGGCGCTGCTCGCCGCTCGCTTGGCACCGGGCGGACTGTTCATCCAGTGGGACTGGGAGCTGGACCCGACCGCCGACGAGCCGATGGGCTTGACCCGCGACGCCATCCAAGACGCACTCGGCGCGGCAGGCCTGGACGATGTGGTGGTCGATGTGGGCTTTCACGCACCATTCGAAGACATGGTGATGGCACCGTTGCGCGGTGTCGGCCGCATGCCGTAGGCCCCGCCGTGGGCGTCATGGCGCATCGGTTCGGACCCATCGACAATGCCCATCAACAGGACACTGCCGAAGCACAACACTCAGAACAGCGAGTTGCCGTTGGCCGACGTCTCGGGGATGACCTGCAGCACGTCCCAGTGCTCCACAATCTTGCCATGGTCATCGAAGCGGAAGATGTCGATCCCGGCGTATTCCTGGTCCCCCGGCCACACTTGGTGGCAGTGCAGCACCACGTGGTTGCCTTCTGCGAAGGCACGCTTGAAGCTCACCCGCTTGCCTGGATACTCGCGGGCCATGCGCTCGAAGTAAGCGATGAACGCGGCCTTCCCGTCGCCGACATGGGGGTTGTGTTGGATGTAGACGTCCCCGGCAAAGCGTGCGATGGCCTCCGCCGGGCGACACTGGTTGAACATCAGGTCGTAGAACAACTTTGCATTGGCTTTGTTTTGCTCCAGCGTCATCTGCGTGACCTCGGTGTAGTGGCTTCGGACGTAGCGCAGCCCCTGGCTGGCGCCATCGCCCAACCGCCGCCCCCGCTGGTACGCGAGATGCGCGCCCCACCGAGAGAGGCGTCCACATGGGCACTTCCACCCACGACCCAGACTTCTGGGATGGCCTGTGGGCCAGGCCCATCACCAACCAGGCCGACCAGGGCTTGTGACGCCCACCCAGTCCCTCGGTCGGGCGGCCCGCCTCTCCCGGCCGAGCCCTCGACGCAGGCTTCGACGCCGTGATCTGCGCTCCGCGCACACCAGCGTCGCGGTGAGGTCCACCGGCACTCCACACATCACCGCACCCGTCGGAACAGGTAGGCCGTCGCAGTCTTGCGATAGCCCAGCCCGCGTCCGCGCTCGCGCAGCAGCTCCGGCGTCACGTCCACTGGGCGCTTGGATTGGAAGTACGCATCGAGCCCATCCTCCCGCACCCTCAACCGGTCGCCCCGTCCCACCACCACGCCCACCAACGCATAGTCCTCATCCAGCTGCGCCAGCCCCGCGTCCCCGTGGCTGTTGTTGACCAGCAAGGTCCCGCCCACCGCGAGATAGCGCTTGCACGCCGCCGAGATGAACCCTGCATACAGTGAGATCAACAAGTTAAACGACCCATCGGGCTCCGCAAGAGGCACGTCGTAGCTGGACGAGTGAAAGCGAATGTTGGGTTCGCCGGCGTGCTGTTTGTGGTGCCGCACCAACGCCACCACATCCTTCTGCTCCGCAAAGAACCGCGCTGCCCGGCGGTCCGTGTCGACAAAGACCACTGCCGGAAACACAAACGCCGCCGTCACATGCACAAAGCTGCCAGGGTAGAGCACCCGGTCAAAGCTCCGCCAAGCTGCGACCGCGTCAAAGAGCCCACGACGGGCCTTGTCGCCGCCATAGTACCGGTCGTAGAGCGACTCAACATCCATGTTCGCCACAGGGCACTCCGGCCAGGGTGTTCCGGCCGCCTATCGCGCGGGTGCCCAACCCCCCAAAGAATTGGGTGCGGGCACTGGAGCCCCGCGGCCAAACAGATCCAACACAACATTGGGGGACGCCCCCCAACTGGGGCGAATCAGCTGGCAACCCCCGTCGCCTTGCCGGGGCGAAGGTACGGCAGCACAAACAAGTACAAGCCGGTCGCCATCAACATCACGCGGGGAATCAACGTCAGGCCACCCACGGCCATGCCCAGTGGCTCGTTGTCCAGCGGCATCACCGCGAAGTTCGCGACCACGCAGAGTGTAAACACCATCGACAACCACCGGTGCACGGTGCGCATCCGACGACTCCAGCTCATGGCGTCACCGCAGCGGCCCGGCCGATCTGAATCATCTTCCAGCCGTTGCCGGACGGGTCCCGAAAGCCCGCGTCCACGTTGCCAAACCGGTCGATAGGCTCCTGGGTGAACTCCACGCCTGCCGCCAGCATCCGCGCATGGGCCGCCCGGCAGTCGTCCACATGCATCACCAGCCCAGGCATCGCGCCCTTCGCCACCAGCTCCCGCAGGACCTGGGCCGTGTCTGCATCATGCAGGGGCGCACCCGGTGCGACCAGCCCGAGCTGGACGTCTGGCTGGTCGGGATGCTGGATCGTGAGCCACCGAAATGGCCCATTCTTCAGGTCGGTGTGGACCCGAAACCCAACTTTGTTGACATAGAACGCGAGCGCTTCGTCTTGATCGTGCACAAACACACCGACCACCGCGACACCTTGACTCATGGGACCTCCGTTGCCTCAAACAGAGACCACTCGCTGTCCTCCCGCCGGCGCTTCTCCGAAACTGCGAGCTTGAGATCCGGTCGCTGGCCGGCCTGCAGCGCACAGGCGGGAACATCGGCCAGCACAACATCGTCGGCGGACACCCGCGCACGGTAGGCCCGGGGACTCTCCCCGAGGACATCGCGAAAGGTCCGTCCAAACGTACCCAGGCTCTTCCACCCACACGCCCGCGCAATCTCGGTGACCGACAGGTCCGTGTCCCGCAGCAAGGCCTTCGCGCGGCCCAACCTCAGGGTGAGCAGGTACCGGTGGGGCGGCACACCAAATGCAACCTTAAACGACGGGGCAAAGTGGGCGGCCGACACCCCACTGACCTTGGCCAGCCGCGCCACAGGCCAGCTCTCGTCCGGGGCCGCCGTCATCCGGTCCTTCGCCCGCAGCAACCGGCGCAGCAACGCGGGGTCCTGGGAGACCCGTCCGCTCAAAGCACTGCTCGTGGGCCGCTCATCGGACGTCATCGCGCCAGCCACGCTTGGCACCGGGCGGCCCGGGCCGCACACCGGTCCGCAATGGCCGCGGCCACCGTGCGCACCCGGGTGGGCTGAAACCGACGACTCGGGAACACCGCATGGATGCCCAACGTGTCGCCCGCATAGTCCGGCAGCACCCGCACAAGGCTGCCGGACTCCAGCTCGTCAATGACATCAAACAAGCTCTTAAACGCAATGCCCATGCCCGCCACCGCCCACCGACGCGCCAGAAACCCATCCCCACACAGCGGGCTCTCAATGTGGACCGTGTGGGACTCGTCACCCCGGTGCATTTGCCAAGACACGGCCGGCACGTTCGCCAAGTGCAGCGTGAGACACCGGTGCCCAAGCAGGGACTGTGGCGTATCGGGAATGCCCCACTGGTCGAGATAGGCAGACGATGCCACCAACACCCGAGGCGACACCGCCAGGGTGCGGGCCGACAGCGTGCTGTCGTGGAGCGCACCATACCGAATCGCCAGATCGATGGCATCCCGATGCAGGTGCTGGACCATGTCGCTGGTGCTGAGCACAACCCGCAGTGCCGGGTGCTCGGTGCACAGCGCCACCACCAGCGACTCCAACACTTGGTAGGTTGTGTCGGTCGGCGCCGAGAGGTGGACCGTGCCCGCCAGGCCCGCGCTTGGACCTTTGGCTTCGTCCAGCGTGCGCTGCCAGCGGTCCACCACATCCTCGCAGCCCGCAATCACCACCAGTCCTTCTTCGGTGGGGTGCAGCGTGCGAGTGGTGCGTTCGAAGAGCCTCAGTCCAAGGTCATCCTCGATGCGGCGCACCGCCGCACTCACCGCGGCGGGCGTCAAGTGGAGCTGCCGTGCGGCCAGGGTCATCGAGCCGGTCTCGGCAATGCGGACGAGCAATTCCATCTCTCGGAGCTTCATGCGCCGCAGACCATCAAGCTGGGGTTGAACGTGTTGCGGGGAGATGTTGATCCTCCACGAACCTCCTGCGCCCCGGAGCTCGAAGGAGCTTGCCGCCTTCTTCATGAAGCGCGAAGACTGGGTGCGCCGAACGGCCAGCTGCTGCAACAAAGAAGGCCTCGATGCGATGAAGGATGACCGCCGAAACAGTGGTGTCAAGCTCCTTCTGACGGAGGATGACATGCCGCCGCTCACCGTGGGCAACCTCCGCGCCGCCCACGCCCTCCAAGAGAGCGGGCGGGCCATCGGGAAAACCGTACTGGAAGGCATTCCCAAGTAGTTCAGTGAGCGGTCCGCCCCCAGGCGGCCCGGTCCTATCTCAGTAGCGCACGACCAAGGCCAGCCCCTTGGTCTGACGGGTCACCACCGGTCGCAATCCAAGCGACACGGTGGACTCGTCTGCCATCCCGGCCTTGTATTTGCGAAACGCCCGGTTGCTCACGATGACTTGGGTGATGCTGCCCCCCACCATCATGGCCAGACCGCCCCCCGCGAGGGCATTGATGTCGGTCGCCAGCCCGGTGAAGACCAACGGAAGTCCGGCCACCGCCACCCAGCCGGGCACGGACGTCACCGACACCCCATTGCGCCGCAGCGTGCTCGCCCCCCACATGCCGCCGGTGGTCATGACCGGCAACGACAGCGCCGCGACGGCTGCACCACCACCCGCCGTGTAGAGGCCCACCGTGGACATGGTGGGGTTGTCGTTCAACAGCAGCGGGACAACACCCACGATGGTCACCACGGCGCCAATGCCCACCGCCGCACCGCCCACGGCCGCCATGCCCACCCCCACGCCAAAGGTGGTGTTGGCCCCGTTCATGCGTTTCTGCAAAACCGCGGGTTCCAGCATCGGTTTCGAGGTCCCCGCTTCGGCGTGGGCCTCACCCGGTGCGAGACCCAACAAAGCAATCGACACAAGGAAGCCCAACATCAGAACCTCGACAACCACGGGATTATGGTCAGCCGAAGCACGAACCCTGCCCCAGCCAACCTGCAAACGCCGCGGGTCCCTATCACCCCGGAGCCCAACCGGAACCAGTGTTGTGCTCGCCAACAACGTCCGACCCTTCCCCCCAAGGCCTGCACGGCCCCTGTCACCGGCGGGAGGCCCCCACACTGAGCCACCGACCTGCGGCAACTCAGCAGCGGGGCCACTTGTCCAAGCCCGTCCCGACCCGCGGCGCTGGGTGGTGTTGGGCCCTCGCGTCCCTGGGCATCCACCACGGGCACCGCTGGCCACCGCCGCGGGGAGGTCCCATGTTCGCATCCATCAGCCA
Organism: Myxococcota bacterium; assembly: GCA_942491145.1. Classification (GTDB taxonomy): domain Bacteria; phylum Myxococcota_A; class UBA796; order UBA796; family UBA2385; genus CAXQUZ01. The sequence continues at coordinate 405,888 of CALOBC010000059.1, read as the reverse complement.
GTGGTTCGCTGAGAACCCCGCTACGGCAAACTTTCTCAAGTACCTTGCAGTCGTAAGTTTGATCCTGGTCGGTGTCTCGTTCGCGCGGCGCTGGCTCATGAAGCACGTGGCCCATACCTCGATTCGCTACAAGTCCCAAAAAGGGCATCGAGGTCATCGCATATGTGTTTGTGGCGTTGCTTTCGTTTTCATACTTTACCGGCAACATCCAAGACTTTGCGCTCGCCATTGGCTTGCTCACCGCTGGGATCACCATCACCCTCCAAGAGCTCTTCTTGAGTGTTGCGGGGTCCTTCTACATCTTCTTCGTCCAGGTCTATAAGCCCGGCGACCGCATCGAGATCAACGGCATCAAGGGCGATGTCATCGACATTGACAGCATCTACACCACCATGATGGAGATCGGCCAGTGGGTGTCGAGCGACAACTACAGCGGGCGCATTGTCAAGCTGTCCAATGCGTTTGTGTTCAAGGGCCCCATCTACAACTACTCCACCGACTTTCCGTTTGTGTGGGACGAGTTCAACCTGCCGATTCGCTACGGCTCGGACACGGAACTGGCCAAGAAGATTGTGATGGACGCCGCTATCGAAACTCTCTCCACGTACGTGGAGCAGTCGATTGCCGAGTGGAAGAAGGTCGTGAGCAAGTACTATATTGAAGACGCCATGGTTGAGCCCACCTTGGCGGTCACCCTCACCGACAACTGGCTGGTCTTCAACCTGCGCTACATCGTCGACTATCGGCGCCGGCGCGCCACCAAGCACCTGCTGCACCAGCACATCTCCGCCGCAATCGACGCCAGCGACGGGAAGGTCGTGCTGGCCTCGGCGACGTTTGAGATCGTGAAGATTCCCACCGTGGACCTCCGCACAAAGGACGGCCCACCCACCACCTGAACACCATTGAACACGTCACTCTGAGCAAAACCTGCCCGCACGGGCGGTGGCCTCGTTCGCCGGCCACCGGGCCGCTTCAGCGCCGCCAGCGACGTCCGCTCCGCACACAACGCTGCATCGCGCGCGCCTCCCATTGGGTAAACTCGGCGGTCCTGCGGCCACACGTGTTCCCCCGGAGTGCCATGCGCGCCCACGTCTCTTTGCTTGTCTTGCTCGCCGCCTGCTCCGACGCCGGCGTCACCAAGTTCGACAGTGCTCCCACCGCCAGCATCTCCAGCCACAGCGCCGGCGACACGGTGCGCGAGGGTGATGTGATCGAGCTGGCCGGCACCGTGAGCGATGTCGACGACGCACTCAGCGCGCTGGCCGTGACCTGGACCATCGAGGGGGCGCCGGTGTGCGAGACGTCCATCCCCGACACATCCGGGCGCGTGACCTGTTCGCACACCTTCTCGGCCGGCGGCGGGGCCGTCCAGCTTGAGGTGCGCGACCCCAGCGGTGGCAGCGGCCGGTCGGGCGTCGACCTGGTCGTCCAGCCCACCGATGCGCCCACCGCGGCCATCACTGCGCCCGTGGCCACTGGCACCTACTACAGTGACAAGAGCATCGCGTTTGAGGGCATCGTAGACGACACTGAGGACAGCCCCACCGACCTCATCGTCACGTGGGAGACCGAAGCGTTGGGCGATCTGGGCTTGGTGGTGGAGGTCACCAGCGAAGGCATCGTGCAAGCCCAAGGCAGCCTGACCGAGGGGGACCACGCCGTGCGCTTGCGAGCGGTCGACACCACCGGTCGCGAGGCCCTGGAGAGCATCTTCATCACGGTGGGCCCACCCAATTCCAAGCCGACGTGCGGCGTGACCCTGCCCGCGGAAGACTCCGCTGGCCCCAGCGGTAGCGAGGTCCGACTGGAGGGCACGGTGGCCGATGTCGACGTCGACGTCAATGTTCTCGAGGTGACGTGGACCAGCGACCGGGATGGTGTCCTGGGCGCCAGCACCCCCGACAGCGACGGCACGGTGCGCCTCGCGACCAGCACCCTGACCGTCGCCACCCACCTGCTCACGCTGACGGCCACCGACGAGGTCGGCGGCACGTGCACCGACAGCGTCTACTACACCGTGGGCACCCCACCCACGCTGGTGCTCACGTCGCCGACCGACGGGGACCTCGTCAGCGAGGGCGACAACATCACCTTTGCCGCCACCGTCGGCGACGGCGAAGACCTGCCCACCGACGTGGACTTGTCGTGGGTGAGCGACCTGGACGGCACCTTCTCCACTCAGCGGGCCGACTCCACCGGCGCGGTCAGCTTTCGCGAAGATGGCCTCAGCGCGGGCGATCACACCCTGACCATCACGGCCACCGACACCGACGGGCTCTACGCGATCCGCACCATCGGGCTGCTCGTCAATGCCCCGCCCACGGCGCCGACCGTCGTGCTGTCGCCCAACCCGGCCCGCACCGCCAACAACCTCACCGCCAGCGCGAGCGGCTCGGTTGATCCGGACAGCTCCGGCACGTTGACCTATGGCTACGCTTGGTACGAGGACGGTGTTCTCTCGTCATCGTCGACCAGCTCAGTGTTCCCGAACACCGCCACATCGAAGGACCACACCTACCGGGTGGTTGTGACCCCCAACGATGGCACCACCGACGGAGCGAGCACGGCCGCCGAGCTGACCGTCCAGAACACCGACCCGGTCATCACCGGCCCCAGTCTGTCGTCCTCGCTGGTCAAGGTCGGCGATGTGCTCACCTGCACCGCGACGGGCACGGACGCCGACGGCGACAGCCTGAGCTCCAGCGTGGCCTGGTCCGACGGCAGCACCGGCGCCACCTACACGGTCACCAACAGCGACTCCCCCGGCGACACCATCGTGTGCACCGCCACCGTGGACGATGGGGACGGCGGCACCGATGTGGGCTCCGCCTCCGCCACCGTCCAGAACAGCGACCCCACCGTCTCTGTCGCCCTCACCCCCTCGACGGCAACGGCCGCCGACACCCTGACGTGCACGGCCACCGTGAGCGACCCCGACGGCGACAGCACCACCGCGAGCTTTGGGTGGACGGTCGGCGGGGTGGCCACGACCGCATCCTCCACGTCGGCCCTCAGCAGCACCCTCGCGGGGGCCTTTGGCTACGGCCAGACCGTCAGCTGCGCGGTCACCGGCGATGACGGCCGGGGCGGCACGGCGACCGCCACTGCATCGGTCACGATCACCAACAGCCCGCCGGTGGTCACGGGCGTCACGGTGAGCCCCACGGCGGCCTACACCAACGACACCCTCAGCGTCGGCGCCACCATCAGCGACCCCGAGGGCGACTCCCTCACGACCCGCTACGACTGGTATGTGAACGGTGTTCTCGCCCAGAGCGGCACCAGCACCACACTCGATGGCGCCACCCACTTCGACAAGGATGAGGTGGTCACGGTCGATGTGGTGGTCACCGACGGCAGCAACACCACGACCGAGACGTCCAGCGGTCGCACCATCCTCAACACCGCACCCACCGCACCCACGCTGGCCATCACCCCGGCCAGCCCCCTCGCTGGTGACAGCTTGACGTGCGCGGTGACCACCGCCAGCACCGATGCCGACGGCGATGCCATCACCTACAGCATGGTCTGGGACGTGGACGGGGTGGAGTACGACGCCGGCGCGGCCCTCGACACGGGCAGCCCGGCGTGGGTGGGGCCGAGCACCACCACTTGGACCGACGACACCACCGATGGCCTCGATGTGCAGCTGGGTGAGACCTGGACGTGTGTGGCGCTGCCCGATGACGGCGACGACACGGGCACCGAAGGCACAGTCTCGGCGACGGTCCAGTCCGAGTGTGGCGCAACCACCACGTCCCGGGCCTACAGCACGGTGGCCGAGCTCTATGGCTTCTGTTGGTACCTGGGCCACGGCGGCGAGACCTGCGACAACATCTGTGCCGACGTGGGCGGCAGCAACCTCGCCAACTCGGCGACGACGGCGTGGTCCGATGCCTGCTCGTCGCCCGCCAGCGGTGATGTCTCGACCTGGTTCTACAACAACGGCAACCCCGCGAGCTGGTCCTCCGCCGGCGCCACCGGCTACCACACCCTGGGCTATGGCTACGTCGGCAGCTCCTACTACGGAAAGTGCGTCAGCGGCACCTCTCTGAACCACGGCACCTTCCCCGGCGACACCAACGGCAGCTCCACCCGCACGGTGGCCTGCCCCTGCTTCGCCCTCTGACACGGGCTTCCTTAGGAGACTCCGATGACCCTCGACGACGCCCAACACGAGCTGGCAGCACTGGCGGACGACAAGACCGGTGCATCCAACGCCCGCCGCGGCGAAGGCCACTCGGTCAACCTGTCGAAGCTGCGGGCCCTCGCCAAGCGCATCAAGAAGAACCCAGCACTGGCGCTTCAGCTTTGGGCGAGCGCCGACGTCAACGCGCGCTTGCTGGCGATTCTGCTGCTCAAGCCCAAGGCCCTGGCACCGGAGGCGCTGGAGCAGATGCTGCGGGAGATCCAATACCCGCAAGTCCACGCCTGGTTCATGAACTACGTCGTGAAGGGCACCCGGCACACCGAGACGCTGCGGCTGCGGTGGAAGGACGACCCAAACCCAGAAGTCCGCCGGGCGGGCTGGACGCTGACGGCCGATCGAGTCGCCAAAGATCCCGAGGGGCTCGATCTGGTCGGGCTGCTCGACGAGATCGAGGCCGAGATGAAGGACGCCCACCCCCGGCCTCAGTGGGCCATGAACCACTGCCTCGCCGAGCTGGGCATCCACCATCCTGACCTGCGAGACCGGGCCCTGGCCGTCGGTGAGCGCCTGGAAGTGCTCAAAGACTACCCGACATCCAAGGGCTGCACGTCGCCCTTCGCGCCGCTCTGGATTGCCGAGATGGTCCGTCGTCAGGACATTACCAAGTAGTCGTGTGGGTGCTCAGGACGAGTTCCATTCGATCGGCACGGCCCCCTGTGTTGGGCACGCAAAGACCCCCAGCGAAGATGCAACCGCCGCCCCGCTGTGTCATCCAAGGACGGCCCTCCGCCGGCACGACCGCGCGCCCCGGATGGCCCACGGCCCACTCGACCCCACCCAGGGCGGGGCCAACCCGGAGTTCCTGTGCACCTCTCCCACTTCCTCGTCCTGACCCTGAGTGTGCTGGTGGCCTGCACCAGCGAAGACAGCACCCCCAAAGATGCCACCACGACCGATCCCGGGTCCGACGGCGGGGGTGACGGCACCGCAGACGGCGGGGGCGACGGCGCTGCTGATGGTGGGGACGACGGCGGTGCGGACGGTGCCGGAGACGGCGGCGCAGACGGCGCGGATGGCGGAGACGGAGGCGACCCGATCATCGCCGGCGTGGTGGCCCTCGAGACCCGCGACGGCATCACCCTCGCCGCCGACTTTGCCCCCGTGGGGACCAGCGGCCCGGCCGTGGTGCTGCTCCACATGATTCCCCCCGCTTGGGACCGCTCCAGCTGGCCCGCGGACTTCATCTCGACGCTCAACGGTGAAGGGTGGACCGTGCTCAACGTGGACCGGCGGGGTGCCGGCGACTCGGAGGGGCGGGCGCGGGATGCCTACGAGGGCCCCAACGGCAAGTGGGATGCAGAAGCCGCGGTCTCCAAGCTGGTGGCCGATGGCTTCGGCCCCATCGCCATCATCGGTGCCAGCAACGGCACGACCACCGCGCTCGACTATGCGGTCTGGGCCGCGGGGGAAGGCGCAGCAGACGGGGCCACCGCGCCAGCGTGGGTGGCGTTCATGACCGGGGGCTCCTACACCGAAGTGCAAAATCCCGTCGAGAACGCCCTGTCAATGCCGATTCTCTACACCTACAGCACCGCCGAAAACGCCTGGTCCGTGGCCCAACAGACCCACGACACCGGCGCTTGGCAGTTTCGCGAATACGCGAGCGGTGACCACGGCACGCTGATGTTTGGGACAGCCCACAGCGCCGAGATCACCGCTGACATCGTGGCCTTCGGCCAGGCCAGCTTCGCGCGCTGACCCGGCCTGGGCGCCCCTACCAGTCGAGACCGATGACGCCGCAGCCCAAGCCGAATGCATCCACCCCATCGCCCCAGCGGCCCCGGGCGGTGGTGCCGACCTGGCCCGACGCGCACTCCAGCGTGGAAAACGAGCGCCCGCCCGAACCACCGACTGACGACAGCGTGGTGTGGGAGTGGACCGACACCGTGGCGTCGCTCGCATCGCCGGTCACCGTGACCGCTGCACACTCAAAGGCCAACCGGTCCACCAGCGCCCCGGCCCCACCGGAGAACCCGACCACCACCATGTCCTCGGGGCACTCGGACGTCCAAGGGCTGCTGGAGCCCCGGCCGTGGTCCGCCAAGGTGGTGCTGTAGGTCGTGGTGAGGGCCCAGTCGCCGCTGCTGTCGAGCTCAAAGGCAGTCGTGCCACACAACGCGGCGATGTTGCCCAGGTAGCCGGCGGAGTGCAGGGCCCCTTCGAAGCCGATGAGCACCTCGTCTCCGGGGCAGGCCTCCGAGAACGCCGTGCCACCGGACGTGCTGCCCTGCTGCGCCGTGTTCGAGCCCAAGCTCATCGACAGCGCCGGCACCTGCAGCCACGACGGATCCACCACGCTGCAGCCCAGCCCAAACGCATCGAGACCATCCCCCGTGCGGCCATTCGCGGTGGTGCCGACCTCCCCGGTGGGGCAGGTCACGGTCGAGAAGGCCCGGCCACCGCTGCCACCCACCGACGCCAGGGTGGTCTGGGAGTGGATGGAGACGGTGTGGGATGCAGCGTCACCGGACACTGTGACGGCAGCACACTCGAAGTCCAGGCTGTCCACCAAGGCGCCCGCGTTGCCGCCAAAGCCCACCACTACGGTGTTCACGGGGCACTGAGCGGTCCAGGGGGAGCTGCTGCCCCGACCGTGGTCGGGCAGGACCGTGGCACCCGAGGTCTCCAGATCCCAGTCACCTGAGGCATTCTCGACGAGGGTTGCCTCACCACAGACCCCTGCAATGTTGCCGAGGTAGCCGGCGGAGTGCCGGGCGCCCTCAAACCCAATGAGCACCTCTCCGGCGGGGCATGCCTCGCTGAAGGCCGTGCCACCCGAGGTGCTGCCCTGCTGCGCGGTGGTGCTCCCGGACGACAGCCCCATGGCAAAGATGTCGTTGGCTGCAGGGTCGTCGGCCGGGTCGGCGTCCGCATCGGCATCGGCGTCTGCATCCGCATCGGCGTCTGCATCGGCGTCTGCATCGGCGTCTGCATCCGCATCGGCGTCCGCATCCGCGTCGGCGTCCGCATCGGCGTCCGCATCGGCATCGGCGTCCGCATCGGCATCGGCGTCCGCATCCGTGTCGGCATCCGCATCGGTGTCCGCGTCGGCCTCCAGAGAGCCGGTGTCGAGGCCTGGCTTGGCGGGCTCACACCCGACGATGGAGAGGGCAGCGGTGAGAACGAAAGGCAAGGAACGCAGGGACATGGGGTGCTCTCGGGGCGGTTGGGTTGGCCACACACACACACCGGACCACCGTTGAGACGGCATCCGCTGTGCTGTGTTGTGTCGGGCCGGGCGACACTTCCCGGTCGGGACACAACACTGCTATGCCCACCCAATCCAGCGGTCGCTTACGACCCCTGACGACACCTTACAGGAGCTGTCCGGGCATCCCGGCCGGCGTCGCTCGCGCCACACGCCACGGCCCGTCCATCGGCTCGCAAGCTCCAACATCATTGGCCAGCCCCGCTGAATCCAAGGTCGGCCATCTTCGGCGAACGTTAGAGGGCCTGTGCCGCCGCAAGCCCCCCCCCGACTGCCAGGATGCCCAGATGAGCACAGATCTCGACCCCACCTTCACTGTGCGTGTTCTGAACTTCGAGGTGTTGAGAGAGATCGAAGGCTTTCGCACGCCCCAGCACCATGCGGCGCTGCTCGACGCGATGGACTTCGGGGATCGCTCCGGCCTGACCGACAGCGAGCTTGCAGAGATGTGCATCATGTCGATGCAGGATCTGGGCGCGGTGGAGGCGGCGAAGCTGGTGCTCAAGCACGACTTCAGCGACCGCTTCAAGGCGGGCCAGATCACCAACCTCGCACACGACATGCAGGACGAGAAGCTCTGGGAACACTACGCAGACATGTCCCTGCATGAGCGGCTGTTCAACGTCGGCAGCCTGCTCCACCTGGCGTTTCCCCGCACCTTTCCCGAGCCCGACGCGGTCCGTGTTCGCCTCGAAGTGGTCGCCACAAACCCCGACGCACGCACCATTCTGGCATCGCCGCTCCACGAGTCGTTCGTGGTTCGCTTGCTCGCCCATGGCATGGACGGGCGCGCCATGCTCAATCGTCTCTTCGACGAGTCCATCGAGGGCACGTCGTTTCCCGAAGCCGACAACATTGTCTGGACCATCGCCACACAAGCCCAGAACGCAGACACCACGGCCATCCAAGTCATCAGCTCCGGCCTCTGGCTCGACCCCCTGCGCGATGCCGACACCTACTCGTCTGGCGCCTACCCCGACCCAACATGACCGAACGCGCTCACGACCGGTTCGACACCGGCTCACCGAGCGCCATGGGGCGCAGATGACCCGCTGTGGGCTACACTCAAGACCCAATCTCGGAGGTTGCCTTGCTGCCGATGGAGTTCGAGCTCAGCCGTGAGCAAGCACTGGAGCTCGACGCGCTGCAGACGGAGCTGGTCTTGCTGCAACAGCGCATGCGCAAGCCGGGCCAGCGCCTGCTGGTCATCCTGGAGGGGCGCGACACCGCCGGGAAAGGCGGCGCCATCCTGCGCTTCATGCGCTACCTCGACCCCCGCTGGGCCCGATCGGTGGCGCTGATGAAGCCCACGGATCGAGAGCGGGGCCAGTGGTACTTCCAGCGGTATGTGCAGCACCTCCCCGCACCCGGGGAGATCGTGTTCTTCGACCGCAGCTGGTACACGCGGGCGGTGGTGGAGCCCGCCCTCGGCTTCTGCACGCCGGACGAGTACGGACGCTTCCTCTCCCAAGTCAACCGACTCGAAGAGATGCTGGTAGAGGACGGCATCACGCTGGTGAAGATGTGGTTCTCCATCCCGCCCCAGGTCCAGGCCGAGCGCTTGGAGAACCGCGAACACGACCCGCGCCGAAGCTGGAAGCTGTCCCCCGTGGACAAGGTGGCCCGCGACCACTGGGACGACTTCACCAGCTACAAACAGCGAATGTTCGACGCGACCCACACCGCAAGGGCCCCGTGGTCCATCGTGGAGGCCTCGGACCGATTTCGATGTCGAGTCGAAGCGATGCGCGCGATGCTGAGCGCCATGAACGTGCAGTCCAAGACCCTTCGCGTGACCCCCGACCCGCTGTTCGTGTACCCCCCCACGCTGGAGCCCCGTCCCTGACCCCCAGCGACGGGATCAGCCCGAGGCGCCAAGCGAGCGGTCGGCGTCTCGGCGTCGCTCCCGCCACCGGTCCAGGCGCTGCGGCCAGTCCACCGGCAGAAACGCCAGGTATGACCAGACCATCACGAAGCTAAACGACCCCACCATCATGCTCGTGAAGATGCCACCATGCACCAGAACACCGATCAATAGTCCAATCACACGGGTAGGCCACCACAGCATCAACAACCCAAAGCTGGCTTCCCACACCACCGTGATCCACGTGCCCACCGTGCACAACCACTGCACCAGCTCGCGCTGCATCAGCGAGTCCAACACACCGGGAAACCGCTGGTATTGGGTGTTGGACAGCGCATAGTACAGGGCGGTGCCATTGCGCCAAGTGCTGCCCCCCGACTTCACCCAGCCCGAGTGCATGTAGATGACCACCAGCTGAATCTGGATGAGTCGCTGGGCCAAGATGGGCACCATCGCCGGGGCCTCAGACTGTCCACGCCGCCGCGCATCCCAAGACAACGCCGCGCCACAAGGCACCAACGCAAGACTCAGCGTCGCCAAGCGCAACACCCGGTCGCCGCCATGCTGCATAAACGGGTTGCGGTGGTACAGCCAAGCCTGGGCCAACAACGCAAGCACCACCATCAGGCGGCTGCGCACACCCAACACAACACCCAGATAGATCACACCGATGACCACCCACGTCACCCGCAGCGCCACCGGCTGGCTCATCGCTTGCATGAGGTCCGCCACCAGCGGGGACCAAGGCGCGCTCCCCTGCACCGCCGCCACCGACACCGGGCCGTCCGCCCCGAAGAGCACGTCCAGATCGGGCACCATGGCGACGTGGGTGGTCACCAAGATGAGCCCCAACAACAGCCGCATCAGCCCCACGGTCCGGGCGTCCACCGCCGCGAACCAGAACCGGTTCCACCATGCGACAATGGCCGTCATGGCGTCATCTTCGGGCAGTCCACTGTCTCGAAGGCGACGACCTTGACCGCACGCGGCGTGGACGGATGCTCCCGCCGCACCCGGGGCCGCAGGGTGCGAAATTGCTCCTTGGACATCGTGATGTGGTGGATGGACACCCCGTCTTCGTGGAGCTGTCGGCACCGCCACAGCGCGAAGCTCTCGCGGAGCCGCACCTTCGTCGTGTCGAGCATGCTGCGCTCCAGCTTCACGGGCCGCTCATACAGCCCTCGGATGCCCGTCGTCGGCAGCTCTCCCACCAGCGGCGGCACGTCCACTGGTCGTCCATCTTCGGTCTGCCCCACCACCCGCACCCAGCTGGTGTTCATCGGTGGGTTGGGACCGAACATGCCCCAGGCCTGCCAGATGCCCAAGGCCTGTTCCAGCGGCGCCGTGACCGTGCGCACGGCCGCCCCGACCGCGGTGCCCTTGCCCAGGCTCGCCGCCATCGACACTAGGTGGAAGACCACCAGCGCGCTCAGCAGCCGGCGCACCCACGGACGGGGCTCGGCAAGGGGGTCACCGGCAGGAGGCACGGAGCGCCGGGGATTCGAGGGGGCAGACGACAGAGCGACGTCAGAAGGTGAGGTAGACGAAGGGGGCCACGTACTCGATGCTCTGGAGCACCACCATCACCAACCCGACCACACCCAAGAGCAGGGCCAAGGGCGCGAGCCACCACCGGTCGCCGCCGGCAAACAGCGAGATGAGCTCACCCAGCACACCCAACCGCATCAGCGCGGTCTTCATGCGCCCCGGGGGCTGTGTCTTCGGTGCTGAGTCGTGAGACATCCCGGTGCTCCCTGCAGGTCTGGCTTCGGGTGGTCGATTATAGCCCCTGCGCCCGTCCATGCGGTCGTCCCTGTGGCACTGGCTCCTGATCTGGCTCCTGATCTGGCCCAACCCCTGCCCACGCCGTGCCGCCCATGAAGAAGCGTGTCGACATCGGTCTGGTCGTGGCGATGGCCTGGCTGGCCGCGGCGGTGGGCGTCACGGTTGTGTTGGGTCCCCAGCTTGGCATGCGGGGCTGGGTGTGGCTGGGCCTGCACCATGTGTTGTGTGCCGTCGGCTGTGTGCACGAGATCTGGCGGGCTTGGCAACGGCGCAACGTGCCGGACAACGAAGAAGACAACGGCCCGACAATGCTCTAACCATGAGCACTGTCGACAATCACGCTACAAGTCTTCGCTCGCCCCCGCCTCGGGCAAGCTCGGGTCGCAGAACACCACCACCCAGCCGTTCTTGGTGAATTTGTTGTTGTCCGCAAGCCGCTCTGCAAACTGAGGCACCGCTTCTTTCTTGTCGAGCTGACGGAGTTCCGGCGTGGCCTGGTAGGTGTCCACACACTCGGTCCAGCGGGTGCGCCAGGGCACAATCGCCTCGTCCACGGCCTCGTGACACTTCGCATGGCGGCGGCGTGTGCCCCGGTCGCAGATCTCCACCTTGGCTTGGGATGCGAAGTGGGACCATGCGTTCTTCGTGCTCTTCTCTTTGTACTCGACGGCTTTCTGTTTGTACTTGGCCGTCTGGGCGATCTGGGTGTCGAGATCGCGCAGGGTCTGCTTGAGCTCGACCCGCAGCGTGTCCCGCTCTTGCTCGGCCACTTCGAGCTTGGACCGCAGAGACTCAATCTCGGCTTCCATCTCTTTCCACTTCTGGCTGGCCGCCGCCCGGCGCTTCTCGTCGGTGATCTCTTTGGCCTTGTAGTCCCGCAGGGCCGCCTCTTTGGCCTCGAGCTCGCTCTGGAGCTGGACCACCTTTTCTTGGGCCGAGACCACCTTGACCTTCTCGTCTTCGGTCAGCTCTTCGCAGAGCCGGGCGAGGTCTTCGTCGGAGATCTGCTGCTCGATGATCTCCGGCGGGGGGAGGATCACAGCGGCCGGCTCGGGCGTCGCGAACATGGCATGGGCGATGTAGCCGACCATGCCGCCGAGCAAGATACCGGCGACAAGGGTGCCACCGGCGATGGCGACGACGTTGGGTTGGGACACCTGGCCTCCGAGACAATCCCGGGCATCCTACACGAGGCGATGCTGCCGCGTGAGGACGCCCGGCCGGCCCGGCAGCGACCTACTCTTCGGAGACCGCGTCCGAAGCGTCCCGGGGGCGCAGCTTCGTGTTGGAGAAGCCGTAGTGCAGGGGCCCCTGAATGCTGAGGTAGCGGGTGCCTTCGGTGCGGTCGTAGCCGTCGTACATGTCGTCATCGACGCGCAGGCAGCCGTCGACTTCCATCTCGCCGTAGTCACCGCTCGACCCGTCGGGGTTCTCGTCGGTGACCTCCACATCTTCGACCCGCACCAGCATGGACTCGTACGCTTCTGTCAGGGAGCCACCGGTGCCGATGTCACAGGGGTTGCTGAGCAAGATGGGCTCGGGCACGGTCGCAGTGCCGGTGACGGTCACCGTGGGCGCCGTGATCTCGGAGAGGTCGTAGTAGATCTCGTGCACGCCCGCGACGCTCACGACATCACCGACCGCGAGCCCGGAGGGGATGCTGCCGCCGCCGCCAAAGACATAGACGCCGCCGTAGCCTTCGGTGCCCACGGCGGGGTCCTGGATGTGGAAGCCCGTCGGGCCCACGGCTGTGACCACCGCGTCAATGACCATCACCGGCGCACCATCGGCGGGATGGGCAGGGTCGGCGGGGTTGCGGATGGCGGTGATGCTCACCGGGCACGGGCCATTGCCGGGATTGGCCATCCCGAGGCAATTGTCGCATGCATCACCGATGCCGTCTCCGTCGTCGTCCACCGGCGAGGGGTCGTAGATGGTGGGGCAGCCGTCGTCGTCATTGAGCACCCCGTCGCCATCCCAGTCGTCGGCCGTGTAGGAGCAGTCGTCGCCCTCGGGGTTCAGCGGGCAGTCGTCGCAGGCGTCGCCCATGCCGTCGCGGTCGAAGTCTTCCTGGTCCGGGTCCCAGCCATCGGGGCAGACATCGTCGACATCGTTGATGCCGTCGCCGTCCACGTCGGAGTCGGACGTCACCCGGGGGTCGCACGAGTCGCGCACGTCGTCGCAGTACCACAGCCCGTGCAGCTCACCGGCGTACTCGTAGCCCGCGGGCATGGTCACGGCCGACAGCGCCGCCTCAAGCGTGCCCTGGATGTCGGCAAAGTTGTCGGCGTCCGTGCCCGACTCGCCGGCCTGCACACAGATGCGCCGGTCGTCCCCACCGCAGGGCTGGACCGTCTCGCACCACGCCGACAAGGACGACAGTCCGTCGACCAGCTCGGGCACACCGTACAGCGCGTCGCCACCGATGAGCACCAGCCGCACATCGCTGGGCCCATGCTTCATCACGGCCTTGTAGGGGCTGACGCTCCACGAGAACACGCTGATGTCGGCCACCATGCCGGGCTCGAGTGCGCCGATGACGCCGTCGAGACCAACCACCCGTGCCGCGTCCACCGTGGTCATCTCAAACAGCTTCTGGTCCCACTCGCTGTAGCCCTCGGGCACACTCGCGTTCCGGGCGCCGAGGTACTCGTGGGCACAGGTCATCTCGCGGGCCGGGTTGATCGAGCCTGACCAGGTCCAGTCCGGACCGAGGGCCACGGGCACGCCCATCTTCATGGCCACGTCGGCGGGGGTGGTGCGCTGGTAGAGGTCGAGGTTGGACCGGGGGGACCACACGATGCTGGTCTGCTCGCCGGACATGCGCGCGAGCTGGCCCGGGGTGGCGTCCGTGGCGTGCACGAAGGCCTGGCCCTCGCCGGAGAGCCCCACATTGTGCATGTGGTCGATCTCTTTGCGCACGCTGCCGTTCACACCCTCGGCGACGTGGTTGAGCATGGCGTCGAGATAGCCCGACTCGAGGTCATCCTGGACGTCGGGGCCATCGCCCGCGTCGTAGGACGAGGTGACCGTGCCCGACGAGTAGCGCAGGTAGTAGTCGTCGAAGCCATGGCTGGCTTCTTCTTCGTCGAGGTTGCGCACCAGCACGTCAATGCAGCTGTTGCCGTAGGACCCGACGGCCGATGTGCCGCCGCCCACGAGCACCCGCAGCTCGGCCCACTTCATGATCTCGCAGTTGTAGTCGTTGTCGATGCGGTCGTAGGCGGTCCGGTAGTCGTCGTACTCGTCGGCCGCGCGCCAGTCGTAGCGGTCCTCGAAGACCATGCCGTGCTGCCAGGGGGGCGTGACGTTGTACTGGAGGTGGTCGTGGGCATCGATGAGCCCCGGCGAGATGACGCCTTCGGTGCAGACCACGGTCTCGTCGCCCAGCTCGAACTCACCGACGTCGGTGATGCGGCCCGTGGCGCGGTCGTAGCGCACCCCACCGGCGACCGGACCGTCGAGGGTGAGCACCACACCGCTGAGGGTCACCAGCGTCGACTCGGGGTTGTCTTGGGGGGTGCACGCCGGAAGGTCAGGGCCCGTCGTCCAGCCCGCTTCACCACCGTCGCCACCGTCGCCGCCATCACCGCCGTCGCCGCCATCACCGCCGTCACCGCCGTCACCGCCGTCTCCACCATCACCGCCGTCCGCCCCATCACTGCCGTCAGCACCCGTGCCGCCGGTGTCGCCCGCGGACTTGCCATCGTCTTGGCAAGCGACGCTGAGGGGGAGCAGCGCGAAGAGCGCCAGGGCACGGAGCGAGAGCGGTGGGCGCAGTGTCATGGGGCCTCCAGGCAAGTACATCGGGTGCGCAGCGTGCCCCGATGGCCGGCCAGGGGCAAGCCCTGCCCGTGTCAACCCCGCTGAATGTGTGTCGTCTGGCAGGGTTTGGGTGACATTGGCGAGCGCACCAACCCAGCGCCGCCGCGGGGGACGACAGGGACTGCAGATTGCCGAGATTCCGCTGTCTGGACTGGCTATGCCTGGAGGCATGAAACTCCCCCGCCATTCGCTGACAGTGTTGTGTTGTGTTGGGTGGACCATCGGTTGTGCCGGGCGACACAAGACCGGGCCGGCCGTGCGCCCGGGCAGCCCTGCGGCTGATCCCGACACCCATGTGCTGGTCATTGGGGCCGGCATGGCGGGGCTGACGGCCGCGCGGGCACTGGCCGAGGTGGGCGTCACGGTCACCGTGATCGAAGCCCGAGACCGCATCGGGGGACGGCTGCACACCACCGAGCTGGCGGGCGCGCCCGTGGACCTCGGGGGGGCGTGGGTGCATGGCACAAGAGGCAGCCCACTCGCCGCCTTTGCCGATGCACACGGCATTGCCACAAACAAGGACAACAGCCGAGAAGACGCCGGCCACGACGAAGCCACCGGGACGGCGCTCACCGACGCGCAGTGGGACACGATGGACGCCGCCTACGAAGGCCTGCCCGACGTGCTGCGCCGCTACCGCAACGCGCTGGGGCCCGACGCCAGCCTCGCCGATGCCAGCGCGCTGTGGGTGGACGAGGCCGGCCTGTCGGGCAGCGATGCGCGCATGGCCCGCTTCGCCATCGAGCAGTGGCACGGTGCGCTGGAGTACGCCGGTGCGCCCGAAGACACGTCGCTGCGGTGGTTCTGGGAAGAGCGCAGCTACGGCGGCGGGGACCACTTCCCAGATGGCGGGTATGGCTTGATGATCGACATTCTCGCCAACGGGCTGCACATCGAGCTGGGCCAGCCGGTGCACCACGTGGAGGTCAGCGAGACGGGGGTGGTGCTGACCACAGACATCGGCTCCTTCTCCGGCACCCATGTCATCGTGACCGTGCCGCTGGGCGTGCTTCAGGGGGGCGGGCTCGCGTTTGAGCCGGCGCTGCCGAGCTGGAAGACCGAGGCCATCGACCGGCTGGCGATGGGCAGCCTCGAAAAGGTGGTGCTCCGCTACGACCGCGCTTGGTTTGAGCCCGAAGGCGGCGGCACCTTCATCTCGGCCGACGAAGATGGCGCGTGGGCCCAGATCGCCGACGTCAGCGATGCCGCCGGGGCACCGACCTTGGTGGTGCTGTCCGGTGGCGACTTCTCCCGGACCACGCGGGAACAGTGGACGGACGCCGAGGTGGTGGACGAGGTCCAGGCGATGCTGTCCACGCTGTACGACCGCGCGGCGCCCACACCGGTGGCCACGGCCGTGACCCACTGGACCACCGACCCCTTCGCGCTGGGCAGCTACAGCTTCGTGCCCGTGGGCGCGAGCTTGGACGACCTGGACGTGGTGGGAGAGCCAGTGGGCACCCGGCTGCGCTTCGCCGGAGAAGCGACCACAGGGAACTGGTACGGCACGGCCCACGGTGCGCTGTTGTCGGGGCTGCGAGAAGCGAAGGCGCTGGGGGTGGTGGAGGTGGCCGTGCCAGGGCTTGGCGAGTTCTGAGGCCGCGCCCCGGCCCCTGCGGCGCCCGAGCCACTGTTCAGTCGCCGCCCGCGTTGGCGCAAGACTCCGCCGCGGAGCGCGCGTCAAAGCTCGGGCTGTAGAAGAAAGCGGTGACATTGTCCGGACCACTCGGGATGTCGCCACCGACACCCGTCAGATCGCACTGGCCAACAGCACCGGAAGCGCAGTAGCCGCCGTACTCAATGGAGAGGCTGTAGAGGCTAGACATGTCGTTGCACCATGCTTCGGTGCCGCTGTAGTTGACAAACTCAAAGCAGAGGTCGATGCCCCAGTCACACGAGTCCGTGGAGCTGGGCCCACCACCGTCGCCGCCATCGCTGGTGCCGCTGTCCCAATCCCAGCCGCTGTCCCACCCCGAGTCGCTGTCCCACCACCCCGGTCGGTTGTCATCATCATCATCATCGTCATCGTCATCCGACTTGTCGAAACACCCGCCGACCATCGCCGAACCGAATGTGAGTCCGCACAGTGCCAATGCCATGCTCAAGGTGTAGCGCTTCATGTCGGCTCGCCATCTCGGCGATCAATGATGACCGCCGATGTTGCAGGTATTTATCACTACTCAAGCCACAACATCATCCTAGCATCAGGAATGGTTCGAATGAAATCATAGCCGGATGACCATAGGATGAAGCATTTATGATTGCAACGGCATTTTCGATTGTGCCACACAAAGCTCCACAATGCACCACCACAGAGCCCGTGAACACTGCCACCACCCAAGTCTGCGAACACACCCAGCGCAACGGGATGCGCTGCGCCTGCCTCCCCATCGCCAGCATGCCCACTGCGATGTCAGCCCCGCCACCGAGGCAGCGGGCTACGTGGCCGCCGCCGTCTCCACCGGAGGAACCCCTGACCTCGAGCCTGCTCCAAAGCCCCGATGTGCACTACGCCATCGGGGATGTGCTCGGCGTCGGTCGCCTGGGCGAGGTCCGTGCGGCCGTGCACCGCGCGTCGGGCCGAGCCGTCGTGTTGCGGCTCTTCCCCCCCGCGCTCACCACCGATCTGGGTTCCCGGACCGCACTCTGGTCGGCACTCCGCGCGCTGCTTCGCTGTGAGAGTCCCGGGCTGGCACCGGTTCTGGAGCTGGGCGAGCACACCCCCAACGAAGGCATGCCGTCGGCCCCCTGGGCCGCGATGGAGCGACTGGTCCCGCTCAACCCAGCCACTCGCTGGAATGACGTGCTGGTCGACGTTGTCGCAGTGCTGCATGGCCTACGCTCCCTCCACGCCCAGGGTCTCACCCATGGGGACACTCGGCCCCACCACCTGATGCGCGACGGCCAGGGCACCCCACGCTGGACGGACGCGGGGCTGGGTCTGGTGCGACTCCCCGAGGACCAGCCCACCGTGCTCGGTCTGCTCCGGGGCGGCGTGTTGGCCCATCAGCGAGGCGTGGCCGCCGACCTGCGGGGGCTCGGCGACATGCTCCGGGGATGGACGAGGACCGACACACCCCCCTGGTTCGAGGGGTGGCTGGACCGACTGCGGGACGGCGACGTGGCCGATGCCCACGGTGCTCTGGCCTTGCTCTCAGCGTCGAACCCAGCGCCCTTGCCCCACCCACCCACCGGACTGCACGGCGATGGCGGCTGGCCTCGGGGACTGCGCCCCCTGCACGCCGACTCGTGTCGCACCCCCTTCGTCGGGCGCGACGCCGAGCGGGACGCGCTGTGGTCCGCCGTGGAGCGGGTGCAGCTTGAACAGGCCGCCCGGGTGGTCATTGTGGAGGGGGGGCCCGGCGTGGGGCGGGCCCGACTGTGCGAGTGGGTGGCCACCACCGCAGCCGAGCGGGTGGGCGCCACGTGGCTGTGGGCATGGCACGGCCCCAACGGCGGCGCCGGCCAAGGCATTGCCGGCATGCTGGGGCGCCACCTCGGCTGCTCTGGGGTGCCGCCGATGCTGGCCCGACGGGTGCTGGGTCCGGCCTTGGCCGACGGACAGCTCTCCGCTGCAGGACCGGTGGCCTGCGAGCGCCTGCTGGACTGGCTCGTGCCCGACGCTGACGTCCCCGTGGGCCCTCTGGACCGCTTGGACGGCACCCTCGACATCGTCCGAGCGATGGTCCGCACGGGTCCGCTGGTGATGGTCTTGGAAGAGGGCTGGTGGGCGACCGAGTCGCTGGGCTTCGTCAGCCACCTGCTCGACCAGGCCCCCGAGCTGCCCGTGCTGGTGCTCATCACCGTCCGCAGCGACCGCCTGGAGCGCCGGCCCCGGGCGGCCGCCAAGCTCGACGCGCTGAGCGGCCACCCCGTCACCGGCCGGGTGCGGGTGCCACCGATGGGCATGGACGAGCTGCGGCTGCTGCTTCAGACTCAAATGGGCTTGGCTCCGGAGCTCGTGGAGCTGCTCCATCAAGCGTCCGGCGGCCGCGCCCTCGAAGCGCTCGAGCTGGCCCGAGAGCTCGATGCAGACGGCAGTCTGGAGCTCGGTCCCGACGGGCGTCGCCTGGGGGACGCGCGGGTGCACCTGCCGCCCACCGTCGACGCCCTCTGGCAAGGCCGGCTGACCCGAGAGCTGGGTGCACGGGCGGCCGAGGTGGGCGCACTCGCCGCAGCGGCGGCGCTGGGGGGAAGCACCGAAGATCCCGACTGGGAAGCCATTGCCGCCGAGTTGGGCGCCCACCAGCCCACCGTGCTCCGCCATCATGCGCGGGCCGCCGGGCTGCTGGGGGGTGGGGGCCTGAGCGACCCCATGGGCCTGAGGTTCGCCCACGGCAGCGTCATCCCGGCGCTCGTGCGGCTGGCCCGCCGACAGGGGCTGCTGCACAGCATCCACGCGCGGTGTGCCGAGGCGCTGGCAGCGCGGGAGGGTCCTCGACGGCCCAGCCCAGCCCGGCTGCGGCATGTCCTCGGCGCCCGGGACCCCAGCACCGCACGCCGCTTGAGCGCCAAGGCCCTCGATGGGCTGCTGTCCGCCGGGGACGTGCACTGTGCCGCCGAAGTGCTGCGCATCACGTCTGGGGGTTGGCTGGACCGGCGCAAGAGCGAGCGGGCGACGGTCGCCGGGGACCCCGCTCGGGCAGCCGCCCAGTTTGCCCTGTATGGCGCGTGGCTCGCCAGTCTGGAGGGCCAAGACGCCCGGGAGCGCCCCCGCACGTTGCGCGTGTTGGCGAAGGCCCGGCGGGCGGGCTGGGACGCTGTGTCCGCCCAGTGCCACCTGCTGCTGGGGCGCCTGTCGATGCGGGAGGGCGAGAGCATCGAGGCCCAGGAACACCTTGAGGCCGCCGAGCGACTGGCCGCGCGGGCGAAGCGGCCGGTGCTGATGACCCGGGCCCAGCTGCTCATGGCAGAGCACTGCATCGACGAGGGCCGCATCGCTGATGCCGAGGAGCTTCTGGACGCCGTGGATCAACCCGATGGCAGCGCTCTCGGGGCCTCGGTGGACCTGCTGCGGCTGCACTGTGCCTTCGCCCAAGGACAGGACCCCGGGCCGATGCTGGGGGCGGCCATCGACCGTCGCCACGCAGCGGGGGCATGGCACGATCTGGTACGACTGATGCAGCTTCAGGGAGATGTCCACCGGGTGGCAGGCCGAGGGGAGGCGGCCGAGCTCCGGTATCGACAAGCCCAGCGGTGGATCTCCAGCCTCGGCCTCGGTGTGGTGCGCCCGCCAGAGCTGGGCCTCGGCTTGCTCGCGTTGGCCCGCGACCAGCCCCGTGAGGCTGCCCGGCTGCTGGACGGCTGCACCACCACGCTGGGGCGCCAGGGACCACCGGGGCTCGCGGCGGTCGCCCACCTCGCACTGGCCCGGCTGGCCATGGACCGCGGCGGGCCCGACGCGCTGCTGCACATGCGCCAAGCCGCCACGCTGCTCCGGGTCTCCGGTGCACGAGAACCCGACGTGGTACCGCTCTGCGAGGCCATTCACCGAGCATCCTCCCCGGAGTCCGGGTCCACGCTGCGGGCGCTCGCGGACCGCATCCGCGGGGGCCAAGCGAAGCCCGCCGCGGTCTGAGCCCCAACCCCAGCAAGAACACCGTCCTCAAGCCTGCAATCGGCAACTGAGTGTCGCGGTCGTGGCCCGGTCATTGGGGTGCGAGGCCCCCAGCGGCAGCCACAGACAGGCTACGCTCCCCGGCCGATTCGACGGGGTCGCGTCCCCGCCGCGCCCCCCACCCCTCGCCCATGGATGCCCCTTGACCGCTCGCTACGCCCGCGCCCCGTCCGAGGCCCTGCTCGCTCTGCTGGATGAACGGGGCTTTCTCGGCCCACTCCGCCGCCGATGGATGGTCGCGGGGCTGCCCCTGGATCTGCAGCTTCGGGAGCGGGACCAAGTCCACTTGTACTGCGGGCTCACCCGCCTCGTGGCCGTCGAGCGCGTGGGCGAAGACATCAAGGTGTCGGCGTCGTCGACCTACACGTCCCAGATCTGCGCCCAAGGGCTGTTCCGGACTTGGAAGACCACCGAGACGGGCTTCAATGAAGCCCTCGGCCGCTACCTCTATGGGGTCGAGGTCTCGACCCAGTGGACCCGCAAGGAAGGGGCCGTGCAAGCCCAGTGGATGGCGACGCGAGGCCCCTGGATCGCGGTGGACCGGGAAGTGAGGATCGGCCGGGACTCCACCGAAGCGCGCACCGAAGCCCTCGACACGGCCGCCGTACACGCCGCCTTCACGGCGGTGGACGAACTCGCTCAAGAGGACGGCTGGAAGCGCCCATCTCCCCCCGCAGGCAGCAACAAGCTCGACCAGCTTGGGGTGGACAGAGACGGCCGGATGGTGCTCGTCGAGCTCAAGCGCGCCCACTCGGCCGACCTCACCTACGCCCCGCTGCAAGCCCTCCGCTACGCGTGGGAGTGGCACGAGGCCTGTGACGAGGTGCTGCCCGGTGTGCAAGCGCTCGTGGCCGCCCGCCGGGACCTCGGCCTGACGCCGCTGAGCATGCCCGATGTGTTGTCGAGCATACGCGTGGCTGTGGCATGGGGCGGCCAGAAACCCAGCAAAGAAGTCCGCCGCCGGCTGTTGCTGGTGAAGGGCTTGGTCGACGCCCACTTGCCCCCCGGCGTGGACGAGGTTGAGCTGTGGGCCCTGCCGCACGGAAAGCCGATCCGACGGGCATAAACACCACAGCGCTGGGGTGGGGGCCCGTCCCCAACCGGTGGAATTCCTACTCCGAGGTCAACACCCAGAACCGACGGCGCACATTGCCTGCATCGCCGACAACACTGTATTCAAGAGTGTTCTCACCACCCAGCACCACCTGACTGGTGATGTCGTGGGTGACCGTGGGGACCTCCTTTCCAGGGCACCACCCGGCCCGCCCATACCACCACGTGCCGTACTGGTTGGGCACGGTGCCCTCGCTGACTTGGTCCATGCACCCTTCGCTGGTGCCGGCGCCCGGGAAGCTGCGCACGATCTCGGCGGTGGTGTCACCGTTGAGCACAAAGTGGTGCTCCGCATCGCAGAACTCGCCGCAGGGCTGGCTGTGTTGGGAGATGACCGTGGCGAGCTCCACCTTTGCGGCCGTCGCCGGCACAGAGAAGGTCTCGGAGGCCTCGGACAGCGTGAGGTACTGGAGCTGCGTGGGCTTGGCGGCCTTGCCTTGGTTGGTGAACCGCAGCGAGCCCGTCAGGGTGTAGGCATTGCTCGACTGGAAGCGCAGCGTGCGGGTGCCCCCACTCGTGAACAACGGCAGCATCGGGCTGATGTCGTAGACCCACCGCCCCTCGCGGTGGTAGGTCGTGATCCAGCGCGCAACCTCGGTGTCGCACGGACAGCTCACGTCGCCGTAGCCGGTGCCATCCTCCAAGCATGCGTGGGTGCCGTCCCGGGTGGCGCCGAGGGGGGTGGCACAGGTGCCGGGCAGCGTGTCGCCTTCGCTGCAGGCGGTTGTGGCATAGGGGTTGTCCGTAGAAGCCGGCCGGTCACACATGTAGGCATACGCCATGTAGTCCCAAGCCGGACACGTCCCGAACTCACCCTCCCCAATGCAACCCATCGTCAGGTCAATGCTCAAGGAGTCGGCGGCATCCAACACGGTCACATCGGGCAGCACCACGTCGGCATAGACGTTGCCCCCCTCTTCTCCCGTGAAGACAGGCACAACCGTGGCCCCATCGGCGGCCAGTGCGTCTTCCCGTTCGGCCTCAAAGTTGTAGTAGACCGCTTCGTTGGCGACCATGCTCAGGTTCGGTGCAAACCAACCCACTGACTCAACATAGCGAGTGTAGTCGGCATAGCTGCCAATGTACCGAAGGCGCTGCATCCGGTCGATGGCCATACCCCAGCCGGGGTCCTGCATGGTCGGCCCCACCCAACCCTCCACCGTGCGGTCCAGCTCGGTGACGTAGTGGACACGCTCCCGCCACCAGGTCGCTTCGTCGTCATCCAGACGCTCCAGCGCGGCCTCGATCTCCACTTCGAGGGCGTCGAGCGAGGCGGCGCGGGTGTCGTCTCCCGCTTGGCTGGGTAAGAAGAACAGGTGCACATTGGGGGGCAGCGCGGCGAACAGGCTGCGGTGGTCCCGCTCCCACGGGTCTTGGTCGTAGCCCCGGGCTTGGCGGGGGCGCTCGTTGATGAACAGGTAGCTGTCGCAGCCGCTCCAGTGCTCCGACAGCACCCAGTCGCCGCGGCGGGTGGGCAGGGTGACGTCCGAGGCGGTGGCATACATCGCCGTGTCCATCTCGGCGTCGATCCAGGGCCGCACCGGCAAGCCCAGCTCGGTGCAGATGGCCGAGGGCCCCGGGTCGTCGGGACCGGTGTCCACGCCGTCCGCCCCATCGCTGCCGTCGGCACCGTCCGCGCCATCCGCACCATCCGCACCATCCGCACCATCCGCACCATCGCTGCCGCCTGTCCCGTCGGCGCCGTCGTCACTGGACTTGGCCCCGTCGTCGGGCGGTGGGACACAGGCCGGCAGCAACAAGACGAGCAAAGCACCCCACACAGCGGACCGGTTCATGGCAGCTCCTTCTTGGGCAGGAGACTACCTGAAGTGCGGCGAGGTGGTCGACGCGGGTGGCCGGCTCCCTGCGCTCAGTGCCCTTGGAACGGGGCCACGATCTGGCCCAGCAGCCCTCGGGGTCCCTGGCGGCGCAACGAGGCCAGCGTGAGCAGCGCGAGCCCCACCAGTGCGGCCCACGAGGCGAGGCTCCAGTGCTCACCAGCACCGGCCCCCACATTGGCGGGAACACTGACGCCCACGGCATCCACGGTCCACCCCGCGACAATGGCGAGGACAACCACCGCCAGCCCAAAGCGCAGCGCCATGCGGCGGCCATGCAGGGCGGAGAGCACCCCAAAGGTGGTGACATTCGTGGCGGGACCGGCGATGAGCAGGGCCAAGGCAGCGCCGGCCGAGACACCTTGTTGGACCGCGACAGCGGCAACGGGCGTGGCCCCCGACGCGCAGACATAGATGGGAATGCCGATCAGCGCGAAGAGGGGGACTTGGACAAACGAAGGGAGCTGCTGAAGGGCGGGATGGCCGAGCAGCGGGGCCGCCACCGCCGCAACGCCGAGCCCGAGCAGCACCCACGGCAAGGTGTGGTCGACCAGCTCGACGAGCCCGTAGTTCAGGCCCCGCCGCAGGCGCACACCCACCGGCTCCAGGGGGGCCGGCGCAGGCGAGGGTGCTGGGGCGGACGACTCCGCACTTGGACTCACGAGAAGTGCCACCAACAAGGCAATCAGAAACGCGCCCAGCACCCGCGCAATGGTGAGCGGCACCCCCAGCAAGGGCACGGACAAGAGCACAGCATCCAGGCCGAGCTCCGGGGTGGCCACGAGGAAGGCAACGGCGGCTGCGGCCGGCACACCTCGGCGCACCAGGGACTCGTAGAGGGGCAACACCCCGCAGGAGCACACCGGCAGTGGCAGGCCGAAGGCCACACCGCGCAGCGCTTGGCTGAGGCGGGACCCGCCACCCATCCACGATGCCCCGCCCTGGGGCATAAACGCGGTGATCAATCCCGCGAGGACGTAGCCGATGAGCAGCGCCGGGGCGCTCTCCATCGCGAGGGAGAAGAAGGTGGCGAGGTGGTCTTCCACACCGCCGCCGTGGTCGGGATCGGACCCGATGGCGGTGACCACACCCACCAAGATCAAGCCGAGCAGCGCGCCCCAGGCGGACCAGCGCCCGGCATCCGTGGGGTGGTGGTGCCCATGCACACCGCCGTGGGAGTGGGCCCCGTGGTCGTGGGCCGCCGCCGGCGCAGCGGGCGCACCGTTGTCCTGCGCACCGTTGTCCTGCGCACCGTGGTCATGCGCGCTGTGGTCATGCGCGCTGTGGTCGTGCGCGCTGTGGTCATGCGCGCTGTGGTCATGCGCGCTGTGGTCGTGCGCGTTGTGGTCATGCGCACGGTGCTGGGCCCCGTGCATGGGCTCTCGCGGAGCATCCGCCGGCTGAGCATCGACGAGAACATCCTTCTGGACACGACTCTTGGTCGCTGGCACCTCAAAGACGATGTGGAGCAGCACCCCTGCCACCAGGGCCTCAAAGATGCCGTGGGCTTGGTCCGTGCCCGCGCCGGCGAGGGGGGCGCCCACCACAAAGCCGGCCACCGTCGCCAGCATCAACACACCCACCGCCGCCCAGCCTCGCCAGTCGCCACCGCGTGCGCCAGCCGTGTAGACCGCGAGGCCCACCGGCAGCCGATGCGCCGCGACCGCGAGGCCCAGGGGAAGGCCCACCCGCCCGGTGGTCACCACCGCCAGCGCGGCCCCCTCGAACAGCGCATGCATCGCCAACAGCCCAAAGGCCGCGGCGGTCCAGGTCTTCGCCAGTCCGGCACCCACCCGCTGCAGCCCCAGCGGCATCACCACGCCGGCAAGGCCCGCCAACACGGCCAACACCCCACCCCGGTCGATGGCGTGGGGCAGCAAGTGGAACAGGCAGATGCCCCCGACGAGGGTGATCGACAAGCCATCGAGGGCTTCCCGCCAGGCTTCACCCCGGTCCCAGATCCGCGCGAGCAGCGGACCCACAGCCAGCCCCAGCACGGCCACCACCAGCAACAACGTCGGCGCAGAGACGATCAAGCGGGGGCGCCCAGCGGCACGGCAGCAGTGTGAGCAACGAAGGTCATCGACGGGACTCCCCGCACTCCACGCACGGCCAAACGCCCTATCGGGCCAGGACGGCCGAGGCCCGCCCCGAGCACGACAGCGGCGCGCCACCCGCCCCACTGGGGATGCTGGGGCCTGGGCCGTGAAGCCCCGAGAACAGCCTGCTAATCTATGTTCAAACCAATGCGCTGGGTGCGAAGCTCCGGCAAGCGGCCGTCCACCTCACACGTCGTGCTCGACATCCACACCCGCGTGGCCCGGCCCTTGATGCGAGAGATGGGCACAAAGCCGAAGCTGCGGCTGTCCTTGGACCGGTCCCGTTGGTCGCCCAGCACAAACAGATGGCCCTTCGGCACCGTCTTCGGCCCCCAGTCGGGCTTTCGCAGGCCCGGCTCGCTGGCCTGCAGCACCACATGGGCGTGGCCGGGCAGCGCTTCGGTGTAGCGGCGGTTCCCGTAGACCTCACATGCGGCGTCCACGTAGCGGTAGGCACCCAGCTCGGTCCGGCGGCTGCGGCGACCATCGATCCAGACCGCACCGCCGCGCACCGCCACCTGCTCGCCGGGAAGCGCCACCACCCGCTTGATCATGTCGTCGGTTGGAAACACGGGCAGCAGGTCCACCTTGGTGGTCCAGTCGTCCGCGCGGGCTTCCCCCGCGGTGAAGACCACCACATCCCCACGCCCGGGAACATTGGGCCCGAGCACGTTCACGGTGGTGAAGGGCACCCGCAAGCCGTAGGCAGACTTGTGGACCAGGATGCTGTCGCCGATGCGCAGCGTGGGCTCCATCGACCCCGAGGGCACATCAAACGGCTCGAGACCGATGCTGCGGAACACCAGCAGGGCGAACAACAGCCCCACGGCCAGCACAAAGCTGCACCCATTGCCCAGGCGGCGCGGCTTGGGGGCCACAGTCATCGCAGACCGGCATCAGGAGCTGTCGCAGGAGCAAACATCGAAGCACCTCGGGCATGACGGTGGACACCCATGCCCACGCAGGCGGCGGCGACACCCTGACGCCCGGTCCATCGAGACGTCCAGGCCAGCCCTCGGAGGGCGCCGAGGCAGGTCGGGCCACAGCTGCGCCCACTCGGTTGCTATCGTCTTGCTGCTCCTCCGCGCCGCGCGGCCCCCTCAATCCCCCGGACTCCCGTGACGACCACACCCCGAGATGCCGGCGAGCTTGCGTTTCGCATCCTGTTCAGCAGCATCTTCATCGGACTCGGCGGGGAGCACATCTTCGACGACACACTGATCCAGAACCTCATGCCCCCTTGGGTGCCCGCGCCCCGCCTGGTCAGCCTCGCATCCGGGCTGGTGTTGCTCAGCGGCGGCAGCATGGTGGCGCTGGGCGTGCGCTTGCGGCTGGCGGCGGTCGTCCTCGGCACCTTTCTGGTGCTGGTCACCGCCTTTGTCCACCTGCCCGCAGTGGTGGGCATTCAGCCACCTCCTGATGGCAC
The DNA here is from genome assembly GCA_942491145.1 of Myxococcota bacterium. Taxonomy (GTDB): domain Bacteria; phylum Myxococcota_A; class UBA796; order UBA796; family UBA2385; genus CAXQUZ01. The sequence continues at coordinate 378,900 of CALOBC010000059.1, read as the reverse complement.
GACCGAGTGGGCGTGGGTGATTCTGCAGCGGTCCAACCTGGTCAAGAACCTCTGCCTCTTGGGCGTCTGTGTGCAGCTCTGGTGGCATCCCCCAGGGCCCTTGAGCTTGCACGCCTGGCTCACGCGAGACCGGTCAACATGAGCATGCGGCGCCCGACTGTGCTCATCACGGGGGCGAGCACGGGACTGGGTCTCGCGATCGCCCGGCGCCTGATGAGCCGAGACACCCACCGGCTGATTCTGACCGCCCGGGCGTCGTCGATGGCCCGCTTCGCCAAGGAAGGCATCGTCGAGACGGACCGGCTGTGGTTGCGTCCCATGGACGTGACGGTCGCCGAAGAGCGACAGGCCGTCATCGAAGAGATCGAGACCCAGCTTGGGGGACTCGATGTGCTGATCAACAACGCCGGCTACTCGGTGCGGGCGGTGGTGGAGGACGTCGACCCGGACGACCGCATCGCCCAGATGGACGTCAACTTCTTGAGTCCGATGCAGCTGATCTGCCTCGCCCTGCCCGGCATGCGCGCGCGCCGGCGCGGTCGCATCATCAACATCAGCAGCGTGGGCGGCATGATGGCCATGCCCACCATGAGCGTCTACTCCGCGTCCAAGTTTGCGCTGGAGGGGGCCTGTGAAGCGCTCTGGTATGAGGTGCGCCCCTGGGGCATCCACGTCACGCTGGTGGAGCCGGGCTTCTTGAATTCGGACGGCTTCGAGAATGTGCGCTGGACGGCCCAGAGCCGCGATGCCATGGCCGATCCCGACCACCCCTACCACCCCCACTACCAAAACATGAGCGCGTTTGTGGCCCGCATCATGAAGCGCGTTCCCGCAAAGCCGGTGCATGTGGCCCGACGGGTGCACTGGTTGCTGATGCACCCCGCGCCGCCCCTGCGCTTGCCAGCCACCCTCGATGCGTGGCTGTTCGTCTGGCTGCGTCGGTTGTTGCCCCGGGGCATCTACCACCGGCTGCTGTACGCCATGTTGCCCGGGATCCAAGCTTGGGGCAAGCCGACCAAGGCCCAGATCGCCCCAACCGAAGAAGAGTAGGGTGCACCCAGGGGAGACCGACAGGCACCAACACCCAACGGTCCCCCAAGCCAAGGCACGGATTGGATCACCACTCGCCGGGGGCGAGCAAGCAACCTACATACCAACGTCGTCGTAGATGTCCTTGAGGGTGGCGTCCACGGCGGTGGGCAGGATGTTCTGGGGGCAGCTACCGAGTGCCTCGACAATGCCCTGCCCATCGGTGTCATCGAGCCCTCGCGCTTCCAACCAACCCACGACCGCAGCGATGTTGGTGCCCGACAATGCACCGGTGGAATTGTTGATGACGACCACCAGGGTGGTGCTGGCCACGTCAAAGGTAGTCGTGGTGGTGGTGCTTCCAACCACAGACGTTGCATCCAGCAGGCCGGTGAAGCCCCCCTCATCCTCCCACTCGTCGATGCCCCACCACTTCAGGATCGACGTCGGGGTGTCGTTGTTGACGTCGATGATGCCCGTCTTCAGGTCCGCCGTGCACTGAGAGCCGGACGCGTGGGCCGCCGCTGGCGTCAGCACAGTGGCGAAGAGCACCACCAGCAAGAGCGCGAAGAACCGAAGGGTAGTGCGGTGGATGGTCGCCATGGACATAGTGTTCTCCTGCATTGTTGTTGCCTGCTCACCAGCCGGGCCCCCAGCGTTGGAGGGGGTTTACCGGTCACACAGCAGTCCCCTCACCCCGCCGATTTCGCGTGCGGAGAGTGACGACTCACGAGGGACTCTCGGGAAAACCAGAGAGTCCAACGCATGCACTTGCTGATGGACTGCGGCACGCGCAGCCCTGCCCCCGAGCTGGATCAGATCCAGCCCGCAACAGTTCCCCAATGCAACTCAAGGCACGGAATCCAATCGGTCCCGAAGGACCAACGGAGAACCCGTCCACTCATCGCACCGGAGCCGGGGCGTTGGGGGCTGCGCCGGCTCGGCGCCCCCCCCCTCTCTACGGTGTCATGCTGTCGACACGATGTCGACACGTTTCTTTCGAAAGAGCAATTTCACCGCTTCAAACACATCAAACTATTTTGACCGCCTATTATCGTCGATTTATTGACTTCAAAACCAGTTCCAGTACAGGCGCCTTTGATCGCCGGTCGGCCACCGCAGCGTCGCCTTCTGCAGCAGCTCGGGACCGCTTGGGGACCCTGCCACCGCTGCTCAACAGATAGACGCGGGGCCCACCATCTTGCGGACACGCGTGCTGCACAAAGTTCGTTCTCCGCCATCGCGGTGTGCGCAGCCTCCAGGCGCACCACGGACACCCCATCAGGCTCACCGGGCGAGCCGCCCCCATTCGGTCACCGTGCCCCCCAAGGGCAGGCCCCGACCTCATCATCGTCATGATGCCCACTGTGGGCCGGTCGGCGTCGGTGCCAGTGCTCCTCCAGCCCACCCATCAGGGCGAGGAGTCTTCGGTCCCTTCCACGTCTAAATACAGAAAATCGGGCAGCGAGGGGGGGCCGACGCTTGTGGACTCGCCCCAAGTCTTGTGCGTGCCTGTCCACCATACCAACGCTCTACGCGTCGACATCCGACCGGGTTCGCACCACCCGAAACCCAATCAACGACGACCGTGTGTCCACCGGCGCGCTGGGCCGGCCGCCAAGACGGGCCTTTCCAGGGGCCGACGCCCAGCTGCCCCCGCGGACTTGGTTTGTGCGCGCGGGGGGAGACGTCAGCAGCCGATCCCCATCAAACCGCGGCTCCGGCTCGTGGGCTTGGTCGATGCGCTCCATGGCATTGCCCGCCAGATCGCGGATGTCGCCAAACACCGAGCAGTCACGGGGGAAGCTGCCCACGCAATACGGTTGGCGGCGCTCCCCTTGGCTGTCCCCCAGTCCCGCCCAACCCAGCTCGTACTGATACCCCCAAGGGTAGATGCGGAGGTCCGCACCGCGGGCATATCGAACCCACTCATCTTCCCGGGGCAGCCGGGCCGCGATGCCATCGGTGCGGGCGCGCCACGCGAGGAAAGCGCGCACCGCCGCCAGCGTGACTTGAACAATCGGCCACTTGGGCGCCCAGACATCCCCATCGGGATCGGGCACCGGTTGGAAGCCACGGTCTCCGAGACGCTGGAGCACCGGCGCCCCTCGCTGGCCATGGGCATCGCGGCACCGGGGCACACAGGCTCCGGCTTGCTCCGGTTGTCCCTCTGCCCACAGTCCATCCAGAAATGCACACCACTGGGCCACCGTGGTCAGTCGGCGGGCCACAAAGAGGTCCCGGTCCACAAACATCCGCCGGGCCGGAAACACCCGGTCCCCCTGGGCGCGGGGATCGCCGCCCAGAAAGCTGTAGCCCCGGGGCACATACACCTCATCGGGCCGGCACTCGCCAGGCATGGGCACCACAATCGGCACCAACTGGTCATCCTCGCCAATGATGCAGTGGCGACCCCGCTCGATCCACAGCGGCATCCGAAACGCGACACCATCCAAGCTCTGGACGTGGGCGATGTAGCTGCCCTCCGGCAGTGCCCACTTCTGAAGCGCCCCCGGACCGTCGTAGACGAAGGTTCCACCATCCAAGCGATCGCCGTTGCGTTGAAGGTGCTCCAGCCGCAGGCGGGCAGGCCGGGACGTCTGGAGGCTCACAGTGCCCAGACCCTTGAGCAGCGCGCTGTGGTGCCCCTGGTGGTCAATGCTCTGCAGCTCCACTTCCAGCCGACGTCGCTCGGCCGGCGTGCGCTGCTCCCGACTGATGAGCTGGCCGGCGAGGCGCTCCCCAAGCAGGACGCGGGCGCCCTCGTGCTCCGGCGCCGACGCGAGGGCCGCGCGCAGCCGCAGGTCCACTTGGGCGTGCTGGTCGACCAGCTCGTCCTGGACGGCGTCCATCCGGCTCTCGAGCGCCCAGGCGGCGGCTCGCCCCCCATCATCGGTGCCGGCCACAATCTGAGCGCGGGCCGCACGCACTTGACCCACCAGCTCGTCGCACAGCCGCTGGTGGGCGCTGATCTGGTCGAGGAGGCCCCTCACCTCTTCCACGAGCCGGTCGGCCACGTCGTAGCGGGACGCTGCCCGGCGCCATGCCTGCAGCGCGTCGAGAACCTCCCGGGCATCCGTCGGCCGATCTTCCGGTCGGATGGCCAAGCACCGGGTCGCGAGCGCGGCGAGCCCTGGCGGGTGGGAGTCCCGGGAGACGTGGGGGACTTGGGGATCCACAAAGTGGGCCTGCATCATGGCCCGGCTTCCCCGCTTGGGACGCCGTCCCTCCAACACCTCGTAGATGAGCACACCGACGGAGTACACGTCGGCGTGCAAGCTGGCGACCACGTCACCCCGCCCGACCTCGGGCGCCATCGCCGTCGCGGTGCCCCCCCGGCGGGCCGGCAGCGACCACCCGCTGGGGTCTGCGTTGACCTCAACCACCGGGCTCGCGAGTCCCCAGTCGATCAGGTAACAAGTCGTGGGCACCCCGCCGGGAGACTCCACCACCAGCACATTCTCGGACTTGATGTCACGGTGGGCCAGACCCTGCACATGGGCGTGGGATAGCGCCTCACAGATGTCGATGACAATATCGACCAACACACGATCCTGGAGCACATTGCGCAGTCCAGTTTCGGCATCTCGGGCGGTCCCCCGAACACTGTCCCGAACCAACGCCTTGAGGGTGCGGCCGGCCACATAGGGCGTGACCAAGTGGATCCGCTGGCGGTCCTGGGACCGGAAGGCGTCCAGCACAGTGAGGATGTGGGGATGCTGGAGGCGCGAGGCCGCCAGGGTCTCCTCCGAGAGCAACCGCTGCAAGACCTTCGAGGCGTCGGGCACATCGTGCAGGGTCTTGACCGCCACCTTCCGGTCCATGCGGGTGTCGTGGGCCAGTCGAACTTGCCCTTGGCCCCCCCGCCCCAGCTCGATCCCGAGGTCGACGTAGCGCCCGCCGGCGGGGGTGTCGTCCGAGAGAGGCGGTCCCCAGGGTGTGTCGGTGCCAGTGACCGACCCGGTGACCTGCCGATCCTGCATCCGCAGCCACTCCGCCATGCGAGGGGGGCACGCCTCGGTGACGCCCGGAGCCGAGCCCGTGAGCGACGGAAGCGCCGCCGTCACCTCCGTCCCGAGCCCCAGCGAGTGCCCTGTATCGACCGCATCGGGGCGGCGGACGTCGCTGGAAGACTCGCTGTGGTGGGCATCACCGGTGTTTCGCGCACGTCCGGGTCGGGAACGGGACCAAGCCCGCCCGGTGCGCCCATCGTGTCGGGCGCCCGAAGACGAGTCGGATGTCGATGTGTCCCGCCGGGTCGACACCTGGCCTCCAGAAGCACTGCAGTCATCGTCGGGACGGTAGCATGGGGCACGAGCCCGGGTTCCAGAGGCTTTGCTTGGGCAGGGCACAACCAGCGGACAGACCGATGCACACAACGATCTTGGACGGTCCGATGGGCACCGGACTGGAGTTGCTGGGAATACCCACCAATGGGCCATTGTGGAGTGCATCTGCACTGCGAACTCACCCTCAAGAGGTCAGCGTGCTGCACGCCCGGTATGCGGCGGCCGGGGCAAGAGTGCTCACCACCTGCACCTTCCGGACCACCGAGCGTGCTGCCGGCCCGAGCTGGCGGGCGCTGTGCGAGACCGCTGTCGCCTTGGCCCGTGGGGCGGCTGCACCGAGGGCCAGGGTCGCCGGCAGCATCGCCCCGCTGGAGGACTGCTGGCACCCCGAGCGCTCCCCCCACAACCCCGGTCCCGAGCACGCACAGCTCGCCCAGGAGCTGGCCCGGCTTGGCTGTGATCTGCTGTTGTGCGAGACCTTCGCCCATCCCGGTGAAGCGCTGGCCGCGGCCAAGGCGGCGGTGGCGACGGGCTTGCCCACGTGGGTGAGCCTCACCCCCGGCTACACGGCGCGCTTGCTGACCCCCAACGCGCTGGCAGAGGCCGCGGCTCGGGCGGTGGATGCCGGCGCACAGGCCGTTCTGGTCAACTGTTGCCCCGCCGTCCACACCCTGCCCTACGTCGAGGCGCTCGCCCGCGCATGCCCCGGGGTGGCGGTGGGTGCCTACGCCAATGCCGGCGCAGCGGAGGACAGGTGCGGCTGGAGCACCGATGAGAACACCGCAGCCGCGCGCTATCTCGAACACGCGCGACGGTGGGTGGACGCCGGTGCCACGCTCATCGGGGGATGCTGCGGCACCACAACCGCCACCATTGCGGCTCTGGCGGCGGCTCTGGGCGACCCACCGAAGCCGACCCAATGAGCCCACCCGTCAGGGAGCCGCGGCGTCCTCACTGGCCGGGCTCGGTCCGTCCCCAAGCTGGCGCCCGGCGTCCTTCGCCACCAGGGTGACCCCCAGCATGATCGCGGCCACGCCCGCCCACTGGGTTGTCGTGAGCTGCTCCCCCAGCTTCCACCCGGCGACCACCGCGATGATGGCGAAGCCCATGGTGACCATGATGGGGTAAGCCACGCTGATCTGGAGCTTCTGGAGCGCCACCGAGTAGAAGACCACGTTCAGCGCAAAGCAAGCCAAGCCCACCAGCAAGATCCAGTGCCGCAGCACCAGCTTGAGCGCACCCACAGGGCCCTCCGCGAGGATGCTCGTGCCGGCCAGCTCCACATTGATGGCATGCATGCCAAACTTGATCATCAAGTTGGCCGAAGCATTGAGCAACAGAGCGATCACGAGCGCAATGACATAGCGAGCCACAGCCACCTCCGGCCGGCGCATGTAGCCCGGCGGTCCCCAGCGCGGCTGGCCCAACGGTTGAGCACCCCCTGACAAAGCCCACCAGAACACTGACAAACACGATGTTCTGGATCCGAATTCCCCGACCGGCTTGATCTTCCCCACAGATCGGCCGACGGCGCTTCGAGGGAAGACCCCAACCTCGGAATTCAGGACGCTGCCCCCATGCTCACCGTGCGCCCCATCTCCATTCCCGCCGACGGCCTCGCCGCGACGCGGGCTGGTGGGCTGGAGCGCACGATGGACCGGCTGGCCACCGGGCTGCGCATCCGCCAAGCGTCGGACGATGCCGCTGGGCTGGGGGTGGCCGCCGACCTGCGGACGGACACCCGCTCGCTGGTCAAGGCGCGCAACAACATTGGCGACGGCATGTCGGCGGTGCACGCCGCTGAGGGCGGGCTGGACGTCATCGTGGACAACCTCCAGCGGATGCGCGAGCTGGCGGTCGCCTCGGCGAGTGACACCCTGGACGATGAAGAGCGCGCCTATCTCCAAGAAGAGTTCGCCCAGCTGTCCGACGAGATCGACCGCACCGCGGTCACCACCACCTACGGGGGCGAGTCCTTGCTGGCCCGTCCGGCCGTCGACATCCTGCTGCTGGCCGACGTGTCCAACAGCATGGCGGCCGAGCTGCCCGTGTTTGCCGCCGAGCTGCCCCTGCTGCGAGACCGGCTGGAGGCCGAGGGCATCGTGGTGCGAATGGGAGTGGCCCAAGCCAGCGCCGGCGCAGCCCCCGCCGGTGACCCTCTTGACGGCAATACCACCCTGGCCGAGCTCTCGGCAGACCCCACCGACACCGACGCGGCACTCGCCAGCCTCGGGGTCACCGGGGTGGGCCAGATGGACCCCTACACCGCGATGCTCGACCAAGCCGGGCTCACCGACACCCCCGGCGTGGACGGGCCCGAGACCCACGACTTTGGTGGGCCGGCGGTCCAGAAGATCCTGATCTACGCATCCGACACGGGCCGAGAGACCGCCCTGACCCCAGTGACCGAGTCGGGCACGGCGTCGGCGCTGGCGAGTGGCGGCTTTCGGGTCTACGCCACCACCCTGGTCGCCACCCATGCCGCGGTGTTTGACGAGATCACCGCTGCCACGGGGGGACTGACCGAGAACCTCGACCCCGCTGGCGCGAATGTGTCCGGCCTCATGGCCACGATCGGCGACGACATCATTGCCCAGGCGGGACGCACCAGCGAGTTTGAGGTGCAGGCCGGCATTCACGACACCGAGCACGACCTCATCGGCATCGGGGTGCCCACCGACGCGAGCATCGCCGGCATCGGCCTGGACACCGTGTCCATCTCCACGTCCGCCGAGGCCCGGGCAGCCCTCGACGCCCTCGACGACGCGCTGGCGGTGGTGGGGTCCCGGCAAGCCAAGCTGGGTGCGGCGTGGAACCGACTCGACGAAGCCCTCCGGCACAACGAGGCCACAACCGTGGCGCTCAGCGGGGCCGAGTCCCGCATTCGAGACGCCGACATGGCCGACCTGACCTCCCAGCTGGTCGCCCAACAGATCGTGCAACAAGCCGCCCTCGCCGCACGGGCCCAAGCCAACCAGCTCCACGCATCGATGATTCCGACATTGCTGGGCTGACGGCTGCTCGACAGACCGCTGCTCGGCTGAAGAGCGGGCGGCTCCCCCAGCGCTGAGCACCGTGGGCCTCCGGCTTGGGTATTGTGGGCCGCGCGGTAACCAAGCCGACGCGCGCGCCTTCATTGACGCTGCGGGCAGCCGGGGTGTCCCCCGACGGAGGGTCTGTGTCATTCAGCATCAAGACGGCAGTGGTCGAAGACGGACCGGTGCTGCGCATCCAGACCCCGGCAGCGTTCTGGATCAAGCGCGGGGCGGTGCTGGCGCTGCTGGTGCCGGCCTTGCTGGTGTTGTTGACCGGTCTGTTCGCCTTGCTGGAGGTGCTTCAGGGCGAGGAGCCCGGGGTGCTGACGATGGTGGTCGGCGCCGGGAGTGGGGCGCTCAGCTTCTTGTGTGTGGCGGTCGGCGGCGTGCATGTTGTGCGGGCCGGCCCCCGGAGCGCGGCGTCCCTGGTGGAGTTGGACGTGGAGCACGGTGTGCTGCGCTCTCTCGCCGAAGGGGAGCACCCCCTGGCGGCGGTCCGAGGACTGGAGCTGCGCAAGACCAGCCCCCTGCTCAAGTGGCACGAGATCACCGCGACCTTGCACGAGTCGCCCCAAGAAGACGGCAACCCCTACCGGCCCCCCAAGGCCGGAAAGGTTCGGTTGATCGGCAACATCAATGAGTTTGAGCTCAAGGGCGCCCGGGAGCTGATGACCCGTCTGGCGGGCCAACTCGGCGTCGAGTCCACCGACAACTCATCGGTCCTGCTCGGCGGAGGGGGCACCAAAGGCAAGCCGGCCCACGGCCTCGCCTACATCCCGATTCAAGGCATCTTCTTGCTGGTCAGTGTGGGGCTACTCATCTTCAAACGCGACGACCCCGCGGCCCAGTTCCACGCCCGCCAGTCGCTCGCGTTCTTCCCCCTGGAGCTGGCGGCGCTGTTTCTCGCCACCGTGTTGACCGCACCGTTCATGTTCATCACCGACGAGCCCCACCCGGCGGCGATGGCCTTGATGGGACTCGCCCTGATGGTGGTCGCCATCGGACGACTGGTGGTGCGCTTCGTCGCGGCCCACCGAGCATTCCACGGCCGCGCCTGGGTCATCCCCGGGATGGGCTGGCTCACTCGCCGGTGGCTGCCCGACCCCGTTGCTGAGGAGCCCCAATAACCTCGGGAATGGTCTGCCTCAGGTCATTTGCGATCAGGGTGCCGAGGTCCCGGTGGCCGCTCGGGGACAAGTGGATGGCGTCCACAAAGCTCTGGGTGGCCGGCACCCCAAACACCGGGTCTTGGGGCATGCCCGTCTCGGCGTCCACCACCCACACCCCGGGGTGGGCATCGGCCAAGTCGAGCAAGAACGTCCGCACCGACGACGGGGCGCGCAGGCTCACGCGGTCGAGGTCCCGCACCTGGCGAAGCCCCTCACCATCCCCCGCCTCTCGGGCCGCCAAGTAGCGTTCCTGAAGGCACACCCCGTCGTCACACCGGGGGTCGGCCGGGGGCATGAGCACACTGCTGATGGGGGTGACAAAGAACAGCGGCACCGAGGCGCCCTGGGCCAAGTCCACCATGCGGCGCAGGTTGCGCTCCAGGTCCCGCCCCGCCGCGCGCCACGCGTCAGAAAGCAAGGGACCGGCGTCTTCAGACTGGCCCCGCTGGCGGGCCACCCCTCGGGCGGGCCGCAGCAACCGGGAGAGCTGGCTGTAGACTTGGAGGCGCTCCAGCGTGACCTGCACCCGCAGCGCCACGCCCTTGGCGACCGTGCCGTAGCGTTGCTGGTAGCGCGCATTCCCGAAGTCATTGTGACCGGTGTAGACGACCGCCACATCGGGGTTCTCGGGGCCCTCCGCGAGCAGCTCCCTCAAGATCTCCACCAGATCATGGGAGTCCAGACCCGGGTTGCCCAGGTTGGCGGAGCGAATGCGCAGCCGCCGCCCCACAATGGCCGGAAACTCCCCGCCGCGGCGAAGCTGGGGGGTGCCTCGGTGCACACTGCTGCCGCCGAGAAAGGCCATCAGCGGACGACCATCGTCCACCGGCAGGGGCGTGAGGTCGTCCTGGTAGATGGGCACCCAGCCCGTCGACTGGAATGCCAGATAGGTCTCGTGCTCGCCCAACGCACGGAACACCCGCACCGAGGGTGGCGGCGGGCCCAGTCCCCCGCGCAGGACCAGCTCCAGCCCGGCGAAGACCACCGCCGCCAGCAGCAGTCCGCTCAGTGCACGGCTGGCGAGGGCGCGGGAGATGGAGACTCCAGAAAGATGCAGGAAGCGGCAGCCCGCCCAGGTTAGCCCGCGCGGCACGTCCCCACCTGTGCGTCCCCCGCGCCGCACGGGTGCCCCCCGGAGCTCCCCATGGCCGCCGACGCCTCTCGCAACGAGAAGCTGCGCTACCGCATCGACACCTTCCTCGCCCAGGGCAACAAGGCGCTGTTTCTGTCGCTGCTCGCGGCGTTCTTTGTCTCGCTGGCGGCGGTGTCGCTGTTGCGCTTTGGTGTGCTGGCCGTCGAAGCGGCAATGGGCACCAGCGAGAGCTTCTCGGTCGTGCGTGAGGGCCTGTATGGGGTGTGGGTCACGTGGCTGCAGATCACCGACCCGGGCAACATGGCCCAAGACAACGCAACATTCGGGCTCTACAAGCTCACCGCCATCATCGGCGGGATGACCGGCGTGGTCATCTTTTCGGCGTTGATCGCGTTTCTGACCACCGCGCTGGACCAGGCCATCGACAACTTGAAGAAGGGCCACAGCCGGGTGCTGGAGTCGGGCCACACGCTGATCATCGGCTGGGGGCCGCGGGTGCTCGAGATCCTGCGGGAGCTCGTCGAAGCCAAAGAGTCCGAGGATGACCCGGTGGTGGTCATCTTGTCCCAGACCCCCAAAGAAGAGATGGACGCCTGGTTGCAAGAAAACTGGACCGACCGGCGCAACACCCGGGTGGTCACGCGGTCGGGGCCCACCGCCAACCTCCACGCCATCGCAAAGGTGAGTGCAAACGCTGCGGCGAGCGCCATCGTGCTGGCCCACTGCAGCGAGAACGCGTCGCGCAGCGACAAGATGGAGAGCGACGCCAAGGTCATCAAGACGGTGCTCGCGCTGTGCGCCCAGGTTGGTGATGAACACGACATTCACATCGTGTCGGAGGTCTTCGATGCCCGCAACCGGCGGGTGGTGCTGGACATCTCCCCAGAGCGGGTGCGGGTGCTCGACGCCACCGACATTCTCGCCAAGGTGATGGTGCAGACCTCACGCACCAGCGGACTCTCGATCGTCTACGCCGAGCTGTTGAGCTTTGAAGGCTGCGAGATGTACTTCTACACCGCCAACTGGAACGGGGTGAGCTTCGGGGATCTGGCGTTCCGCTTTGACGACGGTGTGCCGCTGGGCATCCGCAAGTCCGACGGCACCCTGAAGATGCGACCCGACGCTGCCACTGTGCTCGAAGATGACGACGACATCATCATTGTCGCGCAAGACGACAGCGCCATCGACTTCAAGGGTGCGGCGGTGTATTCGCCGAAGGACCTGCCCATCCACAGCGCCCGCCAAGAACCGGAGACCGAGCGTCTGTTGGTGTTGGGCTGGTCACCCAAGGCGTCGGTCATCATTCGCGAGTTTGACGAGTATGTGCTGGCAGGCAGCGAAGTGCACGTGATGATGGCCCACCCGCCGGGGTGGTTGCGAGACGCCACCGCGCTGTTGGACGGCTCGTTGACCAACACATCGGTCAGCCTGATGGACCGCGACGCGCTGGACGGCGAAGCCCTCGCGAGTGTCGAACCCCTTGAGTACGACGTCATCATCGTGCTGCCCCAGCGGCCTGAAGCCGCGATGGACGCCGAGCGCATCGACGCCGAGACCATCATTGTGTTGTTGCACCTGCGCAAGCTGATGAACGAAGCCCGCGCCGATGGCCGGACGGTGTCGAGTCGACTGATCACTGAAGTGCTCGACTCTGCAAACCAAGAGCTGATCAGCCGAGCGGGCGTCAATGACTTCATCATCAGCAACCGCATGGTGTCGATGATGTTCGCCCAGATCTCCGAAGAGCCCGACATCCAGCAAGTCTACGATGACTTGTTCCAAGAGGATGGCTCCGAGATCTACGTGAAGTCGGCCGCGCTGTACTTCCCGCCCGAGGCCTTCCCGGTGACATGTCGCTTCGGCGACCTGATGGCCCATGTGCGCAAGCGGGACGGCGAGGTCTGCATCGGCGTGAAGCGCAAGGCCATGGAACAACGCAGCGCCGACAACTTCGGTGTTCAGTTGATCCCCCCGAAAGACACCGAGTTTGTGTTGCATCCCGACGACGGGCTGGTTGTGCTGGCCGAAGACGACAGCTAAGGTCTGCCTTCCCGGGCCGTTGGGCCCGCCGGGGAGTCCGCGGTGCAGCGTTCACCCATCACCTGGCCGCGCATGGCCCTGCCGGGGGTCCTCGTCGCCGTCTTCGCGGTGCTGGCCATGCAGTGGCTGTGGCCACTCTGGACAAGTGGACGGGCGCCGGGGGCACGGTCTGGAGAAGCCGCTGCCCATATCTGGGGGCTGGTGGTGGCCTCCGACGGGCTGACCACCCACGGGCCCTTCCTGCGGGTCGCCGATGCCGCACTGCCGGCGGGCATTCGGCGAGACCTGCTCGACCCCGTGAGCTTGTTGGTGTTCACGCCAGTGCTCCGGCTGACAGGCAGCCCCGCGGCGGCGTGGGGGGCGCTTGGGCTGAGCTGGATGGGGGTGCTGGCCGGCGGGGGCGTCGCGCTGGGACAACGCATGGGCCTGGGCCGGCTGGGCACCGGCGTGCTGGCCGCGGCGTTGCTGTGCGCGCCGTACTGGCAGGGTGGGTTGTTGCTGATGGGCCGCAGCGAGTACTGGCCGTGGGCGTTGTGGCCCTTGCACCTCGCGATGCTGCACGATGGCCTGCACGCAGAGACCGGGAGAGCCCGCTTGTGGGGTGCCTTGTGGGCGGCCCTGACGCTGACCATGCTCGCCCACGGCGGGTGGCAGCCGCTGGTGTATGTGTTGCCGGTCCAGTGCTGTGTTGCACTGGGGATGGCGTGGACCGCGCCACGGTGGCGGGCAGTGGGCACGCTGGTGGCGGTCGCCATTGGGGCCGCGCTGCTGACCTTGCCGATGCTGCGGGCGCACCTCGACACCACACCGTGGTGGCTGGCGCGGGTGCAGGGACCGCCGGGCTCGGGCGTCCCCCTGGAGACCCCCATCTCCAGCTTGCTGGGGACGGGACAGCTCCTCCACGGCGATGTGGCCCCCTTTGTGGGATGGGCGCTGCCCCTGTTGGCGGTCGTCGGCGCATGGCGGGTTCGCCGGGCACGGCCCTGGGCCTTGCTGGGCCTCGTGGTGGTGGCGCTGGCGCTGGGTCCCCGCATCCGGGTGACCGAGGACCTACTGCTGCTGGGTCCTTTCGGCATGTTGCCCGGCAATGGGCGCGTGCACGGGGTCGGCCGAGCCATCGCACTGGCCACCGTGCCCCTGGGCCTGGCGGCGGCCCTCCTCGTGAACACGCTGAGTCGACGGTGGGCCATGATCGCCGTGGGGCTGGTCGTCTTGGAGGGTGTGGTGTGGCGTCCCCTGCCCAATGACGGGGTCCCCGTCCACGGCAACGCCCAAGTGAAGGACCTCTACAATGCCGTGCCAGAAGCCAATGTCGCGGTCTTCTGGACCGTGACCGAGCCCACAGATGTGGCCCTGGACGAGGCGTTGCTGCAGAGCCGCGGACGGGGCACCTCACTGTCGCCCGCTCCCCGAGATGATGCGCCACTGCGGGCCATCAGCGTGCTCTTTCAGCCGCCGGCGCGCACCGATCCCCGGGACCATCTCTGCGCGGGCGATGACGCTGCCCGGCTGTGGGGGGCAGGCTTCCAAGCGGTGCTGTTGCTGCACACCACAGACGCCCTCGTGCCCCGTCGTCGACGGCGGGTTGCCCAGGCCACCGACCTCCTGGGCACACCCGCCCTCACCAACGACCAGGGCGCCATCTGGGCGCTCGCACCCCAGCCCCCGCCGACCCATTGTCCGACTGTGTGGGCGGCGTCCACGGGCAGCGTGAGATAGCGCGGAGGTTCCCCCTGCCGGAGCATCCGTGACCCAGACGCCCCCCGTCGAGACGCCCCCCGTCGAGACGCCCGCTGTCGAGACGCCGCCCGTCGAGGAGCCCGCTGTGGCGTCACCCACCGACGGAAGCCCTGCGGGGACGGCGGCCAAGAAGCCCAAGAAGACCGCCAAAGAGATCATGCTCGGCATGGTCGACCGCTACGGGCCCATCGCGATGGTGGTCTGGTTCGGCATCTTCTTCTCCAGCATCGGCGGCTTCGTCGCGGCCATGGAGCTGGGGGTGGACATCGATGGCTTTGTCCACTGGATGATCCGCACCTTCGGCCTCGACGAAGCGCGCTGGGCCGGCATCACATCGGGCACCGGCAAGCTGGTGGTCGCCTACGGGCTGACCCAGCTCATCAAGCCCGCGCGCATCGCTCTGTTTGTGGTGCTCACGCCCGTCGTGGCGCGGCTCACCGGCCGAACGACCAACAGCGAAGACCCCTGAACCCACCGAGCACGGTCACCGGGCTGCGAGGTCCTCGTCCTGCTCTGCACGATTCCGGCGGCCCTGGCGAGGGGTGCGAACCAGCGGGCAGGTCCCGGACGCTTCGACGGTCTGCTGCACTTGGGACCGGGCGATGGCCACCGTGCGCACCCGGCGGTCCACTTGGTCCGCGCTGTAGCTCACATCGTCCATGTTGGTCATGAGCGCGGCGAGTGCGATGCGCTCCCGATTGGCGAGAATGAGCCGGTTGTCAATGTCCAGGGCATGAGCCTCAAGGCAAGAGGGCGCCGGTCCCCAGCCCTTCTTCAGGCGCTTGCGGTGGTCCTCGTGGGCCACATCTGCAGCGGCCTGCATCTCCTCGATGGCCTTTGTCGCGAAGCGGTAGCCAGTGGCGGCTTCGTCGGCGGAAGCGGTGGGAACGAGGGAGATCAACAGTGCGGCGGCAAGCGCGACCATGGCGGGTCCGGGGTGCGGGGGTTCATTCGTGGAGACGGATCTGCAGCCCGTGCGGTGAATGGGCCAGTGGAAGAACGACCACGGTGTTGCCCGAGGGGAGCCAAGTTCAGGTTATCGACAGTGACCGACGCCCCCCCTGCCGCAACACACACCGGCCCCGTGTGCACCGATGCTGCCTGCTCCCGCCTCCTCGCCCGACAGCACGCCCAGCGACGCGCCCCTGACACCGGTGCTGGTCGACCTCATCGGCCAGGCGCTCGAGGCTGCGGCAAGCCCCAACACCCGCCGGGCCTACCGCGCCGACTGGGCGTGCTTTACGTCGTGGACCGCAGAACGGGACCGCTGTGCCATGCCCGCCACCGCCCAGACCGTGGCCGCCTACTTGGTCCAGCTCGATGCCGAAGGCAAGGCCAGCTCGACCCTCCGGCGGCGCCTGGCCACCATCAGCAAGGCCCACGGCAGCCAAGCGCCGGACGCCCCCAACCCGGCCACGTCCCAGCTGGTGAAGACGGTGCTGCGGGGCTTGGGCCGACTGCGGGGCCAGGGCCACGGCACCCCTGCTGCGCCGGTGCTCCCCAAGCATGTCCGAGCGATGGTGAGGGCCAGCCCTGGCGATGACCTGCGGGCGTGTCGAGACCGGGCGCTGGTGCTCTGGTTGCTGGCCTCGGGCATGCGCCGGTCCGAGGTGTCGGCGCTGACCGTCGCCGATCTGGACTGGACCGACCCCCGGGGTGTGGTCGCGCTGGTGCGTCGCTCCAAGACCGACCCCACCGGAGAGGGCCGCGAGCTCAGCGTGCACCTGGGGCGTCGAGAGCTGACGTGTCCGGTGCGGGCGCTGCGGACCTGGCTGGACACAGCCAAGATCGAGGAAGGACCGGTGTTTCGGGGGGTGGACCGCCACGGCCACCTCGGCACCCGGCCGGTCACGGGCGCCGGCATCGCCCACGCCGTGAAGGCCCTCGCGGAGAAGGCCGGACTGGACCCGGTCCAGGTGAGCCCCCACGGCTTTCGGGCCGGACACGTCTCGGCACGGCGGGCCGCGGGGGACGACCTCGCCGCGGTGATGGACACCACCGGCCACGCATCCGTGGCGATGGTGCCGCGCGATGACCGACTATCACGGCGCTTTCGATGGGATGCCACCGCCTCGTTGGGGCTGTAGAGGCGGCGGCCGGGGTCACATCGCGGACTCGTCTTCACCGTCCGCTGGGTCCTCGCCCTCCGCTGGGTCCTCGCCTTCCGCAGGGTCCTCCTGCTCCATTGGGTCCTCCTCCTCGTCGACCGGCGCCTCGGCCTCCACCTCTCGCACGATGCCCAGCGCACTCACGTCAAAGACGCGGTCCGCTTCACCGCCCGCCAACACCACCCGGATGGTGTCCTCATCCTGGCGAGCAAACGACAAGGTCGCGATCTTGCCGACCGGCGTCGTCACGATGTAGTGGCCGGCCTGGGGGACGGGGTCCTGCCATCGGGCCTCCACCCCTTCGATGACCATGCCCCACATCCGGCCGTCCTCAGCGGTCCAGTCGCGCACGCCGTCGATGACCAGCCCTTCGGCGAAGGTGTCCCCCACCAGCGGGCTCTGCAGCAGCGTGCCCTCGGCCACGAGCACCCCAGCCGCGCTGTCCCAGCTTGCACCGTAGACCACATCTCGCGTGACGGGCCCCACCGAGGCATCCCAGGTCACGACCGCTTGGCCGGTCAAGCTCAGCTCACCGTCGGTGACCCCCTGCCAGTCGTGCTCCAGCACCACACGACCGGCCGGGTCGACCTCCACAATGGTGATGGACAGGGCTCCGGCGAAGGTGCGCCCGTCGAACTCACAGCCGTCGTCGAGCCCGCCGAGGTCCATGTGGACCACGTAGACGTCGTCCTCACCCCGCTCCTCGCTCACCACCGAGCACGGGAGCTGGCTGCTGACCCAGTCCTGCAGGTTGTTGGCGGCGTCCTTTGCCCCCTCCCCGATGGTGAAGCCCGTGGTCAGCTCGACCACCTCACCGGCGAAGGCCTCGGTGCGCTGGGCGTGGACCGCGGCCTGGATGACCTCCAGCTCTTCGCTCGCGCTGAGCGTGTTGGACTTGGTCTCGACACAGGCCGAAGCCATCGTGCAGACCGACGCGAGCAGAAGGAGGGTGCGGGGGGTGTTCATGGGCTCTCCAGGGATGGTTGCCGACCCCGAGGGGCGGGCATGTTGCACTGACCCAAACCGGCCAGCACAGCCCACCGACGGCGTGCGGCGCCACCGACGTCGACCCCACCCCCACTCGATACATCTGAGGACACCTGTGGAGGCGTCTGCACATTCTCCACAATGCCCACGAACACGACTATGCCAACAGTGCCGGACCACCGACCTCGATCGCCTTCTGGTAGGCCGGGCGGGCCTCGATGCGGTCCACCCACGCCTTCATGGCGGTGTACTTCTCCGCCCCAGGCACCCGGCTGAGGCTGGCTTGCACGGCGTACGACATCTGGATGTCGGCCATCGTGAGGCGGTCGCCGGCAATCCAAGGCTGGCTGGCCAGGGTCGACTCCACAAACGGCAGCAAGTCACCCAGCTGGGGCCATGTGTAGCTCTTGTCCACCGTGCGCCCGATCTGGGCCGCGATGGGCCGGATGAAGAACGGCACGTCCTTGCCGCTGAGCTTCGATGTGATGAGCGACACCAGCAGCGGCCCCATCAAGCTGCCCTCGGCAAAGTGCATCCAATAGCGGTACTGGCGCAGGCCCTCGCCGTCGGTGGGCCGGAGTGCCTCGCCACCGGGGAGGTCCGCGAGAAACTCAAGCACCGCGCCCGACTCGGCATAGGCGACACCGTCCACCGTGAGGACCGGGAACCGACCGACGGGGTGTATCTTCTTGATCTCCGGCCCCGCCCGCATGGTCTTCGGGTGCCGCTTGTGGGTCTTCATCGTGTAGGTCAGGCCCAGCTCTTCGAGCGCCCAGAGGATTCGGGTGGAGCGGGACCGCTCCAAGTGGTGCAGGACGAGGGTGGGTTGGGGTGCAGACATGGGGCGCTCCGGCGGCTCTCTCAGGAGCGCCGTTCCTAGCCCAGATGCCCCGGTGCGGTCCACACGCCCCAGGGTCAGTCCAGCCAGCGCGCGGTGGCCCGCCCGGACGTGGCGTTGTTCAGGGCGGTCACCACGGCGTCCCCGTCGTCCTCGGGCACCAACACCTGCACCCGCACCCGGGCGTCATAGGTCGTGTCTTCGGGCGACAATGCATGGGCCGCGAACACCGCGAGAACGGCCGCTGTGTCGTTATAGTCGTGAATCAGTGACAGCGCACGAGTGCGGGCATGCTCCACAATCTCGGCCACGTCCAAGGCCCTTCCAGCACACCCCCCGTAGGCCCGCATCAGCCCACCCACACCGAGCTTGGTGCCCCCGAACCAGCGGGTCACCACAACCACCACCCCTTCGAGCTGTTGACCCTCAATCCGGGCCAAGATGGGCCGTCCTGCCGACCCACCGGGCTCCCCATCGTCGGATGCCCGCGCACGGCCACCCACCAAGCGAAACGCCCAGCAGTGGTGAGAGGCGTCGGGCCAGGTCGCCCGCACATCGTCAACGACCGCCAGCGCGTCACTCTCGGTGGACACTGGAGCCACCGTGGCCACAAACCGAGACCCCTTCACCGGGTCCATCGTGTACTCGCTGGGCCCCGCGACCGAGCGCAGCACGCCGTCGCTGCACGGTTCAGTCAAGCTGGCCGCGCCGGGCCTTCTCAATCCACTCCTTGACCTCGACCTCAATCACGTCAATGGCCTTGCCCCGGAACGCACGGAACAGGAATGGCACCTTGTCGATCTCGATCTCGATGTCTTGGCCAGTCACCCGAATCCAGCCCTCAATCCGACCCCCCGGCGGCGAGAACCACAGCCGCGCCGTGTCGTCGTCTTGCCAGTCGCCACCGGGCTTGAACTGGGAAAACTGGGCTTGGTAGGTCTGGAGGGCTTGGCGAGCGACCTTGCGGGCGAGGCCATGTTCCAGGTTGTGGGGGATGCGATGCTTCAACGAGGGCTCCGGGCATCGGGTGCGACACCCCCTAACCAGCCCCGAGTAGGGGCGGCAGAGCGACGGCCAGAAGGCTAAACCCCCACCCAAGCCTCGCCCTGTGACGCTGGGCAGCGGGTGTCCCGAAGCCCCATGGAGAGACTGTCATGCTGCTCCCCGGCACCTACACCGAGCTCCCCGGAAACGGCCGCAAGGTCCCCAAGCTCACCGGCGCGGGCAGCTTCGGGGTGGGCGACGGCGGCTTTGAGCTGACCGGCCACCGCAACCGTCCGGTGCTCGGGTTCTTCGCCGGTTCCGCCGGCTTCGTGCTGGGGCTGGCGCTCGTCATCGCCGCGACCCTGGCCCTCGACTCGCTGGCGGACATCGACATGATGGCCTACCGCAAAGGGCCCATGCTGGTGGGCATGTCGGCGCTGGCGCTGGGGGTCACGCTGGGCGGCTTCTTCATCAAGGTGATGGGCTGGTTGTTCGGCCGGCTGCCGGTGTCGATGTCCATCCCCCGGGCCACCGTCGAGGGCATCGCGCTGCACAACAACAGCGTGGCCATCCTGTGGACCGACAAGGGCAAGTCCTGGGCAGTGGCCTTCGCGCCCGCCGAGGTCTCCGCATCGAGCCTCCACGCAACACTCACCGGCAAGGCACGCTGACTTGGGCCAACAACTCTACATCAACGAACAGTTTGTCTCGGTCCAGGGCGAGGGCATCCTCACGGGCGTGCCCAGCGTCTTTGTGCGCACCAGCGGCTGCAACTTGCGCTGTCGGTGGTGTGACACCCCCCACACCAGCTGGACCCCCAAGGGCGTGCACCAGTCCGTGGATGAGGTGGTCCACTGGATTGCCGAGACTGGCGTAAAACACGTCGTTCTCACCGGAGGCGAGCCACTGCTACAGCCCCCGCTTGCCCCCTTGTGTGATGCACTCCATGCACAGGGCCACCACATCACCATCGAGACGGCCGGCTCGGTGTATCGGCCCGTGACGGCCGATCTCTACAGCATCAGCCCCAAGCTGCGCGGCTCCACCCCCGACGATGCCGTGTGGGGGCCGCGCCACGACGCCCGACGGCTCGACACGGCGGTGCTGTCGTCCTTTGTGACCCACCACGACGTGCAGCTCAAGTTTGTGGTGAGCGATGCGGCCGACCTGACCGAGATCGACGCGCTGCTCGCCCAGCTGCCGCCGGTGGCCCTGGACCGCGTGTTGGTGATGCCTGAAGGGCGCACCCCCGCCGAGCTCAACGCCCGGGCACCGATGTTGCTCGATGTGTGCATCCAGCGGGGCTGGCGGTTCTGCGACCGGCTCCAGATTCGGTTGTTCGGGGACGTTCCCGGCACCTGAACCGAGATGAATCTGATTCAGCTCGGTTCAAGGACTGGGCTTGCCCCAGCCCGTCAGCAAACGCATGGAAGGGATTGGAGGGTACTTCCCGAAAATCCCGCATGAGGCTCAGCCGCCGGTCAAGACCGCGCCCGTGGTGTTGCCGACGGTGCGGCCATCGGGAAAGACGTGCAGAAAGTCAAAGGCGTCGGCTTCGGAGACCGTGACAGGGTCGCCGGCCTTGAGCGTGGGGATGTTGGCCGGCGCATTGTCGAGCATGCCCGACATCACGCCATTGTCCCATGACTGCACAACCACCCACATCCACTCGATGCTGCCATCCGGGGCGTCGAAGGGCCCCTTCACCATCAGCGACTCACCGTCTGGCAGGCCGGCCATGAACAGGGCCTTCTCGGGGCCCAAGAGCTGCTCGACCGCCGCCTCGTGGGCCTGCTGCACCGGAGCTCCACCGGGGTGGGGGGTGCCAAAGACGGCCGTCACCACGGCATCCCAGTCCTGACCCTCGGGGGGATGCACGCCCATCAGCGCGTTCTCGGGATCGGTCTCCAGTCGGGGTGGCCAGCTCAGGCGCACCGTGGCTTGGCCCTGGGCCCCGGGGACCATCAAAGCAGCGAGACGCTGTTGCACCGCCGTGCTCTGCAGCGCACGAATGTCGAGGGTCAACGTGGGTTCTGTGGGCAGGGTGGGCGACTCCATCAGGTGCTGCGCCGTGAGCTGGATGAGCCCGTCGACCCCATCGAAGTGGGGCGGCGCAAAGCCCTCGACCACCACATCAGGCCGTCCAAAGCGGGCCATGCCCCGAGATCCTGCGCGCAGGGCATCGCCATCCGCAGTCGCCAACAGGGCCAGCTGCACCGCAGCATCGGGGCGAGTGGGCACCCAGCCGTCCCGCCGCGTGGCCTGCCAAGCGTCCACCGAGAAGACCTCCAGCGTGTCGTCATCCTGGATGTAGGCGCCCGTCTGAAGGGCCAGCTCAACGGCCAAGGCGCTGGCTTGGGTCACGGTCTGGAGCTGGTCGGGGCTGGGGGTGACAAAGACCATTGCGAGGGCATGGTCCGTGTTTGTGATGTGCACAATGTCGGCTTCGGACAGCCCCCGACCCTGGCGGCGCAGCGTGGCGGGCGCAGGCGGCTGGAAGCCTTGGCGGTCGAGGGACTCCATGAGCACCACAGGACCGGTGAGGACCTTGGGCACGGCCGACACGAGGGACATGCCGGGAAGGTGCTGACCAAGCGCAGTGCGGGCGGCATCCAGCGAGGGCGGTGCCGTGCTGCCCGCACCGATGAGGGTGAGCCCCAGCACGCCCGGGGGCCCCTCAAACACCGGCGCAGGCGGCGGCGGCGTGGGCGAACATCCGCTGGCCAAGCACACACACGCGGCAGCCCAGAGGGATCGGGGAACAGTCATCGGGGGCTCCGACCGGAGGCGCAGGGAGACCCACGGCACACCGGCCCCGGCCCTCGGACCGCACCGAGCCTGAACCCGTACCCCCCGACGGCACGATCCGCTGCCAAGCCGGGGCGCGGCGAGAGCACGGCCTAAAAAAGTGGACCGTGAGAGTGTTGTGCTTTGCACCATTCACGGTAGGTACCGGCCCCGGACCCCACAAGCACCGTGGCAGCTTCGGCGCCACCTCGCAAAGGGGAGGTCCAACGGAGGATTCCCATGACTGAACTGCCCCTGCATCCCGCCATCGTCCACCTGCCCCTCGGGCTTGCGATGGTGATGCCCCTCGTCGCGGGCGCACTGCTGCTCGCCTGGAAGAAGGGCTGGCTGGACCGCAAAGCGTGGTGGCTGGCGGCGGGCCTCCAGGTCATCACCTTTGCCGGGTCCTTCGCCGCGGCGAACACGGGCGAAGACGACGAAGACCGGGCTGAGGAGCGGGTGGGCCACGATCTGGTGCATGAGCACGAAGAGATCGCGGAGAAATTCCTGATCCTCAACGGCGTGCTCGCCGGCGCCTACATCGCGGCGGGCGCGATCCCCCAAGTGCGCATCGCCCAAGGTGTCGCGGCGGTGGCCCTGCTCGGGTCCGCCGGAAGCTTCGGCCTGGGCCTGAAGGTCGGCCACGCCGGCGGAACGCTGGTCCATGGACCGGCGAAGGGCGACGTGGATGCGCCCCCCGCCGATGGGTCCGCCGAGCCCGGGCACTGAGCTTCAGACCGCTCAGTCCAGGCAAGCCCGGAACGCCCGCAGCAGGTCCCATGCGCTCAACATGCCGACCACTCGCAGGTTCTCATCGACCACCGGCAGCGCACCGAACTTGCGGGCACCGATCAACGTCAGGGCCGCGTCGATGGTGGTGTCGGGGGAGACATGGGCGGCCGGGGAGCTCATGGCTTCTTCGACCTTCATGGTGTTGTCGACCCGGAAGGCGTCGATGACCCCGCCCACATCCAAGGTGTTCGGGCGGCGGATGTCCCGGTCGCTGATGATGCCGACCAGCTGTTCTTCACCGTCCACGACGGGCATGTGACGAACGCCACGCTCGTCCATGCGCTCCCGGGTCTGGTGCAGCCCGTCGTGGAGGTTGGCGCTGACCACCTCGCTGGACATCCAGTGGCGGACGAGGTGCTTGTTCTTGAGGCGGGCTTGGAGGGCTGGAGTCGACATGTGCATTGTCCTTGTGGGGCCGGCCAACGAACGCATTGGGCGCGACCCAGCTGGGGTGGAGTCCACCCTCGTTCCGGCAGTGGCCTTCGACCAGTGCCGTCGCCCACAGATGTGCGGCAGGTCATCGAATTTTTCGGTCGGCGGCCACGGGCTCGGCGACACGCCATCGGCGTCCAGCAGGCGAGCGCTCGGGAAAGGGCACTGTCATGGGGACATCACCCCAATCTCGATAGGCGTTGAGTGTTCCCCTCGGGGTTCCCCCAAGACCTGCACAGGAGTTGACATGGCCTACGAAATCACAGAGATCGAAGGAATTGGTCCCAAGTTTGCCGAGAAGCTGAGCGCGGCCGGAATCGCCAGCGCCGAAGACCTGCTGGCCCGCGCGCGCACCCCCGCCGGCCGCAAGTCCCTGGCCGATGCCGCCGAGATTCGCCCTGACCTCATCCTGACCTGGGCCAACCGCGCCGACCTGATGCGACTCAAGGGTGTCGGTGGCCAGTACGCCGAGCTGCTCAATGTCGCGGGCGTCGACACCATCAAGGAGCTGCGCCGGCGCAATGCCGCCAACCTCCGCACCAAGATGGTCGAGATCAACGACGAGCGGAACATCTGCAAGAACAACCCGTCCGAGACCATGGTGGAGGGCTGGATCGCCCAGGCCGCCACGCTCGACGGCGCTCTCGAGTACTGACGCCGGACGGCTGCTCGTCGGCTTGTGGGGGGGCTTGAGCGGTGCGTCCAGCGGGCTGGGCCGCTCGCCCACTGTCCGAAGGATGCCGCCGACGCTGCCCAGCGGGGGACAGGGTGCTACCCTGCGGCGCCCCATGCCCGGTGGACGTGACCCACCGAGCATGCGGACGGCGAGCACCGCGGTCCGCGCTGACGACGTGTGTGGGGGTGTTCGAGCCGCGCTCGGCATCCTGCGCTTAGGAGTGGCCCATGATCCCCGCGACCTGTGTTCTGGCCCTGATGTTGGCCGGCCCTGCCCATGCCGAGGACCCGTTTTCGGATCTGGTCGTCGAGATGATGCCGGTCGGCGAAGTTCTCGGCTCGGGACTCGAAGAACAGCGGCTGCAGCTCCTGGTGCTGGAGCCCTCGGGCGCCCCGATCACCGAGCTCAAGGCCAAGGTCAAAGTGACCGGTGGCACGGCCGACAAGGTGCTCCAGCCCCTCGGTCCTGGGCTGTTTGGCTTCACGTGGACCCCACCGCTGGTGGAGGGGATCACCGACTTTGAGCTGCGCATCAAGGGTGTCACCAGCACCAAGCAGAAGTTCGACCGCACGTGGTCGCTGCCCGTCACGCCCCCCCTGGGCCAGCGGGTGCGGGTGGTGGTCGACCCGGCTGCACCAGTGCTCGGCGAGACCACCGAAGCGACGGTCAACATCGAGCTGACCGGTGGGGCCACCGAGACGCTGGAGGGCGCCCGGATGATGGTGCTGACCAGCGCTGGCGAGGTGGCCACCCCGACCTCCGGAGGCGGGGGCACCTACTCCGCAGTCTACACCCTACCTGCCGCAGATCAGCCACTGCAGGCCATTCTCACGTTTGCCGACCAGCGTGAGCCCACCCGCACTTATGGCCACGTGGCCGTGCCGATGGCCGCCGCCCAGACCCTCACCCTCGAGCCGGGCAAGGGCTGCACCGTGTCCCTCGACGTCCTCGGCACACGCACCGAGCCCGTCGCCGCCGACCGCCGGGGCCGGGCCCAAGTGACCGCGGTGGTGCCCCCGGGCCTCGCCTCCGCCGTGCAGATCATCGAAGGCTGCGACAGTGCGGGCGAGTCTGATCTGCCCCTGCCCCCGTCCACCGCGCGCCGGGTGCAGCTGCTGCCGCTCCACGCAGGACTGCCCGCCGACAACACCCTGAAGATCCCCGTGCGCGCCGTTGCCGTGCGCGAAGACGGTCAGCCCGATGGCAACGCCGACCTGCGCTTTGAAGCCAGCCACGGCACGTTCACGGGCCTGCGCCACGAGGGCAACGGCGTCTTTGTCGCCACCTACACCCCCTCGGCCGAGCCCACCGGCGCGGCGGCCACCCTCTCTGCCGTCCTGTACGCCGTGCCCGAAGAAGGCGGCGAGCCGGCCGCCGTCGAAGCGCAGCGCTCCAGTCTGCCCCTCACCCTCGTGCCCACCCGCCCCACGAGCCTCGCCGTCACCAGCGAGCCGGCGTCCCTCGCCAAGACCGACACCGCCCTGGCCCTCACGCTTCAGGTCAAGGGCGCCACCGGTGAAGGCCTCGCGGGTCGGTCCATCGGCCTCACCCTCGCGGGCGCCAAGCTCGACGGTGCCATCGTCGACAACGGCGACGGCTCCTACACGGCCAACCTGCGCCGCAGCGGCCGGGGCCCGGTCGATGTGGTCGCCACCGTGAAGGCCCCCGCGGCCGGCAACCCAGTGCGGGAGATTGTGATGCTCCCCACCCGCACCCGCCTGCCCCCCGACGGTCTCTCGGGCAGCCGCCTGACGGTTCTGACCCTCGATGAGTTCGGCTACCCCGTCGCCGGCACACCCATCTCGCTCGCCCTGCGCACCGGAGATGGCCAGCTGCCAACCTCGGCCACAACCGATGACAATGGCGTGGCTCAGGTCACCTACACGTCAGGTCGCACCCCTGGTCTCGTCCACATTGAGGCCAATGCCGGCGGCCACATCCGGGGCTTCAGCTTGCTCCAGCTCCCCATGGACGCGGCGCCTGGCTTCGACGTGGACCCGGCGGCCCTGCCCCCGACCGCCGCCCAGCGTGCGGCCACCACGGCGTGGGCCCCGATCGTGACCACATTGACCGTGCCCCGCCAGTAGACTCGACGGGGGATTCCCGAGCACCGCACCCGTCGCGACGACCGGGACCCTGCCAGATCGCCCGTGCCTGGAGCCCAGCATGTCCAACCTGTTCGCCCCGATGCGGCCGCCGATCCAGCGCTTGTTGCCCTTCGGCGCCGACGAGGCCCTGCGGCGGGTGAGCGCCCACCTCGAGGCCGCCGCGTGCCCCTGCCACGGCACCCTCGCCCGGCGGCACATTGAGCTGCTGATCAGCGAGGACCAGCGCCACTTCTGGTCACCCTGGCTGAGCATCGAGCTCGAAGACCGGCCCGGCACATCCACCGAGCTGCGGGGGCGGTTTGGTCCCCACCCCCACGTGTGGACGATGTTCATGTTTGGCTACGCGGTGCTGACCTTTCTGGGGCTCATCGGCGTCACTCTGGGCTTGTCCCAGCTCGCCCTCGGCGAGTCGGCGTGGGGGCTGTGGGCACTGCCCGTGTCGACGATGGGCGGCCTCGGACTCTACCTGGGATCCCAGCTTGGCCAGCGCCTCGGAGCCGACCAGATTCACTTGCTGGAGGGCTTTGTCGACGATGCCCTCGCGACCGCTGTCGACGCAGCACCCGAGGAGGGTCCCCCCGCCGACGCAACGGTGGTGGGCGCTTCGGGATAGGGCCCAAACACGAGGAGGCCGCCGTGCCACGAGTCTTTGGGGTGGTGGGGTGGAAGGACTCCGGAAAGACCACGATGGTGGTGAAGCTGGTGTCCGCGTTGAGCGCCCGAGGCCTGCGGGTCTCCACCATCAAGCATGCCCACGTGCGCTTTGACATCGACCACGAGGGCAAAGACAGCCACCGTCACCGCCAAGCCGGTGCCGCAGAAGTCGCGATTGTGTCGCCCGTCCGCTGGGCGCTGATGGGGGAGCTTCGGGGGGACGCACCGCCGTCGCTGGCCACCATGATTGGCCGGATGGGCCCCTGCGACATCGTGCTGGTCGAGGGCTACAAGACCGGTCCCCACCCCAAGCTCGAAGTGCGGCGCGCCCTGGCCCGGCAACAGACGGCGCTTCCTGATGACCCCACCGTGGTGGGGTTGGCGTCCGACACGCCCCCGGAGGACCCCGCGTGCCCCTGGTTCGCACTGGACGACATTGACGCGCTGGCGGACTTTGTCATCCTCAACGCCGCCGAGATCGAGGCCGTGTTCACAGCCCCGCCCGCCGCTACATGATCCGCAGCTTGTAGGGGTTCTTCGCTTTGTCCTGGCCCGACTCGTGCAGGGCTTCTTTGGCCTTGGTCAGCCACTCCTTGAAGACCTCGTTGTCGGGCTCGTAGCCAATGGCAAACTGGATGTTGAGCACGCTGGCCTTGTAGGACTTGTTCTTGAAGTCTTGCAGCGCCATCTTCCAGTACTTCTCGGCGACCGGGTTCGTGGCCGCTTGGTCGGGATCGCCGGCCCGCTTGTCGGCCTCGGCGCCCGCCTTGGCGTCATCGGTCATCCGCAGCACACCGTCGGTCAGCAGCTTGTCGTAGCGCACCCGCTGCTCGGGGTCCTTGAGCACCCGGTAGGCCTCGTTGACCAAGCGGAAGATGTCATTGGCCCTGTCGGCCGTGTCGTCGTCTCGCATCGCGGCCATGCGGTCGGGATGCAGCCGCCGGGACTCGCCGCGAAAGGCCTCACCCACGGCATCTTGGCTGCAGTCCTGGTCCAGCAGAAGCACTCGGTAGTAGTCGAGCTCCGGCAGCAGCCCGTGCAGGGTCTCGATCTCAACGATGGTGCGGACACGGCTCAACGACGACATGGCAGGTCTCCGTGGGTCAGCACTGGCCACCGGGGGAGGCCCGGGCGAACAATGCCCGGACCACTTGGGCCCCAGAGTGCCCGGCCGCACCAGCGCGGGGGTTCCGGTCAACAATCCTAGCACACCCACCCGGCTGCGGTCGATGGCCCCGACCCAGTCCCTACAGCTCCGGCGTGTCGAGAACGGCGTAGGGATCGATGGCTTCGGGGGGCTCGCCATCCATCCAGGTCTCGAGGAAGGTCATCATCTGGAGCTGACCCTCCGGGCTGGTCGGGGTCTGGACGTGGCGGGCCGGCACCGTGCGGGAGCCATCGGTCACCCGGTCAAACTGGAAGAACGCCGCCGTGCGGCCCCCCGCCATGTTGCCGGCGAGGGGGTCCTCGTCCACCACCGTCAGCGTCTCGACCGTCTCGACCACCGGCTGCATGTGGGGCAAGCCCAGCGCCCGGGCCAGGGCGTGTCCGGCGGACTTGGGCACGACCTCGTCTGCGATGCCGATCTGAAACAGCAAGCTCGGCGGCTCGGCGTCGTCGAAGCGGTCCCGCAGCACATGGGCGCCCCACAGCGCCGAGTCGGACGGATCCACAACATGCTGGGCGATGGGGACCAGCCGGTCGAAGCGCTCGGTCGAGCCCACCAACGCCCCGAGGATGTCCTCAAAGTCGGTGAGGCTCTCGGTGTCGGTGACGATGCTCAGCAGCCGCCCGCCGCCCACACTGAGCACGGCCCCCTCCAAGCTCGGCGTGACCGCGAGCAGCTGGGGCGCCAAGATCGCACCGAGGCTGATGCCCAGGTACCCCATCTGGGATCCGTCCAGATCGTCCATGCCGTCGCCGTCGAAGTCCCCGTCGGTCTGGATCAGGTGGATGAGCCGCACCCGGTCCAGGTTGGTCTGGTCGAAGTTGCCCCGAAGCACTGCGGGCTGGAGCTTCACCGCTGTGAGGTCCACGCCGAGAAAGCGCATCGCTGCGTCCGTGGTGCCCCCGCCCGTCGCGGAGGGGTGGTCGCCGTGGAGCACCGCTTCCATCGCCACCACTGCGTATCCATCGCCCTGCATGGCCTGGGCCACGTACCGGGCTTCGCTGCGCCGGCTGCCGAGCCCATGGCCATAGATGACCACCGGCCACGGCCCCTCCCGGTCCTTGGGGGTCCAGATGCGGACCGGGATCTCCGCTTCCACCGGATCGACGGTGGGGTCGATGAGCCCCTTGGCATTGCGGCGGTCGAGGACAGTGATGGTGGCGTCGCACTCGGTCAGATCACCGACGTCTGAGCAGGTCGGAGTGCCCACCCAGTGCACCTCTTCTTCGGCCGCGACGGCCGCCAGATCTCGGAAGGTGTGGGTCTCGTCATGGGCCGTGAACACCGTGATCACAGAGATGTCGCCAGGGGTGAGGCCCAGCTGGTCCACCGCGACCCGGTAGCGGTCTGGGGCGTCCTCGGGCACCCCGGCTGGGGGGTCGCCGAACAGCAACGCGCGGGTGGTCTCGACCGGTGCGATGCAGCCCCCGTCGTCGGCAATCGCATCGGTCGTCATCACGAAAGCGTGGGTGGCGCCGATCTTCAGGGGCACCAAGGGCCACAGGATCACGGTCAGTCCGCCCTCTTGCACGTCCGCTTCGAAGGGCACCCGCCGGGGCCCCGCGTCCGTGAGCTCCACCAGCTGCCACCCGGTGCCACCGGTGCTCTCGTCGGCCGATCCCGGCACGTCGGACACAGGCGCGGTGAAGCGCAGCAGGATGCCCCCGAGGGTGCCGAAGCCCGACATGCCGTTGAGGCCCTCAAAGCCTTCCTTGAGCAGCGCCGGCGATGCCGCGAGCCACGGCACGGAGTCTTCGGTGACGACCAAGCTGCGGCCCGTGGGGCTGGCGGGATCGGCCACTTCCAACAACCCATCGGGAAACAGGTCGGCGTCTTCGGTGGCGTGGGGGTCCCAGCGGTGGGCGGTGGTCCCTTCACACCACGCCGGGGGTCGGCCGAGGGTGTCGTCGTTTGCGGTGTCTTCGCCGGTGTTGGACTTGCCGGCGTCCCCGGGGCTGGCCCCACAAGCAGCGACGAAGCTCAAGAACAACAGCGGGGAGCGACTCAACAGCGACATGGGGCCTCCAGCAGCGCCAACGTAGCGGGCGGTCGCACCGGCTGGGGTGGACTTTGCAGATCCTTGGGCCCGGCGCCCGTGCCCTCGGGCGGGACCGCCGCACACGCGCCCTCGTGTAGGCTCCGCACCCGACTTGGATGGCCCCGTGTCCCCACGCCCGATCATGTCCGGCCGGTTGCCCGCGCCTCCCCGGCCCTCCGAGCCCCACACCCCTTGGGTCCAGCCACTGCGGGTCGGCGGACTGCTGCTGCCCCGCTTGCTGTGGGTCGTGCTGCTGGGCATGGTCAGCCTTCCGATGTGGCCGTTGTACGCCCTGGGATGCGCCATCTGGGGGGTGCCGCCGGTGGTCGTTCGCCTCGTCCAAGTCCGGCGCTACCTGCACCTCATCTGGACGGTCACCCCACCCCCGCCGGGGCTGCCCTGGCTCGGCCGGGCCTGGCTCACACTCTCGGTCGTCCAGAAGATTGTGGTGGTGCCCATCTGGGGCCTCGCATGGCACCTCGATGAGCTGCTCTATGGCTGGCTGCTGGACCGTGTGCCGGTGAAGGCGCCGCTCATCGAGATCAGCGCCGCCAGGAGCGGAAGCACCCAGCTCGCGCACTATCTCGCCGAGGACCCGGACCTTGAGGCGCCCGTCCTGTTGCAGATGTTCTTCCCCTTCCTGTGGATGTGGCGCATTGCGGTGCCGACCCTCGGCCGGTTCTTCACACCCGCCAGGCTGGAGCACATGCTCCACAAGGCCCTACCTCCCGAGTTTCTGGAGCGACACGAGGGCACCCTGGTCCAGACCGACACCTTTGAAGCCGGCATCTACAGCTCCCACCTCACACTCTTGGCACCACTTCTGGGCCCCGAGGTGTTCGCCGAGGAGTTTGGCTTCGGCACCACCACCCCCCACACCCAGGTGCTGTGGACCGAGACCTTCGTTGTGTTGTTGGACCGCACCGCCCGCAAGGCGCTGCTCTGGCGGGGACCCAAGCCCGATGGCACTTGGCCCCGGTTGTTCATCAAGGGCCACTTCCTGGCCGCGGCCCCGGCGCTGGCCGAGCGCTACCCCGACGCCCGCTTCCTCACGGTGATCCGCGAGCCCGTCGCCCGCATTCGCAGCGCGGTCAACTTCCTGCGGGCCAACCCCTTCGACGGGGTGATGGGCCACCCGCCCTGGATCTGGATGAGCGAAGGCATCCTGCACACCGAGTGCGTCTACTGTGATGCCGAGCAGGCCTGGTTCACCGAGGAGGACGGTCCACGGCGCCATGTGGTGCGGTTCAGCGACTATGTGGCAGACTTGGAGGGCACCCTGGCTGGCATCTATGCGGCATGCCTGGACCAGCCCGAAGTGCCGGCCAACCTTCCACGAGAACACCCTCCCAGACGTCGTTCTCACTACTTGTTTGACCGGTCCCTCGACGAGGTCGGGGTGGACGAGGACGGGCTGCGCGCGCGGCTGGCCGACTACGCCGCGTGGTGTGCCGGGGCGTGACGAGCCACGCACAAGGCTCGCCGTCGCCAGGGACCGTGCTTAGGGCGGCGGACCCCGCCTTGGAGTTCCCGTGTCCAGCGTTCTCGCCCAGCCCCTCAGCCTTCCCTGTGGGCAGGTGGTGCCCAACCGCATCCTGAAGTCCGCCATGTCGGAGATCTTGGGCACACCCAGCCACGGGCCATCCGCCGGGCTGCCGACGCTGTACCGCCGCTGGGCCCGGGGTGGACTGGGCCTGAGCATCACCGGCAATGTGATGATTGACCGCCGCGCCCTCGGCGAGCCCGGCAACGTCGTCATTGAGGATGAGCGCGACCTCGCGGCCCTGCGAGACTGGGCCCAGGCAGGCAGCGAAGGGGGCACCCAGCTCTGGATGCAACTCAACCACCCCGGCAAGCAGAGCCCCAAGTTTCTCAGCGCCGAGACGGTCTCCCCGTCGGCGGTGGGCTTTGGACCGGCCTTGGCCGGCGCGTTTGCGGTGCCCCGGGCGCTCACCGAAGCCGAGATTGAAGACCTGATCCAGCGGTTCGGCACGGCGGCGGCGGTCGCCCAGAAGGCCGGCTTCTCCGGGGTGCAGATCCACGGGGCCCACGGCTACCTGGTCAGCCAGTTCCTCAGTCCCCACCACAACCGCCGCACGGACCAGTGGGGCGGCTCTCTCGACAACCGCGCCCGCTTCGCACGAGAGGTCTACGCCGAGATCCGCCGCCGGGTGGGCCCCAGCATGGCGGTGAGCATCAAGATCAACTCGGCCGACTTCCAGAAGGGGGGCTTCTCGGAAGACGAGTCCGCCGAGGTCATCGCGTCTCTGGCCGACATGGGCATGGATCTGGTCGAAGTGTCCGGCGGCACCTACGAGGCGCCGGCAATGACCGGCCGCAAGCTCAAAGAGAGCACCAAAGCCCGGGAGGGCTATTTCCTGGACTTTGTCGAGAAGGTCCGCCAGAACGTCAAGGTCCCCGTCGCGGTGACCGGCGGGTTCCGCACGTCGGGGGGCATGGAAGCCGCTGTGGCCAGCGGGGCGGCCGACATGGTGGGCCTCGCGCGCGGCTTGGCGGTGCAACCGGGGCTGCCCGGTGAGGTGCTTGCGGGTCGGCCGGTCGAAGTGGTGCTGCAGCGGCTCACGACGGGCCTCTCGGCGATGGACAAGGTCGCGATGCTGGACGTCACTTGGTACGAGAACCAGCTGGCGCTCATGTCCCAAGGCAAGGACCCCCTACCGAACATGGGCGGCATGCGGTCCCTGGCGCGGACGATGTGGGCCCAGGGCACCCAAGCCTTCAAGATGCGCCGGGCCAAGGGCTGACCACACCGGCCGAGAACAACTTATTCAAGGCCGTTTTCGCACATCATCATCCTGGGTGGTGCCTGGGCGGATAGCGTGCACACCGAACCGGGGAGCCCATGGTGCGCAGCGAGTGGACATTGGTGGGCATGCTGTGCATCGGCGGGTGTGCCGGCCATGACGGGGCGTCGGACCGGGCGGCGTATCGTCGGGCGCTGTCGGCAAGTCCCGCTAAGGCCATCGAAGCGTGCGCATCCATCGACGATGGCGGGCTTCGAGGGGAGTGCATGGGCGGGGCGGCCACGGCGGCGGCTCAGTCCGGCGACCGGTCCTTGGCCGAGGCCGCGTGCGCCCAGTTGGCCGAGGGGCTGTGGCGGGACGAGTGTGGCTTCTCGGTGGTGGACGCCCTGGAGCTGCGGGGGCCCGAGGCGTGGGCAGCGTGCGCACTGGCCGGCCAGTACAAGGACCACTGTGTGGGGCATGTGCTCACGGCAGAGGTGGCGCGCATGGACGACCTGCCGCTGAGCGTCGGTGAGGAAGACGCCCTGTTCACCGAGGTTCGCGACCGGGTGCGGTCCGCTGGTGCACCGCTGAACCGCCGCCATGTCGAGACGGTGGTGTTCACTGGCACGGCCCGCCACATTGCCAACCGCAGCGCCGAGGGAACGTTCACGCTGGAGAGCTGCGGGGTGGCACCGGCGCCGCTGTGTGTGCGCGCCTACTCCGAGACGATGCGGCTGGGCATGGACCGTCTCGACCGGGACCGCATCTGCGCGGGCCCACTGAGCAGCGAGCTGGTGGCGTCGGTGGGGGGCACACCTTGGTCCCCCAGCGCCGAGGGCATCGCGGGCCAAGCGTGGGAAGCGCTGTGTGTGGCGTGGAAGGGGCAAGGCGCAGGGCAAGGTCGGGGTGGCCCACCGCCCAGGCCAAAGGGCGGGCAACCCCGGCGTTGAGGGGCGAGACGGCGGAACCTGGTAGCCTGGCGCCATGTTGATCCCCGACTCAGTACTCAATCTCCGCGATGGCACTCGCATGTTGGACGTGGTCCGCCAGGGACTTACCCGCGCCGATGATGTCAGAATTGCGGTGTCGTTCACCCGGTGCAGCGGGCTCGGGCTGCTCATCGATCCCCTCAAGGATGTCTCTGCTCGCGGGGGGCGCGTGCGCCTGTTGACCTCGACCTATCAGTGCATCACCCAGCCGGCCGCGCTGCACGCTCTGCGCAAGCTCGGTGGGGTCGAGACCCGCCTGCAGACCGGCTCTCTGGGGTTTCACGCCAAGTTCTGGTGGTTCGGGGAACAGGACGGCGGGACGTGCTGGGCCGGCTCGTCCAACCTGTCGAAAGGCGGCTTGTCCACCAACCTGGAGTGGAACCTCCGCCAAGCGGCGCCAGCGGTGCTGAAACAGACCGGCCAGCAGTTTGATGGGCTTTGGGACCGACCCGATGTACATGACCTCACCGACGCCATCTTGGAGAAGTATCGGCTGTTGCATCTGACCGCCAAAGCGCCTCGTCCGGGGGTGTTGAGCGCCGCCGAGCCCCAGGCACCCGTGCGGCCCAATGCGGCCCAGACCGAAGCCCTCGCCAGCCTCGCCAGCCTGCGGGCTCGGGGCCAGCGTCGGGCGGCCGTCATCGCCGCAACGGGCGTCGGCAAGACCTTCCTGGCGGCCTTCGATGTGCAGCAGAGTGGCGTCCAGCAAGCCCTCTACGTCTCCCACCGCTTGGAGCACTTGCTCCAGGCGCGGCGCACATTCCAACGGGTGATGCCCGAGCGCAGCATGGGCGTGGTGGGCGGGGGTCTCGACGAGCCCCATGCCGACATGGTCTTTGTCACCGTGGCCAGCCTGGCCCGCCGTCCCGAGCTGCTCGCCAGACCCTTTGGCGCGGTCATCATCGACGAGTTCCACCATGTCGAGGCCCCCAGCTACGGCGTGCTGCGGGACTTGGTCGACCGGGCCTTCCTGCTGGGCCTCACCGCGACCCCAGAGCGCCAGGACGGCCACGATGTGCTGCAGTGGTGCGACTGGAACGTGGCCTACGAAGTGCGGCTGCCGGAGGCCATCGACCGGGGTTGGCTCCTGCCCTTCCACTACTTCGGCATCGCCGACAGCTCCGTCGACTTCCTGGCCGTGCCTTGGCGCCAGCTCTATCAAGTCGAGGACGCCCTCTCTGTGGAAGAACGAGCCGAGATGGTGCTCCAGCACGCCATTGAACGGGGATTCGACGGGCCCAAGCGGGCCACCATCGGCTTCTGTGCCGGACGGGCACATGCCTGCTTCATGGCGGATGCCTTTGTGCGCCGGGGACAGACCGCCGTCGCTGTGCTCGGGGACCAGCCCGTCGCGGAGCGGGAGCACATCTATGCCCAGCTGGCTGACCTTCACCACCCCTTGGAGTGGGTGTTCGTGTCCGACATCCTCAACGAAGGCGTCGACATCCCAGTGGTCAACAGCGTGCTGTTCCTCCGCCCCACCGAGTCCGCCACCCTCTTCCTCCAACAGCTTGGCCGAGGACTGCGCACCCACCCGGGCACCGAGGTGCTCACGGTGCTGGACTTTGTCGGCCACCACCGGTCGGCCTGGCTGACGCTCAACGCACTGGACGCCCCGGCCGGCGGGGGGCACCGCACCCAGGTCACCGATGACGTGGTCATCAAGCCACCCCGGGGCTGCGAGGTGGTGCTTCAGCGGCGCACGCAAGAGATCTTGGCCAAGGTCAAGCGCTACACCACCAAGAAGGCCGGCTGCAACGCCGCCTACCAGCGCCTCCGGGCGGAGCTGGGACGCCCCTTGCTGCCGGTGGACCTGTGGCACCGCACCGATGTGCCTCCGCTGACCGACTTCAGGCAAGCCTTCCGTACCTGGGCGGCTGCCCAGACCGCAAACCAAGACCGGCCCCCCTGGGCAGACAACCTGCCCGAAGATCACGTGGTCCACGGCTTCTTGCGCGCAGTCGAGTCTGACTGGCAGGCCCAGCGGGTGACCCCCTACGCGCTGACCTGGGGGCTGTGCGCCCGACCGGATGCCCCTGAAGACGGCTACGAAGAGTTCTTTCGGCGATGGCCCCAGTGGCGCAGGGAGCACTCCGCCCTCGACAGCGCCAAGACGTGGAGCACGGTCCGGCGAAAGCTGGGGCCCAGCTTGACCCATGATCGACTGTCACCGCAGATCCTTGACGCCTTGGGGGACGGCTTGCTCGCCGAGGTCGAAGGGCGGTTGCTCTACACCGTGAACCGCGACCACCAGCAGCGTCACGGCGGGGTGTTGCGCACGCCGGCCGACCTGAACTGGCTGGCACAGTACGAGCGTCCCGAGATCATCCGGCACTTTGGACTGCACTACGACCCCGCGCGGCACAACACGGGCATGCTCTGGTTCGACGACCACGGCGTCATCATCACCAAGCTCGACACGTCCACGGCCAAGCGAAGGCACCAATACAACAACCAGATCCTCGACGCGGCGCGCTTCGAGTGGACCAGCCAAAACCGGATGAACCCACACAACACAGCCGGCCAGAAGGTCCTGAATCACACCATTGACGGGCGCACCATTCACCTGTTTGTCCAGCCGGGCGCCCACCAGCGGGCGTGGTACCTGGGCACCGTGCAAGTGGCGAGTGCCGCAGGGGCTGGCCCCATGAAGGTGGTCTTCGACCTGGACCGGCTGATGCCCGATGATGTGCTCCACAAGCTGATGGACGAGGACCCGCCAGACTGAGGCCCCGCTGGGTTGAACACCGCGCTCACCGAGGCGTGACCGTGCTCAAGCCCACCGCTTCGGACACATGGCCCTCGGCGTCCACCAGCTCCAGCTCGATGTCCCAGGCCTCGCCGAAGTCAAACAGCAGCGTGCTGGTGCCCTCCACCCCCACCAAGCTCGCTTCCACCGTGCCGTCGGCCACCCCACACGTCGTGCCCAGCGGTGCCACTTCGAGCCGGGTCCACACCTCGGGAACATCGACCACACCGTCATCTCCGTGCTCTGCCCGCAACCAGATCTGCGGCGTGTGCAGGTCCCCGTCCACGTCCAGCCCCGCCACCGCAAGCCGCAACGTCAGCGTGCGAATGCGGACCTGGGGCATGCCCAGCTCATCGGCGCCCCCCAGGGTCACCAGGTCCCAAGTGGCCTGCACATCCACAATCTCGGGCGCATGGTCCCCGCAGACCCGGTCGGGATCGACCAACGGCCCCCGAGTCCCCACGGCGGGCACGTCCCAGCCCTCGAGCACAGGCTCGGCGTCGTCGGAGACCGCAGTGTCCACACCCGTGTCCACGCCCACCTTGGCCTCAGGCCACGGAGGGTCGGCAGGGGGGTGGCGCAGCCCGCGACGAGCAGCACAGCGGTCGGTCTCATGCCCCCACAGTGCCCAGGTTGGCGCCCGGTGCAAACGGCCCCCGGGAGATCGGCGGGCTATGGCGCCGGACCTTGCCCTGGAGCCACCGTGTCCATCTCTGCCGTGCTCGTCATCCTGCACATCATCTTTGCCACCCTCTGGTTCGGTGGGCCGCTGATGGCCGCGGGCACCCTCAAGAAGACCGCCGCCGCAGGCCCCAAGGCGTTTGTCGCCGGGGCCGATCTGGCCAACCGCATGGGCACCCAAGCGGTGGTCGGCACGGTGGGTGTGCTGCTCACCGGCGTCGGGCTCATCTTCACGGTCTACGGCGGCATGGGCGGCTTGCCTGTGCGCTTCCACGTCGCGCTGACCCTCGCGCTGGTCGCCAACATCATCGGCTTCGGCTTCCTCAAGCCCACGCTCGGCGGCATCGTGAAGGCCGCCGCAGCACCGGGCTTTGACCCAGCGTCCGTCGCGGGCAGCATGAAGAAGGTCGGCATGTTCAGCGGCATCAACCACCTGCTGTGGCTGGTTGCGCTCGTGTTGATGTACGCGGTCTGAGCGCTTGCTCGAAGCATTGAGAATGACGTAATATAGGCCATTCTCAATAACTCAGGCGCCGCTCCACGCCGTGAGCGCCTGGAGGGCCGCCGAGCCCCCGATGGTCTCGAGCCGCTGGTTCGCGGCTTGACCGAGGGGTGTGCCCCGGGCGACGCGGCGCAGCAACAGCGTCCACCGATCGACCTCTTGCCGCGCCCGATCGAGGGGCACCGCCACACACACCGCCGGATCTTCGTCGGGGTGGCGACCGCTGTGGCCCAGCAGCGCCCGCAGTGTGGCCGGCCGCTGGCCAGCTTCGGCGACCGTGGATGCGAGCAGCACCGGCAAGGGAATGTCCACCAGCAAGCCCGCCTCGTGCGTCGCCCACCGGCTCAGCCACGGCGCGGTCACCCCCGTGACCCGCGGGGGCGCGCGCTGGGGTCCTGTGAACCCCGTCAGCCGCGACACCAGCTCCTGCTCCGCCTCGTCATAGGTGCCGTGGCCCGACACCAAGCTCTCGTACTCGAAGAACGCCACCCGGTCGTCGCTGCCGAGGCCCAAGATGAGCCCCGGCACGGTGGTGGGGCCCAAGCGCCAGTGCAGCCACCGCGCGGGGGGCACGGGGACGGGCGAGTGGTCTTCGGCGAGGCTCACGAACTCCGCGGCTTCTTGGCGCCGTTGCTCATAGGTCTCGGCCGCCAGCGGCCCACACCAGCGCCAGGCCGCCGGCAGCGACAGGTGGTGCACCAGCGCGGGCAGCACGTCCCCCCCGAGCAGCTTGCGCTGGGGCTCCAAGCGCAGCGGCGGCGCGGACCAGCCGGTGGGCACCGCGAAGATGGCCTCACAGACGGCCTCTTCGCCCGCGATGCGCGCTGCGGCCAAGCGGTAGGCCGTGTCGAGCACCGCCTCGGCGACGTCGTCCGCGGCGGTGAGCAGCTCGGGCTGAAACACAGGACCTCCGGGGCCTTCAGGGCGAGCCTGCGCTTGGGGATGCGCAGCGGGTGGCCCCACCAGACCAGCCTACACCAAGCTGCGCTGCGCCATGCCGGCCTGCCAGTCGAGCCCCGATGGCAGCACCACCGCGAGGCGCGCCTCCATCGCAGCCGTGTCGTCCACGTCCAGCCGCACCGCGCTGCCCACGGCCACGCCATCCTCGAGAACACCCACCACAGCCTGTAGCTCAGGACCCAGCCACAGCGTGCCTTGCCCGAGCCCACGCAGCCACCGGCCCAGCCACCGCCTGGACAAGGTGCACTGCCCATGCACCCCACAGGCCTGCTCATAGGGTGTGGCATCGGGGGCGGCGCACTCCCCCCAGCGGGTGACAAACGCTTGGAGCACGGGGCCCGCCTCGCAGATGTCGTCAATGGCCTTGCTCAAGGCGTCTTGGGCACCATCACTCGCCGGAATACCCACCGAGATGACCCCCTGGTCTTGGGCGCTGGGGAAGTAGCCCCGGCCGGCCATGAGGCGCACAGGCAGCGCTTCTGGGTCACGGCCCCACTCCACCTCGACCTGGGCACCACCGTCGGAGAGGTGGGCCCCGAGCGCCGACCAGCGCTTGCCCTGGAAGAAGCGGGCCGCCGAGCCCGTCGAGATCTTGGGCCGACCCACAGCGGTGAGCTGGCCGAGAAGTCCGGTGCCTGCGGTGGCATGGCGCACCGTGGTCACCTTGCCGTTGTGGGGCACCCACGGCGCGATGGCCTCCGCGATGGCCTGGAGCGTCGCCGGAAGCCCCTCCGGCGGCAGCGCCACAAAGCCCACCACCAGGTCACTCCGGGTCAGTGCATCCAGCATGGTGGGGTGGAGGTCTGCCGGGGCCCGCAGGGGGCGCTGCGCCG
The DNA here is from genome assembly GCA_942491145.1 of Myxococcota bacterium. Classification (GTDB taxonomy): domain Bacteria; phylum Myxococcota_A; class UBA796; order UBA796; family UBA2385; genus CAXQUZ01. The sequence continues at coordinate 339,472 of CALOBC010000059.1, read as the reverse complement.
TGGACATCACCGTGTAGGGCAAGTCTTGGTGGGTGCCGGTGCCGGTCAGCGGGGCGATGCGCAGGGTTGCATGGCCCTCGCCGGCCGTCCGGGCTTGCCCAATCGCGGAGGCGTGCACGGTGGTCGCAAACTGGGCATGCATGCGCTGGAGCATGTTGTGGGGCGCCAAGGCACTGCCGCCGGTGGGAATGCCCGGGGGAAGGTCAGCCTCCGCCAGCGTCACGGCCCAACCTTGGCCCGTGGGCACCAACGGCACCACCACAGCCTGTTGCTTGCGGGGGTCGCCCAAGAGCACCCGCGCGTGGGTCCAGTCGACATGGCCACCAGGGTCCACCACCTCCACCCGCAGGCCTTGACCGGCGCCCCCCACGTTGCGGGTGCTCAGGTGCAGCTCGATGTGGCCATGCTCGGCGACTTGCACCGCCTGCACAGCATTGTCGGGCATTGCCACGCCGTGCTTCTCGGCGACCAGCTCCCACTCGGTGCACAAGCGCGGCGGTCCCCCCGGCGCCTCGGCCGATGCCACGCTCTTTATGGACCGGAAGTGAAGGGCGACATAGCCCTCCAGCAGACCATCTTGGAGCAGGTAGCGGGCCGATGTGTTCAAGCAGTGCAAGGCCACCCCCGTGGCCGTCGACAGGGGGCTCAGCGCCGCATCTGCGAAGACGGCCTTGTTGCGGAACACCTCGTCCAGTGCGCCATCTTGGCCGGGGAAGCAGCCCAGCCAGGCCCGCACGTGGGACTTGGGCTTGACCTTGGGGGCCTTGCCCGAGAAGTAGCCGGGCCAAGAGTCAAACTGGTCGACGGACTTGCCGTTTTGCAACAGCTCCAGCATCAGCACGTCGCTGTCGTGGACCAGCACCGAGAAGCCCACCACATCCAGCTTCCGGGTCAGCTTGAGCAGCGACTTGTCGAGCTCTTCCTGGTCTTCCTGGTTGTCGTAGATCGAGGTCCAGCCGCCGCCCACGTGCACAATCAGCGTGCGCTCCGCTTGGGCGGGGTCGTCACAGGGGTGCAGGCCGCGCTTTGCCATGCGGCGGGTCAACCGCTCGACGACTTTGTCCCGGTTGTCCGTCTTCAGGTGCGCACTCGCCAGAAAGCTGCCCATCAAAACCCCGCCGTGGCCGACAGACTATCCAGTGACGGGACCCATGCACGTCAGGGTTGCTTCTGGGCGGCCCGAGCCGTCTTGAGTTGATCTCGGGCCGCCTTGAGCTGGTCCTTGACGGGCGCTCCGGCTTGCTGCCCCCGTGCCGTCCACATCAGCCGACGCAAGTCCCGGCGGTCCAAGCCCGCACCCGGCAGCAGCTCCGCCAGCAACAGCGGTGCATCGGCAAGAACGGCCCGCTCCACGGCATCGAGGTCTGGGGGCACCCCGGCCGCGACCAGCGCATGCACCCACTGGGGGTCGTCGGTGCGCAGGGCGTCGCGCCAGAGACTGTCGGGCACCGGTGCACCCCGCTGCACCAGCAGGCCCACCACCTCGGCTTGTCCCGCATCCAGGGCCAGGTCCACGGGCGCGTGCCGGTGTGGCGTGCCAGGGTGGGCCAGCGCACCCTCGTCCAGCGCTTGGGTCACACGGGCAAAGGTCGCCTCGGGAATCATGTAGTTTAGGGCATCTTCGGGGTAGCGAACCCCGCGCTCTCGCAGCCAGTCCGCGTCGGTGTCCCGCCCCCACGCCGCCATCCACGCGAGGCCCCGCTGCGCATCTGCGCCCCCGTCCAGCAGCACCGCAACGCCATCGAGATCATGGTGGATCAAGGCGTCCACGACGGCATCTTCGAGCACCGCCGCCGATGAGGCGGGCACCAGCAGGGCCACCCAGTCCATGCGCTTGCGGCGCAGCGCAGCCTCCAGCGCGGACTCGTGGTCGTAGCCGATGCGGACCCGCTCCAGCCGGGCCCCGTGGGCCACCAGCACCGCTGCGAGGTCGAGGGCGTCCTGGTGCCAGGCGTCCTCCAACACCTCCACACCGTCCGGCCCCCGCAGCGCTGGGGAGAGGCCCCCGTCCAGCAGCGTGCGGAGCACATCGACACTGCCGCCCATCACGGCATCGTGGAGCAGGGCGGCCTCACCACCTTGGCCCAGCGCGGGCTTGGCTCCCGCGACGAGCAGCACCGCCACCCCCTCCGGCCAGCCGGCCCGAACGGCGGTGCGCAAGGGCGTCTGGCCCGACTCCTCGATGTCATTGATGGGAACACCCTCTGTGAGGGCATCTTGAAGCAGATCCAGGCGCTTTCCCCGGGCGGCCTCGTGCAGGATGGAGCCTTGTTCTCCACCGGCGCCCTTCAGCGGGGCCCCGGCCTCCACCAGCCACGCCACGGTGTCCCAGTGCTCCCGCTGGGCGGCGAGGAACACCGCGTGGCGGCCCCGGTCGTCCGGTGCGTCTACCCGCACGTCCCCGGACGCCACAATGGCCTGCATATCAGCATTGTGACCAGACTGCGCGGCCCGGTGCAGCCACGTGGCACCCCCGCAGTCCCGGCCACCCGTGGCCATGCCCGCCGCTTCGAGCCGCTGGCGGACCGTCGGGGCCTTGCGCAAGGCATCGAGGGTCGAGGTGTCGGTGCACAGGACATCCGAAGGCACGGTCCGGTCCCGCAGCAGGCGGTGGGTCCACCGGGCCTCATCGGTGGTGAGATCGGCGGCCACCGCGGCGTGCAGAGGACTCTGCCGGCCGACGCCGGGCGACAGAGGATCGGCACCGGCACCGAGCAGCACATCCACCGCATCCATCGACGCCCAACCCACCGCCAGCGTGAGCAGGGGCACGGCGTCGGTGCGGGACGTGGTGCCCGGGTTGATCATCATGACCACCCCCAGGGGCGGCACGAGCACCCCGACCATCAGCTCCAAGAAGCCGAGCCGGCGGCGCACGGCGCGGGTGACGGGGCACGTGCCGTTGGGGTCCACACCGCCGGCCAAGACCTCAGCCAAGTGGGGCACATCGACGGTGGTGCCCACGAGAGCGGGGCAAGCAGCGGACGGGGCAACAGCCGGGGGAGCGGGAGCCTGGGCGAGGGCGACGGGGGCCCACAGCAGCAGCGCCGTCCAGAGCACCACCACCCTATGCACCCCAGCCGTCCAAGAAGCGCGCGAAGTCCTGCTCGGCCACCGGCAGCAGCGCCCGCCACTCCGCCTCCACACCGTCCCCATCGATGGTGTTGGGCATCGCCCCGCGCAGCCGGTCAAAGTAGAAGCGCAGGTCCTGGTCCCGCTGGGCCACGGTCTGGTGGGCGTCCAAGAAGTAGGCCACGTCCTTGATGCCCGCCCCACCACCCACGTACTGAAAGTCCACAGCCACCACCGCGCGGTCATCGGCCGTGCGCAGGAAGTTTGCGGGCTTGGCGTCGCCGTGCACGAGGGTCTGGTGTTGGGCACGGTTGAGGGCCGCGTCCAGCCCCGCCGCAGCCGCCTTGAGGGCGAGGTTGCCCATTGCGCGGTGCTCTTCGGGACGGGTGGCGAGGTGCCAGTAGGTGCCCACTGGCCACAAGCCCTCGGGGGCCACCCCCATGAACGACCCATGGAAGTCCGCCAGCCAGGCCAGCCCCATGCGACGCCGGGCGGGGGTCAGCGGCCGCAGGGGCGCCGGAAAGCCCGCGGCGTGCAGGTCCTCCAGCACAAACAGCGAGCGGGCGCCATCGGTCCAGTGCCCCAAGCACCGGGCCACACGGGCGCGAGACCGCAGCGAGAAGTGCCGGTAGAACGCCGCTTCCACCGCATAGGACCGCAGCTTGCGTGGATGGGCCCCAGGGGGCGGCTGCACAAGCTTGACCACCACCGTCGGGCGGGGTCCACCATCGAGGGCCACCCGCACCACCTCGCCGTAGCCCCGCCACAAGGACTGAACCCGCTCCAGGCGCCGGGCCGAACGGGCCCCAGTGAGCGTGCAAACATGGTCGAGAATGTCCTGCTTCACGCCATCTCCGTGGGATTCAGGAATCGGCTGCTCGGCCCAGCCAAGGCCCTGCGGGGTCCCCGTACTGCGGTGGGGAACCCGGGACGAGGGGGCCCGCGCCACGGGGGTGGTTGCCCTGGCAAGCCAGCCCCAGGATAGCCAGCCGGCAAGAACCTGGAGGTAGGTCTTGATGCGGCTCTGCACCCTGGTGCTGTGCGCGGGATGTGCCTCGCTGATGACGGTGGCGCCTCCGATTCCCGCCGACCCGTCGGCCCCGGTCTCGGTGGGGGACGGTGCGTCGGCAGCCCTCGCGCAAGACGCGGCCGGCGGGGGCGGCACCCTGTGGTTTGCCCGGCCCCAAGGCCAGGCCACTGACATCGGCCTTGTGTTGTTCGGCGGGGTGCTCAGCCAAGATAGCTTTCACTTGCCGCTCGCGGGCGGGGGCGGCATCTGGCGGCATCGCTTCAACGACCCCGCGTCCCCCCGCTACATTGGTGTGCACATCGAAGGTGGTGCCCTGTGGGCCAAGGTGGGCTTGCCCATTGCCCCACCGATGGGCGCCCACTGGTCGGTGTATACTCAACCTTCGGTGTCGACGAGCTCCTTGGGTTGGGGTTCGCTGCCGGTTGGGTTGCAGTGGAACGGGCCTCACTCTGGCTTGTTTGTGGAGGTCGGGGGCCATGTGTCGCTGGCGTTCTTGAGCACGGCGAGTCTGGGGTATGTGTACCGGCGGTAGATGCAGTGGGCCGGTGTTGGCCGCAGTGGTAGCCTCGTGTGGGTCCACGCAGACGGATCGCCAGACTCTGTCGATGTGCGCAACGCCCAAGTCGGAGGCGCCCCATGACCACCCCACCGCCTCCCCCCCTGTCCGATCGCGACCGGACGCTGCTCCGCCGCCGCGCCCGCCAGCTGCGCAAGGCCCACGACAGCTTGGGTCGGGGCAACCGGCGCATCACCCCGGAAGTGCGCCGCATCGTGGAGGACCTCGCGCGGTCGGCCGAAGCCATGGGCCTGACCGCCCTCACCCGGTCGGCCCAGGGCTTGCCCAGCGACAACTATTCCTCCCCATCAGCGACAACTATTCCTCCCCACCGCTGACACCCCCTGAACCACGTCGGCTACCCGAGCAGCTTTCGCCGGGAGCTCGCCGTGGTGACAGACAAGCAGGTGAGAAGGCTGATGGAAGAACTCAACAAGCACGACCAGCTCGGCATTGCAGCGATGCGTGCCGGGATGGACCGCAAGACCGCCCGGAAGTACCGCGACATTGGCAAGCTCCCCTCGGAGCTCAAAGAGCCACGACAGTGGCGCACACGACAAGACCCCTTCGACGCCGAGGACTGGGCGCTCATGCGGCAGATGCTCGCCGACGCCCCCGAGCTCGAGGGCAAGGTGCTGTTCACCTTTCTGATGGGTCTGCGGCCAGGCCGCTACGAGGCCGGTCAGCTTCGGAGCTTCCAGCGAAGGGTGCGCCGGTGGCGGGCCACCGAGGGCCCCGACAAGGCTGTGTTCTTCGCTCAGGCGCACCCTCCCGGCGACGCGCTCCAGCTCGACTTCACCTACGCCCACTGCCTGGGCATCACCATCGCCGGCGAGGCCTTCGACCACCTTCTGTGCAACGTCGTGCTGCCCGTCTCCAACTGGCAGTGGGTGACCATCTGCCAGTCCGAGTCGATGGACGCCCTCCGAAATGGGCTGCAGGACGCCATCTTCACACTGGGCCGGGTGCCGCGGTGGCTCCAGACCGACAACTCAACGGCCGCCACCCACGACCTGCCCAGTGGAAAGCGCGCCTTCAATCGCGAGTACGTCGAGCTGGTCGAGCACTACGGCATGAAGCCGCGCACCATCGCCGTCGGTGAGAAGCACCAAAACGGGGACGTCGAAGCCGCCAACGGAGCCCTGAAGCGCCGCCTGGAGCAGCACCTCCTCCTCCGAGGGTCGCGAGACTTCGAGAGCGTCGATGACTACCGCGGGTGGCTCGAAGGCGCCGTCCGTGCGGGCAACGCGCTTCGGGCGCCGGCGGTGGCCAAAGAACTCGCATGCATGCGGCCTCTCGTCGTTGAGCGGGTGGTCGACTTCCGCGAGCTCGACGTGCGGGTCACCGGCTGGAGCACGATTCGGGTGAAACACAATGCCTACTCGGTGCCCTCGCGGCTCATCGGAGAGTTCGTCCGGGTGCGGATGTACGAAGACCGACTCGACATCTGGTACGCCGGCGCCCGTCAGCTCAGCTTTCCCCGCCTGCGCGGCCGAAACGGCCACAAGGTCGACTACCGGCACGTCATCTGGTCTTTGGTGCGCAAGCCCGGCGCCTTCGCCCACTACCACTTCCGCGAGGACCTCTTCCCCACGTTGGTCTTCCGCAGAGCCTACGATGCCTTGACCCAGCACCATGTCGAGCCCCGCTACGCCGACCTGGACTACCTCCGCGTGCTCCACCTCGCGGCATCCACCATGGAGGCCGACGTCGAGGCCGCGCTGGTGCTGCTGCTGGACGAGGGGCGTGTGCCGACCATCGGCCGGGTCCAGGCCCTGGTGGGCGCAGAGAAGCCCGCAGTGCCGGCCATGGTCGCCCACACGCCGGACCTCGGTGGCTACGACGCGCTGCTCACGGGGGGTGCCCTGTGAGCGCCACCCCCAATCGCGAGGCTTCGCTCAAGCTGCTGCTGAAGAGCCTCAGGCTCCCAGCTTTCCAGGAGCACTGGAGCCATGTGGCCCGCCAAGCCGAGGACGGCGGCTGGACCTTTGGCGCCTTCCTGCACCATCTCGCGGAGCTGGAGGTCGAGGAGCGCCGTCAGCGCCGCGTTCTGCGTCACCTCAAGGGCAGCCACTTGCCCCACGGCAAGACCCTGGCGAGCCTGGACGTCCAGAGGCTGACCATCAAGACCCAGCGGCTGCTGCCACGGCTGTGCGAGGGCGGGTTCGTGGACCGTGGCGACAACCTGCTTGTGTTCGGCCTTCCTGGACGTGGGAAGACCCACCTCGTCTGCGCAATCGGCCATGAGCTGGTGCAGAGCGGACGCAAGGTGTTCTTCGCTTCCACGAACCTCCTGGTCCAGCGCCTTCTCGCCTCGAAGCGCGACCTGACGCTGGAGCGGACCCTCAAGCAGCTCGACCGCTACGACGCCCTCATCCTCGACGACCTCGGCTATGTCCAGCAGGACCGGGCCGAGATGGAGGTGCTGTTTACTCTCCTCGCGGAGCGGTACGAACGACGCAGCGTCATCATCACGAGCAACCTGGTCTTCTCGCAGTGGGACCAGATCTTCAAGGACCCGATGACCACCGCGGCCGCCATCGACCGCTTGGTGCACCACTCGGTCATTCTGGAGATGACTGGGCCGAGCGTCCGCACCGAGCAGGCCCAGAAAGCCCAGGCGGCTCTGGGACCAGACTGAGCAGAAGACGAGAACCTTGGAGCAATCGCCATATTCGGCCTGGCTGGCCGCTGACGACAACTACCCCGCGGATGGGGAATTGTAGTTGTCGCCGAGGGGTGCGGATAGTTGTCGTTGCGCACAGGGCTCGCTCGACACCACCATGGGCGAGCTGTGGGTGGCTGTGGGGATGCTGCTGGAGACGCTCGACACAGTGCTCGCCGAGCCCACCACCCCAGCCGGGTCCGGCAGTCCCGAGGATCAGTGACGGCGACACTGTGCAGACCCCGTTGGGTTGGGCGCCACCCAAGTCCAGCGCGACGGCCCGACTGAACGCACCCAGCCGGGACCGCACGCCAGGCGGCAGCACCCAACGCGTGGGGTCCCGAACACCCACCCACTGAGCCCAGCCGGTCGCAGAACCGAGAAGCCCTCTCGCAGTCTTGCGAAAGGGGGCGCGGCGCGTTGGCGAGGGCGACGCCGACTGTCCCGTGTGGGGGCCTCCACTCATCCATCGGGATGCCTTGGCACGGAACGTGCTCCTCAGGGCGACCGGAGGTGCTTCTTTGTTCCATCGCTTCTCAATGGCCGTGGCCGTCTTGCTGGGTCTGGGCAACCCAGCCTGGGCAGAAGACCCTGACGCCACACTGCGGGCACTGCAGACCGAAGCCGTGGACGCCAACCCAAGCCTCGATGCGCTCGGGGCACAAGCGCGCGCGCTGAGCCATCGGGCCGATGTCGCGGGCGCCTGGATGGACCCGATGGTGGCCATTGAGTACGCCAACGCGCCCCTCACCACCGGCTGGATTGGCGACCACGCGATGGGTGGGGTGCAGCTCAAGGTCGAACAGACACTGCGGCCGCGCAGGTGGAGTGAGCAGAGCAGAGCGGTCCTCGAACGCCGCGCGGATGCCGCTGGGCACAACCAAGACGAAGCCGCGCTGATGTTGCAAGCAAGCGTCGCACGGACGTGGTGGCTGCTCGGCCGCACCCGCCAGCTGGAAGCCGTCACCGAGGCGCACTTGGCCCTTGTCGAGGAGCTGTTGGCCTCTGCTCGAGTCCACTACGAGACCGCCACGTTGGGCCAACACGCGGTGTTGCGTCTGGAGGTGCTGCGGGACCAGCTGGCCGACGAGCTCGAAGACTTCGCCCAGACCGAGCGGGCGCTCCGTGCGGGCCTCACGGGGGCTCTCTCCCGGGACGGAGCACCGGATGCCTTCGACACGCCCCCAAGCTTGGCGGCGCTGACGGCCCCCCCTGCGCAGGACTGGCGCGCACTCGCCACGGTGAACCGTCCCGTGCTGGCCCGCCTGGCATCCGACGAGCAGACCGCCGACGCCAGCGCCGTTCTCGCACGCACCGAAGCCCGCATCGACCCGACGGTCTGGGCCGGCTACCGACTGCGCACCGTGCAGACCGAGATGGACCCCGGGACGGACCTTGTGTCCATCGGCATTGGACTTCCGCTGCCGGTGGGCAGCAAGAAACGCGCCCTCGGTGCCGAAGCCGCCGCCCGCGAAGAGTCGTCGATGGCCCGCGCCCAGCAGGCCGCCGTGCTCGACACCATCGAGGCCGACACCCGGGCAGTGTTGGCGGCCTGGGCACGCGCCCACCGCAAGGCCACAACCTATGACGAGCGGTTGCTGCCAGGGGCCCGAGCGGTCCTGGAGACCACCCAGTCCGAGTTCCGCGTGGGCCGCGCTGACTTCGCCTCGCTCTTCGAAGCCGAGGTCGCCCTGCTCGCCCTGGAGCGCGCCCGCATCGTCGCCATCGTCGACACACACTTGCATCGTGCCGAGGCCACCGCGCTGCTCGGCGTCGACCCCCTGGGAGTCCCACAATGAGCCGCCCTCTGCTTCTTGCGACACTGTTGCTCGCACTTCTTGGGTTGGTGGCCTGCGGGGACCAGCCCCGGTCGCCCAGCCACGAACAAGCCGCCGACGCCGACCTCTACACCTGCGGCATGCATCCCCAAGTCGTCCAGGAAGGACCCGGCACCTGTCCGATCTGCGGCATGAACCTCACCCCCATGAACGGGGGTGCCGCGAAAGCCAAGGGCACGGCCTCCGCCAATGGCGAGCGGAAGATCATCTATTGGCGCGCCCCAATGGACCCCTCGTACATCCGCGACGCCCCGGGCACGTCCCCGATGGGCATGGAGCTCATCCCCATCTACGAGGACGAGCTCCAAGCCAGCGGAGACCTCGTCAACATCGACCCGGGTGTCATCCAACAGATCGGGGTCGAGTCCGCACCGGTCACCCTCACCACAGTGTTTCGTCACATCCGCACCATTGGCGAAGTTGAGGTGGGCGAGGACGAGCTGGCGGTCGTCAACCTTCGCTTCTCCGGCTGGATCGAGCGCATTCGAGTCGACAAGACTGGCGAGCAAGTTCGCGCAGGCCAGACCCTCTTCGACATCTACTCCCCCGAGCTGGTCGCCGCTCAGGAGGAGTACCTGCTGGCCATCCGCATGCAGGGACCCGACGCCCCCTTGACTCGCTCCGCCCGGCGAAAGCTGGAGCTGTTTGACCTCGCAGCCCGAGACATCGATGCCGTTGCCAGCCGGGGCGAGGCGGCGCGCACCATGCCCATTCGTGCGCCACAGTCAGGCTTTGTGTTGCACAAGAACGTCGTGGAGGGGGCCCGGGTCACGGCGGGCAAGGACCTCTACCGCATCGGCAACCTCCAGCGCATCTGGGTGACCGCTGAGGTCTACGAGCACGATGCACCGTGGGTGGAGGTGGACCAGCCGGCCCAGCTCGAGCTCACCAACTTTGGCATCGACGCCATCGACGGCAAGGTCTCCTACATCTACCCCACGCTCAACAAACAGAGCCGCACCCTCACCGTTCGCCTTGAGTTCGACAACCCAGGCGTGCGCCTCAAGCCTGGCATGTTCGCCACGGTGCACATCCAGTTTCGCCGAAAGGACGATGTCATCGCCGTGCCCACCGCGGCCATCCTGCACTCGGGTCGCCGCCAACTGGTGTTTATTGCCCACGGTGAGGGCCGCTTTGAGCCCCGGGAGATCACCACCGGACTGCAAGGCGACCACCGCATCACCGAGGTGACGTCGGGCTTGGCGGACGGCGAGCTGGTCGTCACCAGCGGACAGTTCCTGATCGACTCCGAGAGCCAACTCCAAGAAGCACTGCAGAAGATCTTGGCGTCGGCGCGAGGAGAGACGGAGGAAGACCCGCACGCCGGCCATGACACCACCGTCTGGTCCTGCCCGATGCACCCCGAGGTGCTCAGTGACGCCGAGGGCGCATGTCCCAAGTGCGGCATGTTCCTCGAAGAGCGTCCGGCGACCGCCGCAGAGCTGGCGAAGGTCAACCCAACGGATGGCGCACAACCGGGCCAATACACGTGCCCCATGCACCCGGAGGTCGTGAGCGACGAGCCCGGGCGCTGTCCCAAGTGCGGCATGTTCCTGGATCAGGTGCCAGACCCCGATGAAGCCCACACAAGGGAAGACCACGGCGCAGACGATGCGCATGGAGCCCACCGATGATTGACTCAATCATCGAGAGCAGCGTCCGCAACCGGTTCTTCGTGCTGCTCCTGGCCGCACTGGCCGTGGTGCTGGGCCTGTGGGCCTTGAAAGAGACACCGGTGGACGCCATCCCGGACCTCTCCGATGTGCAGGTCATCGTCTACACCGAGTATCCCGGGCAGGCACCGCAGGTCGTCGAGGACCAGGTCACCTACCCGCTGTCGACCGCCATGCTCGCCGTGCCCTACGCCAAAGATGTGCGCGGCTACTCCTTCTTCGGCTTCTCGATGGTCTACATCATCTTCGAGGACGGCACCGATCTGTATTGGGCCCGCTCCCGGGTGTTGGAGTACCTCAACTTTGTGCAAGGCAAGCTGCCCAAGGGGGTCACGCCGGCACTGGGTCCAGACGCCACGGGCGTGGGCTGGATCTATGAGTATTCCTTGGCGGACTTCAGCCCCCGCACCGGCGTTCTCCAAGACAAGTTTGACCAGAACGGCGACCACACGGTCTCCGACCAGGAGCTGCCCGCCCCCGACGAGGGCGACCTCTACAGCGATGCCATGCTGCATGAGCTGTTCTCCGTCGAGACGCCGCCCACCAAAGCGGCCTCACCGGCGGCTTGGGCCGATGAGTCGGTCCACTTCCTCCACCAGGCCTTCGATCGAGACGGCGACGACCGGATCTCGACACACGAGCTGAGCCGCGCGGCAAACTTCCGGGGGGTGAGCCTCGACAAGCTTCGTTCGGTCCAAGACTGGTACCTGCGCTACGACCTCATGGGCGTGGACGGCGTGGCCGAAGTGGCCAGCGTGGGCGGCTTTGTGCGCCAGTATCAGGTCGAAGTGGACCCCGAGAAGCTGCGTGCCTTCGGGGTGTCGCTCCAGCAGATCAAGACCGCCATCCAAGACGCCAACATGGACGTGGGCGGCCGGCTGATCGAGATGGCCGAGACCGAGTACATGGTGCGGGGCCAGGGCTACATCCGTTCCTTGGCCGACCTCGAGACCATTCCCATCGCACTCGATCCGGGCCAACACGTCCCCATCCTGCTCAGCCAAGTGGCCCGGGTGCAGATGGGGCCCGAGATGCGCCGTGGGCTCGTGGACATGAACGGCGAAGGCGAGGTGGTCACCGGCATCGTGATCATGCGCTTCGGTGAGAATGCCCGCCAGGTCATCATTGACGTCAAAGAAAGGCTCGAAGAGCTCCAGTCCGGCTTGCCGGAGGGCGTCGAGGTCCACGTCTCGTACGACCGCTCCAGCTTGATCGACCGCGCCATCCAGACCCTCCAAGACAAGCTGCTGGAGGAGATGCTGGTGGTCGCCCTCGTCTGCATGGTCTTCCTGCTGCACATCCGCAGCTCGCTGGTCGCCATCTTCACCTTGCCGGTTGGCGTCTTGCTGTCCTTCATTGCGATGAAGCTGCTCGGTCTCAACGCCAACATCATGAGCTTGGGGGGCATCGCCATCGCGGTGGGGGTCATGGTCGACGCCAGTGTGGTCATGGTCGAGAACATGCACAAACACCGGGAGCGAGACCCCGACAAGGACCAAGCCACGCTGGTCATTGAGGCCAGCAAGGAGGTCGGCCCCGCGCTGTTCTTCTCGCTGCTCATCGTCACCGTGTCGTTCTTGCCCGTGTTTACCTTGGAACAACAGGAGGGCCGCCTGTTTGGTCCCCTTGCGTTTACCAAGACATTTGCGATGGGCTTCTCGGCCATCCTGGCCATCACAGTCATCCCCGTGCTGATGTTCTACCTGGTGCGCGGAAACATTCGTCCCGAGTCCAAGAACCCGCTGTCCCGTCTCTTCATCTGGATCTATCGGCCCATCATCGGGCTGGTGATGAAGGCACCGCTTGCCGTGCTGGCCCTCGGCGTCGGCATCGCCGCCGCGACCATCTGGCCGATGAGTCAGCTGGGCAACGAGTTCATGCCGCCGCTGAACGAAGGCGACTTGCTCTACATGCCGACCACGCCACCGGGCATCTCGGTGACAGCGGCCCGTGACTTGCTCCAAGAGACCGACCGCATCATCACCCAACACCCCCAAGTGGCCCACGTGCTCGGCAAGATCGGTCGTGCCGAGACCGCGACCGATCCCGCCCCACTGACGATGATTGAGACCACCATCCTGCTCACGTCGCCCGAGACTTGGCCTGACGACAAGACCATCGAGGACGTCATCTCCGAGCTGGACGGCATGGTGCAGATTCCCGGGGTGACCAACGCATGGACCATGCCCATCAAGACCCGCATCGACATGCTGGCGACGGGCATAAAGACACCGGTTGGCATCAAGCTGCTGGGGGACGATCTGGCCGTGCTCTCGGCCGTCGGCGCCGAGATTGAAGGTGTGCTCCAGGGGGTCGAAGGCACCGCGTCGGTGTACTCGGAGCGGGTGGTCGGTGGAAACTTCATCGACATCCGCGTGCGTCGCCAAGATGCGGCCCGCTACGGGCTCAACATTCGACAAGTGCAGGACGTCATCATGTCGGCCATCGGCGGCATGAACGTCACCGAGACCGTCGAGGGCCTCGAGCGATACCCCGTCAACGTGCGCTACCCACGGGAGCTGCGCGGGGACCTCGACGCCTTGCGCCGAGTGGCGGTCCACACGCCGCTGGGCCACACCGTGCCGCTGAGTCAGGTCGCTGACATCGCGGTCACCAAGGGTCCTCCGGCCATCAAGAGCGAGAATGCCCGCCGCACGGCGTGGATCTACGTGGACCTGACGACCACCGACGTGGGGGGATACGTCGAGAACGCCCGCGCAGTGGTGGAGCGCGAGGTGCGGCTGCCCGAAGGGGTGAGCCTCGTGTGGTCTGGCCAATACGAGTACATGCAGCGGGCCAATGAACGCCTGACCATCGTGGTTCCCATCACCATCGCCATCATCTTCATTCTGTTGTATGCCCACTTCCGACAGCTTGGCGAGACGGTGATGGTCATGATCGGCACCATTGTGTTTGCGCCGATTGGTGGCATCTGGCTGTTGTACTTGGCCGACTTCAACATGTCCATCGCGGCGGGCGTCGGCTTCATTGCGCTGGCGGGACTTGCCGCTGAGACCGGCGTGGTCATGATCGTGTACTTGGATGAAGCCTATGAGCGGTTCAAGTCCGAAGGCCGCATGACCTCGATGGACGACCTCAAGCAAGCCATCGCCGCCGGTGCGGTCGACCGGGTGCGGCCGAAGCTGATGACCGTCGCCACCACCATGATTGGGCTGCTGCCCATCATGTTCGGCACCGAGACTGGCACCCGCGTGATGAAGCGCATCGCCGCGCCGATGGTCGGGGGCCTGGTGTCGTCGACCGTGCTCACCCTTGTGTTGATTCCCGCCCTCTACCTGATCTGGAAGGGATTCTTGCTGCGCCGTGAGCTGCGCAACGGCCCGTCCGAGTCCACTTAAACACACGTTCAACCCACAATCCTGGAGGTCCCCATGACCCGCCTTTTCCTCGCCCTTCCCCTTGTCTTCTCCATCGCTTGCGACGCCGAGTCCGAGACCCCGGCACCGCCGGCCGCCGCCACCCCCGCCAAGGTCGACAAGCCCCACGGCGACCACCACACGAAGGCCGACGCACCGGCGGCCCACGGCCACCACGGGGACGAGGCCAAGACCGCCACCACCGCGATGTACGCCTGTCCCATGCACCCCGACATCACCAGCGATGAGCCGGGGGACTGCAGCAAGTGCGGCATGGCGTTGAAGCCACAAGAAGCCCACGACCACAGCAAGCACGAGCACGGCGAGGCCAAGAGCGCCCCCGAGCCCTCCGCACACTGAGGCCCACCATGTTCTCTGCACCCAATGTTCATCCGATGGTGGTGCACTTCCCCATTGTGTTGCTCCTCGTCGCCTTGGCGGCCGAGGGGGCATCGCAGGCGTGGCCATGGACCCACCATGAGCGCTGGTGCACCGGCGCGTGGGGGGCCGCAGCATTGGGTGCGACAGCTGCGTTTGTCAGCGGACGGCTCGCCGCCGACAGCATTGTCGGCATCCCCGCGCTGGTGCAGCCCGCCCTCAGCGAACATGCTGACTTGGCCCTGTCGGTGCTGGTGTTGGCTTGGGGGGTGGCGGCACTCAAGGTGGGGCAACACTGGGCTCGGGACGGCTGGAAGCGCGCGGTGGGCGGCGCGGTGATGGTCCTGGGCCTCGCTGTGAACGGTGTCGTGGCAGCAACCGCGGACCACGGCGGCGCGCTCGTCTTTCAGCATGCCCTCGGGGTCACGGTTCCCGACTGCCCCATGTGTTTACCACCCCCAACGGTGGCGGCACCCGCCCAAGGGGCCTCCGGGGCGCTCGCGGTCAACGACGACGGCACCACCTTGACGTGGACTGCAACGCCACAACAGCTTCCCCTGCTGGGCGGCAAGTCCTGGCCCACTGCCGGCACTGCCCTTGCGGTGGACGGCCATGAGGAGCTGATTCTGCCCCAAACACTGGGCGACGTGCAAGTCAACGCCTGGGTTGACCTCCGGGCATTCTCCGGGACCGTACAGGTGCTCCACCACGTCAGCGACGCGGGCTCGGGGGCGTTGTCTGTCGACACGTCTGGGGCGTTTCGCTTGGAGACCCTGACACCCACCCTCAGCACCCTCGATGAAGGCACGACCGAACCGGTCAAGAATGTCCTTTCCATCAATATTGTCGGCACGCACATCAAGGGGCTGGTGGACGGTCAGACGGTGGCCCACGGCCACACCGCGGCGCGGCCCCCAGGACGGGTCGGTGTTCGCTTCGAGGGGGTCGGCGTGGTCGCCGTGCACCGCTTGGAAGCCATCCGGCTCGATGAGCACGGACCTTGACTTCCTCCACCGCCACAACCGCAACCCGCCGCGGCCTCACATTGACCATCGGCGCCCTCGGCGTGGTCTATGGTGACATCGGCACCAGCCCGCTCTACGCCGTGCGAGAGTGCTTTGTCGGCGTCGCCGGAATGCCGGTCAACGAAGCCAACATCCTGGGCATCCTGTCCCTGGTGACGTGGTCGCTGTTGCTTGTGGTCTCGGTGCAGTTTGTCCTGCTCGTGGTTCGGGCCGACAACCAGGGCGAAGGCGGGTTGCTGGCTCTGGCGCACCTCGTCGTGCCCGCCGACATCGAACAATGGACACGGCGCCACTGGACCCTCGCTGCGGTGGGTGTCTTCGGCGCCGCACTGCTCTTCGGGGATGGCATCATCACGCCGGCGCTGTCGGTGCTCAGTGCAGTCGAGGGCATGCGTGTCGTCGCCCCCGAGCTCGAGCGCTTCATCGTCCCGGTCACCGTGGCCATCCTGGTTGCCCTCTTTGCAATCCAACGCTTCGGCACCCGCCGCGTGGGCCAGCTCTTCGGTCCCGTGATGCTGTTGTGGTTCATTGTTCTCGGCCTGCTAGGGCTGCGCCAAGTGGTGCAAACGCCGGCCGTTCTCGCTGCGCTCAGTCCGCTCCATGCCATCGCATTCTTCGGGGACCATGGACTGCATGGCACGGTCATTCTCGGTGCGGTCTTCCTGACGGTGACGGGCGCTGAGGCCATGTACGCCGACCTTGGGCACTTTGGCCGCCAGCCCATTCAGCGCTCATGGTTCGCGGTCGTGCTGCCGGGCCTGTTGCTCAACTACCTGGGCCAAGGCGCGTTGCTCCTCCGCGACCCGACAGTGGTCGACAACGTCTTCTACCACCTCGCTCCCGATGGCCTGCTCATCCCCCTCGTGGGGCTGGCCACCCTCGCAACTGTGGTGGCTTCGCAGGCGGTCATCTCTGGCGTGTTCTCACTCACAGCACAAGCCGTGCGGCTGGAGTGGTTCCCGCGGGCGGTCATTCGCCACACATCCCCCGACCACCGCGGCCAGCTCTATGTGCCCGTCGCCAACACGCTGTTGTTGGTGGGCACACTAAGCTTGGTGCTGATCTTCCGGTCCTCGGGTGGTCTCGCCGATGCGTATGGGATCGCCGTCAGCCTCACGATGGTCATCACCACGCTGCTCTTCGCGGTCGTCATGCACGAGAACTGGCGCTGGCCCACTGCCGTGAGCGTTTCAACGACGGTGCTGTTCCTCGCAATCAACCTCGCCTTTTTTCTCGCGATTGCGCCCAAGGTGCTGAGCGGGGGCTGGATTCCCCTGAGCATCGCTGCCGTGCTGCTCTTTGTGATGGGCGTGTGGCGACGGGGACGCCAACTTGTGGAGCGCCGACGACAGGTGGTGGACCTCTCGACCGTTCCGTCCAGCGACGCCCCGACGGTTGTGCTGGTGCGCGACTGGCAACAGGTCCAGGTGGACAATGACCGGTTCCGGGGCGCAATCGTCCTGCATGTCAACCGATGCCAACGCCCCTTCATGGTCAACACGCCACACGGCACCCTCATCGAGGATGGCCCCGTGCCGAGGGTCTTCGCCTGCTTTGGCTTCATGGACCGCCCCGATGTACCGGCGGTGCTGGCACAGCTTGTCGCCGACGGGAAGCTCGACCTCGACATGAGTGAAGTGCGCTACGTCGTCATCGAAGAACGGCTCGACATCCAAGACGAGCACGGGATGCAGGGGCTGTTCAAGCGGTTGTTCCATGCACTCGGTCGACGGGCCGCGCGGGTGAGCGATCTGGTGGGGATTCCCCCCGACCTTGTGTTGCATCACCAACCCGAGCGGCCCACCACGACCCGCCTCACTCGCTGACCACAACCTCCGTCATCATGCCGAGCTCGGCGTGCTCCAGGATGTGGCAGTGCGCCATCCAGCGGCCCGGGTTGTCGAAGTTGGTGTAGAGCTCCAGGGTCTCGCTGCCCGACACCAGCACCGTGTCCCGCAGCCCAGCGTCTTCGGGCAGGACCTCGCCGTCCCGAGACAAGATCTGGAAGAACTGACCATGCAAGTGGAAGGGATGCTCCGCGCGTGAGCGGTCCCGAACGGTGAGAAGCGTGGGGGTGTTGCCGGCGAATTCCAGCGGCGTGTGTTCCCCGTAGACGTCCCCGTTGATGGTCCAGTCAATCGTCGTTGTGCCGTCGAATGCGTTGAGCACCAGTGTGCCTTCCTGCACGGCCGCCTCGGGCTCGGGCAGCGCCGCGGCGTCCCACTGGGTCCACGCACCGTCCCCGCTGTCGCCTTCGACGGTGGCCGAGTACACGGGGTACTCTGACCATCCTCCACTTCCGTCCGGAAGCTCCACCTGTAGCCCCACTTCGGTGGCCCCGTCCTCTGCGATGACCTCCAGATCGAGACGCTGGCCGACGGGCAACAGTCCCCGGGTGGTCTCAAACGGCGTCGGGAGCAGCGTCCCGTCCACCGCAATGACCCGCCAACGGGCATTGGTGGGCCGCACCCACATCGTGCGGGCATTCGCTGTGTTGACGATGCGCCAGCGCTCCGGCTGTCCCGGCACCATGGTGGCGGTCAACATCTCGGTCTGGCCGTTGGCCAACAAGGTGTTGCCGAGGCGCCCATGCATCTGGGCCATGTGGTCCATGGTGGACGGATCGACCGCGCTGCCCCGAAGCAACACATCGTCAATCACGAAGGCACGCTCCGGGACCACCGGGTTGGCCGGGTCGTGGACCACAAACATGCCCTGAAGCCCGCGCTCAATGGCCACATGAGTGCGCACATGGGGATGGTACCAGAAGGTGCCCGCGTCCGGCACGACAAACTCGTACGTGAAGGTCTCGCCCGTCTGAACGGGCGCTTGGATGGCCGGCACCCCGTCCATGGTGTCCGAGATGCGCAACCCGTGCCAGTGAATGGTGTTTTCGTCGGCCAATGCGTTGGTGAAGTGGATGCGGACCGTGTCGCCGACCTTGGCTTGGATCAGCGGACCCGGCACTTGGCCATTGTAGGCCCACACCTCGGTCAGGCCGGACTCGGTCCAGGCCACCTCGGCGAGGTCTGCGGTGAGCTCGATCTCGACAATGTCGTCCGCCGGGTTCAGGTCCGCGACCGACTCCAGTCCCCAGATCTTGGGCATGTCAAAGGCCGGGGACGGAGCGCCGGAGTCGGCCAACGCGGTCGCGCCACTGTCGTCGCCCTCGGCACCAGCAGGCTTGGCATCGGAGCACCCGGCCAGCGAACACACCAAGAACAGGAGTGGGGAAGTGCGAGTCATGGGCAACCTGGGGCGAGAGGGGTTCGGGAACGGACGAGTGGGTCAGGGCCCCAGCGGCGACGCGGCGTCTGCAGCCCGTCCCAACGAGGGGACCGCGCACCCAATGGGCGGGGCCAGCCCTTCGCATCGGCTTGAGGCCGGTCCTGTGGCCTTGCGCATCAGGGACGACCACGCACGGCGGGGGAGCTCAGGGACCAATCTCGTTGCAACGGTCGTGCCAAGATGCGCCCGGCGGACCAGCCCCACCCACCCGCGACCTCGCTTCCCCGGCTCCCGGGTCCGTTCGCACGGGTGCGAGACAGATTCGCAGATTTGCGAAGCCCACGCCGCCATGGACCGCTGCTCGCCTGGACCTTCCCGGCCAACCCGTGGCGCGTCCCTTGCAATAGACCCGTCCCGCCTTCACCCGAGATGCCCCATGTCTCCGCCCCGACTGAGCTGGTTTCATCGCCTCGACACCCAGCTCGTCGCCGGCTTTCTGGCAGCGTCCTTGGTGCCGTCGATCCTGGTGGGCTCCCTCCTGACGTGGGGCGGACTCGAGCTCGCTGAGCAAGCCGCCCGCGAGAACGTCGCCCGCACCGCCGATGCCTATGGGGCGGACCTCGACCTCTTCGTCCAGCGCCAGCGGGGCCGCTTGGTGGACCTCGCCAAGAACGGTCCGGACCAGGAGGCGCTCACCGCTGCAGTCCAGAACACCTCCGGCCTGGCCGCGGTCTGGGACCCCGCCAGCCCACGCACCAGCTCACCAGCCCCGGCCGACTGGGCGAAGACCGCCTGCCAAGAACTCGCCGCAAACACCGACAAGGACGTCACTCACGCTGGCGCCGGCCAGGCCCACGAAGTGGTCATCGCGGTGCGAAGCGGGGCGTCGGTGCTGTGTGGACAGCTGACCTTCACCCTCCACCAAGAGATGCTCACTGAGCAGGCCGAGAGCCTGCTGGGCGGGCAAGCCTACATCGTCGACCGGGCGGGCACGGTGGTCTGCCACACCTTCGATGACGTCGGCCACCACGACCCCCGCGGCCAAGTGCTCTCCGCGGCGGTGACCGACGTGGCCCAAGCCCAGCAGGAGTGGTCGGGGCGGCTGGTCGGCAGCGAAGACAACGTCGTGGCCGCCTATGCCCCCTCCAGTGAGCTGCCCTGGGGGGTCTGGGTCGAGGTCTCCGAGAGTCGTGCGCTCGGCCCCTTCTTGACCGGTCTCTGGCGCAGTGTGCTCGTCGCGGCGGCCATCTCCTTGCTCTCGGCTGGCCTCGCGGTGCTGTTGGCCCGTCGCCTCGGGGCCCCTGTCCGTGAGGTGGCCCGGGCCGTGAGCCGCGTGGCCGCAGGCGAGCTGGGGGCCGAGGTGCCCGTGCGGGGGCCCGCCGAGGTGGCCGCGCTGGCGCACGAGTTCAACGCCATGAGCCGGGCCCTGGCGGGGTTTCATGCCGAGCTGGAAGCCCGGGTGGTCGACCGCACCCGCAAGCTCTCGGAGGCGCGGGCATTCTCGGACCGCCTGCTCGACACCATGCACCACCAGATCATCGTGCTCGACGGGGACTTGGCGGTCGTGCGGGCAAACTCCGCTGCGGTGGCCGCCCTCGGCGGACCCATCGAAGGACGGGTGGCCGCGGAGCTTCCCGGTCGCGGAGAGGCCACGGCAGCCAGCGTGGCAGCGGTGTTGCGCTCCGGCCAGCCGCGCCGAGAAGAGCGCAACCTGGGCGAGCTCGGGCCTGTCCTCGAGGTGGAGACGGTCCCACTGATTGGCGAAAACGGTCAACCTATCGGCGTTCTCGAGGTCTCCAGGGACGTCACCGAGCTTCGCCAGATGCACGCCCGGCTGGCCCACCAAGACAAGATCTCCGCGCTGGGCACCCTCGCCGCCGGCCTCGCCCACGAGATCGGAAACCCCCTCGCCAGCATGTCCTCGGAGCTGGAGATGCTGGAGCGAATGTGGAGTCCCGACGACGCCCGCAAAGCGCTGCCGGTCCTCCGCGAGCAAGTCCGGCGCATCTCCCGGTTGCTGCGGGAGCTGGTCGACCTCGGCCGCCCGGCATCGCCCCGCCTGTCCCACTTCCGGCCCCTGACGGTGCTGGACGAAGTGGCCCGATTGCTCCAGCACGACCCCCGCAGCAAGGGGGTGGAGGTGGTTGTGGGGGGCCCGTCCCTGCCCGCCCTGTACGCACAGCGAGACGGGCTGGTGCAGGTGCTCGTGAACCTGGGGCTCAACGCCCTCGACGCGGTGGCCGATGTCGCCAACGCCAGAGTGGTGCTGTCGGTGCACTCCAGCCGCTGGGGCTGCGCCTTCGAGGTCGCGGACAACGGGCCGGGGCTCCCCGCGGACGTCGTCGGGCGGGTCTTCGACCCCTTCTTCACGACCAAGGGGCCCGGCCAGGGCACCGGCCTCGGCTTGTTCGTGAGCGCCCGCATTGTCGAGGGCATGGGCGGGCGCATCGACCACGTGCCGGGCGCATCGGGCACCCGCTTTCGTGTCTACCTTCCTGCGTCGGTCGCCGAGGAGTCTGAAGAATGAACAACCGTGTTCTCGTGGTCGATGATGAGACGGTGCTCCGGCGCAACCTGGTGCGATTCCTGGAGCGGGCCGGGCACGAAGCCCACGGCGTGGCCAATGCCGAAGCCGCGCTCGCCTGCCTGGAAGAGGAAGAGTTTGCCGTCGTCATCACCGATCTCCGCATGCCGGGGATGGGCGGTGAAGCCCTCGTTCAGCGCCTCGCGGTGTCCCGACCGGAGACCCGCTCCATCGTCATGACCGCCCACGCCACCGTCGACTCCGCCGTCGCCGCCCTCAGGCTGGGCGCGTATGACTACTTGCTCAAGCCCCTCTCGCTGGTTGAGGTGGAGCGCAAGGTCACGAGCCTGTTCCGGATGCGGGAGCTCGAAGAAGAAAACCACCGGCTGCGGCAGCAGCTGCACCACTCCGAAGAAGTGCCCGAGATTGTGGCGGTCTCCGACGGGATGAAGCGGGTGATGGAGCTGGTGGCCCGGACCGCCAGCTCCCGCAGCACCGTCCTCATCCAAGGCGAGAGCGGCACCGGCAAAGAGCTGGTCGCCCGGGCGCTGCACGACCAGTCCCCCTGGCGGGACAGAGAGCTGGTCGCGGTCAACCTCGCGGCCCAGCCCCGCGACTTGGTGGACGCAACCCTGTTTGGGCATGAAAAGGGCGCGTTCACGGGCGCAACCGGTCGCCGAGAGGGGGTCTTTCGCGCCGCCCGCAAGGGCACGGTCTTCCTCGATGAGGTCTCCGAGCTGCCCCTGGAGGTTCAGGTGAAGCTGCTGCGGGTGCTGGAGAGCCGCGAGGTCATGCCGCTGGGCTCCGACCGCCCCTTGCCCGTCGACTTTCGGTTGGTGGCCGCGACCAATCGCCCCCTCGACGAGATGGTCAAGGCCGGCAAGTTCCGCAGCGACCTGCTGTACCGCATCGAGGTGCTGCGCATCGACATTCCGCCCCTTCGGGACCGCCCCACCGACATCGCCCCGCTGGTCCAGCGCTTCCTCCTGGCCCACGCCACCGCGCTCGGCCGCCCAGCCCCACAAGTCAGCAACGCGGCCATGCGGGCGCTGGAACAGCACAGCTGGCCCGGCAACGTCCGGGAGCTGTCCAACGCCATCGAGCGGGCCGTGATCCTGGGCGACGGGGAACGCATCGAGGTCGAAGACCTGCCGCTGGGGCGAGGCCCGGGCCCCACCCCGCTGGCCCTGCGGCCGGCCCTTGAAGAGCACGAGCGACGCCACATCGCCGCCGTCTTGGCGGACTGCGACGGCGACAAGCACCAAGCCGCCACCATCCTCGGGGTGCACCTGGCCACCCTGTACCGCCGGATGGAGAAGCTCGGACTGTCCTGACGATCAGGGCTGCAGGCGCACAAGCTCGTCGGCCGTTCCGTCGACAAACCAGATGTCGCTCAGGCTGCGGGCCTCGATGCCCATGATGCCCCCGGCACGGCCCGTGTCCACCCAGTCGACAAGCTCGCCATTGAGGTCAAAGGCGAGGATCCGACCCGTCTCGAAGTCGGTCAGCAGCAAGGTGCCGTCGACCAGGTCCAGCCCGGAAGGCGCCGACATCCCGTCGATGTCACTGCCGTCGATGAAAGTCGAGACGTCGACCCCATCAAGCTCGTGGTGGTCCGTGCCCGCCTCGAAGCCACGGATGCGGGCGCCCTTCTCGCCGGTCTCGGTGTCCAACACCAACACCCGATTGGCCCCGGTGTCCGCGATGTAGAGCAACCCGGTCTCGAGGTCGATCTCCATGTGGGACGGCACGTCCTCCATCCGGGTGACCGTCATGCCCGTGACCTTGCCGATGATGCCGTCAGAGTGGTCATCAAAGCCGATGTGGTGGTCATCCTGGAAGTCGTAGCGGGCGATGGTCTCGTGGAAGCCATCAAAGACCCAGTAGATGTTGTCGGCCTCCCAGGCCATGCCCATGCAGTTCGGGCTCTCATGGAGCATGTCGAGGTGGCTGCCCAGATCGACCGACCCACCGAACAGCTCGCTCAAGTACTCGACCGCATCCGGGTTCGAGATGGCGAAGACGTCGAGGTCGGCGCTCCACAGCGTGGGGCCCATGAAGTCGTTGGGCCGGGCGCGGTCGTTGTAGGTGTTGCGGGACTCGTGGCAGGTCCCGAAGGTGCGAGCGTCGCTGTCGCCAAACGTGACCCCGCCCATCGCGATGCTGGAGACTTCCTCCATGAAGTGCAGCGCGTAGGGGTCGATCCTGGACTCGACGGTTTGATCGTCCTCACCGATATTCTCGAAGATGGTGGCGGAGTCATTGGCTCGATTGACAACCCACAGCTCACCCGCCACGTCGGGGTTGAAGGCCAGGTCGCGCGGGGTCCGCAGGCCGTCATCGCGCACGGCCACCACGGTCACCGCAATGCTGCCGAGGTCGTGGGCCCCTTGGCCGAGTGCGGCCACGCCGGACTCCGGGGCACCCCCCGTGTCGCCGGTGTCGCCGTCGAGCTGGGCATCATCGCCACCATCATCCGACGCGTCGGAGGCCTCGTCCTTGCCCGTGTCGGAGCAGGCGAAGAGCAGTGGCAGCAGCAGGGCGAGGCGGGACATGATCGACTCCAGGGGGAAGAAAAATGGGAAGCAGCGCAGGGCCGACACAGGGCCGGTGTCATGGACCACAGAGCAAGAATCGGGCCACCCGCACCTGTCCAACTGGCACACCGCTTGCTTACTGACGACAGTGACCCCAGCTTGATGCCGCCCCACACCCCGGAGCTCCCCATGTCTGCCCCCCACCGGTCCAACACGGCCCGAGCCATCCTCCTCGCAGGGGTGGCGCTCGCGACCGGCTTGCCTGCGCAGGCGTCCGGCGAGGTGGCGCCCGACTTCGCACTGCTCGACGTCAACGCCGGCCAGGGAAAGGTGAAGCTCTCCGAGCTCACGGCGGCGGGGAAGACGGTGCTGCTCAGCTTCTGGTCGAGCTCATGCCAGCCCTGCCAGGTCGAGATGCCCCATCTGCAGCGCCTCTCGGAGACCTACAGCGACAAGGGGCTGCAAGTGGTGGCCATCAGCATCGACGACGCCCGCTCCCGGGCAATGATCAAGCCGATGTGCCGCAAAGCGGGCGCAACCTTCCCGGTCTTGCACGACAGCCAGACCCGAGTGGTCGCCCAGTACAACCCCGCAAAGACCCTGCCCTACACCGTTCTCATCGACCAAGAGGGCCGGGTGTCCGCCGTCCACACCACGTACAGTCCGGGCGACGAGCGGGGGCTTGAGGTGGAGGTCTGTGCCCTGCTCAAGCTGGCCCCCGAAGACTGCGGCGTCCGCAACGAGTAGTGGCCCCGCGGACGCCCCTACTCGGCAACCGTGAGCCCTTCGATCCATGCGGCGATGACCTCGAGACCGTGCTCGTCGACCACCTCGGTGCCCACCGGGGGCATCTGGATGTTGCCGCGCAGCGCCATGCGCTCGTAGACCTGCGAGGCGGCCGGGTCTCCGGGAGCGATGGCCACTGACGTGGACGTGGCGTGGCGGGTGGGCGCATTGATGGCGGTCTGCATCACCAGCGTGTCTTCGGGCAACATCGCCCCCACGGGCACCCGGGTGCGCAACAGGAACGACGTCGCCGCATAGTAGCTCTCCACATGGCACGCCCCGCAGTTGCCATGCAAGTAGCCAAGCGCCTCCCGGGTCACGCCCTCGCCCGGCACGGACGTCGACCCCACGATTGGGTGGCTCAACAGGCCCGCCGCCGTCCAGGCATCCAGCTGGCCCTCGGGGTTGTCCGCCCCTTGTTGAATGGCACCAATGCCCTGAATACCCAGCGCGTGGTGGCACCGATAGCAGGTGTCCTGGTCGGGGATGTCATGGTCCGTGCCACTGGCGTTCTCGACACCATCGGGGACCGCATCGGCGTCGGTCCCATCCGGTCGCCAAGCGTACGACACAAACATCCAGTTCGAGCCTTGGCGTTCGATGAATCGGGTCTCGATGAGCTGGCCGTCACGAAGAAAGCTCTTCCACGCCCGTGTGCCGTCGGGAAACTGCCACAGGTCGGGGTCTTCGGTGTTGATCTGCGTGCCGGGAGGCAGCGAGAAGTAGCGCCCCTTGGACTCGCCATCGCTCCACTGGGGCCAGACCGGCGTGAACGCCAACACATCGGCAGCGATGGTGCCCGCCGCGATGTCCTCGAAGAGCCCCGTCTCGGAGAGGGTGGCAGGCCAGACCAGCTCGGGCTCAGCGGAGTCGTGGAGGTCTGGGTTTGCCGAGTCGGACGTCCAGTCTGCACCCGGGCCCTTGTCCACCGACGATGTGCAGCTGGCAACCGCGAGGACCAAGGGCAAGAACGGGCGGGTCATGGCGGGCTCGGATCAGCAGGTCGGCCGGCCTCGAGGACCGTCCCCGTCGTGGCATGCAGGATGTGTGCCCAAGCCAGGGTCGGCACCCTGCCTCGGCGACCGGCCTCTCTTCAACGGCACAGCAGCGCCAGACACCGGCAGTTGCCTTGCCGACAACCCTCTCGACATCGGCGTTGTGGCTGACTCTCCATCGCCGGACCCGGTGGGTGTTATCCCCAAGTCGCAAGGCTTGGGTTGGGCGCAAGCCTCACGAGCACGCCCCAGGAGCGCCCCCATGTCCACCGTGCGCCTTGTCGACCTTGTCCTCGCCGACCCGCCGCTGATGGCCCGACTCCGTGCCGCCCGCAGCCTCGATCTCCCGTCGTGGTGCATCGGGGGTGGTGCCGTCCGGAACGTCGTGTGGGACGCCATCTTCGACGTGGGACCGACGCCCCCAAGGGACCTCGATCTGGCGTGGCTGGGGCCCGTTCCTCACGGCGATCTCCGTGTCCACGACCTGCACCTGGAGACCCGGCTTCAGGAGCGCGACCCCGGGGTGCCCTGGGAGGTCCGCAACCAAGCCCGCTGGGGCGCCACCTCCCTCGACAGCGCCCTTGCCACCTGGCCCGAGCCGTGCACCGCGGTGGGCGTGTGGCTCGATGAACACGACGATGTGAAGGTGGTGGCCCCGCTGGGCCTGGGCGACTTGTTCGCGGGCATCATCCGACACAACCCGGCCCGCATCAGCCCGAAGGACTGGGCCACCCGCCAACACGCCAAGCGCTGGACAGCCCGGTGGCCGGGCACCCGGCTCGTCCCCTGAACCACCGTGCCCAGCCAGCTCTCGGCAGCGAGCCGAACAGCTACCGTGCGCCCGTGACCCCGTAGAGATCGGTCATCGGCCCGCTGGTCTCCCACGAGTACGAGACCATGTCCCGCCACAGGTCAAGCTGCACGCGCATGCCCCGGTCCCAGTCGTACAGATAGACCGACCACTCATCGCGGCCGTACTCTTCAAACACAAACTCGCCGCCTTCGCGCTTGGGCTCGAACCACGTGGTCTGGTCCACCTGAACGAACCGGCCGCCGCTGTCGTGGGTCACCTCGCGCATGAGCCAGCCATCGATGTCTTGGGGATCGGCATCGGTGATGGTGTAGAGCACAAAGCTCGACTCACCGCTGGGGGTGTAGATGGCCTCCATGGTCCACAGATCGAGGGCCATCGAGACGCCCCGACCCGCATCGTAGAGATAGATGGACCACTCGTCGCGGGCGGTCTGCGACCAGAAGTGGGGACCGTCCGGGTTGTTCTCGACCCAGTGCGTGCCATCGATCTGCACAAACGCACCGTCCTCATAGGACACGTGGGACCCGGACCAGCCGTTGGCCCGCGCGGGGTTGGCGGCTTGGATGTCCAAGACAACACCGTCGGCTTCGAGAATCTCCCCAATCCACAGGTCGATCTGCACCCGATCACCCTCGCCGTTGTCGAGGTAAACGCTCCACTGGTCGCGGCCCAGCTCGGTGTAGAGGGCCGAGCCATCGGGGGTGTTGATGGACCAGTCCGTTGTGTTGATCTGCACGAGTGCACCATCGGCAAACTGTACACTCTGCAGCGCTGCAGCCTCGATGGTGGGCACGTAGTCTGGCTCATCGTCCTCGACAGGCTCATCGTCTTCGACGGGCTCATCGTCTTCGACAGGCTCATCGTCTTCGACGGGCTCGTCGTCCGCGACGGGCTCATCGTCCGCGACGGGCTCATCGTCCACCGACAGCCCATCATCGTCCCCGCTGGGGTCGTCGTGTTGTTTGGCCGCGGCGGGATCACAGGCTGCGGCGCCGAGGACAAGGAGGGACAGGAGGGACAGGCGTGCGGTGGACATCAACAGTCTCCGTTGGGGGTGAGGGCGCGGCGGCGGTGCCACCGGCTGACCCCATCCTTGTCACCCATGGTGTGGAAACAGGCGCTTACGGCGGCTTACCGTTGCTTTCAGCGGCACCCGCCAACACAAGCCGGGGAACACACCGCGCCAGTCGCAGAGCGGAAGGATGGACCACCGTGGTACCGTGCCCTCGAATGGGACGCTCTGGCGCCCCCAAAGCGCCGATGAACGCCACCCACAGGATCACCATGCTCCCTCGCCCCATCCTCTGTTCTCGAGTGGTGTGCGGCTTGGGTGTTGTGCTGGTGCTGGGGGGCTGCGCCGACGATGCCAAGCCCGGCGAGAGTGCCGCTGTCGGCTGTGGAGAGGCCGGCACAGCACCCGCCACATTCTACGAGGATGCCGACGGCGACGGCTACACGGCCAGCGGTGCGGGGGTCGAGGCGTGCACGGCGCCCGACGGATCTGTGTCCACGCCCTCCGACCAACCCGACTGCGACGACAGCAACGCCACCGCCTACCCGGGGGCCCCCACCGTCTGCAGCGACGGCATCACCAACGACTGCAACGGCACCGCGGAGGACGAACAAGCCGCGTGTGAGCTGATGGGGATCGTCGACATCTCCAACCCCGACGCGCGGCTGGAGATGACCGATCCCCGCATGGACTTCGGGGCGGCGCACGACTTCGCCGGAGACATCGATGGCGACGGGCACATGGACCTCATCATCGGCGACAGCGACGCCGACCCCGACGGGGTCAATCCGTGGGACGGGGCCGGGCATGCGTGGCTCCTCCGAGGCCCGTTCAGCGGGAACCTGAGCTACGAACCGGACACGCCAGCCATCGTCGGCGGCGATCGATGGGACGGCTTCGGCGCCGCGGTGGTGGGCCTCGGGGACTACGACGGCGATGGCTTCGACGACTTCGCGGTGGGCGCATCGGGCGCCCGCGACGCGTACATCTTCTCGGGCGGCACCACCACCGTGCCCACGCTCGACGACGCCCTCACCACCATCACCGCCACGAGCAGCGACTACAGCCTGGGCTCCTCCCTGGCGGCAATCGGCGACTACAACAACGATGGCTTGGCCGACTTGCTGGTGAGCGGCCAATACAACGACGTCGCCTACGTGGTGTTGGGACCGCACAGCGGCGCGGTCTCCACGTCGCGGGCCGATGCGCAGCTCATCGGTCCCGGCGACAACGCCATCGGCGATGCCCTTGACTCAGCCGGAGACTTCGACGGAGACGGAACGTCCGACATTGTGGTTGCTTCGGTCAACGACAGCACCGGGCGGGTCTGTGTGGCCGAAGGCGGGCTGCTCGGCACCCAGTCCCTGGCGGACGCCATCACCTGTCTGACCGGGCCCGAGCTCCGGTCCTTCTTCGGCACGGACGTCCGCGGCGTGGGGGACGTCAACCTCGATGGTCTCGATGACATCTTGGTTCTCTCCGAGGGTGACACCGGCGACCGCCGGTCCGCCTACATCGTCTTCGGCGGCACCGACAGCTTCACCACGGTCGACCGCGTCGACACCCTGCGCCTGCTCGCCGACTTCCGCTCCATTGCCTCCGCCGGGGACTTCAACAACGATGGCGACCCCGACCTGGCGCTGGGTGTGGTGTCGTCCAGCAGCCCCTACACCGGGTCAGGCCCCGTGTTTGTGTTGTACGGCCCCCACACCGCGACCGGGACGATTGAGTTCGTGTCGGATGACGACGCCGACTTTGTGTTGACCCTGGACGATGAACAGGTGCCCAACGCAGTCCTCGTGGGGGGCAACGACATCAACAACGACGGCGTGGACGACCTGCTGTTGGGCTCGAGCACCGCACTGTTTGTGGTCCACGGCGCCGGACGCTGAGCGCACACAGCGACGTTCGGGCCAGCAACTCTGGTCGTCCGACCTACCGTCCGGTTGGCCCGGGCGGACTGGCCCGCATCTCGACCACAAAGGCGTCGAGATCGGTGTTCTCATCGGTCTGAAACCGACGGTCCAGCAGCTCCGCGCGCACCACCCGGTCCGCCCGAAAGTTGCGAAAGCCCGCCCGCAGCTCACACCACGCTGCAACGGTCCAGACCGTGCCCCAGAAGTACAACCCAAGGGGCCGGATGGTGCGGGTGGTCTCGGCGTCGTGGCGATCAACATAGTGGAGCGCGACCACACGCTGGCGGGCAATGGCCTCGCGCAGGGTCTTCAGCGCAACGGGGGTGCTCTCTTTCCAGGGCACAGGGTTGCTGAACAGGACCGTCTTGTCGATGGCACGGGCCAGGGGACCGGGCAAGGCGCCTTGGATGCGATCGAGGGCCGAGCGGGCGGCCTCGGCGAGCTCCGGATCACCCCATGTGCGCACCATGCGCACGCCGAGAACCAGCGCTTCGAGCTCTTCAGGGGTGAAGGTCATGGACGGCAGATCCACACGATGGGACAAGCGATAGCCGACGCCGGCCTCCCCTTCGATGGGGACCCCGGCGTCTTCCAGATCGCGGACCGACCGATAGATTGTGCGTGTCGACACGCCCAGCTCGTCAGCCAGCTCCGCCGCGGTGGCGGTGCGCCGGGCACGGAGGATCTGGACCAAGCGGAGGAGTCTCTGGGCACGTCGCATCGCCGCAGCCTATGCCCGCCCACCGTCGTCGTCACCCGCCCCGAGGCTGGGACAGACCCACGGGATGGCCTTCGGGATCGGCCACCACCGCGATGCGCACCTCGGGCAGGGCTGTGGCGGGCATCAGCACCCGACCGCCCAGCGCCGTCGCCTGAGCAACCGCCTGGTCGAGATCATCGACCGAGACATAGAAGGTGGCCCAGCCCGGCCCCGCCGGCGCCTGACCCACACCCCCGGGCACCCCGGTCTGGTCCGAGGGAGCGATGCCGTAGGGCCCCATCGGGGTCTGCTGCACCGCGAAGGTCCACCCAAAGAGCTTGCCGTAGAAGGCCTGAAGGGCGGCCTGATCTTGACCCATCACCTCGAACCAGCTGATCTTTCCAGACATGAGAACACTCCACCGTTGTGTTGGTTTGGCCCGTCGGCCCCGAGCTGGGCGCCGCAGCAGGCCCACACAATGTGCTGCGGTCTGCTGACAGGGCTTGGCAGGAGGGTCTCTGGGGGCGAAGGCTGCTGACAGGGCGTGTCAGGAGCGGGGGGGAACGGGCAGGTCCTTCATCCATCCAGAACAACGCAGCCGAAGGCTCTCTCATCGAGACTTGACCAGGCCGGATCGGATGGCAGCCCCATCCGGTCCACCGGTTGCACATCAATCCACTTTCATGTATATACACAGACATGACCATCCTCTTCGACGCCTTGTCCGACCCCCGCCGCCGCGAGCTTGTGGATCTCCTGCGAGAAGGCGAGCTCCCCGTCGGTCTGTTGGTGGACCGCATGCCCATCGCCCAGTCCGGGGTGTCCCGGCACCTCCGCATCCTCAAGGATGCCGGTGTGGTGCGCAGCCGTGGGCGGGGCCAACAGCGCCTCTACTCCTTGTGTCCCGAGCCCTTCGAGGCCCTCGACACCTGGCTTCAGCACTACCGGGCGCTGTGGGACCACCGGATGGACAACTTCGGCGCCGCCCTGGCGCAGCTCTCTCCCGAACCGGCACCCCCCGCGGCGCCCAAGGACTCCCCATGACCGCAGACCTCCCCGCAGAAGAAGTGATCGAGCGCACCTGGAGTGCCCCCATCGAGGCCGTCTGGACCCTCTGGACCACCCCCGCCGGCATCGAAGCTTGGTACGGGCCCGAAGGCTTCACCGCGACCGTGGAGGCCCACAACTTTGTGGAGGGGGGCACCTTCAACTGGCGCATGACCGCGACCAGCCCCCAGATGGTCGCGTGGATGCAGTCCAAGGGCCGCCCGCTGTCTTGGCCGAACCCGGGCACCTTCACCGAGATTGTCCACCACAAACGCATCGTCTTCCAGACGGAGGTGCCCGGTGAGTCGCCCAGCATGATGGTCCACACCGTGACGCTCACGCCCACCGACGCAGGGGTGCACATGCGGCTGGCCATCCGGGCCGTCAGTGCCGACATGCTCCGCGGCGCCACGATGGGCTGGCGCAGCTCCATGGACCGCCTGGACAAGGCCCTTCAGGGCTGAGGTCTCACGGGGTCGCCCGGCACCGCCTCACTCCCCGCCCGGCACCACATACACCCGCCCGAAGGACTGGGGCCCCATCACCATCACATCGTTGTAGCCATCGCCGTCCTGGTCGCCCGGGTCGCCGATGCGCCCGGTGTAGACATCACCCCAGGGCGTGAAGCTCGCGTCGGCCGCGCCCACGCCAATGTCGCCGGTCGTCGAGAGGGGTCCCTGAAACAGGTACATCGTCGACTCGCGGGTGCTGCCAATCAGCAGCTCATCGTAGCCGTCGCCGTCCATGTCCCCCGCCGTGCCCACGCCCGCACCGGTGAGGGCGTTGCTGGACCCGCCGAGTATCCGCACGTCGGCGGTGCCCAAGTCCACCGTGCCCGACAGCGCACCGGCGCTGTAGAACAGGTAGCCCGCGCCCCCCCTCGACCAGGTCGCGGTGACCGCCGTGGCCCCGATGATGAGGTCCACCACGCCATCTCCGTCGATGTCCCCCGCTGGTCCGGCGCTGGCGCCCGCCCCGTTGCCCGACGCCTCCGCCTCAAACACCACATCGGCCGTGCTGGCACTCACGGTGCCCGGCGGCGTGCCCCCCTTCCACAGGTAGGCCCGGCCGCTGCCGAAGGTGCCCCACGAGCCCTCCGCCCCTGGCCCGCCCATGACCACATCGGCATTGCCGTCGCCGTCGATGTCTCCGACCACCTCCACCACACCCAGGCCTTCGCTCGCGCTGGTGCCGGTCCAGGTCGCGTCGGCGCTGGAGATGCTGCTGGTGCCGGCCGTCACCGGTCCCAGCACCAGGTAGATCGCGCCTGCGCCCGTGGCGGCTGTGTCTTCGCCCGATGCGGCGATCAACAGGTCGGGAATGCCGTCGCCATCGACATCTCCGGATGATGCGGCGCCGCCCAGACCGTCCCCCACAGCACCCGCCGTGAACGTGTGCTCGGCCACGGTGGCCCCGTCCGCCTCCATCCCGCCAGTCACCGGTCCCAGCAGCAACAGGGCCTCACCGCCGAGGCCAGTCCCCGAGGCCCCCACGAGCAGGTCGGCCACCCCGTCGAGGTTCATGTCGTCCACCTCGGCGACCGCGCTGCCAAGGGCACCCGAGCTCGTCGTCGTGTGGATCGTGAGGTCGGGCGCGTGGCTCGTGCTGAGGTTCAGCGTGCCCCGGGCCAGCGGCGCCCACATCACGTAGACCGCGCCGTCGCCGGACCCACTGCGGCTCTTGCTCGCGCCGACCACCAGATCGTCGTAGCCATCACCGTCCAGGTCCACCAGCGCCGCATCCGCGCCCACCGCGTAGTTGCTGGCCTCTTGGATGCCGGGGTTGCTGCCCATGGCCACCGCACCGCTGGGCGGGCACCAAAGCTCGATGCCATCGCAGTCGCCATCCAGGCGGTCCTCGCAGACCTCTGTCGCCCCCGGGTAGACGGCCGCGCGGGTGTCATCACAGTCGCCGTCCGTCTCGGTGAAGCCGTCGCCGTCGGCATCATCGGTCAGCGAGGGGGTCACCGGGGAGTGCACGCTCGCGCTCCGTGCGCCGCCGTAGAAGATGCTGGTGAGGCCACCATAGGAGTAGGCCGCCCAGGGATGGGTGGACCGCAGGGTCGCTTCTGGGGCGCTCACCACAAGGTCGTTGACGCCGTCCCCGTCAATGTCGCCGTCGAGCGCCAGTGCGGTGCCAGCCTGGATGTTGGACCAGTAGCCAGGCACCGAGACGTCGGCGTCGCTGGTGGTCAAGGTGCCCGAGGTCAGCGGACCATAGAAGATCCAGGCCCCGCCAGAGCTGCTGCCCCCCGCATCCGATGTCGGCGCACCGATGGCCAGGTCGGCGTAGCCATCCCCGTCCAGGTCCCCACCGGACGCGAGGCCCAGCCCGAACTGGTCCCCAGCCGCGTCGCCCGTGATGATGACGTCGGCGTCAGCCATCCCGTACCATGCCGGCCCCACCGGTCCGAAGAAGATGCCCACCTCGCCAGCGTTCCCCGCAGTCGACGTGGACGCCGGTGAGGAGATCGCGAGATCGTCGTAGCCATCCCCGTCCACGTCGCCGACACCCGACACACGGGAGCCGGTGTAGTCGCTGCCCACAAAGCGGGTGCGCTCGGTGGACAGGTCGATGAAGCCCGAAGACAAGGGGCCCCACAGCAGGTACGCGGCGCCCCGGCTCTCGATCTGGTCCTTGGCACCGATGAGCAGCTCGACAAAGCCGTCGGCATCGATGTCTCCAGCAATGTCCAGGCTGCCGCCGACCTCGTCGGAGTAGCTCTCGCCCCCGATGATGAGGTCGGCCCCCGACGCGGTCCAGGTGCCCGCCGCCCGTCCGCCGAAGAAGACGTAGACGACGCCTTCTCCGCGGATCGCACCGGTGCCCGTCGGCGCACCCACCGCCACGTCGTCGATCCCGTCCCCGTTGAGGTCCGCCCCACCGACAACGGCCGTCCCGAGGGCATCTCCGCTCGACTCGGGCTCAATGACCACATCGGCATCACCGGGGAAGGTCAAGGTGCCGAGCAGCGCCGCGTCGCCGAACAGGATGTAGGCGTTGCCGCCCGTGGTCCAGGTGTCGCTGCTGTCCGGCGATCCAATGATGAGATCGTCGATGCCGTCGCTGTTCACGTCTCCAGCCCGGCCGATGGCCTCGCCGGTGCCGTAGGGGCCTTCGATGCGCAGGTCGGGCGTGTCGGTGGCCCGGGGACCGTCGGCGAGGGGACCAAACCAGATGTCGACGGCGCTGTCGTTCGGGTCGCCGATGCCCAGATCGTCCCAGCCGTCGTCATTGAGGTCGCCCACGTAGGCGAGCGCTTCGCCGGTGCGGCAGCTCCGGTCCCCCGAGACCAGGGCGTCGGGGGCCAACAGGTCCAGGGTCGCCCCCAGGGCACACCGCTGGTCGATGCCGTCGCAGTCCTGGTCGATGCCGTCGCCGCAGGTCTCGGTCGCGCTGGGGCCCACGGTGGACCGGGTGTCATCACAGTCGCCGTCCACCTCGGTGGTGCCGTCGCCATCAGCATCATCGGTGAGGCTCGGCACGGTGGGTACCGTGGGCGTCTGGACCCGCGGGCCGCCGAGGGTGATGCCCAGCTCGCCCACATTGCTCGCCCCACTGTCGGCGTCAGGGGCGCCGGTGAACACGTCCGTGTACCTGTCCCCGTTCATGTCGCCGAAGGCCACCGCCTCGCCCAGGCCGTCGCCCGCGGCAGCTTCGAGCTCCCAGGTGGCCAAGGACAGATCCAGCGAGGCCACCGACAACGGGCCGCGGACCATCCAGACCGCCCCGGCGTTGGACCCGCCCTGGTCGTGGTCGGGGCCGCCCACCAACACGTCGGCATAGCCGTCCCCATCGGTGTCTCCGCCCCCTGCCACGGCCGTGCCGGCCTCGTCCCCAGCGGCCTCCCCGACAAGCACGCCGTCGGCATCGGCAGCAGACAAGCGGCGCCCCGTCTGGAGCGGCCCGAAGAACAGCACCGCCCCACCGGCATCGGTCCCCCCGGCGTCATCTCCGGGAACACCAATGATGAGATCACCGTAGCCATCGGCGTTGATGTCTCCTGCACCGGCCACCGCGCTGCCAAAGCCGTCGTCTTCGGTCTCGCCCCGCAAGATGACGTCGGCGAGGGACAAGCGGCCGTCCCGACCCGTGGCCGGACCGAGCACCACATACACGGCCCCCGCATCCCAGTCGGCCGTGTCGTTGCTCGGCGCCCCGATGATGAGGTCGTCCAGCCCATCGCCGTCGACGTCCGACGCGATGGCCAGTCCCTGCCCCGCCAGGTCCCCCTCCAGCTCGCCCACCCAGGTCTGGTCTGCGGACGCAGCGGTGGTGCTGCCACTCGGCGGCCCGCCCATCCACAGCGCCACCTGGCCCACCTGGGTCGCGTTGCCGTGGAGCGCGGTCGCATAGGGGCTGGACACGGCGAGGTCATCGAGCCCATCGCCGTTCAGGTCGCCTGTGGCCAGCCGGCTGCCGAGGCGACCAGAGGAGGAAGTGCCCGAGATGGTGGTGGTGGCCGACGAAGCCGACAAGGTCAGCGCAGGACTGGCATTGCCCGGGAAGACCAGCACCCCGCCGCCATAGCTGGCGCCAGTGGACGTGGTGGGGTCGCCGACAATCAGCTCGGCCAAGCCATCTCCGTCCAGGTCTCCGACGGCGGTCGCCGCACCGAACGCACTCGCACCGGAGGGAGGGCTGATCTGCACCGTGACCGCTGTGCTCCCGAAGGCGGGGTCGCCGAGGACCAGCCACGCGCCGCCCCCGCCGGAGAGCCCGGGGAGGCCCACCAGCACGTCGTCGTCACCATCAAAGTCATGGTCCCCCGCGGCGATGGCGCTGCCCAGCCCCGCACCCGCTGTGGAGGCGGCAAGCAGGGCATCTTGGCTGGCATGGGTGAAGGTGCCCTCGGGCGCACACTCACTGTCGGTGGTCGACAGGCCATCGCAGTCGTGGTCGATGCCATCCCAGCACAGCTCGTCGGCATCGGGAAAGACCCTGGCATCGGTGTCGTCGCAGTCGGTGGCGTCGCTGCTGGTGCCGGTGGGGGCGGTGCACGCCAGCGTGGTGGTGGTGCTGTCGCCGAAGCCATCGCCGTCGCTGTCGGCAAACCAGAGCGCCGCGTCGGTGGCGGTCGGTCCATCGATGGTGCCGTCGCAGTCATCATCGACGGAATTGCAGGTCTCGGTCGCACCGGGATGTACGTCGGCTGCGGCATCATCGCAGTCGGTGTTGTCGGCGAGAGACCCCGAAGGCGCGACGCACGCATGGGTGACCACGGCAGGGTCGCCGTAGCCATCGCCGTCCCCATCGGCGTACCAGTCGACCGCGTCGTCGGCATCGGGCTCGTCGACGGTCCCATCGCAGTCGTCGTCGATGAGATTGCACAGCTCCGTGGCGCCGGGATGCACGTCGGCTGCGGCATCATCGCAGTCGGTGTTGTCGGCGAGAGACCCCGAGGGAGCGAAGCACGCATGGGTGACCACGGCAGGGTCGCCGTAGCCATCGCCGTCCCCATCGGCGTACCAGTCGACCGCGTCGTCGGCATCGGACTCGTCCACGGTCCCATCGCAGTCGTCGTCGAACAGGTTGCACAGCTCCGTGGCGCCGGGATGCACGTCGGCTGCGGCATCATCGCAGTCCGTGTCGTCCGCCACCATGCCCGACGGAGCCGCACAGGCCGCCCGGCTCACATCAGGATCGCCGGACCCGTCGGTGTCGCTGTCAGCAAACCAGAGGGGTGCGTCCACGGCGGTGTCTTCGTCGATGACGGTGTCGCAGTTGTTGTCCACCCCGTCGCAGCGCTCGTCGGCGTCGGGGTTCACGTCGTCCCGGCTGTCGTCGCAGTCGGTGCCCCGATCGGTGTGGTCCGGCGGGAGCTGACACGACACCGTCCACCCGTCGGGATCGCCGTGTCCATCACGATCCCCATCGACGTACCAGGTGGTGGCGTCGAGGGCGTCCTCTTCGTCGATGACTTCGTCGCAGTCGTCGTCCACACCGTTGCACAGCTCCGGCGCCTCAGGGTGGACATCCCCGTTGTCATCGTCGCAGTCCACATCACTGGCAAAGCCGTCGCCGTCCGCATCGACGGGGCCACCACCATCACCACCATCACCACCACCATCACCACCACCATCACCACCATCACCACCATCACCACCATCACCACCATCACCACCATCACCACCACCATCACCTCCATCACCACCATCACCAACACCACCATCTCCACCGTCGGCGCTGTCGCTACCGTCCCCTGTGCCTTTGTCGCTGCACGCCACCACACCCACGAGCATCAGCATCAGTGCGCAGCGCATCGGGACCTCCATCAACCCTGAGCGTAGCGTGGGCAAACACCGACGGAAAGGCCCATCACATCGTCGTTTCGCAACACCGGCAGCCCGCTGTGTTCCCCCCAATGTCGCCACAATTGCCCGGCGCGGCGGGCTCCAGCGGGGCACATGGAGGGTGCGTGTGGACTGTCCACGTGCATAATGGGCCACGGGCGTGGCGGACTGGGCGACAGCATGAGCATCATCGAAGTTCCCATCTCCGGTGCGGCGGCACTCGAGCCCGAGTGGTCCGACCTGTGTGTGCGCGCAGACACGCCCAACCCGTTCTTTTCGCCGGCGTTTCTGTTGGCGGCACTGGGCACCTTGGCCACAGCACGGTCGACCACGCTGGTGACCATTCGCAACCCTGAAGGGCGACTGGATGGTCTCTTTCCGCTGGAGCGGCGGTCGCTCTACCGCGGCTTTCCGCTGCGCCACGCCCAGATCTGGCGCCACCCCTACTGCTACCTGACCGACCCGCTGGTGCGGCAAGGCCAAGGCCGAGCGGTGGCGGCAGCCGTGCGGCACTGGCTCGACGGATGGGGTCCCACCAGAGGGTTCTTGGTGATGGAGATGACGGCGCAAGCGGGGGAGTTCGGGGCAGCCCTGACCCGGCCGGGGGTGGGTCCGGCCGTCATCGTCCAGCCCGAGCGACGGTTTCAGCGGGCGCTGCTCGACTCGCCCCTCGATGCGGCCGCCTACCAGCTCCAGCACTGGAGCCGCCGCAAGCGCAAAGACCAACGGCGACAGCGGCGCCAGCTCGAAGGTCTCG
Source organism: Myxococcota bacterium (assembly GCA_942491145.1). Taxonomy (GTDB): domain Bacteria; phylum Myxococcota_A; class UBA796; order UBA796; family UBA2385; genus CAXQUZ01. Next base: position 301,249 of record CALOBC010000059.1, on the reverse strand, counting down.
GAGAGGTGGAGTTTGTGCACCTCCAGGCGCTCGCCGACCTCCACGCCGCGCTGCCCGACTTCTTGGCCCTCGAAGCGCAAGGGTGGAAGGGCGCCATGGGCACCGCCTTGGCCAGCGGCACCGCGTCCCAGGCCTTCATCACGGCGCTCTTCGCTGGGCTGCGTGCGGGCGAGGCCGAGATGCTGGTGCTGCGCATGGACGATCGGCCCATCGCCATGAAGCTGAACCTGTGCCAGCCGGGGGGCAGCTTCGCCTTCAAGATTGCCTACGATCCCGAGTACGCCCGCTTCTCACCGGGTGTGCTGCTGGAGGTCTTCAACCTCGAGACCGTGCTCAATGACCCGAGCCGAGGCTGGATGGACTCCTGTGCTGACCCGGATCACCCGATGATCGACGCACTGTGGACGGAGCGCCGGACGATGGCCACGCTCAAGCTCGGGCGGTCATCCGCACCGGTGAGGGCGGCCATGGTGGCGGCGACGGCGCTGGATGGCCTCGATGGGGCGATTCGGCGCCAATGGGCCACGCTCGACCCCGACACCCGCACCCGCCTGCAACGCTGGAGAAGCCGAGCCCGCGGCGCCGCGCTGACGTGAAGGACAACACACCCATGACCCATGCATCCCTCGCTTCTTCTGTGCGTGTCGACCCCGCCCGCTTTGCTGCGGACTTCCCCCGGCGGCCATTCTTGGTGGACCACGTCCACCACGAGGACCCCCGCCTGACCCTCGACGCGGTGGTGGAGCTGGCGCTGCAGCTGCCCCCCGAGTCGGTGGAATACAACACGGGCGACTTGCACGTGAACCAAGACCCCAAGGCTGTTGTCGACAATGGTCTTGGCATCCGCGAGACCCTGTCCCAGATGGGCCAGAAGAACTCCTGGATGGTGCTCAAGAACATCGAGCGGGCGCCGGCCTACGCGGCCCTGTTGCGTCGAAGCCTCGCCGCGATGGCCCCCGAGGTCCGCCAAGCGGTGGGCGCGGTGTCAGACGTGGAGGGCTTCATCTTTGTGTCCTCGCCAAGCGCCGTGACCCCCTTCCACAACGATCCGGAACACAACTTCCTGTTCCAAGTGCAGGGCACCAAGACGGTGCGGATCTGGGATGTGGACGACCGGGTGGTGGTGACCGAGGCACTGCTGGAAGCCGCGTGTGCCGGTGCCCACCGCAACCTGCCCCATCGGCCCGAGTATGACGACCGCGCCCAGGTCTTCGAGCTCCAGCCTGGGGTCGGCCTGCACTTCCCGGTGCAAGCGCCCCACTGGGTCGAGAATGGCCCCGAGGTCTCGATCTCCTACAGCTTCACCTTTCGGTCGCCCCTGTCCCACGGCCAGCGCAAAGTGCGCTTTGTCAATGGGTTGCTGCGGCGGGCGGGGCTCACCCCCCAAGCGGTCGGCGAGTCGACGAAGAATGATGCCGTGAAGCTGCGCGCCTACGATGCGCTCGCTGTGCCAATGGCCGTTGCTCGGCGCAGCCGCACCCTCAAGAAGCTGTTCTTGAAGCGCTGAGCCGTCCGCCGTGGATGATGCGCGCACGAGGGACCGGTGCCGACCGGCCGCGTGGGCCCGGTGGTGCCGGTCCCGATAAGGCCCCCGGGCGGAGGTGGACCATGCTGCGTCGAACTGCACAGGGACTGGGTGTGCTGGGGATGTTGAGCGGGGGTGCCTTCGCCTCGGCGTGGTGGACGGCGTCGCCCGACATGGGTGCCGTGGCCGAGGGTGCCCGGCGGGACCGCATGGAACAGTCCCCCCAGTGGCGGGGCGACGCCTTCGACAACGTGCTGCCCCAAGTGGATGGCGGGGTGCTCCAGATCCTCGAGAAGCAGTTGTTTGGGGATGATGCGGTCCAGGTGCCGACGGCCAAGATCCCGGTGCTGACCCGCTCCGCCGCCGACTTTGAGACCGCCCCCGCATCGGGCCTTCGGGTGACCTGGCTCGGCCACTCCACCCTGCTGGTGGAGCAAGACGGCGCCCGCATCCTCATCGATCCAGTGTGGGGGGACCGGGCGAGTCCGTGGACCAGCCTCGGTCCCGAGCGCTTCTTTGCACCGCCGCTGGCACTCGACGCGTTGCCCGACGTGCACGCCATTGTCATCTCCCACGACCACTACGACCACCTGGACGTGGGCACGGTGATGGCCCTCGCCGACCGCCCGATTGAGTGGCTGGTGCCGCTGGGGGTCGGGGCCCACCTGGAGCTCTGGGGCGTCCCCGTGGCCCAGATCCACGAGCTGGACTGGTGGCAGTCGAAGACCGTCGCCGGGGTCGAGATCACGGCCACGCCGGCGCGGCACTTCTCCGGTCGCTGGCTGGACCGGATCCGCTCGACACTGTGGTCAGGATGGGCACTCCGGGGCCCCCAGCACCGCGTGTACTACAGCGGGGACACCGCACTCTTTCCGGAGCTGGCCGACATCGGCACGCGACTGGGGCCCTTCGATCTCACGATGATCGAAGCGGGGGCCTACGACAGCACGTGGACCGATGTGCACTTGGGGCCCGAGCAAGCGGTGGTGGCGCACCAGATGGTGCAGGGCAACGTCATGATTCCCGTGCACTGGGGCATGTTCGACTTGGCCAACCACGCGTGGACGGAGCCGCTGGAGCGGGTGATGGTGGCGGCCGAGCGCCAAGGCGTCACGGTGCGCATGCCACCGCCGGGCGGCTCGGTGGAGCTCGGAGACGCCCAGGGGCCGCAGTGGTGGCCCGACGTGCCGGTGCGCACCGTGCAAGGCGACCCGGTGTGGTCGACGGCCGTGGACGGGGTGCTGGACCAGTGGTGGCCGGGGCCGCGGTGAGCCAGACACCAGCGCGGGATACCCAAGCCCGCCCAGGCGAAGCCGGTGAGGAGTCTCCATGCAGCGCACCATCCTGTCTTTCTTCGTGGACGAGGACGGCGAACGCGCCGCCCGCTTGGACTGTGGACACACGCAACCGGTCCGGTCCGGCCCACCGCTGCATGATCCGCAAGAGGGACCACTGGACTGTCTGAAGTGCGACCGGCTGGAGATGCCGGACGACGCCCAGCCCTACAAGTCGACGCCATGGTTTGACGAGAACACCGTACCGAAGGGCTTACTCGCAAACCACCGCACCCGCGCTGGGGTGTGGGGCAGGGTGGAGGTCACCGACGGAAGTCTGGGGTTGGTGTCGGAGGAACCACCGCTGCTGGATGTGTTGCTCGACATGGAGAACCCGGGGGTTGTGGCACCGGGCCATCCCCACCGAGTGGTGATCGACGGCCCCGTGCGCTTTCGGGTGGTGTTTCACCGCGCGGCAGCGGTGGACCCTGTCGAGGCCCCCCATGTGGACCTGCCAGCGGGCACGGCGTCCGAGGCGCCGTGATCGAGAATGGGGCGGGAAACCCACGTTCTCGGGACTTGCCCACACCGCACCGACGGCTTTGCTGACTCAGCGCACATCGAGTCCGTTGGATCCGAGCCTTCCCGGCTTCCGTGAATACCTAGGAATCCAACACAGGGGAGAGCTCGATGCACACCTTGCAACGTGTGGGCTTTGTGGCGCTCTGTGGGCTCGCCAGCCCGGTCGCCCAAGCCACGCACCCAACACACCCAACCGTCAGCGAGGGCACGCTCAGGTGTCCGCCCAGCGGACAGCCCCAGACCATCGTGGTGTCGGGCGGCATCTCGATGGGCGCGTACCAAGCGGGCCAGCTGTGGGTGTTGCTGGAGTACATCCAGCGCTGCAATCTTGCCGGCGGTTTGAGCTCCCCCACGTGGCAGGACTACCCACTGGTGATCGTGGGCACAAGCGCTGGCGCGGTCAACACAACACTGGTCGCTGCCGAGCTGCTGACACTGCCGACAACAGCGCCAGACGCGAAGGAACGTCCCGAAGAGTCGGTCCTGTACCGAAGCTGGGCGGGGGTGGGCTTCGGCCAAGGTGAAGACGCACTGGACTACCGACCGCTGGACAGGGGAGCGACCGCACTGTTGAGCCGAGCAGGCTCGGACCGGGCCCTGACGGTGCTGTTGGACGAGCTGGTGGTCGGAGAACGCTACCCCGGGGAGGTGGTGCTGGGGGTGACCACATCTCTGGTGTCACCGGTCACTCGGGACCCGCTCAAGCCCCAGGTGGGCGTGCAGTTTGCGGTGAAGTTCTCGGAAGGCGAACAGGGCGTGGGCAAGGCGCTCAGGGATCAGGAGGTCGTCTGGCAGCGAGACCGCAAGCGGGTGCTGCGCGGGGCCTTTGCCGCCAGACCAAGTGATGGCGCTGAGACAGAGTGTGCAGCCCCCGTGGGCAGTGCCGAGAGCGACGACGGACCCATGACCTTGACGTGGACGTTCAACGGTCGGGAGCGCTCGCCCGACTCGCCACCAGAGGCTTGGGGCCAATACACTGCGTACCACGAAGAGGTGCGCTTTCCCTGTCTATACCGAGCCTCCTCGGCCATCCCGGTGGTGTTTCCAATTGAGACCTACCAAGCGGACTCCTTCTGGAAGCACGCCTATCAACGCAACAATGACGGCAGCACGAGCCTCGACGAGTCTCGACTGCCCACCCCCACTGCGGGCCTCTCCCTGACCGAGACCGTGACGCCCGCGCTGGTGTCGACCGTCGATGGCGGCGTGCTCGACAACAACCCTCGCCAGCTCGCCTGGAACCTCTTGGATGCTTCGGGATGGGGCTCGCGAGACGGGGAGGGTCCAGGCCTCTGGAACCTGCACACCTACACCGAACCCGGCTGGTCCCGGGTACACTCGGGGGTGCCCGGCATGGACCTGTCGGCATTCTTCGGGGCGCTGCTGCCTGCAGCACGGGGCAAAGACCTCTCCGAACGCCCAGGGACCGACAATCAAGCTGCAGAGTGGACAGTCCTGGGACCATCGACGGAGTTCCCGCCAGTGGCAAGCCACCTGATGAACTTTATGGGGTTTATGGATCGCTCATTCCGTCTGTGGGACTTCCGCCAAGGCATGTACGCCGCCCAGACTAGCTTGGCGAAGACCACAACCAAGCTCACCCCGGAAGTGCAGGTCGCCGGTGTGGACTCTTGGATTCTGCCAGCGTCTCCGCTGCACCGCGAGTTCAAGTCTTCAACAACCAGAGCGTCCAAAGCCTTCGCCGAGGCCGCCGACTGCACACCGGACCCGCGATGGATCCCAGCAGTGACCGACTTGACGTGGGACAACAAAGACGACACCGGCGTGGACGAGCAGGCGCGGGCGTGCGCCGCGACACGGCTGGACCTCAACTTTCGGGCCATTGAGGCCGCCGTGCAGCGCGAAGCGGAAGCATCCAGTGCAGGTTTCGAAGGCAAGCTCGCGGCCAACCCAAGACCTGAGCAGCCGGTGGCACCAGCCAACCCAATGCCAGCGGCCGCGATGGACACCGAGCCACCACCACCACCACCGCCCCCAGAACCGCAGGCCCAGCCCCTACCCTCCGCCAGCCGCAGCTACTCGGTCTCGGGCAGTCCCAAGGCCTACACCTTCGACAAGATCGAAGATGCCCACTCAACAACGGAACACAACAACCGCTCCGAACACGACACCGACCGCTTTCTCGCCCAGCTCGCCGAGCAAGGCTTCCGCGCCCACGACCTGCGGGCCCTGCCCCGATCTCGAGACCCAGAGACCAAGGCACTCGACCGACGCATTGGGCCGCTGGCCCGACCAGAAGCCACCTCCGACCTGATCCGCGCCCGTCTCGGGTGGATCATCACCGGACTGGAGCGGTCCGGTGATGGCAAGAATGCCCGCCAACATGGAGTTCTGGACACACTCAGCCTCGTTGAGTTGGAGCCCGTGCATGCCGACGGAGAGCCGCCCAGTCGCGGAGATCGGGCCCTCATCGAAGACATCGCCGGAGTGCAGCGCTGGGGCCAGATGCAGTCCCTCGTGCGCCCCGTGAAAGCGGCCACCCTCACCAACGGCCGACGCATCGGCGTTGCGGTCGGCGCGCCGACAGTGGAGACCGCCCCATTTGCCGTGGAAGAGAGTGTGGTCGAGAGCACCGACGGTGTGATGGCCGGCCTGCGGGGTGGACTGGAGACCCCGCTCACGGTCACGCTGCGGCTGACCGCCTTCGACCGCACCCGCGCCCACGGCGTCTTCATGGGGGCAGGCATCGGAGCTGGAAAGTACGTGCTCTCCCGTCCCTGGGAAGGCACCACCGGCCACCTTGACCTTCGCCTGGGTTATGACTTCGCCCGGGGCGCAGCCTCCCAACGGGTGATTGGCCCCGAAGCCGGCCCCCTCAAGTTCTGGGGCTGGCGCTACTGGCAGCTCGGCTTGTTTGCCACGCCCGGCTATGTTGTGGGCGGCGAAGGACTGCTGCAAGACTGCACCCAAGGGTTGTTGTGCGCCACCCGCCGCTCGCTGTCGGGCTGGGGCATGAAGACCGGGCTGGAGGTCAGCTTCCTGCCCATCGTCCATGCCGTCGGGATGAGCTTGCGGTGGAGCGTCCCCCCCCACGCCTTCTCTGAATGGGGCAACAGCTTCGACCCTGCACTCCACGGCGGCGGCATGCCCGGGACGTTCAGCGTCCTGTTGACCGGCGACCTGAACTTCGACCGCACCCCCCGCTCTGGCCTGCCCCCCTACTCTGGCCTCCCGGTTCCGAAAGCGAAGGAGAATGCGAAGGAGAGATAGTCCAACCCGGTTGCCCGACCCACCCACTCCGGCGGGTCGGGCAACCAACCCTAAGGCAAGCTCGACTCGGGCTGGGCCCCAAACGGCAACATCACGATCTTCCCTTGAAATCCACCCTTCTGGGCGAGGCTCCACGCCGACGCGAGCTGCTCCATCGGGTAGCGAGCGCCCACCACACTGCGCAGCTCGCCGTTGGCCATGCGCCCCAACAACAACGCAAGGTCCTTGGCATTGGGCTTGAGCATCACCATCTTGACCTTCTTCGACGACAACGACTGCAACGCAACCCGGGGCAACCAAGCCGGGCCCGGTGTCGACAGGGCCAATACACTGTGGGGAGCCATCACCGACACAAATGCTTCCCAGCCGTGGCTGTCGGCACAGTCCAAGATGATGTCGTAGGGACCGTCCGTCTCGAAGCCCGACTGCTTGCGGTAGTCGATGACCGCGTTGGCCCCCAGGCTGCGGACCAGCTCCACATTGGGCGTCGAGCACACACCGGTCACATGGGCACCCGACGCGGCTGCGAGCTGCACGGCGTAGTGGCCCACCCCACCCGACGCGCCCACGATCAGCACCCGGCGGGTCTCGCCGGACAGCTTGAGCCCACAGTTGTCTCGAAGGGCTTGCAGCGCCGTCATGCCCGCCAACGGAAGTGCCGCCGCCGACTCGGGATCGACCCCCTCCGGCAAGGCCGTGACCTGGTCCAGCGTGGCCACACACAGCTCGGCACACGCACCGCCGGGCGACTCTGCAATGCGGGCCACAACCCGCTGCCCCACGGCAAAGCCCGTGACGGCGGACCCCAGCTCCACGACCGTGCCGACCACATCAAAGCCCGGGGTTGCCGGACGGGACACCGGCATCACCATCCGCAGCTTGCCGGACGCCAGCTTCCAGTCGATGGGGTTGATGGAACTGGCCAGAACGCTGATCAACACGCCATCAGCGCCGATGGCCGGCGGAGCGATCTCGGACTCTTGCAAGCGGTCGGGGCCGCCGTACTCGGTGAACTGCATGGCGCGCATGGCTGGGTCCTTCGGAGGGGGAGGGGCTGGCCAAAGCGGTGACCGTGTGCACACACACCAGCAGGGTCGCGGGAGTACACACCGGCTGCCCCGACGACCAGTGCCGTCGCCGACCTTTCTCGGTCGGCGCAGCTCTGCTGGCGCTGTGGCCGTCCCCCCGCATCGACCGCCGTGGCCCGCATCCTGAAGCGGCAGCTCGCCCTGACCCCGCCGAAGCCACCCCTGCGGGGCCGGTGCGCGGCTGTCGTGGACCCCTGCGCCCCACAACAACACAACCGTCTTCACCGTGCCCGTGGTGGCCGCTGCGGGCGGAAGACAGCTCCACCACTTCAAAAAGAAGAAGATCTTTGGCTGGGCGTACTATGCCGAGGCCGAGAAGGTCATGCAGCAACACCTGGCAACACCATAAGTTGCACGTGGTGCTCACGGAACCAGCCGCAGCTCCGCCAAGTGTTGCACATCGTGGGTGCGTGTGGCCCGCGCATCGCCCTCGCTGCGCGCACAGATCCGCAGCCGCAGCTCGTCCTTCTTGTTGCGCTTGAACATGACCGTCGACAAGCCAAGCGCATCGGCGGTCAGCTCAATCGCCGGGCCATTCGAGGGCACCACGACCAGCCCCCCCGTGCTGAGCCCCAGCCCATCGAGCAAGTCTCCCAGCACGTGCCAGTTCCCCTGGGGCTTCTCGGGTCGCTCGGGGTCGGGATGCACCGGCAGACCCGCCAAGACCGCATTGGACACCGACAGCCGCTGACCGTCGAGACCCACGACCACAAACGCCTCTCCGTCGGCCGCCACTGGTGCTGGGGCATGGGTGTGGACCGCCAGCTTCTCGAGCGGCCCAAAGCGCTGCACCGGGGCCGCCGCCAAGCGGGCCACGTGATCGGGCAAACCCGGCTGGACGGTGTTCAGAAACACCAGCTCCAGCCCACCATCGACATCGCGAACCCAAGCGTGTGCGCCTCGATGCTTCTGGGTGGGTTGCACGATGCCAAACACCCGCCCGTCCGCTGCCACCGCCGAGATGCCGTGCCACTGGGGCTCGGCAGGCACCTCACTTGGCAACAGCGTCGCTAGCCGCACCGGCTCGGTCACCGCATCCGGGGCCAGCCAGCCAATGGCGCCCTCGTCCACCCAGAGCTCCACCGCACCCGCGGTGGCCGTCTCCAACAGCGCAGGCCCGTCGACGGCCACGTCCGGGACCTCAAGCGCCGTGCCCGAAGGCAGAGACGCTGGGCGGCCCATCGCCGGCTCTGAGGGTTCCCCCCCAGCACAGGCGACCAGCCACACAGCCCAGATCAGCGCGCGACGTGCCACTCAGAAGGGCGTCGTGACCAGGAGGTGGGCGTCATCGCCACTCGACTGGGGCGCCGGACCCGCGGTCCCATCGGTGGTGTCCCCGTCCAGGTCCAGCCACGTGTCGGTCAGCGTGTCGAAGCCCCAGATGGCACCCCACGAACCCACGTCCTGCCGGAGGTACAGCGTCGTGCCATCAAGCCCAAAGTGTGCACCCAGCCAGTCGCCACCGATGTCGGGGGTCTGGAGGGTCGCCGTGCCGGACGCGTCGAAGGTCACCAGCCCACCGTTCTGGGATGTCCAGTGGAGCCGGCCATCGTCCGCCATCAGCACCTCGGCCGTGTAGAGATACGTGGTGGAGGCGCCGGGATGGGTCCACGGGTTTCCGACCGTCCAGCTCGCCAGATCGATGACATCGACCTCGGAACCGCTGCGGTAGCCCACATAGGCCGTCGCCCCATCGTCCGACAACGCTACGGCGTTCGGGATGTTGCGATTCAACAGGCCACTGGACTCCAGGTCAAAGCCGTTCCAGTCCGTGCTGGCCGGGTCCCCGTCCACCACCGTCATCGTCTCGGTGTCGACAACATAGAGCCGGCCGTCGTCCCGAATGATGATGGACACGACACTTCCGTCGGCGCTGATGCCCATGTTCCTGGGGACCGCGTCGCCGTCGAAGTCACCCAGCAGCTCCACCCGAGCGTCCTCGGTCATCGTGTCACGGTCGATGCGCACCAAGTACATCCCGGGGTCGTCGTCCCCGCTGTCGTACAGGTGGGTCTCGGCATACGTTGCATACAGCCAGCGACGGTTGGGACTCTCAATCACCACCGGCACACAACCGTAGTCTTCCAGGCTGAGCGCCTCGGAGATGGTCATCGTGTCCATGTCCAACATGGCGACGAACGGCATGTTTCGAGCGCCGCCATAGACCACGGCGCCGTCCTCCCGCATGATGCCGCGGGTGAGCTGGCCATTGCCCGGCTTGAAGCCGATGGCATCGGTGTCGATCTCGTAGTCCAGCCCGGAGCCCGACAGGTCGACGAACCGTGCGGGGTCGGAGTAGTCCTCAGGCACGACTGCACCCATGTGGTCGAGGATCTCGAAGTCCAACACCACGGGATCGGTCGAGCCGTCGAGCTGGGAGATCGTGAACGTGCGGCTCACCGCCACGCCGGGCTTCATCGCTTCGGGACCAAACCAGACGACGGGATCTCCTTCGAGGGTCGCATCGCCAGTGACGTCACCAGCGCCCAACGCGCTGACCGACAGCTTGGGATGGAACACACGGCGCGCCAACAAGCTCGTCATGTCCACCGTCACTTCCGCCGTGCCCGTGCCGGAGACGTCCACCACAGCCGAGCCCGACAGGGTGTAGTGGCTGGGGGTGGTCCCGAACGTCACCGCACCCGAGCCCAAGTCCACCGACAGCGACCCCGTCTGGGCAACACCGCTGTCGATCTTCGACCAGCTGCGGGAGCCCCAGTCACCCACCCGACCGCCCGAAGATACGGTCCACGCTTGGTAGAAGGCCGCGCCTTCGTCCAGCCCGGAGTCGGTGAAGGTGGAGTCATTGCCGACGTAGACGATCTCGCCCATGGTGCCGATGGGGTCGCCCACGTTGACCCGAACCCGGTCTTCGAGGACGCCGTCGACCACATTGAGGTACTGGCGGGCCACGACAGTCACGCCCGTGTAGCTCGACGGGTTGGGCGTCCAGCTGACCGTCACATCCAGACCGGACGCGGATGCGATCAGGTCGGTCGGCGGCGCCAGCGGCTCAAAGTCGTTGCACTCGCCATCGGCGTCGTCGTCCCCCGTGGAGTCGGTGCCGAAGCAGATGTCGTCTGAGTCGCAGACCCCGTCACCATCGGTGTCATCGACCACATCGAGGGGGCAGGGATCACAGCCGTCGGGGACCAAGTCGGCGTCGGTGTCGATCGTGTCGTCAAACCCATCGCAGATGTCGGCCGCATTGCAGATGCCGTCGCCGTCGGTGTCCACCGAGTCCGAGGGGTCGTCGCCACAGTCATCGCACCCGTTGGGAACGCCGTCCTCGTCGTAGTCGTGGTCGTCCGGGTAGCCGTCACAGACGTCGCTGGAGTCACAGACGTCGTCTCCATCCGCGTCCCCGTCCGTGCCACTCGCATCGAGGGGGCACCCGTCGCATCCGTCAGGCGTGCCGTCGCCGTCGAAGTCCGCTTGGTCGGGGGAGCCCGGACAGATGTCGACGTCGTTGCAGATCGCGTCGCCATCATCATCTTCGCAGTCAGTGCCCGGATCGACCGTCGTGGACGAACCCGAGTCTTCAGCTTTGCCCGAGCACGCGGCGAGCACACCAAGGGACAACAGGAGATGGAGTGGGGAGAGGCGAAGCTTGGACATGTTGAGCCTGGAGAATGCGACGAAAGGCACACGAAGGACGGCCAATATTAGGCCACGCCAGGGCACAACGCAAACCGCCCGCCAACCCTGCCAAAGCCGCCGCTCCCCGCGCGGATCCTTGCCGTCCACCACAGGTCACGGTCCGCGCCCAGAGCGCCGACACATTGGCCTCCGAGCTCGGCCATCAGATGGGAGCCACAGCCCGCGAACGCTATGCTCGGCAGCGCACGAAGCGGAGCTCTTGTTGATCCCCACGGCCCTCCTGTTGCTCGCCGGTGCCATCCACCTCATCCCGCTGGTGGGTGTGCTCTCGACATCCCGGCTGGAGGCCATGTACGGCGTCTCCATCGACACTCCCGACATGGCCGTGCTGTTGCGGCATCGCGCCGTCTTGTTCGGCCTGCTGGGCGCCGCGCTGTGTGGCGCGGCTGTGCTGCCTGCCTGGCGCCCACCCGTGATCGCGGCGGGACTGGTGAGCATGGTCAGCTTTGTCGTGTTGTGCGGGCTCGAGGGCCAAGGTCGGTCTGGACCGCTCCGCAAGGTCCTGATCGCCGACATTGTCAGCATTGTCGCCACCGTCGGTGCGGCGGTTGTGGACGCCTGACCAACCCGGCAAGCGCTCCTCCCCCAGAGGTCAGGGGGTGACCGCGAGGTAGCCGGTGATGCGCTGGCCGACGATGAGGCGGTCCTGGGGCCCGAGGTCCACCACCACTTCGAGCACTTTGGTGTCGATGCGCTCGGTCGGTTCCCCACTCCGCACGTTCTTGCGCCCCATGCGCCGGCCCACTTCCACCACTTCGCCAGAGAAGTGTTCTGCAGGCAGCGCATCGACGGTCACGATGGCCTTGGCCCCTTGGGTCACCCAGTCGACGTCCCGCTCGTCGATGTCGATGCGTGCGCGCAGCCGGCGGGTGTCACCGATCACCACTGCGGCTTCGGTCCCGGGTTGGATGTACTCGCCCACGCGGGGCCGCACTTGGAGGATCTCGCCATCGGCGGGGGCCACCACCTCGCGCAGCACCAGCGCCGCGGCCGCTTGGTCTCGGCGCGCGCCGGCGGCCTCGTGGCGGGCCCGGGCCAAGCGAATGTCCGCCGGCTGGCTCGCGGCGGCGGACGCGGCACGGCTGCTGGCGGCACGGGCGGTGAGCTGGTCCGTCTCGGACTGACTTCGAGCGGCCTCCAGCGCATCCTGGGACACCCCACCCGCGTCCACCGTCGACCGCAGGCGCTCATAGGAATTCTGGGATCGGGCCGCCCGCAGCACCGCGGCTTCGGCGTCCCGCTGGGCAGCCTGAACATCGGCACCGCGGGTCTTTCCACTCACCCGGGACAGCTCGGCGGCAGCGATGCGCACCTCGGCCTCGGCCGCCGACAGCGCCGCCCGCTCGACGGACCGGTCCAAGGTCATCAGCACCGCGCCCGCCTTGACGAAGTCGCCTTCTTTGACGTGGATCGCGTCGACACGCCCCGCCACAGCTGGTCCCAGCCGCTGCTCGGGCGCTGCCGGTTCGATGATGCCCATGCCCCCGATCCAAGTCCCCTCAGGGGCCAGTGACCGCAGGTCCGACCCCGTGGACGGCACCTCGGTGCGGCCCGCGTTCGCCTTGTCGCCCGCCCGGGGTGTGGTCGCCGGATCAGCGAAGGCGCTGCGCATGACAGAAGCGAAGATCAGGCCCAGCACGGCCAGGAGGGCGGCGCTGCGCCAGTGGCGGACGATGTTCATGAGTGGTGTGCCTCGGTCGGGACAATGCGGCCATCTTCAATGGCGATGATCCGGTCGGCCAGGTGAAAGATGCGGGTGTCGTGGGTCACGATGATCACGGTGTGGCCATGGGCCTTGGCGAGATCCCGCAACAGCTCGGTGACCACCCGTCCCGCTTCGGCGTCCAGCGACGCTGTGGGCTCGTCCGCCAGCAACACCGGCGGAGACCCCGCCACCGCCCGGGCCACCGCCACCCGCTGGCGCTGACCGCCCGAGAGCTGCGACGGCTTCGACGTGAGCTTGTCGCCCAACCCCACCCGCTCCAGCAAGGCCTGGGCTTCGACCTTCGCTTCCCCGCGCGTCCAGCCCCGCAGGGTCAGGGGAAGCATGACATTCTCCATCGCATCGAGCGAAGCGAGCAGGTTGTGGCCCTGGAAGATGAAGCCGATGCGCTCCAGCCGCAGCCGGGGCAGCTCTCGGGGACTCACCGCCGTGATCTCTTCGCCGAGCAGGGTGACTGTGCCTTCTGTGGCGGTCAGCACACACCCCAGAATGGACAGCAGCGTGGTCTTTCCGCTGCCGCTGGGGCCCTGGAGGATGACCACCTCGCCCACTTCGACCGACATGTCCACGCCGCGCAGCGCCTCGAAGGCCAAGGCACCCGTGCCGAAGACCTTGCGCACCCCGCGGGCCACGATGGCGCTCACTTGAACACCATGCCCGGCTCGATGTTGCGCACCCGCAGCACCGCGAGCCCACTCGCCATCAAGCACAGCGCGGTCATCACGCCATAGCTGCCGAAGATGAGCCAGCTGGGCAGCATCACGACCAGGTTGGCGGAGCGGATGCCGTTGGCCATGCCGTTGGCCAGAAACAGCCCGATGGTGGTGCCCAGAAAGGCGTACAGCAGCGCCTGGGCAAACAGCAGGCCGATGAGGTCCACATTGCGGACCCCCATGGCCTTGAGAACACCGAACTCACGGACATTGTCGACGACGGCACTGAACATCGAGAGGCCCACGATCACGAAGCCCACAATGAGCGCAAAGGCGGTGCTTGTCCCGAAGGTGATGCCGAGCTGGGCCCGGATGAGCGCGGACCCAATCTTCGACGAGAATGCCGACTTGGTCAGCACTTCCACGTTGGACCCCAAGACGGCCTGGAGGCGGTCCTGGACGGCATCAGGGTCGGCATCGGGCTCGACCCCGATGAGCAGAAAGCTGGTCTGGTCCTCGGACACCCGCAGGGTGCCCCGGGCGGTCTCGTAGTCGGCGAAGGCGTAGCCAGGGCCAAAGGGCACGAGGCCCCACGTGAAGCCGCCCACCACGACTCGCCGCCCGGACAGCTCCCGCACACTGCCCAAGTTCAGCCCGCCCAAGTCCTTTCGGCTGGCGTCGTCAAAGATGATGGTGTCGGGCTGGCGCAGGTTGTCCCGGTCCCCCGCGACCATGTGGAACGGCCCGCCGGCCATGCGCGGAAAGTGGGCGCCGACCAGGGTGACCGCTTCTCGTCCCCCGTCCGGCCGCAGCAAGGTGGCCCCGCCCATGAGCAAGGGCTCGGCCCAAGCGACGCCGGGGACCACCATGGCCCGGGGCAGGTCGGCCTGGGAGATGAGCGAGCCGGGCAGCGCTTGCTCGGTCGCCGGCGGCACCACCCAGATGTCAGCGACGGTGTTGTCGACGAACTGGGTGTTCTTGTAGAGCAGTCCGAGGAAGGTGCCGAGCTGTTGCACCATCAAAACCGTGGCAAACACGACACCCAGCAAGCTGCCGGCGAGCTTGGCCCGGTCGTGAAACATCATCGCCACGCCCAAGCGGGCCATGGGACCGAGGCGGCTGCGGCGGGCCCGCACGGCCGACGGGGGGGGACGCACCGGCGGCGTCGGAGGGCCAGCGTCCGCGACCGGACCGGACTCGGGGGACATCGGAGCGCTCATGCCCGCTCCCTACAGGCTGCAGGTAGCGGACGCCAGCCACCGCACAAGCGCATTGCAGTGGAGCTGACCTGAAGCGTGGCTGCAGGCTCCCCTCCCCCGTGGACCGCCGGTCGCGATCGGGGCCAGGACTGCGGAACAGGCGGCACGAGAGGTGGCCCCGGCGCGTGGTAGACTCGGGCCGCACGGGGACCGCGACACCCCCCGGGGAGGCGGCGATGCGGCACTTGCACACAGCACTCTTGGCCCTGCCCTTGGCGCTCGGATGCGCCACCACCCCCGACAAGGATGGGTCTGCCGGCGGGGACGGTGCCGATGGCGCGGGGGCCGAAGGGGGAAGCGACGGCGCAGACGGCGGGAGCGCCTCGGGGGACGGGGGCAGTGATGGCACGGATGGCTCCGACGGCGGGGACGACACGGGCCCGGACGCGCTGGACTGTGCCGAAGACATCGTGCTGCCCGCCGTGTGGTTTGACGCCGACCCCACCGCCACCCTCCCGGGGCGCTTCGAGCTCGGCCAGACCCACGTGTTGGCGGCATCCGAGTCCCGGCTTGCGCCCCCCATTGTGGCCGAGCGCGAGACCCTTGTGTTGTTTGCACCTGAGGTGCCCGCGACCGACGACGGCGACCTGCGGCTCAGCATCTGGGACGGGGACACCCTGCTCGGCACGCTGGACATGGCCCCCCCAGGGAGCCCGCCCGAGATTCTCGAGAACGGTCTAACGTCGGCCACTCTCGACCCCTACAGCACCACAGCGTGGACCGCCATCGTGCCGTGGACCCTTGTGCGGGAAGGGCATGTCTTGCGGGTCGGCCAGGACCAAGACGGGGAGCTGGCCACCGCCGACCATGCGCTGACCGGGCTCGGTGCCCCCCATGTGCTCACCTTGTCCCGGGCCAAGATGGTGCTGTTCGGGGATGGCGATGAAGACACCCAGACCCTCGCCGGCCCCACGCTGTTGGGCGACCTCCACGCATCTGTGCCCGGCGCTGTGTTGCGGCTGGTGGACTACACCCCGTGGCGACTCGACGAGATCATCATCAACACCGCCGACGGGCCACGGCGGGTGAGCAGCGAAGAAGAGCGCCTGTCGCTCACCATCGAGAGCGATCGATGGACCCTGCTCAAGCACCAATTCGCCCTGCGCCACAGCCTCGCCAACACCGGACGGGGCATGGTCCTCACCGGGGCCAGCGAAGGCGACAGCTCACCGTATAGCTACGGCACAAGCGTGGTCATGGGTTGGGTGCGAGACACCACCGGCAACTTGGTGGACATCAACGACTCCCCGTATGCGGCGGGCTGGACAGGCTGGTCGGCCCTGTGGCAGGGCGAGTGCGGCAATGCAACCATCCACGAACTCGGCCACAGCTTCACTCTGGCCCACTTCACCAGCGGCACCGCCGCGAGCTGGGGCATCGACGATGAGTATCCCGAAGATGGGGTAAACCTCGAGACCCACCCCTGGGGCTGGAGCTCCACCACCCGCCAGCTCCGCACTTGGTACCGAGTCGACAGCAATGGGGCCGTGTTGGACGGTGGTGTGCCCGTCGGCAAGCGCGACCCCATGAACGGCGGCGAGTCGGCCAATGCGTTGACTTGTTTTCCCCAATACACCCCTGTGTATGCCAAGTATGTCCAAGACTGGCAGCAGCGCAGCCCCACCTTGCTCAACCTCGACGGCGTCCCCGGGGTGTACACTTGGGACGCCCCCACAGCAAGCTATCAGCCGGTCGAAGCCACAGCCCCCCACGCCGAGCCCACCGCCGTCGATGTGCCGGTTGTGTTGGTGGTGGGCACCCTCGGCAGCAACCCAGAAGCCAACCAAGTCTACCCACCCTTGTTCAGCGCCTTGGGCAACGTCTTCGACCTCCCGGCCCCCGATGATGGTGATCTGGACGGCGTCTTCGACGATGCACGCTACTTCGTGGACGTGCACCACCGCGACGGCAGCTCCGAGCGGGCGCTCATCGCCCAAGGCCCCCTCACCGACACGGTCCTCCACCTGTTCTCGTTCACGCTCGACGCCTCCCGCGACCCCATCCAAGTGGACCTGTACCGCGCAGACACCGGCTACCCGGATGTCGACATCGCCGGTGCCACATTGCTCCACAGCCGGGCCATCGTGGTCCCCGACGCCGGGCTGCCCGTGCCCTTGCAGGCCGGGCGGGGACAGCTCGCCAACGGTGCCCTCGACCTCACCCGCCTCTGCACCGAGGGCGTCGACTGTGCCGGTCGTGCGGTGGACTCGGTCTGGCGCGATGCCACCCAAGTGCGCCACTTCGCGGCCTCGGATGGCACCACCGCTGCGCCGGACGTCTGCCTGGAGCCCGGGGACGTGACCGTCCTGACTGTGCCGGTTCTCGATGACTCGGGCACCCCCGCATCCCTGGTGGTGCACGCCCAGCGGGTGCTGCGGGCGGGTGGTCAAGAGGTCGCGGTGCCCCTCAATGACACCACCCCGTGGCTGGGCGCCCTCGATCTGGAGCAGCGGCTGCGGGTGTGGGCCCCCTACGCCCCCAACGCAGGCTTGCCGCCGGGCACCTACACCACCGACGGCACGGTGGGCATCGACGGACTGGTCGACGGCAGCCCCACAGACCAGACCGCGCTGGCCGTGCAGCTGCAGGTGCACCCGCTCATCGAAGCCGACGTGGGCGAGGCGTTCTGGACCGATCCCGCAGTGACCCAGGCGGACTCGAGCGTCTACTTCCTGGTCGAAGACCCCGCGATGGGGCCCACATCCGGGGTCTGGTGGGACGGGGACGCCGTGCAGCTTGAGGCACCGGTGGTGGACCTGGACACGGGGTTGGCCACCCACTTGGTGCTCGACGCACACAAGGCCGCTTGCGGCAGCACCTGGGCACTCAACTCGGGCCAGTCGTCGGACTGGAATTGCGACAACCACGCCGTCGTGCAGATCTCCCCCACCGGCAATGAACACCTGGAGCCCGGTCACACCTACGAGAGCCCCGGGTCCTCGCCCTTGGTCATCGAAGCCCACCGCTGGCACGCCCCGAGCGCGGGGACTCTGCTGGCCAGCTTTGCCCTGAAGGTGCACCACACCGCGCCTTGAGCGACCCGCGCTCACGGCATGTCGTCGACGCCGGTGCCCACCCCATCGAGTTCGTGGCCAACGAAGACCCGCAGCTCGGGAATGGCTTGCTGCAGGCTCTTCAGCGCTTGCAATGACCGCTCATTGCGGTCAGCGTCGGCGGTGTAGGTGCCCGGCGCCACACCCTGCTCCCAGCCCCAAACCGTGTGGCAGGTGTCGCCGGTGAACAGGACCGGACCCTCGGTGGTCCGCGCCAACACCGCAATGCTGCCGGGTGTGTGGCCCGGCGAGGCGAGCGCCCACAGGCTGCCGTCCCCCAGGATGTCCCAGGCCTTCGCCACCGGCCCCAGCGGTGCGGCGTCGGTCAAGTCCAGCGTGCGCACCGCCGTTCGGCGACCGAGGATGCTGGCCATGGTGCGCCCCAGCAACATGTTCTGGCCCGCGCGGGCATCGAGCTCACCCGGTCCCATGACCACCGGCACGTCCAGCGCCAGATCGGGCAGCCCCAGCACATGGTCGAGGTGGCTGTGGGTGAGGAGCACCCCCGCCACCGTCCGCTCGCCCACGATCTCCGCCAGGGGGGCCACCGGCTCAATGGTGCCGGTGAAGCCCCGCACCAGGCCCCGCACCCCACCATGGCCCCCCTCGGCCAGGTCGGTGTCGATGCCACTGTCGACCAGCCAGGTGCCGCCATCGGGGTGGGTCAGCACATGGACCGGGAGCACGATGGGCACGTCACCTTGGCGCAGGCCCGCGGCGGCCGGATCGGTGAGGTCCACGAGGCCCTTGAGCGGCACGGCCCAGGTGGCCGACGTGTGGGCGCTGTGTTGGAGGGGACCGGGCGTGCGCAAGAAGCGAACCCAGTCGTCCTGCGGCGACGGGGCGGCCGGCTGAGGCATAGACTGAGCCGCTGTGGGGACCCGAGAGACCACACAGCCGGTGAGCAGAGCAAGCAGGACGACGGCAACCACAGCAACTCCAGATCCACACGCAAAGCCGACAAGACGGCGGGCCAGCTCCCGGCGACGCCTGTCCCACTTCGCGCACCACACCGGCCCTTGCATTGCCAATGCAACCCAAGGACACCCGCGGCGTTCGTTCACCCCATCACCCGTCGAAGATCGGATGCCCAGTGGCTCTACCGGATGATAAGCATCCAAAAATGGATGGATTGAGCCGCTGCCCCTGTCTCCTCACATTGGACGTCTGATGCCCCGTGCTGCCGAGACCCTCGACTGGGACGATGTCCAGCTGTTCCTGGCGGCCTGGCACGCCGGCACATTGACCGGTGCAGCAGCAGCGCTCGGCGTGGCCCAAGCCACAGTGTCCAGACGCATGGCCCAGTTTGAGCAACAGCTCGGCCACGTGCTGTTTGAGCGGGCGCGGGGTGGACTCGTCCCCACGCCATCGGCCCGGGCGCTGAAGCCCCATGCCGAAGCGATGGCCGCAGCGGCCCGAGACGCGCGGGCCGCCCTGCACGGGGTGGCAGAGGAGCCCGCGGGACGGGTGCGCATCGCCGTGCCCCCCGGCGCAGCGGTCGATCTCGCGACAGACTTGGTGCCGATGGTGGCCGCCCGGGCGCCCAAGGTGGTCCTCTCCATCCTCGCCGACACCCACGTGCGCAGCATGGAGCGGCACGAAGCCGACATCGCGTTGCGCTCGTTTGCTGAAGACTCGCCGGATGTGGCCTGCCGGGCCCTGTCCTCCGTCCACATGGGCATCTTCGCCAGCGCCGGCCTCGCCGCCACCCTGCCGGTCAACCCCGACCCCACGCGCCTGCCGTGGCTGCAGTGGAGCGAAGACCTCGCGCACATCCCGCCGGCCCGGTTCGTGTCGGGCCACCTGGGCAAGCGGTCGCCCGCCCTGATCTCCAACAACTTCTTGGTGCTGCGCGCCACCGCCATGGCCGGCATCGGCTGCATGGTCATGCCGTGCTTTCAGGGACAGCGCGCGGGCCTCACACGTCTGCCCATCCCTTGCCTCCCGCCGGCGCCCCTCTGGATGGTGCTGCCCCGGTCCTTGCGTCGGCTTCCCCGGGTGCGGGTCGTGGTGGACTGCATCTTGGAGCTGTTGGAGACGGTCGCAGCCGCCGACTGAGACCTGCCCATATCCAGGCACGGCCGTGCAATATCCCGTGTGAGGGATCCCCTACCGGACCGCTGGCGCCAGCGATAGGGAGGGCCACCCAGGAGCCCACGTGAACCTGCACGCTCGTCTGTGTGCTGCCGCGCTCGCGGTGGTCGGCGGTTGCCAGTACCGGCTGATTCCGGAGTCGCGGGTGTGCGAAGACCTCGCCTACGCCATCAGCGAGCGCACGCGGGTGTGCACGGAGAACGAAGGGCTCGCCAATGACCGCCACGACGCCTTTGTCGACGAGACCCGGTGCCTGCTGTCCGACAAGGTCGAGGACCCGTACAACCCCGAAGGCATCCTGCCGGCGCCGGATCAACCCGAAGAAGTGGAGCGCCTCGAGCGCCTCTACGACTGTGTCCGGGCCGCCCGAGAGGCCGACTGTGACGCCGTCTCTGAGCAAGGCGACGACCCCGACTATTGGCTGGGCCTGGAGTCCTCCTGTGGCGATGTCGCCGAAGCCAAGGGGGGTGGCACATGAGCGCCCTGCTCGCGCTGGCCATCTCGGTGAATGCCCACGCGATCGGCCTTCGCGGCTCCCTGCGGGCCGACGATAAGCAACGCTTGGAGTGGCACTGCAGCGATGTCTCGGTGGTGCAGGGCACGGTGCCCTGGGCGGTGGCGGTCGACGCCCGAAAGTCCCATGCGCGCACCTACAGCGCCTTGGCGGAGCTCGAAGACGGCCTGTTGCCTGCGCTGGATCAACGCGAGAAGGGAACGGTGCTGCGGATCGGCTGGAATTCCATGTTCGGCGTCACCCGCCTGCCCAGCATCGCGTGCGGCGAGCTGGCGGACCAAGTCTACGACGTGGGCGCCTACAACCTCAGCCTGGGCGCCCGCAACAAGCGCTTTGCCATCTACTACAGCGCCGCAGCAACCTATGCGCTCGTGTCGCCAGACTGGGCCCAGCGCACCCTCAAACACAGTGGTGGCTTCATCCTGGGCCACTTCTACTCATTCACCGCCCCGCTGTGGGGGTCGCGGGTCATCAACGCCAACGACATCGGCGGGGACGCCGTCACCGACAGCTGGGCGTTTATGTCGTCGGGGGACGGGGCCATTGGTGGCGTGTCGCTGGACTACATCGCTGGGGCCAGTGCGGACCTCGACTATGCCGTGCTTGGGTTGGGCTATGTGGGCTCCCGTGGCTTGTTCGCCAATGTGGTGCAGCCCCAGACCGGGCTGTTCTTCGACACGGTCACCGAGCTGTCGGCCTTGTCCCCCGATGGGGGTGGCTTCCTGCGGTACGTGAAGACCGGCGTGTCGGCCTTCCGTTGGTTCCTCAAGGCCCGAGACGACCTGCACAGTGTAGTGGGTGCCACCGATGCCAACTTTGCGCGCTACCGGGTGGTGGCCCCGAGCGGCCAAGTGTTCACGTCTGCCGACGCCGACCGCAGCGCCGACCCTTCCGGCCAGGATGCCCTGTCGATGACCGCTCTCACCCAGCGAAACCTGTGGGAGCTGGTCGACGTGACGGCCCGGTACCAGCTCGCGCCGACGCCCCAGCTCTACGAATTCGGTGCCCGGGTGCACACCCGCCAGTACCACGCCGATCTGTTGCCCGAGCGGCGCGGCCGACGGGTCGTGGACTCGGAGTTTGCGGCTTCGGCGGCGCTGGGTCTGGTGAACCTCCCGCGGCGCACCTACTTCGGCGTGCCCGGGGGGCCTCGACCCTATCTCTCGGCCGACATCGTGGCCTACATGAACAACGGAAAGGTCGATGGATCCAATGTTCGCGGGTCCATCAAGCTCAACGATCCCGACACGCTCATTGTGTTTCCGTACGCCCAGAACGCGGCCGAGACCCACCTGACCTTTGAGATTGCATTTTAAACACAGTCGCACACCCAGACGACGGGCGCGCGCTCCGCATCACTTGCTGACGTCGACCGGGGCGCCCACTGGCCCCTCGGCAATGACCTTGACCAGCGCATCGAGGGGAACCAGGCCCCGGGCTTCGTCGTGGGGGCCACCGAGGTGAGACCTAAGCCGCCAGTGGCCACCGGACTGGGCCAGCGGCACCACCACGGGCACGCCGGGACGCAGCCGGGTGTCGTGGACGTCCCGCTTGATGGGCACCACCCCCGTGTGCCCCAACGCAAAGGACCGGCCAAAGGTGTAGAGCACGGTCCACGGCCCCTCGACGCGGGGGGCCTGCTCCAGCGTGAGGTGACGAAACAGGTCGCCGGTGGGCACCGCGTGACCGACGTCTTGGGCCGTCACCACCAGCGCCGTGCCATCACGGGAGCCCCGGATGTTGATGGCCCGGTTCACCCGCTCGCGGTCGTGGCCGCCGGACATCGTGTGGTCCCCATCGGGCATGTGGCACGTGGTGCAGTCTTCGGTCCGCCCCGACGACACCTTCCACGCCCGCCACTCGCTCACCGTCGACTGCATCGGTTGGTCGTCCCCCACCATCGCCCCATCCAAGAAGACCGCGGCCGAGAACTCGTGGCAGGTGACACAAGCGCTCTCCGTGCCGAAGAGTGGGTCATAGCGCAGGTTGTGGGGGGCATCCGGGCTGGGCGGGTTGGCGGTGAGGATCTGGACACCGCGCAAGTGGCACACCACACACGAGATGCCCTCGTCGGCCAAGGGCTCGGGGGCCAGTGGACCCGGCGGCGGTTCATGCGTGGACGCGTGGGGCGAGAGCGACGTGTAGATCGGCATGTTGGGCAGGATCTCGGCAAGCTGTTCCTGCGCTGGGGCGTGGCAGTGCACACAGAACAGCCGGGGCTCGGCCAGAAACCCCGCTTGCATCAGGTCGTTGGACCACGAGACCCGGTGTCGGCTGGCCGTCCACTGCGCGACCGCATCGGGGTGGCAGCCGGCGCACTCCGATGCGCTGGCCCACGTCGAGGCGTCGAGGTCTGGGGCGAGGTCCAGTGGGCCCGCGCCGCCCTGAAACCCAAAGGGATCCTCCGCCCAGGCGGTTGTCGGCAAAAACAGCAGCAGCAGGACGGTTCTCATCGCGAGGGGGTGCACCGGGGAGCTGGGTGGGCGGACAACACCTCCCGCCGTATCCGGGCACGCCGGCCCCCGGCCAGAGCCTGCACGGAAGGGCGCCCAAGCTCGGGTACACTGGGGCCACCACCCAAGCGCTGTCCACGGGAGTCCCCATGTCCACTGACGCTGTCCCCCCGGTGTCCCCGTCCGTCGTGCGGGTCTGCTTTGTGTGCCTGGGCAACATCTGCCGCAGCCCCACTGCCCAAGGTGTGATGGAGTCGCTGGTCGAGGCCGCCGGGCTCCAGGGTCGAGTCCAGGTGGAGAGTGCCGGCACAAGCGCCCACCACGTGGGGGAGCCCGCCGATCCCCGCAGCGCTGCGGTGGCCCGCAAGCGGGGGTATCAGCTGACCAGTCGGTCCCAGCAGTTTGAGCACCGGGACTGGGAACGCTTCGATGTGGTGCTGGCGATGGACCGCACCAACCTGGCCGCGCTCCAGCGCCTTCCGGGGGCACGGGGGTTCAGCGGCACACTCGCCCGCTTCCGTGAGTTTGACCCCGAAGCGGGGGAGAACCTGGACACCCCAGACCCCTACTATGGCGGGCCTCAGGGCTTTGACGAGGTGTTGGACATCTGCGAGCGGAGCTGTGCCGGCCTGCTGCGCAAACTGAGCGTGGACCTTGGCCTGTCGAGTCTCGGGCGGGGACCATCGGAGGGTGGCCCGTCGTGACGCAGAGGCCACAAGCCTTGCCGCAAGACAAGTCATGAGCGGGGGGTCCTTCCGCCAATCTACAGGCAAAAAAATACGGTCAATCCAGCACGGGGTTCCGACGCTCCCGCCGGCGAATCCAGAGGTTGACCCACAACAACTGCGGTTCGCGCCTTGGCCTCAGTGTTGGGTTGTGCAAGGCTAACGATGCACCCCCGCCACCCAGCAGCTCCATGGACGTCCAGCGCAGCCGCTCCGTGCCCAACATCGTGTGGGGCGGGGGACTTGGAGCCGCGTGTATGGCCTTGGATACGGCACTTTCATACCATCTGGTGACCGAGCAGCTCGACCGCAAGCTGGCCACCGAGCTGCAGTCTTCAGCCCGCCATGGTGGCGTGGCACTGCAGCGCTGGGCCGCTGCCCACACGCTTGCGGCCCGGGCGTGGGCGGCATCACCGGAGCTGCTCGCCGTGTTCGACGTGCTCGCCGCGTTGCCCGACCGGGACGCCTTGGTGGCCAGCCCGGCCCAACGCCGCCTGCGCGCCACACTGGCACCAGTGCTCGGCCACGATGCCTATGACGGCTACTTTCTGCTGGACCGTCAAGGGCGCGCGCTGGCCAGCTCCCGCGACGAGAACGTCTTCGAGGACCACTCTCTCGCAGGCGCCTGGGTCGGGACAGGGCGCACGCTGGCGGGGGAGAGCATTCTGTCGCTGCCGCTCCCGTCCAGGATGCAGCTCGACAACGCGGAGGGCATCCCCACAGCCGGCCGGCCCACGCAGTTTGTGGGAGCCCCCCTCAAGGACCCGTCCGGCCGTGTGGTGGGTGGCTTTACCTGGCGACTTCGCCCCACCGATGACCTGTTTCCCATGGTCCAGGGACTGCGACCCTTGCCCGATGGTGATGCGTTTCTCGTCGATGGAGCGGGTGCTGCCCTCACCCCCCTGCACACCGGTCAGTCCCGGGGGCTTGAGAGTCTCGGAGTCGGGGTCGACGAGCCCGCTGTTGCCACATTGCTGGCCACCCACAGCAGCGGGGTGCGGGTGACGCCATTGCCCGGTCAAGGGGGCATCCCGACGGTCGCGGCGTGGATGTGGATGCCAGAGCTGGAGATGGGTCTGGTGGTCAGGCGCCCCGCCCGGGAGGCGCGAAGCCTCCACCGCAGTGTGTTTCGCATCCTCGCACTGTTTGGTCTTCTCAGCACGGGGTCCTCCGCCATGCTGACCTGGCTGGCTGCCCGGTTTGTGTTGCGGGGGGAGCGGGCGGAACAAGACCGACAAACTCAGATGGCAGAGCGAGCGAGACTGCTCGAAGCCGCCAATGCAGAGCTTCGAAACGCAAACGACGATCTGGAGGCCTTCTCCCGCGCCGCATCCCACGACTTGAAGGCCCCGCTGAGGGACCTCATCACGCTATCGGGCTGGCTGGTGGAAGACCTGGGGCCCGACCTGGGGGGGGAAGACCGCGAAAACCTCGACCTGATCCGCGAGCGGGCCTCCCACATGGAGCGCCTGCTCCGCGACCTGCACGAGCATGCCGAGTCGGCGCGGGACGAGGCACCGACCGAGTCCATGACGGTCCGGGCCCTCCTCGATGCCGCGCTCAATCTGGCCGGAAGACGCGCAGGCATCGACGTTGTGGTGGGCTCTACCCCGGCGGGTCCGCTGCCGCTGCCCCGGGTGCCGCTCGAAGCGATTGTGCGCAATTTGGTGTCCAACGCGCTGGTGCACCACGACCGCACCCACGGACTGGTCACGGTCCGCGCCAGCATCGACGACAATGTCCTTTTGATCAAAGTCGTCGACGACGGCCCTGGAATCGAAACCGAGGACCAGCTGCGCATCTTCCAGCCCTTCCAGCGGCTCAAGGCGCGCAAGCAGGATGGGGCACCGGTCTCGGTCTGGCGATGGTCCGCCGACAAGCGCTCGCAATCGGTGGCTCAATCGGGCTTCAGTCAACCGGCCGGGGTTGCACGTTTTGGGTGCGGGTACCGATTGAGGCTCCCGGCCTCCTCCAAACAACGGAGCAACACCCAACCTCAACCCGGCGCGGAGTCGACATGTCAGTGCCACTGATTGTGCACGCAGAAGACAACCGGGTGGATGCCCGCGCCGTGCAGCGTGCCCTGCGCAAGATCTCCCTAGAACACGAGCTTCAGCAGGCCGCCGATGGTGTCGAAGGCCTGCGGTTGATCGAAGCCGCAGCCAACGCCGGGCGCACGCCGGTGCTGGTGCTGCTCGATCTAAACCTGCCACGGCTGTCCGGACAGGAACTGCTGACCAACGTCCGCACCAACCCGAGTGCACGACACCTGCCGGTGATTGTGTTGTCGACGTCGGCGCATCGCAGTGACGTCGATGCGGCCTGGTACGAGGGCGTGTCCGGCTCCTTGTGCAAGGACCCACTGGGCGCTGGCATGTCCGAGCTGGGCCCCTACCTCGTGGACTGGTTCCAAAAGAACGTCCTGCCAACGGAAGCGCGCGCGTAGTCTGCTGTCGCACACGCTCAGCGCTTGAGGCCTCGCGCGCCAGCGGCGGCGGCTTCGTCGGCTGAACCGCAGGGATGGGCCAAGCCAGAGGGGCCAGTTCGGCAGCGCCCTGTGCCGCACGCCGGGGGGGGACGGCTGGTGTCCCGCGTGAGGCTCTGCGAGCATGGCGGTCATGCCTTCCTCTTCCGCCGGCCCCTTTGCCCCCACGCTCAGCTTCGTGACGCTCGGCGTCGCCCACGTGGGTGCGGCACAACAGTTTTACGAGACGCTGGGGCTGCAACCGGATGTGCGCACCGGTCCGCGCTGTGCCTTCTTTCAGCTCAACGGGGTCATCCTTGCGTTGTTGGAACACAGCGACCTCGCTGCACAGTCAGGAGGCGGGGCGGTCGCGACCCGTGCAAGGGGCAGACCAGGAGCCATGCTGTCCCACAATGTTCAGGAAGATCAACATATTGAGCAGATTCTGGACCGGGTGAGGCGCGGCGGCGGGACGGTGGTGGGCCCCCCGGAGGCCACACCTTGGGGAGGACGGCGGGCGTGGTTTGATGACCTCGACGGCCACCGCTGGGAGGTGGTGCACAACCCCAACATCCTGCGCGACCTGCAAGGTGGCGTCTGGTTTCGACCGAAGGACGCTGCACCCGACGACACGGCACCCGACGAGGCGGCACCCGACGACACGGCACCCGACAACCTCGCCCTCGTGGAAGCCTTTGACGAGGACGAAGACACCGAGGGACGCCCGATCATCGGGCTGCACCCAGCGGGACCGCTCAACCCAACCCAAGAGGCCGAGGTCACCGAACCCCCGGGCCCTGTGCCCAGCGGCCGGTCCGCACGTCGCTGGGCAGTCGGTGCCGTCGCGGTCGGTGCGGGCGTGGCCTTGGCCCGGTGGGTGGTCCAGATGCTGCTGCCTTGAGGCGTGCTGGGCGCCCCCGTGCATTGCAGGCACCGGCGAGCGCGCTACGGACACAGCCCGCCCCCGTGACCCCACCCCGCGGGCAGGCCCCCACGCGCCGCCGGAGGCAACCATGTCCACGATCCCTGATGCGCCCGCTGCCAATGCTCCTGCGAGAATCCAGTCCTTTGGGGAGTTCTGGCCCTACTACCTGTCGGAACACTCGGACCGACGGTGCCGGTGGGTGCACTTTGTGGGCACGAGCAGCTTCCTGCTGATCTTGGTGACCAGCTTCCTGGCCACGCCCCTTCGGTTGGGGGCGGCCATTGGATTGGGTGCCGTCCTGGCCTACGCAACGCGCGCGATGGAAGCCAAGCGGTCCACCGCGCCCGTGTTGCTGACCATCATTGTGTTGGCCGGCCTCGCCAACCCCACCACGCTGATCGGTGTTGTGTTGGCCTATGCATGCGCTTGGATTGGGCACTTCATCATCGAGAAGAACCGTCCAGCAACCTTTGTCTACCCCATGTGGTCCCTGGCCGGCGACTTCCGGATGTATGGCGAGATGCTGCGCGGGCGGCTGTGGACCTGAGCCCAGCTCGCTCAACTGGCGGACCGGCACTCAGGGGCAGGAGACCGTAGACGACCACTCAGGGGCCGAGGCATCGGGGGTCCAGGTGCCCGCGTCGGCATCCCAGGTGCCCGGCGTCCACACCTCGCGCTGGGCGATGGCGCCCAAGACCTCGGTGGCCGTGAGCACCCCGCCCACCCAGATCCGCACCTCGGCGCCGAGCGGCACGTCTTCGGACCCTTCGTCGGCGATTGTGTAGACATGCACCCGTGGGGTGTGGACCACCGGCCCGGGCACCGCAACCTCCATGACCTCCACATTGGGCGGGGGACCGCCGCGGCTGTCGGACACCTGCACCAGATCGTCGTCCGTGCGGTCCGTCCCGTCGGGCCCCGGGTCACTTGCATTGCACCAGCTCGCGTCGCCCGGCACCGCAAAGAAGCCCGCGCCAGAGTGGGCGAGGTGCAGGTCGAAGTCCGCGTCCCCATCGGAGGGGCCCGTGCCCACCAGCTCCACCACCAGCCCGAGCGTGGTCGAGCGCGTGACCTCACACGTGGCCGGCGCGCTCTCCTGATCATCCCTGTCGACAACGATGAGCTGGACGGTGTAGCTGCCCAGCAGGGGCAAGACTGCCGCGTCCGTGGCGGACGTCCCAAGGTCGAGGGTCAAGCCGGCAGCGGGCGAGGCCAAGGTGGACCAGCGATAGCGCAGCCCTTCGCCCAGCGGGTCCACTGAAGCCGAGCCATCGACCGTCAGGCTTCGCCCCTCCATCGAGCAGCTCAGGACCGCAGTGGGCGCGCCGCCATCACCGCCATCACCGCCATCACCGGACCCATCTCCACCATCACCGGACCCATCTCCACCATCACCGGCACCACCATCACCGGCACCATCAGCGCCATCCCCACTTGCGGGTGTGCCCGAGTCGGGGTTGGTTGTCTTCGTGTCGCGGCCTTCGCTACACGCGCCCAGGGCGAGCAGGGCAGCGAGGCAGGTGTTCTTGCGCATCGGTCTCCTCCATTCATTGGACAACTGTATACGACCAAGTGTTTCGACCTGTGACAACACCTTAAGAAAACAAGTAGAATATCGCAATCCAGTGAATCTACAGCCTGATGCACCCCGGCGCGCCGCCGCCGACCGGTCCCCTGATGTGACACAGTGCAGCCAACGAGGAGGCGACATGCGGCTGGGACTGCTGTGGGCGTTGACCGGCACGAACGCACTTGCCCAAGAGGTTCGGCCCGCGGACCTTGTCGCAGCGTTTGAGTCAACCGCCGTGCGCCCCCTCATCGCCGAAGTCGACCGACCCCAGGCCTACGGCGGGCTGGCCCTCGGCGGGGTGCTGACCCTCGGCGATGGCTTCGCGGTGCCCATCGGGGGTGGCTTCGGACTGACCGACCGCTGGGAGCTGGGGGTGGACCTCGCCCTCGGTGTGGTGCCCTTCGACGTGCTGGACCGGGCGCGGCTGTATGGCCGCTTTGGTGCCGTGCCCGGGCATCTTGCGGTGCAGCTGGGCGCGTGGTTGCCCACCGAGCGGGGCGAAGCGGCGGGCCTGGAGCTGATGCTGCCGGCGCGCTGGGAAGGCGACGTGTGGCAGGTCTATGGCCAAGCCCGCGCATCGCTGGTGGTTGCGACGGGGGCGCTCGCTTCTGGCGTGGGCACCACCCTCGTCCGCACGATTGTGGGACCCCTCAACGGGGCGCTCGACGTGGGGCTCGCCGGCCGCACCGCAGCGGGCCAGACGGCGCTGGCGCTGATGGGGGGACCGGCCCTCGGGGTCAACATCGGGCCAGCGACCCTGGTGCGGGGACGGCTGTCGTTCCCCGCGCTGTGGGCTTCAGGCGGAGGGGGCGGGCTGGACGCCCGCACCGCCGAGCTGGTGGTCGTGCGCCAGTTTGGTGGTTGAGCCCAGCCGAAGCCCACAAACGGTGGCTCAGGCCTTGCCCATCAGCTGGGCTTCAGTGCGGCCCTTGAGCTCGCCCGCAAATTTCCACGCATCCGGCCGCTTGTCCACAAAGACCTCGTGCTCAAGATTCAGGCCAGACAAGTCGTCCAGAGTGCCCGCCGCGAGGTGGATGGATCCCGGGGGGCCCCCGCCGAGGTAGCGGTAGAAGAGACTGGACCCACACGCCGAACAAAAGCCCCGCTCGGCCCACGGTGACGACGCATAGGTCTGCAGGCTCTGCGATGGTGCAAAGTCCACGGAGGTGGTGCCCACCGAGACGTAGGGGCCCCCAGCCCACTTGCGGCACATCCCGCAGTGGCAGGCGCCGAGGCTGGTGGACGAGAGGGTGGCGGTGAACTGAACAGCGCCACACAGACAGCTTCCGGTGCGGGTCATGGAACCTCCATGCACGGCACTGTGGCACAGGAGTGCGCCGGGCACCCCATGCAGCAACGTCGAGTCCGTGGCTCCGGTGCGCGCGGCGCGGTGGTGAGGGTGCCCAACCCCGCTTGGAGAAGGGCACCCACCCCCACAGCCTGTCGCTACTCCACCTCGACCGGCACGCGGGCGGCGATGCTCTGGCCCTCGGTGGTCGAGGCGACCACTCCGGAGGCGACCAGCACCGATCCCGCACCGACGTGGGCGCCGCCCAGCCAGGATCCGTCGCCAAGCGCGTCAGCGAGGGCACCGCCACCGGCCGGACCACCGACCAGCTCACCCGTCCCGAGCAGGATGGGGTCCCCCTGGAAGCCCAGCGGACTGGAGGACAGACCAGACCCACCGGTGCGGGACGGCGGCAGCGCGAGACCCGCGGCACCCAGACCGAGGGTCGAGGCGGACAGGCCGGCGTTGGACAACAGG
Source organism: Myxococcota bacterium (assembly GCA_942491145.1). Taxonomy (GTDB): domain Bacteria; phylum Myxococcota_A; class UBA796; order UBA796; family UBA2385; genus CAXQUZ01. The sequence goes on along the minus strand of CALOBC010000059.1, from coordinate 270,691 downwards.
GTCAGCTCCAGCACGTTCCCGCCCAGCAGCCCGAGGGGACTGCTCGACAGCCCGGACCCGTCGATCACCATGCGGGTGGTCGGGAGGAAGCCCAGCGGACTCGACGACAGCCCTGCACCGTCCAGATCAAGGATCACCATCGACACCACAATACCGTCAGACACGGCATTGTTGCCAATCAGAACGCCCAGCGGACTCGACGACAGGCACGCGCCATAGTTCATCACGGCGTAGGACGGCCGCATTGCACCCAGGACCGGGTCGTGGTTGGCATCCCAGTGGATGCCAACCAACGTGTCCGCGAAGCCCGCCTGCTCCGCCATTGCCGCCTGAATCACGGCCAGTCCGTCGGTGGCGAAGGCCAGGGGCGTGGGATGCACACCCACCCCGCCGGCACGGATGGTGTCGAGCTGGCCCAGGTAGGTCCGACCGTCGATCTGACCGTCCTGGCCGGCGAACGCCTGGATGGAGCACGTGCCCCGCCAGTCGGTCCGGCACTGCAGGTCGGTGGTGGCGCCGTCGTCCGCCCACGCGCGGCCGAGGACCTCCACATTGGCGAGCGGCTGGCCGTTGTCGTCCACCACGGCGACGTCGAACATCGCCACAGCCTGCCAGCCTTCATCGCGCACCCAAGGCAGCAGAGACGCCGAGACGGTGGCGGACCCAAGCCCTTGCTGGTCCCATCCGGAGATGGGCTGAGTGAGGGCATTCTGGAGGTCGAGGCTGCCAGCGCCACACCCGGTGAAGGGGCACCGCCAGTCGAGGTAGCGGGCGCTGCGCTGCAGGACCGCCGACACATCCGCCGGAGCGACGCCTCGCTCGAGCAACAGAGCGACCGCACCGGTCACCAAGGCCGCAGACTGGCCGGTCCCCGAGAAGGCCCACAGGCCGAGGTTGTTCGACCCTGCGGAGCCGAACGCTTCCGCGATCAGTCCATTGGGCAGTCCGGGGGCCAGCATCGGGGCGGCGAGGTCGCCGGAGGGCGCCGCGAGGTCGACACCCCCACCCCGGTTGGAGAACGGAGCCAAGCTCTGCTGGGCCCGCCGCTCCGGCTGAGACTGCATCGACGCACCCACCGCGAGAACCAGCGGACTGGCGGCGGGCCAGGGGGTTGAGGTGCCCGCGTGGTTGCCCGAGGCGGCCACCATCACCACATCGTGATCGGCCGCGTTCTGGATGGCATCCAAGAGGGCCGGCGACACCACATAGTCCGGGCCCATGGTCAGGCTGAGGTTGATGATGTCCGCACCCTCGGCGACCGCGTGGTGCAGCCCCTCGATGAGGTCCAGCTCGGTCCCGGAGTTCGTCTCGTCGAGCACCCGCACCGGCATGATGCTCACCCCAGGGGCGATGCCGTAGCTCGCACCGGACGCGGCGATGAGGCCGGTGACGTGGGAACCGTGGCTGTGCTCGTCGTGGGGCAGATCGTCGCCGTCCACCAGGTCCCGGGGGGCCACGATGGGCGTCTCGACCAAGGACGGGGGCAGGGGGGTGCCGGCCGCATCCATCGCCAGACCGCTGTCCAGCACGGCCACCCAGATGTCTGCGCTCGCCCGAGGCGGGGGCGCCATCCAGGCGTACTGGCCCTGGATCCAGTACGGATGCTGGGTCGCCCCCAGGTGCCACTGCACCTCAGCCACGTCGCCCAGGGCGTCCTGGAAGTCTGCGGTGACCGTCGCCATGTCCATGTCGGCGGCGGCCCTGCGCTGGGTCGCCTGATGGAGCACGACCTGGGCCACAGCAAGGCCGTCCTGGGCGTCCAACACGGCCGCTTGGGCGTCGTCCAGCTCCCCTTGAGGGGTGCCGGGCATCGACTGGAGCTGCGCGAGGGTGGCCCAGGCGGCGTCCAGCACCTGCTGGGCAGCCGTGACCGCTGCGACCGCGACCTGCTCCACCGCAGCAGCAGCCTGCTTCTCGGCGGAGGCATCAATCAGATCACTCTCGGCCGACGCCGCGACAGTGCGGCCCTGAAGCCGACCATGTCTACGTCCTCGTCCGCACTCAGGCGCTGCCGGTACTGGCGAGGGTGGTGCCTTCGGGCACCTGCAGCGCACCAAAGCCGGAGCGACCGGCCGGACGACGAACGGTGCCACCATGGCGGTCCACCAGTGTGTCCAGGCTGACGTTCGCCCGCACCATCAGCTGGTCGAGGTGCCAGGACTGGGCCATCCGCTGCTCAAGAATGGTCTGAGCATGCCCATTGTCGGCCACACGGACCGCGTCCGAGACCGGGATGGTGGACGGGGCAGCGGTGGGGGCCGGCAAGGATGCGTGGGTCGTGCCGGACGGCGGCGTGGTGCGCACGTCCCGACTCGAGGAGGTGTTGGACTGATGCGCAATCAGCACAGTTGCGCTCAGCCCAAACAGGCTGACCAGCAGTACACGGCGGGGCTTGATGCTCAAAGGAGCTTCCGGCCCAGGTGTCGCTCATGGCAACTCACCCAGGTCCAAACAACACGTCTTCCACCGCAGCACCCTCGCTCGTTGGCGGATCGGCGCCGGCCTGACATGAAGCGGAGAGCCAAAGAAGTCCGGCAGCGCCGCCGGGCAAGTCCCGGTCCGACGCGCCCCTTCGGCGTCAGTCCCGATCGGGGTTGCAGTCCGCCAGCGGCATCCCGGAGCCCACACTGTCCTCGCCGAAGTCGAGCTGGTTGCAGCCCATGGCCGCCCCCGCCGCATCGTACGCAATCGCCCGTAGCGCCCAACCTGCGAAGCAGTCCCCCCGGTGGCCGTACCGGGTGGTCGAGTCCGAGACGTACTCGCCGTCGGTGAGCTCCAGACTGCGCCGCAGCCAGGCCGACGTCGCCCCATCCACAGGAAAGGTGTGGGCCTCGATGTACTGGCCGCCTTCGCCGTCGTACAGATCGACGATGTGGAGGGTCACGGTGGTCACAACGTCGCCATCAACCTCCGCGTTGATCTCATGGTGAAACTGCACGCCCGCTTCATCGCAACCAATGTCCCAACCGTTGAGAACATCGCCGTGGTGGGTGTAGCTGGTTGGCCAGGTCTCGCCACCATCGCCGCCGTCCGCGCCATCTCCGCCGTCCGCACCGTCCGCGCCGTCCGCACCATCACCGCCGTCCGCACCATCACCGCCATCCGCGCCATCGCCGCCATCCGCGCCGTCCGCGCCATCACCGCCGTCCGCTCCGGTGCTGTCCCCTGCTCCGGTGTCTTCGGCGCCTGCTTTGTCACCGCAGGCCGCCAGAAGCACAGTGAGGGAGAGGAGCGCGAGTGTGTGTCGAGTGGTGCGTTGCATTTGTGTTGCCTTGGGTGGGTTGTTGTCTCACCCACCCCACCTACAGCGGGCCCCCTGCCGCGCTGTTTCGCCACATTTCACCCGACGATGCCTCGTGGGGACAGCCATCCTTGGGTTCGCTCAAGCGGACGAGCTCAGGGCGCGGACCAGCCCGACTCGCCGTAGCAAGTCCCGCCGTCCCAGTGCCAGAACAGGGTCGACTCCCACAACAAGCCCGACGTCGCCGCGCCCTGGACCCCGCCGCTGCTGAGACCTGTGTCGGTGGTGAACGCATCGGCGCCCGTGCTGTCCACCTCGACGGCTTGGATGGTCAGCGCGCCGTTCCGCCACTCCCCGTAGAGGCCGGCGTCATTGCTGCGCACACAGCCGGTCTCGGTGTTGATGAGGTCACCCATGGCGATGGTGAGCGGGTGAAAGCCGATGGCCAAGCTCGTGAGCTGGGTGGTGCCAGCGTGGCCGTCCAGGGAGTATACGGTCAAGTCCGTGGTCGCCATGTCATCATAGGTGTCGACGTCGGTCCAGGTGGTGTGGTCGGACGCGTCATAAGTGTTGTTGAGCACCAAGCGCCCGCCCGGCGACAGATCAGCGTTGATGATGAGGATCTTGAACGCTTGGCTTGTGCTGACGACGTCGTCCAGGTCGTCGAGCTTGCGCTCGTCGAGGTCGAAGAAGTCCATCACCGTGGTGTCGTGGTCGTTGTCGTACTCGTGGACGTGGCCATCCGTGCTGCCGGTGCCCACCGACGCGATGCTGGTGCTCGTGTCGACATCCACATGGCCGTCGATGAGGCCTTCGTCATCGTCGGACTCGTCTTCATCGTCCGAGCCATCGAGGGGATCGGTACCATCGATGTAGACCTCTTCGCCGTCCGTGCGCCCACCGGCGTCCGTGTCGGCATCGAGGGGATCGGTCAGCCAGTCGTGGACTTCTTCTCCATCGGTGAGGCCGTCATAGTCGGAGTCTTCGTACAGCACATCCGTGCCTTCGGAGACCTCGTCCCCGTCGATGAGGCCGTCGTCGTCCGTGTCGTCATCGAGGGGGTCCGAGAACCAGACATCCACCTCGTCGCCGTCCGTGAGGCCGTCGGCGTCGGTGTCGTCGTCCAGGGGATCGGTCCCGAGTGTGAGCTCATCTCCATCGGTGATGCCGTCGGCGTCGGTGTCGTCGTCCAATGGATCGGTCCCAAGTGTGAGCTCATCCCCGTCGGTGACGCCGTCGTCATCGGTGTCGGAGTCCAGGGGATCGGTCCCGGCCGTCACCTCGTCGCCGTCGGAGAGCCCATCATCGTCGGTGTCTTCGTCGAGGGGATCGGTGCCCGCCGTGACCTCCGCACCGTCGAGGAGCCCGTCACTGTCGGTGTCCGCGTCGAGGGGATCCGTCCCCGCCGTGAGCTCAGCGCCGTCTTCGAGTCCGTCGCTGTCGGAGTCGGCGTCGAGGGGGTCCGTGCCCAGCGTGGTCTCGTCGCCGTCCGTGATGCCGTCGTCATCGGAGTCGGCATCCAGGGGGTCCGTGCCAGCCGTGAGCTCGTCCCAGTCGGACAGCCCGTCGTCGTCGGAGTCAGCATCCAGGGGGTCCGTGCCAGCCGTGAGCTCGTCCCCGTCGGACAGTCCGTCGTCGTCGGAGTCGGCATCCAGGGGGTCCGTGCCGGCAGCCACCTCGGCCCCATCGAGAACACCGTCGTCGTCGGTGTCGGGATCGAGCACATCCGTGCCATAGCTTCCCTCAGAACCATCGAAGAGGCCGTCGTCGTCGGAGTCTTCGTCCAATGGGTCCGTGCCGTGCGCAGCCTCGTCCCCGTCGGACAGGCCGTCATCGTCGGAGTCGGCGTCGAGGGGATCGGTGCCACCATCGACCTCCCCACCATCGAGAACACCGTCGTCGTCGGAGTCGGCATCCAGGGGGTCCGTGCCAGCGGCGACCTCTGCGCCGTCGTCGAGCCCGTCGCTGTCGGAGTCGGCGTCGAGGGGGTCCGTGCCCAGCGGGGTCTCGTCACCGTCCGTGATGCCGTCGTCATCGGAGTCGGCGTCCAGCGGGTCGGTGCCAGCGGCGACCTCATCCCCGTCGGAGAGATCGTCGTCGTCGGAGTCGGCGTCCAGGGGATCGGTGCCGAGCGCGGCCTCTTCGCCATCGGTCAGCCCGTCATCGTCCGAGTCTTCGTCGAGGGGGTCGGTGCCGGAAGTCAGCTCGTCGCCGTCCGAGATGCCGTCGCCATCGGAGTCGGGGTCGCCGGGATCGGTGCCCAGCTCATCCTCGATCTCGTCGGGCACGCCGTCGTTGTCGGTGTCGACCACGTCCACGCCGCGCCCGTCTGTGCCATCACTCCCGTCCGCGCCGTTGTCGTCCCCGCTGTTGTCGTCCGCACCCTCTGCCGCCAGCGGATCGGACTGGATGTCGCCGGCTGTGGCCGTGCCGCCAGGCTTGTGGGGCACCTCGGGGTAGCAGCCTCCGAGCACAACGGACAGCAGGAGAAAACGGCGCATGGTGACCTCTGCGCCGTGGGAGTCCCAAACCACAAACCAACAGCACAGCTCCCCAGCATCTCACATGTTGCACCACATGGCAAGCACCCGACCCTGCCAAGCCAACCAGGAGAGATGTCGTCCACAGGCAGTCCTTGCCGTCCTCCACCGGTCGCGTGTCCCATCCGTCGGGCCGGCGTGAGCCCTCGCACCGCTACTCGTGGAGGTATCGATAGTTGAAGAGATCGACCGGTCGGTCATCGCACGCGTCGACTTCGATCTCTTCGACGACTGCCCACATGTCGGCCAAGCTTGCCCAGGTCAGTGGGCTGCCGGCGTCGCTGTAGGGCGGGCGCTCCTTGGCGCTGACCGACACGCGCACTTCGGTGCCGACCGTGAGCTCCGCGGTCGCCGCAGACTCGATGAGAGGGGCGTTGTCGCGCTCATAGGTCATCAGTGTCATGCCATCGATGTGGGCGGTGGCTTGGATGAGCCAGTCGGTCCCATCGGTGATGCCGGACGCTTCACTCCAGTCCAAGCTGGTGCTGCTGTCGATCCAGGGCGCAAGGTCGGCGTAGATCGGGATGTCGGACGCACCGTTGTCGTCGAGGTGGGCACGGATCTGCTCAAAGGCGAAAAGGAGCAGCGCGTAGCGTTTGCCCTTTTCGACATTGGTGAGGTCGTCCCAGAACATCCACTCCGGCAGGCGCAGCCCACAGGACGTGGTCTCGGGGAAGGCCTCACTGAGCTTGAATTGCTGGGGCTCGATGTCGAGGTGGAGCGCGGTGAACCGCTCGTTGGGCGCTGCGGTGCCCGCGTTGAAGTCGATCAGGCGCTCGTCAATGTCAACGAGCAGCTCGTCGATGCAACCGGGGAAGATGTCGTCCCCATCGCCCACCAAGAGCTGGCTCTCAATGCCGGCGTCGGCGAGCTTCACATTCCACGCGGCGATGGTGCCGGCGTCGTCTCGAGGGCGGTCACCGTAGTTTCCGTACACTCGGGTCACACGGTCCACGCCGAGCTGGGCTACCACGGTGTTCTCGTCGGCATCAACACCAACGAAAGCATCGGTGCCCAGGGCATTGCCGGGGTGTCGGTACATCCAGACGCCCCGCTGGTCCACGTCGCCACACGCACGAGCGGGCTTCGCAAGCTCGTCCTCTTCGAGGAGGTAGCAGCCAGCCAACACAAACAGAACCGAAGGCACGAGGGTCATGGAGTCTCCAGCGCCCATCGTGACACGTTGGGGCGGCACCGGCGCGGCGCAGACTGGACACCCGCGCTGCGCAATCAAGCCCATAACACCCACATAGTCGGCATCTTGCCCCAGAACTCCACCACTCGAACAGAGCGGGAACGGGCCTCAACGAACACCCCATCGGGCGCCGGACCCCGTGTTCCGGACAACCCAGACAACAGTCGTGCTCCAGAAAAAAACAAACAGGGGCCCTCCTCGCCCCCCCCCCCCTGGGCCCGCTTGATGCTTGCAAACGGCGCTTTTCCGTTGATCGGCTCCCGGCACGTCCTCGGACTCGCGCCTGCCGACGGGCTGAACAGGGCAGTGGGTCATCTCGCTCAGCCCCGGTCGATCCGTCCCCCAGAGCGCGAGCTTTTCCCCGGACGGACCATGCGCCCCCTGCCCACCAGTGTTCTCCCCCTTGCCAGTGTTGGCCTCATCGCCCTCGTGGCGGCGGCCTCCTCACGCCCGGCCGCTCCGGGCTTCGACCGGTCGCCGAATCCGCTCCCGGGCAAGAACTTGGCGGAGGACGCGGGGGACGCGGATGGCGAAGATGCACAAGGCCGGCAGGATGGCAACAACGGAAACGGAAACGGCCAAGACAACAGCGGTGGCGCCGCCCATGGCAAGCGAGGCTTCGCGGATGGACAGCTGATGGTGCGCTTGGCGGAGGGCGAAGACATCGACCGGGTCGCTCGCGGACTCGGCGTTCGTGTGGTCGAGCCGGCTGGTCCCAGTGGCTACGCACGGGTGGCCCTCCCCCCGGGCCTCAGCCAGGCAGCCGCAGTGCGCAGCGCACGGTCAAACGCCGCGGTCATGGACATTGCACCCATCGCGGAGATGGTCGGTGCCGCCAAGAGAGGCCAGCAGCCCCAGACCGAAGAGAGCACCGCGCCCGATGAAGTGTCCACCACGTCGCCCTGGGACGGTGTGGAGACCGACCCCTGCTCGATGTCGACCGGCGGCATAGTGAGGCGGGTCAACCCCTTGCAGTGGCACCTGGACGCCATCGCCGCCTATCCGCCCGACCGCATCGACTTCCGCAACGTCACCATCGCCATCATCGACACGGGCGTCGCCTACGAGAACCACACCGACGACACGGGCACCTACATTCAGGCCCCGTCGCTGCAACACAGCCCCATCGTGGCGCCGTGGGACTTCGTCAACGATGACGCGCACCCCAACGACGACCACCAGCACGGCACCCACATCGCGAGCATCATCGCCTCGCGGGGGACGGTGGAGGGTGTGGCACCCGGCGCCACGCTGATGCCCCTCAAGGTGCTCGACAGCAACAACAGCGGCAACGAGCTGTCCCTGATCAACGCGATCCACCACGCCATCAACAACGGCGCGGACATCATCAACATGAGCTTGTCGTTCCACCCCGACTACCCGGGCTCCCGGGCGCTGCGCGAGGCGCTGTCGGCGGCGGCGGAGGCCGGGGTGTTGGTGGTGGCGGCGGCCGGCAATGACGGCTTGCGCACGACCACCTGGCCCGCGGCCCACCCGGATGTCTACGCCGTGGCCGCCAATGGCTGGTCGGGCAGCAGCGGCTGGACGGTCAACAACGTACCGGACTACGCCAACCGGAGCTCCCGCGTGGACATCCTGGCGCCGGGCGGCAACCTCAGCGTGGACGACGACGGAAACGGCGTGATGGACGGCATTGTCGCGGAGACCATCTCGCCGAGTGACCCCACCCAGATCGGCCTGTGGGCCATCGCGGGCAGCAGCCAAGCCGCAGCCATCGCCACCGCCACCGCCGCGTACCCGGTGGCCGCGGGGCACGCAGCCGACATGGTGCCGTTTGTGCTCGGCGATGCCTCCTGGAGCGACTCGGGCGCCACGGAGCATGCGCAGGGGCTCGGCGCGGGACTGCTGCTCGCCGACCAAGCCCAGTGGCTGTCCTGCAGCAGCAACACCACTCATGTGGACCCTGGCCGTGTGCATGCATCTGTGCTCCCCGCGATCTCGCACACAGGCCCGGGCTTGGCCGCGCCCCTGGCGCACGTCAAGATCACCGACCGGCAAGGCGCACCCCTGAGCGGCCACCGGGTCCACGCCACCTTGGCGGGAACCACTGCGGGCAGTCTGATGTGCGAGACCAACGTCCTGGGGGAGTGCCAGCTGCTGGGCCCGGAGACGGCCACAGTCGATGGTGCCGGCACCGCCCTGCCGCTGCAGTGGTCCGTGACCGTCGATGTGGTTGTGGAGCTTCAGTCCCTGGAGCCCTACCGGCCCCAGCCGGTGCTGTGGTCCAGCGACGCGCTGGAGATCATGCAGGCCGCGTCGGCGGACCAAGGCTACGGCGACGGCCTCCTGGCGCTGTCCTGGACCGAGTCCACGGACGCCCGCCTGGGACCGATCCTCGCCGGCTACTCGGTCATGGCCGGTGGCACAGGGCTCTCCAGCAGCCCTCTGGGCGTCGTGTTTAACACCGAAGCCGTGTCGGGCATGGCCACCATCGCCGAGACGTCACTGGATCTCGATGGGTCTGGGTTGTCCAGCAGTCCCCTCGGGCTGTTCCCGATGTCCGTCCTCACCTTCGATGGATCGGGGTTGTCCAGCAGTCCGCTGGGCTTCGTCGACCTCCGGCTCCTTGCGTTCCAAGGCTCGGGGCTCTCGAGCTCCCCCCTTGGGTTTACGTGGACCACACTGATGCTGGGGGAGGGCACAAGCTATGACGACCCCCAGCTCGACCTCGACGGCGGGCTCATCGACCTGCAGTCGGCCACCATTGTCGGGGCCTCCGCGGAGGGCACACTCACGGCCCAGCGGGTGTCGTCCGGCGGCTGGACCGCCGGGGTGTTGGCGCTCGATGGCCCGAGCGTGCTGTTGGGGAGCGGCACGCTGGACGGCTCCCACGAGGTGGTCTCCGGTTCGTCGGCGGCAATGGGGCAAGGCGCCTTGGAGCTGTAGCGGTCGCGGGCATCGTCGGTCGGGCCCCGCGCAGCGTCAGACCCGGACTCCTGGTGAGGCAGCCCGCAATGCAAAGCAGCGCGGAATGCCACCGGGGCCGAGGCACCCCGGCGGGAGCATTGCGCTACTCTCATCGCGCCCCACCGTGGAGCCCAGCCTGTGGGTCCTGAGATCTCCGACCTCATCGTCCGACACGATCCCGTGAGCTTGGCGCGGATTCCCGTCCGGCGCGATGATGTGGTGGACACGCTCCTGGCCCACCACAACGCGGAGGCTGCCGCGCTGGTCCATGCGATGCCCGCCACGGACGGAGTGCTGGACGCGGCGGCGGTGGACGGGCTGCTCATTCGCGCCCACAGCGAGCTGCAGCGCCTCCATGAGGAGTTTCAGCACGGCCGGCGGGTGGTGCGCTTGCTGGCACCGCTGATCACGGCGACTCGCGAGGTGCACCCCGGGGCGCCCGTTCGTGTGGTCGATGTGGGCTGCGGGCTCGGCTACGTGGTGCGTTGGCTGGCCGCGAGCGGTGCGCTGGGCCCCGATGTGGACCTCGTGGGCTGCGACTTCAACACCGCCCTCATCGCCGGGGCCCAGGCCCTGGCCGCCGAAGAACAGCTCCCGTGCCGCTTTGTGGTGGGCAACGCGTTTGCCATGGCCACACCGGCGACCATCCACCTGTCGACCGGCGTGGTCCACCACTTCCGAAATGACGCACTGGTGGACTTCTTCGCGGCTCAGGCCGGTCCTGAGAACCGGGCCTTTGTGCACTACGACATCACCCCCACGTGGGCGGCTCCCTTGGGCGCGTGGCTGTTCCACAAGGCCCGGATGCGACAGCCCCTCGCCCGACACGACGGCATCCTGTCGGCGCGCCGGGCCCACAGCAACACCACCTTGGTGCAGGCCGCGACGTCCGCCGCACCGGGCATGGCCATCGGGCTGTTCGAGCCCCCCCACCCCCTGCTGCCGATGCTCCGGGTGCTGCGCCCCGTGGTTGGCGTGCAGCCAGCGCTGGTGGGTCCGCTGAAGGCCGCCCTGGGCCCCCTGTCCCGTGGACTGGTGGGGTTCCCATGAGCCCGGCGCTGGTGGCCATCGTGCTGTGGGTGCTCGCATCGCTGGACGCTGCGTTTGTGGGCTTCCGCGACGCCGCCGGTCGCAACCCCCGCGTACACAAGCGGCAGTTCTTCGCTCGGGCGATGGTGATGGGGCTGGGTTGGGGCCAGGTCGCGAGCTTGTTGGGCTTGCTCTGGCTCGGCGCTGTGGTGGGCTCTGCCGCCGATCCCGGTGCGGCACTGGCCGACCAAGTTGCCCTGGCTGAGGGCATGATCGGGATCTATGGTGCCTATGCGGCGGTGGTGCTGGGGGCGCTGCTCGTCTACGCCGTGCCCCACCCCGATGTGAGCAGCCTCGCCACGGTGCTGGTGTTGGGACCGCTCACCCTGGGGCGCCCGGCAGTGATTGGGGTGGGCGCGCTGTGGGGCATTGTGGACTGTCCCACCTGGCGCACGGGGCTCAGCGCCCTGCTCGCCGCGGGGATGATGCTGGCGCTGGAGCCGCTGCTGGGGATGCGCTGGCGGGACCGCGATCCCCTCGAAGACCCGTCCTCCACGCCGTAGCTGGTGGTGCCGAGGCCGGCGGATTCGGGCTACCCTCGGGACCATGTGGATGCTCCTCACCCTCGCTTGTTCACCCCACACGGCCCAAGACACGGGTGCGTCTGGCAAAGACGAGGCCCAGAGTGCCGTGCGCATCGGCGTGGACGAGCCCGGGCCGACGCCATGGACGACCCTGACCGGCACCCTCCAATTGGACGTGGGCTTTCGGGAGCCCCAGGTGGGCGACCGGGACTGTGCACTGGTGTGGACCGCCCAAGATGCCGTGGCGACGGACCGTTGCTCGGACTGCGACTTTGCGTTTGATGTGGTCTGGACGCTGGATCTGGATGAGAGCACGCCGGGCGAGCACTGTGCGCCTCGGCAGCAGGACTGGCCGATGTCCCTGGGGGTGGTGCTCGGCAGCGTGGACCCCATCTTTGTGGGCACCCTCGGCGGTCCAGTGTATCCACTGCGGCCGGCGGCCAGCCTGATCGAAGCGGACGGGGGCTGGGCGTTCTCGTCGGGTGAGTTGGACGTGCCGAACCCCGAGGGCGGCTTCGACACCACCCTGCTGCAGGGCATGTTCAGCGTCGAGTAGGACGCCGAGCCGCGGTCACCGCCAGAACTGCCACCACTTCTTGGTGGCGCCGCCGGTGATGTACTCGAAGACGCCCTCTGTTGCGCCATTTTCGCCCGGTTCGCCATCGGGCGAGCCAAGGTCCGGGGGCACCACCACAGGCGGGCGGGGCGGGGTCCAGCCATGCGCCGAGCCGAGGGCCCGCACGTCGTCGAGCATGGCCCGGCCCTTGGTCACATCGACCATGTGCACGAAGGCGGCGAAGCCCTGAAGACCGGTGAACACCGACGGCGCATCGCCCCAGGACAAGGACTCTGGGCCCTGGGTGCGCAGCTTGTGGATCACCGCGCGGTACCGACGCAGGTGTTCCCGGGGCACCGCCACCCGCTCGTTGACGACCAGCCCCGTCACTTCCTGGCGGCGGCCCCGGTGCATCACGCGGGTCTTGTCGGGGTGGAGGGTGAGGTCTTCATCGGCGACCACTTGGGCCACACACTTGAGCAACAGCCCGGTCTTGACCTCGTCGGCGTCGGGCCGGGCCGAGAACGTCAGATCGTCGGCGTAGCGGGTGTAGTCGAAGCCGAGGGCGAGCCCCAGGCCCGTGAGGCGGGCATCGAGGCGGCGACAGATGAGGTTTGTGAGCACCGGGCTGGCCGGCGAGCCCTGGGGCAGCACCCTGTCGCCGGTGTGCACGAACCAGCGCTTGCCATCGACCTCAAGCTGCTCGGTGGGGGCGGCGGTGCAGATCAGCGCGAGCACCGTCGCCACCGGGCGGCCATAGCCAAGCTGTTCGAAGACCCCCCGCACCCGCAGCCAGCTGATGCTGGGGAAGAAGTTCTGGAGGTCAAAGTTGATGACCACCGACCGCCCGGTGTGTTGGGCGGCGTTGGTCACAATGGAGCGCCCCGGCACAAACCCGTGGGCCGCATCGTGCAAGGGCACCGCGACCAACCAGTCAGCGATGCGCCGCTGGGCCGCCTTGAGCCGGGGCATCGGCGCCGAGATGTGGCGCAGTCCGCCGGTCTTCTTGGGGATGGTGAAGTGGACGTAGTGGCTGGTCTCGCTCACTTCGCGGTGAAAGGCGAACCAGCGCAGCGTGCCCACGGTGACGTCGAGGGCGGTGGCCAGCGCCGGCAGGTCCGGGAGCACCGGCAGGTGGGCGTCCGCGAGGCGACCGGGGTCGCCGCCTTGGGCGGGGGTGAGGCCGACGCTGACGTCGGGGCCCAAGTACAAGATCTCCCGCTCTCGACGGGCCTTCCACGCCGCCGCACGGTCCTGGCGTTCTTGCTCCCGTCGGGCGCGGGTCTCGATGCGCTTCTGGCGGGCCGCCGCCAGCCGGGCCTTGTGGGCTTGCACCCGCAGGAATTCGATGTTTTCTTGCCGCCGCGCTTCGGTGCTGAGCGCAGCGATCTTGTCCTGCAGCTCGTGCTTTTCGAGAAGCAAGGCGGCGTGGCCGCTCCGTTCCTCTTGCTCTTCAGTCCAGAAGCCCAGGCGCACCATCTCTTCGACGGTGACTTGTTCGGCGGACGAGGCACGAACCCGGTCCCGGAGGTCGCCGGCGCCGCTCATTGGGGGCTCCGGGCCGGGAGGGGGGCGACCGAGGGGGGATGGACGAGATGGAGGCGAGCCCGGGCGGGACGGGACTTCGTCACGCGCTGGCGACCGGATCGGTTCACTCGAAGCGGAGCCCGCCCAGTGACACAGCAAAGTCCGACAGGACTCCAACAGGTTGCTGTGTCACTGGGCGAGGCTCCGCCAAGTGAAGACCGGGCCGGTGAAGCAGGGCAGAGCTGGGCGCATGGACGGCGATGACGCCGCCCGGATTGCAAGGCACGCGACCGGAGCTCGCCCCCATCAAGACCAAAGGGGGGGTGCAAAACAGGAGAAGGCAAAGATCGAAGGCTCATGATGCCACCGATGCTTGGGCGCGGGCTTGCCAAGCCATCCGCAGCGCCAGGACGTGGGCACAGGGGCCCTTGAATAGCTTGTTGTGGCGGTAGAAGCTGCACGAACAGCGCGCGGACTGAAGACGCTCGTCCCCGTCGATGCGCGCTTCGCTGCGGAACTGGGTGCGGGGGCCCTGGACCTCACCCCGCAACACCCACACACCGTCCACTTCGCTGGATTGCAGGCTGAGCACACCGTTGGCGGCGACCAGGGCGCGGGCGCTGGCTTCTTGGGGGCTGGCGTAGCGAAGCTGGTCCATCGGCAGGGGGTCGGCAAACAGCTCGCGGGCACGGAACACCCGGCGGGACAGGTCAAACATGACCCGACCGGCTTGGGTGAGCTGGAGCAGCGCCGCTTCGACTGTGGCGCGGGCAATGCCCAGCTTGGCGGCGATGGCCTCGGCCGGGGCAAACCAGCCGGACTTCAAGCACGCGAACACCGCCAGGGCCGTGGGGGCGTCGACCTCACCGCGGGGAGCCATCAGGTCGAAGGCGCCGTGGCGGGACCAGTCGTTGGCGGTCCAGCCGGACAGCCCGAGGGTGAAGTCCAGCCCACCCAGATCAGCCACCCAGAAGCTGGGAAGGCCGGAGCCCAGCAGCGTCACGTCCACCCGGGAGCACACGGGGAGCAAGCGCTCCAGCACCGCCAAGCGACGGCGGCCCCACACCCGCACCTCTCGCATGGCCTTGCCATCGATGCCGACGTTGTCGCGCACGATGCTGCGGGCGAGGGGCACCGTGATGCCGAAGGGCTCGATGTCGACCCGCAGCGCACCGGTCAGGTGGAACCGCAAGGACCGGGGGCCGTGGGTCTCGCGGCGGGACTTCAACACAAACAACAGGTTGTGCAGGTCCATCGGGTGCATGCGCAGCCGGGCGCCGGGCAAGTTCATCGCCGCGCCCACTTGGAGGAAGCCCCGCACCCAAGAGTCGGGCAGGTCGATCTTGACCTCGCGGTGGGCATCATCGGAGTCGGTGGCGACCTCGAAGCCCGTCGGGTCGACGGTCAGGCGGGTGTCGCGGTAGGTGCGCAGCTTGTCGAACTCGCTGGCCAGCTTGCGGCTGTAGTCCACATTGGTGGTGCCACAGGCGAGCTCGCCCACCTCAGCAAAGGCCTCGTAGCCACAGCCGAAGCGGGCGTAGCTGCTCTCGTCCTGGCTGAAGCACTCGAAGAAGAGCTGGTCGGGATGCACCGTGACGACGGGATCCAGGACAATCCATGCCCCGCGGTCGTTGCGGTAGAGCCAACTGTAGTACTCTTGGCGGGCCTTGAGATAGGGCTTGCGCGCGACCTGAAGACCCTCGCTGACTTCATTCAGGCGGTGTCGCAGGCGCTTGACTTCGGCTTGCAGCCCGGCCCGCTGGAGCTTGGCACCGGCGAGCAGGCTGGCCAGCTCCAGGCCGTCTTGGTCGGCCCGCCAGGCGAGGTAGGCCGAGCGGTCCTTTTGCACCGGGCGCAGGTCGCTGACCACGACGGCATGCAGCGCGGCCATGCCCTCTCGAAAGGGCAGCCGGCGGTCGACCAGACCGGTGAAGTGGGTGGGCACACGGCGGGTGTCGGGCGCAAAGCAGAGCGCCGAGCGCACCGGGCCAGTCTCGCCGTGGGTGCGGCCAAAGTAGCGATGCTCAAAGTGCACGGCGACCCCCACGGGACTCTGGGGGGAGCACGGTCACGACACTGGACGCCAAGCCCCAGCGCCGCCGGATGCGGGCAATGCTCGCGATGGCTTGGGCCCGGTCACCGATGGCGATGGTGCCCGAGACCCGCTCCAGCCACGGCAGCACCAGCTCGGCGACGTCCTCTCGCTTGAGGGCCTCGGCATCCAAGAAGGCGAACACCCGCGCCCGGGCCACCCGCCCCCGGCCGACGGCACTGAGCACCGAGGCAAAGAACGGTGCAAGTGATGCGATGCGGTCCGGCTTGTCGGTGGCATGGCCAACCAACAGACCCGAGACAAAGCGCTGCATGTCGCCGCTGGGATGCTCGGCGAGACGGGCCAACAACACCGGGCCGTGCGCGGAGGAGAACAGGTCCACAATGAGCTGGCGACCGAGCGCTTGAACGGCAGGTCGGGGAGAGTCACAGACCGCCACCAGCAGCTCGGGCGTGCGGTCCACCGCGGGGCACACCTCGCACAGCAACCGGGCCCCGGCCGCCCGCGCTTCGGGCCACTCGCCGTCAATGAGCTTGAGCAGTGCAGCCGTGTCGGCGGCGATGCGCACAGCATGGTGGTCGACCCAAGCCAGCGCGGTGGACCGGACGTGGGCCCGGTCGTGGCCGGCCAAGACCGCGATGTCGACGGCCGACAGCGCCGCAGAGTCCACAGACGGGAGCCGGGCGGCACCCAAGTCCACCGCGACCACGGTCTCGGCGGTGAGCAGCCGCAACACCGCCTGATCATCGAGCGCAGAGAGGGCCTGGGCCAGCGCCGTCTCGGCGAGCCTGCGGAGGTCGTCATGCACCCCGACCGCTTCTTCGGGCAAGCACAGCACCCGCAACACGGCGTGGAGCATGCTGTTGGCGAAGTCAGGGTTGCAGGCTGCGAGCCGCGCAATGGGCCCCTTCGCGGCATCCCGCACCTCACCCGCCGGGGCCGCCGCGAGGGCCAGCAGCACCGAGAAGCGACCCAAGAGCACAGCGTCGGGGAGCTGTCCAAACACCCGCACACCGCCGGCGCGGACGATGGGATCAGCCGCGGTAATCCATGCGGCCAGCAGGGGCTCGGGAAAGCCCTCGGCCGGCCGCTCGTGGCGCATCAGCAGGACCGACCCGAGGCGCTGGACACCGACACTGGGGGCCGACAACAACGCGCCGAGGGCATCGAGGTCCCACCCGCGCATCCGGGCCGCCAAGCCATTGTGCAGCAGCACCGCCGCGTCGCCATGCACGCCCTCGTCCCCATCGGCGGGCAGCGCACCCAGCTCGGCGAGCAAGGCGTGCACAAAGGCATCTTCGGCACCCGGAATCGTCGCGAGGGTGGGCCACAGCTCGACCGCGAGGGCCCGTGCATCCGGCGCCGGAGACAACAGCAAGCGCGCAAAGAAGCCAGGCTCCGCCAGCAACAGCCGCAACGCATCCCGAATCCATCCCACCGCCATCGCCCGGGCATCGGGATCAAGGCAGCCCGCGAGGGCCAGCAGGAGGGGCTGGTTGGGCTGGTCCGGATCCCAGCCCGCCCGGGCCGCAACCACTGCCAGCGCCCGCTGCTCTGGGTCGCCGGTCAACAGACCCAGAATGGCGTCCACATCGATATGTTCGGCAAGATCAGCTCGCCCCATCAGCGCGCGGCAACCGACCGACACCGACGGCCCGGCGTGGCCCCCCAGGGCGAGGGCCAACAACGCGTCGGGACGGTCGTCCCACAGGGCCGGGTAGCGCTCCGTGCGCACCCCTGGGGGCACGGTGGACAAGTTCGCCCCGTGCCACCGCCGCCGGGGAAGCGGCGGGGCGTGGGCCGGGCTCTCCCCCAACAAGATGTGGCCCACGATTGACGGCACAGAGTGGTCCGCACCACCACTGAGCTCTCGCAGGACAGCCATGGCGAGGTCGACATAGGCGGCTTGGCCGGTGCTGCCGCGGCGGCGGAGCACCCGCCACGCATGGGAGCGGAACCAAGCGCGCGTGCCCGACGTGTAGCCGACGGCAGAGCTGGTGCGCTGGGCTTCTTCTCGGATGTTGACCGACCCCCGACCGGGCAGCCACACACTCTGGTGGGCCGTGCCCGGTTGGGCGTTTGTTCGTTCGATCCGCGCAGTGACAATGCCCACCAGTTCGGCATCATCACGCATCACGGCGAGCTTGAAGATGCGCCGGACCGCCCGCCAGAAGGGAGGCGCCAGCGGCACCTCACGCAACCACAAAACGACCAGCGGCCGGGCGCAGGGCAGGTCGAGCAGCGCCAGATCCACCATCAACAACGGGCGCTCCGGGGCGTCCCCCTCCAGCCAGCGACCGACCGCAATCGCGAGCTGTGGGCCATCCTCAGCGAGCAGCGCCCGCGAGACACCCGCCGGGAGCTCATCGAGCATCGCGGCCCGCACACCGTCGCGCTCCCCCGGAATCGCCAGCAGGCCCGCGGTGGCAAAGCGCCGCACGGTGTCAGGCTGGCCCGGGCTCGCCAGGCGGCGCAGTGCCCCGGCCGTCCCCGGGTTCGCGAGGCGGGCAAGCGCCCAGGCCAGCACCACGCGGTCCATCCCCCCGGAAGCCGGGACCAAGCCCGCCAGCAGGGGCGCAGCGGCGGCAATCCGCAGCATGCCGGCACGGTGGATGATGCGGGAGCGGGGCCAGTCTGGGGGCGCGCTCGCCGGGGTGTGCAGGTAGCCGACAATGCGGTCAGCACGGGGGTCTGCGGGCGCATCAGCCCCGTCCGCCAGGGGCTCACCCTGGATCAGCACATAGCCCTCGGTGCGGCGACGGCTCAGCTCGCGCGTGAGGATGGCGTCCGCCCGCTCCCGACTCACCGGCAGGGTGGTGAGGGTGCCCTCCACCAAGGGCATCCCCTCACGCCCCGACCGGTACGGCACTAGCCACGCATCACCGTCTGGCCCATCGACCGCGATCAGCTCCAGCTCCACAATGCGCCCCTTGCCCGGGGGACCCTTGCGGAGGCGATGGCGGAGCACACACTTCATGGAGCCTCAGGGTGCGATGGCCGGGATCAAGCGCTCACCCACAGGGGCAAAGCCACACGCGGGCGGCGACCGCACCCACTGGCCCCTTCCACAGAACCCCTCGGTCCCCCGGTCGCAAGGCGCTCAGCGGACAGGTTCTGACCGCAACCCAAAAAAAGCGGCTCACTGCACCCGGCGGGTCTTCTTGCACCGCGCCAAGATCTGCTCGCCCTCGCCCGCGCCGGTGGGCCGCAGCGCAAAGCTGGACACCGAGCCCATCCGGTACTCGTAGTCCACCGCGATGTAGTGGACCTTCCCCGCTTCCACCACGAGCTCGGCCAGGTCTTTGTGGCCCACCGTCATGTAGCGATAGCTCGCTTCGAGGCTGACCCGACCCGGGGGCACATCCACCGCCGTGCCCACCTCGGTCGCGGCCGTGTGGCGGTTGCCGTTGACCCGCCAGCCAATGGCCCCCATCGCCTTGGGGTTGCCGAGGCGACCCTTCTCCGAACACCCCGCCAAGATGACTGTGGCACGGTCCTCGGTCGGCAGAAAGCTCAGCCCTGCACCGCCGGCAATCCCCACCTCCACCGGGGCAACCTGCACCTGGCTGGTGCTGGTGCCGACCGGGTTGGGCGTGCCATCCGCGTCGACGGTGGGCGCCGCTGGGTCGAGACCCCACGCCGACCGCATCAGCTCCTCGTGCATCTGGGGTGAGATGGCCCCCGCCGACTTGAGCACGCAGAGCTGGTAGGTGTACCAAGAGCGCGCGAGGTCATCGCCGGTCAGCAGCGCCGTGTCGTAGGTCGCCTCCGACTCGGTCGCGAGCGCACCCTGGCTGCTGCCCAGGCCGACCACGCCTACCTTGATCATGGCGTCGACCTTGTCGCGGGTCTCGGTGCTGAGCTGTTGCTCGGGCTTGATCCGCTCACAGGCATCCGGCGCCTCGTCCTTGCGGGCGTGGGCGGCAGGTGCGTGGAGTGCAAGCGCCAGCGTGGCAGGGAGCAAAGAGAGTGCGACGCGTGAGGTCATGGGTCCTCCGAGGCGACCCGCAATAACCATTGTGCCGCCTCGAACGATAGGACCACCGCCCCCCAGCATCCGGAGTGCCCGTGTCCGACCGCATTGTCGTGCTGCACACCGAACCCGACGAGCTCCGGGCCGTGCTGCAGGATCGGTGCCGGGACGCGACAGCGCTGGTGTTTGTGGATCGGCCCGCCGACGTCGCAGCAGCACTCGCATCGACCCGTCCCGACACCGTGCTGTCCATCAAGCACTCGCTGTTCCCCGGGCCTGCCCACCGGCCCGCGCTGCACTGGCCCGACACCCGCTGGTTTCATGTCGGCGGGTCGGGCACGGAGCACCTGGGCACGTGGACGCCCGCGGTCACCGTCACCAACTCGGCGGGAGTGCTCGCACCTTTCTTGGCGGAAATGGCGATGGCTGCGATGTTGTCGCTGTCCACAGGCTTGCATCGATACCAGCGACTGCAGCAAGCCCAGCGGTGGGCGCCCGGTCGGTTTCGACCGCTGGCTGGCCGCACCCTGCTCATCGTGGGACTCGGCCACGTCGGTCGAGCCCTGGCGATGCGCGCTGCAGCGCTGGGCATGACGGTGATCGGCACCCGGCGCAGCGGCGCACCCGTGCCCGGCGTGGCGGAGGTGCACCCACCCGAGGCCCTGCACCGGCTGCTGCCTCGGGCGGACGTGCTCAGTGTGCATGTGCGACTGACCCCAGAGACCGCCGGCATGATCGACCGAGAGGCCCTGGCACGCCTGCCTCGCGGGGCGCTGCTGCTCAACAGTGCGAGGGGGCCCATTATCGTCGAGAATGACCTGATACAGGCCATTGCGGATGGGCAGATCGGGGGCGCATGGCTGGACGTCTTCGACCATGAACCGCTGCCCGCAGGCCACCCCTTGTGGTCGCTCGACCATGTGTTGATCACGCCGCACTGTGCCGACCAGACCGAAGACTTTGCCGTGCGGTTCGCCACCCACTTCTGTGACCTCCGGGATCGCCGTCGCCGCGGTCACGCCCTGCCCGCACTGCGCTCGCCCAGTCCCCCCGCTCGGTAGGCCGCGGCGGGCGGTGTCCGGTGGAGCACGCACTGGCCAAGCTCAGCCCTCACCCGGACCGAGCTGGGGCCGCACCCGGCTTCGGCCCTCGCCCTGTGGCTCGACAAGGATGCGGGCGGGAATGCACTCCTGAAGCCCCACCACATGGCTGATGATGCCCACTTGGCGTCCGCTGGACTGGAGCTGTTGAAGCGCCGCCAGCGCCACGTCGAGGGTCTGGGGGTCGAGGGTGCCGAAGCCTTCGTCCAGCAGCAGCGTCTCGACGGGCATGGACGTGGTCCGCAGGTCGGAGAGCCCCAGCGCCATCGCCAACGACACCAGAAAGCTCTCCCCACCGGACAACGTGCGGAGGGAGCGGGTGGTGCCCGGCCGCCAGAGGTCTTCGATGCAGAACTCGAGCGTGGGCAGACCGTTGTGGTCCCGCTCGGTCCGCAGCCGGTAGCGCTCGTTGAGCCGCACCAGGTGGACGTTGGCCCGTCGCACCAGCTTGCTGAGGTTGAGCGCCTGCGCAAACTGCTTGAAGCGCTCCCCGTCCCCCACGCCAATCAGCTCGTGGAGCTGCAGCCACACGGCGGCGTCCGCTCGGGCGGCGGTGAGCGCCTGGCTCGCGGCGGCCAGCGCCGCCGCTTTCTCGTCGGCCATCCGCAAGGTCGTCCGCACCTCATCGAGGGCGAGCTGGATGGCCTGCCGGGCCTCGGCTTGGGCCGCAAGCTGTTCAGTGATGCCGTCGGGAAGTTGGTCTTCAGGCAGGTCTTCGGGTCGTTGGGCCGCGTGGCGGGCGCGCTGGGCCACCGCAGCAGCCACCGCAGCGGCCGCCCCCACCCGGTCGGACTGAAGCCGGTCCCGGAGGGCACGGCTCGTCCGCAGCGTCGGGGGGTCGAGGCGCAGGTCCGCCAGGGCACCCCCGTCGGCGAGCCCCAGCCCCTGAAGGTGGCCCCCAAGCAGGTCACGAAGCCCCTCAAGCTCCACGGTCAGGCGAGCACCCGCTTCAGCGAGGGTGGTGGCCTGGGCTTGGGCACGGGTGAGGGCATCATCGGCCAGCCGGGCCCGCTGGCGCAGGGCCTCGACCGTCAGGGTGCGCTGTTGGTGGAGGGCCTCGGTGCGCTGGAGTCGCAGCTCGGGCCGCAGGTCTGCATCGTCTTCTCCAGCGACTTCGAGACGCAGCGCTTCGGGGCAGGCCAGCCATGCGTCCTGGACCGCGTGCACCGCCACCCCGTGGGCCGTCTGGGCTTCGGCGAGGGCCACCGTCCGCTGCTTGGCGGCCGTCGTGAGCTGGGTCAGCGCCTGCGCGGCGGTGTCCAAGGCCGCGGTGGCCGCAGTGGCTTGCTGATGGGCAGTCTGGGCATCCACCGTCGCCTGTTGCAGCGCATCTCGGGCGACCTTGAGCGCATTTGCCCGCTCCCGCGCGGTCGCCATGCCCATCGACAGGTCATCCCCATCTTCGAGAACACCGAATGCAAGAAGGTCTTGGCGAAGAGCCGCTTCCCGCAGTTGGAGCTGACTTTGGCGGTCTGTTTGCCGCGCGACGTGGGCCGTGAGCTCGGCTCGGGACTGGTGGAGCGCCGCGTCCCGACGCCCCAGCGCCTCGGCATCGGCCGAGGTCCGCACCACCTCCGCAGACACCGCCTTTTCGGCCGCAGCGAGGGCATCCACCGCCAACTGCAGCGAGCTCAGGCGCTGGCGTGCCTCTTGAACCTGGGCGTTTGCCGCCGCCACCGCTTGGGTCACCGTGGACACATCGCTGTCGATCGCCAGCCCCGCAGCCCCACAGGCCGCGTGCAGCACAAGCTGGTGCTCGTGTTGTGCGCGCTGGGCCTCGGCGACGGCCCGGGCTCGGGCTTCACACGCCTCCTGACGGGCCGCGTGGGCCACCCGTGCGTCACTCACCGCTTGGCGGCAGCCGTCCAAGGTCGCCCGAGCTTGGGCCACTGCTGCTTCTGCCTGCGCCAGCTCGCCATCGACAGCCTCAGCTTGGGCCCGACCGGCAGCATCCGCCAGGAACGGATGCGCCGCACTGCCACACAGCGGGCACGGAGCGCCGTCTTCCAGCTCGGCCCGCTCGGTGCGCAGTGCGGCGATTCGCGACAGGGGAGCCAGGGCAGCCTCGGCCACCTGAATACCCACCATTGAGGCATTCTGGGCATCGACAGACCGGGTGACCACGTCGGCCGCAGCCTTCAGCGAGGTCTGGGCTTGGGCATGCTCCGTGCCCAGCGACACCACCCGCTCGGCCAAGGTCTTGGCCGTTGTCACCTCGCGCTGCGCGGCCTCCAGCAAGGTCACCCGTCGCCCACCCGCATCCACCGACTCGCGGAGGGTGTGCAGGACCGGCGTGGGGTCATCGTCCACCCCAAGGTTGTGCACCGCGGCCTGACACTGGTTCAGCGTCGCCTTGAGGGGGGCCATCCGCTCGGCGGCCCGACCCGCGTGGGCCTGTTGGTCCTGTGCCAGTGCGGCCGCGTCCACCTCGAGCTGGGCCCGCCGGGACGCCAGCGTCGCTTGCTCCTGGGCACACTGAGTCCGCAGCTCAACTAGGCCCGCTTCGGTCTGGGCCAAGGCTGGAAGGGCGGTCATCAGAGCATCGTCGGGCGCAAGCAGCGCCAGCGCCGCCCCACGCTCATCCCGTTGTCTCGCCGCCAGCGCAGCACGGGCCCCCGCGGCCGCCACCCGGTCCGCCGCGAGGTCCCGCTGGACTTGCCCCTTGGCGACTTCGGCGGTGGCCCGCGTGGACTCGGCGGCCTCCCGGGCCACAGCCCGCTCCGCGCCGAGCACCGCTTGGACCGGCTGGCGCAGGCGAGACACCGCACCCTCCGCTTCGACGAGGCCCGCACGGGCGCCGGCCAGGGCGGCCCCTGCAGCCGTCGACACCGAGCTCAGTCCCGGGAGGGACTTCTTCACTTCATCCTGTAGACGGGCATTCTCGGCAACTGCCCGCGCCACCCGCGCATGGTCATCCATCGCGGCAAAGGCCTCGGCGCAGCGCTCGTGCTCCGCAAGGGTCATCAGGGTCTCGGCGGCCTCAGCATGCCGGCGATCCGCCGCGGCCTCCGCCAGCTTGACCGTGTTGAGATCGGTCACCAGCACAGCATCCTGGACCAGCCACGCCCGCCACCCCCGCAGCTTCTCCACCCAGCGGGTCAGGGCCGCCAGCCGGTCAGCGCCCTCCTTCGCTTGCACCCGTGCGGCCGCCAGCTCGTCGGCCGACACCGGCGCAATGGCATCCCGGGCCGCTTGGAGGGACCGCAGCTTCGACATCCATGCACTGCGGAGCTGGGCCGCCTTCCGCCCCAGGGACTGGTAGATGCCCGTGTCGGTCAGCCGCTCCAGAATCTGGGCGCGCTCGGCCGGCTTTGCCTTGAGCATTGCATCGAAATTGCCCTGGGCGAGCAGCATCGAGCGCTGAAAGTCCTCGACCGCGAACCCTTCGAGGACTTCCTTGAACACGTCTATGTAGAACTTTTCCCGGTGGTCCGAGGCGAGCAGCCCCCAGGTGCCATCGGCGTCCTGGCGCTCCATGCTGCGCACCGTGTTTTGCATGTTGCCATCGGGCTTTTCCCGGGCCCGCCGGGCCAGCCAGGCCGCCCGATAGCGCACCCGCTTGCCGGTTTCCCACTTGCTGAACTCGACCTCGGCCCGAGCAGAGCCCGCCCCCCGGGACATGACTTGTTCCGCCACCACCTTCTCGGTGGTTGACCGGCCCTCACCATCCACACTCAGACGGGGCGTCGTACCGAACAGGGCGAGGCTCACCGCGTCCATCAGCGTGGACTTGCCGGAGCCCGTCGGGCCCTGGATCAGAAACAGGCTCGCCCCCGCGAGGTCCTTGTCGAGATCAACCGTCTGCTCGTCATACAGGCTGTTCAGGTTGGTCGCCGTGATGCGGTGCAGCTTCATCGTTCACCCCCGGCCGCGGCCGCCAACATCGCTTGAAAGTCATCCTCACCCACGCTCGCAAGCTGGGCGAAAGCACCCATCAACACGTCATCTTCAGCTTGCCCCCGACTGCGACAGAGAGTCGCGAAGACCTCAACCGGGCTCAGCGCATCCAGCTCCACTTCTGTGGGCTCAAGCTCAGCGCCCGTGGGCACACTCGCCCGCTCTTGGCGCAGCTCGACCACCACAGGCCGGGCATCGTCCGGAAAGACCGCCAGCACCTCATGGAGGCGCGGGCTCATGTCGCTGGGCAGCACGTCGGCCACCACCCGGCAGAAGAGCAAGGGCGGCAATGGGGACGTCCAAGTCAACCCCCGCAGTGCCGCATCCAGCGCTTCGGGCGTGCCCCGCAGCTCCAGCAGGTCTCGGCCCCCGGGCACCAGCAAGGGCGCCACCGTGACCGCCCCGTCGCCGTCGATGTCGACTTGCAGCACCCGCCGCTGGCGTCGGGCTTCGGGCAGCGAGAACGCGATGGGGCTGCCCGAGTACCACGCCCGCCGGGCATCCCCCACCGGGTAGGAGCTGTGGATGTGGCCCAATGCGGCGTAGCGGATCCGTGGGTCGAGAATGCTCTCAGGCAAGCCATCCAAGGTGCCCACTTGGTGGATCTCGTGGGGGTAGTCTTCAGGGTTGGCCGCCCCCAAGGTCAGGTGACCCGTCGCCACGATGGGCAGCCCCGGCCAGCGCCGCTCGGCCTCATCCGCCAGCCAAGCGTACAGCGCCGTGAAGCGCTCCCGAAAGGACTCCCGCACATCCGCCAGGTCCAGCGAAGACGTGCGCACCCCCAAGCGAAACTCGTGCACGTAGGGCACCGCGAGGCACACCGCCTCGATGTCGCCGCCACGCCCCCGCAGCGGCACCAGGCACGACGCCCACGAGGCCTCGGAGCCCCCCACACCGCCGACCACATGCACATCCAGCGCAGCGAGCACTTCAGCCGGGGCTTCGAGCCGGGACGCGCTGTCGTGGTTGCCACCCACCACCACCACTTGCTTGACCCCCGTACCCGCCACCCGCACGAGGAAGCGGTAGTACCGCCGCAGCGCATCGGCCGACGGTTGCATGGAGTCGAAGACATCCCCCGCCAACAGCAGCGTGTCGGCGGCTTGTTCGGTGAGCTGGGCCAACAACCACTCAAAGAAGTGGTCGTGGTCCGCCGCCCGGGACACTGCCCCATGAAGCATGCCCAGATGCCAGTCAGAGCTGTGGATGATCCGCATCAAGCCTCCCGGAGGCACAGCGCGTATCGGGTCTTCCCTCAGAAGGGCGGTCAGAAGGTGACCGGCTTGCGCCTTGACGCCAGGTCCTCCCCGGGTTGAGCTTCCATCCGCCCCCGACCGCCCGGACCTGCCTGTGCCCGCCGCCAGCCCCCCCGCACCCGACGCGCCCGTCATCGACCGCGCCCGGGCCCACCTCCGCGAGGCGGCATCTCCGGGCGGTGGCTGGGGCTACACGCCGGGATCAACCGCCGCACCCGAGCCGACCCTGCTCGCGGTGGGGGCCGGATGCGATCTTCCCCTCACATGGCTCCAGTCCACCGACCTCGGCTGGGCCGGCCTGATGGTGCCCGCGCTCGTCGGTCCTCGGGACCCAGCCCTCTCTCAAGCGTGGATCGACCGCATCTTGGCCCTGAAGGGCAACCAGTACGAGACGGCAGGCGACTTCGACGGGTCCTTGGTGGGCTGGCCTTGGGTCGCCGACACCTTCTCCTGGGTCGAGCCGACCGCCTGGGCCATCCGCAGCCTGCGCACCGCCGACATGGGCGACCACCCCCGTGTTGTCGAAGGGTTGCGGGTTCTCGCCGATCGCCAGTGCAGCGATGGGGGCTGGAACGCTGGCAACCCGAGCATGCTGGGCGCCGAGCTCGCCGGCTACCTCTACTTGACCGGACTCGTCTGCACAGCGCTCCCCCACCACCATCCCAGCGTGCCCGCAGCCCGGACGAAGCTGGCGGGTGTGGTGGACCGACCCAGCGTCTTGAACCTGAGCTGGGCTATTCTCGCCAGTCTCGCCCATAGCTGGCCGGTGGACACCCTCGTGCCCTTGCTGGAAGCCCGCCAGTCCCCAGACGGTGGCTTCGGCCGATGCGACCGCACTGCCCTCGCGGTCATGGCCCTCTCGGGTGCCCACGGCGGCCCGATCGAGGCACCCCCTCCCGGCTGAGGCCCCGCATCCTGATCCGGGTCGCCTCCAAACCACAACATCTGGTCAAACCAGCGCAAAGGTGGCGCTGTGACTCGTGCCCTGCCTTTGCAGGTCCGTTGGCCCCCGGTAGGCTCCCTGCCCCCCCGGCACCGCCTAGACGTCTTCGGGCTCCAAGGATCTCGCATGAACAGCAGCCCCGAACACAGGGCCGGCCACTGGACCACCCAGGTCAAGCCACCGATGGCTGTAGTCCCCATCGACCAGCCCGATCCGGTCGCCTACCCGGACCGCTACGTCGGCCAGCTCTCGGTTGATGTGATTCACGACGGGGACAGCATTCCCGAGGATTACCTCACCGACAGCAAGGGCCAGCCCATCGACGCCGATCTGATCACCCGCACCCACTGGCGGGAGCGGGACTGGGGCGCTTCGATTGTCGCTGAGCGCCTCGCCATGCGCCTGGGCCTCGACCGCTTTCACTCGGTCCAGACGGCACGAGCCCTCATGGACTTCGGGCGCTTCCCGGGGGTGAGCCGCACCGGTGCGCCCCACCTCCGCCGCGCGGCGATCAACGAGCCGTTCAACGAGCTGTTGGGCTTTGGCCAAAAACGGCGCTTGCTCGAAGAGCACTACGACAGCATCTCGGGCGTGATGGACAGCGTCATCCGGGGTCGGCTGCTCAAGATCGCGGTCCACACCTACGATCGGTACAACCCCAGTGGCACCGAGCGGCCCCAAGTCAGCATCGTCAGCCGCGCGCTCGGCTACCAGCTCGATGGGGAGCTGCCCTACGGCGTCTTCGACCCGCTGTACCCCGACATCCTCGCCGAGTTCACTGTCGACCGGATCCTCCCGGCGCGCATCGCCTTGGAGCTTGAGCGGGCGGGCGTTCCCGTGGCCCACAACTACCCCTACCTGCTGCCCGAGGGAAGCCCCGAGGTCCGCCACCAGGTCTGGTCCTTCTTCGACTGGCTCGAAGTCCGCTTTGGCGCCGAGTATCCCGACACCGAGGGCGACTACGCATACCAGATGGTCTGGCGGATGCTCAAGGACACGAACCTGCGCTCGGGCGAAGCCGGCATGCTGCGGGCCTACATCCACCGCTTCCGTCGCCCGCCGGCGGCACTGTCGAAGGACTACAGCGCCGCAGAAGACGCGTACCGCGACCTGCACCGATTCTTGAACCGCAACGGTGGGGAGGTCCAGGCCGAGTACCGCCACAGTCAGGACCGGGCGATGAGCTTCGGGATTGAGGTGCGCAAGGACCTTCTGTGGGAGTTTGATCCCGACGGACGCCCCCTCGGGCCCGACCCCGAACACGGCCTCTACATCGCCGATCGCCTCGCCGACGCCATCATCGCGTACCTCAACGAGGACCGCCGGCCGTCATCGCCCCCCCGCGGCTCATTCCCGCGCATGGATCGTTGGTATGGGCCCGGTGGCGCCGTCACGAAATAGGGCCGCCCTGTTCCCCGGGTTCAGCCCGCCCACGGAGCCGCTGTGGACAGCATCGAACTCGACCTGCCAGACCTCCTCTTGCTCCGCCCCAAGCGCCACATCGACGCCCGGGGATGGCTGAGCGAGACGTGGAGCCAGCGGGACCTGGCGGCGCTCCAGACCGACTTCGTCCAAGACAACCACACGCTGTCCCACCCCGGCGTGCTTCGGGGGTTGCACTTCCAGGTGCCCGCCCAAGCCAAGCTGCTGCGGGTGATCCGGGGACGGGTCTTTGATGTGGTGCTGGACCTGCGGCCGGCATCGCCCACATTCGGCCAGTGGCGAGCATTCTGGCTGACTGCCGAGCGCGGACTTCAGGTGTTCGTGCCCCGCGGCTTCGCCCATGGGTTCTGCGTGTCTGCCAGCGATGGGCCCGCTGAAGTGCTGTACCGTCTCGACGCTCCATGGCGGCCAGAGGGCGGCCGCACGGTTGCCTGGAATGACCCCGACATCGGCATTCCCTGGCCCGTGGATCAACCGGTGCTCTCCGATGCGGACCAACACGCCCCCCACCTGAGAGCGGTGGCCGTGGCCGAAGGCTGGTCGATGCCAAGCTGTACAGGCAGGGTGCTCTCGACGGACTTTGGCACATAGTCGACGATGCGGCACGATTCCATGCCGACACGCCACGCCCCCTGGACCCGCCCCCCCCGGGCGCACAGGTTCGCAACTCCCCCAGCCTGCGTGTTGATGTCCCTGTTCCTCGAAGGCCTGCTGCTGGGGGTGGTCCCGGTCTTCTTCGTGGGCCCCGTGCTGTTCACGCTGCTGGGCGCCTCTCTGGAGCAAGGCTTCGGTGCCGGCGCCCGCGTGGCCCTCGGGATCGCTGCGAGTGATGTGGTCGCCATTGCTGTCTGTGCGGCAGGTCTCGGCCCCATTCTCACCCTTCCGACGGGCCAGCAAGTCCTCCACATCGCCGGCGGCATCATCCTGATCGGCTTCGGCGCTGCCATGATCCATTCCGCTGCAGCCCCGCCGTCGTCGGTCAAGAAGGGCACGGGCCGGCACTTCCTCACGGGATTCGTGGTGAACTTCGTCAATCCCTTTGTGTTCACCTTCTGGATCGGCGCCCTCGGCGGGGTCCAGGCGCGCCACGGCCTCGGAGTGGACGTGCTGGTGCCCCTCTTCGGGGGTATGGTGGCCACGATCCTGGTGACCGACCTGCTCAAGGCTGCCCTCGCGGGTGCCCTCATGGAAAAGCTCGGCTCCGCCGGTCTGATCTGGGCACGACGGATCAGCGGCGGGTTGCTGGCGGGTGCGGGGATCTGGCTGCTGGTGACGGCATTGATCGCGATGAGCTCTGGAGCCACTGCATGACCGACATCGCCCTGCTTCGATGCCCTTTTGAGCGCTGTGACGCGGCCACGCTGCGCACCGAGGTCGTCCACGACGTGGATGCCCTCCCGTTCGAGTGGGACGAGCTGGTCGGCGATCGCAGCCTGATCCACCAGCGCCACTACCTCGAAGCGCTGGAGCGATGCCCCCCACCGCGCACCCGGCTCGTCCTGGCGCTGGCTTGGGACGGTCCCCTGCTGCGGGCTGCTGCGGTGTTCCACTTGGTCGAGCTTCGGGTGGGCGAGCTGGGCCGCACGGCTGCCGAGTCGAGCTGGCCCGTGCGGGCGTTCCTGCGCACGATGGGCACGCTGGGTCTGGGCACCTCCCACATGCTGCTCTGCGGGAATGTGCTCCACTCCGATGCTTCGGGCTTGGTGTGCTCCGGCGTCGAGAACCCTGCCGCGCTGCTGCACAGCATGACCGAGACCGTGCGGCACCAGGCCCGGGTGCCAGTGCGCCTTGTGGTGTGCACCGCACCGGATGTCGGTCCCCACCACATCGACCTTCCCGGCCTCGGCTACCACCGGGTGAGCACCGCCCAGCCCACGATGCGGCTCGACATCCCCCCAGAGTGGACGTCTTGGGCGGACTACCTCGCTGCGATGCGCACCAAGTACCGCCAGCGGGCCAAGTCAGCGCGCAAGCGGGGCAAGGCCCTCGTCCGCACCCGCCTCACGGCCGACGAGATCATCGAGAAAGCCGATGTCATCGACGGTCTGCTGGCCCCGGTGCTGGAGCGGGCCGAG
This sequence comes from Myxococcota bacterium, assembly GCA_942491145.1. GTDB lineage: Bacteria > Myxococcota_A > UBA796 > UBA796 > UBA2385 > CAXQUZ01. Next base: position 240,351 of record CALOBC010000059.1, on the reverse strand, counting down.
GTCGTGCTCGCCCCCATCACGGCCACCAGCCTCGCGGCCATCCAGCGCCAGCTCGGCGACGAGATGCAGCTCGTCCTGTACGTCCACGACGACCAGCCGGTCGGCTTCGCGGTCTCCCTGCGCCACGGCGGGGAACTGGACGCCATGGTGGTGGGCCTCGATGACGCGTGCAACCGCGACCTCAAGCTCTACCAGAACATCCTCTATGACTACGTCGAGCACGCCATCCACACGGGCGCATCGACGGTCGCGTTTGGCCGGTGTGCGCTGGAGATCAAGAGCACGGTCGGCGCGAGCCCCCACCACTTCGACGTCTTTGTGCGCCACCCCCGCTGGCTGGCCCACACGGTGCTGGGCGGGGTGCTCCGGTGGCTGACCGCTGACCAGTGGACGCCGCGCAGCCCCTTCAAGATAGCCTGAAAACGGGCGTTCTGGTGGGCCATGAGGCCGCCGGAATCAGGTCCCGCGGGCTTCGACCAACCACGCCACCAGCTCCGCTTCGGTGCGGGGGCCAAACATGCCGGTCTGGGGTTCCAGCGTGCCGGACTTGAGCACCGGCCAAGCCGTGACCGGCGCCGAACAGTCGGTGGGGCGCACCGCAACCCAGCGGGCGATGGCGCTCACCTTGAAGTGCTGGAGCAGGTCGACATGGCGGTCCAACCGGCCCACCTCGACGACGACCTCTTCCCAGCGCTGAAGCTCGGCCGCCATCGCCGGCTGGTGTTCCAGCGCACGCACTTGCCGGCAGTCCCCACACCAAGGCGCGCTGAATGAGATCAGGATGGGCTTGTTGGCCGCAGTCGCCTGGGCACACGTGGTCTGGAGGACCGCGCTCAGCTCGGCATCGGTGCGCTGCACCCAGTACTGGGCGGCACCGGGCGGCGACGGCAGGGGGGACGGGGCGTCCCGGCAACCAGGGAGGAGCAGCGCACCCACAAGGGGGAGAAGACGAAGCATGACCCCGCCATAGCCCCTTTGAAGGGCGATGTGGACCCGGGCCGGCACCCCAGCCGTCGGCCGGTCCTACTCTTCGGTCCTCTCGTCGTAGCCATCGCCACGGTCCGCCACGGGAATGGCCGCCACACGCTCATCTTCGTGGTCCGCATAGCCACGCGCCAGCAGCTGCGCAGCCGCTCGCCGGTCCGCAGGTTGGCCTGTGCCGAGCAGCTTCATGGCCGCACGCAACACCGCGTCGGGCAACTGGCTGGTTCGGTGCATTGACTGGCCCATGGGCCCTCCCTCGCTCATGGCCAACTTGCCCCGGTCTCCCCCACCGTGCCACGGACTTGGTGCATGATGCGCCCCCGCGCAGGAGCCCCCATGTCCCGTCCCGACCATCCCCTCACCCCCGGCGAGCGGGTGTGTGTCACCGGCGCCAATGGCTTCATCGGAAGCTACGTGGTCAAGGCCCTTCTCGCCAAGGGCTTCCGGGTGCGAGCCGTGGTCCGCGACCCCACCAAGGCCCAGAAGACCGCCCACCTGACCGCCCTCGCCCAGGACCTCGACGCCACCGATCGCTTGGATCTCGGCAAGGGTGACCTCATGGTCGAGGGCAGCTTCGACGAGGCCGTGGCCGACTGTGCCGCTGTGGTCCACACCGCCGCGGCAGTCGTCTTCTCCGCCGCCAATCCCCAGCGGGACATCGTCGATCCCAGCCTGATCGGCACCCGCAATGTGCTCCGCAGCGTCGCGGGCTGCCCGACAGTGCGGCGGGTGGTCCACACCAGCTCCATGGTGGCCGCGTATGGGTGGTCACAGCCCCCCGACCACATCTACAGCGAGGGCGACTGGAACACCAGCAGCACCCTGAACAACGATCCCTACGGCCTTGCCAAGGTCGAGGCAGAGAAGGCTGCGCGGGTGTTTGTGGACGGTCTGGGTGCCGACCAACGCTTCCGGCTGGTCCACCTGAACCCCGGGATGGTCTGGGGTCCGCCGATGATCAAGGCCCACGCGAAGGCCAGCCCGAAGCTAGTGCGAGACATGATCTCGCGCAGTCAACCGGGGGTCCCGCACCTGATGCTGTCCATCGTGGACGTACGGGATGTCGCGGATGCCCACGTGCGTGCCCTGACCCACCCCGACCCACCGGTGCGCTGCCTCATCCTCGCCGAGAACCACTGGATGCCCGAGCTGATGCAGCGAATCCAGGCCATGTGGCCCGACATCCGCATGGGCACCCGGACCATTCCAAAGCCGCTGGTGCTCATCGCCGCAGCGCTCGACAAGCAGCTCAGCGCAGCCCAGCTGTGGCACCTGATCAACCGGCCGATGACCATGAGCAACGCCCTGAGCATCCGCGCGTTCCAGATGTCCTACTTGCCGATGGACCAGACGCTCCGCGACACGGCCGGGCCCATGATCACCCATGGTTGGGCCCGGGTCGAGAAGCGCTGAGCACCGCATTCAGCGGGCTGCGGACTGGTCCGGCTGGGCCACCCGAAGGTCAACCCGGGGGGTGTCCCAGCTGCCGTGCAGAAACTCGGTGACGGCTGCGAGGCCCTGGCCCAGGGTCATCTCGTGATAGGGCAGACCCTTTTCTTGGCACCACTGGCGCACGATAGGCGCCGCCTTCGGGAGCTGAGAGGCGCTGATGTTCTGGAAGAGGTGGTGCTCAATCTGGTAGTTGAGGCCCACGAAGTACCAGTTGAACCAGCGCGGCAGCACGAGGTTGCGGGTGGTCTGGAGCTGGAGCGACCAGAAGTCCTCGTAGGCCGAGACCACCGGCAGTCCGATGTGGCCCGGCGCGAAGATGACCGCCAGCATGACGCTCACGACGGACCAGACACCGATGTAGACGCCGAGCACAGGCAGGACGTCGAAGAACATCAACGGCACGGCCAGCCATAGCGTGTAGTGGGCGAGAAGGGCCACCACATCGGTGATCACGTGGCGATCGACGCCCTTCGCCTTCACATACCGGGCCAGGTAGACCCAGGTCAGCGTGCGCATCATGGGCGCCATGAACGTCGCAATCGGCCAGAACGCGTAGCCCTGGATGGTGCGCTGGAAGAGCTGGCGCACAGGGCCGCTGTTCTCGTAGGCCATGCGGCTGGTGGCCAGGGGCCACATGTTCATGTCCGGATCGAACTTGTCTTCGGTGATCAGGTTGGGATGCACGTGATGGAGGGCGTTGTGCTTCATCCGCCAATACACCGCACCCAAGCCACCCAGAAGCGGGAAGGCCAAACTGGCCATCAGGTCATTGGACCAGCCCTTCTTGGAGTGGGCCCGGTGGGCACCATCATGGCCGTACATGGCCGCAGGGGTCAGGATGAAGCCTTGCAAGGGCACAATGAGCACCCCGAGCCACAGCGGACCCGTGATCTGAACGGCGGTGAGGGCAGCGAAGATGCCCAACAGGGCGAAGAACTCGACCCACGCCTTACCTTCACTACGCTCAAAGATGCCTGCGTCCCTCAGACGGGTACGCAATTCTCGAGCGTCTTCACGCGAGACGATCATGTCTTCTCCGCTACGACCACTTGCCCCACTGGGCGCAGGCCTCAAGGAATGAATGACGGCGCGGGCGTCCCAAGTGAAACACGTTCTCGTCATTCGCAAGTAGAGTAGCACCGATCGGAGGGTGCCACACGTGCCCAACACCGGACCCTGCCAAGGATGTCACCGACAGCATTGACAGCAAGCCGTTTGTGCGACAAGGGGCGCGGTTCGGGTGGGCACACGCGTGACCGGATCATGACAAGGACGACCGCCAGCACCTGCCGGATGCTGTCGCGTGTGGTGCGGACCACCCCCTTCGATCCGGTGCCACCGAGCGACCCCACTTGGCCTGCGGGGCGTCCGGCCAGGTCCCCGACCCCACGACGACGACGGCCGGGGGACCACGCCCGCCGTCCGGGTGGGCGGCACCCGCGACCGCGACCGAGACCGATGGGGTAGCTTTCCGGCCCAAGGAGGCCCGACAATGAGCTCAGCGGACGACACCCAAGCCCTGCACCCCGCCCAGGACCTGTGCGACTACGTGGAGGCGAGCCCGTCTCCCTACCACTGCGTCGAGACCACGCTCACGCGCCTGAAGGCCGCTGGATACGTGCAACTCGACGAGGGCCAGCCCTGGCCATTGCTCGCGCCCGGCGACCGCTGTTGCCTCGTTCGCGACGGCACCCTCTTTGCGTGGATGATGGGCACCGGCGCCCCCGTGGAGCACGGCGTGCGGCTCATCGGCGCCCACACCGACAGCCCCAACCTGCGCCTGAAGCCCTCCGTGGACTACATCTCCGAGGGCTACCGCCAGTGGGGTGTCGAGGTCTACGGCGGCGTGCTGCTCCACACTTGGCTGGACCGCGACCTGGGCCTCTCGGGTCGGGTCGCCGTCCGCACCGCCAGCGGCGTGGCCCTGCGCACCCTGCGCATCGACGCCCCCATCGCGCGGATTCCGAACCTCGCCATCCACTTGAACCGAGACATCCGCACCGAAGGCCTCAAGCTCAACAAGCAGCGCCACATGCCCCCGGTGTTGGGCCTCATCGGCGACGGCGACCCCGAGCTGCTGTCCGTGCTGTTGTCCGGCACCCTCGATGTGGACCCAACCGATGTGCTCGGCTGGGACCTGATGCTGCACGACGTCCAGAGACCGGTGCTGGGAGGGGTGGACCAGGAATTCGTCTTTGCCCCCCGCATGGACAACCTCGCGAGCTGCCACGGTGCGCTCCAGGCGCTGTTGTCGCTCCAGGCCACCCCGCTGGCCACGGTCGGCGTGGTGCTGTTCGACCACGAAGAGGTGGGCAGCACGTCGGCCCACGGCGCCCGGGGACGGTGGCTGAAGGGCCAACTGGACAGGGTTGTGGCACGGGCCGAGGCCCAAGCCCCCGGTGGGTACGAGCGGCTGGCCGCCAACAGCTTCACCGTCTCGGCGGACATGGCCCACGGCGTGCACCCCAACTACGCCGACCGCCACGAGGCGCGCCACAAGCCATTTCTCAACGCCGGGCCAGTCATCAAGCTCAACACAAACCAACGCTACAGCACCAATGCTGAGACGGCAGCTCAATTCAAGCTGGCGTGCGAGCGCGCCGAAGTCCCCGTCCAAGAGTTTGTGAACCGCACCGATCTGGCCTGCGGCAGCACCATCGGTCCGCTGAGCGCTTCGGAGCTGGGCATTCGCAGCGTCGATGTGGGCAACGCCATGCTGAGCATGCACTCGATCCGCGAGCACGCTGGCGCCGCCGATGTGGCGATGATGACCCGGGCCATGGCCGAGGTCCTGCGCGGCACGATGTAAGGGGTGGGGACGCCGAGCGGTCCACTCCGACACGGCGTCCTACACGGGTGGCACAAAGTCCGCGTCAAAGCGCCAGAGCCCTGGCCCCGGCCCATCCGGGACCAGCCGCCGCAGGTGCTCCAGGTACTCTTCTCGGGAGACATGCCGCGCCCCGAAGCTGGCCAGATGCTCGGTCTCGACCTGGCAGTCGACGATGCCATAGCCCCAGACCCGCAGCTGGTGGACCAGCCACACAAAGGCCACCTTCGACGCATCCGAGGCCTTGGCGAACATGCTCTCGCCGCTGAACATGTGGCCGAGCGACACCCCGTAGAGCCCGCCGACCAGCTCACCGTCCTGCCAAGCCTCCACCGAGTGGGCAAAGCCCAGCCGATGCAACTTAAGGTAGGCCGCTTCCATGTCGCTCGTGATCCAGGTGCCGTTCTGGCCCGGCCGGGGGGTGTTCCGGCAGCCCCGCAACACCGCCCCGAACGCCGTGTCCATGCGGATTGTGTAGTCGCCGCGGCGCACCCGCTTCTTCAAGCTGCGCCGCACCTTGAGCTCATCGGGAAACAGCACATAGCGAGGATCAGGCGAAAACCATAGTATTGGTTGACCTTCACCGTACCATGGAAAGATGCTGTTGGCATAGCCCAGCAGAAGGCGCTCGGGATGCAGATCACCGCCCACACCCAGCAACCCGTCAGGCTCGGCAAGGTGCGGACTGGGAAAGGCATGCTCCTCAGGGAGACGGTACACAGGCACGAGGAAGGTCCTTGCCAGCTTGCCCGGGGACAGGCGTGAAGTTCAGCTACACGCGTCGCACTGTCCCGAGAGACGAACGCTCACAGCAGCACGGGCGAGGGAGGCGTCGAGCGCTGTGCCAGACAGGGTCACCTCCAGTTCGTCCAAGCAGCGCACATTCCCGCAGTCCACACACACGAAGTGCGGATGGGGCAGGCCAGCGTGGTCGGACGACGGACCGCCCTTCCAGACCGCCTCGTAGTGTTGCACGGTGCCGCCGAGATCCACCCGTCGAAGCAGCCCCGCTTCGGAGAGGTCGGCGAGGTTGCGGTAGACCGTGGCGCGGTCCAGACCCTCGGCCAGGACGCCCAGCGCAGCGGCGTGGGTGAGGGGGCCCGAGGCCGCATCAAAGACCGCCAGCACCGAGACTCGAGCTTCGGTGGCGCGAAGGCCCGCATCCCGAATCCGGGATGCCAGGGTCGCTGGGGATTGCTGGGTGGAGTCCATCGAGCCTCGCCCAAAATATGCGCCGTGGAGCCTGACACCGCAAGCCCACGGACACGGCCGCGCCGGTCAGTCCAGCAGCGCGAGCAGCTCTTCGCGGGTGATCCGTCCGGCCCGATCCGCTTCGCCCAGGGCAGCATCCGCGAGCGCTCGCTTGCGGTCCTGCAGCGCGAGAATACGCTCTTCGACGGTGTCCTCGGTGACAATGCGGTAGACCATGACAGGCTTGTCCTGGCCGATCCGGTGGGCACGGTCCGCAGCCTGTTCTTCGACTGCGGGGTTCCACCAGGGGTCGAGCAGAAAGACATGGTCGGCGGCGGTCAGGTTCAGACCGGTGCCACCCGCCCGGAGGCTGATGAGGAAGACCGGCGGACCATTGTCGTCCTGGAACAGGTCGACCACTTCCTTGCGGTTTCGGGTCGTCCCGTCGAGGCGCGTGAACTCGATGCCCGTCTCGCGGAGCACCGGCTCGACCCGGTCCAACAAGCTGGTCCACTGGCTGAACACCAGCGCCTTGTGGCCTTCGGAGACCACTTCATCGAGGGTCTCGGCCAACAGCCGCACCTTCGAGGAGCTCTCGGCTTCATGGCCCGGGACCAGCCCGGTGTGGCACGCCGCCTGGCGCAAGCGCAGCAGGGCTTCGAGGGCGGCCAACACACTGTTGCCCTTGCCAAGCTGAGCCGCGATCTGTTCGCGAGTGGCCGCACGCACAGCATCGTAGACGAGACGTTCGTCCCGGCTGAGGGTGCAGCGCAGCACCATGTCCGTGCGCGGCGGCAGCTCCGGCGCCACCTCCTCCTTCATGCGGCGAAGCACAAAGGGCGCGATGCGCTCCCGCAAGCGGGCGGCCACGCCGGGCTCACCCAAGGAGATGGGCTTCTCGTAGCGCTCGCGGAAGTCCCGTCGGCCACCCAGCAGTCCCCGGTTGGCGAAGTGCAGCTGGCTCCAGAGCTCTTCGAGCCGGTTCTCCACGGGGGTGCCCGTCAGCGTCAACCGGAAGTCGGCGTTGAGCTTGTAGGCCGAGCGCGCGACCTGGCTGTCCGGGTTCTTGATCGCCTGGGCTTCATCGAGCACCGCCACCTTCCACTGCACCTTGCTGAGCAGCTCGATGTCGCCCCTCAAGATGCCGTAAGTGGTGATGACCACGGAGTTCTCGGTGTCGAGCTGACGCTGGGGGCCGTGGTAGACCGAGATCTTCAGCTCGGGCCGGAACTTCGCGGCTTCAGATGCCCAGTTGTGGAGCACACTCGTGGGACAGATGACCAAGGCCGGGGCCTCGATGACACACAGCGCCTGGAGGGTCTTTCCGAGGCCCATGTCGTCGGCGAGGATGCCGCCCATGCCGGTCTCGCGCAGGAAGCTGGCCCAGTCCACGCCGATCTGCTGGTAGTGGCGCAGCTCGGCGTTGAGGTCGGCCGGCAGCTTCGCGGTGGGGATGCCGTCGAAGTCGTCGATGAGGGCCCGCAGCCCACTGAGCTGGGGCGGCGGCGGCTGATCCAGGTCTTTGGCGAGCCGTGCGAGGTCGAACAGCGCGTGTCGGGGGACCCGGCCGCTCTCGTCCCGGGAGGCGAGCAGGTCGGCCACCAGGTGCCCGTGCAGCTCCAGCCAGCCCTCGGGCAGGGGTGCCCAGCCTTCGGCCACTCGCACCATGCGCTCACCGGCCAGCCACGCTTCGACCATGCGCTCGGGATCGGCGCCGCCAAAGTCGAGGTCCAGCCGGTCGCCGTCGATGCGAACTTGGGGGGTGACCGGTGCCGCCCGGCGGAAGCCACCCAAGCCGTCGCCGGAGACGTCGCCCGTGAACCGGTCCAGCCCGTCCACAAACCGCACCGCGGCTTCGCCGGAGTAGCTGCGCTCGAGCCCGACGGGCAGCCCGAGGGTCTCGCTCGATTGCTGGCGGAGGCGGCGCTCGGACGGGATGTTGCGGATCGGCACCACGTCGCCAAAGATCTCGAGGTCTTCGCGCTCCACCCGGGCCGTCGGCGGGTCGCCATAGACGATGACGGGTTTGACCACGAGGCTGTCGCCCTTGGCCTTGGTCTCGAGCACCAGCCGGGGACGGCTCTCGAGGGAGTCGGGCAGCCGCGACGTGCGCACGAGCACCGGGATCCGCCCACGAAGTGCGGGAATGGCCTCAGCCACGAGCTTGTGGACGTCGTCCACCCCGTACTGGATGCCCCGGGTGAGCGCCTGACGCTGCTCGACGCTCAGGTCACCCCGTCCGATGGGGCGCAGCTGGTTGGCGCAGATGACCGCGCTGTTGCGGAAGACCTCTTCGATGCCGGGGTCGCGCACGACCCGCACCCGGAAGCCCTGCGCATTGCGGGGGTCTGGGTCGTCATCAACGAGGCCATGGGGCACCACCGGCTCACCGCTGACGTCCACGGGGGTGCCGTCGAGGGTGACGTCTTTGGTGAGCTGCACCGCGAACAGCAACCGGGACATCACTTCGCGCGGGATGACCCCACCCCAGCGGTTTCGGTAGATGTCTTCGAGCATGAGGTCCACATCGGTGGACAGCACGAGGGGACCGTCGGCCCGTCCCGCGAGGTTGCCCACGAGCGGATGGTCGTCGCCCACCCGAACGAGAACCCGGTCCAGGCGCAGCCCCTTGGGGTCCCGCGAGAAGCGGTAGCCCACGGTGGACGCAGCATGACTCGGACCGAGCCCCACCTTTTCCCCGTCAGGACGCTCACCCGCCCGTGGGAGTGCACGGGGCCCCCTCCGCTTGCGGACCTGCTCAATCGAGATGGCTGCCGCAACCACATGCGGACAAGCATCGTTTTCAATTGCGCAGTCACACGACCAGTCCTCATCACCTGTCCATATGTAGACAGTGAAAGGCACCGGCGTGTTCGGCTCGGCGACGCGCAGCAAAATCTCTTCGCCGTCGTCCTCCGCGGTGGTGGAAACGCCCACCACCACGCCCTTTCGTGCGAGTTTGACCCCACGAGCCCAAAAGGCCTCGGGTGCCTGCGATCGGAGTTGTTCAAGCCATGCCATGACCCGCGGCACTAACGAAGTCCGACGCCCCTGACCACGGACCAGGGGTCCCGCGGCCGGCGAGCACGGCTGTCCAGCGGCGGGCCAAGTCCCCCTGAAGACCCACCGCGGGTGCCCCAACCGACACCTCCCAAAAAACTTGTGGGAGATGGCCAGATGGCCACTACTCCTCGCCCGGCGCTGGGCGGGACAGCCGGGACGCCAGCGCCAGCACCTGGTCCCGCAGCGGTCCCTTCGGCGGGGCGAAGCCCATCAGCTCGGACAACCAGAGCCCGTCCGCGACGAGGCGCAGCAGCGTGGCGGCCTCCAGCGACAGTCCGCCGTCGTCCTCAAGATCCGCCTGCCAGTGGGCGTATCGATCCTGCAGCGGCCGCAGCAAAGACTGATTGCTGGCCACCGCTGCGAGCAAGCCCGCCGCCGCCTCCGGACGGGCTTCCTGGGCTGTGGCATGCAGATAGGCGCGGGTCTTCCGGCCCCGGACGCCCCGGTCCGCCGCGAGGTGGGCGTGCCGTGTTTCGTCAAAGCGGGCGAAGCGCCGGTCCAACATCGCGGCAATCAACGCATCCTTCGACGCATAGTGGTAGAGCAGGCCGCCCTTGGACACGCCGGCTTCCTCGGCGATCGCCTCCAGCGTCAGCCGGGCAGCACCGACCCGGTCCACCACCAGCTCGGCACTGTCGAGAAGGCGCGCTCGCGTGTCAGCTCCGCGTGTGGCCATGGCCTGTCCTCCGGCTCGGGCCCGGCCGCGATAACGTCTCCCCCCACCGACCGATGCGGAATGGGTGCACAACCACCGCGGGTCGAGTAGCCCCAGGCACCCCGGCGGACCCCAGTCCGGAGGCCGAGTGTGAATCCCCAGCCGCCGCACACCTTCATCATCAGCGATGTGCACATCGCGGACGGTGAGCCGCTCGATCCCAAGCGCCCGCTGTGGCGCCGCTACAAAGATCCGGCCCACTTCGTCGACGAGGCCATCCGCAAGTTCTTGCACCACGCCCGCGTGCTGTCAGACGGGGCGCGTGCCGAGCTGATCTTGAACGGCGACATCTTCGACTTTGACTGTGTGGTCGCCACTCCCGACGCGCCCGAGTTCCCCGTGGGCTGGCTTGAGCGGCGTCGGGGACTGGCACCGGAGTGCGAAAAAGCGGTGTGGAAGCTGGGCCGCATCCTCGATGACCACCCCGCCTTCCTGGACCACCTGCGGACCTGGTTGATGGATGGCCATGACCTGGCCTACATCATCGGCAATCATGATCTGGAGATGCACTGGGCCGAAGCCCAGGACCTGTTCCGGGATCGCTTGAGTCTGCCGGAGGACTGCCCGGGCAAGCTGCGCTTCTGTCCCTGGTTCACCATCTCGGGCGACACGCTGGTCACCCACGGCAACCAGCTCGACCCCTACTGCCTGTGCGACGACCCCCTGCACCCCTTCATCGAAGTGAACCGCACCGCACAAGTGCGCTTGCCCTTCGGTGACCTCGCCGGAAAGTTCCTCTCCAACGGCATCGGGTGGTTCAACCCCCACGTCGAGAGCACCTACGTCAAGCCACTTCACGAGTGGATACTGTTCTTCTACCGCCATGTGCTCCGCCAACAACCGCTCATCTTGTGGACTTGGCTGTGGTCGTCGGTGGCCGCATTGATCGCGTCCCTGAGCGCTGGCTTCCGCCCGGCGCTGCGCGACCCCCTCACCCTCGAAGAGCGCGTCAATGGCGTCGCTTTGGTCTCCCGCACCAGCCCTGCTGTCGTGCGCGCCATGCATGAGGTGCGGGTGCATCCGGCCATCTTCCGGCCGCTCAAGGTGCTGCGAGAGCTGTGGCTGGACCGGGCCTTCCTGTTGCTCGCCATCGCATTTGGCAGCTTCCAAGTCATCTCGACCCTCCACATGTTCGCGGACGTGTCGGGATGGTGGATGGTGGCGCTGTTCGCGGTGCTGCTGCCCCCGTTCTTCTTCTACGCGGCCCGGGTGGACTCCGATGTGCAAGAGGTGGAGCGGAACATCCACAAGCGGCTGGGGCTGCTCGCGCACATCACGAACACGCACAAGGTCGTGATGGGCCACACCCACAAAGCGCTGCACCAGCAGGTCGGCGAGATCCAGTACGCCAACACCGGCCACTGGGCGCCGGGCTTCTCCGACATGGCGTGCACCGAGCCCCACGGCGTGCGCGGCTTTGCGTGGCTGCATCCCGATGGTTCAGGCGGGCGCACCCTGGAGCTTCGACAGTGGCAAGACACCGACTCCACGCCCATTCCCACCACGGCCGTGCCCGTGAAGAAGAGCGCGCTGGACCGGTTCCTGCCTCGGCTGCCCGGTCGACGGCGGCGCCTCCAAACCCGACCCGAGCTGCCCCTCATCCAGCGCTGAGCAGCAGCAACCTGCGAGGCATCAGGCCAGGGTGCTGAACACGTGCTGGACGTCGTCGTCCTGCTCCAAGCGATCGATCAGCTTGAGCACCTCGTCGAGCTGCTCTTCGGGCAGCTCCATCGTGGTCAGCGGCACAAACTCCGAGCCAGTGCTCGCGGGCTCGATGCTCATCTCTTCCAAGCCCGACTGAAGCGTGCCGAAGTCGTTCCAGTCGCACCGGCAGATGAGCAGGTCTTCGTCGTTTTCGCCCTTGCCGAGCTCCATCTCTTGCAAGCCGTGGTCGATCAGCTCCAGCTCGAGATCTTCAGCGTCCACACCCTCCGGGCTCAACCGAAACACACCCATGCGGTTGAAGAGGAAGCCCACCGAGCCGGTGTTGCCGAGGTTGCCATTGCACTTTTTGAAGTGCAGCCGCAAGTTGGCGACCGTGCGGGTCGGGTTGTTCGTCGCAGTGACCACCATCAAGGCGATGCCATTCGGCGCGTAGCCCTCGTACAGGGCCTCTTCCCACAGCTCTTCGCCGGCGCCCATGGCCCGCGCGATGGCGGACTCGATCTTGTCCTTGGGCATGTTGACGGAGCGCGCGTTCTGGATCGCACGCTTCAGCGAAGGGTTGCTGTCGGGGCTGTCGCCGCCCGCTCGGACCGCCACCGCGATCTCGCGCCCCGCCCGGGTGAATGCCTTTGCCATGCGGTCCCAGCGGGCAAACATCGTGTGCTTGCGGGCCTCAAACATGCGTCCCATGACGGTCCTCGCGACGGAGATTGGCGAGGCCCCTATGGCGGCGGTCGGCCAGTCTGCAAGAAAGCAGAAGGCCCCCCGGAGGTCGGGAGGCCAGCGAAGGCGGCAGGGAGCAGCGGCGCGTGGGCTACAGCGCGCCGGCCGCAATGAGGGCCGCAACCCCACCGACCCCGAGGGCCGCAACATCTTCGACGACGCTGAGGACCGGGTTGGCGGTCCCACCCGTGGTGACCGTCGAGCCAGCGCGCACACCGGCCTTGCCCATGTGGGTCAGCCCGGCCAATGCACCACCGGCGCCGAGGCCGAAGACCATGGCGACCAGGGGGCTGGAGCCAGCGAGCAGCGACGTGCCCACGAGCGCACCGGCAGCCGGGCGGACGAGGGTGCCCGCCGTGTCGACGAAGTGGTCCACGAAGGGAACCTTGTCAGCGGCCACTTCCAGAAACACTGCGCTCGCGAAGCACAAGGTGGCCGCCGGCGAGGCCAGCCAGGACAGGCTGTCGCTCAGCTCGACGGCGCCGGTCCAGCCGAGGACCGAGACAAGGAACAACGGGAAGAAGGCCCGCAGACCCGCCGTGGCGGCCAGCATGAGGCCAAGTCCGAGGGGCAGGGCGAGGGTGGCGATGTCCATGGAGTCCTCCGGGGGCCGCGCAATGCAGCCAATCTAGGAAGAACACTACGGCCCAACCCAGGACATCATTCAATTTCACCCTTGCAGACCCATTTCATGTGTCTACCGCAGTGGCTTCCCCCCATCCGGAACGCCTGTGCCCCGAGTCCCCATCCCTTCGCTTCCGGCGGTGCACCTGCCCTTCCTGATGAACCCCGACACGGGGGGAGGGCGCTTCGTCAATCCCTGGGGTGTGGGCGTGAACCGGGGTCCCCTCGATGTGCTGCGCTGGAAGCTCGCTGGGCGTGGCCCCTTCGCGGCCTTGCGGAAGACTCCCCCACGACTGCCCGAGGTCAAGGACGCCGTCGGCGCGTGGAACACCGTCGACCCGGGCGCGAGAGTGCAGTGGCTCGGCCATGCCAGCGTGCTGATCGAGCTGGAAGGCCTGCACATCTTGATCGATCCCGTGTTCGGCAGCGCTGGCCCCGTCGTGCCCCGCAAGGTCACCGCCCCCCGGCTGCCCGATCACCTGCCGCCCATCGACGTCATCCTGCTCACCCACGGTCACTACGACCACCTCGACGCCAAGAGTGTCGCGGCGGTGCTGAGCGCCAACCCGAGGTGCCGGCTGGTGGTCCCGCGGGGGCTCGGGCGTGCCTTGCCCCGGGGGTGCGCCCAAGTGACCGAAGCGAGCTGGTGGGACCGGGTCACTCTCGACGAAGACAGCGGCGTGGACGCAGTTCTTGTGCCCGCCCAACACTGGCACTTGCGCAGTGGCTTCGACCGCAACCGGTCGCTGTGGGGTGGCTGGTTCGTGCGCAGCCCCCGCCGCAGCATCTACCACTCCGGCGACACGGGCCACTTCGGCGGCTTCGCGACCATCGCGGCCGTCCTCGGCAAGCCCGATGTCGCGGTGCTGCCGTTGGGCGCCTACGAGCCCCGGTGGTTTATGGCCGACCAACACATGAGCCCCGAGCACTCCGTCGCGGCCTTCGAAGCCCTCGGCGCCACCCACATGATGGGCATGCACTGGGGCACTTTCGACTTGACCGATGAGCCGCTCGACCACGGCGCCTTCACGCTACTGCCCGAGATTGCCGATGAGCGGGGCATCTCCAGGGACCGCCTGCACGTCATGGCCCACGGCGGTGTGCTCGGCTTCGGCGACACCTTCGCAGCGGAAGGCCGGCAACCCTGAAGCCCCGATCTGGGCTTCGAGTGTGCTCAGTCTGCAGCTTGGGGCACGCGGGGCGCCCAGCCTTCGGACAGGTGGGCACGGGCTTCTTCAGCGTCCGCAAAGCGCGGCTGGAGCTGGTGGTCCAGGGCTTGGCGCTGGTCAAAGATGAAGCAGTCCCCTCGCCACTGAGAGTCGGACTCGGGCACGCGCGCCAGGTAGCTCAGGATGCCGCCCTTGAGGTGGTACACCCGGGAGAAGCCCTTGGCACGCAGGTAGCTGGTGGCCTTCTCGCAGCGGATGCCCCCCGTGCAGAACATCGCGATGGGCTGGTCGGGATCCAGCTGCTGGTCCACAAACTCGGGGAACTCCCCAAACGTGGCGGTCTTTGGGTCCACCGCACCCACAAACGTGCCCATCGCAACCTCGTGGGTGTTGCGCGTGTCGACCACCACCACGTCCGGCCTCGTGATCAGTGCGTTCCAGTCCTCAGGCTCGACGTACTCCCCCACCACCGCCAAGGGGTCCGCGTCGGTCTTGAGCGCCACGATCTCCGCTTTGAGGCGCACCTTCATCCGGTCAAAGGGGCGGAACTGGGCGAAGGACGGCTGGTATTGAAGATCCTCGAGCCCTGGAGTGGCCCGCAACCACCCAAAGACCGCTTCGATGTCTTCGGGACGGCCCGCGATGGTGCCATTGATGCCCTCGGTGGCCAAGAGCACCGTGCCCAGGACATCGTGGACCTCGCAGAGGTCCCGCAAGGGCACCTGAATCGCAGCGGGATCCGACAGGGGGACAAAGCGGTAAAAGGCAGCGACGAGGATCGACATGGCGGCGGCCTAACCGGGTCCAGCACCACCGACCGCGCCTGAAGCAGGGACCTGAGCGGGGTCAGCCGTCTCCACGAGAGTCGTCACCACTTGCCGCATCTCGGCGGAGATGGTGTGCCCAACGCCCGCCCAGGTCCGCAGTGTGGCCTGCCCGCCCTGGGCGTCCAACCACGCGACAGAGTCTTGGGCTCCCCCGACGGCGATGCGCTCGTCCGCGGCGCCATGCAGCGCGAACACCGGGCTGGGCGGAACCGGGCCTGCCACCCGCAGCCCCACCGGCAAGAAGCCCCCGATGGGGACCGCCAGATCCACCACTTCAGGGTGGTGGGCCGCGAGCGCAAAGCTGAGCATGCCCCCCTGGGAAAAGCCCGTCACCACGACCTTCTGGCTGGGCTTGCGCACCGCTCCGATGTATTGGGCGACCTGGTCGGCGGCCGCCTTCACCGCCACCGCCAAGCCGGCATCATCCGGAGACGCCCGCACAGGGAACCAAGAGAACCCCCGCCCATGGGCCAGCGGCGCGGCGGGCACGTGCAGGTTCACGACCGCGGCGGAGCTGTCCAACAACCGGTGAAAGGCCTCGGGCCGGTCGCCCAAGCCGTGAAGGGCGATGACCAGCGGGACCGGCGGGGCCACAGGCGGGAAGACCAGCGCCCGCAGTCCACTGGAGGGCTCATCGATCCACGCCGGACCAGCGGCGGCTTGCTCCACGACGGGGGCGGGCGGGACGACCGGGGCTTCGGCCGCCGGCTTGCCACACGCCAGCGCAAAACACACCGCAAGAATCAACCTGGACACCATGCCTCCGGCGCATCGAGAGTGGACTGTGGCACGCCATCTTCGGTGGGTGCACACTCGGCGGGTTCCCGGCCCATGCACGACTCACACGCGCACCACCGCGTGAGGTCCACCGGCGCCTCTCCGGGCAGCCGGCACGTGGAGGTCGCCGCCCACAGCCGCTTCTGCAGCGCGTCCCCGTCGAGCAGCCACCGGCGAAGCTCTCCACCATCGCCCACCGTGACCACCCCGCCGTCCCCATCAAAGCGAGCGGTCGCACCGAGGTCCGGCACAGCCGACGATGCGCTCAGCAGCTCCTGCGGACTCGAGCCGTCCACGGCCCACACCCGGCTGAGCCCGTCCTGCTGCACCAACAGCCGCGTGCCATCCGCCGAGAAGGCACACCCCCGGGCACGGGCCGTCATGCCCGGCAAGGACACCCGGTCCGTGTGGGTCTCGGTCCAGACATCCAAGCCGCCGGACGGACTCGCCGCCCCAATCCGAGCGCCGGCTGGGGCCACACACACGATGTCGATCGGCCCGTTGGCCATCTCCACGCGGCGGATCAGCTCGCCAGACAACGCACTGCGCAGCTCCACATTGCCTTGGCCATCGCCCACCGCCAGCACTTCTCCGGTGGCATCAAAGGCCGCCCGGCGGGCCCCGGCCACGTCGGACAGCGCCAGCGGTTCGCGCGCTTCATCCGACAGGTCCACCAGCTTCACGTCGCTGCGGGGGCCCTTGACCGCCGCACGATGGATCCCCGGATCGACCGCCAGCACGACGTCTTCGAGGGCGACCTCGTGCGGCTCTCCCCCCCAGACCCGCAGCACACCATCGTCCGTCAGCCCGGCCACCGATGCCGGATAGCCCGAGCCCACCCACAGCTTGGTCAGTGGCTCGTCCGCACTGCCCACCACGCGGGCCTTCAGCACATCGTCGCTCGGCCACACCCGGATGCCCCCATCCTCACCGTGGGCCGCCGCGTGGGCGCCATCCGACGCCACCACCGCACCCGTGGCCCCCAGGATGCTCGGGTCGACCAGCTGAACCAGCGCCTGACCCTGGTCCCGCACGTCCCACACCCGAAGCTGTCCATCGAGGCTCGCACTCGCCAGCCAGCGCCCGTCCGGACTGAGCTTGAGCCGGCTGATGCGCGACTGGTGCCCCCGCAGCACCCGCACGGTGTCCCCGGTCACACCATCGAGCTGGCGCACACTGCCGTCGCCTTCGCCGCGAAACACCAGCGTGTCGTCCAGCGCCGCCAGGGCCGTCGCCGGCTGGGAAAGGGCGCCACTCTCCACTTGGTCACTGCGCCGATCCAGCGCAACAATCCGCAGGTGGCGCGTGCCCCGGTCCTCGTCTTGGTAGTCCACCAAGATGTTGTGGCCATCGGCATCAAAGGTGGCCGTGTTCACCACGACACTCGGCGGCGTGCGGCTGGACCCGACCCCCCGCACCAGGTCGATGATGCGCATGCCGCCACCGCCCGTCACCAGCAGGTGCGTGCCCGCCGAGTTGACCGAGAGGCGCTTCACCCCGTCGTGCCGGTGGGTCTTGGGCCGCTTCTGGCCGACATCCCACACCACCACCCGGCCGCCCTCGGTGCCGATCGCCCAGCGCGTGCCGTCATTGCTCACGGCCACCGCCACGTCGGCCTCCGTGCGCCCATCCCGGGTCACGGGCACGGTGCCTTTCGTGACCAGCTCCCCTTCGGTGGCGATGAGCTGCCATCCGCTGCGCCGGGACACCAACACATGGGTGGCATCCGGCGAGAACGCGGCAATGGCGTGCCCTGCGCCCCCCCCTTCCACAAGGGTCTCGGGCTTGGACCCATCCAGCGGCCAGCGCACCACGGCGCCGGTCCCCATCACCGTCACAACCGCGGTGCCCGAGGGCACAAAGGCCGCCGCGACCGCACCGCCCTCGATGCCCGCTACCCGCAGCGCACGGGGGGGCTCGCCCACCTTGCCCACCCGCACGACCCCGTCGGACAGGGTCAGCACCCGGGAGCCCTCCCCATCAAAGTCGATGGCGCGCAGCGGCGCCCCGTGGGAGGCCAGCGCGGTGGCATGGGACGCCTGAAGGGCCTCGTTTGCGGCTTCTTGCCAGCCATCTGGGCGCAGCGCCGGTGGAATCTGCCGCAGCAACACCACCGCGGAGGTCGGGTCGCCGTGGCGCGCCCGCGCAGCCTCAAACCGAGCGGTGGCGTCGGCCCGCTGCTCACTGCGCTTGCCCCACCACTCCTCCGCGACCACTGCGGCCAGAACGACCACCACCACGACCATCATCCACACCACCCACGGCCGCCGGGGAGGGGGGGAGCGCCGGGGCGTGGGCTTCACCGACTGGACCTTCTTCGGCGCCAGCCAAGCCTTGAGCCGCGGCCACTCCCGCAGCACCAGCTCACTGCCCAGTTGTAGCTGCTGATCAACACTCTCGAAGCGTCGAATCACCAGCCCGCGGTCTTCCAAGGCATGCACCACCGTGTCGAAGCGCCGCCGAGCATCCCCGCCAGCAGGGCGCAGGGACGCCGCCAACACCGGCATTGGCCGCACATGCTCACCCCGGCCCAGCACCATCGCGCACAGCAGCGCCTTGGCCAGCGCCCGGTGCTCATCATCCGGCAGTCCGGCCCAGGACCGCTCACACGCCGTCGCCACCGCTCCCCGCAGCCCGCCGATGGCCTCGTACGCCTCCAAGCGCAGGGTGTCGCCGGTCCGGGAGGCCCAGAGCAGATCGAGGGCGGTCGAGAGCTGGGTGAGCGCATCGGGCGCGCGCTGGGCTTCTTGGACAATGCGCCGGGTGAGCGCCGGATCGAGCCGCAGCCCCACCGCCCGCGCCGGCTCGGTGACGATGAGGCTGTGGGCCCGGGGGCCCGGTGCCGCCAAGAAGCAGCGGTGGCGGTCCTGGTACAAGATCTGGTCGAGCGTCTGGCCGAGGTCTTCGATGGGCAGCTGGCTGCACCGACCAAGCGCGCCGACCCGCAGCGTGAGCAGCGCGGTCACCCCGCTGGTGCCCGAGCTCACCAGTCGCCACACACGATTGATGAATGCTCGCTTCTCATCATCATTGACGTCATTTGCCAGCAACGACTCCAGCCCGTCGATCACCACCAACAGGCGCCCCCCCTCCCCGTGGGTCGTCGCCAGCGCCCGCTCCAGGCCCAAGGTGGGTTGGCGCGCCGGGTCGACCACCGCCACCCGCCACCCGTCCCGCCGCCGTCGAAGCAGCGCCGGGGCCACCCCCGCGAGGGCCAGCGAGGTCTTGCCCAGTCCCGGCGCCCCCACGATGCCGAAGATCCGCGGCGCCGACTCTCGCTCTAGGGCATCCAGCGCGCCCACGACCTCGTCCACCTCTTGTTTGCGACCCACGAAGAAGGTCTCGTCATCGATGTCGTAGGGGGCCAGTCCCCGGTGGGGACGCAGCGCAAACGGCCGCGTCCAGTCCGGACTGTCCGGGCGCACCAGCACCTGCACCGCCGCCGCGTCCACCGGGCTGCCCCGTCGCTCGAGGTCGGCCACCGCCTCATGCACGGCCGCCTCCACCGGCAAGGTGCGCCGCAGCATCCCGCGGTGCAGCACTTCGGTCAGCCGCAGCGTGCCCTCTTCGGTCAGCACCAGCCGAGGCGCCAACACCATCTGAATGCCCGTTCTGTGCAGATCTTGAGCAATTCGACCCGCGGTGCCGGCTTGGGTGTCCCCCTCGAGCGGCGTGAACACCACCACCCTCAGCACCGCTGCAAACCGAGAGAGGGCGGCCGTCAGCTCACCGGCCGACACCACCGTTGCCGCCGACTCCTGGCCGCCCAAGTGCAGCATCGGCTGCTGCGCCGTGCCACCCATCGGGGCCGCCAGGTGCAGCAGGGTCACCGGACGGCCCTCCTTGTCCCGGCGCTCCAGGTGCTTCACCAATCCATCGAGGGCAACCTCGTGAACAACGTCCTGCTCGACATCACAGAAGCGCGGCCGGCCACTCTTGCCCACCGCCGCCCGCAGCGCTTGGTGCAGTCCGGACCGCGCGGCATCGGGGCCACACAGCACCATCATCATCCGCCCCCCGTCGGGGTGGGGGCGCACCGGTGCGGGCCGCGTGCCGGTGCCCGGCCAGCAATAGCGAATCGTGCTGCCCAGCAGCGCCGAGAGGGTCGTCCCCGAGCCCCCCGCAGGCAGCGCCTCCCACGGCAGCCACAGCAGCTCCGCCGCACCAGAGGACACCGTCAGCCGCACCTTTCGCCCTTCGCGGCGAGCGTTCTGGATGTTCCGCAGCATCATCGGCCACTCGGTGGCTTCGAGCAGCCGCGACAGGCGGTCCCCCAGCCGGGCCAGCACCGCACCGCCGTAGTCCCGATTGCGGAGGTGCCCCAGGTCCGCCAACCAGCCCTCGCGCCAGGGCAGGCGCACCGGATGGGCAGGCCCGCCATCGCAGCGCACCATGTACCACTCCGTCTCCGTGTGGGGACTCCCGGGAGTGTGCACCGCGTCGTGTCGCCGCAGGTCGAGCAGGAAATTGTCGAGGGACATTGAGCAACCGTGAAACGTGACCCACCCATCACCCCCCCGCACCGCATGACGAGATCACGTCAGGGGGGACAGCCGGCAGCCACGACCGCATCTACCGCGTCGCCACCCTACCAAGACCGCCGCCCATTGGCTCGGATCTGCCCCGGCCCTCGCCCGGTCCCGAGCGTTCCGCGGGCACACCATGGTGTCGCGAGCGGCCCAGAAGTCAGTTGTCCCGTACCAACTCGGGTCCACACCGTGGAACACTCCGCACTCCTCGCTCCAGCCGGCCCGCCCCGCCCGTCATCCCCCCGGCGGGGCCCACACGGCTCGGTGAGGCTGAGGACCTTCCCCCGCCACAACCGTGATGGCTTGGTCCGGTCCCCCCGCCCACTGCCAGCCTTCGTCCGTCCGCAACACGAGCTTGAAGATCCCCACTGTGTCCACCGGTAGCTGCACCTGGACAGTCCCCGACCGCAGTGGCAGACCCCGCTCAGGGTTCCAGTGGCCCAGCTCCGGACCTGCCCCCACCACCCGAAGCTCCCCCTCCGGCGCCCCGCTCACGTGCACGTCCACCGTGCGCAGCGGGCCCACGGGCTGCCAGTCCGCCCAGGGCACCGAGTCCCCCGTCGGCGCCAGAACATCGATCCAGACGCCCTCTCCACGACACGCGAGCACATCGGGCACCGCACGGGTGGTCCGCTCCACCGCAATTCGGTCCGTGCCCCGTGCCGAGGTCACCACTTGGGAACCGGTCACCAGAGCCTGTGGGGGGGACCAAGTCGAGAAGCCATCCCCCGTGTGAATCCTGATCAGTGCGGCATCTTGGTCGGTCCACCGGCCCAGGACGAGGAGGTCTTCGCTGGCGTGCAGGATGCGGGTCTGGCCCCGGTCCAGCGCGGGATGGGCCGCTCGCAGTCCCTGAAGCGCAGCCAGCGCATCCCGTCGCACATCGGCACGGTCCCAAGGCAGCGACACCCGGTTGGCGGGTTCTTCGGGCCCCTCCACCAACGCTTCGGTGCCCCAGCTCAGCGCAGGGGTGCCCCGCAACCCAAACAACAACACAAGGGCACGGTCCACCCGATCGGCGGCTCCACCGCACGCGCTCATGACCCGGGGCAGGTCGTGGTTGTCCAGAAAGGTGACCAGCCTGTCGCCAGGTCGGGGGCCATACAGCCGGTCCAGCGACAAGGTGCCCGAGATGCGCGACAGCGGGGCCCGCCGACAGAAGTGGTCGATCATGGCGTAGTGCAGGGGAAAGTCGAAGACCGCGTCAAAGCCCCCTTCGTCGAGGGTGCGCGCCAGCCGGGCCGGGTCCCCCGAGAAGTCTTCCCCCACCGTCCACACGTCGCCGTAGCGTTGGTCCAACCTCAAGTTGGCGTCTCGCAGAAACGGCAGGGGCATGTGGCCCACCGCATCCACCCGCAAGCCATCCACGCCCGCGCGGTCGATCCAGTCTTCGGTCATGCCCACCAGCCAGTCCGCCACCGCTGGCTGTTCTTGGGCCAGATCGGGCAAGCCGTGCACATCGCCGGTGACCCGCTGCTCGGGGTCGTCCCAGTCTTGGATGTCACCGTTGGCATGGAACCAGTCGGGGTGGGCCGCGCGCACCGGGGCATCATAGTCGGTGTGGTTCCAGACCACATCCAACACAAGGCGCATGCCCCGAGCGTGCAACGCATCGGACAAGGCCCGCAGGTCCGCCACCGTGCCAAAGCGGGGGTTTATCGCGTCTCCACCGGTCACCCAGTACCCGTGAAAGGCCCCCCACTCGCCAATCTTCTCGTCCCGTGTCGCATAGATGGGGCTGAGCCAGACGGTGCCGACCCCGAGGGCGTGCAGGTCGTCGACATGGGCCAACACACCCGCGAGGTCACCGCCGTGCCAGCCGTGGGGATCCGTCGGGTCCACGGGTCCGGGCAAGCCGGGGTCACCATCGGCGAAGCGGTCCACCATCACCAGATAGACGAGGTCCCCCGGTGGGGCCGGCTGGGGACGGTGCAGCGGGGGCGGGGGCGGTGCGGGCGGCACCACTGGACGGCACGACACCAAGCCCAACACAAGGGTGGGGAGCATCACCACAGCTGGGCCCAGTCCGCCCCTCACGAGTCTGCCGTCGGGGACTCGGGCCACCCCAAGATGACCCGGTTCATGGGCGTGATGGCCTCGGGAATGGCGGTCCAGCGGGTGCGGTAGCCGGCACTGTGCAAGCGATACGTGCGGTGCACATCCGTGGCCGCGGCGAGCCCGAGCGCGTTGCCCAGCGTGGCCGGTCCCGGGAGCAACGCCTTGGCATGACAGCAAGGCAACACGGCCACCGAAGCCTGCGCCCGCAGCGCCACATCGAGGATGGCATCCGTTGCCCCACCACATGCGTGAACGCCCAACACTGCACTATTGTCGGGCAGCTCCAGGTCTTCGATGGCACGCTCTTGCACGTCCACCTTCGCCGGCAGCCAAGGGGCCACGGTGGCCAACGCTTCGAGGCACACCGACACGCTCGGCGGCCGCACCCGATCGACCAAGAGCACGCGGTCCACGTCACGATGGAACACGCCGTAGAGCATGCCGGCGAGGCCATGGCCCGAGCACAGGTCGGCGACCACCGGGGCGCGCACATGCCCCCGAGACCGCTCGAAGAACTCAAAGCTCTCCAGGATCTCCTTGAAGGGCACCGCCCGGGCGTCGAGGAGCGCGCGGGCCAGCCGGTCTTCGATGCCGTCCCCACCGAACCAGTCGGCGATCCACTCGCCGGGTCGTGAGCGGGACGCAAAGCCCAGCGCCGGGCGCTCTCGGTTGAAGCGCCGAAAGGCCCGAAACGCGACGTCCGCCGTGCTCAACGCATGGCCAGGCCGGAGTCCCACACCCGGGGGGCCTCCACGATGCGCTGGGCCCACGTGAGCACGCCCGCATGGCCCATCATCGGCATGGGCATCGCCGCGTGGAAGCGCTTGCAGGGAAAGCCCACTTCCAACACAAACGGACCGGTGGCCCGGGGCTCGCCGCCATCCGGCTGGAGAAACGCCTCTTGGGGCAGCGTGCCCAACACATTGAGCTCCGCCGCCGACGCAAAGATGCCGTCCAGCTCACCCAACAGGGGGCCCACCGTGTTGCGAACGGCCTCCAGACTGATGTTCTCGACAATCTGCATGCGGTCGGGAACCGTCGTGCCCATGCGGCCCAGCGCCTCTTGCAAGGCGTCTGCACCCCCGAAGCTGGAGCCCCGGATGCCGGCCAAGCGCACGTCCATCCCCAAGTCCTCCATCACCGCCAGAATGCCCGCCAACAAAGGCAAGTCCGCAAAGACCGCGACCTGTTGGCCCCGCAGCTGGTTGAGGAAGGGGGCCAAGCGCACCCGCACCCCTTGCTCCCGTGCGGCCGCCCGAAGCTGGATGTTGCGGTCTTCCAGGCCCGCCGCCCGACCGACCTGGCGCAGCCATCGCGTGCTGCCCCGAAGGCCCATGGGCAGGTCCGTCGCGACCAACGTGCGCCGTCCCTTCTTGGCCAGCCGCCGCAGCACCTTGCCCCGGGGCTCGGCGTAGGGAAGCTGCACCAGCAGCCCACTGTCGGTGACCTTCTGCAGGTCCCTCCACGGCCGGCCCGACATGAGCACAGGACCCAGGGTCAGCCCCAGGTCCCCCACCAGCCGCTTGAGCTGGGCGAGGTTGCCCGCGTGGTCGCCCTCGTAGCGGTCAAAGAGGTAGCCGAGGATGCCCACTTCCTTGGGCTTGGCCGGCGGCTGAGACCAGTCCAGCTTGCGCGCCAGCTCGGCAATCACGCTGGCAAAGCCAAAGTGCAGGTCACCGTGGGTGCCCAGCGCGTCCACATAGACCACCGGGCAGTCCACCGTGTGGGCCTCCTCGCTGACCACCGAGCGCGTGTCTTCGCCGGTCAACTCCAAGAACGTCACGGCAATGACGATGACCAGCCCCGGATCGACCCGCTTGACCCAGGAGCGCAGGTAAGGCCCGATGCGGTCCGAGGCGCCGGCAATGAGCTCGGCATCGCCCACTTCGGTCCAGCCTTCGCGCTCCACCACCCCCCGGCCCCAGTCATGGGTCGAGAGCTGGGACGTGGCCTTGTGTTTGCAACCCACGCCGCAGTGCATCAACAAGAAGGCGTCCGAGATGCCGTGCACCGCAATGCTCACGCCCGTCAGGCGCCCTTGTTCCATGCCCTTGAGGCGGAAGTGTTCCAGCGATGCCGACTCAATGTCCGACGTTGAGTTGTCTTGGGCTGCCATCAGCGGCCTCCATGCAACAGTCGCTCGATGCGACGCAAGTTTGGCCCGATGCCGCTGAGGTAGGGTTCCAGCGCGCCCGTCGGCAAGAAGGGGGTGCGGGTGTCGGCCGCCGCGTGGGCGCTCGAGTCCGCCATGCTGATGAGATCGTAGCGCTTGCGGGCCAACACAGCGGGCAGGGCCCAAGGCGCCGGGAACACCTCAAAGGGCAAGTGGCCCACCCCCCGCGCGTCCAAGCTCGCGGCAAAGGCGGCTTGCACTTCGGGGTCGGTCGGGCCCTGCACCAGCAGCTCCACGTCGAGGCCGAGCTCCAGCAGCGCCGGCACCTCACCGAGCCCTTCATGGACCAGCGAGCCCAAGTGGTAGGCATTCAGCATGCGAATGGCCACACCCACGCGCTTTCCGGCCAGCCGCTCCCGGGCCGCCGCCACCTTGGCCTCGGCCACAGCCAAGCCTTCGGCAATGGCGTCCAGCACGGCACCTTGGGCGTCCGCAATGCGGTCCAGCACCGCATACAATTCCCGCGTGGGGCCGAGCCCGACCGGGTGGGGCAGCTCCACGATCTCTTGGCCGACCGCTTCGAGCACCGTGATGAGCCGGGGCACCATGCTGCGGTCCACAAGGGCCGTCACCCGGGCACTCCGGCACGCTTGCCAGTCCTGCCAGGACGCCCCCTGGGGCAAGCACGCGCCCATGGCCACGCCCGCGCGCTCCAGCACGAGGGCCGGCTCGGGTCGACCTCGTCGCGGTCCGGGCAGCCCGAACAGGTTGACCACCGCGGCACCCTCGCCCTGGGGCGCACTCTCGGCGAGGGTGGCGTACAGCCAGTCCAGCATCTCGCGCTGAGACGTGAGCTTGAGGCCACTGGTGCGCATGGGCACCATGGGAATGCCCGTCTCGCGGGCGACCTCGGCCACCACCTCGAAGAAGGGGTCGCCGATGACCTCGACCGGGCACGTGCCAAGCACCAGCACCATCGGGGGGGCTTCTTCGGCTGCGATCAGGCGCAAGCAGCGGCGCAGCGCACCTTGGGTGTCGCCGCGGGTGAGCTGGGCTTCGGTGAGGCGGGTGGAGAAGAAGCGCCGGGCGCTGCGACCGATGTGGTGGTGAAAGCAGTTCACGCAGTCGAACTCACCATGCACCACCACGGCAAAGTCGCCGGGCACGTCGATCATGGACCAGCTCACCCCCGACTGGGTGCAGCACGGCTGGCCCATGCCACGCTCGCGGCGTTTTTCTTGGCGACGCCAGAAGGCTTCGTCGCTGTTCGCGAGCTCGTCGCGTTCTTGGGGGCTCAAGGGGGGCATGGGGGCTCCGGAGGTCCGCTCAGCCTATCCCAGCCGCAGCACTCCAGGCGGCTCAGAGCGGCTTGTGGGCCAGCACCGTGGCAAAGCGCCCGTTCTTGCGGGTGAACAGCTCGTCGACCACGAGGCCCGCGTGTTCCACCATAAACGCCAGGTCGTCCGGTGAGAACAAGCAGTGCTCGCGGTAGTGGGACAGCGCATCGGCGTCGAGCACGTTGTCTTTGCGCTCAGAGAGATACGTCCGCAGGGGGAACTTGACGATGTCGTGCAGGATCAGCCGGCCGCCGGGCTTCAGCAGCGTGGTCGCGAAGCGCAGCAGTTCGGGGGGATGGGGCAGCTCGTGGAAGACCAGCGCACTGGTGACCACGTCCGCCATCCCGGACTTCAGCGGGGCGATGGGGGCCGCGCCGAGGTCGGCCTGGACCGGCTCCAGCCGGGCGTCCACGGCCGCTTCTTGGAGCAGCGCAAACATCACCGGATGCAGCTCCACCCCCACCAAGCGGGCGCCGGGATGGCGCTTGCGCACCTCGGTCAGCAGGTGACCCGACCCCGCGCCAAGGTCCACCACCACGCCATCTTCGGGAAGCGAAGCCCCCTGATCCCACGTTCCCCACCAAGCCGCGTCATAGCGCATCGGCGCCGATGTTGAGACGTTGGTGCGGTACTGCTCAATGTCGCGTTGGTGGTTTTGGAGAAAAGCAAACGAAGGGGCATCAGCAGGCAACGACACGGTGGCTCCGGGGGGGGCGGGAACCCACCAACTAACCGAACCCGTGGGGCAGCCCAGCGGCCAGCCTTGGGTATGGAGACGGACCGAGTCCAGCGCAGCGGCGTTCATCACGAAGCTGGATCGGCAGCGGTCACTCCGAGACGGAGTCTTCGACAAGTGTTCCTGTCATCACCACCGGCGCCGAGGCAAAGCTGGTGAACGCAAACACCTTGTGGCGCCCCTCCTCGCCGCCCTTCACCGTCTCTTTGCCATAGACCAAGAAGCGGTCGCCATACCAGTGCTCGGTGTGGGACTCGACGCCCCGCTTCACCTTGCCACCGTCCTCGCTCGCCGCTCGCTGGGCGTGCTTCTCACCGTCGACCATGCCATCGGCCCGGGCCACCTTGCTGAACACCTTGCCGTCGTGGGCATAGACCATGGTCACCCGGTCGCCGTCCACGCTGACCCTCACCCGATCTTCGACCTGTCGCGACAAGATGTTGCCCACCGCGAAGCTGGCGTCCCACACCCGCCGGCCCTCGGCATCCAAGGCCACCACCACCGCATGGGTTGTGCGGTAGCCCACGAACACTTGCACCGTCTCGGTCTGCGTGGTCGTCACCCCATTCTGGACCACGGTCACCGTGCGCTGCTGCACTTGGTACTCGGGATGGTAGGCTTCGCCGATGACCAGAAAGCGGCCGTCCTGCTCCACCACATCGTGCAGATTGAGCATGACCTGCAGCTTGAGGTCTGCGCCCCGGTCCTTCTTTCGGGCCGCCCGCGACTCGACTCGGTCCTGGCGACGCTTCGGCAGATAGTCGAAGAAGCGGTCCAAGTCCGAGAAGCTCGTCGTGCGCCGCCACAGCTCATGGCCGCTGTCGTCGAGGGCGCTGACAAACAGCCCCTGGGCGGCCTGTCCCTTGGCCCCGCTGGCGTAGGTGCCCACCATGAGGTCGGCGCGCCCTGTGTGCACCCGCTGGGCCATCAACAAGTTGTGGGACCCGTCCGCCGGGGGCGGCAGCGTGCGTGTGTCCACCACCTGACCATCCCGCACCGACACCGCGTGGACCTGGCGCACCCGGCGATGTTGGGTGGCCAGAGCGACCTTCACCACGCCATTGTCAATATCGGGCACGACCCGCTGAATCTCGGCCTTGCGGGCGTTCACCGCCTCGGCCAGCGCCACCGGCTCGGCCTTGTGTTGGGCCCCATCCACCCGCAACAACACACCCTCGGTGCCCGGGGCGGGCTTCTGTCGGCGCAAGCTTGCCCACACATAGACATCGTCGTTCACCACAGCCAAGGACTCCGCAAGCCCCAGCCGCACCGGCGACCGGGCCTCGTGGGCCGTCACGGTGCCCGCCGTGGTGCCCTCGCCGTCTCTCAAGTCCACCTGCAACAGCGTCACAGTGGGCTTCTTGGGGCGCTGCAACACCGCCCACAGCGTGCCGTCCTCCACAGTCCAGTCCACCAGCTTCATCCGCCGGTCATCGGTCTGCCACGACGCGGACCAGCGCTCCTGAAAGTCCGATGAGTAGCCCACCATCGTCCACGCCGCGCCCCGGCTGTCGGTGCCGATGAGCACCAAGCCCTCTTCGCCAGCGGGGGCCACGACCCACTCGTCCTTGCGAGACACCGCCACCTCAACCCGGTCGGACTGGACCACCGGCGGGTTGGGGCCGTCCATGGGTGTGCGCCGAGCCGCGTGGACCGAACTGGACAACCCAAAACACAGCAACACGCTCAACAAGCCCATGACGACCCTCGCTCAAGTGGAGGGCCGTGTATCCACACAAGTCAACACGCACCACACCGGAGGTCAGATCTGGGACCACTCGGTGATGGCCGAGACCCGCTCATTCAGCGGCGGCGGCGGCGGCGGCGGGCCATCGAGCATGAAGCCCCGCATGATGCGCCGCACATCGGTGTCGGGCAGGGGGGTCGGCGGGCTGAGCTCGGCCGGGTCGAGGGCCAACACGCGGTCCACAATCGCGGCAATGCCCACTGCGACGGGACTCTCGGGCGCATAGTCCACGATGCACTGGCGGTACAGCTCGGCCTCACAGACCAGCGGGTCCCGGGGGAGCACTCCCAACACACGGGTGCCGATGGCGTCGGCAAAGCGCTGGATCGGGGCGAGGTCGGCTTGGTTGTTCTTGAGGTTCACCACCAAGCCGGCGAGCACGATGCCATTCTTCGCGAAGAGGGTGCATGCCGCCGCGATGCGATTCGCCGCATACGCCGCCATCAGCTCTTCGGACAACACCACCACAACCTTGGAACCGGCCGACTTGCGCATCGGTGCGGCAAAGCCACCACAGACCACATCACCCAACACATCGTAGACCGTTGCGTCGTATAGCGTGTCGTCGACCAGATGAATCTCTTCGAACAACTCAAAGGACCGCGACACCGCCCGACCGCCACAGCCCCGACCGGCTTGGGGACCGCCCGACTCCACACAGTCGATGCCTTCGATGCCCGGCATGATGAGGTCGTCGGGTTCCAGGTCGTCCCCGCCGTCAAAGAGCTGGTCGATGACCGTCTTGAAGCGGCTGGGGTCTTTGACGAGCACCAGCGACGAGTCGTGCTTCGGGTCGCAGCCCACATGCAGCACCCGCATGCCCTTGCGCGACAGCGTGAGCGATGCGCTCGTGGCGATGGTGGACTTTCCGATGCCACCTTTTCCGTAGAAGGCGATGCGGTGCATTGAGGGCTCCAGGGTGCCGACAGACTACCGGCCCCCACAGCAATGGCAAGTGCGCGACAGACAACAAGTCCCCGGCCACCACCCGCGCTCGACCGCTTCAGCGCACCCGCACCCGAGCGGCCCGCACACCCCCGTCAATGCCCTTGAGCGCGGCTTCCCAGCGCTCGCTGACCCGGGCACCGCCGAGCCAGTCCTGGCTGACCGCGTGGTCCGCCAGAGTCTCGGCGACCACCACCTCGTCGGGGGCCGCTTGGCCCTGCAAGCGGGCGGCCACATTGACGGTCTGGCCGAAGTAGTCGAGCACCCCGTTGGCCGTGACCGCGTAGCAGGGCCCCGAGTGCACACCGATCTTGAGCGTGAGCCCCTCGGCTTGGGGCTTGTCGGCGAGGAAGGCCGGCCAGCGCCGCAGCACCTCAAGCGCGCACCGCAGCGCGTCGCCGTCCTCCACAAAGGCCGCCATCACGGCATCTCCGATGGTCTTGACCACCGTGCCGTCGTGCTCGGCGATGACCGCATTGAGCAGGTCGAAGTGTTGCTGGACCAGCCGGTAGGCCACCGCGTCACCCTTGGCGGTGTACAGCGCGGTGCTGCCCGTGAGGTCGGAGAACATCAGCGCCACCCGGCCAATCTTGAGGCTGCGCCCAGCGGCGAGCACCTCGCTGGAGAACTGGCGCCGAAAGCGGGGATGGGTGGACAGCTCAAAGGCCGTGGCCGCCTGATGCTGCCAGCCTGGGTACTCCAGCTTGAGGTGGCGCTCATCCGGGAAGTGGCTGTTCACCAGCAGTGTGCCCTCCGGTGCGACCAGGGTCTCGCCGGACGAGCCATCGGGCCCGACATCCACCGTGGCCGTGCTTGGCCCGTCCGCGTGCACCACCACGTCGACCACCTGCCCACCCCGCACAAACAGGCGCATGCCCGCCGGGGTTGCCGGACTGGTCAGCGACGTGGTGCCGTTGGCGGGCAGCACAAACTGGCTGAACACATGGGGGGTCATCGCAGGGCCGCCGGAGCAGAACTGCACATCTTCGACCTGGCGGACATTGGGCTTGGGCCTGAAGGTCGCTTCCACCGCTTCATCGAGGGGCAGGTCGAAGCTGATCTCACAGAGCTGGCAGTGGCCGCCCTCTTCGAGCTCCCACAGGTGGTGCACCCGCGTCGCGGCGGTCTGGCAGCTGGGGCAGATGAGGTCCCAGTACAGGTCGAGGATGCCCTCTTCCACACCAATCAGGCACACATCGAGCACGTCGCGACGGCGCATGCCCCACCGGTCGGCCAGCTCATAAGGGCGGATGCGCAGAAGCTCGGCGCTGTGGCCGGTCTGGATCAGGTCCAAGAGCTTGTCGGCCGCCGCGGTCTGGCCCGGTGCCAGCCCTTCTTGGAAGGCCTGGGGAGGCACCACCGCAGCAGCCCGCGTGCCGGGCACTGCAGACGCCCGCTTGGCGTCCTCGTGGAGCATCAGGTCAATGGCGGAGATGGCGTCGCCGAGGGACTTCAGGCGACGATTCCCCAAGAACCGGGCCACCGGCATCAACAACAGAAACTTCGGGAAGAGCCGCAGGTCCAGCGTGATGAGGGTGCCGCCGTCATCGGTATCCTCAAGCATGTAGCGCATGCGCAGCCACGACGTCGGACCGGTGCGCAGCTCGCGGTGCACTTGGAACCACCGCGGCGTCTGCCACTCATACGGCGGCTCGGAGTAGACGACCGGAAACCCATCGAGCCGGGTGCGCACCAAGAAGCGGGCGGCAGTGCCGTCGTCCAGCGGTTCCATGTCGATCGTGGACATCCCGCTCAGCTGGTTGAGCAGGTTGGTGTCGGTCACCTTGGGCCACAGCGCGGGCCGAGGGCTCACGCAGTGAAACCGGTGCTGAAGCGTCAGCTCGGGCATGAAAGATGGGCTCGGCGTCCAGGGTCTGACCCGACCGTACCCCAAGCAGCCGGTCGGGAAAACCCGCGGGGAAAGCCTTGGCGCTCGCGGTCGCCCCCAGCCCCCACCGCGCCCGTCCGGTGGACTATGTTGGCGGCCGTCCCTTGTGCTCCCCCGCAACCCTGCGGTCCCGATGCCCCACAGCTTGCCCCAACATGACCCCGACCCCCGCGGACGCGCGCGCCTGCTCGACCGGGCACGCCGCCAGTACCGCGTGACCTTCGACTATCTGGGCGGGTTCGGGACCGCCGCGGAGCTGCCCCCCCGGGAGCTTCCGGCGCTGCGTTGGCTCTGGATTGGCACCCGCAACTTTTCGTGGATCTTCCTCAACAACCTATGGATTGGGCTGCGCAGCGGTCCGCGCCACTGGGGCGCCCAGCTTCGGCTCGCGGCAGAGCGCTTGAGGCTGACCGAAGCGCGGGGGCTGCCGGGCTTCATCATCTGGCTGGCCCAAGGGCGGGCCCACGGTCGCCCCCGGAGCACCGCCGACCTGCGCGGGTTGTTCGGCCTGCTGGATCCGGACCCGGCCACCCAAGATGGCCTCAGCGACGCCTTGTTCGCGGAGCTTCGTGTGGCGGGCCCCAACCCCCTGGAGCTCACGCGGGTGCGGGCGCCCCCTGCCGACCTGGGCCTCGACGACCCCGACACCCTCGGCCCGCTCGGCATGTCC
This sequence comes from Myxococcota bacterium, assembly GCA_942491145.1. Classification (GTDB taxonomy): domain Bacteria; phylum Myxococcota_A; class UBA796; order UBA796; family UBA2385; genus CAXQUZ01. The sequence goes on along the minus strand of CALOBC010000059.1, from coordinate 208,311 downwards.
ATCGCCCAAGCCATCGCGGCCAAGGCCCTCTACATCGCCGACTACCGAGCGCTGCGGGGGACCACGGGGGCGTCCTTTCCGTGCCAGAAGTTCCTGGCCGCACCGGTCGCGGTCTTCGGGCGCCCTCCCCAGGGCCAGTCTCTCGTGCCCATCGGCATTCAACTCAACGAGGATGACTGGGTGCGACCCGGGGACGGTCCCGCTTGGCAGACCGCACGGCTCGCGGTCCAGAGCGCCGATGTGCACATGCACCAAGCCGTGCACCACCTCGCCCGCACCCACCTGCTGCTCGGCGCCATCGCGCTTCACACTCGGCGGGAGCTGTCGGCCCGCCACCCGCTGTCGGCGCTGCTCTCGCCCCACTTCGAGGGCAACCTGTTCATCAACTGGCTGGCCAAGCGGTCGCTGGTCGCCCCAGGGGGCTCGGTGGCCGCGCTGCTCGCCCCGGATCTGGACGCAGTGCTCGGGGTCACGGTGTCGGCCCTCAAGGACGTGGACTTTGCTGCGCTGGCCCTGCCCACCGAGCTCGCCGCGCGGGGTGTGGACGACCCCAGCGCCCTGCCCCACTATCCCTACCGTGACTCGGGAATGCTCATCTGGACGGCAATCTCGTCATTTGTGGACCGGATACTGCTCCACACCTACCCGAGCGAAGATCTTCTGAGAGATGACACCGAGCTGCAGCGCTGGATCCGGTCACTGGAAGACCCCGCTGGAGGGCGACTTCGGGGGGTGAGCGAGCAGGACGGCGGGGTCCAGACCCGGGCCCACCTCGGCGGGCTGCTCACCCACATCATCTTTCGGGCCAGCGCCCACCATGCCGCCCTGAACTTCCCCCAGCTCGGCGTGATGGGCAACCCGGAGGTCTTTCCCCTCGCCCTGTACGCCGAGCCGACGCCCGAGGTAGACCCCCTCGACTGCTTGCCCGACATGAACCAAGCCCACGCCCAGATCAACCTGGGCCAGATCTTGGGCGGGCTGTGCCACACCCGGCTGGGCACCTACCCGCCGGGCACCTTCACGTCGCCGCCGCTGAAGGCCGCCCTGCGGGCCTTCAGAACCGACCTGCGCACCGTCGAAGCCACACTGCGGGCGCGCTACCCGACCTACCCGACGCTGTACCCCTCGAAGATTCCCCAGAGCACGAACATCTGAGGGGTCTGGGAGGGGGGGCGCACAGCATCAGCAGCAGCGCAGCCCGTGGGCGGCCCGGGCCAGCTCGTCCAAGGCCTCCAGCACCATGGCGCGCTTGTCCTCGGCAATCTGGGAAATGAGCGAGACCACCACATCTTCGGTGCGTCCCCGAAGCTCGACGGCCTGGGCCACACCGGCCGGGGTGAGCGACACCCGCACCCGGCGGCGGTCGTCCTCATCGCGGCTGCGGACCGCCCAGCCCTTGCGCTCCAGCGTGTCGGTCATGCGTGTGGTGGCGGGGCGACTCGTGCCCACAAGCTCGGCCAGATCGGCGATCTCCTGGGGACCGGGGACCAGCGCTTGCAGACACACACACTGGGCCACCGTGACGTCGCCGCAGCACACCGCGTCCCGCTCGACGAGCCCGAAGGCCCGCACAAAGCGGAGCATGGCGGCCACAGCTTGGTCCACAGCGGGGTCCACAGCGGGATCAGGGGCAGTGGGGGCACAACAGGAGCTCATCCGGCCACGCGGGGCTTGGTGGCGGTGATCCGGGCGCTCCACACGCTGTTCGCAGCGGCCTGGATGGCGTCCATGCCCACGGCTTCAATGGCGGCCCGGGCGGTGGGGTCCGACACGGTGCCCACCAACAGCTCAGCGGCGGACGTGCGCTCGGTCTGGATGTCGACGAAGCCCGCCCCCTCCATGGCGGCGACGTAGTCGGCTTGGAGCATGGCACCGGAGACACAGGCCACCCAGCTCGCCGCGGACGTGCGCACATCGTCGGGAAGGGCCTCGCTCAGCACGATGTCAGAGACCGCGAGGCGAGCGCCGGGCTTGAGCACCCGAAAGGCCTCGCGAAACGCTTGGGGCTTGTCGGGGCTCAAGTTGATGACGCAGTTGGAGATGATGACGTCCACCACGTCATCGTCGACGGGCAGCGCCTCGATCAGACCCTCGCGAAAGTCGCAGATGTCGGCGTAGCCCGCAGCAGCGGCGTTTTCCTTCGCGCGCACCAGCATCTCGGGGGTCGTGTCCACCCCGATGACATGGCCCGAGGCCCCCACAGCAGCCGCGGCGAGCAGCGCATCGAAGCCGGCCCCACAGCCGAGGTCGAGCACCGTCTCGCCCCCGACGAGGCCAGCCAGGGCCGTGGGATTGCCGCAGCCGAGGCCCAAGTTGGCCCCATCCGGCACGGCGGAGAGCTGGTCGGCCGAGTAGCCGAGGGCCCGCGCCCGGTCGGCCGCTTGATCAGGGTCGGTGGACGGTGCGCAGCAGCCCGCACCGGAGTTGGCGGCGATGCGCCCGTACTCGGCCCGCACCCACGCGCGGATGGCCTCGGCATCGGTGGGCGCCGGCTCGGACGTGGGGGAGGTGGCGGGGACGGAAGGGCTACAACAGGACATGGTCACTCCAGACTTGGGGGGCGAGAAGGCCGCAGCACTGCGGCACATCCAAGATGTACCCACATTCATTGCACACTGCAATCACTTTCATTGCAGTGTGCAATGATTTCTCAGATCTCGCGAATTGAGGGGGATCGCGAACGGAGCAGAATTGGGGCACAGTGGGTCCGCGAAGGCTCGGAGGCTGAGATGTGGTGGCTGCTGTGGGCATGTGTGGCGGGGGGCGGTGACAAGCCCGGTGGCGGGACGGGCACAGCAGACGACACGGGGCCCGAGGACACCGGCCCGGTGGACACCGCCGTGACGTGCACCGGCCAGCGGGGGATCGCCCAGTCGACCGATGCCGGCGCGACCTGGGACTCGCCGGAGCCCGACGGCCACGACGGGTGCTGGGGCATCGCGGTGCTCGAAGACGGCGGCGTGGTCGGGGTGTGCGACCGGGGCAACGGCTGGAGCGCGGATGGGGGCTGCACGTGGACCGGGCTCGAGGGCGGGTACGACCGCCTGGACGGCATCTTCGCCGATGGGGACCAAGCCTGGGCATGGACCTATGAGGGCGTGGTGCGCATCGAAGCGGGCACCGCCACGGCGTTTGGCGAGGGCATCTCCAACGCCATCACGGTGGGCCGCACCCTCGACGGCATCGTGGTCGCCACCCAAGACGCCCGCGTGCACCTGCTCGACCGCACCGGCGCGGTGAGCGAGGTCCGTGCCGCGCCCGCCCACGACTCCGAGCAGTTCCAGCTCGTGCATGCGGCGATCGAAGACGATGTCATCGCAGTCTATGTGCGCACCAGTCCGTCGTCCTACGCGCTGTTCCGGTCGATGGACGGGGGCCGCACCTGGACGCCGCTCACCTTGCCGGGCACGCCCAATCCCGAAGAGCCCGGGGGACTGTTGCTGGACCAGGGGCGGCTGTTTGTGTCCTTCGATGGGCTGCTGCTCTACCCGCCGAGCACCACGGAGCCGACGGTGCTGGACTCAAGATGGCTGGTGCCCCTGGGCGTGCCCCCCGACGAGCCGGACACGCTGTGGGTGGGCACGGGCCTCGAAGATGGCCTGGATGTGGGCACAGTCGAGATCTCCACCGCGACGGTGGCGACGACGGACTGGCCTTGGCATGGCGGCCGGGCGGTGCACCTGCAGTGGACCGAGAGCGGCCTGTGGGCGGCCCACTTGCTCAACATGAACGAGGACTGACCAGGGGACTGAAGAAGACGGCGCTCAGCGGCGGCGGCCCACGACCACAGCGACAAGCGCGAGAACCACGACCAACAGGGCATGTCCAACCAGTCGATGGGGGCTGTGGACAATGGGACAGTGGAGCTGCAGGGCGAGCTGACCGGCCATCGCGCCCGCGACCCCACCGAGCAACCACGGCGCCCGAATGCTGCGTCCGGTCGCCCGTGCGCCGAGGCCGAGCACCACCATGCCGGGCAGTGCCACGGCCGCCCCGACGAACAGGCAACCGAGTGCCCGCGGGATGAAGTCGGTGCCCGCGCCCGCCAGCGACGCGGGGTGGGCTTGGTGGGCCGGAGGCAGGGCCGCGAGCGTGCCCGCCAGCACCATCGCGCCCACCAGCGCTGCCCAGGCCAACCGCGGCGAGAGCACCGGCCTGGACGGTGTTCCCAGCGACATGGTGGTCGCCGCAGCCGCCGACACACCGTAGAGCCCCACGAGCACCAGCATCTGGGGCATGGGGAAGACGTCGAGGTCCACCCGGGGCCGAACCAGGGCAAAGACCAGCGCCACCCCCACCGTGGCCAGGCCCGCGAGCACCCGCCGCAGCGAGGTGGGCCGGCTGCGCCACCAGCCGAGAGCACCCTGCTCATCGGAGATGTCCGCCCGCAGCCCCTCCAGCACACCGTCGAGCGACACCGCCGCCGGGGCCTCCAGCGCCAGCTCCAGCTCGGCCTGGGCACAGTCCACACACCCGTCGAGGTGGGCCTGCTCATCAGTGGTCAGGGCCTTCCCCAAGCGAAGGCGGTCTTGCACGTCGGCGCACGTCATGCCCCACCTCCGCCCAACAGGGCTGTCCGGAGCTGCTTGTAGGCCCGGTGGGCCCGCACCTTCACGGCACTGGTGCTCGCGCCCACCGCTTCTCCAACCTCGGCCATGCTCAGCCCCCCAAACCAGTGAAGCTCGACGACCTCTCGGCTGCCCCGGGGCAGCGCCGCCACCGCATCGTGCAGCTCCACGGCTTGCACCCTCCTCTCCTGAAGACCCGCCACCTCAGCATTGTCATAAGATGGACCCTCGCCGGGGGACAGTGGACTTCGCCGTTCCCGCCGCAGCGCGTCTCGCTTGAGGTTCAGCGCAATGGTCGTCACCCAGGGGCGAAAGGGCCGCTGGGGGTCGTAGTCCAGCCGGGCGCGCCACACGATGAGGAAGGTCTGTTGGAGCAGCTCTCGGGCGTCTTCAGGGCTGAGCCCACCCCGGCGCAGTGCACCGCCCAGTCGGGGAGCATGCCGCGAGAACAATTGCTCAAAGGCCGCCGGGTCACCACCGGCAACCTCGATCATCAGGGCTTCATCGCTGAAATCCGAAGAGTCCACGGCGCCGTGTAACCGCACCGGGCCGCGGTCGTCCGCCCGGGTCCGCGGCGAGCTGGACGTGTGGGACGCGGGCACCGAGGCCAACCAGATGCCCGGCGCAGGACTGGACCAGGCACCCTGACAGGCCGGTCCCAACCCCGGGGCGGAATGTCTGGACAGCACGGTGCGGAGGGTGGACGATGGCTTCGACTATCCCGCAGTGGACGGCATCATCGAGGTGACCCTCAGCCCCCCGCATCCCCCAGCCCCAGCGCCGCCACAAACGCCGCCACCGTCGGCGGGCGCACAGCCGGGTCCACCGCCAGCGCACGGACCAGCGGCCGGTCCTCCGGCAACAGGGCCTCGGCGTCCAACACCATCGACTGCTTCGCCACCAGCGCATCCTCCACAGAGGCGTCCCTCAGGTCGATCGGCGGCGCGCCGGTGAGCAGCTGCCAGCCCAATGCCCCCAGGCTATACACGTCGGCCTCGGGCTCAGGCACCGACCCGAGAAGCTGCTCAGGCGCAACATAGTCGAGGGTTCCAGCAACACAGCCCGCGCCACCGCTCAGCGCCGCAATCCCAAAGTCCAGCAGCACCGGCTCCGGCGGCTGGGTGGCCCGCAGGCGGATGTTGCCCGGCTTGATGTCGCGGTGGATGACCCCGCCGCCGTGGGCATGGGCCACCGCGTCGCACAGCCGGCCCAGCAGCGCCCGAGCCTCGTCCCGACTCAGGCCCCCGTCCGCGATGACGTCGCCCAGCAGCTCCCCCCGAATGCGCTCCATCACCAGCACGGGGGTGCCGTCGTCATCGAAGCATCCGTACACCCGGGGGATGCCGGGGTGGCGCATCCGGGACAAGGTCTCGACCTCCGCCTCGAAGCGCACCCGCGCCGCCGGTGACCGTCCAAAGGGCGACAAGGTCTTGAGGGCCACCTCGGCCCCGCTGCTCTGGTGCTCCGCCGCGTAGACCACCCCCATCGCGCCCCGGCCCAGCTCTTCGGTCACCCGGTAGTCGCCGATCTGCTCCGGCATCGCCTCGGTCTGGACCAGCAAGTCGGCCATCACCCGCACCACCCCCAGCGAGGGGCTGGTCATGAAGGCCGCGTCCTCGGCATCTTCGGCGTCCAGCCACCGCTGGGTCAGCACTTGCACGTCCGCCGACACCAACCCAAGCTGGCGACGACGCTCGGACTCACCCAAGTCGATGATGGCATCGAAGAGGGCGCGGGCCTGGGCAAAGACCGCCGGGTCCATCAGACCGGACGCAGGCGGTCGGCGAGGAACGACCGGGCAAAGCGCCACGTGCGGGCGACCGTGCGGCTCGATGCGTTGGTGACCTCGGCCACCTCTTCCACCGTCAGCCCACCAAAGGTGCGCAGCATGACGACCTCGGCGGCCCCAGGGTCGAGCTTCTCAAGCTCCCGGATCGCGTTGTCCAAGTCAATGACATCAACAAGTTGCGGAGCATCTTCGCCAAGTCCGGTCAGCGTGGCCCGCACCCAGTCGCCCCCCCGCTTGTTGGCATTGCGGGCCCGGGCGCGGCTGATCATCACCTGGCGCATCGCCCGGGCGGCCACGGCCATGAAGTGGGCCCGGGACCGAAAGCGGGAACTGCTACGGGCCAGCTTCTCCCAAGCTTCGTGGAGCAGCGCCGTGGGCTGGATGGTCGACCCCTCCCCGCCGCGCTCTTTGTGGATGCGTCCAGCCAGCGCGTGGAGATGCTTGTAGATCTCCTCGTCAAACTCGACCTCTACGTCCGGCTCGGCGTCTTCGGCGGAGACCGGCGGAGCGTCCAGCTCGGGCACGGTGTCAGGCGCTGTCGGCGGCTTGGGCATCTCAGAACTCGCGGCCAGGGAAGACATCGAAGCGGTAGGCATACTCGCCGTGATCGTCCTGGGTGACCAGCTCGACGCGCACCCCATCGTCTTCGACCATCAGCTCCAGCTCTTTGATGCGCTGGACCCAACCGAACAAGGCCTCGGTGAACAGCGGATCGATGTCGGCTTCCCAACGGACCAGGAGCTGCTTGGCGTCCAGCCCGGAGATCATTCGCTCCAGCATGTCTTGGAGCTCACCCACGTTGACACCGGCCGCGCCGAAGCCCGACTCGATGTTGACCACGGCGCCCGCGCTGCGCCGACCGGACTGGGCGGTCGTGCTGCGGATGATGCTGCGGGAGCGGAGCTGGCGGGGGTCGTGAAAGCGGGGTGGCTCGGGCACCTCGGTCACGAGCGAGGTCGCCGGCGCCGGTTCTTCGGGGGGCAGCGGCGCAGGGGCCGGACCACCGAAGAGGGAGATGACCTTGCCTGCGGGGCGATCGGGGTCTCGGGACATGGAATCCTCAGCACACAGGGGACGGGGCCCGCACTAATCGGTCCGGCCCTCCTCAGCCGAGCTCGACGGTGATTCCCTTGTGGCAGCCATGTTTCGGCAGGCCGCGCCCATCAGTCCAGCGGGATGCCCAGCTTCTGGAGCTTCTCGTACAGGGTCACCCGCCCGATGCCCAAGATGCGCGCGGCTTCGGACTTGTTGCCCTGGCTGGCCCGCAGCGCGTCCACAATCACCGTGCGCTCAAAGGCGTCCACCCGGTCCCGCAACCCCGTGGGCGCCGCATCCCGGGGCTGACCCGGCAGCAAAGCACCGTCCAGATCCCCATTGTCGGAGAGTGCCACCAACATCTCGGCGGTGTTCTCCAGCTCTCGCACATTGCCCGGCCACGGCAGCGCCACCATGCGGTCGATGAGCCCAGGTGGGATGTGCAGGGGCCCCGTGGCGAAGCGCTCGGCGAAGCGATCGAAGAAGTGGCGGACCAACAGCGGGATGTCTTCGGGCCGCTCACGCAGGGGTGGAACACTGAGTTGGACGACCTTCAGGCGATAGTACAGGTCTTCGCGAAAGCGCCCCTCGGCCACCATCGCCGGCAAGTCCCGGTGGGTCGCCGCGAGGATGCGCACGTCGATCTGGACGGGCTGGTCTTCCCCCACCGGCCGCACTTCTCCGCTCTGCAAGACCCGCAGCAGCCGGGCCTGCACGGACGGCGCCAGCTCCCCCACCTCGTCGAGCAGCAGCGTCCCGCCGTCGGCTTGACGAAACAGCCCCGGTCGGGCACGGGCCGCCCCCGTGAACGCACCCTTGCTGTGACCGAACAGCTCCGCCTCGGCGAGCTCCGGTCCCAAGGACGCCGCGTTGAAGCGCACAAAGGGTCGGTCGGCGCGCAGGGATGCCGCGACAATGGCCTCGGCCACGCGCTCCTTGCCGGTGCCGCTCTCGCCCGTGATGAGCACGGTGACGTCCCGGGGGGCCACCCGCTCCACCATCACGGCCAGCCGGGCCATCGCCGGGGAGGCAAACACCAAGGCCCGCGCCAGGGTCAGCTCCCCCTCGTGCACCGCTGTGGGCCCGGGCAGCGCACCGGCCGCATGCTGCACAACCGCCAGCAGGGCGTCGATCTCGAAGGGCTTGCGGAAGTAGTCCCACGCGCCGGCCTTCATCGCTTCCACCGCCGCCCGCTCGTCGCCGTGGGCCGTGATGACCACCACCCGGGGGGCCGGGGCGTGCTCGCGAATGCGCCCCAGCAGGGTCATCCCGTCCATGCCCGGCATCCGCAGATCGGTCACCACCACGGCGATGTCGGGGTGGTCACCGAGACAGCGCAGCGCCGCTTCCCCCTCGGCCGCCTCCAGCACGGCCATGCCCGCATCTTCGAGCACCCCGCGAATCGTGAAGCGCACCGCCGCATCATCATCGACGACCAAAACACGCGCAGTCATGGCGGACCTCCCACCGGCAAGCGCAGCACGGCCCGGGTGCCCCCACCGGGACGGGCCAAGAGATCGAGCTGGCCGCCATGTTGGTGGGTCAGCGCCCGCGCGATGGTCAGCCCCAGGCCGCTGCCCCCGGCCTTGCCACTGACCCCGGGCTCAAACACCCGCTCACCCAGCGCTTCGGGCGGCCCTGCGCCCCGGTCGGCGACCTCGAAGAGCACCTCGCCGTCCACACCCTGGGCCGAGATCTCCACCGACGCCCCCGAGGGCGAGGCGTCCAGCGCGTTCTGGAGCAGGTTCACGAGCACCTGGGACAGCTTGCGCGCGTCCCCCCGCAGCACCGGGCCCTGGGCGCTCACGTGCACCACCACACTGCGCTTGAGGGCATCGGCCTCGTGCAGCGCCGCGACGTGCTGGCACAGCGCGGCCGGCTCCACCGCGTCCAAGGTGAGCGGCGACAGCGGTCGGGAGAACGTCAGAAATTCCTCGATGATGCCCTGCATCCGGTCAATCTCGCCCCGCATGACCGACAGGCGCTCCGTCGCCCGACCCGGCGGCACATCCCGGGCCAGCAGCGCCCCGAGCCCCTTGATGCTGGCCAGCGGGTTCTTCAATTCGTGGGCGATCTCGCCACTGAGCACTTCGAGGTCCCGGGCATGGTCGACGAGGGTGTGGAGCTGGGCATCCCGGGCCGCGAGAACATCGATGACCCGCTCCTCCACGGTGCCCCGCAGCACGGTGCCCAACATGCCCCCGCCGATGACCACGGTGCACATCACACCAAAGACCGTGAGCAGGTGGGCCGCACCCCAGGGCTCACTGGTGGCAAGCAGGTCCAGCCTGAGTCCGTCGAGAATGCCCGACAGTTGACCAATCAGGAGCAGTGCGAGGCCACCAAGCTGGGTGGCCAACACTGGCAGCAGCGCCCGCTGTCGGCCGATGAGCAAACCCGCCGCGATGCTGAGGGGCAAGAGCACCGGCAGCAGCGGACTCTCGAGCCCCCCGGTGGCCGCGACCATGACCACCTGGAAGACCGCCATCGCCACCAGGTTGGCGGCAAGCCCGTGGCGGGAGATGCCGTGCAGCCGCACCTGCCGGGCCGACCACAATGCGCCCACCATCGCCATCATGGCGACGGTGCCCACCACAGCCCTACGCCACGGGGCCGGGTCGGCCCAGACCACAACGCCCGCGAGGAGCATCAACAGCGGGGAGGCGGTCGCACGAATGCCCGCGACCTTGCGCAGGAGGCGGTCCAGTTCGGCATCCACGAAGGATCGGAGCGGCCCGTGCAGGTCCGGGGCGCCGGCGGTGGAGGGGAACATGCTCAGCAGCCTACACCTGCCGAGGTCGGCGCCCCCGGGGGTCACGGGGTACCGGCGCGGCGACCGGTGGCCACACTCAGCTCTGCGTGGGCCATCCCGAGGCGGGCCAGGGCGCCGGCGCGGCCCACTTCAGCGTCCAAGCGCCGCTGCACCGCGTCGATGGCGTCGAGGCTGCTGAGCAAGCCCGCCGTGTACAGGCGCTCCGCGGTCCCTTCAGCGCGCTGGGCCGTCTCGAGACCCTGGGTCGCCAGTGCGAGGCGCCGCTGGGCCACATCGATGGCGGCCACGGCGTCTTGGGCCTGGCGCTCCGCATCGAGCTCGAGCTGGGCAATGCTGCCTTGGGCCTGGGCCTCTCGGGCGCGGGCCACCCCGAGCATCCCGTAGCGGGCGCCGCCGTCGAAGAGCACCCATGTCGCGTTGAGGCCCAGCCGCCAGCCGTCGGTCTCCCCCGTGGGGTAGGCGATGTCGGAGGCAAACAGCGAGGCCGTGCCCGAGAGTGTGGGTGCATGGCGCCACCACGCCGAGCGCTGGGCCAGCCGGGCCGCAGCTTGTTGGGACTGGGCGGCGTGCAGGTCTGGACGCAACCGCAGCGCGGTCCCGGCGGCGGTCTCGGCATCGGGCGCTGCGCGATCCAGCCCGTCCAGATCGGGACGCACCACCACCGCCCCAGACAGCCCCAACAGTGCACCGAGGGCCCGGCGGGCATGGTCCAGATCGCCGTCAGACTGAGCCACATCGCTGCGTCGCTTGGACAGCTCCGTCTCGGCCACGAGCAGCTCCAGCTCGGTGCCCGTGCCGGCCTTCCAGTGGCGCTCCGCCGTGTCTCGGTGCCGTGTGGCGGCCTCTTCAGCGTGCTGGGCGGCCTGGAGCTGCAGCTCGGCGGCGTGGGCCAGCCAGCTCGCCTTGACCAGCGCAGACTCGGCGCTGACAATGGCGTACTCCACGCTACTTTCGGCGGATTCAGACGCCCGCCGGGACGCCGCGATGTCGAGCCAAGCCTGGGGAGCAATGAGGGGGACCGACAGACTGGCGGCCGCTGTCCACTGCTCCAGCGGCTGGATGATGAGGTCGCTCGGAAAGCCTGTGGTGTCAATCTCGACGGGCAGGCTGTCTTGGAGGCCCTCGAAGAGCTTAGACATCGACACCACCGCGTCGTCTCGATTGCGGGTGTAGCCACCATTGAGGGCCACCACCGGCAGCGCGGGGGCCATGCTCAGCCGCACGGTCGCGTGGGCCTCTGCCACCCGACCGGCGAGCTGCTGGGCGGTCGGGGAGCCGTCGCGAAAGCGGCGCAGGGCATCCTCCAGCGTCAGGGTCTGCACCAACGGTGCCGCAGCCCGCGCAGGACGGGACGGCACACCGAGGGTGAGGGCAAGACCCAGCAGCACCAGCCTGGGCAGGGCGGGGCGGGGGCGCAGGCAAGACATGGACTCTCCGGACAAGATCCACCTTGTGCAGAGCAAGACCAGTGCCAGCCTGGGCCCGGTGTCCAAAAGCCAGCAAGCTGGGCACTTTGCCAGGACCATCGTGCGGACGGGGGTCCTCGACCTGTTCGGGAGTCCGCACCCTGGTGTACGGAAACCCGCACACAACGCGGCCGAGCCACAGCCAGAGCGCCGGCCGCACCGGGCAACCGAGAGTGGCACGCTTTGTGCTTTGCAGTCGGCTGTCACGGGAGGGGCGCTGCCCCCGGCCCGCAGCTCGGGGACGGCCCCGGGTCCACCTGGGAATCGATGCCCGCTGGAGATTCGATGAAGCGCATGATTGCCGCCGTGCTGGTGCTTGCCGCCGTGCTCGGCACCTTGCTCGGGGTCAAGATCTACGCCCAGCGCGCGGCCTTGCTCGGGGCCGCCGGGGGCTCCGGCGTGGTGGAGGGCACCACCGTGCGCCTGTCATCCCGGGCCGGCGGCCGCATCACCGAAGTGTTGGTCCGCGAGGGTCAGGCTGTGGCGGCCGGCGATGTGGTCCTGCGCCTCGACTGTGTGGAGCCCCAAGCGGCCCTCGCCCAGACCCAGGCTCAGCTCGAAGGTGCCCGCCAACAAGCCATTGCCGCCGAGCGTGCTGCCGGTGCAGCCTCGTCCGCCGCCGGGGCTGCTCGGGCGTCTGTGCAAGCCGCCGACGCCGGGGCCCGCGCCGCAGGTGTGCAGACCGACGCTGCCCGACGCCAAGCCAGCCGGATGGACGCCGTCCAGACCGACGTGAGTGCCGCCCAGCTCGACCAAGTGCGCACCACGGCGGAGGGCATGCAAGCCCAGGCCGACCTCGCCCGTGCCCAGCGCCGTGCCGGGTCCGCCCAAGCCCAAGCCGCCCAACAGCAAGCCGGCGCCGCGGGGGCCCAGGCCGCCGCCGCCGAGCAAGGCATCAAGGCCGCCGAGGCCGCCGTCCAGCGGGCCCAGCTCACCCAAGACGAGTGTGAGGTCCGCAGCCCCCGGGCCGGCCTCGTGCAGCTCCTCCCCTACGAGACGGGCGAGCTGGTGGGCCCCGGCGCCACCCTCGCCACCGTCGTCGACCTGCGCATCGTGCAAGCCTCGTTCTACCTGCCCAATGCCGACCTCGGCGCGGCCCGTCCGGGCGGCAGCGCAGCCGTGCAGGCGGATGCTTGGCCGGACCGGGCGTTCACCGGCACCATCGCCACCGTCGCCACCGAGGCCGAGTTCACCCCTCGCAATGTGCAGACCCGGACCGACCGGGACCGCCTCGTCTATAAGGTGACCGTCGATGTTCCCAACGAGGACGGGGCCCTGCGTCCGGGCATGCCGGTCGAGGTGCGCTTGCTGGGGACCCGCGATTGACCCCCACGCTGCCAGAGGGGCCCGCCGTCCACGCTCGGGGCCTCGTCCGCCGCTTTGGTGCGACCACCGCCCTAGCTGGCCTCGACCTTGAGGTGCGGGCCGGGGAGATCTACGGACTGCTCGGTCCCGACGGCGCCGGCAAGACCACAGCCATCCGGTTGCTGGCGGGCTTGCTCGACCCGGACGAGGGCACCATCTCGGTGCTCGGCCAGGCCCCCGACAGCGCCGCCGTGCGGGAGCATGTGGGCCTGATGCCCCAGCGCTACTCGCTGTATGGCGACCTATCGGTGGGCGAGAACCTCGACTTCTTCCGCAAGCTGTTCTGCCTGCCCAAGGGCCCCGCCCAAGATCGCATCGACCGCCTGCTCCACCTCACGCGGCTCACCCCCTTCGTGGGTCGACGGGCCGACCAGCTCTCCGGCGGCATGTACAAGAAGCTCGCACTCGCCTGCGCCCTGCTCCACGAGCCCCGGGTGCTGCTGCTCGACGAGCCCACCAACGGCGTCGACCCGGTCAGCCGCCGTGAGCTGTGGACCCTGCTCGGCGAGTTCGTGGGCGGCGGCATGGCCGTGCTGGTGAGCACTCCGTACATGGACGAAGCGGAGCGCTGCCACCGGGTGGGCCTGCTGCACGAGGGCCACTTGCTCGCGGAGGGACCGCCGGCCACCCTCGTAAGAGACCTGCCCCACGGGGTGTTCTTCATCGAAGGGGGCGACCGCAGCGCCGTTCACGCCGCCCTCGCCGAGGCCCCCCAGGTGGTCGCGGCATCCCCGGCCGGCTCCCGGCTGCGCGTCGTGCTGGCACCCCACCAAGATGGCGCAGTGCAGGCCATTGTCACGCCACTGGGTGCTCAGCTGGTCCCCGCCCGTCCCGCCTTTGAGGACGTCTTTCTCGCCCAGCTCTCCACCCGCAACGCCCGGGTGTCCCCATGACCTCGGCCATCACCGTCGACCGCCTCAGCCGCCGCTTCGGGGCCTTCACCGCCGTGGACGAGGTGAGCTTCACCGTCGAGAAGGGCGAGATCTTCGGCTACCTCGGGGCCAACGGCGCCGGAAAGAGCACCACCATCCGCATGCTGTGCGGACTGCTCGCACCGACCAGCGGAGATGCCGTGGTGGCGGGCCATCCCATCTCCACCTCACCCGAGCAAGTCAAGCGCAGCATCGGCTACATGTCCCAGAAATTCTCGCTGTACCCAGAGCTGCGGGTGCGGGAGAACCTGGAGTTCTTCGGCGGGGCCTACGGACTGTGGGGGAAGACCCTGCAGATGCGCATCGCCGGGGCCCTGGAGCGGGTGCAGCTGCGGGGCCAGGACAGCGCCCGCACCGAGTCTCTGCCCGGCGGGATGCGCCAGCGGGTGGCCCTCGCCAGCGCCATTCTCCACCAGCCGCAGATCATCTTTTTGGACGAGCCGACAGCGGGGGTGGACCCGGAGGCCCGGCGGGTGTTCTGGACCCTGATCCGCGAGCTGGCGGCGGCGGGCACGACGGTGTTCGTGACCACCCACTACATGGACGAGGCCGAGTACTGCGCGCGGGTGGGCCTCATGGTCGCCGGGCGGCTGCCGGCCCTCGACACCCCTGCCGGCCTCAAGTCCACCCACGTGCCCGGTCGCCTGTGGACGGTGCGCAGTGGGGCCCCTCGGGACGCGGTGGCCCGACTCCAGGCCACCGAAGGGGTGGTCGAGGTGCAGACGATGGGCGCGGGGCTGCGGGTGCGGACCACAACCGCGCTCAGTGGCGACGCCGTGGCCCAGGTGCTCGGGGGTGCCCTCGTGGAGCCCGACGAGGCCACCCTGGAGGACGTCTTTCTCGCGGTGGTCGACGCCGAAGCCCAGTCCACCGGCACGTCCCGGGCCTTCGGGGAGTCCCCATGAGACACTTCCTGATCCGCGTCGGCGCGCTCGCCAGCAAAGAAGCGCTGCACATCCGCCGGGACCCGATGACGCTGTACATCGGGCTGGTGCTGCCCCTCGTGATGCTGCTGCTGTTCGGCTTTGGCGTCAGCTTCGACATCGACCACATGCCCCTGGCGGTGGTCGACCAGGACCGCAGCCCCGAGAGCCGCGCGCTCATCGACGTCTTTGTGTCCACCGAGGAGTTTGTGCAGGTGGGCAGTGTGGAAGACCCGGACGATGCCGCCGCCGTCTTTGGCCGCGGAGACGCCCTGGCGCTGCTCACGATTCCCCCGAACTACGCCCGCACCCTCGCCCGGGGAGAGCGGGCCACAGTGGCGCTGCTGCTCGATGGGGCCGATGCCCAGGCCGCCCAGCAAGCCCTGTCGCGGGCCTCGGCCATGGCCCAGGTCGCCACCGCGCGGGTCGCCAGCAAGGCCAGCGGTCTGGACCTCTCCAGCGGGGGGCTGCCCTTGTCCGTCCAGACCTGGACGCGCTTCAACCCCGCGGGCAAGTCGGCGCTGTACCTCGTGCCCGGCGTGACCGCCTACGTGCTCGCGCTGGTCGCTGTTCTGCTCACCTCGCTCACCGTCGCCCGAGAGTGGGAGCGGGGCAGCATGGAGCAGCTCTTCGCCACGCCGGTGGGCCGGCTGGAGATTGTGGTGGGCAAGCTGCTGCCGTACCTCGTGATGGGTGTGTTGCAGGTGCTTCTGGTGCTCGCCGCCGGAGCCTGGGTCTTTGGCATGCCCGCCCGGGGCAGCCTGGGCCTGCTCGCCTTCTCCAGTGTGCTCTTCATGCTCGGCATGCTCGGCCAAGGGCTGCTCATCAGCGTCCTCACCCGCAACCAGATGGTCGCCACCCAGGTCAGCTCCTTGTCGTCGATGCTGCCCAGCATGCTGCTCAGCGGCTTCATGTTCCCCATCGACAACATGCCGTGGCTGTTGCGGGGGGTCTCCCACATCGTGCCTGCAAGCTACTACATCACAATCTTGAGGGGGGTCCTGCTCAAGGGCAACGGCCTCGCCGAGCTGTGGACCGAGCTGTTGATGCTGCTCGCCTTCGCCACCTTGATGATTGGCGTGTCCACCGCACGCTTCAAGCGGAAGCTCGCATGATGGCCAGCCTGCACCTCGCCCTCGTCCAGTACCGCGCCGTGGTGCTCAAAGAGATCCGACAGACCGTTCAAGATAAGCGAATGGTCGTCATTCTCGTCATCGCACCGTTCTTGCAGCTGCTGCTGTTCGGCTACGCCATCGACCTGGGCGTGGACCAAGTGCCGTCGGTGATTGTGGACCAGGACGACACCCCCGAGAGCCGCATCTTGCTGGCGGGCCTGCTCGCCGATGGCACCCTCGACGCGGTCGCCACCCGGCCGGATGTGGAGAGCGCCGAGAGACTGCTCGAGAATGGTGATTCTGCGGTCATTGTCGCAGTGCCTGCTGGCCTTGCCCGCTCCCTGACCCGAGGGGATCCGGCCGTGGTGCAGGTGCTCCTGGACGGGTCCGACCCGACGCGATCTGGGGTCGCTGGGGGGGCGGCCAGCCAGTACTTTGGCGGAGAGGGCCTGCGCATCGCCCAGCAACGCATCGCCGAGAAGACCGGCGGTCGGGTGTCGCTGCCCTCAGTGGAGGTCCGGTCCCGGTTGTTGTTCAACCCGGAGCTGTCCACCCCGATCTACATGGTGCCCGGCATCGCCGGCATGCTGCTGCTCATCATCACCACCGTCATCACGTCGATGGGGCTGGCCCGAGAACGGGAGATCGGCACGCTGGAGCAAGTGCGCGTGACCCCCCTGCCGACGGTCACTCTGATGCTTGGCAAGGTCACCCCATTCGTCGCGGTGGGGCTCTTCGACGTGACCGCCGCCATCGCGGCCGGGGCCTGGCTGTTTGATGTGCCCATTCGGGGCAGCCTGCTGGCGTTTTACCTGGTCACCGGCGCGTACCTGCTCACGACCGTGGGCACGGGCTTGTTCATCTCGACCATCAGCCAGACCCAGCAACAAGCCTTCATCGGCGGCTTCATGTTCATCCTGCCCGCCATGCTGTTGAGCGGCACCATGTCGCCCATTCATGCGATGCCCGGATGGATGCAGCCGCTGACCCTGCTCAACCCACTGCGGTACTACATGGAAGCCGTCCGGGCCATCCTGCTCAAGGGCACGCCTCTGATCGAGCTTCTGCCCCAGCTCGGTGTTCTGCTGGTGTTCGGGCTGGCCATCATGCTGGCGGCGAGCTTGCGTTTCCAGAAGCGGGTAGCGTAGCGCACACCGAGCCCGGGTCACCCAGACTGGACCATCTGCGCTGTGGACCATAGGGCCGGGCCCATGCGCCCCCGAACTTTCCAGAAGTCCGCCCGCTCCGCGCTGCTGCTGTCTCTGTCGTGGATGACCGCATGCACGCCGGCACCGCCGACCGTGTCCTCGCCGGACGCGCCGCCTCCAGAGACCGTGATTCTGGTGGTGGGATGTACCCTCAGGGCCGATCGCACCAGCGTGCACGGCCACACCCGGGACACGACGCCGTACCTGGGGCGCTTGGCGGAGGGCGGCGCCTGGTTCACCCGCATGATCGCCAATTCGGGCTGGACCCGGCCGACCATCGCGGCCATCACCACCGGCATCCATCCCGTGCGGATGGGCATTGACGACGACCCCCGCCGGGCCATCAGCCCCAGCTTCACCACGCTGGGCGAGCACTTCTTGGATGCTGGGTGGTCGACCGCTGGGGTGACCGCCAACCCCAACGCCAACGATGTGTTTGGGTTTGCCCAAGGCTTTCAACAATACAAGGGCACCGAGAACCTCTTCAACCAAGGGGTGGTCATTCGCCCTGGTGTCGACGTCATGGATGACTTCATCGACATGATCGAGGATGTGGAAGGCCCGGTCTATGGCCAGGTTGTGTTGCTCGATGCCCACGCGCCGTGGAGCAAGACCTACAAGAACCAACTCAAGAACCTGCACATTCCCAGCAAGCGGCGCCGGGACATGTATGACGCCTCGCTGCGGGACCTCGACGCGGCGCTGGAACACCTCGACCAACGACTCGCCGAGATTGGCCGTGGCAACCGGCTCTTGGCGGTGGTGGGTGACCATGGACAGGGCCTGAGGACCCCCCGCTGGGCGGGCACTGGCCATGGCACCACGCTGTACGATGCCCACGTGCATGTGCCCTGGGTGTTGCACGGGCCCGGGGTCGCCCCCAACCACGAGCTGGGTGGGGTCGCCCAGCAGCTCGACTTGGTGCCCACGCTCACGTCTCTGGCCGGCCTCAACATCACCACGGAGCTCAGGGGCTTGGACCTGTCGGACGAGGTGGGGGGCAGCGCCGACCGGGTGCCCGAAGGGGCCGCCGTGCTGTCTGCCTCCCGGGCTCGAAAGGCCGACGAGCTGCGCCTCACGACCGATGGGTGGGTCCTGCTCAAGGTGCGGGGGGAGCACCGCCGACGTCGGGACGTCAAGCACGAGCTGTTCGCGCTGGACGACACCCGACAGGCCCACGACCTGACCGCAGAACACCCCGATGTGCTGCGCCGCATGCTGCTCAACGCCGAGCTGGCGTGGCGGGCGGAGGACCGCATCAAAGAGGTCGTGCCGGTCAACCTCAACGCCGAGCAGAACGAGATGCTCAAGGCCCTCGGCTACATGGACGCGGAGGAAGGGGGCGACGGGGACGACGGCAGCGACGGGGACGACGGCAGCGACGGAGACGAGTAGGCCGCCACGTCAGACGGGGGCGCGCTCTCGCTCCGCCGTGATGCGTTGCTCAGCCACCGCGTTGAGCCGGTCCGCCAGCTCCAGCACCGCCACCACCCGCTCCCGGTCCACATACACCGGCCCGCCGTCGATGATGGCTGCGGAGGCCGCGAGCTGGTCCTGGTCAAACAGGCCGGGCCCCTTCGGCAGCGACACTGGCACCCCACGGTACAGCAGGTGGGCACCGACCACGAGCATGCTGCCGTTGTCGTGGTCCAGGGTCATCTCGAGCTTGCGGGGGGCGTCGGGCTCCATCACAAAGTCGAACTCGACCTCGGCTTCCCCGCTGTAGCGCAGGCGCCCGCCCAGCTCAGTGAGCGAGGCTGCGTCGATGTCGAAGCGCCGGGGAAAGCCCACCACGTCCACCAAGCGATGCAGCCGGGCCACGTTGGCGTGGGCCATGCTGAAGACCTCGGGGCGCACCGTCGTGCGAAAGCGCAGCGCCCCCCCACGGAAGCGCTGGGGGCTGGCGTGGGCGCGCATCCAGCGGGCGATGGGGGTGAGCAGCTCGATGTGTTCCACGTGGAGCACCACCCCCTGCTCATCGGCGAGCGCATAGAGCTGCCGGGCCTTTCGGGCGTTGCCAGCCAGGGGAAACTCACACACCACATGCTTGCCGGCGCGCAGGGCCCGCTCCACGAGGCGGGGGTGGGTGTGGTCCGGCGTACACACCGCGACCGCGTCCACTTGATCAATGACCTCGTCGGCACTCTCGGCAATCGCCAGCCCCACCGAGGCCGGGTCACCTCGCCAGCCCACGACCGGCTCGGCACGGGGGTCCGCCACCAGTGCGCGGGCACGGGCAGCACCGGCCCGACCGACACCCAACACACCCCAGCGCAGCCGTTCGTTCACCACTTGCCGCCTCCGTTTCGGGTCATTCGCCGACGGTCTCGCTTGGTGGGACGGCCGCCGCCCCGCTCCACCTCAACCACCGGCTCAAACAGCCGCTCGGCACGGGGCGGCGGGGGCGGGGAGTGGTCCACAAACAGCAACGCCGCGGCGTCGACCGAGCCCCGCTTGTCGCCCATGGCCACCACTTCGAGCACCCGGCGGCGGTCCCCGGAGCACATCGCGTCGACCTTGTCGCCCACCTTGAGCTTCTGGGCGGGCTTTCCGGAGCTGCCGTTGACCTTGACATGGCCACCCTGGCACGCCGCCGTCGCCGCCGACCGCGTCTTGAAGCAACGGGCCGCCCACAGCCACTTGTCGAGTCGCACACTGGCGCTTGCATCACTCATGGTTGTCGCTCACTCATGGGCGGACTCTATCGCAGGGGGCGGGGTGGAGGGGTCCTCCCCCTTGGGCAGACCCGCGAGAATACCCACATTGTCGACCAAGACGGGCTGTCCATGGGGCGGCTCCAGGCGTGTGTCGACGAGGCCCACGGGCCCCGCGAGGGTGTGGAGCTGACCGTCGTGCAGCACTCCCGCCCCCATGCGCAGCTTGTGCTTGCTGCGCAGCTCTTGGCCCGCCATCAGGTTGGACAACCACCCATCCATCCGCGGCCGGAGGACCGGGTGGCGAAGCACCCACACGGCCCCGGCAATGCCCACCACCACGGCCAAGGGACCGATGGCAGCAAAGCCCGTGCACATGACCGCCGCCAGCACCACCGCCGCCCGCTGGGTGAACACAGCCTCGGCATCCAGCTCGGCGCGGGCGTCTTTTCGTGCCGCGGCCGCCTTGGTGCGCAGCCCCCGTGCCCGCACTTGCGCCGCCGCCAGCACCACGCCGGCCGGGAGCAATGTGGCCACCACCCCGGCCAAGCGGGACACCGCGATCCCGGCGGGGCCCTCCAGCACGTCCGACACCACAACCATCAGCATCAAGTAGCCGACAACAAAGCTGAGAATGCCCGCCCAGTCGTGTTCTTCGGAGGTCGTCGCCCCAAGCCCGGCCCGGCGCAGCGACCGCCGCACCATCAAGGTAAACACACCAGTGCCCAATAGGCGAACCCCCAGACCCACAGCGAACGCATACTCAGGGGGGTACAGGGAGTCCATCGACATCGTGACCTCAGTTCCGGCGGCTGTGCGGCCATCATGGCCCAGCCGAGCCGCCCGCTCCCGCCCGCCGAGGGCCCGGGATCAGACGGTGATGAAGGGCCGCATCCAGTCCACCTTGCCCCGAACACCGTCAAGGTACACTTGCTGCACCTTCTGGGTGATCGGACCGGGGGGCCCCACCTTTCGCCGGTCCACCGAGCGAATGGGCGTGACCTCGGCGGCCGTGCCCACCATGAAGATCTCATCGGCGCAGTACAGCGCGTCGCGGCCGAAGAATTGCTCCTTCACCGGCACCCCTTCGCGGGCCAAGATCTGGAGCACCGTGTCGCGGGTCACGCCGCCCAGGATGTTGGTCACCGGCGGGGTCATCACCTCGCCGTCTCGAATCACAAAGATGTTCTCGCCCGTGCCCTCGGCCACGAAGCCGTTGGAGTCGAGCATGATGGCCTCGTGGAAGCCATTTTCGTTCGCTTCGTAGCGGGCCAAGATCGAGTTGACGTAGTGGCCCACCACCTTGGCACGCTGGAGGCTGGAGTTCACGTGGTGGCGCGTGAAGCTGGAGACCGCGACGTCGACACCCTGAGTCAAGCCCTCGTCCCCCAGGTATGCGCCCCACTCCCACGACGCGATGACCGTGCGGATGGGGTTCTTCGTGGCGCCCAGCCCCATCAGGCCCGCGCCCATGAAGGCCAGTGGGCGCAGGTAGGCGCTCTTGAAGTCGTTGGCGTCCAGCGTCTGGCGACACGCCGCCTCAAGCTCCGCTTGGGTGTAGGGCACCGTGATGCGGGTCATCTTGGCCGAGTCCATGAACCGGCGCATGTGGGGACCCAGGCGGAAGATGCCCGCCCGGCCGTCGGGCTGTTCGTATGCACGGATGCCCTCAAACACACCCAGCCCGTAGTGCAGCGTGTGGGAGAGCACGTGGACCTGCGCATCGGCGTAAGGCACCAGCTCCCCGTCCATCCAGATGTACGCGCTCTCGATACCCATGCCTGCTCCTCGGTTTCGGGCGGAGGGGTTAGCCCGCTTGCGGCCCTTCCCCCACACCGATGATCGCGCGGCATCGTGCCCCCGCGCAGGTCCGGCGTCACTACAGCGAGCATTCCGTGCCAGGCACCATCATCCCCAGCAGCTTTCGACCCGCCTGGTGGCTGCGAAGTGCCCACGGCCAGACGATCTACCCCAATGTGGTGCGCCGGGTGCGGCCGCTTGAGGGGGTGGTGTGGGAGACCTTCACGCTGTCGGACGGGGACTTTCTGGAGCTGGCGTGGACGGGTCCCGAGTCGGGGCCCATCGTCGTCTTGCTGCATGGCATCGGCGGGTCGGCCAACAGCGCCTACATCCGGGGCCTCAGCGCACGGCTCGCCCAGTCCGGCTGGCGGGTGTGCCAGTTTCACTTTCGTGGGTGCGGTCCGCGCCCGAACTTGCGCACAACGACCTACCACTCGGGCATGACAGCCGATCCGCTGGAGGTCCTGCGCGACCTCGCTCACCGCTACCCGGACCGTCCCCGCTTCGGGGTGGGCTTCTCGATGGGGGGCAATGTGCTGTTGCGCTTGCTCGGCGAGCAGGGGGTCGAAGCGCCGCTGGACGGGGCTGTGGCGGTGTCGGTGCCGATGGAGCTGCGGCCGTGCGCCGACAAGCTGAACACGGGCGTGTCCCGGGGCTACCAGACCGTGCTGTTGCGCCGGGTCCGCACCCGGATGATGGAGCGGGAGGAGCTGCTCAAAGACGTCGTCGACTTGGACGCGGCGATGCGGGCCCGCAGCTTCTGGGAGTTCGACGCGGCGTTCACCGCACCGGTGCACCACTTCGACAGCGCGCTGGACTACTACGAGCGGGCGTCCAGCCGGCCCTTGCTGCGGGCGATCCAGCGGCCCACACTCATCGTCAACAGCATCGACGACCCGTTCATGGTGCCCGAGATTTTGCCCCAACCCGAAGAGCTGTCGCCCCACGTCACGCTGGAGCTGTCTGAGAAGGGTGGCCACGTGGGCTTTGTCGCCGGGGGCAAGGGGGGCACGCCCGCATACTGGCTGGAGCAGCGCATCCCCGAGTGGTTGGACCAGGTGCGTGGGGGCAAGCTCGCCGGGCCAGATCCGGTCGCATAGAGGCCCGACCTGCACAAGGTCCCTATGCCCAAGTCCCTCCAGATCGACCAGACCAGCCCCCTGTCACCGGCGGAGCTGGAGTCGCGGCTGTCGACGGCCACCCGCTGGAGCTTGCTGCCGTTTCAGGGCAGTCCGTTCAAAGGGACGAAGCCGCTGAAGGGACGGGTGCGCGCCGACCGGGTGCGGGTGGGCCTGTCCAAGCGGGACTGGTGGACGCTGCTCCAGCCGGTCTTCAGGGGGCGGATCGAGCCCACCGCATCGGGGGGCAGCCGGCTGGTCGGCGACCTGGGCATCCCCCCGTGGCTGGTGTGGGAGCTGCGCGCAGCCGTGCTGGTGGTGCTGCCGCTGGGGATGATGGCGGCAGCGTGGCCGTTGTCCCAAGAGCTGGGCACCACGGGCCTCATCGGTGCGGGGGTCTTTGCCTTGGTCTCGGTGGTGGCGACCATCCTGGGCATCGGCTTGCAGGTCTCCCACGCCGAGGGCCAGCTGCCCGAGCTGGAGGCCACCTTGTGTGAGGTGGTGGGCACCACGCCGCCGCCAAGCCTCGACACCCAAGCCAGTGTAGAGGGCGAGAGTGTCCAGGCCCGCCACCGGGCCAGACAGCCCGAGAGTGGTCATTAACACGTCATTTTGACGATCTTGAACTGGAGAAGCTCATGCCCCGACCGACCCCCCGGTGCCGTTGCGACACGGGCCGCAAGCGCAGCCGCTGCTGTGGCCCCATCTTGGCGGGTCGCTTGGCGAAGACCCCGCTGGAGCTGATGCGCTCCCGCTACACGGCCTATGCCCTGGGCGACGTCGACTACATCATCGAGACCACCGCCCCCGACGGCCCCCACTGGCGAGAGGACGAAGACGCCTGGCAAGACGCCATTGAGCGCAGCATCGAGAGCGCGGTCTTCCAGAAGCTGACGATCCTGGACGCCCCGGAGCCGGTGGGGGACGAGGGCAAGGTGAGCTTCGAGGTGCGCGTCAAGATGGGTGGGATCTCCGATGTCACGGGGGAACACTCGCGCTTTGTGTTGCGGGACGGAGAGTGGTTGTATTGGGGGGCGGTGGGGTAGCAGTGCCGTGAAGGACCATGGAAGGCACGCACCTCAAGCAGACCCGAGGTCTGGAGGGTCTCCCGGGCACTTCCCGACGGACATCCAGGCGGTCAACGGCCTCAGCACGCCATGGCACTGCACCGCATGCCGTGCAGTCCCTCGGCCATCGCTGGCCGCTATTCCCAATCTCCCGAGTCCCAGCCGCCGCCTGAGTCGCCGCCATAGGACCAACTGCTCGAAGTCTTGAACGACCCGTATTGCACCAGCCGAGCCAGCGATGAGTAGTCCCCCTCGTCGGAGATGTCCGTGCGCGTGGCGGTGAGCGGCGCCGAAGCACCGCAGACCTCGCTGGTCTCGACACGACAGGGGTCTCCTGTGCAGTCCGACTCTTCTCGGGTGTTGGACGTCCAGCCATCGTCGGCCGTGTTCCAGCTCAGCTCACCGTAGCTGCCAATGTCTTCGGCAACCGCCTCAGACCAAGTGTCGCTCTCCCCACGGAGCGATGCTTGTTGCTCTTCAATCGTCATCTCCCCCGTGGCCGTGTCGCCATCGAGGTTGAGCGTGATGCCCGTCATCTGGGAGTCCTCGACGATGGTCTCCAGGGTGTACCCGCCATCGTGGTCCTTCCGCGTTCGGTGTGCATCCGCGTTGGTCCACTCAAAGCTCCACTCGCCCTTGTCGCCTTCCTTGCCCGGCAGCAACAGATCGCCGCTGTTGAGGGTGCCCGTGCCCTTCTCGAGGTCGACGAGCTTCACGTAGAACAGGATGTTCGAGCCCATGGACTCGTAGGTGTCGGTGACAGGACCGGACGACTCGGTCTCCCCCGCGAGCTCACCGGCGTAGTTGGTCGCCGACGACTCGGTGCAAGAGTAGCCATTGCCCTTTTGGGTGTTGACTTCAATGAGCCAGACGTTCCCGCTGGCTCGACAGCCCACGAGAGCAAGGGCGGCGGTGAGAATCAAGACAGAACGGGGCATGACAACCTCGGATGGAACGCCAACTGGGCACCGGTTGGTGGCCAATCCAATAGCTCCTTGGCGACGCGATCGCGATGACCCTTCCATCGCAGAACGCTGAAACGAGTCAACCGTGTTCTCGGTCACCCATCGCAGGCACACCGGGGGACGGACTCGAGCGGCATCACGACCGTCCACACGACCCTGCTCAACCAGGGTCTTCTGGAGGAACCCTCTAACCCAGTCCTTGCAGGTGCTGACGGGCCGGTGCAAGCCATCGACACGAGCTGAAACTGATCCTGCTCGGTTCCCACGTGGAAGCACAGCGACCGAGACCACAGCGGTTGGCTTTGGGGTCACTTGGCCCGCTGATGTGGCCCGGTCGACGGCGCCAGCCAGACGCACACCCATCGCGCCGCTGGCCCTATCCGTGACTCTAAACCGAGCTACGCTCCAGCCACCAGGGAGCCCCATGACCACCCGCATCATCCCCGTCAAGCCCTTCGACTACGTCGTGTTCGGCGGCACCGGCGACCTCGCCCGCCGCAAGCTGCTGCCCGCGCTCTACCACCGGCTGCGGGACGGCCAGATTCCCGACGGCGCCCGCATCATCGCCGCATCGGTCGACGACCTCGACACCCCCGCCCACCAGCGCTTTGTGCGGGAGGCCATCACCACCTTCGTCGCCGATGATGAGCAAGACACCGCCTCTCTCGACCGCTTCTGCGCCATCTGCAGCCACATCCAGGTCGACGCCACGTCCGAGCTCGGCTGGCCGGCCCTCGCCGCCGCCCTGCGCCCCGGCCCCCCCATCCGCGCCTTCTACCTCGCCGTCGCCCCCCGCCTCGTCGGCCCCCTCTGCGCCCGCATCCACGCCACCGGCCTCGCCACCCCGAACAGCCGCGTCGTCATCGAGAAGCCCCTCGGCCGGGACCTCCACAGCGCCCGCGCCATCAATGCTGCCGTCGGCGCCGTGTTCGCCGAGCACCGCATCTTCCGCATCGACCACTACCTCGGCAAAGAGACCGTCCAGAACCTCATGGCGCTGCGCTTTGCCAACGCGCTGTTCGAGCCCTTGTGGAACAACGCCCACATCGACCACGTGCAGATCACCGTCGCGGAGTCCCTCGGGGTGGGCACCCGGGGCAGCTACTACGAGAAGGCCGGCGCGCTGCGGGACATGGTCCAGAACCACATTCTGCAGCTCTTGTGCCTCGTGGCCATGGAGCCCCCGGACTCCTACGAGGCCGACGCCGTGCGCGACGAGAAGCTCAAGGTGCTCAAGGCCCTGCGCCCCATCGACCACAGCAACGCCGACTCGCTCACCGTGCGCGGCCAATACACCGCCCTGCGCACCGAGATGACCCACGTGCCCGCCTACTGCGAAGAGGTCGGCGGCCGGTCCACCACCGAGACCTTCGTGGCCATCAAGGCCGAGGTGGCCAACTGGCGCTGGGCCGGCGTGCCCTTCTACCTGCGCACCGGAAAGCGGCTGCCCGAGCGGGTCAGCGAGATCGTTATCGCGTTTAAGCCCATTCCCCACTCCATCTTCGGGCCCGAGTGCGGCGCCATCCACTCCAACAAGCTCGTCATCCGCTTGCAGCCCGACGAGGGCGTGATGCAGTGGATCATGATCAAAGACCCCGGCCCCGGCGGCATGCGCTTGCGCCACGTGCCCCTCGACATGAGCTTCTCCGAGGCCTTCCAGGTGCGCAACCCCGACGCCTACGAGCGGCTGCTGCTCGATGTGGTGAGGGGCGACCCCACCCTGTTCATGCGCGGCGATGAGGTGGAGGCCGCGTGGCGCTGGATCGACCCCATTGTGGACGCCTGGGAGCAGGACGGGCGGCCCCCCAATGCCTACACCGCCGGCACCTGGGGCCCGTCGCGGTCCATCGCCCTCATTGAGCGGGACGGGCGCACCTGGCACGAGGAGACCGTCTGATGATGCCGATGTTTAGACCATTCTCAACGAGTGAACAGCTCGCGAGCGCCCTCGCCGACACCGTCGTGAACACCCTGAGCATCGCCATCGAGGCCCGGGGCCACGCCGTGCTCGCCGTCTCCGGTGGGTCCACCCCTGCGCGCTTCTTTGGGGTGCTCTGCCAGCGCCCACTGGCCTGGGACCGGGTCACCGTGGTGCTTGTCGACGAGCGCTGTGTGCTCCCGACCCACCCGCGGTCCAACCTCAGCTTCGTCCGTCGCTTGCTCTGCCCCCCCGGCAGTCCCGCCGGCGCCGCCCGGCTGAGGCCCCTCGTCGACGACCTCGGGCGTCCCTGCACCGACACCGACGACATCCTGCAATTCATCGACCTCGCCATCCTGGGCATGGGCACCGACGGCCACACCGCCTCGTGGTTCCCCCGGGGCGACCGCCTCGACACCGCGCTGGACCCCGACGCCCCCCCGGAGCTGCTGTCCACCTCGGCCCCCGGCGCCCCAGAGCCCCGGGTGACCTTGACCTGGGCCACCCTGCGCACAGCCGGCGCCTTGGTGCTCCACATCGAGGGTCCCGCCAAGAAGGCCGCCCTCCAGGCCGCCCTTGCGCCCGGTCCCGTCACCGCCCTGCCCGTGCGTCGCGTCCTCTTCCAAGATGACGTCCAGCTCACCATCTTCGCTGACTTCTCGGCACCGGAGCCCACCCCATGAGCGCCCCCCTGCATCCCGCCCTCGCCGCTGTCACCACCCGCATCGAGGCCCGGTCCGCCGACACCCGCGCGGCCTACCTGGGCCACATCCGCGCTGCGATCAGCGATAAACCCCGAAGGCGCCGGCTGTCTTGCGGCAACCTCGCCCACGGCTACGCAGCTTGCGGCGGCGACAAGCCCGCGCTGATGGCCGAGGTCGCCCCCAACCTGGCCATCGTCACCGCCCACAATGACATGCTCAGCGCCCACCAGCCCTTCGGTGAGTTTCCCGCCCTCATCAAGGCCGCAGCACGCCAGGCCGGCGGCACCGCCCAGATCGCCGGTGGGGTGCCCGCGATGTGCGACGGGGTCACCCAAGGTCGGCCCGGCATGGAGCTGTCGCTGTTCAGCCGCGACGTCATCGCCATGTCCACCGGCATTGCCCTGTCCCACGACCTCTTCGACACCGCGGTGTATCTGGGCGTCTGCGACAAGATCGTGCCCGGGTTGCTCATCGGGGCGCTCAGCTTTGGCCACCTGCCCGGCATCTTCTTGCCCGCTGGCCCCATGACCACGGGCTTGTCGAACGATGACAAGCGCAAGAACCGCCAGCTCTATGCCGAGGGCCGCATCGACCGGGCGGCCCTGCTGGCCAGCGAGAGCGAGGCCTACCATGGGCCCGGAACGTGCACCTTCTATGGCACGGCCAACTCCAACCAGATGCTCATGGAGATCATGGGCTTGCACATCCCCGGGGCCAGCTTCGTCAACCCCGGCACCCCCCTGCGGGACGCCCTCACCCGGGCCGCCACCCGCCGGGCATTGGCCATCACCGCCCTCGGCAGTGAGCCCATCCCTATGGGCGAGATGATCGATGCCCGCAGCATTGTCAACGGCATGGTGGGGCTCATGGCCACCGGGGGCTCGACCAACCACGCGCTGCACATCGTCGCCATCGCCCGGGCGGCCGGGATCATCGTCGACTGGGACGATCTCGACGCGGTCGCGGCGGTGGTGCCCCTGCTCGCCCGGGTCTACCCCAACGGCAAAGCGGACGTAAACCACTTCGCCGCCGCTGGAGGCATGGGGGTGCTCATCGGCACCTTGCTCGACCATGGCTTGTTGCACGGCGACGTACAGACCGTCTGGGGACCGGGGCTGGCGCGCTACCGGGTGGAGGTGGGGCTCGACGAGGCCGGCGAAGCCAGGTGGACGCCCGCCCCCGCCCAGAGCCAAGACACCGCCGTGCTGCGCCATGCCGACCAGCCCTTCCAGCCCACCGGCGGCCTCAAGCTGCTCCAGGGCAACCTCGGCCGCGCCGTGATGAAGACATCCGCCGTCGACCCCGCCCGCCACACTGTGCAGGCTCCCGCGCGGGTGTTCAGCAGCCAACAGGACCTCGCCGCAGCGTTTCATGCCGGCACCCTCACCGGTGACTTTGTCGCGGTGGTGCGCTTTCAGGGGCCCCGGGCCAACGGCATGCCCGAGCTGCACCAGCTCACCCCGCTGCTCACAATCCTCCAAGAGCGCGGTCAGCGCGTCGCTCTCGTCACAGACGGGCGCATGTCCGGGGCCTCGGGCAAGGTGCCGGCCGCCATCCATGTGTCCCCTGAAGCGTTGCTCGGCGGGGACCTCGGCAAGGTAAGAGACGGCGACTTGTTGCGGCTCGATGCAACGACCGGCGACCTCAACGCACTGGTGGACGCCGATGAGTGGGCCGCCCGACCCCACGCCACCGCTGACCTGTCGAAGAACAGCATCGGCATGGGCCGGGACCTCTTCGCCGGCTTCCGGGCCAGCGCCTTGCCCGCAGAGCTGGGCGGCGGGGTGCTCCATGGCTGAGTCCAAGCCCACCGGGATGGCCCTGCACATGCACACCCTGGACCGGCTGATGCGCTCGGCCCCCGTCATCCCCGTGCTCGTGGTGGACGAGCTGGCCCACGCCGTGCCCCTGGCCCGGGCCCTCGTCGCGGGCGGGCTGCGGGTGCTTGAATTCACCCTGCGCACGCCGGTGAGCCTGGACGCCGTGAAAGCCGTTGCAGAGGCCATTCCCGACGCCTTCGTGGGCACGGGCACCGTCCGCACACCCGCCCAGCTCCAGGCTTCGGTGGACGCCGGCGCATGCTTCGCGGTGTCCCCTGGCGCGGGCCCCCGGCTGCTCGATGCCGCCGCCGACTGCCCCATTCCGTTGCTCCCCGGTGCGGTCACCGCCAGCGAGGTGATGGCCCTCGAAGAGCGCGGCCACACCCGCCAGAAGTTCTTCCCCGCGGTGGCATCCGGCGGTCCTGCCGTGCTCAAGGCCTTCTCCAGCCCCTTGTCCGGCGTGGTCTTCTGCCCCACCGGCGGCATCACGGTCCAGACTGCACCGACCTGGCTCGCTCTTCCGAATGTGGCGTGCGTGGGCGGATCTTGGGTGGCCCCCAAGGCGCTCGTGCACGCCGGAGACTGGGCCGCCATCACCGCGTTGGCCCGGGCTGCCGTCGCGCTGCGCCCACCGTCCCCGTCGCTGGGCTAAGCCCCCCCGCCGCCGCCAAAGCCCCCGTTCACACTGGAGCCTCCGTGACGTCGATCCTCAGCCTCCTCCTCGTGTCCACTCCCGCCGCCCACGCCCAGTCCGGTCCCGTGGGTCCCGCCGAAGAGTACGCCCCCCTCCAGAGCGGCGAGCTGTTCGGCACAGCCCACGTGCTGCAGGACGGCGGCCGACAGATCCGCCTGTCCACGCTCTCCCACTGGGGTCTGACCGACAACCTCCAGCTCGACGTCGGCATTCTCGGCTCACTGGTGCGCCCCCAGGCCGGCGTGGAGTACCTCGTGATGGACGGCGACCGCGTGGACCTGTCCCTCGCGGGCTGGGGCGAGACGAGCTGGAACGGCAGCAGCCGCACGGGCCGCATCCGGGTGCAGTCCTCCATCCTGATGGGCGAGTACAACCGGCTCAACGTGGGGCTGGGCATCCAACAGTCCAAGATCGAGGTCGAGAAGGGCACCCTCGCCACGGCGGGCTTTTTCTATAAAGGGCCGACCGAGCTGCTGCGCTTTCGCCAGTTTCCGCTCACCTTGTCCTTCGACAAGGTGAAGAGCGACCGCCAGGTGTTGCGCTTTGCGGGCACCTTCGATGCCGGTCCCGTCACGCTCGGCCGCAACCCCGAAGGCGACGCCGGCGTGCTGTGGAACTACGGCTGGAAGCGCTTTCGGATCGGCCTGGGCGGCGGGCTTCGCTATGCACCGACCTTCGGGGACCAAGCCAACGCGGCGCTCGAGGTCTTTGGCCAAGACCCGGTGAACGTCCCCGACGTGCTGCCCAAGCTGGATCTCAACCTGTGGTGGGCGTTCTGATTGCGCGGTCTTGCGTCGGTGCAGATCAGGGACAGACGTCCGAGCTCGCCGCCATCAAGCGGTAAACCCCATCGTCTCCCATGCCCACATAGACCATGAGCCAGCCGTCCCCCCAGCGCACCACGGCCGGGTCACGGGTGGACCACGCATCGGGGCCTTCTTCGGCCAGGGGCAGCGACACACGGCGCTCACCCCCGCGCAACAGGCCCACCCGCCACGGCCCGGGGTTGGTGGTCGCAGTGTCGTAGCCGCCGAACCAGAGCAAGCGCGCACCGTCCAGATCCACCGGCATCGGCATGGCCACTGCTGCGTTGTCCCAGCCTTCTTCGTCCCGCTCCAACACAAGCGATGGAACACCGAAGATGCCTCCGTCATCGATACTCTCAACCAACCCAATCGCAAACCGGGCGCCGTCAAAGCCGGTGTAGTACAGGTCGAGGCCCCCGTCGGTTGCGATGGCCCGGGGGTAGATCAGCGACAGGCTCGCAAAGTCACCGGCATCGGGGGTGCGCAGGACCGTGCCCGTGGGGGAAAACGCCCGGCCGTCGGGCGACGTGGCGTGGTCGATGGACCCGGAGCCGTACCACATCCGAAAGCCGTCACCATCGTGGAGCAAGCTGGGGGTGTCGCCCGTGCCCGCCTCGATGCCCGTGGCCGCTTCGGGGGATGACCAGACCAGCCCGTCGTCGCTGGTGGACCACCACAGCGTCTGGGTGGAGCCCTGCTGGCGGGTGTAGACCAAGTGCAGCCCGTCGCCCGTGTTCACGAGGGTGGGGCCCAAGTCGCCGTCGCCGGAGGCCACCGGGTCTCCGTCGGGAAACAGCACCCCTTGCTTCGTCCAGCGCCAGCCGTCGCTGGGGTGGCCTTCCCGGGTGGGGGCAGGATCGGGATCAGGCGGGGCGCAGCGCGGGGAGGGGTCGCCCGAGTCGCCCGGCTGAGCCGCGGTGTCTTCGGCAGCACCCTCGTCGGCCACACCCCCGTCGCCGGGCTCCTTGTCGCCGTTTTTAGGGGCACACGCGAGCAGACCGGCTGCACAGACACAGGCCGAGCACAGGACAGCAGTGGAGATGGGGCGCATGGGACCTCGAGACGAGCGCCCGCCGCATATCCCGGTCCCCCCCGTGAACCCGTGCTCGGCGCGCCGGGGCTGAGCACACCGGCCCCCCCGATCGACGGCGCAGAACCGCTCCAGTCGCTGGATGTCAGTGCGGCGACATCGGCGGACCCCCTACACTGCCGTAGAGTGAAGGTGCCTCCCGGGAGTATCGATGCTTCAGCGCCAGAGCCGCCGCGACAGCAACCAGACCGGCTCCGACACCGATCAGCAAGCCAGAGGCCTCGGCCAGGGCCAGGGCAACGCCGCCTTGCTCGAGCGCATGCAAGGCAGCACCGAGGGACCCTTCTCGGCCACGGTGAACGCCGCGCTCTCGGGCGCATTCGGTCAGAGCCTCGGCGGGCTGTCGATGCAGACCGACAGCGTGGCGACCGACTCCCTCGCCGCCGACGCGGTGACCGAGGGCTCGAACATGACCTTCGGCGGCGGCTTCTCGGCCGAGCTTGCCGATCCTGACGCCATGGGCACTGCCGCACATGAGGTGGCCCACGCCCTCGCCGGCGGCGGCAGCGGCCAGACCGCCCTCGACCAGCCCGGAGACCCCGGGGAACAAGCCGCCGAGACCGCCGAAGCCCGCTTCGCCAACTGGGTCGCCGGCGGCATGCAAGGCCCGGTGCCCCAGCTCACGCCCGCCCGCGGCGGCCAGGCCCAGCTCCACCGCAAGTCCACGGGCCCCGGCTGGAGCGGCAGCCCCGTGCTCCAGTACGGCATGCGCAGCGAGGCCGTCAAAGCCCTCCAGGCCCAGCTCAACGCCGCCGGCGCCCGCTTGCCCACCACCGGCTACTTCGGCCGCCAGACCCTCGCCGCCGTCCGTGACTTCCAGCGCAAGAATGGCCTGACCGTCGATGGTGTGGCCGGATCGGCGACCGCATCCGCCTTCGCCAAGGGCGGCGGCAGCGGCGCAGCGGGTTGGTCCGGCCGCCCAGGCTTGGAAGTTGGGGCCAGCGGCACCGCCGTCGAGTCCCTCCAGACCCAGCTCAACGCCCGCGGCGCCGGCATTGACGTGACCGGGTCCTTCGACGCCGCCACCCTCGAAGCCGTCCGCGCCGTCCAGCGCGCTGCCGGCCTCACGGTCGACGGCGTCGCCGGCCCCGCCACCCACCGGGCCCTGGCCCAGGTCCACATCGACGCGTCCCGGTCCGACAAGCACACCAACGACTGCGGCGTCACGGGCGCGCCCGCCCTCAAGATGGGCATGCGCTCCCCCCAGGTGACCGAGCTGCAGAAGCTGCTCAACCAGAACGGCGCGAGCCTGCCCGCCACTGGCTACTTCGGGCCGATGACCCGCGCGGCAGTGGTCGCGTTTCAGCGTGCCCGGGGCCTTGAGGCCGACGGTGTGGTGGGCACGGCGACGGCCCAGGCGCTCGCGACATGCGGTGTGGAAGAGAAGGACGCCAAGCCCGACCAGAAAGACACCGACAGCAAGACCGACACGGCCACCGACGGTCCCGGCTCCGACAAGACCGGCGGCGGCGGTGGCGCTGGAGTCGTCGGAAACGCTGACCCCAAGGGTGTTCTCACCGACCCTAACCTGCATCCCGAAGTGCGGAAGATGGCGGGCGGCATCGTGCGCACCCTCCAGGGCGAAGGCCTCCAGCCCTATGTCTTCGAGGGCTACCGCAGCTTCACCCGCCAGAACACGCTGTTCAACAAGGGTGGCGTCACAAAGGTGCGTGGCGGCGGCTCGTTCCACAACTACGGCCTCGCCGTCGACATTGTGTTCTACAACACGCGGGGCACCGGTCCCTCGTGGGATGCACCGTCGACCAGCTGGCAGAAGCTCGGCAAGGCCGGCAAGTCCGCGGGCTTCACCGAGTGGGGCGGCGACTGGGGCTGGGACATGCCCCATCTTGAGTACCATCCCGGTCACAAGGGCTCCGCGTACTCGCTACAGTCGATCTACTATAAGGGCGGCCTGTCGGCGGTCTGGCAGGCCCTCGGCACCGACCTCAGCAACATCGCGTCCGCGACCACCTGGGACGGCGTGGTGTCGGGTGAGATCCAGCTGCGCAAGGGCATCGACGGCCAAGCGGTCAAGACGCTCCAAGAGAAGCTCAACGCCAACGGCGCCACGCTCAAGGTGGACGGGGACTACGGCAGCGGCACAGAAGGGGCCGTCCGTGCGTACCAGCAAGCCAATGGGCTGCAGGTGACCGGGATTGTCGACGCTGCCACGGCCCGCAAGCTCGGGTAGTTCATAGGCTCGCAAGTAGCGAGCCTATGAACGAGTGCGTTCTTGGCGGGGGCAAGCCCCCGCGCCGCGCCCCAAAGGGCGCTCCCCCACGGCATCCTCGTACCGAGCATTCCGCCGTCCGGTCGGGGGCCGAACCATGGGCCCGCAAATAGCGAGGCACTGACCCAGCGCGTTCTCGGCGGGACACACTTCGCACCACGCTCCCCCACGGCATCCTCGTGTCGGGGCTGGCGCCCTCCGGTCGGGGGCCGAGCGGGCGCCGCACATCGCATGCGCTGAGACCACTCCACCCCACGGCGATGGCTTCTCCAAGCGGTGCGCACACGTCGGCATCGAGGCCCGCGGGTTCGACCACAACAGGCTTGTGGGGCCCATGAACGGGTTACCGCCGCCACGTGGTGTGCGTCCTGCCCACCCGTGCTCCCGGCCACCGTGCCGCCCGGCCCCGGACCTCATCATGCGCCGTGTGTTGCCTGTTGTTGCACTCCTCCACGCGGCCTGTGGCGGCGCGACCGACACCGGCGGCAGCAAAGATGCCCCCCACGGCTCCGAGGGCTCTGATGGCTCCGATGGCTCCGATGGCTCCGACGGCGGAGAAGAGACCGGCACCCCCACCGAGCTCTCCGGCACGTGGACCTTCCGCGGCGACACCGTCACCATCGCGGCCGACGAGACCGACGGGCTGCGCACCTACGCCCTGTCCAGCACCCACACCATGCGGGACGGCGCCGCCACCACCCGGACCTTCGCCGAACAAGCCGGCGACCCCCTGCTGCGCTCCGGCGTGCTCATCACCGATGCGCTGTTCGCCATGGCCGTCGAGGATGCCCGCCTCAACGCCGTCTCCGAGATCAGCGACGGTGCCTTTGCCGACGCCGTCCCTTGCGAGTGCTACCAGACCGGCGCGCTGTGGAGCTGGGTGTGGACGCGCGACATCGCCTACGCCACCGAGCTTGGCTTGGCCTGGCTGGACCCCGAACGGGCGGCACGCTCCTTGCTGTTCAAGCTGTCTACCGAGAAGGGCGGGGGCCCCGAGACCCTCCAGATCGTGCAAGACACCGGCACGGGCGGCAGCTGGCCCGTGTCCACCGACCGGGTGGCGTGGGTGCGCGGCGCCATGGCTGTGCTCCGCTACACCGACCACACCGAGCTGCGCGAACAAGCCATCATCGCCATGCGCAACACCGCCGCGATGGATCGACAATACGCACTTGACCCTATCGACGGACTGTACCGCGGCGAGACCAGCTTCCTCGACTGGCGGGAGCAGACCTACCCGGCGTGGACCGAAGGCGACGTCGTGCACATCGGCATGTCGAAGTCCTTGTCCACCAACCTGGACCACCTGTTCTTGCTGCGCTCGCTGGAGTCCCTCACCGGCGAGGACCACGGGGCGAGTGCCCTGGAATTGGCCATTGACACGGCATTCTGGGATGGCACGGTCTACCGCTCCGCGACCTCCACCACCCTCGATCCCGGCGCGGTGGAGCGCCAAGACCTGCTCGCCACCAGCTTCGCCGTGATGGACCTGGGCACCCACCCCGAAGCGCTGGCCGCCTACCCCCACGGCCCCCACGGGCCCCCCGTCATCTGGCCCCAGCAACAGCTCGTGCCGATCTACCACAACCGTGCCATCTGGCCCTTTGTCACGGCATACGCGGTGCTCGCCGCACGCAGCAGCAACAACGGTGCGGTGCTGGATGCGGGGCTGGACTCCTTGGTCGCCGGGGCCGCGCTGAACCTGTCCCACATGGAGAACCTGGAGCTCGCCACCGGCGCGAACTGGGTAGACGAAGGGGAGACCTCCGGGCCCGTGGTGAACTCCCAGCGCCAGCTCTGGAGCGTCGCGGGCTTCCTGGGCGCCGTGGCCCACGGCGTGTTCGGCGTGCAAGGCGAAGATGGTGTGCTGAGCGCCGATCCCATCCTGCCCGGCGGTTCTTGGTTCACCGAGGGCGCAACCCTCACCATCGGCACTGAGACCTTCACCATCGGCAGTGAGACCCTGGCCCCCGGCGCCATCACCACCTTCGAGACCGACGAGTGGCAGGATGTCTTCGGCGCCCAGACCCCCGACGTCAGCCTCTCCGGGTCCGGCGACACCGTCACGCTCACCTTCACGGGCGAGGAGGGCGCCACCTTTGACGTGCACCGCGACGGGGTGTTGGTCGCCGCCAATGTGCCGTCCCCGTGGACCGACACCGTGACCACTTCGGCTTGCTACACCGTCGTCGCCCGGCTGGTGCATCCGTCCCAGCCGTCGGTGCCCCAGTGTTGGTGGGGTGATGAATACAACCGCATCCAGAACATCGACGCCAGCGCGTTTGTCGCCGTCGGCGGCTCTTGGTCCACCGAGCACGGCCGGGGCCACTACGGCAGCTGGGGCGCCCCCACCGACACGCTGACCGTGCCCATCACGCCCGCTCACACCGGCCTGCACAACCTCCAAGCCATCTTTGGCAACGGGTCCGGCCCCGAGGACACAGGCATCACGGCCGCCGTCAAGTGGGTGGCTGTGACCGATTCCTCGGGCACCACTGTGGGTGAAGGTCCCTTGGTGATGCCCCATCGCGCCGACTGGGACCGCTGGGGGGACAGCAACCTGGTGCCGGTCCACCTCACCGCGGGCACCCCCTACACCGTCACCATTCGAGACGGCTGGAACATGAGCCACCTCGCCCACTACGCGTCTTATGTGGGCGGCCGGGGCGGGGGCACCGAGCCCTCCAACGACGTGAACATCGCCACGCTGAAGCTGCTCTTCATGCGGTGAGCATCCGGCTTTAGGGGACCTCTGCCGGGACCTCGGCCGGGGCTTCTGCAGGGACCTCGGCCGGGGCTTCTGGCACAACCTCCGGCGGCAGCGCCCGGACCGCAGCGTCGAGCGCCGGACAGGTGATGGCGTTGGTCTGGAGCACCCCCCAGCTGTCCCGCATCCGCTGGGCGCGGGTGGGCCCGTCCAGCACTTCGTCGGCGACCCCCTGGGCGGCCACCACATCACACACATCCAGCCCCTCGGTCACGGGGTCGTGACCATCGAAAGCCCCCATCAATGCGTCTGTTTGGTCAAGCAGCTGCCACAGCTCCAAGATGGTCAGGTTCGCCGTGTCTCTGGCCCCCTTGGGGGCGCCTGGCCACCGGTCTTCCCGGTCATCCACCCAGTCACACAGCGCGTGGTGGTGGTTCTGGGGAAAGCGGGTGCCGTTGACGCCCCGCTTCACACTCGCCAGCGCCTCGGGCGTGTCGTAGCGGGCCCGAAAGCACCGCCCGGTCACGTACGAGGTCACAAAATTGGCCCAGCCTTCCTTGAGCGCGATGAACGGCACTTCTTTGGTGCGTCGCTTGCCGCTCCAGCGCTGGATCGGGTCGTGAAACCCAGCGTAGTCACCCCCCCACGCCCGGCGGTGCACGATGTGGCCATACTCATGCATCAACAGGCTGCCCTTGGGCCAGCCCCGGTTTTTGGCGTCGATCGTGTCGTCAGCGGTGGCCCGGCCGTCGGACCAGGGGGACGGAAAGCGCACATAGACCGGCCCGAATTCTTCCCGTCGAAAGGGGATGCCCCCCTCGACATGCAACGAGACCACCGTGTCGACCAGCGATGCATAGTGGTTGGCCGCACGGGACCATGGGTTGCGGTCCCCACTCTGCTCGGGGCTGAACAACAACGTGGGTGCCGCCGCGCCGGTGGCCCCGGTGGGCAGGGGGTCGTCCAACCCAAACCACAGTGTATAGGGTCGTCCCCGCTGGCGGCCAATCTGGAAACACAACTCATCACGACAATACCGGGTCTGGGCCCGAAGCACGTACTGGGGGTCTCCACCCCGCTCCCGGCGACACCGGTCCTCCGCGGGCACCTCCACCGAAAACGTGCCGTCGCGCTGCACCGTGGCCGCCCCCACCCACTCCAGCGGCACACACGCCCGCCCCGTCCGCCCGACCCGGTCCTGCTCATAGACGTCCACCACCATGTGGAACGCACCCAGATAGAACTGGCTGTCGGTGGTCCGGCCGCCACTGCTTCGGCCCCGGCGTCCATCCAGATCAACCCGAAGCCCATGGCGCCCACTGGTACGGTGATCCTCGTATACGAGCCGACCGGCGAGGGTCACAGTGGCTTCACCGGGGGCCACTGGACGCTCCCGCTGGGCCTGAAACGAGGCCGACCGACCGCGCTGGAGCTCTGGGGTGATGGCACTCGCCAAGGTGGGCAACCCAAGCAGGCCCAACACCACCAGGCCCGGGGCAAGCCCACACCATGCACCACAGAGCTGGGACAAGATTCGCATTCCCCCACCAGTACCGCCGCCGTCGGCGATCCACAACGCCCCCCGGCGGTGGGGCAGCCGCCTCGGTGCGGCCTGACAGCGGACGGGTCTCCCCCGACATGTCGTGTCCACGGTCACTTCAGCCACCCCACTCACCGGCCGGACGGAGTAAGATGGGCAGGTTCCTGGAGAGCCCATGCCGTCGTACGACACCCGCAGCCAGCGCCGCACATCCCCCGGTTCCCGGTCCAGCCGGGGTGGTCCCCAGGGCATGGGTGAAGATGAACAGTCGTTGATGGGCAACCAAGCCCTGCTGGCGCAGCTTCAGGGCGGGCCCACCTTCGAGGATGGCACCCCCATCCCCACCCACCAGGGCGCCGAGGTCACGGGCGACTTTGACCCCGCAACCCGCGACAAAACCGTGCAGGCCGGCGCGTCCGGGGCCCTCATCGGCGACGGCGCCACCGTGAAGATCACGACGGGGCGCACCAGCCGGTCCAAGCTGTTGGCCGAGGTCCCCGACGGCACCGCTTGTGAGGTGCTCCAGGTCACCGCCACGAAGATGCAGGTGTCGGTGCGCGTGGGCGACAAGATGGAAGTGGGCTGGACCTACAAGGCGCTGTTCAGCGACCAACCCGGCCTGTCCACCGACGAGTACGACAAAGACCTCCACGACGCCTTTCCCTTCGCCTACTTCGAGGGCGACCACGATCCCACGGCCCCCAAGGGCAACGACACCGCCCAGGGTGCCCTCGGCGACTGCTTCTTCATCGCGTCCATGGCCGCCATCGCCAACGCGAGCCCGTCGACCATCTCCGACGCCATCACGTACAACCAAGCCGCCAACACCTACACGGTTCGCTTCCATGAAGAGGACTACAGCGGGCGGATGAAGCCCGTCGACATCACCGTCGACGCCTACCTTCCCGTGTCGGGTGCGCGAAATGACCCGGCCTATGCGGGCGACCCGGGGCAAGCCCTGTGGCCGGCGATCATGGAGAAGGCCTACGCCCAGTGGAAGGGCGGCTACAGCGTCATCGGCGAGGGTGGCACGGGCCACACGGCCATGGCCGAGATCACGGGGGTGCGGTCCCGGTCCAAGAACCCCAGCAGCATGCGCGAAGCCGACGTGGTGCCCTACTTTGAGGGCGCGATGGCCGATGGCCTCGCCATCTACGCGGGGGTGCGCAACACGATGGAGTCGGCGGTTCAGTCCCCCCTGCGGGGCAGCTCAGAAGGCCCCTACACGGGCACCCTGTCCCAGACCCACAACTGGAACCAAGTTGAGCACGGCACGCTGACCATCTCCGACAAGAAGGGTGCCGTCGCGTCGGCCCGCGACACGGGCCAAGAAGGCCAACGCAAGGGCGACATCGTCGGGCGGGACGTGGCCGAGGGTGAGCTGGAGTACGAGTCCAGCCGGGTGTCCCTGAAGTACGATGAAGGGCGCATGCCCGAGACCGCATCCGACCTCGAAGCCCGCTTTGAGTACCACGGCATGCTCAACGCTTCCAAGGTCATCATCGGCAACCACGCCTATGCCTTCGAGCGGGTGGTGGAAGGCGACAAGCTCCAGTTCTACAACCCTTGGGGCAGCTACCAACCCAAGCCCATCACGGCGGCCGAGTTCCTTGAGTACTTCGACAGCTTGTCCACCAACGCGGCCCCGGCCAACAAGACGGCCGAATGAAAGGCACCGTGCTGACCGTGGCTGCCGGCGCAGCCCTTCCGGTGGCCCTTCAGGGCGCCACCGTGGTGGAGCTGGCCCCTGGCGAACATGCCGGCTCGCTCTTTGTCGAGTCCAGCATTGACGTGCGTGGCCCCGGCGCAACATTAAACGCGGGTGGCCGTGGATCCGTGGCCCACATCGTCGATGATGGCCTGACTGTCAAGGTCTCCGGCCTCACCCTGCGCGGCGGCAACGCCCAGCTCGGCGCGGGGGTGTTCGTTGAGGGGGCCTCCCAAGTGGTGCTGCACGACGTGGTGATCCAAGGGGGCACGTCACCCGGCGGCGGCAACGCCATCGGTGCGATTCGTGGGGAGCTGACCTTGGAGCGCTGTCGCATCGAGGGCGAAGCCTTGTTCACCGGCATCTCGCGGGTGACCCTGAAGGACACGGTGGTCACCGCCGACCTGTTGGTGCGGGAGGGCGCCCAAGTGGTCCTCATTGGCGGCGCTGTGGAGGGCTCTCTCGACATTCGGGGCACCACCACCCGCGCCCCGACGGTCACGGTCCAGGGCACAACCGTGCACGAGGTCCACAACAACCCGGACCTGCCGGGCACGCTGACGACACTCAAGACACCTTAGCCGGCAGACCCCGAAAACGACCTACTGGCCAAGATTCTCGGGGCGTGGACGGGGGATCGGCACCGACTGTCCCCGGCGGAACAGCGAGATGTACTTCATCGCGCGGGTGATCTGGTCCCGACTCATCACGGACGTGTCGCCCTTCGACTCGTCGGCATCCAGCCCCCGGGCCGCGCCTGCACCCCAGTCATCAAAGCCATGGGTGGTGTTCTTCTGGACCGAGCGCTCGTGGATCACCCGCTCCTTGGTCACCATCTCCCCGCTGCGGGCGCGCTGTTGGTAGGTGTCGGCGTGGAAGTAGGCGTCGTCGTAGCCACGGGGGTTGTAGGTCTCGCGCACCACACCGTAGGGGTCGTCCACCACAAACGAGCTAGACTGGACCTCTTGGATGCTGACGATGTGGGAGGCCCCCCGGTCGCGGGTGCCCTTGTGGTGGAAGCTCAGCGCGGCCGCACCGCCGGCTTCGAGGGTGGCGCGCACCTTCTCCGTGAGGGTGTCCCAGCTGGAGCCGGGCCAGAGCTGCTCGGACGTCGGCGGCAGTCCCGTGTTGGACACCAGCTCCAGCACCCGGTCGGGCTCTCCCACAATGGAGTACCGGCTGATGCCGGCGTTGTGGACGAGCATGTCGAGCACGTCCTCCATCTGGGCATCCGCGAGAAAGTCGCCGGCGATGTCATTGCGCGTGCTGTTGCTCACCGAGGACTCGCCGCGCACCCGCTGGTAGGACCGGTCCTTCATCTTGGCGTCGAGGTAGCTGCGGGCGGCGGTCTTCCACTCGGCGTCCTTGTCCCAGCCGTCTTCTTCGTCCACCAGCGTGAGGTTGCCCTCCAGCTCGGTGGCCCGGGCGGCCGAGACGGTGCCAGCCCGGCGGGCCCTCTTGATCCACGAGCGCTTGAGACGGTCTTCGAGGGCACGCACCACGTCGGCCCGGCCGATGCCCAGCCGCTCCAGCACCATCGACAAGGTGGTGGTGTTGCACGTCGCTTCAGGGGCGACGAGGTTGTCGGACTGGGTGCGGTACTCGGGCACGCCGAGGGTGGTGTTCCAGTCAGTGGTGCCGTGGGGAGAGGCCTCCGGTCCGCCGGTCGTGTTCTCGGTGGCGCCGGCCACACCGCCCTCCAGCGCCGTGATGAGAGGGCGCACCTCGCCGATCACCTCGGGGGGCAAGGGCAGGGCCCGCTCGGGGGCGGCGGTCATCGACGGCGTCGCGGGAAGCTGGGAGAAGTCGACGGTCTCGCCCAGCTCGGCGCGGGTCCACCATGCCCGCAGGGTCGACAGGGCCGCCTCGATGCGCTGCACCTTGGCATCGCCTTCCAAGCCCCCGAGGGCGGCTTGCTGGGTCTGCAGCCAGACGGTGATGTCAGAGACCGCCCGAGCACGCACTTGCCGGTTGTTCAAGACGTCCTGTAGCGCGGCATTCCCGGGCCCATGGGCCACCTGGTCTGGGCGAGCCTGGGGCCGAGGAGACTGGACGGGGGCGAGCTCGGTGCTCTGTTGCTGGGTCTGGCCGGGCACTGGCGCTCCATGGGTTGGGGGGACAATGGCACGTCGGGCGGGCCCGACCGATTGCGGGGCGGTGACAGTGGGTTTGTTTGGCGCCCTCCAGACCACAGCAACAACCGTGAACACTGATCCGTGCTGTGTTCTAATGACCTCCAGCACCGCTTGGAACCTTGCCCGCGCTTTGCCTCGCTGCCCCCGCCGGGCCATGATCCCCCAGTCTTCTCCCGGAGCACCCTGTGATCCCGCTCGCACTGCGCTTTGGCTTGTTGCTCATCCCGTCGACCGCCGCCGCGGAGCCCCAGTGGCGGCTGCTGCGCCAGACCGAGGTGCAGGCGTCGTCGTTCTTGAAGTCCAACTGGAACAAGTACAGCGAGAACTACCACCCCAACTACATTGCCGACGACAACCCGGCGACGGCGTGGGTGGAGGGGGTGACCGGCAACGGGGAAGGTCAGGTGGTGATGCTGCCCACCAGCCCGCTGCGCGAGGCCCGGGCAGTGAAGGTCGAGGTGCGCAATGGCTACCAGAAGTCCGAAGCGCTCTTGAAGGCCAATGCTGCGCCCAAGGACGTGCGGGTGGTCGTGTGGGCCGGGGGCCAGCCGGTCGCCCAGGTCGACGCGACGCTGGAGCGGAAGATGGGCTGGCAGGACATTCTTGTGCCCTTGCCCCCCGGGGCGGGGGTGTCAGAAGTGCGCCTGGAAGTCGTCAGCGTGCACCCCGGCGCCACCTACAAAGACACCTGCATCAGCGACGTGCGCATCTCGGCCGACACCGACGTCGCCTACCGGGCCGCCATCGAAGAAGCCCGGTTTCAGCGACTTGTCGCATGGACCGCTGAGCGCCGAAAGACCGCGGCGTACTTTGCATCGCTGCCCGCAACGTATCCCTTTGCGTCGACCGCCTTTGACACGGAGACCGTCGACGGGGGCGACGAAGCCCAGATCACGGCCGACGTGTTGGACCTCGCCAAAGAAGCCAAGGCGGCGTCCACCGCGGGGAGCTGGTGGAAGCGGGCGAGCACCGGCCCAGACATCGAGCCGCCCGACAACTTATGGATGCTGCGGGACCTGGCGCCGCTGTTGGAGCCCGGGCGCTTGGCTTGGTTTGAGTCCGAAGACCGCTTCGCGACCAAGCGCCGAGAGTCGTTTGACTATGGCTACCACGAGACCCACCGCACCAACGCCAAGGTGCGCTTCGCCGATGCGGCCAACACGGTGCCCGCCACCATCTGGTTCGAGCTGCAAGAGCGTGGGGAAGAGCGGGGTCCGTACCAGAACACACGCCAAGTCTACATTCGATGCGATGACAAGGGCCGACCCGAGACCATCTTGGTCGACAGCCAAGACATCAGTGAGATGGGTCCCCAGGCCGAGACCATCCGGTACACCCTGCACCGCAATGCAAGCGGACAGGTGGACCGGGTGGACAGCGTGCTGGTGCGGAACGTCGACCCCGTCGCAAACCCCCACCAGGAGGGTCGGGTGCGCTTCGAGCGGTCCCGCTACGTGGCGTCTGCGGGGTGAGCTTCCCACACGGACTCAAGGAAACGGCTGGGGTTCAGCAACCCACCGACATGAGGCTCTCGAGCAAGCGCACCATGGCCGCCACCTGGGCCTGGTCTTCGCCCGGCGCCATGCGGTCCCGAAGCACAATCAGCAACTCACTCCACGACAAGATCGCCTCATGGTGGCCCCAGTTGGGTTCGGTGTGGGCGTTGAGCGTCTCGCGGGCGACGTCGATGCGCTTGAGCGTCGGGTCATCATAAGCCTCCACCAGAGCCCCCACCTGGTCCACCAGCGCCTGGGTGGCGGCCAGCGGGTCGGCAGCCTGTTCCAGCTCGGCGCGACTCAGCGCGGTGCCCGGCTTGAGGCGGCTCAGGAAGTCGTGGGGCCCCGGGTGGGGAAACACACCGCGAGTCAGCTCATCGTAGACCCGGACCTGGAGCTGAATACCCGCCACCACGTCATTCCAGCGTCGACGGTCATCCGTTGAGAAGGCCGCGGGATCGACGCTGCGGGCCGCCAGCATCAAGGCGAAGGGAACCTGCACCCCCGCCCGGTTGTAGGGGCACGACACCATGATGTCCATGGCGGCGTTGTGGACCGTCGAGACCGTCTCGGAGTTCCACAGGGCCAGCTGTTGGCGCTGCGCTTCCAGCTTCTCGACCGCCACAATGACGCCGTAGTCGGCCGTCTCCAGCTTCGGTGGAGCCGCCGCTTCGGGGGTCGGGGTGGTGCCCGGGACATCCGCCCGCACATCCAACACCGAACACGCGGACAACCCAACCCACACACCCAACACAAGACGGGACTTCATGGCTGCTCCTCCGCCGCATCGAGCGGCGACATCGGGGCGCACCCCGGGGACAAGGTCGTCAGCCGCCAGGGGCTCGCGACCACAAGCTTGGGAACCGCCCACACGGCAAGCCCCCAACCCAACACCAGCACGGGCCACCGCCGGATGCCCCGTGACCGGGGAGCAAGGATGGCGTGGACACGGGCACTCACATCGGAGCGGGCGACACCCAAGCCGAGGTCGGACCCACCCGAGGCCATCTGCACCAGCAACCCCGCATACCGACTGGGCAACACACCCGTGCGCAACACACGGTCATCGGTGGCTTGTTCCGCAGTGCGGTGCAAGGCCTTGGCCGCCCACCACACGAGCGGCTGAAACCACAGCGCCGCGCACACCAGCCGCACCAACACGGAGACCAACCAGTCATGCCGCTCAATGTGGGCGCGCTCGTGGGCCAGGATGGTGTCGAACGCCGCCGTTCGGGGCTGAAGGCCCTCCGGCAGCACCACCACGGGGCGTAACCAACCCCACGTGTAGGCCGTCGCAACCGGTGCGTGCACCGTTGTGC
Source organism: Myxococcota bacterium (assembly GCA_942491145.1). Classification (GTDB taxonomy): domain Bacteria; phylum Myxococcota_A; class UBA796; order UBA796; family UBA2385; genus CAXQUZ01. Next base: position 163,366 of record CALOBC010000059.1, on the reverse strand, counting down.
AGCCCGACACCACCTGACGCGGCAAGCCCCGGCTCTCGGCATACAGCCGCACCAGCCCCACCACCACCGGCAGCATCGCGATCCCGGCACCCAGGGCCCAGATCCCCACCATGGCGTCGAAGGCGTCGCCCCACGCCAGCGTGCTGTGAAGCGTCGCCAGCCGCTGGACCGACAACCCAAGGAGCAAACCAACGCCGGAGAACGCCGTCACCCACAGCGCATGGCGCTCGGCGGCAGGGCGGAACGCGAGCACGCGCTGCAACACAAAGCCGGCACCCAACACCGCCGCCGACTCGGCCAGCGGGGCGCCCCACACCTCCAGCGCGGCGGACGTGACGCTCAGGTCCATCATTGGCCCTGCTCCTCGGCGCGCGCGATGGCCGCTTTGATGCCGTCCAGCTCGTCAGGGTCGAGGTCTTCCAGCTGGACCAGCGCCATCGCGGCCTTGGCGGCCGAGCCCCCAAAGAAGGCGGACACCACACGCTGGAGCGCATGGGTACGGGCTTCAGACGGGGCCTGACTGGGGGAGTAGACATACGCCCGGCCCTCTTGGGCATGGCGGAGGTGGCCCTTGGTCTCGAGCGTACACATCAGCGCACGCACGGCCGAGTAGGTCGGCGGGGACATCATCTCGGCACGAACCTCAGCCACCGTGGCGCGCCCAAGGCGGTGCACGATGTCCATCAGCTCACGCTCACGACGGGAGAGGTGGGGAGTCAACATGCTGGAAAAGTAGCACATGCTAAAAAAACAGCAACAAGAATGTTTCCAGTGCCCCCACCGAGGACCGCCAAGCGGAGGACCACGCAGCGACCGGGTTAGGCCCCGCTTCCCTCACCTCCCGGAGATCTCATGTCGGTCCGCGTGCTCCTGATCGCCCTGCTGCTGGGTGGCTGCGTCACCAAGAAGAAGTACGACGAGCTGGATGGTGTGCTCAAGGCGACGCGGGAGAACCTGCAGGACCGCAAGGACGAGGTCGACACGCTGTCGGCCGACCTCGAGCGCTGTGGCCAGCGGGGCAACGACACCGAAGTGCAGCTGCTGGCCTGCCAGGAGGACCGCGCGCGGGCGATGCGCGAAGCCGGAGAGCTGTCGGACTCGGTCCAAGAGATGACAGAGGCGCTGGCCGAGGCCGCCCGTCGCGAGCGGGAGGCCATGGCCCGAATTGCCGAATACAAAGCCCTTCTCGCGAAGTTCAAGGCGCTGATTGACGCCGGCCGGCTCAAGGTCAAGGTGGTCGACGGACGGCTGGTCGTCGAGCTGGCGACCGATGTGCTGTTCGGCTCGGGGAAGAGTGAGCTATCGGAGGACGGCACGGCCGCCATCACCGAAGTGGCCGCCATCCTGGCCACCCTGCCGGGCCGGCGCTTCCAGGTGGAGGGCCACACCGACAATGTGCCCATCTCGACGCCCCAGTTCCCGAGCAACTGGGAGCTGGCGAGCGCCCGGTCACTGTCGGTGGTCAAGACGCTGATTGCTGGGGGTATGTCGCCCACCCAGGTGAGCGCTGCGTCTTACTCCAGCAACCGCCCGATTGGGGACAACAACACCAAAGAGGGCAAGGCGTCGAACCGGCGGATCGAGATTGTGTTGATTCCCGATCTGAGCAAGGTGCCGGGCTTCGAAGAGCTTGAGCAGAGTGTCGGTCAGTAGGGCGTTGTGGAGGGTGGCGGGGGAGGTTCCCGCCGCTCACTCACACTCGACGTAGCCAATCCACTCCAGCAGCTCCCACCCGGTGGGCAGGCACCCCGACGGGAACAGCCAGGGGTCACCACTCTCGGGGTTCTGGGCCATGCTCAGCGCGCCGTCGCACCCCATGTCGATGCTCATGCAGCCGACCGGCTGCGCAGGGTCGCCGTAGTCCACACACATGCGCCCGTCGGCGCCCGCCTCCATGGGCCGTCCGTCGATGGTGACGCAGTCTTCGCGGTCTTCGCAGGTCGTCACGTCGAGGACTTCGCACGACCCGCTGGTGCCGTCACTGCCGGACGTGCCGCCGGTGCCGTCCGTCCCATCTGCGCCGTCGCTGCCGTCCGTGCCATCCGTGCCGTCTGAGCCGTCTGAGCCGTCCGTGCCGTCTGAGCCGTCTGAGCCGTCCGCACCATCGCCACCCGTGGAGCCGTCGCCGCCGACCCCACCGTCAATGTCGGTGTCGACGTCGCCATCGGACTTCTCATCGTCTCCGCAGGCCACGGCACACGCCACAAGCACCACCAGCACCATCCGCATCTGTTGCACGTCGACTCCTGCTCAAGATGGTCCCCACCGTGCCCCCAATCCGCATCAACCGCAAGGCACCCCGCCGCTCACGGGGCCAGCGTGAAGCGCTCCGTGTGGGGGTGTTCGGTGATGCTCGCCTCAGCACCACCCAGCACCACCCGCACCTCCCGGTGCCCCGGGCTGCCTTGCACCACGACCACGGCATCCCCGAGGGGTGTGGTCACCGCACGCCGGCCGCTCACCCCGGCATCCAGCGCACTGCGGGCCAGCCACAGGGCCTGGGCGCGCACTTCGCCGTCCCGGCGGGCCAGCAGGTCCACCGACAGCCGGTTTGTGAACACGGTCCCCAGCGCCGCAAGTGCCGCCAGGAACACCATCATCAGCGGCATCACATAGGCACGACGGCTCATGGTGAAACCCCAGCTGGTGCCCCGTCGACCGGGATGAAGAACACCGTCTGGAGCGTGGCACCCGGCCGCTGCCGGAACGTGTGGGTCAGCGCCACGCCGCCCGCTGTCCAGACCATGGCGGAGACCCCGCGGCTGAGGCCGAGCTCACCCCCGCAGCTCGACCGGCGCACCAGCACCTCGGCATCGTCCACTTGGTAGACCACGGCGCAGTCCCCGCGCACAAAGCCCACCCCTTGTCCGGCCACCGCCGTGCCGCCGCGGGCATCTTCGCGCAGTGCATCGGCCACATCGCGCACCCCATCGGCCACGTCGAGGTGCCACAGTCCGATGGACAGGCGATCTTCGACGCTGCGGCCGAAGGCGTAGATGAGCGGCGTGACCAGCCCAAGCAGCGACAGGCAGACCGCCAGCTCGACCAGCGTGAAGCCGCGGCGCCTCATGGGGCACCCCCAAACACCACCAAGGCCAACGTCGCCGGGCCCCCGGTCGGGTCCCTCCACGACACCGTCAGCGTCGTGAGATCACCCTGAACATCGGTCTTCAGATCGGCCCCCGGCAGCTCGCTGCGCAGCCGCTCCACCACCTGGGCATCGGGAGCTGTGCCCGCCGCCACATGGCCGGCATGGTAGTCCAGCAGCAGCGTTGCGCGCTCTCGGTTGAGCTCGGCCACCCCGAGCTGGCGCACACGGTGGCTGCCCGCGAGCGCACCGCTCACCGAGATGCCCAGGATCGCCACCACAATCATCAGCTCCACCAGGGTCACCCCACGGCGGCCGCTCCGACCCTGGGGCTCACGCGGCACCGTGTTGGGCATCGCTCGGTTCATCGGTCCTCCTGGGGGCGCAGCAGTGTGGCCACCGGCACCCGCACCTTGCCCACCCCGCCGCACCGGACGCACCGGACGCACCGCCCACCGTCGGCGGGACAGTCCACCGTGACCAGCCGCTGGTGGAGCACACCCTGGAGGGTCTGGGCCAGCACCTGGGGGTCGGCGCCGAGGTCCCGCATGCGCTGGATCGCCTCGGGCGCCGAGCCGGCGTGCAGCCCCGCGACGACCAGTCGTCCAGTGTGGGCCGCGTGGAGCGCCAGGCGCGCTTCCCCCGCGTTGCGAATCTCGCTGAGGGCCACCACATCGACGTCCTGGCGCAAGGCCCCCTGGAGCGCCGCCTCGGCCGTCAGCCCCCGCTCGGGGCACAGCTCCACTTGGTCCACCGCGATGCCCGCCAGCCGAAGCCGCTGCTCGACGGGGTCTTCAATGCTGAGGTGGGCGCCGTCCCGGCTGAGCGCGAGCATCTGGAGCGCCGCGTAGACGGTCGTGGTCTTGCCGCCCCCGGAAGGTCCCGCCACCAACACAAGCCCCGAGGGCTGGGCCAGCAGGTCCCGGAGACCGTCGAGAGTGCCCTGACTTAGACCAAGCTCGTCCAACGCCAGCAAGCGCCCGAACAGCCGCAGCGCCACCCGCTCACCCAAGGCGGTGGGAATGAAGCTGGCGCGCACATCGGCGGCCACACCGTCTCGGGGAATGCGCCCTTCCTGGACCAGATCTTGGCGGTAGGGCAGACAGCCGGAGAGGTGCTTGAGCGCGGCAATCACACGCACACCGGCCGCTTGGGGAAGGAGGACCGGCGCCCCCAGGCTGCCCATCTGGCGCAGGCGCACGGCGATGCCCCCGACCGAGGCTTCGACATGGACGTCCGACGCCCCCGCCGCCGATGCGCTCGTTAGCAAGTAGCGGGCTGCCCGCAGCGGGGACCAGTCACCCCCGAGATAAGCCACCAGTGCGGCATAGTCCGCGTCTGGAGACCCCGACGGGAGCAAGGGCTGGAGGGCCTCGGCCACCCGGGAGCGCAGTGCAGGGGGCACCGCCCGGCGCTCACCGGACCGCAGGAGGACCAGACCGTCGCGCAGCTCTTCCATCTCGTCGAAGGGCACCCGCTCTTGGCGCATCCAGCCCCGGGAGAGCTGCACGCCTTGGCGTGCGGTGTCGAGGGACGGGGACTCAGAACGCCACATGGCCCACCACCTCAAACAGCGCACGACCCACGGCCAGAGTGGCGCCACCAGCCAGCAACAGCGACACCAGATGCACACGGCTGGCAGCCACGGGAATGACGTGTTTTAGATTGTTCTCGTGGTGTTGCACGAGTGCGGTGAGCGCAGCATCAGCGGCTCCGGCCTGGGCAGCCCCCAGCAGCATCGACCGCTCGAAAGGGGACAACAACACCCCCGCCGGACCCTCAACCTCGCCGGCGTCCAGGGACCGGGCCAGCGCCAGCCCTTCGATCTGGCCCGCACCAGTGCACCACGCCGCCGAGGCCCGCACCGCCGACGCCAAGGGCACCCCCAGCTGCACCAACAGCTGCACACTCTGGACAAAGGCCGCCGACTCCACCGCCCGCCAGCCCACCGACAGCCCCGGCAGCGGGGTGCGCAGCCCCACCGCCGCGGCGAGCCCGAGCAGGCACACGACCGCCCCGCCCACCCCCACAACCAGCAACCCACCGGTATCTTGGGCACCGGGAAGCGCTGCCGCCGCCGGCACGGCCAGCCCCACCACGACCATGCCAGCCAGGACCACCGACAGCGCGAGGGCGGTCGGGTAGGTGGCTGACGCCCGGAGCTGACCATCCGCAGAAGCCCGCTGGGCCGCAATTCTCGACAAGCCCAGCAGCGCACCCGGCACATCGGTGGGCGGGCACTCCAGCGAGGACAGCACCGCGACCACGCCGGCATCCAGGCCCGCCGCACGGGCCGCCTCGGCTGGCGCGATCCCTTGGCCGAGCGCCCCGATGAGGCCGTCCACACCATGCGGTTCACGGCCACCCTGGACCGACAGGCGCACCAGTCCCGCCCGCAGCGCGTCGAGGCCGGCGCTCACAGGCCCCCCGGCAGAGACGCGAGGGTGCCGTACAGCTCCAGGGCCAGCCCGGCCGCCGCGAGGGAGAGCCCGCCAAACCCGACCACCCGCAGGATCACCACGTCCCGGGCATCCCGCAAGGCATCGCCGGCCACCGCGCGGGCCACCAGCCCCTCCAGCTCAGCCACCCCGGCCCCGGCCACCCGGGGGGCATGGGCGTCACCCATCACACTGCGCACGACCGGCAGCGGCGCCCCGGTCTCGACGAGAGCAGCGGCCACGGCGGCAGACCGGGCATGGGGACCCCCGTCGCGGTGCCGGACCCGCCGCACACACTGGGCCACACCCCAGACCCCACTGGCCAGGGCCAGCAGCCACCCCAACCCCACAAGCGGGAGCCAGTCCGGCGACCCTGGGGCGGTGCCCCACTCGGCCCCCAGCGCCAACAGCGTGGGTCGAACCTTGGTGGCATGGACCATCACCACGGCACCCTGGAGAGTCGCGGTCATCAGCAGGAGCGCGAGCGTGGCCAACATCGGGGCCAGGGTGATGGCCACCGACGGCAGGGCGTCCAGCCGGGCGTGGGCCGCACCCGTCGCAACAGGCCACTGGTCCGCCACCGCCACCAGCTCCGGCGCCACGTCCAGCGCCCGCAGTGCACTGGCGAGGTCGCCCGACTCCACCAGGGCCGCCGCGCCGGGCCGTCCCACCCCACCATCCCGCAGCAATGGACCCAGGGGCGTGCCCTCGGACAAGGCTTGGGCAACACAGCGGCCGAGCAGTCGGGAGGACATCATCCGAACACCACCGGACGCACGGTGTAGATCAACACCGTCAGCACCGGCACCGCCAGCCAGAGCACAAGCAACATCAACACAACAGGGATGAACGCGCGGGACAACGCGACATGCCGATGCCCCCGGGCGGCCAGGACGTCCGCCAGCTCACCAAAGGCGACGTCCTCCCCCACACTGCGCCGGCGCAGGGCCACAAATGCATGCTCCGCGTCTCCTGCCACAACAGGTCGCTGGCCGCCGGGTCGGGCGGCCTGGGTCCACATCACCGCTGCCCGCTGGAGGTCGGCCACCCCCGGCACGATGCCTTGGGTCGCTCGGCCCACCGCCCACGCCAGCACCGCTGCGAGAGGAAGGCCCGCCCAGCGCACCACCGTGAGCCCCAGCCCCACGGTCGACGGGGCCACATCCAAGCCCAGGTTGGCCAGCCCAGGGGCGAGCCAGGCCAGCATGGAGCCCACCACCAGCGGCCCCGCCACGGCCACGGCACCGTACACCCGGGCCAGCCGCAGTGCCCCGTCGGCCGAGACCCGGGCTTCGCGGGCCAGCGCAGCCAATTCCAAGGCCCGAACGGGCGCAGCCGAGTCCACGAGAATGCTCGACAGATCGTCATTGTCATCGCCACCCAGGCCCGCCGAGAGCGCCCGCCGTGCCGTCGCCACACTGGCGGCCACCGAGCCTGGCGGCAAGCCTTGGGCCACCATGGCCAGTGCTTGGTCTTGGGGCACCGACCGCTCGCGCAAGGCCATGAGCTGGCGCAACACCAGCACTTCCTGGGCGACCGTGTTCACTCCAGCCCGTCCGTGGTCTCGATGTGGAGGTTGCGCCCGTCCAGCCGCAGCGTGGACCGCTTGCCGTCCCCGTCCAGGTCGCCCACCGCCGTCACCACAAACGAGTCTCCGTCCAGCGCCACGGCGTACTGGTACCGCACCGCACCCCCAACTTGGATGTGGAGCGCTTGCCAACACGCCTCATCACTGGGGAACGCCACCGGCGTCTTGCCCACACTGGCTGTCGGCCCGCACGGCAGCAACACGCCCGTGTCGCGGTGGTGGCGCAGCTCGGCATGGGCGATGGCCGACAGCATGGCGCGGGCTTCTGCAGCTTGCGCACGACGGTGAATCACACCGTAGGCGGGCACCGTCACGGCGGTGAGCACGCCGAGGATGGCGATGACAAAACAGAGCTCGATGAGCGTAAACCCGCGACGCATTGGCACACACCTCCGCTGGCGTCGCAAGCGACCCAGCCAAGCCACGATGCATCACGGCCCAGTGCAGTGCAAGCGCCACCACCACACCGCACACCGCTCAGCTTGAGGACCGGGCCCGCCGCTTGGCTTCTTGCTGGAGCAGCATGCGCCGGTACCGCTCGGGCGCGAGGCGCTTCATCCAGTGGTAGCGGCGGGTGAGGCTGTGGGTCAGCACCATCATCTCGTTGCGCTCGACCGCACGCAAGGTGGCCGAAGCCACATCGGTCGCGGTCACCCCGGACGTGTCCATCCAACGCTGCACCCGGCGCACCATGTCCGGCGATGCATCATCCATCGAGTCGGTGAGGTTGGTGCGGAAGAAGGCCGGACAACACACCGTGACCCCGACCCCATCGAGCGCAACCTCCACACGCAGCGACTCGCTGAACGCCACAACAGCCGCCTTTGCCGTGTTGTAGGCAATCATGCCCGGCGCCAGGGCCACACCGGCAAAGCTGGCAATGTTGACCACATGGCCCCGCCGGGCATCGACCATGGCCGGCACAAACTGTCGGCAGCCGCGCACCACACCCATCACGTTGATGTTGAGCTGGCGGTCCCAAGCGGCGTCGGTCGAGCCCACCAAGGGCCCCACATCGGCCACGCCGGCGTTGTTCACGAGCAGGTCGACCCGGCCCACCCGCGCCCGGGCCGCGACCCAACCCTCGTCGTCGGTGACATCCAACACAAGGGTGTGGGGCGTGCCTCCCGCGGTGGTCACCTCGGCGGCCACCCCATCGAGGGCGTCGCCGTTTCGGTCGGCCAACCACACCGTGCAGCCCCGCTGGGCAAGCTGCAGGGCCAGCTCTCGACCGAGGCCGCTGGCGGCGCCGGTCACAAGGGTGGTGGTTCCGGCGATCTGCATGGGGGCTCCCTGGACGGGGTCGCCGTAGCCTGGGGGAGGCGCGGCAGCCCGCCCCAGGACACCCCCGACCGGTCAGCCCCGCTGGGCGTGGATCATCTCGAGCATCTGGTCCAGCGCGGTGCCCCAGCCAGACAGGAAGCCCATGTCCCGGTGGGTCTGGGTCGCTTCGGGATCGGCATGGCGCGCCACGGCGACGTAGCGGGTGCCCGTGCCCTCGGGAGTCAGCGTCACCACACCCGTCATGAAGCCCCCACCCGTCGGTCGAAAGCCCTCGGTCATCGCGTCGGTAAACGCCAATCGACGACCCTCAATCACTTCCAGAAAGCACCCAGAGCTGGGGTGTTCTTCACCTTCGGGAGAACACATGGTGGTGTTGAAGCGGCCGCCCGGGCGCAGGTCGATCTCACACGCCGACACCGCCCACGGGCGCGGGCAGAACCACTGCTTGAGCAGCTCCGGCTGGGTCCACGCGGCCCAGACTTCGGCAGGGGTGGCATCCACGACCCGCTCGAGCTTGAGGTCGAGGTGTTCATCGAGGTTCAGTTCCAGTGGGCTCATCGGGAAGACTCCGTGTTGAAGAACTGCTCAAGGTTGTTGAAGTTGAGGTTCATGCCTTGGCGCATCGGCGAGGCCAGCACCGCATCCCGGACCGCCGCAGACGTGTAGAGAATCTCCATCACCATGGTGGTCCCGCCGCCGAACTCGACAAAGTGTGTGGTCACGGTCGCATCACCGTCCGTCCAGTCCTCGTCGAACAGCTCGGTGTGGTCAATGCGCAGGGGCGGGGCCAGCGCCACGTAGGTGCCCGTCATGCCCATCCCACCCCCGTCATTGGACCACACGTATCGAAAGTGTCCGCCGACCTTCAGGTCAATCTCACACACCGTCATCGGCCACTCCGGCGTGCCCAGCCACTGGCGCACCAGCTCAGGCGACACAAACGCATCCCAGACCCGCTGGGCCGAGGCGTTGAAGTGGCGGGTGACGACCACATTGCGGTCACCGTCGGCCGCGATGGTGAGGTTTAAGGTGGGGTCCCGAGGCTCGCCGAGCAGGCGACCCAACCGCGCAAGCGTCTGGCGCCCGCCCTCTTCAGCGTTGACCTCGGTCAACGCGGCATCGCGGGCTTCGACCGTCGGGAAGGTGGCCCGCAGCGTCAGGTCCGTGCCCCCAGCGGTCGCTTGCAACGCCAGCTCCACCTCAAACAACACCACGCCGTCTTCGAGGCTCTCGTACACCAAGCGCACACCTGGCTCGACCGCAAGGTAGCGGTTGTGGTTGGGGTAGAAGCCCTGCTCGGGGTGGTCCATTGTGTATTCCCACGAGCCGCCCACCACCGCCTCATGCCGGATCGTGCGCGTGACGAAGCCCGCCGGACCCCACCAATAGTCGAGCGCCGCGGGGTCGGTCAGCGCGGCCCACACCCGCTCGGGGCTGTGGGCCAGGTGGCGAGACACCACAATCTGTCGGTCCGCGACGGTGGAAGCATCGGAATTCATGTCGATTCACCCGTCTTGGTGGAGGTCGCAGCCAGCAGCGCGTCCAGACGATCCAGACGCTCTTCCCACATGCGCTCATAAGAAGCCGCCCAGACGCTCACCGCACGCAGCGGCCGGGCATCCAGGGCCCACAGCCGCTCCCGGCCTTGGCGATGGTCCCGCACCAGCCCGGCATCGGCCAGCACCCCAAGATGCTTGCGCACCGCTTGGCGAGACAAGCCAGTACCCGCCGCAAGTCGCGTGGTGGAGCACGCCGGCTCGTCTTGCAAACGCTCCACAATGGACAAGCGTGTTGCATCGGCGAGCGCAGCGAAGACCCGGGGATCTGGCCGAAGGGGAGCAACCATTGGGCAACCTCTTGGTTGCCTTTTTACCGGCCCTCCGCAAGTGCGCAATGGGCAATCTCCGCCCATCCCCAAGATGCAGCGGGCACAGTGGAACCCCAAGCCGACCACGGTAGACTTCGCACACCCTGGAGTGCCCCATGCCGGTCCCACAACTCAAGCTGCCCCTCGTCGTTGCTGTTGTGGCCGCATTGACGGGCTGTGAAGAAGACAAGTGCGGCTACGCACCCGCCGACGAGGGCGACCCAGCGCTGGCGTCCGTCGGCTCTTGGCCCGCCCCCGACTTTGTCTGCGACCCCGACGACTCACCGGTCATCGCCCGGGTCACCGACGTCCGGGCGCGTGAGCAGGACGACGGCATGGTCGTCTCCGACGTCGACCTGTGCATCGAACGGGACATGGGTGGGGACGCCCAAGATCGAGTCACAGTGACCATTCTCGGCGGAACCCTGAACGGTGCAACCCACGGGGTCGGTGGGATTCCCCAGCTCCACACGGGGGACCGCCGGCTGATGCTCCTGACCGAGCACGAGGGGCGCACGGTTCTCGGGGGCTGCAGCTTGGCGATCGCGCTGGACGGCGAGGCACCGTTGCTCGATCTGGATGCCTACATGGACCAGCGACACGAGGTCTGCGCCGACTTCACGCCAGACTCCGACGCCGCTTGCTTGTGAGCGGGACCCAAGCCAGCGGCACACCGTCCCGTCAGGCGCCGATCAGCTTCTTCACGTCTTTGGCAATCGCCGCGGGCTCCGTCCGGCTGCCGTAGCGCCGCACAATGTTGCCCTGCTGGTCCACCAGAAACTTGGTGAAGTTCCACTTGATGGACTTGGACCCGAGCAGACCCGGGGCCCCCGCCTTGAGCTGCTCATACAGCGGGTGGGTCTCGTCGCCGTTGACATCAATCTTGGCGTACATCGGGAAGCTGACGCCATAGTTGAGCTGGCAGAACGACTGGATGTCGTCGGCGGTGCCCGGTTCTTGGCTGCCGAACTGGTTGCATGGAAAGCCCAGCACGGCGACGCCCTGGTCCTTGAGCTCTTGGTGCAGCGCATCCAATCCCGCGTACTGGGGGGTAAACCCACACTTGCTGGCAGTGTTGACGATCAGCAGCACCTTGCCGGCGTGCTCCGCCAGGGTGGTGTCGATGCCGCCGAGGGTGGTCACAGGAGTGTTCAGATCAAGCTGGGCCATGGTTCGCTCCGAGGGAAGGGGCCTCTTTGCCCCATCCACTGGCACCACGCCAGCCCCACGGCCCCAACGGTGCATCCGAAGACACCGTCCTACAGCCCCGTCCAGACGTAGGCGACGACCGACTCGAACAGGTACCCATACGACGCCACAGCGTTGTCCCGCTCCGCCGCGCTCAACGTGTAGAAGTGGTTGCCGGCAGCGCCGCTGTACAACCGATACAAGGGCACCGCACCACACCGCGCGTCGGTGGACACCCAACCCACCACAAGGTCGGGTGTCGCGCCAAACTCACACGTGCTGCTAAGGGTCAGAAAGCGCTTTCCTCCCCCTTTGTCGCAACGATACAGCGCCGTGAGTCCATCCGTCTCAGCCGCGTAGGTTGTGAAGTATTGGGCTTGTTCAATCGACTGACCCAGGGCCGATGCTTCGGAAGGGTCCAGGCCATAGATGTGGCCCAACCCACCGCTGCTTCGGTACACAAACTGGCGGCATCCCGGCAGCTCGCCTTCGTCGCACTCCCCGTCGCAGTCATCATCTTGGGCAGTACACGACTCGGCCGGTAGGGCACACTCGGGCGCACAGACATCCCCACAGGTCTGGGTTCCCGTCGACCCACACTCGGTCTCACAGGGTCCCCCGACCTCGCAGCTCACTGCCGACTCACAGCCCGTCTCTGCAAGACCATCACAGTCGCCCCAGCCGTCGTCACAGTCCCCCAGAACACAGACCCCTTCGTCGCAGACGCCTTCGCCTTGGATCACCAGGCACGTCACCCCGCAGGCCCCACAGTTCAACGGGTCCGTCGACAGGTTGGTGCACTCTCCATGGCATGTGTCCTCGGGACAGTCCCCCCGGCGGCCGGTGTCCGGCACCCGCGCCATCCCCGTCTCACTCTCGGGCAGCACGTCGGTCGCCGAGTCGCCCGCCTTGGTGGGCACAATGCGGTCGAGCCCACAGCCGGCGATGCCCACGGTGGCGACAAACACCCCCCAATGCGGCCGTAGCATCACGCCAACAACGCCGAGAAGGGCCGCCCGGTCTCGCCACCGTTGAAGCCAAAGGTGTCGAGGTCCATACCCACCGCACGCAACACCGTGAGCTGGGCCCGGGAGATGTTGCCCCCAGCCTCGCGGATGTGATAGCCAGGCTTGAGCGCCCCATTGGCCCGACCGGCGATGATCACGGGCATCTCGGCGACCGAGTGTTGGTAGCCTTCGCCATACTCGGACACCCCAAACACCCCGGCCCGGTCCAACAAGCTCGCCCCAGTGGGGTCCACTGTGTTGGCCATGGCATCCAACAACACACCAAAACACAGCATCTGGCGTTCGGTGATGTTGCGCACCGCCGACCAGGACCCCTCGTGACAGACCGTGTGCATGTCGGTCGTCACGCCCACATCGGAGAAGATGTGGGTGGAGGCCGGTGAGCTGAGCATCATCGAGAAGACCCGCGTGATGTTGCAGGCCAGCCCCAGGGCCAGCAGCTCCGCCATGATGGCCGTCTGGGTGAGCAGGTCGGTGCTGGTGCCCGGGACGTCGGGGGCCTCACAAGCGATGGCGCCCAGATCGAGCCGCCGCTGCACTTCATACAAGTGCTCCATGTGGGCTTCCAGGCGGACCGCATCGGCCGCACCGAGCTTCGCTCGCAGGCGGGATGCATCGTCGAGAACGGCGTCGAGCAGGGATGATCGCCGTGCCAGCTCCGCGTCCCCAGTGGGCACCCCAAAGATGAGGTCGTACAGCCGGCGGGGGTCGGTCACCGCGGGGTTCAGCGAGTCCGGCCCATTGTAGGAGATGTTGTTCCAGTGGCCATAGTCGTGAAAGCGTGCGGTCGACACCCCGAGCTCCAGACTGCGGTACCGCGAGGACCGCTCGGCATAGAAGGCCGGGTCTTTGGCCACGAGCTGGTCCAGCGACGGGCGCAGCGCCGTGAGCGTGTGGGAGGGGTGGTCGAAGCCGTCGCTGCGGGGACGGTCGCCGGTGAGGGCCACCATGAAGCCCCGCATGTGGCCGTCACTCTGGCCGGCGGGGGAGTCGGGCACTTCGGTCTGAGGGGTCAGGCCCGTGAGCACGCTGATGTCGCGGTGGGCGATGGGGGCCAGCAGCGGCGGTGCCGTGAAGCCGTGTCCGGTCTCAGCGGGGGTCCACAGGTCGAGGTTGCCGTCGCCGGCTTGCAGAGCGCCATGACCGCCGTGCCACGGCAGCCCATTGGCCCAGAAAAACACCCCGAAGATCGGTCCCAGGCCACCATCATCGGCACGGGCATCGGGCAGGGTGGCTTCGAGGGCCGGCAGCGCGAGGGCCACCGGCACGCCGCGCACCGCACCCCTCAAAAAGGAACGTCGAGTCCAGCTCATCGTGCCGCCTCCTCGGCGCCGATGCGCACAAAGCTCTCGTGGGCGACCATCTCTTCAAGCAGTGCGCGAAACCGGTGCCCGCTGGCGGCGAAGCTTGTGCTCAGCTCGGCGAGCGTGGGCACATCGGCGTCGGTGTCCACCCGCGCGTGGGCATGGCGGTAGAGCTGGCGCACCATGCACGGGCCCAGCCGGGTGCTCTCGGCGAGCACTTGGCCCAGCTCGCCGGCATTGGCCATGTCGACGCCCTCCAACGAGCCGCTGGAGTCGATGGGGTGGCCATCTTCGTCATCCCGCCACGCGCCGGTGGGGTCGAAGTGCTCGAAGAGGAAGCCCGGCGGGTCCATCAGCGCGTGGCAAGCGCTGCAGTTGGGGTCTGCGCGGTGTTGATCCAGCCGCTCCCGCAAGGTCGCGGCGGTCTCCGCGTCGCTGGTCAAGTCGAGAATCACGTTGTCGGGGGGCGGTGGGATTGTGCTGCACAGCACCCGCTCCAGGATGTACTTGCCCCGCAGCGTGGGCGAGGTGTCGACCGCGTGGGCGTTCATCGTCAGGAAGGCACCCAGGCCGAGAATGCCCGCCCGCTGGCCATCTTCGGGCAGGTCTACGGGCGCGTAGGACACCGCGGAGAGGCCCTCGGTGGACAGGCCATAGTGGGTCGCCAGGGTGCTGTTGACATAGGCCCGCTTCTCGAAGAAGAGCTTGCGCACATCACTGTCGCGGCGGTTGACGAGATCGTCCACCAGCAGCAGCACCTCAGAGCGCATGGCCGCGCGCAGGGGCTCGGTGAAGCCCGGAAAGACCACGGGATCAGGCGCGGCCCGGTCCAAGCGACCGAGGTCGAGGTACTCGGTGAAGAAGGCCTCAATCGCCTCGCGGGCATGGGGGTCTTCGAGCATCCGACGGGCGTGCCCACGGCGGCCCTCCGCAGTGGCGAGCTCGCCTGCCTCGGCCGCCGCCAGCAGCACCTCATCCGGCGTGCGGTTCCAGAGCAGCAGCGACATGCGCGTGGCGATCTCGAAGTCGGTCAGCACGAGCTCACCGGGGCGGTCGAGGTCTTCGACGCCCAGCTCCACCCGGTACAGGGCCGAGGGACTCTGCAGCAGACCGGCCGTCGCGGCTTGCAGGCCTTGCCACGGGTCGCCGGCCCCGAGCTCTTCGGACACCGCCAGCCACAGGGTCAGGTCGGTCTCGGTCAGGGGGCGGCGCAGCACCCGCAGGCCGAAGCGCTCAACAAAGGCCGTCGCACAGGCATCGGAGGGAGACTCGGGCACACAGCCCACCAGCCCTTCCCGGCGGCCGGTATCCGCGAAGATATCGACGGTTAAGGCGTTCACGCCTTGTTCCAGCAGCTCGATGCCCTGCTCCGACAACGGGTCAGTGGCCGCGCCGATCGTGCTGAACAGGTAGGGGTTGGTGTCATCCTGCAGGGCAATCTCGTCCACCGAACCCAACACATCGTCCAACAGGTTGCGGTACTGGCCCGTGGTGAGCCGGGCAAAGGCCGCTGGACCAAACTCAAGGGGAACCCGCGCTTCCGCCTCGTCACCGCCGGGGTGGTCCACGGGGGTGGGGTCCTTGCCCTCGATCCGCAGCGGCATCGAGCAGGAGGTCAGCAGCAAGGCGAAGAAGGCTCTGTTCATCAGATTCTTGGTTCTCCGGATGTGCACCATCGCCGCACCACAGCACCGCAGCGCGCGCCATTGTGGCCATCGGCGACCGCACAACACAAGGGCAGGCCGATGACAGGACCGAGGGAAGCCTCCGCCCCGCGGTCGTTCAGGGCGCCGCAGAAGCCACGTGGCCGGCCGCCTGATCCAGTCCCTCGCCGGCCGCCGTGGCGCCGCGACACTGCACGAAGGCAATCTGTTGGTCGCCATTCTCTACCTTGACCCCCGCATAGTTGTTGGCCTCACCCTCGATGCCGCTGCCCACCGCATGCACCACCCGGTAGCTGACGCCATCGTCACCGGGGAAGCGCAGGCTGTCTTCCCAACCCCGGGCCCACGTCAG
Organism: Myxococcota bacterium; assembly: GCA_942491145.1. Taxonomy (GTDB): domain Bacteria; phylum Myxococcota_A; class UBA796; order UBA796; family UBA2385; genus CAXQUZ01. Next base: position 147,565 of record CALOBC010000059.1, on the reverse strand, counting down.
CTTGGCCGACACCACTTGCTGGGGATCCCCGCTCGGCGGGGACGAACGCTCGACCGCCCCGATCCGCCCAAACCGGTAGGTCACCCGGCCCCAGTCGGTGGTCGCACACACCGAGATGTGCTTGCCACCCGAGGTTGTGGCACATGAGAAGACCACGCGCTCGTCCGCGGCACAGTGGCTCAGCCCAGCGGTGGGCGCAGGCGCCACAGCAGGATCGGCGGCCCAGGTGGGGCTTGCCCCGAAGGACGCCACGAACACAAGCAGGGCAACCAACATCCAGAACCTCGCGGGCGACGACCTCGACACACCGGCCCACGCTATCCTGACGGGCGCCCGACACTGCGCTGTTGTCTTGGTATTGTCGAAAACGGCCCGCCGCCGGTCGGATACACCGGGGCGTCACCCAGGAAGGCCCCCATGAATCCCACCCGACTGTCCATGCTCACTGCGCTGTTCGCCCTGTCGGCTTGCTCCGACGCCTCGCTGAAGGTGGAGAGCGACGGCCCTGAAGCCTCCGATGGCAGTGACGGCGGGGATGGCAGTGATGGGGGCGATGGTGCAGACGGGGGTGATGGTGCAGACGGGAGTGATGGTGCAGACGGGGGTGATGGTGCGGATGGGGGCGACGGGGGTGACGGCGGCGATGGCGGGGACGGTGGTGATCCGCTGACCGACGCCGACAACGACGGCTCCCCCGCCTCGGAAGACTGCGACGACAACAACCCCGACGTCTACCCCGGCGCCGACGAAGTGTGCGATGGCATCGACAATGACTGCGATGGTGACACCGACGCGGACGACACCAACCTCGTCGGCGGAACCACTGTCTTTGTGGACGGAGACGGTGACGGCTACGGCACCGACGACTCCGAGGCCTTGGCGTGCGAGACCGGTCCCGGGCTGGCCACAGAAGGCGGCGACTGCAACGACAGCGACGGCGACATCAAGCCCGGGGCCGCAGAGATCTGTGACGGCGAAGACAACGACTGCGACGGCCTTGTCGACGATGACGACGACATCATCGTGGGCGGCACAACCTGGTTCGCCGACAGCGACACCGACGGCTTCGGCAACCCCAGCAGCACCCTCGACGCTTGTGTGGTGCCCACGGGCTTCACCGCCGACAACACCGACTGCGACGACGGCGAGGCCGCCATCTACCCTGGCGCCAGCGAGGTCTGCGATGGCGTGGACAACGACTGCGACGGACTGCTCGATGATGCCGACGACTCCGTCGATCTGAGCACCTCGACCGAGTGGTACGCCGACTTCGACGGCGACAGCTACGGCGACGCCAGCAGCAGCACCACCAGCTGCAGCCAGCCGGCCTCCACGGTGCTCGACAACACCGACTGCGACGACGGCGAGGCCACGGTCAACCCCGGAGCCACCGAGATCTGCGACAGCATTGACAACGACTGCGACAGCAACATCGACGACGACGACACCTCGCTGGACACGTCCACGGCCACCTCTTGGTACACCGACAGCGACGGCGATGGCTACGGCGATGGCACGGCCACGCTGGCGTGTCTGGCCCCTTCGGGCACGGTCGCCGACGCCACGGACTGCGACGACGGCAACTCGGGCATCTACCCGGGCGCGGCAGAGCTCTGCGACGGCGTCGACGACGACTGCGACGGCGTGACCACCGATGAAGCCGGCCAGGTCAGCTTCACCCCCACGGCCACCAGCACCATGCAAGACCTGACCGCCACGGTCTCGGGCACGTCCAGCAGCCCCGCCAGCGCCACCTTGGCCACCGACGGCACCCTCACGTTCTGCGCGGGCACCCACTACACCCACCTCACCATCGCTGCGGATGTGCGGCTAGAGAGCAGCACCGGGGCCGCCACCACCGCCCTCGACGGCGCGGGCAGCGACGCAGTCATCCGCATTGCCACCAACAGCATCGATGTTGAGGTGGACGGGCTCACCATCCAGAACGGCGCCGCGGCCGCATCCTCCTACGAAGGCGGTGGCATCGAGTGCTACGGCGACGCCGTGCTCAGCATCAGCGACGCGGTCTTCGACAGCAACGTGGGCGACTACGGGGGCGCCATCGACGCCTGGGGTTGCGAGCTCGCAGTTGACAACACCGTGTTCACCAACAACTCCGCAACCTATGGCGGCGGCATCCTGGGCTACGGGGGCGCCAGCTTGTCCGTGACGGGCTCCACCTTCTCCAGCAACGCCGCGACCAGCGGTGCTGACCTCGCCCTGTTGGACGTGCCTGACGCCATCTTGGACAGCTCCACACTCACCGGCGGCACCGCCACCGACGCGGGGGGCAGCGTGGTGCTGCAGGGCACCGGCACCGAGACGTTCACCATGCGTGCGTCCACCATCTCCGGCAGCACCGCGACCTATGGCGGGGCGATCTATGTCTACGACGCCAGCGCCGTCTGCGAAGACAGCAGCAGCATCCGCGACACCACCGCCACCACCGACGGCGCCCTCTACCTGACCACGGACGGGTCATTTGAGTCCTTCGGCTGCGACTTTGCCGAGTCCACCGCCACCGACGACAACGACGCGGATGTCTACACCCAGACCAGCGGCGAGACTTGGTCCGACTATGGCGACGAGGTCTGGTTCGCGTGCACCGACGCGGGCTGCGGGGGCGTCGAGTTCACCGGCATCTCCGGCACCTTCGAGCTGGACTTTGGCTACTCCACCACCACCCCGGTCACCACGGCAAACTGCGCGCTGGACTGGGACTTCACCGGCACGGGCCTTCCGGCCAGCTCCCTGTGCGACGACTGCGACTTCGGCTTCGATGTCACGGCGGTCTACAACGCAACAACCTCGGTGGACGACGGCACGTGTGTGGACCTGCACGAAGACCTCGCTTGGCGCATGGGCCACCAGCCCGACCAGACGGGCGCTGGCTACGACATCATGCTCCAGTACGATGCATCCATCGGTGAGTGGTACGAGTGGTGGGCCGCCGACTTCGATGGAGACACGCTCATCATGTACTTCAATGACGTGGACTACTACGTTGGGTATTACTACGGATACCCAATCTATGCGACCCGCGTGGAGTACGGCATCGGCACCGTCTACTGACGCCGGTCTGACCGAGCATCAGTCCAGTGCAGCGTCGATGCCGGCCGTGACGATGTCGCCGAGAGAGGCGCTGGTCAGGGTGTTGGGGGCGGGCTCACCGAGCGCCACACGACTGAGCAGCTCGTCCACACAGTTCAGCGTCATGGTGTTGTCCTGGGGCACCCAGCCTTCCAAAGCCGCACTGTAGACGTCGAGCTTCACCAAGAAGGCGATGACCGCGGCTTCAGACAGCTCCTCCACCCAGGTGCCGTAGCCCAGGCGGTCCAGGTAGCGGGCGTTGAGCTCCTGCTCGAACTGATCTCCCAGCGGCACCGCCAGCAGGGGCACATGGAGGTGCACACACTCGCTCATCAGCGAGAAGCCGCCGCCGGCAATGGTCCCCCGGGCCGTCCGCAAGTCATCGACAAAGCCCGTCTGGGAGAACGGGCGGAAGGTCAAGTGGGCATGGGACGACGCCTGCTCCCCGAGCCCGTAGACCACAAAGCGCTGGCCATCGAGCCCCTCCAACACCGGCAGCAGGGCGTTTAGCGCTTCTTTGTGGTGGTAGACGAGGATGTGGTCACCGGGCTCTCGACGGGCGGCCAGCACCTCGGGACGGAGGATGGGGGGCACCAGCGTGGTCCGCCGCTTGCGCACCGGCGGCGTGAAGAAGGTGGTCACCAAGAAGTGGTACGCACCGGGCATCTTGGCCTTGGCCGAGTACCGGGCCAGCAAGAAGTTGGCGGTGCGGGTGCCCGAGATCCAGTCCCCGTGGGAGCACCGGTGCAGCACTTGGATGTTGTCCAGGCTGATGACGGGAATGTCGTGGGCACGGGCATAGAAGAAGGCCCAGGACTCGAAGTCCGAGATGACCACTTGGGCTTGGAAGCTGCCGGCGACATCGATGTAGCGCTTGAGGTTGTGGCGCAGGGACTCGGGCGCACCGGCGAGGTTGGACCACAGCGACGCCGACTTGTCGATGCCCTCGGCATCTTGGACCAAGTGCAGGCCGATGATCTCCGTGAGCTGGAAGCGGCTGCGTCCCTCGAATGCGCGGGCCAAGAAGCCATGGGCCGCCCCGGACACCACCACATGCACCTCGTGGCCCCGTTCAAGGAGGTGCTCCAGCACCACCCGGCTGCGGGTGGCGTGCCCCATGCCTTCACCGACCACTCCGTACAAGATGCGCATGCCAACCTCCAGATCGCGGGCCTTGTCGTGGCCTGTTCGCTGTCGTCTGGCAAGGCATCGTCGGCAGCGGACAGAGCGAGACCGGGCCCAGCGGCGGTGTCCTCAACTTCCGGCCCATCAGAGAACAACCATTGTCTCCTTGCGGGCCACGGCGTCGTCAAATAAAACGTGAGCACTCGCTTTTCATTGGACTGTGCATGGCCATCGCCCACCCCCCAAAGCAGGCTCGCGCACGGGCGACCAAAGAGGCCGTGGTTGCCGCGGCTGTCGATGTTCTCGCTGAGCTTGGGCTCGCCGGCACATCCACTGGGGCCATCGCCCGCCGAGCCGGGGTCTCCCAAGGTGCCCTGTTCCGGCACTTCCCCACCAAGACGGACCTGCTCGCGGCCACCACCGCGCACATCCTCGACGCCCTCACGGCAGACTTCGTGGCGGCCCTGCCCGCTGCGATGGGGACCGGAGACTTGCTCAAGGCGGGCCTTGAGGTGCTGTGGTCAGTCTATGTGGATCCCCGCCTCGCCGGCGTCTTTGAGCTGTTCCTCGCCGCGCGCACCGACCCGGAGCTCGCGGCCCTGCTGCGGCCCATCGTCGCCCAACAGGCCGCGGCAGAGCTGGCCCTCGCGCGGTTGCTGTTCGCCAAAGCCAGCCAGTCGCCCGACTTCGACGCCACAGTCGCCGGCTTGATGTCGACCATCCAAGGGGTGGCGGTGGCCGCAGCAGTGCTCCCCCGACCGACCGACGACACCCCGCCAACGGCCCCGGTCGAGCTGCGCTTCATCGAGACCCTCGTGCGCCGAGAGCTCGGCACCCCCCAGTGGCCGGAGGTCCCATGATCGACCCTGTCATCCTGATTGCACTGCCATTCTTTGCGTTGACCATGCTGCTCGAAGCGGCGGCACTGTGGCGGGACAACCGGGTCGCCACGGCGCTGGGCCAGCGCGCCCCCCACAAGGGCTACCACCTGAGGGACTCGGTGGGCAGCTTGTCGATGGGCGTCGGCTTCGTGGCGCTGGATGTCTTCTGGAAGATCGTGATGGTGGGCTTCTTCGTGTGGCTCTACCAGTTCCGGATCTTCGACATCCAGCCCGGCTGGTGGGCATGGGTGCTGCTGTTGTTCGCCGACGACTTCTGCATGTACTGGAGCCACCGGCTGGGCCACGAGGTGCGGGTGCTCTGGTGCTCTCACCACACCCACCACTCTTCAGAGCACTACAACCTCTCGACGGCGCTGCGCCAGTCCTGGACCGAGCAGCTCCAACACCCGCTCATCTGGGGGATCTTGCCCCTGCTGGGCTTTCCCGTCGAGATGGTGCTGGTGCAGATGGCAGTGAACCTGTTGTACCAGTACACGCTCCACACCGAGCTCATCGGCGACATGGGGCGGTTCGGGCTGGTCTTCAACACCCCCGCCTTCCACCGGGTGCACCATGGGCGCAACCCCCAGTACATGGACCGCAACTATGGCGGCATCTTCATCTTCTGGGACCGCCTCTTCGGCACCTTCGAGCCCGAGGGCGACCCCGTCGACTATGGCGTGACCGTGCCCATCAACAGCGACAATCCCCTGCGGATAGCCACCGCTGAGTTTGGGGCGATGGGGCGGGATGTGGCCGGCGCACAGACGTGGCGGGGGCGGCTGGGCAGCGTGTTTGGGCGGCCGGGCTGGCGAGAGGACGGCCACCACCAGACCAGCGTGGTGGTGCGCGCGAGATGGGAAGCCGCACAACACAACGCCGGCGGCCCCGCAGCACCCAAGGACACGCTCGCCGCCCGCTGATCGACAGCCTGGATCGGGGCCCCTGAACCGGTGCACTTCGGGTATCCTGCGGCCACCTTGGAGAACCGATGCGCCCCCTCTTGGCCTTGTTCGCGCTGGCCCCCCTCGCGGGATGCTCCGACTACCAGTTTGCGCCGGAAAAGGGCCACGAAGACGGCCTCAGCGAGGAGGCACGGCCGGAGATCGCGGTGACCCCGGGGCTGATCGACTTTGGCGTGTTGCCGGACGCGCGCGAGCTGAGCCGCACGGTGACCATCGAGAACCTGGGCAATGCCGAGCTTCGCTTGGATCCCTTGCGCATCGACGGCCCCGATGTGTTTGCCACCACCGCGCCCGAGCTGACTGTGTTGGGTCCCGGCGCCCGGGTGACGGCCACCGTGACCTATGCGCCCACCGAAGACAACGCCGAACACACAGGCCAGCTCTTCGTCGAGAGCAACGACCCGGAGCGCCCCCGGGTGGTGGTCGAGCTCATCGCGGCCATCGAGCAACAGTCCATCGACACGGGCGACCCCGTGGACGAAGTGGTCGACACCTGCGCGTGCCGCGATGGCTTCGAGGCCAACGCCGATGACACGGCATGCATCCGGGAAGTCGAGTCGCCGGCGACCGCGGTGGGTGAGCCGGTCGAGGTCTGTTCGATTGTTCCTTACTTTGCATATGGCTACGCCGGCGCCTTGTACCCTGGCGGCACGGTGGTGCGGGACACGTACTGGGGCCAGGACGACGGGGTCCCCAATGGGCGCCTGAACGCGGTGGGTGTCTGGGGCTGCACGGCGCCCGGAAGTGGCGTGGCAGGCAGCGAGCCCGTGCACTCGTGGATCGGGTTCAGCGTGTGTGTGGATGCCCCCGCCGACGGCGACTACTTGGTCGGGCTGGGCGGCGACAACCGCGTGCGGTTTGCGGTCGACGGTGCGCAAGTGATGGAACAGACCGACGACGTCACCCGCAACTTTAACTATTGGTTTCTGCACGCGGTGCCCCTGGCGGCGGGCACCCACATCCTCGACATCGAGGGCTACAACGCCGGAAGCATCGCCGCGTTCGGCGCCGAAGTGGCCGGCCCCTTTGCCAGCGGCAGCTTGGTCGACGACCCCGCGATGCAAGCGGCCGACTACGCGGGCAGCATCCTCTGGTCCACGGCGGATGCAATCGGCAATGCCTTCCCCATCGGCGAAGGCGTGAACTGGGAGTGCCCGGACGGTGCCGTGCTGGAGGGCTGCGAACAGCCCGTGTGCATCTCCATCGAAGAAGAGCCCTGCCTGACCGGGGGCTGAGCCGAGGGCACTCCCCCGACCCAGCCCCGCGTCCAGCTACCGCCGCAGGTCCACCAGGGGCGAGGCGACCACCGCCGCCGGGGCGGGCGACAGCGTGTCCCCAAAGACCACCGCATCGGGCCCCAGCAGGGTGCCCAGCGCGTCGACCTCGTGGTCGGTGGCCAGCGACGAGAAGCTGCCGTCGCCGTTGCTCGACATCAACAGCGCACCGTCGTGGATGGACGCCACCACCAACAGATCGGGCAGCCCGTCACCGTTGGCATCGCCGGAGCCCGACGTGCGGTGGAGCACGTTGTTGGACGCATCTGCGGGTGCCTGGAAGATGGGGTTGTCCACCGCCAGCGTGCTCATCTCGGCCCCTTCGAGCACCGCGGACAGGGGCACCTCGGGGTCCTTCTTGTAGAGCACCACCATGTCGCGGCCATCGGCCAGGAAGGGACCGGCCGCCACCGGACGCAGGATGTCCCCGCAGCCCGCAGTCTCGGCAAACACCGCGCCGGCGGTCGAGCCCCAGTCATCGCTGCCAATGGCGCGCACCGGCAGCAGCAGCAGCGCCTCGGAGCAGCCCCCCTCCGGCGGCAACACACCTGTGGTCGCACCCGCGAAGTCGGCGACCATCATGAGGACCTGCTCGCCGGCCAGCGCACCGTGGCTGGCGGTCGGAGACCAGTCCCGGTAGCGCTGGGCCACCGACTCGGGGCTCTCGTCCAGCAAGGGCTGGTCCGGCGCCCCCACCCGGGCCATCACCGCCAGCGGCTGGCTGTCGGAGATGCCCACGCTCGACAAGAAGTCGGGGTTGGCGCCGCCCACGGCCATGGGTCCGGCCAGGAACGGCAGCGAGCCTTCGCCCATCGCGGCGGCCGAGACCACATCGGCCCGGCCCACCCAGGCCTGACCCTGGCCATCCCACCACAGCAAGGCCACGGCGCCATCTTCGGCCACAGGGCCCAGCGCGAAGGGCGAGGTGGTGCCGCCTTCGGATGCCGCTTCGGGGAGGGTGAGCCCGGGGCCCACCGGCGCGCCACCCCCAACCGCCACCACGCCGATCCGACGGGGACGAATCTTGCCGAATGAACTGTCGAGGGCGTGGCCATCGTCGAAGTCCCAAAGAGCGACAACACCCTTGCGCAGGCCATCCTCGTTGGTCTTCCACAGCACCCGGGCCCGGTTCGCGGCCCCGATCGGCATCACCTCCCCCGCAGCCGACAGCAGATGGGCACCCGTCGCGCCGTCCACCCAGAGCTCCGCGAGGGCATCGTCGCTGCCCACCACATCCACCACCATGTCCCCACCGACCATGGCCTCGTCGCTCACCCGGTGGGCGGACAGTCCGGCCCCCTGGTTGGTGACCCAGATGGTCTCGCCGCTGGATAAGGACGACGAAGACGTGCCACCCGTCGTCCCACCGCCGGCCGCACCGCTGAGGGCCTGGGCCGCCGAGACCGTCTTGACGTAGCAGGCGCCCATGTGGCAGACCCCGTGGCCCGAGCAGTTATTGGGCGGCGGAGCGTGGTCGCTGTTCGAGGCGAAGACCCCTCCACCACCGGCATCCTCACTGGTCGGTCCCGACTCGCTGAGCGCGGCTGCCGAGGCGAGTGACGCGGGCGACCAGACGTTGCGCACCTCCTGCCAGGCGCTGGGCTCACCCTCGCCGGACGCCATGGCCGGAAAGCGAATGCCGTCGAGAGACAGCCAGCCGCCGCCCCCGCCCCCTGCGCCCATGTGGGCCGCAGCATCGGCGCGGGAGCTCGAGACCTTCGCCTTGGGCTCCAACGACCAGTCGCCCAGCTCCGCGGGACGGTAGCCAGCCGCTGCGAGCTTGGGCTGGAGCCGCACCGAGCTGGTCCTGGCTTCCTTGTTCAGCACCTGCGGGATGAAGTGGTCGCTGTGGGTGGCCTCGCCGTCCTTGTTCGTGCCCCAGGTGCGCACAACGAGGTCCAGCTGGCCATCTTCGTCGCCGTCCAGCGCGACTGCGGCCGCGGCATGCACCGCATCGAAGGTCTCACAGGATGCACCGGCGGCGTCTTCGATGGCGATGGTGCGCACCGGCGTGACCGAGCTGCCGAGCTGGGAGATGCCCACAAGACCGGCGCACCCGTCCTTGACCTGCCGGGGGTCGAAGGTCCAGAAGTGGGCCGTGCTCCCGCTGTCTGCGGCCCGGGCCTGACCCGTGTGGACCAGCCCGAGCATCGCCGCTCCCGTGGCGACGTCCTGGGCGCGCACCGACCCGACCTCTTCCCAGCCATACGCCTTGTTGCCGTCAAACCAGACGCCCTTCCAGGTCCCGTCGGGGCCTTGGTTCAGCCCCAACATGGCGATGTTGAGCTGTCCATCGCGGTCTTCGATGGGCGCGATGTCCAAGATGAGGTCTGGCAGGTCGTCGCCGCTGAGTCCCGGCGTGATGGTCCGGGCCACAAACTTGCCCGTGTCGTCGGGGGCCAGCTCGTGCACGTCCAAGGAACCGGGACTGCTGAGCACCACGAGCTGGGTGTCGTCCTGCCCATCCCGCCGCACGGTGATGCTGCCGAAGTGCACGTCATCGGCCGCAGGCGCCGTGCGGGGCCAGCCCAGCTGCACCGTGTCGGCCACGCCGCCGTTCTCACTCACCCGCGACCACACAAGGTCCTCCGATAGGCCGTCGAAGTCGTCGACGACATCGGGGCTGTAGGGCCCGCTGAGCACACCGAGGGACAGGCCACCGGCCGCAGACTCGAGCATGCGGGTGGCGCTGACGATGGGGGCCAGTCCCTCGAAGATTCCTGCAGCGAAGCTCACTGACGACGACGCGATGGGGTCGAGAGAGTCCATTGCCACGCCGTTGTCGAGACGGAAGCGCAGGGGCACCTGGCCCACGTCCACGCCTTCAGAGACCACCCGTCCCATGACCACACCATGGTCCACCCGCGCTGCGGGCACGGTGACCTGGAGCAGGTAGGCACCGTCGGGGGACTCTTCGAGGGCGCCCTCCAACACGACCTCTTCGCCGTCCGCATGGAAGACCACAGCGCAGCCCGAGGCACACACCCCGTCGCCTGGAGCCAAGGACACCGTGAGCACGCCGCCGTCCGCGCCCACCAAGGAGGCCGGGGAGACCGCCACCACCGAGACCGCGGCCGGGCCCGGATCGCCGCCATCCCCGCCGTCTTCACCATCACCGCCGTCCCCACCGTCCCCACCGTCCTGGCCGTCTGTGCCCTCAGCACCCCCGTCGCCGCCATCGGCGCCAGACCCACCGGTCTCTTCATCGCCCTTGTCGACACAGCCGGACAGGACGCTCAACACAGACATCAGGAGCAGGGGTGCACGCATCGGAACCTCAGGCGGGACAGGGGGAGCGACCATACTTGCGCCATCGCCGCGCGCAAGCTGCGCCCAACGGTTGGCGCGTGTGCGGATCGAGTCGCAACGCAATCGGCGCAAAATACCGCACGGACGGCCCCTCCGCATCCCTCACCGTTCTCACGCGGCGGTCCAAGTTCACCCGTCTGGCGCATCCGTGCGCGACCAACCGCACCTTGCCCACAGACCGCAGCCGCGCCCGGGGTTAGTCCACCGCCATGCACCGCCATGACGACCACGACAGCCCCTTCTCTGACCCCGCCTCGCCGCTGGTTCGCCAGGGGGAGATCACGGTGCTGCGGGTGTCCGACATCAACGACATCGGCGTCTTTCTCGACCAGGGCACGGCCAAGGAGCTGCTGTTGCCCCACAACGAGCTGCACGCACCGGTGCGGGTGGGGGACGAGGTCGTCGTTCGGGTGCTCCAAGACGCCCACTGCCGCCCCTATGCCACCAACCAGATCACCCGGCAGCTCGACTTCGAGCCGTGGGAGCTGCGGCCCGGCATGGCCGTCACCGCGCTGGTCTACGGGCTGCACGAGCGGGGGTTCTTGTGTGTGGTGAACGGCCGCCACGCCGGCATGCTCTACCGGGACCGCACCCACCGCCCGATTCACGTGACTGACCAGCTGGACGCCTTTATCGCCGACATCCACCCCAGTGGAAAGCTCGATCTCAGCTTGGTCGCGCCCGGGGTGGACCCCTTCGCCGACGACCTCGCACGGCTTCAAGCCAAGCTGCGGGCGGACGGCTTCGTGCCGGTGCACGACAAGAGCCCGGCCAGTGAGATCCGGGCCCAGCTGGGCATGAGCAAGAAGGCCTTCAAGCGGGCGGTGGGCGCGCTGTACCGCCGCCACCAAGTCACACTCGAACCCGGCGGTGTGCGCTGGGTCACCGTCTGAGCGTGGGATCTGCCGTCAAGCGCGCCCAGCGCAGGGCTTCACGGCGGCGGTAGGACTCAAACCGCGGCGGCTCGGGGATGCTGAGGTCAACCACCGCACCGGTGTGGGGGTGGGCAAAGCGCAGGGCGACCGCCCGCAGAAACAGCCCACTGCGCCGCAGCACCGCACCCTCCACGCCATAGGTTGCGTCGCCCAAGATGGGGTGACCAAGCTCGGCCATGTGGCGGCGGAGCTGGTGGGTGCGGCCGGTCTCGGGCCACAGATCCACGGTCGTGACCCAGTCCGAGCGCACCGCGCGTGTGTTGCACACCACGGCATACCGGGTCGCCGCCGACCGCCCATCGAGGGGGCTGTTCACCCGGCCCTCCCCCTTCAAGATGCCCTCCACCACGGCACGGTAGCGTTTTCGCACCTGTCGCTCGGCGAGCTGGCGGCCGAGGTCTGCGGCGGCGGCGGACGTCTTCGCCACCAGCAACAGGCCCGCTGTGGGCACATCCAGACGATGCACGGGCCGGGGCAGGGTGAGGGCGTCGGGTTGGTCTGAAGGCGTGAGGTTGAAGGGCAAGGCCCGCTCGACCGTGCGGTGGCGGTTGCCGTTGACGAGCACCCCTGCGGGCTTCTCGACCACCGCGAGGTGCCCGTCCTCGAACACCACCGCAAGGGGGAGCTCGTAGACCCGCCGGGGCGCCCCATGCAGCGCGGCCACCGACAACACATCGCCCGGCTTCACCCGCCAGTCCGGCGAGACCACCTCGCCATTGAGCCGCAGGTCGCCCTTCTTGGCGGCCCGGTGGGCTTGGGCAGTCGACGCAAAGAAGCCCGCCGCACGGCTGGCGTAGCGGTCCAGGCGCTCGGCGGGCGCACCCTCGGGCACCTCGTGGTGGTGGAGCGGCGAAGTGGGCACGGTCGTGGACATGCCGCCAGTGTAGCCCTGCGGACGGGGCCGAGCCCCGGGGACTGAGCCCTCCCCATGACAAACAAACCCGTCTTTAAGACAAGTAACCTTGACACATGAGCGAGAGGGACCTACCTGTTGGGTATCAAGCTCACTTGACTTCACCACCCCGGAGCACGCGATGAGCAGCTCAGAGAACTCGACCAGCGCATGGGACGCCCAGCAAGCCAAGAACACCCGCCACCTCGCCATCTGGACGGGCGGCTGGGTTGCCACCTTGGCCGTCGCCACCTTCGGGTCACTGTGGATGTGGCCCGAACAACCGGCCATCGCCCTGGTCGCACTGGGCATCAACGTGGCAGCGGGCGTGGGCATGGTGCTCGCCAACCGGCGCCACCTGCGTGGCCTCGACGAGCTGCAGCAGCGCATCCAGCTCGAAGCCATGGCGCTGTCGATGGGGGTCGGGCTGGTGGTCGGGATGGCCTACACCACGCTCGACGTGACCGATGTGATCAGCGGCGACGCCGAGATCTCCCACCTCGTGATGGTGATGGGGCTGACGTACTTGGTCGGCGCTGTGGTCGGCACCCGGCGGTACCAGTGAAGAACCGGCTCAAGGTGTTGCGCGCCGAGCGCTCGTGGACCCAAGGCCAGCTCGCGGCGGCGGTTGAGGTCTCGAGACAGACGGTCAATGCCATCGAGACGGGCAAGTTCGACCCCAGCTTGCCGCTGGCGTTTAAGCTCGCGCGGGTGTTCGGGAAGACCATCGAAGAGGTGTTTGAGTTTGAGGGCTGAGCGGCACCCAGCGCGGGGCGTGATGCCACCAAGATGGTCTAAATCCGGGCATTGTCGAGCATACCAGAACAAGGTGTTGCGCACGGGATAGGTCCCTCCCCACCGCCAGACTGGAACCACAATGGCCCGCCCGTCGCTCACCTCGGAACGCCAAGCCGAGCTCGCCGATGCCCTGCGCCGCTTGCTCCCCCGCAAGGGCTACGCGGGCGCGTCGATCAAAGACATCGCGGCCGAAGCCGGGGTCGCGGCCGGGCTGGTCCACCACCACTTTCGGTCCAAGTCCGACATCCTCGTGCGGGTCGTGGAAGACCTCTCGGACGCGCTGGAGGCCCGCATTCCCGCCGGTCCACTGGCCCCACGGCAAGCGGTGCATGCCCTCATCTCGGCCTGGCTGGGCACCGGTCCGGGGGCGAGCGCCGAGGCCGTGCTGTGCTGGGCCGCCATCGGCGCTGAAGCCGCACTGCGACCCGAGGTCCAGGTGGTCTATGCCCAAGCGGTGGCCGCCCAGGTCGACCGCCTCAGTGTGGCGCTGGCCCGGGCCGCTCCCGACCGCAGCCCCGCCGAGTTGCGCGCGACCGCCGCGATGGTGCACGCCGTCGTGGAAGGCAGCTTTCGGATGCACGCGAGCGCACCGGGGGTGATCCCGCCCGGAAGTGCCCAAGACGCCCTGTTGTCCATCATTGACGCTTGGTTGGACAGCCCCAGATAGGCGCCCCCCATCGGAGCCCCCCATGCGCACCATCGCCCCCGACGTACACCACATCGACCGCCCACTGCGCTTTGTCGGCGTCGAGCTGGGGGCGCGGATGACGGTGCTCTCGCTGCCCGAGGGGCTGCTGGTCCACTCGCCGGTGGACGTGTCGCCGGCCGACCTGGCCGCGCTGGGAGAGCCCCGGTGGGTGCTCGCGCCGAACAAGCTGCACCACTTGTTTGTGGGCCCGTGGATCGCCGCAGGGCTCGAAGGCTGGGCCGCCCCCGGACTGCCCGAGAAGCGCCCGGATGTGCCCTTCACGGGTGTGGTCCAGACGGGCACTCATCCGTTTGGTGACACCGTGGAAGTCGTGACCCTGTCGTGCTTCTCGGTCACCAACGAGGTGGTGCTCTACCACAAGCCCAGCCGCACCCTGCTGGTGACCGATCTCATGTTCAACATCGCACCCAATGCCCCCTGGCTGACCCGCGCAGCGATGCGGTGCGCGGGCAGCTATCCGGGGTGCCAAGCGAGCTTGCTCGAGCGGGTGTGGATGGACCGGCCCACGGCCCGCGCCGAGCTGCGGTCCATCCTCGACTTCCCCTTTGAGCGCATCGTGATGGCCCATGGCGACGTCATTGACACCGATGCCCAGCGGGCGATGCGCCATGCCTACCGCTGGCTCGGCCTCGACTGAGCCAGCACGCTGCGACTCAGAGACCCGCGACGTACTCCCGCCAGACCCGGTCCTTCAGCTCCCCGTGGGCGGCCCGCGCCAGCGCCCGGGCAACGGTCTGGGTGCCCGTGTGGGCGGTGTAGGACGTCGACGCGTCGATGGCCGCCGCGACCACGTCCATGCCCCCACTCGACAAGCTCATCACTTGGTCGATCTGGGCCATGACGCCGGACTGGGTGATGCCCTTGTCGGCCACAAAGCGGTTCACCCAGTCCCCCGTCGTGTCGAGGGTCTGAATCACGAAGCCCTGCTTCTCCGCCACCGTGTTCCCCGGCAGCTGCCCGGCCAAGGCCTCAAACACCCCGTTGCTCTTCAGCGCACTGGTGGCCAGTCCTCGCCACGTCGACGTGATGTCGGACACGAAGTCCGGACCGAGGGGCAACACCCCATCGAACACCACCCAAGCTGCGATGCGAATCAGGTCGTAGCGGCCATAGTCGGCGAGCGCACCCGTGAACCGTGCGAGGCCATCGGCGTCCATCTTGGGCAGCCCATGCAGCCGTCCAAAGGCCAACAGCTCGGCGATGAGCTTGAGCCCCGCGTCCACCGCTTGGGTGGTCGCCGGCTTGGGGGTGAACTGGTCCAGAACCCCGAAGCCACCAAACAAGTCGCTCACCTTGGACAGGGCGGCCACCGCACCCGCGGCTTGGTCCATCCGGTCGACCAGCTGGTAGATCTGGAGGGCTTGGCTGTAGCGGGCGGCGTCTCGGGCCTCGATGGCCAGGGCCGTCTGGCGCACCTGGGCGACGAGCTTTGCGGGCGCGTCTGGCCCGCAGACCTCCGCGACCATCGCATCGAAGCGGGTGACGTTGGACCACTCACCGGGAACGACCTTGTCGAGGACGTTGAGGGCCTCCACCGTCAGACCGGTGGTGGGCAGGGCTTCGAGGGCTTTCACAATCGACATGGATGCTCCTTTAGACAGTCAAACCAAGGGAAACGGGACGAGGCTCAGGGTCGGGGCCAGGGCGACCGGTCCAGGGGCACACCGCCCAGCCAGACCGACTCGATCTCACTGAGCGCCGCCACATCTTGGAGGGGATCGGCCCGCAGCAGCACCAAGTCGGCCCGCTTGCCCGCCGCCACCACCCCGTAGGGCGGGTCGGCCTGGTTCGACAAGAACCGGGCCCCGTTGACGGTGGCTGCGCGCAGCACATCGAGGGGGGACAGTCCAGCTTGGGACAACAAGTCAAGCTCCCGGTGCAGCGAGGCCCCGTGCACCACGCCCCCCTGGGCATCGGAGCCGGTGATCATCACCACCCCCGCCCGGTGCAGCCGCCCCACATTGTCGAGGGCCGACTGCTGTTGCTCGGACAGCATCGTCACATAGTCGCGAATGTCGTCGGACACACCATCTTGGCCCGTCGTGTCCCCCCGGGGATCCAGCAGCGAAGCGGGGGCCAGCGCTCGCTCCAACGGGGTGGCCGGAAACGCTCCCTGGGCCATCTCGCCATAGGTCCGAAACACCACCAAGGTGGGCACCATGGGGATGCCGTGGGCCGCCAACGTCGAGATGGCCTCGTCGGGAATGCGCTCCTTGTAGACCCCATGGATCCACGCCGACACGCCGGCATCGGCGGCCTCCAAGGCATCTTCGGTGCTGCCGATGTGGGCGACCGCACGAAAGCCTTGGGCGTTGGCTGCCTCCACAATCGCCCGCGACAGCTGGGGCGTCAGCCGTGGGGCATGGAGCGGCAAGCGGTCGACCACGAGCTTGATGAAGTCTGGACGGTGGGGCACAAGCGCCGCCACCGCGTCCCGTGCGGCGTCGGGGCTGTCGATCTGGCGCATCATCTTGGGCAGCAGCTGGTCCACGACGACGCCCGGGTAGAGCTCTCGGGCCATGGGCTCTGGGTGGCCCCCCACGGCGGTGAAGATGGGCCCTGCCGCGTGCAACACGGGCCCCAAGCGCGCACCACTGGCGAGCTCTGCGCGGATCTCAAAGGTGTCGGGGACCATCGAGCCGGGGTCAAAGACCCGCGTCACGCCCGCGAAGAGCAGCCGCTCCAAGTTGAGGTCCAGGTCCGGCAGGCTGGTGGTCCAGGGCACCGCTGGCGACGAGCCCACATGGCAGTGGGCATCGATGTACCCGGGCACCAGCGTCAGCCCCGTGCCATCGATGGTCCGCTCGGCAGGGGTGTCCGGAGAGTCGACGTGAACACCCACTGACACGATGTTCTCGCCCAGGACGCCCACGTCCTGGTGGGGCACGGCGCGACCCTCCACCACGTCGATCACCGTCACGTCGGCGATGCGCAGCAGCCCTGGCACCGGCGCCGGCCGCTCGACGAGGGTGGGCCGGGACATTGCCCAGACCACCACGAGACCGACGGTCGCAGCCATGCTCACCGTGGCCACCGCCACCCGTGGGGCCCATGCTCTCCAGCTCATCGACGCTCCTCCGCAGCTCCGGCGGTCCACAGGCGCACGGGCTTCCCGATGCGCACCGGTCCCAGCGTGCCACAGAGTTGATCTCGCGCCGGTCTGAGGGCGCGGCGCACCCGGCACGGAGACCCAGCGCAGGCGTCAGGCCCCCGCCCACCGCTCAGGCCATCGGCGACGCACCTTGCGGCTCACACACCCGGCTGGGCCCCAGCAAGCGCCGCACCCGCGTGGCCAGCTCAGCCGGGGAAAACGGCTTGGACAGGATGTTCTCGGCCGTCCCGTCGATGCCCCGGTCCAGCATGACCCGGTCGGTGTAGGCGGACACAAAGAGCACCGGCACGTCCGGCCGCAGCAGCCGCAGTTGGTCTGACAGCTCACGCCCGTTCATCTCGGGCATCACGACATCGGTGAGCACCAGATCGATCTCGCCGCAGTGGTGCTCCATCCAGGCCACGGCCGCCACCGGGTTGCCGAAGTCCACCACCCGGTAGCCCGCCCGCCGCAGCGGAATCACCATCGCCCGGCGCACTTGGTCGTCATCATCGACCAGCAGAATGCCTTCACCGTCCCCCCGCAGCAGCGGCAGCTGGTGAACGGGCTCGGGCTCGGCCGGCACCGGGACGTCCACGCTGGCCAGCGGGAAGCGAACGGAGAAGGCGGTGCCCTGGCCAGGAACCGAGCGCAGCTGGATCGTGCCCCCCGCGCCGTTGACGATGTCCCGCACCGTGGCCAGCCCCAGCCCGGTGCCCCGCCCCACACTCTTGGTGGTGAAGAAGGGCTCGTAGACCTGGCTTTGCACGTCCGGAGCCATGCCCATGCCCTGGTCCTGGACTTCCAGACACACCCACGGCCCATCCCGGAAGGTGCGCACCGTGACCTGACCACCCTGGGGCATGGCGTCGCCCGCATTGGTCACCAAGTTCAGCAGCACCTGTTCAAGCTCGGTGCGGTCGATCTGGACCGGACCCGGGCTGCCGGGCACCACCACCAGGCGGATGTCTTCGGGCAACAAGCGCACCAGCATCTTCTTCATGTCTTGGGCCACCGCATCGGGGTCCAGCCGCTCCCGCCCACTGCCCCGCTGGCGTCCGAAGGCCAGGAGCCGGCGGACCAGGCGTGTGCCCCGCTCCGCCGACGCACGAATCTCGTGCACGCTCTCGGCGATCTCTTCATCCCCCTCGACGTTGGCTTCTTCGATGAGCACAATATTGCCCAAAACAGCCGTGATCACGTTATTCATGTCGTGCGCAACGCCGCCAGCCAACCGACCAAGCGCCTCGATGCGCCGAGACGTGTGCAGCTGGGCTTGAAGCCGCTCTTGCTCGTCGCGAACCTCCATCAGCTCGGTGAGATCCACCACCGACACCAGCACGCGGTTCTCGTCGCCCACCCGCAGCGCCACCCGTGCCACACGGCCCACGAAGGTGCCACCATCGCAGCGCCGGCAGGAGCGGGGCTGGCCCACGGACTCGGTGTCGATCGCCGCCAGCCCCAGGGACTCGGCGGGGGTGGATGTCAGCTCCGTCCGGGACCCGCCAAACAGCCGGCACGCCTCGGGGTTCACATCCAGGCAGGTGCCAGCGTCATCGTAGAGCAGAAAGGCGTTGCCGGCCGTCTCGAAGATGCCGCGGTAGTAGAGCTTCTGGTCCTGCAAGCGCAGCTCGGCAGCCTTCCGCTGGAGCACTTCTTCCCGCAGCAGCGTGTTGCGCTTTTCCACCTCTTTCAGCCGAAAGCGCACCACACCCACCACCAACAGCAGCGCCAGGAGCAAGCTGCCGACCCGCACCGACGTGCGCTCCCAGAGGGTGGGCGGAATGGTGAACACCAGCTCTTGAAGGGCACCTTGGAGGTCATCGGAGGCCACCGCATAGACCTGGAACCGGTACCGGCCGGGCGCGAGATCGGCAAAGCGCACCGAGTCCTCGAGCGACGGGCGCCCAAACGCCACCAAGGCCCCCTTGGCCCCCTCGGGCAGCAACCGCCACGCGTAGCGGGTGGTCCGCAGCGGGTTGAGCACCGGCGACGAGAACTTCACCGTCAGGGCCCGGCCCTGCTCCGGCAGCACATCGATGGGGCCCGAGGGCGCGCTGTGCACATGCCCGCCGACCTCGACTTCTTCGACATGGACCGCCCCGGGCTGGATGGGCTCCATGGCCGCGCTCATGTCGAACTGGACGGCGCCATCGGTGGTGGCCAGCCAGACTTGCCCCGACGGATCGGCCCAGGCCGAGGGCTGGGCGTAGCCATTGGCTTCCCCCACCGGCACCTGCTGGACCGAGAGCTTCTCGGCCTGTTGGTACAGCACAGACTCGATCTCGGGCCGGGAGAGGTGGGCCATGCCCCGGTTGCCCTGCAGCCAGAGGCCCCCCTGCCCATCGTCGATGATGGCCGAGAGAAAGCCGTCGGTCAGGCCATTGTCTTGCGTGTTCAGCCGCCCGATGTGTTCGTCCACCACATAGCCGAGGCCCCCCCCGTAGGTGGCCCCCCACAGCACGCCCCGCTCGTCACGGTGCAGGTGACGGACCTCGCCCGGGGCGAAGCCGGCAGCCCCCGACAGCAAGGTCCACTGCCCAGACCGCTGGAGCCAGAGCCCTCTGGTGGTGCCCAAGCTCAGTCCCACGGGCTCGCGGAGTGCCGCCTTGATCTGACCCAGTTCCGACGGCGTGGGCACCAGCCGCAGGGCGCCTTGATCGGGGCTGCCCTGAAACAGCCGCCCCTCGTCCGTGCCCAGCAGCAGCTGGCCCGCCCAGTCCACCTGGAGCAAGGTCACCATCTCGGAGGGCCACAGCGGTGGATCGACCCGGACGTTCGACCACACGCCGTCGTCCATGCGCAGCACCCGCCCTTGGGTCCCGACGAAGACGCCGCCGTCGGCGCTCGCCGCGAGGGCGCCGATGCAGGTGCTGCGGCTGTGGACCGGCTCGCCGATCGTGTGCTGGGCCAGCACCTCACGCCCCCGCAGCTCCAACAGCTTGTCGCACTCCATGGCCACCCAGAGCCGAGACCCAAAGCCCGACAGCGGCCCGGCGCCCCACCGCAGGACCATCCCGTCCTCTTCATCGACCACCGGCAAGCGGCTGTAGGGGCGGGCGGAGATCCGCATCAACCCCTCGCCGACCAGACCGATCCAGAGCTGGTCGTCCCGATCGACAAACGCGCTGCGCAGGTCGCCTGGCAGGTCCATCTCGGCGACCGCAACGGGCTCGCCCGACCGCATCCGGGACCGCGCTTCGCCCCACGTACCGAGCATGAACAGCTGGTCGCCGATGCCGACCCACACCCGGCCCTGTGCATCCTCGATGAACTGGCCCCCCACACCCGCCGGATGGCGAAGGGCCTCTTCGGGCAGGTACTCCTCGTCGCCGTCGTACAGCGCCAGCCCCTTCTCACCCAGGACCCACAGCCCGCCCCACGGGTCGGTGGCGGTCGCCCGCGTGATGGTGTCCACCACCAGCTCGGCCGCGCCGCCGGGCTTCAGCCGCCAGAGGCCCGACTCGGAGGACATCATCATGTCGGGGCCCAGCAGCTCTTCGGTGCGCTGGCCGTTGACGAACCCCAGCACGGTCCACACCCCGCTCGGATCGCGGTGGAAGGTGCCCGCGGAGGACGTCACCACAATCCCGCCGCGCTGGCTCGCTTGGATGCTCCAGATGGTCGCGCCCGACAGCGTCTGGGGCTGGGGCACCGCGAGGTACTGGCCATCGACCATCTGCCAGACACCGTCCGTCTGCATCCCGACCCAGAGGACCGGCCCATCCTGGAACAGGGCCGTGAGCCGCACCAACAGCCGGTTGTCGCCAGCCACACTCGGCCCGTTGACGAACTGCTCGCCCGAGAAGCGCATCAGCCCGCCGAAGGTGCCCACCCACAGATAGCCTTGAGGGTCCTGGGCGATGGACGTGACGGTGCCTTGGCCCAGCCCCGCCGCTTCGCCCCAACGGTCGATCCGGAAGGCCTCGTCCATCGGCATGGCCCCGTGCGCAGGCAGCGCCCCGATACAGACGAGCACCAACCACACAACAGTCCACATCGACCCGCCCGCAGAGCAGCAGGCCGGATGCCGGGGCGCTCGGCATGATGGGGACGTGGGGAGGACCAAGACTCTATCTTCCTACGGGGCGAGTACACCGCATCGAATACCTCGCACACGGAGCAGGCTGGGCGCCAAGCGCCAACGCGAAAGCACCCCGTAAGCGACCAGCGGACCAATTGAGTACTTCGACACAGGCAGACTACCCAATACAGTGACACAAGATGTGCTCAAACCAAGACCTCAACCAACCGATTGCGCCTCGATGTGAGCAGCATCACTTCACCTCAGCATTGATCAAGGGGGGGACCGCACCATCCACCCCGCGCAGGCCCCACCCCAACGGCCAGCTAAGCCGGGACTTGAGGGATGTCATTTGCCCCTTTCCCGTCCGGCAATGGCGGAGGCGGGGCCTGCAACGAGACCCGCAGAGATCCAGCGGAACCGGACAACAACGCCCCCGTCCAAGCGGTCATCGCGAGCGGCCTCCCCCGGGGTGCCAGACACCGTCAGTACTCAACAACCCCGCGGTCTGAGCGACCACAACTCAACCGTCGGGTGGGGAGACCCTTGCGTCCACACGCGCCCCACACGGGTCAGCCCATAGCCGCCAAGATGACCTTGGCTACAACGTCTTGGGCAACCACATGGTCCATCGGGCCCTGACGCAGCTCCAGCTCCAGCCCGGCGTACTGTTGACAGTGGCGGGCCCGCAGCCAGGTCACCATGCCTTCAGCGGTGCCGGCATACGGTCGGTTCGCATAGGCCGAGCACCCTTCCGCGCGCAGCTCGGCCAGAAGCGCTTCTGCCAAGCTGTTCTCGATGGATCTGGACGGGTCGAAGAGCACCCCAAGATCGAGGTCCACCCGGGCCGGGTCCATGCCGGGCCCACCCCCCGGATGGAAGTGGGGATCGAAGGAGTGCACACTGATGTGGATGCATCCGCCGGCGCCGACCGCCTCATCCACCGCATGGCACAGTGCCCGCCGCCACGGCCGGTGCCAGCGGGCCAAGCGGGCTTCTCGGGACGCAGCATCGAGACCCACATTGCCGGGAATGGGGATGCCCCCAGACACCGGGGCCATCACCCCTGGGTCGGTCTCCCGGCGGTTGAGGTCCACCACCAGCCGGCTCCACACCCCCCGAAAGACCGGCAACCCCAAGGACGCGCCCAGCGCATCCGCAAATTGGGCAGCACCCCGGTCCCAGCCGATGTGGCTGGAGCGCTGGGCCGCACTGATGCCGAGGTCCACCCCCGGCGGCACGGCCCAGCCCGCGTGCTCACAGCTCACAATGACGTGGGGGCGCACTCAGTCGTCCCGACCGGACCAGGGACGGTTGTCCAACAAGCAGTCGGCGAGCTGAATCCAGATGGCCCGGGCGGCCTCGGTGAAGGCCGGTCCCGCCGTGGCTTCATTGCTGGCATCCGCGGCGTCGGCGAGGGGGCCCAGCTTGCGGACAATGGCCTCGGACAGGCTGCCCCGGGCGATGATGCCCGCGCAGAGGTCGGCATAGACTTGTTCGTCGACAGCGATGCGCCCATCGACGTTGTGAAGCATCCACTGGAGCACGTCTTGGGCAGACGCGAGGCCGGCAGCGTCCCGGGTGGCCGACGGCAAGAAGGGCGCGTGCACCCGGGCCTGACCGCCGAGCCGAGAGACCGCGAGAAGATCGTCTTCCAGCATCCACTGGGGTGAGGGCGGCAGGCTCGCGAGGCTGCGGGCCAGCCAACGCAGCGACCGCCGCACAAACCAAGCCACCGCGACGTCGGCCCGCACGCACTCCTGCACGTCGAGAATGCGCACTTCCATGCTGTTCCGGCTCGCCTTGATGACCGCGCCCCGGGCGTTGAGGAACTCGGCCCGCAGCGCCTCGGCGCCGGGGATGCGGTCCACCGCCGCGTACATGGGCGCCAGCACGTCTTTCTTGTAGTCGGCGAGGCTGGTGAGGTGCTCCGGCACGAGGCGGGCCATGCTCTCGGGCAGCCGCGCCTGATGCTCCAACAGCCACGCCACCCGGTTGTCGACCCGCCCGGTGAGCTCGCCCTGGACCAGGGGGGACGATGCTGCGAGCGCCGGCAGGTAAGGCACCAGCAGCCGTGCGGCGTTCATCATGGCCGCGGCTTCGTCGGGCGAGCCGAGCGGCAAGTTGACATGCACCGCGTGCACATTGGCCCAGCCATGGGTCTTCAGGTCAAACAGCCGCGTGTAGGTCTCGTAGATGCGCCGGTTGCTGCGCTTCCACACCCGGGTGTCGCGGGGGTCCAGCCAAGGATGCATGCCGCCGGGCAACAGGCGCGCCCGGTACTTCTGGTCGAGGAGCACCCCGAGGCGGCGCACACCCTCGACCAGCTCGGCCTCGGCGCGGACCAGGCTGCTGTGGGGGACGATGTTCTTGATCTCCAGCACGTGGTCCACGATCTCGTTGCTGGCGCCGAAGCGCCCGAGCGCCACGTCCGAGCAAGGGCGGCCGCCCAGCGTGGCGAGAACGCTCTCTGCCACGGGCAACACGTTGAGGTCCCGGTCGACGATGGGATACTCAAGCTCGAGCCCGACCACTTGGTAGGCGGTGTAGGGCGTGGACCGGGCCGCGGGCATGCGACCGATGGGCTTGCGAAGCCCCACCAGCGCGGAGCCCTCGCGGGTGGGCTTGGGGGCCGGAGCGGGCGTGGCGGGACGCAGCTCTCGCAGGTACCAGCGCACCAGCTCTTCGTAGATCTGGTCGCCCTCGACCCCGTCCTCGTAGCCCGTGTCCAAGTTGGGGTTGTCGTTGACTTCGATGATGACGGGGCCATTGTCGGTGTCTTTGATGTCGACGCCGAACAGGCCCCGGCCGATGAGACGGGCACCGGCGACCGCGATCTGGAGCACGGCCTTGGGCGCCTTGTCCCGGGCGACCGCCTCGACACGACCGAAGCGCACTTGGCCACCCTTGGCATCGCGGATCTGCCAGTGGCCAGGCACCATGTGGTAGCGGGCCACCCACACGACCTTGCCGCCAAGCACCCCCACCCGCCAGTCATAGGTGGTGGGCAAGAACGACTGGGCGACCAGCAGCGGCGAGCGCTCCAGCAGCGGCGGCACCCGCGTGGCGAAGTCTTCGGCGCTGGCGATGCAGAACACGGCGGTCGAGAAGCTGCCGTCGGGGACCTTCACCACCACCGGGGCGCCGAGAACGGCGGTCAGGTCCTCAAAGCTGGACTCTTGGCCGAAGATGCGGGTGGGGGGGGTGGCGATGCCGGCGCGCTGCAAGAGCTCGTGCAGGTAGACCTTGTTGCCACAGCGCACAATGGCGTCAGGATGGTCAATCACGGGCATGCCGAGGGACTCGGCACGGGTGGCCCAGGCCCACGCAGGTTGATCCACGCCCGTCACCGTGCGGATGAACAGCGCGTCGTGGTCGCTCAGCAAGTCGAAGTCGGAGGGGTGCAGGCGCTCCACCCGCAGTCCATGGGGGGCCGCCACCCGGGCGAGGCGGTCGAGGGTCTCGGCGCTGGAGGCCGTGCCGGGGTCTGAGCCATCCCAGAGCACCGCGAGGCTGAGCATTGTGGGGGCGGTCTCGGGCTGGGACCGGGCACCGTAGCGGGCGAGGAGGGCCGGCAGCTCGGCACGCTCGGCACCACTGAGATCCGACAACAGCAGCGGCTGCAGCGAGAACACCCGCCAGCGGCCCGCTTCCTGGACCAACATCGCTTCCATCAGGGGCAGGGGCCATGCCGCAAAGCACCGCCGGGCGGTCGCCTCGTGGGCCTGTCCACCGAGGGTTGAGCCGGCGACAATGCGCACCGCCACGACCTCGTGCGCAAGGGGCGCCCGGGGCTGGGGCTCGTCGGGGTCGTCGATGACCAGGGGCACCGCGAGGCCGCCCGTCAAGAGCTGGGGCGCCACCTCGGCAGCCAGCCGCAGTCGGGCCGCCACCTCTTCGGCGTCCAGCACGTCCACACCTTGCTCACGAAGGGCCCGTTCCTTGGATCGCCGGTCCCGAGACTGCTCCAGCAGTGCGGCTTCAGGGAGAGGCCGCCCCCCCCTCGCTTCAGCGAGCAGGCTCACGTACCAGCCGGCTTCGAGGTAGCCCCGGGCGGAGGCCAGGTTGATGACCCGGGCCCCCGCCGTCAAGCCATCGGCACCCCGCAAGAAGTCGGCGGTGGTGCAGATGCGCAGTCCGGGAAGCTCCGCAGGCAGCAGGGCAGGGTCGTCGAGAACCACAACAGGGACAGACATCGTTCAGCTCCGCGGACGGGCCGGCCAGATCTCCAGCAGGACCGCGTCTCGGGTGGTGTCGCCCAGCAGGACGGCGTGAAGCAGTCGGCTGGCCGGAAGGGGGTACTCGCCGTGGGCCGAAGGCGGGGCGGCCTTCGGGCTGGGCAGCGAGGGGGGAGGGTCGTCGGCAGGATCGACGATGTGCAGATGCAGACCGCCGCCGGTGTAGCCGCGGACCACCACAAAGTGGCCAACCGGCTCGCCGAGAATGTCGTCGGACACGTTGTCGTCGGGGCGTTCCCGAGACTCGCGGTACAGCCAGCTCGCACTGAGTCCGCAGATGATGGGGCGGCCCCGGTCCAAGATCCGCACGAGCAGCTTGGGGGAGGGCTCCACAAACGCGACCTTGCCGCCGGCGGACACAAAGTCGCGCCACGCATCGGTGGTGATCACGTCCCGCTCGCGGCCGGGTTGGCGGGACAGGGCCGCCGACCGGGCTTCAAGCCGGGAGATCAGCTCCGCCGGTTCCAGCCGCCACCACGTCGGGTCGAACACCCGCACCCCAAATGGGTAGAGTCGGGCGCGGTAGCCGAGGTCCAGGGCGAGCTGACCCAGCCACACCGCCTGGGTGCCGCCGTCGGCATTGCGCCGCACTTGGTTCAGGAGGTCTGAGAGGGGTCGCGTCTCGCCAAACAGGCGCAGCACCTGAGCCACACACGTGGGGCCGCAGGAGACTTCGTCGGGCTGGGAGATGCGCTGAATCGGGAGGAGGAGGCGTCGCAGTGGCGGACGCTGTGGGGACTTCGGCACAGATTCGCACGGCTCCGGGGTTGGGCGGAAGCTATGTCGTGTCCGACACCCTGGGCAGGCACAGCCCCCGGAATCCCGTCACGAATTCTCACGGCCCGACCGGGGCGCTGGACCATCCCGAGTGCCCGTGCCCCACGACGACCATCGCCTGCTCGACCCGCGACGCCCCCTGCCGGAGGGTCGCTGGATCCCGGTGCCGGTGGGGGGGCGCAACGCCAGCCGGGCAGTCAAGGTGTTGGTGTTGTTGACGGCCGCTCTCGTGGCGGTTCAGACGCCGCCCTGGGTCTGGGGACCGGTGGTTGCCGTGGCGAGTGCGCTGGTGGGGAAGATGTGGCGGGTGCGCCGCAGTGCCCCCCGGTGCGGGGTGCTCCTGCTTGAAGATGACGTGGTGATGGTCATTCCCGGAGGGCTCCACCGCTATCCGTGGACGGCCATTCGTGGGGTGGAGTCCCGGCGCAAGGGGCCCCCATCGGCCCTGGTGTTGGGGGGCGGCCACGACCGGGGGGCGATTCCGGTGTGGGCGCCGGCCGGGGAGCTGGTGGCCGCGTGGGAGCGGGCGCGGGCCTGACCTGGATGGGCGAGGGGCGACCGGACCGCGCGCTGCCCGCCGGCAGAGAACTCGCGACGCACCTCGGCGTCCGATAGACCGCCCGATGCCCACTGTCCGCCACGCACGCGCCGCCGGCGAGCCCACCACAGTGCCGGCATGACCACCACCCCCATGCTGCTCGTCATCGGCGCGGTGCTGCTGCTGGCCATCGGCGTGCAGATCGTCGCCACCCGCACCCGCATCCCGACGATCAGCCTGTTGCTGCTGTTGGGGGTGCTCCTCGGGCCAGCGGCGCTGGATGTCTTGCCGATCGACAGCGAGACCTGGTTTGAGGGCGCCGCCGCCATCGCGCTGACCATGATTGGGTTCTTGTTGGGCGGCGAGTTCGACGCGGTGGCCTTCAAGCGGCGGGGCCGCCGGGCCGTGGCCCTCAGCCTGGGCTTGTCCGTGGGCACGGCGATCCTGGTCGCGCTCACCGTCGGGCTCGCGGGCTTTGGGTGGACGCTGGCGCTGTTGCTGGGCGGGATCGCACCCGCCACCGACCCCGCGGCCACCGTCGCAGTGCTCGATGAGCTGGGCAAGGATGACGACCTCGCCACCGATCTGCGCAGCATCGTCGCCTTGGATGACGTCTGGGGCGTGCTGATCTACGCGATCATGGTGGCCGGCGCCGAGCTGGTTGACACCGGACAGCTCGACGGCGGCATGTTGTTGGAGGCGGGCCGTGAGCTGGGGGGATCGCTGCTGGTGGGCGCACTTCTTGGCGCCCTGGCGGCGCCGCTGACCGGCCGACTGGGCGCGGGACGCCCGACGACGCTCGAGGCCCTGGGGCTGGTCATGGTCTGCGCCGGTCTGTGCGAGGCGCTCGGGCTGAGCACGCTGCTGGCGAGCGTGGCGATGGGCGCCGCCCTCACCAACCTCACGCGGGAGCACGAGCATCCCTTCCGTGAGGTGGAGAACCTTGAGTGGCCCTTCCTGGTGGTGTTCTTCGTGCTCGCCGGGGCCCACATGGAGCCCCGTGCGCTGCTGGGAGTGGGGGGGCTCGCGGTGGCTTATGTCGCGGCACGGGCCGCCGGACGATTTGGTGGGATTGCCCTGGGCGCCCTGCCCCTGGGCGACCGCAGCAAGCGAACCTTGCTCTGGACCCCGCTGTCACTCATGCCCCAAGCCGGCGTGGCCCTGGGGCTGGCGCTGAGCGCCGCATCGCGCTTCGAGGTGGAGGGCCCGACGCTGCTCACGGTGGTGGTGGGCACCACCCTGATCTTCGAGGTGCTGGGGCCGCCCATCGCTCGGATCGCGATCTTGCGGGCGCGGGCGGGGGACTGAAGGGCGGCGTGGTGGGCACCCGCTCACGTCCGGATCTTGACGAGCACCCGTGCTTGGTCTGGTGGGACGGGCTGGCGATCTGCTTCGGCCTCAAAGCAAGCGACGAATGCCGGGTCGGCCTCCCCCCAGCCGGTGAAGCGCCAGCCATCGGCCCACTGCCCCTCGAGCTCGACCGACGTGTCGACCGGGAGCGGGTCGGTCTCGTGGCAAGCCCAGCCCGCCGCGGTGAGCACCTCGGACCAGGACGTCGGCGCTTCACCCGACAGGGCCGCCAGCTGGCCTCGGGTCATGGCGAGCTCAGCCAGGTAGGCCTCACAGGTGAAGTGACCCGCTTCGCAGTTCTCCTCGCGCACGAGCTCAGCCCGTCCCTGCCACACGGCGGCCTGGGAGAGGTCACCGCGCTGCACGGCGAAGTCGACCCCCATCAGGGCCAGCGGCAAGCGCTGGGGCAGCGTCATCTCATGCCAGGCCTCGGCGACCAGCGCCATCTCGGTGCGGTCGAGGGGCTCGCTGAAGCGGCCGTAGCGCATCAGCCGGCTGGCGGCTTGGGCGGCGACCAGGGGGTCTGGGGTGGACGCCAACACGGCGAGCGCCGTCTCGACCCCTACGACTTCATCCTGGGTGGCCGCGAGCAGGTAGAGGGCCGCAAAGTCGCCCACGGCGTCGTCGGGGTGGGCCTCAAAGAGTGCCCGCGCGTCGGCATCAAGGCCCAGGTGGTCCCGCTCCGGCGGCACGTCCCCTTCGGCGTACCAGTGCCACTTGCACTCGTCGTCCGAGACCTGCTTGCACCAGGCGAGCAGGGACTCTCGCTTGCGCGCCTCAAAAGTGATGAGCTGGCCCCAGGGTGACGCGAGCAAGGCGGGGTCGTCGGCGGCTTCGATGAGCAACTCGGCCAGGGCCTCCCGCTCGGCCCGAGGGAGGCCCTCCGCGTCGGCCTCCAGGAGCTCTTGGAGGCGGTCGCTGGCGGGGTGGTCCGGCCAGGGCGCCTCGTCGGCGGCCGGCAGGAGCTGGTGGGCTTTGTGGGCGCCGAGGGACATGTAGACGCTGCGGTGCAGGCGGTCCTGGGGGCCCAGACGGATGCGAACCTCCACGGGCGCCTGCTCATCAACAGCGGCCACCTTGGGCTTGTCCGGCTTTGCCTGGAGGGCACGGGCCCGGCGGCTCTCCGAGGGCCTCGGGGCACTCGCCTCAGCGGCGGCTTCGGGGGACATCGGCAGTGGCGGGCTGGGCGGCCAGAGGCACACGGCGAGCAGTCCGACACCCCCGCAGAGCACCAAGGCAACAGCGAGGCGGCGATCCCCCGTCGGGGCCTGTGGCTCGGCCATGTCACCTCCGGGGCATCGCACGGGCGGCGGTCAGACAACCACCAGCGAACCTGGCCTTGGCTGCCCGGGCGGAACGGTGTCCGGCCCGGCGTGCGAGAGCCGGCCCAAGTTGGCACAAAATGGCGGCAGCTCTCCGGAGGACCCATCGGACCGGGCGATCCCGTGGTCCCGGCCGGCCCGCCTGGGACTTCGAGAACACAGGCCTGAAGCACCTTTCAGTGAGCATTCTCGGCCAACCGCAGATCTTGATGCAAGGCCATCGAGGACCTCAAGAAAGCCACCCCGCCGGTCAGGCTCCTCCCCCGCCTCGGATGCCCCGTGCCTCGCACAATGTCGCACGATGTCGCACACAGGGGCCTCCTCGTCTTCGAGCCCACCGCAGCCGGTGCGGGTGTCTACCGGGTCACCCCCAACCGCGGGCTGGTGGCCTTCGACGACCTCACCGCAGGTGTTGCGGTCGTCGGCGTCGGGGAGCGCCTCCACCGCTCTGGCGGCCTGGCGCGTGCCCGAGCGAGACTCGCGGAGCGGGCAGTCACCTCCCTGGGCTTTGGGGCCCTGGCCATGGAGGGGAGCTGGGTGGAGGGCCGAGCCATCGACGCCCAGCTCCATGTGTGCGCGGCCGGTTCGGCGTCTACAGTCGTGGTGCGCAACCGGGACAGTTCCGTGCTCTGCGGGGACAGGCAGCCCCGGATGGCCGCGCGGCACGCTAGGGCACCCGCCCCTTCCCCTCGCTGGACTCAGCTGATCCTGTGCCCCGTCCCCCGCCCCTGCTGAACACCCTGGTCTTGCTGTGGGTCCTGGCCAGTGGCGGGGCCGAGGCCAGCACCACCGAGCTGGCCTTGGACGGGCGACACCTCCTCGACCACTGGACCGTGCAGGACGGCCTGCCCATCAACCACCTCCGAGACGTGGCGGTGAGCGACGAGGGCTACGTCTGGATGGCGACCCTCGACGGCCTTGTGCGCTTCGACGGCTTGGCCATGCGCACCTTCCGCCGGGCGCAGCACCCCGAGCTTCCGAGCAACCGCTTCGTGGCTGTGGAGAGCGGCGGCGGCGGGCGGCTCTGGCTTCTGACTGAGGAAGGCACGGTGTTGGCCCTGGATGGCGAGGGACACCCGGGCTCGCGCTTCACCCAGTGGGCACCCCAGCCGGGGAGCGGCGCCCTCTACGAGCACTTGTTCACCGGCAACCAGGCGACCTGGGCCTACGGCCCCGATGCGCTTGCCCGCCTCGACGGGGATGGCCCGAAGGCGGCCAAGGGGCTGCCCCCGGGCGCGCGTCCCGAGTCCCTGCTCGACGTGGACAACGAGCTGTGGGTGGGCACCCGGGAGCACGGGGTGTGGGTGCTGGGACCGGATCTGGTGGCCCGGGCGCTCGAACCGACCCTGCGCCTGGGTCGGGTGCAGTCGATGGTGCGCCATCCCGACGGGGGGGTGTTTCTGGGCACCTCCACGGGGGTCATTCTATACGAGAAGGGCCGCGGCCTGACCGCCCTCGACCCGCCCGGGCAACAAGGCGCAGGGGTCTGCGAGCTGCTCTACTCGGATCGACTCTGGGTGCGCGACTTCTCGGGCTGGTGGACCCTCGATGCGGACGGATACGAGCGCCTGGAGCGGGTCCCCACCCTCGACTGCCGAGGAGGGTCGCGGGTCATCGACGGTGAGCCCTGGCGGATGGTGTCCCACGCCGTGGTGCGCGGGACCGAGCCAGTCGGCGAGCTCGGGGCGCGCCTGTTTGAGATCGTGCCCGGGCGCGATGGCGGGCTGTGGCTCGCGACCGATGGCGGCGGGCTCGCCCAGGTGCGGCCGCGCCTGGTCGACGGGGTTGAGCCCGAGATGGGACCCTCGGCACCGTGGACCCTCTTGGTCGATCGCGACCAGGGGCTCTGGGTGGGCGACTACCAGGGGGTCGTCTACGAGGTGACCGACGGCGGGTCCCGCCTGGCCTCCCACTGGAGACAGCGGCCTCCCACGGCCGAGACCAGCGTGCCCGCAATGATGCAGGCACCAGACGGAGACCTCTGGTTCGCCACCATCGGCGGGGTGTGCGTGCAAACCGACGATGCCTGCATCCCCATCGACCTTGACGGGCTCGGGTTCACGCCGACCACCAGCGTCCGGGCCATGTTCACCGATGGTCATCAGGGGGTCTGGCTGGGGGCCAGCCACGCCTTGCTCCATCGGCCCGCGGAGAGCGCCAGATTCCGCTCGGTCCTCGACCCGGACGGGCAGCCCCTGACGGACGTGGCGGCCTTCGCCGAAGCCCCTGACGGCGCCCTCTGGGCGGGCACACGCGGCGGAGGACTGCTGCGCCTGAGCGAGGGCCAGGTGGACCGCTGGACCCGGGCGGAGGGCCTGTCGTCCAACACCCTGCGCGCGGTCTGGGCCTCGCCCGAAGGCGAGATCTGGGTCGGAACCGAAGACGCCGGCTTGTGTCAGCTCTCGCCGCCCTATTCCGCCGACCCGGTCTGCCTCAGCACCGCCCAGGGCCTCTACGACGACGCCATCCACAGCCTGCTGCCCGACGATCAGGGCCGCCTGTGGATGAGCACCAACCGCGGCCTCACATGGGCCTCCCTCGGCTCGCTGCGGGCCTTTGTCCAAGGCGAGGTCGAGGGCGTCTTCACCGTGGGCTTGACCGAGCGGCACGGCATGCTCAACCGAGAGGCCAACGGCGGCGCGTCTCCGGCTGGGTCGCGCGACGCCCAGGGCCGCTTGTGGTTTCCGACCCAGCGCGGCCTTGCGGTCGTCGATCCGCGCCTCATCGTGGAGCCGACCCCCCCCGACCCCATCATCGAGGAGGTCGCCGTTGACGGAGCGGTCGTGCACCTGAAACACGCGCGCGCCCTGCACCTCGATCAGACCGCCCGGCTGCTCGAGGTCCGGTGGACTGCGCCCGAGTTCTCGAACCCCGAACAGCTGCGGTTTCGCTTTCGCCTGGTCGGGGTGGACAAGGGCTGGCGGGGGCCCACCTCGCTGCACATGGGGAGCTGGACCAATCTGCCCCCGGGCGACTTCGAGCTTGAGGTGCAGGCAGGCCTGGGGGAGCTGTGGAGCGAGAACGTCGCCACGCTGTCGGTCCATCGGCCCCCTGCCTTCCGAGAGACGCCCGCGTTCCTCGTGGTCATCGGCCTGTCCGGCCTGGGCCTCGGCGCGCTGTGGGCGCTGTGGCGAGCGTCGGTCCGCCGGCGCCGAGAGATCGAGCTGGAGGCCATCGTGGCGCAGCGCACCGAAGAGCTGCATCGGCAGGCCGAGGTGCTCGTGTCGCAGAACCTGGAGATCGCCACCAAGTCTGCCCGCCTGGAGGAGCTCGACGCCCTCCGCACCCGGCTCATTGCCGACCTCTCCCACGAGCTGCGCACGCCGCTCACCTTGGTGGTCGGTCCGCTCGAAGATCTGGCGGCCTCCGGCGAGGTGCCCGAGGGGGCCGCCCGCGCGCGCCTCGACGTGATTCGCCGCAACACCCACCGCCTCGAGGCGCTGGTCGAGCAGCTGCTCGATCTGGCCCGGCTGGAGAGCGGCCAGCTCCACATTCGGGTGCGCTGCCACGGCCTCGTGTCCTTCGTCCGGCAGGTCGCGGGGCGCTTCGGTGCACGCTGCGAGCGCGAGGGCCTCGACCTGCGGATGGAGCTGCCCGAGGGCGAGTGCGAGCTCTGGTTCGATGCCGACCTCATCGACAAGGTGCTGAGCAACCTGCTGGTCAACGCAGTGAAGTTCACCGGGGAAGGGGGCCACATCATCGTCCGCGTGGTGACCACCCCAGACGAAGACGGCGAGTCGCAGCAGGTGCGGGTGGAGGTGCAGGACACCGGCGTGGGCATCCCCCTCGACCAGCAGCAGCGCCTCTTCGAGCGCTTCGAGCAGGGCGAGCGCGGCGACGCCCGGCGCTACGGCGGCGTGGGCATCGGCTTGGCCCTGGCCCGGGACCTGGTGCTGCTGCACGGCGGCGACATCGGCGTCGACAGCTACCCCGAGCTGGGCAGTCGCTTCTGGTTCCACCTCCCCATGGGCGTGGACCACCTCTCTCCGGAGGACCTGGACCTCGGGGGCCGGACGAACGCGGAAGGCGAAGCCAGCGAGGTGCTGGACGCCACCCTGCCTGTGCCCGATGACGCCGACGCCCCCTTGCCGCGGGTGCTGCTGGTGGAAGACCACGCCGACATGCGGGACTTCCTGGTGGCCCACCTCCGCCGCCGCTTCCTGGTCGAGCCGGCGTCCAACGGGCGGCAGGCCCTCGCCCTCGCCCTCGCGCAGCCGCCCGATGTGGTGGTGTCCGACGTGATGATGCCGGACATGGACGGCCTCGAGCTCTGCCGCCGCCTGCGCGCTGAGCCCACCCTCGCCCATGTGCCCATCCTGCTGGCCAGCGCAAAGTCTGCAGAGGAGGACCGGATCGCGGGGCTGGCGGTGGCGGACGACTACATGACCAAGCCGCTGCGCATGCGCGAGCTCTTGGCCCGCGTGGGCAAGCTCGTGGCGCGCGGGCACGGGGCCGCCGAGCGGGTTGGCGGGGGAGAGGGCGAGCCCGAGGAGCCGCCACCGTCGCTGCTGAGCGAGGTGGATCAGGCGATGGTCGTGCGCCTCGAAGCGGTGATCGCACAGCGGATGGCCGAACCGGGCTTTGGGGTCGCGCAGCTCTCCAAGGCCTTGGCCTACAGCCGCCGCCAGCTGCTCCGCGAGGTCCAGCGGATCTGCGGCGAGAGCCCGAGCGACCTGCTCCGC
Source organism: Myxococcota bacterium (assembly GCA_942491145.1). Classification (GTDB taxonomy): domain Bacteria; phylum Myxococcota_A; class UBA796; order UBA796; family UBA2385; genus CAXQUZ01. The sequence continues at coordinate 113,565 of CALOBC010000059.1, read as the reverse complement.
GCCCGCCGCATGGAGACGGGCAAGGCGCTGCTCGAGCGGGGAGCGGTGCACACCGTGGCCGAGGCGGCACATCAGGTCGGCCTGAGCCCGGCCTACTTCTCGCGCACGTACTCGGCCTGGTTCGGCCACCCGCCCAAGCAGGCCCTGGGGGCAACCCGAGGGAGAGGGCCTGCCTGATCTGCGGGGCGTGCGGCCCCCATGTCCCCTCGGGACACAGACGTGTCGCAACGGGACAAAACGCCCACCTGGACGTGATTCTCGATGACACGGGGGTAGCCTGTGGGTGCGTCTGGGACGGCCCCGTCGCCAGTCCCCATCCACGCCAACCGGCGCCGCGGGTCTGCTCCCCACCCCCATCGCACTCCGTCCGGACGCCGGCCCCCTGGCTGGCCGAGGGCCGAGCTGCGCCTCCACGACATGGAGAACTCATGCCCACTTTCCCCTGCACCCTCGCCCGCGTGGCGCTCCTCCTTCCCGCCCTTGCGCTGGCTGCGAGCGCCGACGCGCTGGCTGACTCACCTACCGGCCTGACGATCACCGGTGTGGCGAGTGAGGTCTACGCTCCGCCCTACACCTTCGGCGGCAGCTGGCCCTACGGTGGCCTGCTCTGTGAAGATGCGGCGTTCACGCTGACCCTCGAGTTCGACTTCACCCAGTCCTGGCCGGCTAGCTACGGTTCGGCGTTGACGAACTACGTCCGCACTGCGAGCGGCGGCTACACCGCGACGCTGACCTTCGACGACAGCGAAGCCTGTCCGTACTACAGCCTGGGCAACCCCGGCTACCTCAACCTCTCCGACGGCACCTCCGGCACCGGCTCGGTCATCGCCCTGACCACCGCCGACCACAAGTCCTTCCTTGAGGTCATCGACAGCAGCACCGACCGCGACCTCACCCAGGGCGGCTCCTTCACCGGTGACCTGTCGCGCGGTACCCTCCTCGCAGGGAACGGTATCCGTGGCTTCAATGCGGCGTACGACGCAGATGGCGTTGAACTCTACAGCCAGACCTGGGCCAACAGTCTCACCCTCCTGTTCGACGCTGGGCTGACCGCAGATGTCACGCTCCTCGTGGCGACCGCTGACGGAGACGGGGACGGCATCGACGATGACGTGGACAACTGCCCCATCGACGTCAACGCCGACCAGGCCGACAACGACAGCGACGGGCTCGGAGATGTCTGCGACGATGACGACGACAACGACGGCTACGCGGACGCGGTGGATGCCTTCCCCTACGACAGCGGCGAGTGGGACGACTCCGATGGTGACGGCGTGGGCGACAACGGCGACGCCTTCCCCAACGACATCACCGAGTGGGACGACTCCGATGGTGACGGCGTGGGCGACAACGGCGACGCTTTCCCCAACGACGCCTCCGAGAGCAGCGATAGCGACCTCGACGGTGTTGGCGACAACGCAGACGTCTGCTACGGCGACGATGCCACGGGCGATAGCGACTCCGATGGTGTCTGTGACGACACGGACTTCTGTCCCACCGACCCGGCCGATGCAGATGTGGATGGTGACTTGGTCTGTGATGTCGTTGACCTCTGCCTCGGCGACAACAGCTACGGCGACACCGATGGTGACCAAGTCTGCGAAGACCTCGACGTCTGCCTCGGCAATGACTCCACTGGCGACGGCGACGCCGACCTCGTCTGCAACGACACCGACAACTGCCCGGTGGACGCCAACCTGGACCAGGCGGATGCGGACGGTGACGGCATTGGTGACACCTGCGAAGCGGACACCGACGAAGACGGCACCATCGACGACATCGACAACTGCGCCGCCGACTACAACCCCGACCAGGCCGACACGAATGCCGACGGTGAGGGGGATGTCTGCGATGCGGACGACGATGGCGACGGCGTTGTTGACACCTCGGACAACTGCAGCCTTGTCTCGAATGGCGACCAGACCGACACGGACAGCGACGGCGCAGGCGACGTCTGCGACGACGACGACGACGCTGACGGCGTGCTCGACGGTGATGACCTCTGCGCTGCGACCCCTGTGGGTGTGGCGTTTGACGCCGATGGTTGTTCTGGCGAGCAGTACGTTGAGCTGACCGTCGGCGACTGTGGTGACTATGCCAACCACGGCAAGTACGTGAGCGCCGTGTCCAAGGCTTCGAAGGATGCCGTGAACGCAGGTCTGCTGACGAGCAAGGAGCGTGCGGTCATCGTGCGCACCGCTGCCAAGTCGAGCTGCAACTGATGTTGGAACGGCGCAGCTATGTCATTGGCGGCGCCCTCCTGGTCGCAAGCCTCCTGTGGTCCATTCTTCAGGGTGGACCGCAGGAGGCGCCGGGCGGGTCCGGGGTTTCGTCAGACCGAGAAGCGACGGAGGGGTTCGACCCTTCGCCCTCTGGCGTCTCGACACAACCTGTCGCACACCTGCCCGCGCGCGCCGGTGCTTCTCCCCACATCCCGGCCGAGGGTGTTGACGTGGACTGGACTCTTGAGGATCGACTCGATGTTGAAAACGCCCGCGATGAGCGGGTGTGGAAGGCTCGCCAGCAGCGCATTGTAGCAAATATTGCATCGCTCGAGCGTTCGGCTTCCGATGCGGAGTTGGATGGCCGAGAGGCCTACGCCGCTGCGCTCCGCCACCGCGCCGATTCGATGCAGCCGCTGCTTCGTCGGTAGCGTCCGGAACGTCCGCGACCGTCGAGTCAGGTGCAACCGCAATCCAAGAGACGGTTCGAGCTCGCCCGTGGCCTGGAGCGCAGGTTGCTGGAGATGGAGAGCCAGGCGGTGACGCCCCCCAGCTGAGCGCGTCGCCGCTCGAGCCCCGTCGACCATCCATGCCCGCGGGGCCGTCCTTCCCACCGAGGGGCGGCTCCGCTTTGGCTTGGCCGGCGTTGCTGCGCGCTCACAGAGCTTCAGACTCGTCCATCCCTGCGCAGAGCGGGCAAGCGTGGGGACCCTGCGGTCGCGGCGTCCGTGCTTCGGGACGTTGGAGCAGGCGCCGGTCCGCCCGCCTGCGGGAGCCGCCAGAATGCCGAATGACAGGCCATTCTCGAAGTCACACCCCCCAAGAAAGGGCGGGACCAGCCATGGGCGCGCGGAGGCACAGGCGCGACCCCTTTGCCGGATCGGGGCCGTCCACGGTCGCACTTGGCTGTCGCAGCCAGTGCAGCACCCAACGTCGACAACGTCCTCAACATCCATGGGTTGAGCGGGCCGCGCGGAGCCCTCGAGCTCGCCCCACCCATGGGTTCGTCCCGTCCGAGCAAGGTCAGCTCAGGCTCACCACGACCCTCAGCCGTACCGGCCCTCGATGTAGTCCGCCGTCTCCTTGTGCTTGGGCGTGACAAACATCTGGTCGGTGGGCGCGAACTCCACCACCTTGCCCATGAGCATGAAGGCACAGTCGTCGCTGGCTCGCCGGGCCTGGGCCATGTTGTGCGTGACGATGACGATGGTGTACTCGCCACGCAGCTGCCAGATGAGCTCCTCGACGGCCTCGGTGCCCTTGGGGTCCAGGGCCGAGCAGGGCTCGTCCATGAGCAACACGGCGGGCTGCACGGGCAGCAGGCGCGCGATGCAGAGCTTCTGCTGCTCCTCGAGGGACAGGGACACCGCTCGGTTTCCGAGGCGGTCCTTCACGGCGTCCCAGAGCAGCACCTTCTTGAGGCTGGTCTCGACGATCTCGTCCTGCTCGGACTTCGAGAGCTTCTTGCCGCTGGGCCTGTGGATGTCGGTGCCGAACAGCACGTTGTCGCGGATGGACAACGGCAGCGGGTTGGGCCGCTGGAAGACCATGCCGATGCGCTTGCGCAGCTGCACCAGCTCCACGTCCGGCGCGAAGATGTCGTGCCCCAGCAGCTGGACCGAGCCCGTGGTGCGCACGTAGCCGAGGCGCTCCACGATGCGGTTCAGGCTGCGCAGGATGGTGGACTTGCCACAGCCCGAGGGCCCAATGAGGCCGGTGATCTGGCCCTGCTTGAAGTCGATGCTGACGTCGTAGAGGGCCTGGAAGTCGCCATACCAGAGACAGAGGTCCCGGGTGCGGACGGCGGCGGCCAGCTCGGCTGGCGCGGGGGTCGGCTCAGCCAAAACGTCCCTCCACATAGTCACGGGTGCGGGGGTCGCGGACCTTGTCGGTGAAGAGGTCTTCGGTCTCGGCCACCTCCACACACTCGCCCATGAGCAGAAACGCGGTGCGGTCCGCCAGCCGCCGGGCTTGTTGCACCAGGTTCGTCACGAGCACGATGGTCATCTCGGACTTGAGGCCGCGCAGCACGTCCTCGATCTTCATGGTGGTGACCGGGTCCACCGCGATGGAGAACTCGTCCAGGAGGAGCAGCTCGGGTTCCTGGGACAGGGCGCGGGCGATGGTGAGGCGCTGCTGCTGGCCGCCCGAGAGCATGCTGCCGAGCTGCTGCTGCCGGTCCTTGACCTCGTCCCACAGGGCGGCCCGGGTGAGGCAGCGCTCCACGATGACGTCGAGCTCGGCCTTGTTCTTGATGCCCCTCAGACGGGGGGACAGGGCCACGTTGTCGTAGATGCTCATGGGCAGGCCGACGGGCAGCGGAAAGACCACCCCGATGCGGCGCCGCAGGGAGTAGAGGTTGCGCCAAGTGCGAAGGTCCTGGCCGCCGAGGCTGACCTGGCCCTCCCAGCTCATGGCGGTGTTGAAGGTGTCCATGCGGTTGAGCACACGCAGCAGCGAGGTCTTGCCGCTGTTGGCAGGGCCGATGATCCCAAAGATCTCGTTTTCGTAGACATCGAAGCTGGCACCCGCCAAGGCGGTGCTCTGCCCATAGCGAATGGTCAGGTCCTTGACGCTCAGCTTCACCTTGGGGGCGGTGCTGGCCGGCTCGTCGGCACGGGGGCTCACCACTTCTTCCTCCTGCGGAGGTACACGCGGAAGGCGATGGACAGGGAGTTCATGACGAGCACCATGCCGATGAGAACGAGGGCCACACCGTAAGGCAGCTCCTCAGGCACGCCCGGTACCTGGGTGGAGACCACAAAGAGGTGCAGGGACAGGGCCATGGTCTGGTCGAAGACGCTCTGCGGCAGGAAGGGCAGGAAGAAGGCAGCACCCGTGAACATGATGGGTGCGGTCTCGCCGGCCGTTCGGGACACCTCGAGGATGACGCCGGTGAGGATGCCGCTGATGGCGTTGGGCAGCACCACCTTGCGGATGGTCTGCCAGCGCGTGGCACCCATGTTCCAGCAGGCCTCGCGGAAGGCCAGGGGCACGGCTTGCAGGGACTCGCGTGTGCTCACGATGACCACCGGCAGGGTCATGACCGCCAGGGTGAGGCTGGCGGCGAGGATGCTCGTGCCGAAGCCGAAGAAGAGCACAAAGGCACCCAGCCCGAAGAGTGCGTGCACGATGCTCGGCACGCCGGCGAGGTTGATGATCGCGAGGTTGATGGTGCGCGTGAACCAGGTGTCGGGCGCGTACTCGCTCAGGTACAGCGCGGCCGCGACACCCACAGGCACCGACGCCAACAGGGCCACCACCACGATGCAGATGGTGCCAAAGAGGGCCGGAAAGATGCCCCCCGCGGTCATGCCGTGGATGGGATCGGCGGTCAGGAACTCCCAGGAGATGGCGGGCAGGCCCTTGTACAGGAGCACGCTAAGGATGATGACGACCGGGGTCGACAGCAGCAGCGTCATGCCCAGGAAGAGGGACTTGACCGCGCTCATGACGCGCTGGTTGTGAACGTTCTGCTCGGTGGCGGCGAACATGCTGGGCTTGCCAGCAGCGACGGGTGCGGGGGCGCTCATGACTGCTTCCGGATGCCGCGCACCACGAGGTCGGCGGTGAGGTTGATGACGAAGGTCACGGCGAAGAGCAGGATTCCCAGGGTGAACAAGGCTTGGTAGTGCTCGGAGCCCTGGGCGGTCTCGCCGAGCTCGGCGGCAATGGTGGCGGTGAGCGCCCGCACCGAGTCGAAGGGGCTGCCCGGGATGTTGATGGAGTGACCGCTGGCCATGAGCACCGCCATGGTCTCGCCGAAGCCGCGACCCACCCCGAGCAGGATCGCCGCCATGAGGCCGTTGCGGCTCGCGGGCAGCACGACCCGCCAGATGACCTGCCACTTGGTGGCGCCGAGGGCTTCGGCGGCCTCCCGGTATGTGTCGGGCACGGCCTTCAGGGCGTCTTCAGCGATGGTGGTCATGATGGGGGCGGCCATCAGGCCCAAGATGACGCCGGCGTTGAGGATGTTGAGACCCACCGGCACGTTGAAGAGCTCGATGATCAGCGGGTTCATGATGGAGAGCCCGATGAAGCCCCAGACCACAGAAGGGATGGCGGCCAGCAGCTCGATCAAGATCTTCCACATCTCACGGGACTTGGGCCCGGCGAACTCGGCGATGTAGATGGCGGCGCCCAGAGACAGCGGGACCGCCATGAGCACCGCGAAGCCCGTCACGCTGGCGGTGCCCGCCATGAGGGCCAGGGTGCCGTAGGTGGGGTTGTTGTCCGAGGTCGGGCGCCACGCCGGCGAAGTGAAGAACTCGACGACGTCCATGTCCGCGAAGATGAAGCCGAAGCCCTCCTTGAACACGAAGACGAAGATCCCCACGATAAACACAATTGCGGAGATGCCGCCGAGGAACACCACGGACTGCGCGATGCGATCCCAGACCCAGGCCGCATCGATCGCATCGGACGGGGGTTCAGCTCGCGTCTTCGCCACGGAGAGCCTCCATGAGGTCACGCACGGCGGCGCCCAGCTCGCGGGCGGCCTCGGAGGGGGGGGCCTCGGTCGGGGCGGCCCATCGCAGGAGCACCGTCTTGAAGGGAATCTCGGGCAGATCGGGCACATCGCCCAGCGCCACGATGACGTGGTACTCGGCGGGGCTCAGCTTGAGCGGGGCGAGACGCTGGGTGCGCACCCCGCTCAGGTCCAGGCTCAGCTCGCCTGCCAGCTCGGTGAGGACCGGGTCGATGTGAGAGGCGGGCGCGGTGCCGGCGCTGAAGAAGCGCCCGCTGTTGGGGAAGGCCTTCGCAGCCAGCGCACGCGCCAGCTGGGACCACAAGGCGTTGGTCTGGTCCACGAAGAGGACTTTGTAGACCTTGGGCGGCTTGGTCTGCCCAGATGCCGCGAAGATCGCCTCCTCGCAGATGTTCTTGGACTGGTCGCTGACACGCTCGAGCTGGCGAAGGATGTTCAGCTCGGAGACCAGCGCCGGGAGTCCCTGGCTGGCTTCTCCACCGACAAGCCGCTGGAAGACCATGTAGTGGAGCTCGTCCACACGCTGCGCGCGGGCCTTGGTGTCTTCCGCCAGCGCGACGTCCTTGGTGAGGAAGGCGCGTGTGGCCTTCTCCAGCATGCCCACGGACAGGTCGCCCATCTGGCGGATCTCCGCGAGCAGCGCCGGTGCGGGCGGGTGTTCCAGCTTCACGCCGATCCGCCCGATGGTCACGGCGTAGTCGCCGATGCGCTCCAGGGCGATGTTGAGGCGCAGCACGGAGCTGACCTCCCGCAGGGGCCCAGCGGCGGGGAGGTGACGGGCCACAAATGCGTGGCACATGGCGTCGGTCTCCCGGACCCGGCGGTTGATGGGGAGGTCGTTGAGAACGACCTGATACAGGGCGTTCTTGTCGTCTTTCTCCAGCGCCTCGACCGCACGGAGCACGGCGTTGCGGACCGCGTCGGCGATCCACTCCACTTGCTCTTCGATGGCCTGCATGTCGGCGCTGATCCGTCGTTCGTAGCGCTTCATGGGCGCCTCCCGATCACCCGCAGGTGACGGTCGCAGCGGGCGCGTAGCCCTTGTCCAGAAGGATGCACTGGCCCACGTCGGACATGATCCAGTCGAGGTAGCCCTTCACGACACCAGCGGGCTGACCTGCGGTGTACATGAACAACGGCCGGGCGATGGGGTAGCTTTGGTCGATGGCCGTGTCCACCGAGGGGATCACCGCAGGCTCACCCGCCGCCTTGCTGACCCCGGGAGTGGCGATGTGCTCGGTCTTGTACGCGAGACCGCTGTACCCGATGGCGCAAGGGGTCTTCTCCACCAAGTCCACCACGTCCTTGGAGCCGTGCATGTCGCGGGAGCCGAGCTTGTACTCGCCCGTCTCGTCGAGCACAGCCTCCTTGAAGTAGGCGTAGGTGCCGGAATTGTTCTGCCGGCTCACGCGCACGATCTCGTCGCTGTCGCAGCCCGGCACGGTCACGCCGAGGTCGCTCCACTTTTCAAAGGCGCCCCCCTCTCCATAGATGGCCCGGAGCTGCTCGATGGAGATCTCGGTCATGGGGTTGTCGGCGTGCAGGTACACGGCGAGGGCGTCGAAGCCCACAACGTGCTCGACGGGGTCCACCCCGTTGGCCTTGGCTGCCTCGAGCTCCTTGTCCTTCATCTTTCGGCTGGAGTTGGCGATGTCCACGGTGCCGTTGATCATGGAGCTGATGCCGGTGCCCGAGCCGCCACCGGTCACGGCGATGGCCACACTGGGATCGATCTCCTTGTAGGCCTCGGCCCAGGCCTGAGCCACGTTGACCAGGGTGTCGGAGCCCTTGTTCTGGATGACCTGGCGGCCGCTGGAGCTCCTCGTCGCTGTGCCGGCTCCTTTGCCCTCGCCAGTGCGGGACTGGGCCGTGTCGCGGGAACAGGCCACCAAGCTGGAGCCGAGGGTGGCGAGAATCAGGACGGTGCGCAGCGTCTGCGTGGCCAAGGCCGGCATGGGATCTCCCTTCGATGAGGTGCCCGTGGTAGCGAGGGGGAGAGGGGTCCAGGGTCGTGCGACAGAGTTCTCACGGCCTTGCTTCCCCGCTGCCCTCTGGGCGCCATCTGCCTGCCACAATGCGGCCCAATCGGGGAAGCCATGCCCCGTCCCCCGTCGACATTCCAAGGAAGACCATGAGCCGCTCCATCACCCGTGGCCGCCCCACCGTGCTCAGCAAGCACGGTCGCTTCCGCTTTCAGAGCGGCATGATCACCGCCAGCCTCTTGGAGCGAGGGCTCGGCATGAACGACGCCTTCGCCCTGTCCCGGGAGCTCCGCAAGAGCATCGCCGACCTTGAGGAGGTCACCGCAGACGAGCTCGAGGAGCGGCTGCAGGTGCTCATCGAGGCGCGGCTGGGCAAGCGTGTGCCCAAGCCCCGCGCGGTGGCCCAGTCCCGGCCGTTGGTGGGCACCGCCGAAGGGCCGCTCCCGTTCTCCCGGGGAATCCTCCTGCGCTCGCTGCTCACCGCTGGCCTCGACATCGAGCCCGCCATCCAGGTGGGCGATGACACCCTGGCCTGGCTGCAGCAGCTCGGCGAGAGAACCGTCACCGAGCAGCAGGTCGAGGAGCGCGTCGCCCGGCGTCTCCGGGACCAGCATGGGGCCTCGCACGCCCGGCGCTTCCTGCTCACCGGCTGGCTGCGCCGCGCACGTCGGCCCATGGTGCTGCTCATTGGCGGCGCGACGGGCACCGGCAAGTCCACCCTGGCCACCGAGCTCGCCTTCCGCCTGGGCATCCGCATGGTGACCAGCACGGACCTGATCCGAGAGACCATGCGGGCTGTGCTCTCGCCCGCTGTGGTGCCCGGTCTTTACGACCACAGCTTCCGCGGCACCATCCAGGGTGGGCAGGTGCTGTCCAATCCCCGGGAGCGCGTGCTGCTCGGCTTCCGCCAGCAGGCAGCCCAGGTCGCGGTGGGCATCCGGGCTGTGGTCAAGCGCTCCATTCGGGAAAACTCCCACCTCATCATCGAGGGCACCCACCTGCTGCCGCCCTTCCGTCAGTACGTCCCGCCCGAGGCCGACGTGGTCCTCGCTGGCCTGCTCTTGGCGGTGCCCTCCGAGAAGCTCCACAGCGCCCGTTTTCCCATGCGCGCCAAGCGAGCGGCGCAGCGAGATGAGTCGGCCTACCTGGACTCCTTTCAGTCCGTGCGCTGGATCCACGACGACCTCCTGCACGCGGCCGAGGAGAACGGCGAGTTCGTGGTGGACAACCGCGACGTCCAGAAGACCGTGGCCGGGGTGGTCGGCTTCCTCAGCGAGTCCTTCTCCGCCGTGCAGCCCGAGTTCCCCGAGCCAAACAACGAGGGCCCGAGCGAGGAGCAGCCACCCACCCTGTTCATCATCCTCGACGGACTGGCCGACGAGCCGATCCCGGCCCTCGGGGATCGCACCCCGCTCCAGGCCGCCGACATCCCCTACCTCCGCATGCTGGCGGCCACCGGCGGTCTGGGGCAAGTGCAGACCGGCAAAGACAGAGGGGTCGCCCCCGAGACCAGCGAGGGCATGATGGCCCTGCTGGGCACGTCCACCCTGCTCGGGCGCGGTCTGCTCGAGGCCCTCGGGCACGGTGTCCCCCTGCCCTCCGACACGGTCTTCTTTCGGGGCAACCTCGCCACCGTGCAGCCCGATGGTGTGCTGGTGGATCGCCGGGCAGGACGCATCCGCTCCGGTGTGGAGGACCTCGTGGCCGGCCTCAAGGACGTGCGCCTTCGGGGAGGGCTGCTGGGCCATGTCTACGTGGGCCACGAGCATCGCTTGGTGGTGGCCCTGCATGGGCCCGGGCTGTCCGACTCGATCTCGGACACTGATCCCGGCAGCAGCGGCGTGATCCAGCGTCGGCTGCGTGCGCAGGCCATCGATGGGAGCCGAGAGGCCCTGCGCACGGCCGCCGCCCTCCAGGAGCTGCTCGATCACGCGGAGGCTCACCTCGGAAAGCAGCCTCACAACACGGCACGCAAGAAGGCTGGCCTCTTCCCGGCCAACTGCATCATCACCCGCGGGGCCGCCGCCACCAGCCAGCTGCCGGCCCGGGCCAGGGGTCGCAGCCCCGGTGCCCTCATCTCGGGCTGTGGCACCGCCCTCGGTGTGGCGCGGGCACTGGGCTACCAGCCCGCCACCTCCAAGGACATGACCGGGAACCTCGACACAGACCTCGATCTCAAGTTCCGAACGGTGCAGGAACTCCTCAAGGTTCACAATTTGGTCGTCCTGCACATCAAGGGCACTGACATCGCCTCGCACGATCGCAAGCCCCTGCAGAAGCGCGACTTCCTCACGCGCGTCGACGGCGCCCTGGGCACGTTCTTGCGAGGTCTGCCGCCCCACTCGCTGCGAATCGTGGTGTCGGCAGACCATGGCACGTCCTCTCGCACAGGCGACCACATGACCGTGCCCGTGCCGCTCCTCCTGGGGAGCTGGGAAGGGCCCGGAGAGCAAGCGAACTTCGACGAAGAGGCCGCCCGTGGGGGGGCCCTCGGCCTGCTGCAGCCCGGTGATCTCGCGGGGATCCTGCGGGGCGAGTCCATCAGCCCCCGGGTCCTCTGAGCGTCGGTCCACCGGACCGCGGGTCACCCAGCGGCCGAGACTGTCACCGAAGCGCCGCGAGAGTGTCGCTGGGGTGCCGTGCGCCACAGGTACACGGGGTCCGCTACCGCGGAGAGTGCTCGCATGTCTTGTCGTCTTCAGCTCTTGATTGTCCTGGGTGGCCTCTTCGCCGCCGGCCCGCTCAGCCCCAGCTCTGCGCTCGCAGGCGACACCTTGGCACCAAGCTGGGAGGCCGAGCGTCTCAGCAACCGGCCTGTCGACACCGACTCCGCCAAGTTCGTGCCGGGAAAGGGCCTCGAGTTCAAGAGCGCCGATGGAGACTTCTTGCTCCAGACGCGCTTGCGGGCTCAGTTCCTCTACAGCGGCACCGTGGTGCCCGATGAGGACTACAGCCACGACTTCATGATCCGCCGGGCCCGGCTCCAGTTCGCCGGCAACATGTAGGGCAAGAACAACAAGTTCAAGGTCGAGTTCGCCGTGTCTCCCCGAGACGAGTCCAACGAAGCCGTTGACTTCGATGGCGACGACATCGACGACGCCAACGTGGTCAAGACCACCCCCCTGCTCGACTGGTACAACGAGTTCACCTATCTGCGCGACCTCACCTTGCGGATCGGTCAGTACAAGGTCCCCTATAGCCGGCAGCGGGTGATCTCCTCAGGCGACCTGCAGATGGTGGACCGCTCGTCCACCGCCAACGGCGAGTTCACCCTCGACCGCGACCTCGGCTTGGACATCCGCTCCAAGGACCTCTTCGGCCTCGACCTCTTCAAGTACTACGCCGGCGTCTACATCGGTGAGGGGCGCAACACATCGAACAAGTCGGTGGGTGCCGGTGATGCGGGCCTCATGTACATCGGCCGCGTCGAGATCCTGCCCTTCGGCACATTCCAGGACTACAGCGAGGCCGACCTCGAGCGCAGCACCGAGCCCGGCTTGTCCCTGGGTGTGGCCTACGCCTACATCGCCGATGCACCCGGCGAGAGCGGCATCATGGGCTCCGCCATCACGGACGATGTCTGGAACTACACGAACATGACCGCCGACATCCTCTTTAAGTACGTCGGATTCTCACTGCTATCGGAGGTCTTCATGCGCTCGGGAGACAGCGAGAGCGGTGTGGCCACCAGCAATGGCTGGGGCGGCATGGCGCAGGCTGGCTACCTCCTCCCGCGCACCGCACTGGAGATCACCGGTCGCTATGGCATGAACCGGCGGATCGGCACGGCCGCCGAGTCCAGCTTCGACGAGGGCAACAACGAGGCCGGCGGCGGGCTGGGCTACTACTTCGCGCACCACCACTTGAAGGTCCAGGGTGATGTGTTCCAGGAGTGGACCGAAGAAGACGGGCCGGAGAAGGGCGAGACGACCGTGCGCATGCAGCTACAAGCGGCGTTCTGAGAGGGGAAGCGGCGAGACCTGCGCTCCTCCAAGCGGCAACACCCTCAAGCCAAGGCGCACCTGACCCACGGGTGGCAGGCGTGTTGGGGACGAGGACCGGTTGTGCTCGGATCGCCAACAACTGGGCGTCCATCAACAGCGGGGGATGGCCCAACCGCGAGAAACTGCCCCTCGGCGCAGCGAGCCTCGCTAAGATGGCGACGCGGCAACCCGAAAACCCATGACCCCACTCCAAGAGAGGGGTTCTCGTCTGGAGATCCCGTGTCGACCATTCTCCGCACTTCCCTCGCCTTCGCCCTGGTGATCCCATCCGTCGCCGCCGCTGGGGCCCCGGACCACGCGCGAACCAACCACAAGATCGAGATCTGCCACCTCGATGGCAACGGCGACTTCCACGAGCTCCAAGTCGCCGCCGCGGCCGGGGCCGCCCACGAGGGTCACGGCGACGTGCCCACGGGCGCTTGGTATCCCGACACCGACGGCGACGGCCTGGGCGAGGACTCCGTGGACGCCGTGGCCTGCCCGGCCGAGGGTCTGGTCGACAACGTCGACGACGACTGCGTGGCGAGCACCGAGGTCGAGGACGGCGAGGACAACGACTGCGATGGCTGGGTCGACGAGGACTTCACCTGCCCCTGCTTCGACAGCGGCGATCTCGACGGGTTGCTGGCAGGGCAGGAGACCGCGGCCTTCACGTGGTCGGCGCGTCCCTGGGGCGTGAGCGAGGTCACGAGCCTGCAGGGGTTCGAGTGGGTCTACGACAGCGACGCGGCGATGTGGACGCGGCCCACGGTCGGCGCCGACATGTACCGGGTCGACGCCGAGGGCGGCGCGCCGTACTGCGAGGTCTGGTCGGAGACCTACCTGGCGGCGCCCGTGCACGCCTGGGCGGGCGACCAAGTGTCGGACACGCAGGCCATCGCCGAAGAGAGCGTGAGTGTCTGTGAGGGCGTGTTGGATGCCTGGATCGTCGACAACGAGGTCCCGCTGACCAGCTGGTGACCCCACCAGAGGTCGTTCTCGACGCGATGGTTCCCCAGAAGAGGGGGGACCATCCATGGGAACACGAAGGCAGCGCGACGGCCCGTCAAAGGCGGCAAGGGTGACGCCCCGTCAAAGGCGGCAGAGGTCCGGCAAAGGCGCGCCCCCCTGCCGGACCGGGGCCATCCGCGGTCGCACCTGGCTGGCGCAGACGGAGCAGCGACCAACCTCGAGAACATCGTCAACATCAATGTGTTGAGCGGGCCACGCGACGCCCTCGAAGTCGCCCAACAAGCTTGTCCGTCAACTCGGGGCAAGGTCATCAGCACGACCTGGCCGATGGGCACCCCCGCAGGCAGGACCCGCTCGACCAGGTGCCGCGCTCGCTCGGCCACCCGCCGCGCCCCGCTCGCGTTGGTCCGGGGTGCAGCCGCGCACCCTCCCGTGTGTCGCCCAATATACGAGATGAATCTGATTCAGCTCGTATGCAGGGCTGCGCTTGCCGCAGCCCGTCAGCAAATGGATGCAAGGGATTGAAGGGTACTTCCCGAAAATCCCGAATTAGAGATCGCTTGCCCCCGAAGAGCGAGAACAGGTCGTCTTCGACCTCACGGCGGCATCCCAAAATGGAGGTCGCCGTGCTCCTCGATGTCGTCATGTCCGCTGCCGGCCTTGCCCTGCTGCTCGTCGGAGGGGAATTGCTGGTCCGAGGCGCTACGGCGCTCGCCCTCCGATTTCGCGTGAGCCCTTCGGTCATCGGCCTCACGGTGGTCGCCGCTGGCACGTCGATGCCAGAACTGGTCGTCTCTATCGGGGCCGCCGTCCAGGGGCTGCCCGACGTGGCCATCGGCAACGTGGTCGGGTCCAACATCTACAACATCCTGCTCATCCTGGGACTGGCCGCTCTGGTCCGACCGCTCACCACGACCTGGACCACCATTCGCCTGGAGTGGCCCGTCATGGCGCTGGCCGCGTGGACGATGCACCTGCTGTCGCGGGACGGGATGCTGGACCGGCTCGAGGGTGCCTACCTGCTCGCTGGACTGATCGCCTTTGTGGCCTGGATGGTACGGTTGGCACGCAAAGAGGTCCCCGATGCCGAGCGCGAGTCGCTGGAGAGCGTGGCGGATTCCCGTGGCGGCGCCACGGTGGAGAGCTGGGCCCGTTCCGTCGGCGGTGTGACCATCGGAGTCGCTCTGCTGGGTCTCGGGGCCCATCTCCTCGTGTCCGGTGCGTCCAGCCTCGCCGCTGACCTCGGTGTGTCCCAGCGGGTGATCGGGCTGACGGTCGTGGCCATCGGCACCAGCCTGCCTGAGTTGATCACCAGCGTGCTCGCCGCCTGGCGCGGGAACTCCGCCATCGCCGTCGGCAACGTCGTGGGCTCCAACATCTTCAACGTGCTGGGCATCCTGGGGGCGACGGCTCTGGTCCACCCCATCCCCGTGAATCTGCGAACCATTGAGCTGGACAACTGGGTCATGCTCGGCGTGACCTTGATGCTGCTACCGCTGATGCGGACCGGGTTCAAGATCAACCGCTGGGAGGGGGGCTTGTTGTTGGCGGGCGCTGTCGTTTGGTCCTGGACGTTGCTGTGACCGCGAGACTGGTGCACAGCCTCGCACAACAGGAAGGTGGCCGGCGTGTGGGTAGCGAAGTTCGACGTTGTTTCGCATGGGCCCCGATCACACGGCGGGGGCTTGTGCGCTCGAAGACTGCGGTCGGCAGCGTGTCGGGGAAGAGGCATGGGAGGGGGCTGCGGGGTCGGGATCCACAGCTCCCCCAGCTCGAGGACGGTGCAGAGCCGGCACGAAGCACTGTTGGGGTCAGAGCCCCCGCCTGAGCCCCCGCCGCCTACCAGCTCGCCCCGTCGGGCCCGCCAAACGCCCCGATGTCGCTCGTGCTGCCGTCGGCATCCAAGATCGCCGGGTCGCCCAGGTCCACCACCGGGCTCGTCGCGCTCAGCGTGTAGTCCCCACCGGTGGCGTCCGTGTAGAGCGGGTCGATCGACACATTGCCGACAAACGCCGACGCATCACCCTCAAGACCGTCGTCCGACCAAGCCAGGGCACCCGCAGTGTTCCCGTAGATGTTGCAGTAGTCATACTCGAACGTGCCCACCCCATCCGAATTGCCGTAGCTGCTGTACATCAGCGTGGCCCGGGCCGACGCGTCCGTTGTGTTGTCCACAACATTGACGTTGGTGAGCCAGATGTCGCCGCCGTAGCTGCGGTAGCCCAGGAAGCTGTCGAAGCGGTCAAAGCCCTCGAACAGGTTGTTGGCGATGTCGGCGTTGATGACTTGGAGCTGGCTCTCGTAGTTGTAGAAGATGCCGTAGCCGTCGTCCCCAGAGTTGATCTGGTTGTTGGTGAACTGCAGGTTCTCCAGCCGCACGTCCTCGGCATTCGTCATGTAGATGGCCGCCCACGCATCGTCGGCCGCAGTGCCCACGTTGTTCGAGATGTCCGTGTTGGTCATCACCACCGACTGGATGCCGGAGCCGCCGTTGATGCGAATCACGTAGCCGTAGTACAGATCCAAGCTGGCCGCCTCCATCGTGTTGCCCGTGAAGCTCACGTTGTGCGTCTCTGCATTGGAGTTCAGGGCGTACATGAGCGCGCCGTTGACGTATTGGTTGGCCTCGTAGGCGTTGTTCTCGATCGCCAGACCGTCGATGACCGCATCCGAGCCACTGAGGTACAGCGTGCCGTAGACCTCCTCGCCGGCCGTGATCTCGGCACGGTCCATGCGCACGTCTTGCACCGTCAGGTTCGAGTCCGCAGCGTAGACCAACACACCATACACATCGGTGGACGTCCCATAGATCAACATGTCGGTGACCCACACATCCTCCAGGGTCAGCGTGCCGTTGTCCACCGAGAATGCCCCGTAGGTCGTGTCTCCGGAGATGAGCGTATCGGTTGCGTCCACCCGGCGAACCGTCAGCTCACTGTCTTCGACCCGGGCCACAGCCCCCCGCTTGCCGCCGGCATTGGCGATCTGCAGGTCTTGGACCGTCGCGACGCCACCGTCGCGGCTGGTGAGGGCGACGTCACCGGCGGAGTCCAGAATCGTCGAGCCATCGGGCTGGCCCACAATGAAGATCTCGTTGCCGCCCAGATCCAGGGCCTCGCTCCACGTGCCCGAGCCCACACACACGCCCTCCCCGTCGCCCAGCGCGTCGATGGCCGCCTGAATCGTGGCGTAGTCGCCGGGCACCGCGGCATCAAAGTCCACGTTGCCATCGCAGTCGTTGTCGATGCCATCACACTGTTCCGAAGCACCCGGGAAGGACGCCGGCTCGTCATCGTCGCAGTCCCCGTCCACCGCCGCGTAGCCATCGGGCTGGTCGCACGCCGTCTGGGAGACCGCGTCCACTCCGACCCCGTCGCCGTCGCTGTCTTCGTACCAGACCGTCGCGTCCTCGGCGGTGGCCTCATCGACCTCACCATCGCAGTTGTTGTCGATGCTGTCGCAGTACTCCAGCGCATCGGGGTTCACGTCCGGCGCCTCGTCGTCGCAGTCGCCGGCCACCCGCACGTGCTCGTCGGGCTGCTCACAAGCCGTGGTCGTGAAGACCTCGGAGCCGAAGCCATCCCCGTCCTGGTCGGCGTGCCAGACCGTGTCGGGGTTGATCTCCGCGTCCCCGTCGTCACAGTCGTCGATGTTGGGGGCATAGCCCTCGGGGGTGGAGCACGACTCGACCGAGTCGCCATCCACACCGTAGCCATCGCCGTCGTTGTCGGTCCAGAACGTGCTGGTGGTCGTCAGGTCCACATCATCATCAGCATCGTCCAGCAAGCCATCACAGTCGTTGTCGAGGTCGTCGCAGACCTCGTCCCCGCCGGGAAAGGCCGTCGCCTCAAGGTCATCGCAGTCGGTGTTGTCGGCCACAAAGCCCTCGGGCTGCTCACACGCTTCGACGGACGTGGTCCCGCCGAAGCCATCCCCATCGGCGTCCGCATAAAACGTCGACAGCAGCCCCTCGTCGATCTGCCCATCACAGTTGTTGTCGACACCGTCGCAGACCTCGTCCCCCGATGGGGTGCAGTCCTCGACCGTGCCCTCGTCACCGTCTTTGCCCCCACTTCCGTCTTCGCAGGCAACACAGAGGGACAACAACACAAGAAGGGTATGGGAGCGCATCGGAAACCTCACAACAGGGGGAACGTGCGGGCGCGGTCGGCCCACAGATGGGACCCGAGCATAGCGGGGAACCGGGGCATCCACCGCTGGCCAAGCCCCCGCGTGGCGCCACGAAGACCCCGGCCTGGCCTGGACATCCGGGCCAAAAGCGAAAGCGGAATTCAGGCGCGGATCAGCCGGTGGCTGAGCATCGCATCACCATCGAAGATGGCCCACAGCTCGACATTGTGGCCGGCCAACACGTCCGGCAGCCAGTGGCGATCGTCGGCCCACATCTCGTCGTAGGGCATGTCGGCGGGGGCCACCCACAGGGGGAGCGCTTCATCGGTCTCGACCGGCTCCCCCACCGAAGTGTCACACGTGAAGACATGCACCTGCATGGCGAGTCCGTCCAAGAACTGGAAGTGCAGCACGCCCCGGTCGACGGGATCCAGAGCGGTGACGCCCACCTCTTCTTGGACCTCCCGCACCGCGGCTTGCACCGGGGTCTCGCCAGGGTCGAGCTTGCCGCCCGGCCCGTTGATCTTGCCCGCGCCAAGCCCCCGCTTCTTTCGAATCAGCAGGACCCGACTGTCTCGAAAGACGAACAACAAGGTGGCCCGTATCTTGGGGGTCCACGCGGACCAGTCCACGCTGTCGATGGGGTGCGGTTGGGTCATCGCCCCTGCGTAGCGCGCCCCGGGCCGACCCACACCGTCTCAGCGCACGGCGGCCGCGGCCGACAGCCCCGCCACCCGTCCCGAGAGCAGCACCGCGCTCAGGCTTCCGGCGAAGGGAGCGTCCCCCACAATCGTGCCGCCCGCCATGCCCGTCAGCTCTCCCGCCGCGTAGAAGCCGTGGATCGGGTTGCCGTCTGCGTCCACCACCGCACCCCGATCATCCACATCCATCCCGCCGAAGGCCTTGCCGAGGGCCGGGGCCAGCCGAACCGCCACAAACGGTCCATGGTTCAGCCCATCCCAGCACCCTCCCCGCCAAGGATCGGGCAGGCCCGAGCGTACGCGCTCATGCATCTCGGCGCCCGTGCGGACCAAGCCCTCGGCGTCGATGCCCAGCTCATGCGCCAAGCCCTCCAGGTCCGGCGCTTCGGCGGCATGGCCCGCAGCGATGAGGTCTTCGAGACCCAGGTCGGCCAGCCTTCGCTCATCCCCGTCCGCCATCACATCCACCAGCTGGCCATCGATCTGAGGGTCGATGGTGGCCTCAAAGATGGCCCATGCGGCCTGGCCAGGCTGGTCGAGGATGTCGCGCCCCGCATCCTGGCGAACACTGTCAGACTCATCGATGAAGCGCACGCCGTCCTCATTGACCCAGACCGCCTGGCCCAGGGTGGACAGCATGAGCTCCTGCCCGGCCCGGTCCGGATCAGGATGGGGCACCCCGTGGGCCAAGATCGCCATGGTGCCCAGGTTGTTGACGGTCCCCCCGAGCGCCCTCAGCATCCGGTGTCCGGCCCCATCGGCCCAGGGTCCGGTCGAGGTCCACACCGCGTCAACGGCCACACCCGGCAGCGCCTCGGCCACCATCGTCATGTCGCTCAAGAACCCACCGGTGGCCATCACCACCGCCGTGGCATGCACCTCGTGCAGCAGACCATCGGGACCCAGCGCCTCGATCGTCGCGCCGTCGCCCTCCTGGCGCACATCGAGCACTTCCCAGCTCGTGCGCAGGCTCTCGGGCGGCAGCGCCTCCACCAAGGCCGCCACCAGGGACTCACCCCCGCGCTCCAGCGTGTGGGTGCGGGCGACGAGGTCCGAGCCCTCCGGCGTGGGTCCCATGTTGAAGTCCACGCCCCGATCCACCAGCCAGTCGTGCAGGCCCGCGCCTTCCTCCGCGAAGCGCTGCACCCAGGGCACATCCGGATCTCCACCACCGGTCAGGTCCGCCCAGTCATCGAGCAGGGCGTCCGGCGAGTCCCAGACCCCGAGCGCCGCTTGGGTGTCGGTGCCCGCAAACAGCAAGCTGCTGGCCCAGCGCGCAGAGCCCCCGGCCTGGTCCTCCCGCTCCAGAACCAGCACGTCCACGCCATCTTCATGCGCCGCAATCGCTGCCATCAGGCCCGCCGGTCCCCCACCGACGACCACCACATCCACCGTCGTCACCGATGCGGGATCCCTGTCGCCGGTCCCGACCGAGACTGCCGTGATGGTGGACGGGGCCCCGGACCCCACAGATCGCGGACCGTGCCCATCGCCGCTGGCAGTTCCGACTGGATCCAAGGCGCACGCCATCAAGAGCCAGAGCATGACAATTTCCCCTCAGTGGACACTCTGCGGAAGCGCGGGGTCGGATCTGCGCCGCACATTCGGTCGCCAAACCAGAGGACCAGCCAGTGCCCAGCCTTGTCAACGACTTGTGAGGTGTCAGCGGATTGTCAGGCAATGTCTCGATATGTCACTGTTCCCACCAGCACGAGATGAACAGCAAGAGTGCCCCCCACGGGGACAGGGCATCGCCCCGAGGCCCATCGGCCGGGGGATGCGGCGCGTCCGCTTCGCTATACTCGCGAGGATGTCCGCCGAAGACCCGCCCGCCGCCGCACCGACCTTCTCCAAGCTGCACGTGGCGGCCGCATGGGGCGTGCATCTCTACACCGCGCTGGGGCTTGTTCTCGCCCTCGCATCGGTGGACGCATTGGTGCATGCCGACGCCCAGCGCTTCCTGCTGCTGAACCTCGCGGCCATGTTCATCGACGGGTCCGACGGCACGCTCGCCCGCAAGGTCCGCGTCAAAGAGGTCGTGCCCTTCGACGGCGCGCTGCTCGACAACATCGCGGACTACATCACATACGTGTTTCTACCTGCTCTGGCCTTCGTCGCGTTCGACCTGTTGCCCGGCAGCTGGCAGTGGGTGGTGGTGATGCCCGTGCTGGCCAGTGTGTACCAGTTCTGCCAGTCCATCGCGAAGACCGACGAGAGCTTCGTGGGCTTCCCCAGCTACTGGAACCTGGTCTTTCTCTACTTCTATGTGCTCCAGCCCGACCCGATGACGACGGCCATCTCGCTGCTGGCGCTCAGCGTGCTCGTGTTTGTGCCCATCCACTACGTCTACCCCTCCCGCACGGTGCTGCTCAAGCCGCTCACCTTGGGCCTGGGCATGGTCTGGTTCGCCGCTTGCGTGGCCATCGGACTGGCCCCCCATGCATCTTGGGCGCCCATGGTGGCCCTGGGCTCACTGGCCTACGTCGCCTACTACATCGTGCTCAGCGGCGTTCTCCACTTCCGCATTCGGCGCGGACTGGCCTGAGCGGGCGACGGGCCTGCCCGATCAGGGCGCGGCCAGGGCCAAGGGGACCACACCCGCCCGCACCCGCGCCATGAACGATGCTCCGGGATCGATCTTGGCGGTGCGGTAGTGGGGGTCCCGCTCCGCAAAGAGCGTGTGGGACTCCAGCACTCGGTACTCGTGGTGCCCAAAGAGCAGGCCAATGCCGGGATAGAGACCCTTGAGAAAGACGATCAACGCGATGTTTGCGTCGACTTGAGCAACCGTCAGGGCCGCGCTGCTTCCGCCGCCCAGCGGGCCGTCTCCCACGTTCTCGATGCCCACCGTGCAGTGGTTCATGCCGATGACATGGCGCATCACGCGGGTCGGGGGCACCAGCCGCCAGGCCGAGCCATCCCGGTCCACCAAGAAGTGTGCGCCCACGTTGAGGGCCCCTGCATCCTGCAGCTCTCTGCGCCCCGCCAGCCGCGCCGGCGCGAAGGTGGACCAGGCGCTGTCGGCCGAAGCCCCACCCGTCCAGTGCAGGGCGATCGCCCGGGGCGCCATCTCGGTCGGATCCACAGACCCCTCACGACCGCTCGGCAGGTGGGCTTGCAGGTACTCCTTCGTCAGGCGCACCCGCTCGGCCTCATTGGGCAACAGCCGGTCCCGAAAGGGGGGAGGGGGGACGGCCACGCCGCCATCAGGCCCATCGCCGGCACGCACACTCCCGCCAATCAGCCCAGTGGCCGCCAAGGAGCAGAGCAGCCGGCGCCGGTTGAGGATCATTCGAGGATGATGCCATGGAGGGCCGCCCGCGCGCACATGGGTGGGCACCTTGACACGGCCCGGTGGGCATCGTTTGATCTGCGGGCTTGTCGGTCCAGGCCCCGCTCACTACGGGGCCACACGAAGTGCGGTCCATCGACCGCCACCGCCTGCAACGCCCCTGCGGTTGCACGGCTGCCCTGACCGGCCCCCTGTCCCTTCGAGGTTCGCAGCACCATGACTCGCTCCCGCCTCTTCGCCCCGCTGCTCTTCGCTCTGTGCGGCGGCTGTGCCATTCGGGGAACGGTCCATCTGGCGAAGGCAGAGCAGGCCATCCTGCGCCTTGAGCCGGTCGAAGCCGAGACCTGGGCGCCCTACTCCTCCACAATGGCCCGACAATACATCATCAAGGCACGCTCCGAGTGGGCCCAAGCCGACTACGGCGACGCCGAGATGCTGTGTGGTCAGGTTGAGGAATGGGTCGACCGCGCCGTGAACGAAGCCGTCGCCAACAAGGCCACCGGCCAGCTTCCCGACACGCCCCCCGACTGGGTCGATCCGGTCAAGCTCAACGGCGGCCCCCTCGTCAGTGAGCCCGCCAACACGGGGCTGGCCCCGGCGGACCCCTCGCCGGCGCCCGCGTCCACTCCCCCCGCTTGGGGAGGCCAGTGATGCCCCGCCTTCGGATCTTCACGCTGCTGAGCATCGCAGCAGTGGCCGGCTGCATGAAGAGCCCGCCGCTGACGACCTACGCTCTGGAAGTCGACGCCGGTCTCAAGGACCTCGAGCGCGACCAGTGGGCCGAGCAGTGTGCGCCGCGACAATACGCGACTGCCCGCTCCCACCGCGACTTCGCCGCCATCGAGTTCGAGCAGGGCAACGGCCGCCACGCCGGCTACCACTTGGTCGAAGCCAAGAACCAGCTCGCCGAAGCCTCCCGCCGGGCCGATGTGTGCCGGCCCAAGGACCGCGACAACGACACCATCCAGGACCACCTCGACAAGTGCCCCGATGAGGCCGAGACGGTCAACGGGTACAAGGACGAAGACGGCTGTCCTGAAGTGGACGTCGACAACGACCTCGTGTTTGACGATGCCGACCAGTGCATCGGCCAGATGGAAGACCGCGACGGCTTCCAAGACGACGATGGCTGCCCCGATCCCGACAACGACAATGACGGGCTGCTCGACGTCAACGACAACTGCCCCCTCGATGCCGAGGACATGAACGGCTACCAGGACACCGATGGCTGCCCCGAGGGCAACATCGACCGCGACCTGGACGGCATTCCAGACAGCCGGGACAAGTGCCCCGACGAGAAGGAGAACCTCAACCAATACTTGGATGAGGATGGCTGCCCGGACGTGAAGCCCGACAACGTCAACGTCACGTCCGACCGCATCGAGATCGGCGAGCAAGTCCTGTTCCAGACCGGCCGCTCCCGCATCCTGAGCCAGTCCTACGACATCCTCGACAGCGTCACCCAAGTGCTCCGGGACTACCCGGCCTTGCGGGTGCGCATCGAAGGCCACACCGACTCTCAGGGCTCGGACAGCATCAACCGCCGCCTCAGCCAACAGCGCGCGCAGTCGGTGCATGACTATCTCGTGGGCAAGGGCATTCCCGCCAACCGCCTTGTGGCGGAGGGCAAGGGCGAAGTCAGCCCCATCGACACGAACCGCACCACTGAAGGTCGGGCCAACAACCGCCGGGTCGAGTTCCACATCACCGACAAGTAGGCCCCGCGGCCGGCACCTCCGGCGGGGGGTGCCACACTCCGCACTGCTGGCTTCACAGCGCTGGGCGTCGAGCGCTCAGTCTGGGGTGTGCTCGTGGGCGCCGAGGTCCACCGCACTGCCCACGACGCGGGGTTGGCCGTCGAGATCGACGTCCGTGAGGTCCGTGTCGACGCCGGCATCGATGGCCGGGCTGGTGGGGAGCAAGTGGAAGTCGAGGCCACCAGGGTCGACAAAGTGCGCCGTGGGGTCATCGAGCTCGAGGTTGGCTTCGACCATCGAGGTGGCGTCGTAGTCCCAGGGCGTGAGCAGGGTGGTGAGGTTGTTGCGGATGATGTTGTCGAAGTTGGCGTGCCCCGTCTTCGTCTGGTCGGCGATGCGAATCCATGGGCCGGCTTCGGCGGGCACGTCGGGGTGTCGAATCACGGTGTTGTTCTGGATGCGGCTGTTGCGGGCGCCGTACAGGGTGATGCCGTGGGCTTGGCTGTTGACCACGAGGTTGCCTTCGACCACCCAGCCATCGGCGTAGCCATCGGTGATGACCACCCCTTGCATCAGGGTGGCAATCAAGTGTTCGGTCCGCACGAACTCGGTGATGGGGTCGGCGAACAGCACAAAGCGGTTGTGTCGGATCGCGACGTCGGAGATGCGCAGGTCGCCCTCGAGCGCCTAGGCCTGGAAGGCGTCGTCATGTTGCACGGCGTAGTCGTCGATGTAGGCGTCGCGCACGGTGTTCCACTCATAAGTGGACCCACTAGCCAGGCCACGGATGCCGTCGCCGCCGAAGTTGTCGATCAGGTTGGTGGTGGCATGGGCTCGGTCACCGCGAAGAAGCAAGGCGTGGTGGATGTTGTGGATGGTCGAGTGGGAGACCGTGGCGTCGGCGCCGGCGAGGTCGATCCCACCCCAAGACAAGCGGGCCCAGTCGGCCACCGTCCACGTGGCTGAGCTGTCGGCGGACTCGACGCGCAGGTTGGTCAGCGTGATGCGGTCGCTGCTGGCGTCGCCGACGACGAGAAAGTGCTCCCTTGGGTCGATGCCGTCGGGTGGCGTCGCTGGGGGCTGCACCTGGAGGCCGTCGACGGTGAGGTCGGTGGTGTCGGTGATGCGAAGCTGGGAGACGATGGCTTCGGTGGGGGGCACGGCGCGGAGGATGAGCGGTGCGTCGGGGTGCACGCCCTGCACATGGGGACTGCCATGGTCGCCGGGAAGCAAGCACAGCACGCCACCTTCGATGGGCAGCTGGCCCGACGAGGCCAAGGCTTCGAGCGACGGCCAGGGGTGGTCGGCGGACCCGTCGGCGCTGGAGTCGGCGGGATCGAGGGTGGGATTGGCGTAGGTGTCGCAGCCGTCTTCGATGGGCTCGCCCGTGTCGTCGGGACCGGTGTGGGGATCGCCCGAGTCGACGGGGTCGGAGGCACCATCGGTGCCCCCGCCCGCCTCGGTGGTCTCTGCACCGGCGCCGGGGGTGTCCGACCCCGACTTGGTGGGGGTGCACGCAAAGCACAGGCTGGGCACCAGCCAGGGGACTGGTCGCAGTGGCATCTTGGGGACTCCCTGGTGCACAGAGCATACCGGCCGCCGCTCCAGCGTGGGGCACCCCGCAGCCTGCCGGTGCCGAGAGCGCCGACACAGGGCACAGACTGGGACGGTTCGGACGGCTGCGCTGTCGTGGGCTCGCCGTGTGGCAGGGGGTCAGCGCAACAGGCCTTCCAACGCCGCGACCGTCTCTCTTGGGTCGCTGTCCGTCGACAAGTGCCGAACCGTGTGGTCTGCGTCGAGCACAACATGCAGGGGATACGGCGCCAAGCTCTCACCCAGGGCCCGTCGGTCATAGCCCTCGTAGATGCCCGCATCGTCCATCAACGTGACCATCCCCACGTTCATCTCGTCGAGAAAGGTGCGCACGATTGAGGGGCTGTCCGGGCTCGCCAGCACGATGGTCAGCTGGCCGGCGTCGATCTCCTCGGAGAATGCTGCGACGAGTGCGGGTTGGATGTCTGGAACCTCCAGACTGCAGAGCTGTCACGAGGGCGCAAACCAGCCGATATAAATCAGCTCCCCCGCGTGGTCCGCCAGCGACCAGACGCCGGTTGTGTCGGTGCTCGGATCGTAGGCGCCCAACACAATGTCAGGATGGGTTGTGCCCAGGCCGCCGGCGTTCATCGAGAGCTGGATGGTCGCTTCAGCTTCGTCCGGATCGGTGCTCTGAACACCGATGGTGCCACCCAAGAAGTCGTCTTCAGGGGTGAGCACAACCGCAGCCACCTCACCGGGACACAGGGACAGTGACGATGCGGAGAGCGCGAGCCCATCGGGGCCCACCAAATCCACCTCAAGCAAGCTGTGGCCAGCGTTCTCGGCCAACAGGGGAAGGGCGGCGCCGGTGTGCAGCGCCACCGACGTGTCCATCCGCAGCTCGGGCCCCGTGCGGTCTGGGTTGGGTTGCAGCACACTGACCAAGTTCCAGTCCGCCACAACCGCGGTGCCAGCTCGGGCGTCCACCCCCAGCGCGTAGCCAGCCGCCGCTTCTTCCCCCAAGCGCACCGGCCCGTCGGGTCCCCAAGTGCCCATCACCACGCTGTCCCAGGCGGCACCCCAGATGCGGTCACCATCGACCGCAACCCCATAGGCCGCAGCCGACGTGGACCAGGTGTCTCGATGCACCAAGACACCGTCAGTGACGTCAATCAGGTGAACTCCCGCGGCACCGGCCGCAGCGGCGAGGTGGGTGCCTTGCAGTGCGAGGTCCGCCGTGTGTCCCGTGAGCTCCAGCGTCGACTGCAACACGGGGTTTGTCGGATCTTCAATGCTGTAGACACGCAAGGTTGTGCCGTCCGACGTGACCGCGAGGGTGTCGCTCAATGCCACCGCCATGGCGTCGCCATCGTCAAGCCGGGCCAACGTCTCGCCGTAGGCGCCGTCCAGCAGCCAAGCACCGTCGCTCCCGGCCGCAACCAAGCCCCGTCCGCCGGCAGCAGCCACGTCCCCATGCCAGCCCGACCAGGGACGCAGCTCGGGCAGCACCGTCGGGGGATCGGTGGACAGATCCCAGCGCATGACGCCCCGCATCTGGGTGCCGCCCCAGGCGAGGCCGGCGTCAGGATCGGCGGCCAGTCGGTACACGGAGCGGGCCGTCGCGAACTCCACATGGGTGAACCGCCCCTCAGCGATGTCGAGGATGGCCCACCCATTGTTGGCGCCGAGCAGGGCCCTGCCGTCGCCCAGAGTGGCGGCGTCGAGGTGTTCCATGAACTCGTCGGTGGCCGCCACCGCCACCCGGTGGATGGGGTCACCGAGGGTGTGTCCCGCGGGCATTGATGGACACCGGTCCTCGGTGGGCGTGTCGTCGCCATCGTCGGCACCCGCTTCGCCTGAGTCCGACCCGGTGAGCGCACGGGAGTAGCAGAGGCCGTCCGCCTGTCGCGATGACCCTTCAGGGCAGTCCGCGTCGCTCTTGGACGCGCATCCGAAAAAGAGCAGAGCGAGCAATGGGGCAGCGTTTGGAGGCGTCATGGCAACTGCGATGTCCACACCGTCCGGTTGGTTTCGTCGACACATCCGCAGGTCGGGAGCCGACCGCCCACAGCGCACCCTGCGCACCGCACCGACGCGCAGCCTCCCCGGGGCATCGATCGATGGGCGCACCGGGACAGCCCACGGCAACAATGACCATCAACAGGGAATTGCAGCAAGATCCGCGCCGACCTCGATAGACGAGAGGCCCAGGTCTTGCTATGTCAAGGGGGACTCTTGCACAAGCCACCCTCTGGCTTCGTGCACCCGCCGCGATCCACCTCCCCGGATCTCAGCATCGCTCGCCCGAGCGCCCCCCTCCCGCCCTGCCCCACCGGGAAGCCTCCATGTCCCAGTCGTATGCCTTTGCTTTTGACGAGAGCCCCCGCGGTGCCGGTGGCACTGGCGCCACCGAACAGATCGCCCAGGTTCTCACCGACTCCGGCGTCGACGTGCCGGCCAGCCTGTACGACGAAGCGCTGAACATGGCCCAAGAGGGTCGCTTGGCCCCGGCCACCGAGCGGCTGCGGATGCTGCTCGTCCTCGACCCCTCCGATGCGAGCGCAGCGCTGCTCCTCGGCAAGGTGCTGGCCTCCCGCGGCCAGTGGCAGGAAGCCCTCAGCCAGCTCGACTCCGCTTCGGAGAAGGGAGCCCGCGTGCCCTCAGACCTCCGTGACGATGTTGAGCTGCGGCTGCGCCGCCAGGTCCAAGAGTCCGAGTCCCACCGGGTCCGGGCGAGCTCCCAGACCCAGGGTGAGCTGCGCTCCCTTCGCCAACAAGCCAAGCGCCTCCGCAGCGAGAACGCCGTGATGGAGGGCCAAGTTGAAGAGCTCTCCAAGCGGGTTCGGGTGTGGAGTGGCGCCACGGCGCTGGTCGCTGGCGCCTCGGCGGCCCTGCTGCTCGCTGTGATGATCTTCGGGGGCCCCACGGCCCAGACCGAAGACGACGGACTGCCCCCCGCGTCCGCTTCCGTCAGCCCGCCGGTCACCGCACCGCTCAGCGAGCCGGTTGTTGCCCCGACGAACCCCGCTGCATCGGTGCCGACCGCCGCCCCCACCGCGGTCCCGACCACGGCCCAGGCCCCCACCGCGGCCCCCGCCCCGCCGGCCACCTCCCCGGTCGGCGAGTCCCGCCACATCGTCCAGAAGGGCGAGACCCTCGGCCACATCTCGCGCAAGTACTACGGCAAGTCCAGCGAGTGGCGCCGCATCCTCAAGGCCAACCGGGACGTCCTGCCCACAGAGAAGGCGCTCCAGCCCGGCATGACCCTGCGCATCCCCAAGTAGACTGGCCTCGCCGAGGCACGCCCGCGGGACCTGTCCTGCCCACCGGTCCACTTCGGCGCTCGCCCCCGGGCGGAAGGGACCATGGCACTCTCGACTCCCCGAAAGGCCCTCTACGCCCTGATTGTCAGTGTTCTGGCCCTCAGCGTGCTGGAAGCGCTGTGCTGGCCCATCGCCCCGGCGCCCGCCCCCGCCGGCCAGGACCACCAGACCGAGACCGCCATGCGCGCCTCGGCGCTGCTCGGTTGGGAGGCCATCCCCGGCCCCAGCAAGGCCTTCGGCGTGCGCAGTGGCACGGTCGTCGGTCCCGAAGGCACCCGGGCCCCCCCAGACCGCGTCAAGCCGGCCGGCGGCCTGCGCTTGCTGACGCTGGGCGACTCCACCATCTACGGGGTGCTGGTCCCCGAGCCGGACGTCTTCTCGAACGTCGCGGCCGCACGGCTCTCTCGCGCGCTCTCACGCCCCGTGGATGCCGTCAACGGCGGCATTCCCGGCTATTCCTCGGAACAAGCGCGGCGGCTGTATGAGCACCGACTTCAGCCCTACATGCCCGACGTGGTGCTGATCGCTGCCCAGTGGTCCGACAGCCAGCTGGGTCCCATGCCCGACGCGATGCGCTTTCCCGAGCGCGGGGCCCCGGTCCGCAAAGTCCTCCAGACCAGCGCGCTCGTGCGCTTCATTGGCGGCCTGCTCCACGGCTGGGTGCCCGGTCAGGACGTGGGCTGGAAGCTGCAAAAGGACCCTGGCACCCGCCGTGTGCCCCTGTCCGCCTACCGGTCCAACCTGAACCGAATCGCCGACCTCGCCGAGGCCCAAGGCGCCCGCCCGGTCTTCCTGTTGCTGCCCAGCGACCGAGACCAGCGCCGCCAGCCCCTCGAGGCGCCCCGGCCCGAGTACCGGGCGGCCATGACGGCGGTGGCGGCCGACCGGGGGGCGCTGATCATCGACGGCATCGCACCCTTCACCGGCCGGGGCGGACGCCTGATGTCCGACGACGTCCATCCGTCTCCCCAGGGGCACCGCTTGCTCGGAGAGACCGTCGCTGATGCCCTGCTGACGGTGCTTCGGGAGGTCCCGTGAGGCTGCGACTCGCGGGGGCGGTGGCGCTCTGGGCCGGGTGCTCCACGTCTCACCCGCCCATCGACCCCCGCCTGCTCAGCACCGAGCTGCGGGCCTTCACCAGCGAAGACGGCGGCGAGACCTGGGCGCTGTTTCCGGACGTGATGGCCCACGGCATCGACAGCCTCGGCCTGTCCGTTCGCGAGGATGGCGCGCTGTGGGTGACCGGCCATGACCACGCCACCGAGCCCCCGCCCTGGGAGCGCTGGCTGGGCCCAAAGGTGCGCGGCTTGCAGTTTGACGGCTCGCGCTGGGCCCGCAAAGACTGGCGTCCTCGGGGGGGCGATGCCCTCGCCTACATCGATCCCCAGTGGTTTGGGGACGAGCTCTGGTACATCTCCCGCAGCGACAACAGCGGTGGCGACCCGGCTGAGTTCGGCGGGGAGACCCACATGATGCGAAGCCCACAAGGGGATGTCATGTACTCATCCAAGGGCTTGGCCGACCCTATGCCTGTGGAGTTTCTGGGTGAGCGGCATGTGTTTGCCACCATCCTCAAGAACGGGGTGGTGCACTTCACCGGCGACCCCCTCCAGAAGGTGGGCCAGTTCGGCGGAAAGACCGTGCCCTTCGCCATGGTCCACAATGACAAGCTGTGGCTGTTCGCCCAGGCATCGGTGGACGGTCGCCGCTACCCCGTCGCCACCGTGTCCACCGACGGCCAGACGTGGAGCGAGTGGCGCCCGGTGCTGCCGAAGTCCGACCCCATGACATGCACCAGCCCGGTGGTGGGTCCCCTGGGGGGCGGGTTGGTGCTGTTGTGTGTGGACGAGCGGCCCGGGATGGGCGGCAAAGGCGAGCGGGGACACCGCCAATCTTGGCAAGATGCCCCCCCTCCCCAATGATCGACGTCAGATCGGCAATGATCAATGTCAGATCGGCGGGGGAGGTCAGCGGGGCCAGGACTGCGATATGCCCCCCACAAGAGCTCGCACTGGGGACGACAGCGCGGCCGGGTGTGGGCACCCAACGGATGGAGTCAGTGGTGGCAAGCTGGGCAACAACCAAGTCGACCAGACTGGTGTGGCCCAGCGACGCTGTACCCCCGGGGGCTGTCTGATGGCCAACGACGCCCGCCCCCCCGACTCCTTGCTCAGCGCCGTGCTGGGCGCGCTGCACTGCGGTGTGGTGGTGCATGGTCGGGACGGCTCCATCGAGTCGGCCAACGCCATTGCATTGGCGCTGTTGGGACTGACCGAAGCCCAGATCCTCGGCCGGGACGCCTTCGATCCCCGCTGGTTCACAGTAACCGCATCGGGGGCGCCCTTCCCTCCGTCCGGTCACCCCGCCGAGCACGCCCGGACCACCGGCAAGCCGGTGACCAGTGTGGTCATGGGGGTAGCGCGACCCGGGCACGACGAGCTGGTCTGGTTGCTCGTCTCCGCCCAGCCGCTGCTGGACAAACACCAGCAGGTCGAGCGGGTGGTGGTGACCTTCGCCGACATCTCAGAACAGCGCGCCCTGCAAGTGGAGCGCGACCGCGAACATGCCCTGCTCGACGAGATCATGTCGACGGTCCTGGCCGGCATCCTGGTCCTCGATCCCGAGGGCACCATCCGGTTCGCCAACCGGCGGGCCGAAGAGCTGCTGGGGCTCCACCACACCGGCACGCAGAACCGGACCTACAACGACCCGCACTTCCGCATCACCACCCTCGCCGGCGAGCCCTTCCCGCCCGAAGCGCTGCCGTTTGCGCGGGTGCGGGCCACCAAGGCGCCGGTGTGGGACGTCAAGCACTTCGTCGAGCACCCCACGGGCGACCGCCGGCTCTTGTCGGTGAATGGCGCCCCCATCCTCGACGGCAATGGTGAGCTGCGCTCCCTCGTCTTCGCCCTCCACGACCTGACCGCCAGCGACGCCGTCCAGCGCGAGAAGGTCGTGTTGGAAGACCGACTGGCCCTCGCGGCCCGGGCCGCCGACCTCGCCCTGGTCGAGTGGGTCGTCAATGGCCCCCTCCGCATCGACGAAGCGTGGCTGCGCCGTCGGGGTTGGGGGGACGGCCCGATCCCCAACACGGTCCCCGGCTGGCGAGAGGTGCTCGCCCCCGCCGACCTCGCCCTCATCAACGCCGCGCGGGACGAGCACTTTGCCGGCCACAAGCCG
This sequence comes from Myxococcota bacterium, assembly GCA_942491145.1. Classification (GTDB taxonomy): domain Bacteria; phylum Myxococcota_A; class UBA796; order UBA796; family UBA2385; genus CAXQUZ01. Next base: position 82,057 of record CALOBC010000059.1, on the reverse strand, counting down.
TCAATGGACGTCGAGTTCCGGCTGCCGATGGCCAAGCGGGTCGTGGCCCGTCTGGTCGCCCGCGGTCGTGCCCCCGACTCCAACGGTCGCTTGACCCTCGTGACCGGGATGCTCTTTGATGTGACCGCTGAAGTGGAAGCCGCCGAGCGGGAGCGGGCCCTGCACCAGCGCACGCTCGACGCCGCCCGCTTCGACTCGGTGGCGCGGGTCACGGGCGGGGTGGCACACGACTTCAACAACCTGTTGATGGGCATTCTCGGGGCCACGGCCCAAGCGTCCGACGCCCTCGACGATGCCCACCCGGCCTGCGCCCACCTCGACGCCGTCCAAGACACCGCTCAGCGGGCGGCCGGGCTGACCCGGGAGCTGCTGGCCACCTCCGGCCACGGTCGCTTCCACCTCGCGCCGCTCGATCTGGGCCAGCTCTGCCGCGAGCTGATGCCGCTGGCCAACTTGTCCACCCTGCGCCGCGGCAGCCTCAACCTGACCGTGGCGCCCAACCTGCCGTTTGTGGAGGGGGACGCCGGCCAGCTCCGCCAGCTCCTCCTCCACCTCATCAGCAATGCCGACGAGAGCCTGCCCTACGGCCGGGGCAAGGTGAATGTGCGGGTCATGAAGCGCGTGCTCGGGCCCGACTCGGGCACCTGGGTCGGTGGGCGGGTGCCCCAGGGGGACGCCCACGTCTGTGTGACCATCGACGACAACGGCCACGGCGCCGATCCGGACTCCGTCTCCAAGCTGTTCCAGCCGTTCTTCACCACCCGAGAAGGCCACCGGGGGCTCGGCCTCGCCGCCGTGCTGGGGATGGTGCTCGGCCACCGGGGCTGCCTCTCGTTCGACAGCTTCCCCGGCGAGGGCACCTTTGTCCTGATCGGCCTGCCGACAGTCCCCCCACCGGCGCCGGCCCCGGCCCCGCCCCCCCGGGCCCCATTCCAGGGCACCGCAAGATTGCTGGTGGTCGACGATGAGCCGGTGGTGCTCTCGATCGTCACCCGCCAGCTCCAGTCCGAGGGCTTCGACGTGACCACCGCCACCAACGGCGCCGAAGCCCTGAAGGTGTGGCACGACACGGGCCCCTATGACGCCGTGGTCAGCGACCTGTCCATGCCCGTGATGGAGGGTGAGGGCTTGGTGCGTGCGCTGCGGTCCGAACACCCCAACCTGCCGATCCTGCTGATGAGCGGCTACTCCCGGTCCGAGGTGATCGGGCGGATGGTGGGGGCCGGCGCGGTCGAGTTTCTGGCCAAGCCCTTCGCCCCGCGCCAGCTCGTGACCGCCATTCAGCTCATCCTCAGCCCAGACCCGCCCGCCCAGTGAGCCCCGAGCCAAGCCCTGAGATCAGGGCGCCTCCGCCGCTGCCCGCTCCCGCGCATCGACCGCCCGCAAGGTCGCTTCCAGCGCCGCGATCGCGTCCACCGGCAGTCCCCGCTGGGCGCCGCCATCCCGCCACAGCGCGAGGTTCGCCCGGGTCTGATCACCGACCTTGCGGAAGTGGTACGCGAGGTACCGCTCCAAGTCGAAGGGCACCACCAGCGGCGCAATCCGGGTGGCCAGGCGCACCATCCAGGGCCCCAGCATCCGCAACACCCAGGGCGCACGGGTGCCATGCACAGCGGCGGCCACCGCCAGCGCTTGGTTCTTTGCGTAGATCGCCCGGCGCATGTGGTTCGCCCGCCGCAGCTCAGAGAAGCGCCAGCCCGCCCCCTCCAGCGCGGCCACAATGCTGAGCAGCACGGCCGATGCTGTGGCCCCACCCTCGCCGGCACTCGCCACCAACCGCACCTTGAGCCCCCCTCGCCGCAGCAGCGTGGCTTGCTCGGTCACCGCCGCCAAGGGCCCACTCAGCGGCGTGGCCATCAGCGGCGGATGCCACACCATGATCCCCGGAGGCGAGAGGTGCTCGCCGGGCAGGGGGGCCTGCCAAGCGATGAAGGGGATCATGCCCGACACCAGCCGCTCCCGGGGCACCCGGGCATGCAGCCAGTCCGGATCGATCAACCCAGGCTGAAGACTCACCACCACGGCATTGTCGATGGCTTTGGCGAACGCGTCAAACCACCCTGCCTGGAGCGCCGTGGACGACACACACAGCCACACCGCATCCCAGTCCGAGGCCGCCACCTCGTCCAGCGAGCTGACCACCCCGTAGCCACCCAGCACGTCCGGGTCGGTCCGCGCGCGCTCGTTCAGCGGGTAAAACGGCAACGTCCCCGGGGACTCCAGCGCCGCGCGGTACTTCTCACGAACATAGAAGACGACGTCACAGTCGGCCTTCAGAAGAGCCCGCGCATACGTCTGGCCCACAGCACCGGCGCCCACAATCAACACGCGCATGGCGGTCGCTCCCGTTGTCGCTCGGTGCGGCAGACCGGCCCCCGCCCAACCCCCAACATCGGAGATCGCTGTCTCATGCCCGAGCACGGCCGTTCCGTATCACGGGTGCGGCCCGGATTGACACGAGCAGAACAGTATGCAGCGCACTCGCTCGACCCTACTCGCCACCACAGGCCTCTTTGCTTTGGTGGTCGGCGTTCAAGCTATTCCTGTTGCCACCGAGGGGGACGCCTCCACGGCATTGCCCTCCACACCCGACGCGTCCTTGGCGACCCGAACGGGCATCGGTGCCCCCCAGGCACAGGTCGAGACGGCCGCTGCGACCTACCGGGCCGGCGAGCTCATGGTCACCTTGGCCTCCGACGTCCCGGTTGCCCGCATTGCGGCCCGATATGGGCTGGAGGTCCAGCGAGACGCAAACGCCGCTGGCATCGCGGTCTTCAGCACCGAAGCGGGCCAAGAGCTCTCTGCCATGGCCATCTTGCGTGCCGATCCCGACGTGGCGGGTGTGGCCCGAAATGCGGCGATCTGGGGCGCCGGGAAGAACAAAGCCGACACGGTGGAGACCACCACCGTCGCTGAAGAAGACCTCTCCGACCTCGCGCTGGACGGGGAGACCGAAGCCCCGGACCTGCCGGCACCCGACGAGGACCGGGACCCGTCCACAGAGACGGCTCCCCCGGCCGACATTCTGGAGTCCGCGGCGGACCACCAGTGGCACCACGCCTTGGTCCACGAGTCGGAGCGCGATCTCGACCTCAATGCCGTGATTGTCGCCGTTCTCGACACCGGGGTGGCCTACACAAACCACGTCGGCAGCGATGGCACTGTGCACATGGCCGCGCCGACACTCGAGAGCAGCACCATCGTGGCGCCCTGGGACTTCGTCGACAACGACGCCCTGCCCCTCGACCACCACCAGCACGGCACCCACATCGCGAGTGTCATCGCGTCCTCGGGCGCCGTTCGGGGCATCGCACCGGGGGTCGGCTTGATGCCGCTGCGGGTGCTCGACGCGCACAACCGGGGCACCGAAGCCGACCTCATCGCGGCCATCCACCACGCGGCCGACAATGGCGCCCAAGTCATCAACATGAGCCTGTCCTTCGGACCGGGCTACCAACCCTCCCAAGCGCTCCAGCTCGCACTGCAGCACGCCGCGAAGCAGGGCGTCGTCATGGTCTCGGCCACGGGCAATGCCGGCAAGGACTACGTCAGCTGGCCCGCCGCCAGCCCCTTGGTTCTCGCGGTGGGCGGCGCAGCACCGAAGGCGGGCTACCAGAGCGCGGGCACGATCAAGGACTACTTCAACGTCGCCGAGCGGGCGCCCTACTCCAACGGCAACGCAGCGGTCGACCTGGTCGCCCCCGGCGGCAACCTCGACCAAGACAACACCGGTGACGGGTATCCCGACGGCATCCTCGCCGAGACCATCAGCCTCAACGACCCCGGCACCATGGGCCTGTGGCTCTACGCGGGCACCAGCCAGGCCGCCGCCATCGTGAGCGGCCAAGCCGCCCGCCTGATGGCGATGGGCGCCGACGCCGGGGCCACGCTGTCCGCGCTGCAGTCCAGCGCCCAGTCCTACAACCTCGATGGCCCCTACAATGGCGTCGGGCGCGGCTATCTCGACGGGGCACGTGCCGAGACCCAGGTGGAGAGGGACCACTTCTCCCTGCATGTCGGCCGGGAGATCGGCGCCGCGATGCTGCCCTACCTGGAGCGGGGCGAGGACGGACGGGTGCGCCCGGCCGCCCGCGTGACCGTCGATGGACTCGCCGGCTCCGGCACCGGCATGTGGGTGTACGCGACCATCGAGAATGGCGGCGAGCCCCTGACCGCCGGCTGCTTCGCCGAGCCCACGACCGGCCAGTGCACCGTGAAGGGCGACTGGACCGAGGCCACCGACAGCGACGGCGGCTCGATCGCCCAAGCGTGGACCGTGCGCCTCGACGCCGTGGTCTATGCCGCAGAGCAGGTGTTCGTCCGGCCCCACAACGTGTTCTACGCCACCGATGCGCTCGCCTTGATGCTGGACGCCGCGGAGGCCAGCGGACAGCTGCCGGACAACTACGGGCTGGCGGTGCACTGGAACGAAGGACTGGACCTCTCGGTCGGTGACCTCGCCGAGTCCACCGTCATCATCAACAGTGGCACCGGGCTGGCGTCCAGCCCCCTCGGTATCATCCTGACCCCCGGCGCCCTCGACCCCGCACGGGCCATCACCCTCGATGGCACAGGGCTCGCGTCCAGCCCCCTCGGCTTCTCCACCCTCTCGCACACCCCCCTGGCCATCGATCTCGACGGCTCCGGCCTCGCCTCCAGCCCCCTCGGCTTCGGTCCCCTGGGCACCGCTCCGCTGTCGAGCTTCGGCACCGGCCTCGCCTCCAGCCCCCTCGGCATCATCCAGCTCGGCTTGGCCACCGTCGAGCTCGACGCCGGCGACATCGCCAACCTGCTCATTCTGGACGGCACAGGACTCGCATCCAGCCCGCTCGGCTTTCATGCCGACGACCTGATGGAGCCCGGCGGCGGCGGCGTGAACTTGTCGACGCTGCCCTTCGAAGGGGGCGCGCAGATCAACGGAACCGGCCTCGGTGGCGACATCTTCGAGGACACCCACCTCGACGAGGTCCTGTCGAGCGGCGGCTTCCGCAGCGCGACCGGTGCTGAGCCCGCGATGATGCTGGCGGTGGCCGGCCAAGGTGGCATGGCCCAGATGGTGGGGGCCAGCAACGACGCCATGCCCGTGACCGGCTCGACGTGTGTCCTCGACGCGGACCACGACGGGCTGATCGGTCCCACCGAGGCCACCGCAGCGCGGGACTGTCGCACCCTGGCCGGCGGCGGGGGCCCCACCCTCCAGCATTGAGCGCCGTGGGGCAGCATTGAGCGCCGTGGGGCGCCTCGGGATGGACCAAACCGGTCGATCCCGAGGCGCCCAGGTTAGCGTTGGACTGTGCTGCTGCAGCACTGGAGCCCGCGATGACCCGACAGCTTGTGTGGTGTGGAGCGATGCTCCTCGGCCTTGGCGCATGCGCCAGCGATCTGGACACCAAGGGTGGACGTGGCCCGGATGCCCAGGACCCCCAGGATGACGACGGCACCGTGCCCGACGGCAGCGACGGTGGGGACGGCAGCGACGGAAGTGACGGCGGTGATGGGGGGGACGGCGGCGACGGCGGCGACCCCGAGGTCGACTGCGACACCCCACCCCCGGCGTCCACGGTCAGCTCCGACGCCGGGTGTGTCTACGAGCCCGAGCCCAGCGGCAACCCCTTCTCGGCCCAGATCGAGTGGAGCCGAGCCCACGAGCTCATCGACCCCAGCTCGGGCGCGGTGGTCCCGGCTGTGCCCTTTGTCGACGAGCCCGGCATGGTCAACGTCTTCCAGAGCCCGGCTGTCGGCCAGGCCACCGATGACAACGGCGACGGCCGCATCGACGCCCAGGACATCCCCGACATCGCCGTGGTCATGGGCGACGAGTATGGCGACCAGTACAGCGTTCTGCGTCTGATCTCCGGCAACGGCAGCGCCGTCCACGCCACCGCAAGCTGGATGCCCGTCCGCGGATCAACATCGCCCCGCTACACCCCCGCACGCTTCAGCGGTGTGGCCCTCGGCGACACCGACAGCGACGGCCAGACCGAGCTGGTGACGGTCGTCATCGAAGAAGGCACAACCGCCTGCTACCCCGCGCTGTACGAAGTCCAGCAGTCCGGCAGCACCGTGACGCTGGTGCTCGCCGCCATCGCCACCGAGACCGAGCTGTACTGCCAACGGGACAGCTCCGACTCCGGCGCCAGCCACGCCCCCGCCCTCGCCGACATCAACGGAGATGGTGACGTGGACGTCATCTTGGGCGACAAGGTCTACGACGGCACCACCCTCAGCCTGCAGTGGGAAGGCGGCTTTGGGGCGGGCTGGTACAACTCATGGATCGTGGGCACCGCTGGCTACTGGAACAGCGGCTACCACAGCTTTCCCTACGACATGGACGGCGACGGGCTCGACATGGAAGTGGTCGCCGGCACCACCGTCTACACCGCCTCGGGAGACCGCTACTGCGAGCTCGGCGCGTGGTCGGGATCCACGTGGGTGCCCGCCGCGGACGGCTACCCCGCCGTGGCCGACATTGACCGCAGCGGCACCAGTGCCGGCGTGCCCGAGATCGTGCTGACCGGCAACCAGCGGGTGAGCGTCTACTCGGGCCAACCCGACGGCAGCGGGCGCTGCGTGGAGCTCGCCAGCGTCGCCAATGCCCCACCCGAGGGTGCATACGCCCACCCCTCGTGCGACACCAGCCGCAAGAGCTTCGGCGGCCAGCCCACCATCGCCGACTTCACCGGCGACGGCGACCGCGAGATCGGTGTGTCGGGTGCGTGCTGGTACAGCATCTTCAGGCTCAGCGGATCGACGCTGGAGCGCTACGCCATCGCCCCCACGAAGGACTGGTCCAGCGCCAGCACCGGCTCCACCGTCTTCGACTTCAACGGCGACGGCAGCAGCGAGATCGTCTTCTCCGACGAAGAAGCGCTGTGGGTCTGGCAAGTCGACACCCGCACAGGCTTGGCCGCCGATGAGCGCTTGAACGCGGTGCTCAAAGACACCAACCACAAGTCGTGGACCATCCACGAATACCCGCTGGTGGCCGACGTGGACGGGGACGGCAAAGCCGAGATCCTCATCGTCAACGCCGCCAACCCCGACAACCGGCTGGCCTACGGGTTGTATGTGCTGGGCGCCGCCGATGACGACTGGGTCAGCGCTCGGCCCACGTGGAACCAGAACGCCTGGTACGGCACCCCCATCAACGACGACGGCGACATCGGCTACGGCGCCCCCAACTACGCGCCTTACCTGACCGAAGACCTCAACAGCTTCCGCCTCCAGGCCCCCGGCAGCTTTGGTGCCCTCGCCGCCGCCAACCTCGTGCCGGCCACCGAGACCTGCCAGGAAGCCTGCGGCCCCACCGCCCGGGTGTGGGTCCAGGTCGACAATGCCGGTGCCTACATCACCGCCGACCCCGGTGCCAAGATCGCTGTGTATGGTGAACTGGACGGCGTCTTGACCCTGTTGGGTGAAGGCTCCATCGCCGCCGCCTTGGTGCCCGGTGGGCGCAGCGCAGCCGTGCCGGTGGACATCGACGACTGGTCCGACTGGGACGGGCTGTGGGCCAGTGTGGACGACCCGGCGCTGGTGGCCGGAGCCCCCTGGGGCGCCACCAAGGAGTGCGATGAGGACGACAACCTGATGCCGATCGACACGTCGGCCTTGTGCCTCTGAAGTGGACCACCGCCCAGCCGAGACGGAGCACCGCCGCCGGGCTCCGATGTGGCTGTGGCTCGCCGCCTTTGGCTTGTTGATTGCGTCGATGGTGGGCTCTGCCCTGATGATCCTCCGCCCTGCGGCGGTCTCGCAGCCGTTCCTCGTCGAGCACGCGCTGGAGCCCACCCAGCCCATCACCCGCGCCCAGCGCCGCAAGGTCCGGGAGATCTACGAGACAGCCGGCCGGGCCCGCATGGACGCCGCCCACGCCACCGCCCTGTTGGCCCCCCGCTCCCATCCCCACGTCGATCTGCTGGAGCTGGACATCAGCGCGTCGGGCCAGACCAGCCTGCGCTTGAGCCTGCGCCGGGGTGCGAGCTGGATGAACATCGAGTTTGAGGGCACTGTCGAGCTCGCCAACGGCCGGGTCAAGCGCTGCGAGGCCGACATGCTGCGGGTGTCGGGATGGGACCTCACCGAAGAAGTTCGGGGGCTCGATCTCTCGCTCGCTGCCGAAGAACAGCTGGCACCGGAGCGGGCTGCCGCACCGGAGTGGGCCGCCTTGCTGGAGGGCATGGACCGGTTCTGGCTCGAAGACGGCCACTTCTACGCGGTGCGGGACTGATCCGGGACTCCCTGTCCGCGACCCACCCTTCTCCACCCGGCGGCATCCCTGACCCTGTTGGACCGAGCGATCGAATAGGCTCGGGATCCCCCGACATTGACCCGCTTCCCCCGTCCCGAGCCCGACCCCGTGCGCCTTGCCCTCCTCGCCCTGGCCCTCGGCACCGCCCACGCCAGCGATGTGCGCACCCAACAAGACGCCCTGGCCAGCGCTGAAGCCGCACGCACCCCCTCGGCTTCGGATGCGGAGGTCCAGGAGCAGCTCATGCAGGGTGTGTCGGGACACATCGCGGTGGCCTTGGCGCACAACCCGGCGGTCCAAGCCGCCTTCGCCCGCTGGAAGGCCACGGTCCACCGGGCCGCCCAAGCCAACCAGCTCCCCGAGCCCACCTTGACCATCGGTGCGTTCGCCCGGTCCGTCGAGACCCGGGTGGGCCCCCAGCAAGCCCGGCTCGGCGTGCAACAAGCCTTGCCCTGGCCCACGACCCTGAGCGCTGGTCAAGACGCCGCCACCGCCGCCGCCGAGGCTGCCCACGCCCAGCTGGACGCCACCGCGCTCGCCGTGTCCCGCGCGGTGTCCGACGCCTACTGGACCCTGTGGCAGCTTCGGGATGCCCGCCGCCTGCACCGCGACCACCTCGATGTTCTCACCGGTCTCTCGGCCACCGTGGGGGGCCGCGTGAAGACCGGCACTGCGGGCTTCGCGGGCCTGCAACAAGTCGACCTGTCCCACGCCCGGCTCGCGGACCAGATCGCGTCGATGGACCTGCAAGAACAGGCGCTCGCCGCCCGCCTTCGTGCCGTGCTCGGGGTGCAGATCACCGCACCCATCCCCACCGATGTCGCGCCACCGCCGCTGTGGGTGCCCGCCGAGGACCGCGCCGCCCTGGCCAGCGCCGCCCTGGCCCACCCGATGCTGACGATGGGCACCGCACGGATCCACAGCGCCGAGGCCACCGCCCGCGTCGCCGCCGCCCGGCGCATGCCGGCCTTCACCGTCGGTGCCGACTGGATCCTCACCGGACCGAGCCCGATGCCCGACGTCGAAGACAGCGGCAAAGACGCCATCTCTGTTGGGTTGGGGGTCAAGGTGCCCCTGTGGCAGCGGGCCTATGGCCAAGGCATCGCGGCCGCCGAAGCCGAGGCCAGTGCGCTGCGATCGGACCAGCAGACCCTCGAAGACCAGCGCGTGGCCTTGCTCGACGGGGCCATCGCAGCGGTGCTCGACAGTGAGCGCCGCGCCCGGGTGACCGAGACCACGCTGCTGCCCCAAGCCCAAGCGGCCTACACGTCGCTGCTGGGCGCTTGGGCAACCGGTGACAATGCCGTAGCACAGGCCATCTTGGCCCAACGGGACCTGCTCGATCTGCAAGTCCGCCTGACCAATGCCCGGGCCGATCATGCCCGCGCCTGGGCCACCCTCGACGACCTCTGCGGTCGCCCCGTGGTCCGCACCCCCGCTCCCGAGGTGCTCCCATGAGCCCTGCATCCCCAGCCCCAGCATGGAAGGGCCGGGCCACAGCCATGGCAATTCGTGTGGTGGCCCTGCTGGTGGCCTTCTCCTTGGGTGCCTTCTTCTTTGGTGGCGACAGCACCCCGGCCCCTGCGGACCACGCCGAGCACGTGGGCCAGACGTGGACATGCTCGATGCACCCCCAGATCCAGCAAGGCCAGCCGGGCCAGTGTCCGCTGTGCGGCATGGACCTGATCCCCGTGTCGTCCGGCGCGCCCGCCAGCAACCAGACCGTCGTGCTCTCCGAGCGGGCCCGGGCCCTCAGCCGCCTGCGCACCGAGGTGGTCCGCCGCCAGTCCGAGGGGGGCGCTGAAGTGCGGCTGCTCGGTCGCATTGAGCCCAACGAGACCACCCGCAAGAACGTGACCACCTGGATCGGCGGCCGCATCGACCGGCTGCACGTCAACGTCACGGGCGAGCGGGTGCGCCGGGGGGCCACCATCGCCACGCTCTACAGCCCCGAGGTCTACGGCGCCCACCAGGACCTCATCGCCGCCCGCAACCAGGTCGAGCGGCTGAGCGGCAGCTCCGACGCCTCCCGCAAGCTGGCCCAAGCCGCCCTCGACGCCGCCCGCGAGAGACTCCAGCTGCTCGGCGTTCCCGAGAGCGAGCTCACCACGATGCAGGCCGCCGACGTGCCCACCCGGGCGGTCGCGATCCGCTCCCCCTTCAGCGGCACGGTCATCGAGCGGGTGGCCACTGAAGGTGCCTACGTCGACACCGGCGCCGTGCTCTACCGGCTCGCCAACCTGTCCACGCTCTGGGTGCAGCTCGATGCCTACGAGAGTGACCTGCCGATGCTGTCTGTGGGCCAGTCCGTCTCGCTGCGGGTCGAGGGCCTGGGCAGCGGCGACTTCGAGGGCCGCATCGCGTTCATCGACCCCACCGTCGACCCCCAGCGCCGCACGGCCCGGGTGCGGGTCGAGGTCGACAACCCCGACGGCCTCATGCGTCCCGGCATGTTTGCCGAAGCGACCGTCACGGCCGGCGGGGAGATCGGCGAAGACGCACCGCTGGTGATCCCCGCCACCGCGCCGCTGTTCACCGGCAAGCGCTCGCTCGTCTACATCGAGCTGGAGACCCAGGACCAGCTCACCTACGCCCCGCGCACCGTGCGCCTCGGCCCCCGGCTGGGCGATGTCTATCCCGTGGTGGCGGGCCTCACCGAAGGAGAGCGCGTGGTCACCCGAGGTGCATTTGCCCTCGACGCCGACCTCCAGATCCGCGGTGGTCCCAGCATGATGTCGGCCGAGGATGACCGCACGCCGCCCGCCCCCATCCCCGCCCGCCTGCCCGCCGCCGACAGCGCCCAGTTCGTGCCCGTTCTGGAACACTACCTCGGGGTCCAGCGGGCCCTCGCCGAGGACGATCTCCCGGCCACCCAAGACGCGGCCACAGAGCTCAAGAATGCCGTGACAGCGGTCACCCTCAAGAGTCCCGTTCCATCGCAGTGGCCCCCCCTGGCCAAGGCCTTGTCCAGCCACGCGGGACACATCACGATGGCCACGGACCTCGAGGGCGCCCGGGGGGCCTTCGAGCCGCTCAGTCTCGCCGCTGAGCGCATGCTGCAGCAGCTCGGCAATCCCCTGTCCACGCCCGTCAAGGTCGCGTTCTGTCCGATGGCCCTGGGCAGCAACGGCGCCCGCTGGGTGCAGCAAGGGGACAAGATCGACAACGCCTACTTTGGCGCCAGCATGCGCGACTGTGGGGAGATCGAGGCCACCGTCGGCCCCGGCGCCCACCTGCTGGCCCCGGCGAACCCTTGAGCCGCCCCGGGTTCTGGGACCGCCTCATCCAGGCGTGCATCGACCTGCGCGTGGTCGTCTTTGTGCTGGTGGGGCTGCTCATCGCCGGCGGCCTTGTCGTCTCTCCCTTCGACACGCTGGTCGAGGGCCTGCCCCGGGACCCGGTGCCCGTCGATGCCCTGCCTGACATCGGCGAGAACCAGCAGATCGTGTTCACCGAGTGGGCCGGCCGCTCGCCCCGGGACGTCGAAGACCAGATCTCCTACCCTCTGACCACCGCACTGATGGGCATTCCCGGGGTGCGCACGGTGCGCAGTGCATCGGCGCTGGGCTTCTCGTCGGTCTACATCATCTTCAACGACGACGTGGAGTTCTACTGGTCTCGGTCGCGGGTGCTGGAGAAGCTGGCGTCCTTGCCCCCCGGCACCGTGCCCGATGGCGTGACGCCCACCCTCGGCCCCGACGCCACCGCGCTGGGCCAGGTGCTCTGGTACACGCTGGAGGGCCAAGACGCCGATGGCAACGTGGTCGGCGGCTGGGACCCCGACGAGCTGCGCTCCATCCAAGACTGGACCGTGCGCTACGCCTTGCAAGGTGTGGCCGGGGTCAGCGAGGTGGCCAGCGTCGGTGGCTTCGTGCGCGAGTACCAAGTGGACGTCGATCCCGAGGCCATGACCGCCCACGGGGTCAGCCTCACCCAAGTCGCCAACGCCGTGCGGCGGTCCAACCTCGACGTGGGCGCCCGCACGCTGGAGATCAACGGCGCCGAGTACCTCGTGCGGGGCATCGGCTTTGTCGAAGACCTCGAAGACTTGGACCAGACGGTCGTGGTCGCCCGCGACAACACCCCCGTGCGCATCAAAGACGTTGCCCACGTCGCCATGGGACCGGCCCTGCGCCGGGGGGCCCTCGACGACGAAGGGGCGCCCGCCGTGGGGGGCGTGGTCGTCGCCCGCTACCTCGAGAACCCCCTGGGCGTCATCAACTCCGTCAAGGAACAGATCGCCCAGATCCAGCCCGGGCTGCCCCGGCGCACCTTGGCGGACGGCACGGTCAGCCAGGTCACCATCGTGCCGTTCTACGACCGGTCGGTGCTGATCAAAGAGACGCTGGGAACGCTCTCCACTGCGCTGTTCCAGCAGATCCTCATCACCATCATTGTGGTGCTTGTGATGCTGCGGGACCTGCGCAGCTCGGCCCTCATCTCGGCCATGCTGCCCCTCGGCGTGCTCGGCGCCTTCGTGGTGATGAAGATCACCGGGGTCGACGCCAACATCATGGCGCTGGGTGGCATCGCCATCGCCATCGGCACGATGGTGGACATCGGCATCGTGTTTGTCGAGAACATCCACCAACACATCACCGCCGCCGTGGGCAGACAAGCGCGCATCGCGGCCGTGCGCACGGCGGCCGCCGAGGTGGCCCCCGCGGTGATGACGTCGGTGCTCACCACAGTCGTGAGCTTCCTGCCGGTCTTTGGTCTGACCGCGACCGAGCTGCGGCTGTTCGCCCCCTTGGCCGCCACCAAGACCTTCGCCATGTGCGCCGTGTTGGTGCTGTCGGTGGCCGTGCTGCCCGGCCTGTCGCTGCTCGTCTTCCGTCCCCAACCCACCCCCGTGGGCGGGGGCAAGCGCCGCGTCTGGCGCTCGGTCCTGCGCCGGGCCCACCTGGGCGACGAGCTGCTGGTTGTCCTGGGCGCGGTGCTGGTCGGCATGGGTACTTGGGCGGGCGTGCTGGTCGTGGCCATGGGCAGCTGGCGCTTGGCCCGCCCGCTCGTGAAGCCCGGCTGGGGGCCCCGGGGCGATCTCATCGAAAGTGTCGTGACCATCGCTATTGTGGCCACACTGCTGGTGCTCGACTGGATGCCGCTCGGGGCCAGTGCGGGGGTGTTCGCCAACGCCCTGTTTGCCGCCACCCTCATCGCCGGTCTGCTAGGGGCCTTCCGCGCCTTCGAGGCCCTGTACCCGCGCCTTCTCGCCGCCGTGCTGGAGCGCAAGGCCGTCTTCCTGTTGGCCCCCCTCGCCGTCGTGCTCTTCGGCGGCGCCGCATGGCTGGGCGTCGACCGCGTGACCGTGCACCTGCCGGAGCTCGTGCGCACCAGCCGCCCTGTGGTGGCCCTGACCCACGCCCTTCCCGGCTTCGGCCGCGAGTACATGCCGCCCTTCGACGAGGGCTCCTACCTCTACATGCCCACCACCATGCCCCACGCCTCGGTGGGTGAGGTGCTGGCGATGTTGTCCCAGCTGGACAGCAGCATCGCCCAGATTCCCGAGGTGGACCGGGTGGTGGGCAAGATGGGTCGGGCGGACAGCGCACTCGACCCCGCGCCCGTGTCGATGATCGAGACCGTGGTCACGTATGTGCCCGAGTACGCCGTGCATGCCGACGGCACCCGCACACGCCAGTGGCGGGACCACATCCGCAATGCCCAGGACATCTGGGACGAGATCAGCGCCGCCGCCCAGGTCACCGGGCTGACGGGCGCACCGCCGCTGATGCCCATCAACGCCCGCATCGTCATGCTTCAGAGCGGCATGCGGGCCCCCATGGGCATCAAGGTGCGGGGGCCGGACCTCGAGACCATCGAGTCGTTCGGCTTCGCGCTGGAGGCGGCCCTCAAGACCGTGCCCGGCATCCGCGCCGAGACGGTGTTTGCCGACCGCGTCGTCGGCAAGCCCTACTTGGAGATCGAGCTGGACCGGGAGGCCATCGGTCGGTACGGACTCACCGTGGTGGACGTGCAGCAAGTCCTTCAGGTGGCACTCGGTGGCATGACGCTGACCCGCACGGTCGAGGGGCGCGAGCGCTACCCCGTGCGTGTTCGGTACATGCGCGAGGACCGCGACAGCATCGAGGCACTGGCCCGGGTGTTCATCCCCACGCCCGGCGGCGACCAGGTCCCGCTCACCCAAGTGGCCGACATCTCCTACGTGCGCGGTCCCCAGGTCATCAAGTCCGAAGACACCTTCCTCACCAGCTACGTGCTGTTCGACAGCGATCCCGAGCTCGCCGAGGTCGAGGCGGTGGAGCGGGCCCAAGCCCACATCGCGAACCTGCTCCAGACCGGCGAGCTGGTCCTCCCCGACGGCACCAGCTTCGTCTTCGCGGGCAGCTACGAGAACCAGGTGCGCAGCGAAGAGCGCTTGCTGGTGCTCATTCCCGTGGCCTTGTCCTTCGTCTTCATCCTGCTGTACCTCCAGTTTCGCAGCATCGGCACCAGCGCCATCATCTACTCGGGCGTGCTGGTGTCGGTGAGCGGCGGCTTCATCTTGCTGTGGTTGTACGGCCAGCCCTGGTTCCTCGACGCCAGCCTGCTCGGGACGGACCTGCGGGAGCTGTTCCAGGTCGGCAACGTCAACCTGTCGGTGGCGGTCTGGGTGGGGGTCATCGCGCTCATCGGCATCGCGACCGACGACGGCGTGGTGATGGCGACCTACCTCAAGCAAGTCTTCGACACGTCCAAGCCCACGACCCCCGCAGAGGTGCGCGCGGCCACGCTGGAGGCAGGACAGCGCCGGGTGCGCCCGTGCCTGATGACAACAGCGACCACCCTGCTCGCGCTGTTGCCGGTCATCACCAGCCAGGGCCGGGGCTCCGACATCATGGTGCCGATGGCCCTTCCCGCAGTGGGCGGCATGACCATCGAGCTGATGACGCTGTTTGTGGTGCCGGTGCTCTACAGCGCGGTCGAAGAGTGGAAGCTGGGCCGGCCGGAGCGGGACAACTGAGCGTGGGCTCGCTTGTCGAGAACACTCACTGCTGCGCTATTCTGGCAGCGTGCCCAGGATGAACAAGCTCATCCGGGGGCCCTCGTAGTCCGAGCCCACGCCGTAGGGATCGGGCAGCGGTGTGGCGAAGTCATGGTCCTTGTAGAACACCAGCTCGTCCGGCCCCACCGCGATGGGCACCGTCTCGCTCGCCACAAGCTGGACCCACACGTCACCGGCCGGCAGCGTCACCGCGGTCTCCAGCGGCACCTCCATCACGCCCACCTCCGCGACCACGGAGCCGGTGCTCGCCAGCAGCTCCGCCGGCCGCCCCCCGTCCGATGCGTAGATGCCCAGCCGCACCTCGCCGAAGGCCTCGCGCACGGTGAGCCCCGCATGGGTCACGTGCAAGGGTGCATCGAGGGCGATGATGTTGCCGATCAGGTAGTTCTCGACCAGCGCGGTGTTGTCGGTGTCATCGCGGTGGCCATAGATGGTGCGGGCGTCGACCCCATCACAGTCTTGGTCGATCCCATCGTCGGCGACCTCGGGCGCACCGGGAAAGATGTCGCTGTTGGTGTCGTCGCAGTCGTCCTCGGCGACATGGCCATCGCCGTCCAGATCGACAGGCTCAGCCCCCCCGTCTTCTCCGCCGTCCGCCCCACTGTCCGCGTCGGAGGCCCCTTCCTTGGGCACCACGATGCCGACATCACCACCACAGGCGAGCAGAACCAAGGGGAGCAGCAGAGACAGGCGCATGGGACACACGGGGACCGAGACAGGGCGGACCTAACCAACCCAAGCCGAGCCGCCGCGGGGATGCTTGCCCCCCGCAGCGGCCAGGGCCCCCTTCACTTGAGCTTGCCGCCCACGTCCAGGTTGCCGCGCACGGTCAGGTTCGACGCCAGCGCGGACTTCGGCGGCGGGTCCACCTTGGCCGAGTTGCTGCCGGTGCCCGACGTGGACGCGCTGTGCAGCTCCTCCCCCTTGGCATTGGTCAGGCTGTAGGTCAGGGTCCATGCCTCCGGCAGTGCCGTGCTGGTCGACACTTCCCAGACGTCCCAGGTCGCGACCTCAGACATCGACGACTCCAGCGCGAGGGGAGCCGGGCCCTCGAAGGGCTCCTCGAAGATGATGTTGGCCGAGATCGCCCCCTGGTCCCCGGCGAGCACCACTTGGGAGAAGATGCCGTCCTCACCGTGCAACAGGCCCACCGCACCGGTGCCGTCCCGGAACACGGCGTAGGACGTGCCGACGGTCTTGCCGTCGAAGGTGGGGACCGTCAGATCGGCCTCTCGCTGCAGGCCCACCGGGTCGCCGTTGGCATCGATCATGTCGATCAACACGGTGTAGCTGTAGCCCACGGCACTCTCGCCGCCGTCGAAGGACAAGGCCGTCGACGCGAAGCTGGCCTGGGTGGACTTGGGCGCAGTGGCGACCGTGCTGATCACCTCTTTGCCGTCGGTCGCATTCGCAAGGACCATCTTGAGGGAGGTGGCTTCGCCGTCGTTGAGGGTCCAGGTCTTGAGGCTGGTCCCCGCGGTGCTGCCCGACAGGCTGAACATGTCGATGTCGCCGGGTCCCGTGCCGCCGATGAGGTCAAACTCCAGGGGCACACCGTCGATGAGGATGTCGCCGTACTTGGATATCGCGTCGGTGCGGGTGGTGCCGATGAGGCCGCCCTTGGTGTCATAGGCCGAGACGCTTACGGTCACGACACTCTCAGCACTGTCCGCCAGCAGCTCGCCCAAGGCGCCCAGGTCGGCATCGGACACCGTGTAGGCCGTCTTGCCCCTCTTGCGCTCACCGGCGATGCAGACGTCGGAGCCACAGGCCACCACGTCGTCGGTCGAGAACAGGGTGCCGTCCAGGTCGGCCCACTGCACCGAGGCCACGCCCGACGCGCCGTCACCTTCCACATGGGCCTTGGCCTTGCCATTGCCGCAGTCGTCCGAGGTGAGGGTGAGGTCGGAGATGTAGGGCGCGCTGTCGACATCTTCGTTGGGGGTGGCCGTCAGCTCGCCGTCGGTGGCGGTCATCGTCCAGCTCTGGGCCATGCCCACGGCGGCTCCGGACTCGTCGAGAAGGCTGGTGAGCAGGCCATAGTCACCAACAGGCACGAGCGCGCCATCATAGGCGAAGCGCGTGGACCGGAACACGCCCGTGTAGCTGTCCTGGGCCAACACGATGCCGTCGCTGCACACGGCACCGGCGCACACGGTCAGCTCCAGGCTCGCGGCATCCGCTGCGGTGGCGTCACCTTCGTCCGCCACCCGGGTGACCACCTTGAAGCCCGAGCCCACCCGCTTCTTCCTGATGCGGATGTTCTTGATCTTGCCCGTGAAGTCGGCGGCCGCAGCGCTCTGGGTCAGTCCCAAGCTGGGCGCGAGGACGGTGGTGCTCACATCGAGGGCGAGCAGCAGGGCAGCGGGAATGAGCAGTCGGCGCGTCATGGGTCCTCCAGGGTGGGTGCCTCAGGATTAGGGCAAGGCCACCTCAACCGCATCCCCCACGGATCTCACACCCGGCCCCACTTGGCCCACGGTCACGGGCTTCAGACGCTGGCGGTCTCCCGTTGGCCCCGTCGTCGTGTTCTCCAGCGCACGATGGGCGTGCCCTTGGCCTCGAGCTCGGGCTCCAGCTCCCGAAACAGCGTGGCGTAGCGGTAGAAGGGCACCTTCGGGTAGAGGTGGTGGATGTTGTGGAAGTTCTGGCCCAGCAGCAGCAAGCCGAGACCGGGAATGTCGATAGCGCGGGTGTCTTGGTATCGCTTCTGGATGCCGTGGGGATGGTGGGGCAGCCAGTCAAACGCAAAGGCCAACATCCCCGAGGCGACCACACCGGGCAGCAACCACAGCGCGACCAGCTCGGTCCCCAGCCCGAGGGCGACGAGTGCCGCCGCCACCGCCGCCATGGCCCCCAAGGCCGCGATGCCGCCGGGCAGCGCGCGCCGGAAGGCCCGGTCGCCACCCCAGGCCCCCACCAGCAGAGTGCGGTAGTACCAAGGCAGGATGGTCGCACAGCGCAGTGCCACAGAGACACCGTGCACAAGCCCACTCCCGTTGGCCGCGACCCAGTGGTCCGGGTCCCGCTCGGGGTGGTTGGTGGCGCCGTGGTGGCGCAGGTGCAGCGTGCGAAACACGGCAAAGGGGGCCAAGAACAGCGCGGCCATCGTGTGGCCCACCGCCGTGTCGACCCAGGCCCAGCGCCGGCCGCCCGAGATGGCGCCGTGGCTCGCATCGTGCATTGGCGTGAAGGCCACATAGGCCAGCCCCGTGGCGATGATGGCGCCCACCCACAGGGGCAAGACACCCGCGACAACGGCCGCCCACAGGGCACCTTCGCCGAGCAGCACCCCGCCCGCGAGCAGCAACGTGGGCCAAGCGAAGGCGCCGACGTGGGCGCGCCAAGCGGACGAAGAACGGGAGGCCATGAGGGCTCCAAGCCTGGGGTCTCGCTCTTTATATAACAAACGTTCGGTTTTGGCAATGACCAAAGAGAGCCCCGCACGAAGCGGGGAGCGGACCAGCACAAGCAGGAGACCGGCCGGGAGGGGCCCGACCGGTCATCCCATCAGATCGACTCGATGATCACGTAGCCGACGCCGGTGTTGGCACCGGAGGTGTTGGACTGGTTGGTGCCCGCATTGTACGAGCCGCCACCGCCACCGGGGCCGTCCGGGTTGCCACCGCCAGAGCCGCCCGCGCCGCCCGAGTAGCCACCCGCGCCGCCGCCGCCGTCACCACCGCCATGGCCACCGCCGCCGAAGCCGCCGTAGGTGGAGCCGGCAGCACCGTTCAGGAAGGCCTTGCCACCGCCAGTCCCGCCGCCGTTGCCGGAGAAGCCACCGCCGCCGCCCTGGCCATAGGACAGACCGATGGTGCCGCCGTTTCCGCTGCAGCCGCCCGAGACCAGACCGCCCCCATGGCGGGGCACATCCAGCCCACAGGTGCCCGTGGTGCCGTTCTTGTAGCTGGTCATGTGGCTGGTGTTGTTGTCATTCTCGGCGCCACCCCCACCCCCGCCCGCGATGATGAGCGGGGTGCTCGTCGCATCCATCACGACGAAGCTGCCACCGCCACCGCCGGCGTTGTCATTGCCGTTGGTGCCCGCCTGGCCCACCACGATGGCCAACACATCGCCGCTGGTGAGGCTGAACTCGCCCACCATCTCGGCGCCATAGCCACCAATGAAGCCATGGCCAGTGTTCAAGCCCCCGTGGGCCCCCGCCGCGGTGATCTGGTAGGTGCCCGAAAACGGCACGGTCCAGTACTGGATGCCGCTGGTCACGGTCACATCACCGTCGAGGGTGGTCGCGGTGTAGGCCGAGTCACACAAGGACTGGGTCGGCCCAGTGGCACCCGTCTGGCCACACGTGCTGAACTCGGCCGACTCGAAGATGGTGATGTCCACAGTGCCTGGCGTGCCTGTGTCGTCGCCGTCATCGGGGGTCGCGATGCACATCCACGTCTCGCCGAGCTGCACATCCGCGCCGGTGGTGGTGTCGTCGGGCCACGTGGTGGTGGTCGGACCGGTCCACACGGGGCTGCCAGTGTCGACAGCCCCGGCGGCCTCGTAGAACACACCCTCGACCTCCCACTCCATGGTGTAGGTGATGGGATCGCCGTCGTCATCGGTGCTTGCGGTGTCCACCGCGCACGTCAGCGCATCACCCGCGGTGGGACCGGCGGGGCTGATGCTGAGCACCGGGGCGCCCGGCGGCGTGTTCTGGATGGTCAAGCCGCTGGAGGGCTCCCGCGTGGTGTTTACGCCATCGGTCGCCACGACCTCCACCGTGACCACCTCGTCCTTGTCGAAGTGGGTCGCCCCGTCGAGGGTGGTGCTGGTGCCGGACTGGGCCAACACCCCGTCGACGTACCAGTCGTAGGTGACCGTGACCGTGTCGCCCTCGGGGTCGCTCACGCTGCTGGCCACCGACAACACATCGTTGGTGGTCGCCGACGAAGGCGTCACCGTGACCGCAGTGACCACCGGCGGGCTGTTGGTGATGGTGGCGCTGGCGGTCGCACTGGCCGTGCCGCCCTTGCCGTCGTCGCCGGTCACCGTGCAGGCCACCGTCTGGCCGTAGCCGAAGGCGCCCGACAGCTCGCTGGTCAGGCCGGAGCCGCCGGTGGCCGTCGTGGACACACCGTCCACGGTCCAGCCGAAGCTTGCCGTGATCGTGTCGCCGTCGTCATCGCTCACGGTGCCCGTGCAGGTCAGCGTGTCGGAGGCCGTCGGGCTGGCGGGGGTCAGCCCCACCCCCACCGTCGGGTCGCGGTTGTCAATGGTGATGCTGGCGGCGTCGGTGTCGGTGTCGCCGCTGGTGTCGCTGGCGGTGACGGTGCACGTCAGCGTGTCGGTGCTGGCCACGCCCACGGCGGCCAAGTCAAGGGTTGCCGCCGACCCGAGGGTGGTGCCCGTGGTGGCGTCCGTCCAGGCATAGGCCAGGGTCGGCGTGTCGCCGTCGGGATCGGTGGCGACGCCCGCGCAGGTCAGCGTGTCGTCGTTGTTGGCCGGGTTGGGACTGATGGTGACCGAAGCGACCGTGGGTGCGGTGTTCTGGACAATCGCCAGCGCAGAGCCCGAGTCGGTCCCGCCGTCGCCATCGTCCACCGTGGCGGTGCAGGTGATGGCATCGCCAGGGTCGTCACTCGACGTGACGGTGTAGGTTGCGCCGGCGCTGCCGTCCGACCATGCGTAGGTGACGCTCAAGCTGTCGCCGTCGGCGTCGGTCCCCGTGGCGGTGCACGTCAGCGTGTCGCCCACTTGCACCGTGCTGGCCGAGAGGCTGGGGCCCGAGATGACCGGTGCCGTGTTCTGGACCGTCAGCTCGGCGAGGGCAGGGGGTCCGTCCACCATGCCATCGTTGGGGGTGACGACCACCCGGTAGGTGACATCCTTGACGGTGTCGGAGCTGGGGAAGGTGGTGCTGGTCGACACTGCCGAGTACACCCCGTCGACGTACCAGTCGTAGCGGTACGAGACCGGACCGGAGCCGTCAGGGTCGGTGGAGCCAGACGCCGTCGCGGTGATCGTGTTGGCGGTAAACGCAGGATTGGGCGCCAGGGTCACGGTCGGCAGCGTCGGCGGTGCGTTGACCAACAACCCAATGGTGCGCTGCGCGTACAATCCATCGGTGTCCGTGACCGTGACGGTGACCGTGTGATCGCCCGCTGTCAGGGCATCCTCGCGAAAGCTGATCTCACCGGTCGAGTCGGAGCCCTGGGTGGAGAAGACCCCGTCCAGGTCGCTCTCCCACGAGACGATGAGGTCGGTGGGCAGGTCCTCCCCATCGCTGACGGTGGCAGCGAACTGGACGTTTTCGCCCTCGCTGACCAAGTCGCCGCTGGTGGGGGCGGTGATGGTCAAGGAGGGGGGCGTGCCGACGGTGTAGTAGATGCTGTCGGTGCACGTGCCGCCGACTTCATCGGTGGCCCGCAGGGTGATGAGGTGGGTGGCCACGCTCAGGTCGTCCCACGCCAGCCGCACGGTGCCGTCGGAGTCGGGGGTGCTGCCGCCGAGCTCGCCGTCCCGGTCGCTGGACCAGACCACGGTGAGGCTGCTCTCGTCGACATCCACGTCGTCCACCGTGCCCTCGAAGCGCACTTCGGAGCCCAAGGGACCGGCGCTGCCGTCGGCGGGCAGGGTCAGCGCACACGTCGGGGCGGTGTTGGGGGGACCGACCTGAATGACCACACTCTCGAGGGCTGTGCGCCCCGTCGTGTCCACCACCCGCAACCGGACGGCGTGCTCACCCTCGGACAAGGCCCCGTAGGCCTCGACCCTGCCTTCGCTGGTGACGTCCACTTCGAGGCCCAGGTCGCCGAGCCCCTCGGTCTCCCAGGTCACCACCAGCTGGTCGGCGCTGTCCTCGGCATCGTCCACAGTGCCCTGGAAAGCGATGATCTGGTCGCTGTAGTAGGTGCCCGTGGCGGTGGGCGCTGAGATGGACGCGGTGGGCGCATCGGTGGGCTGGACGTCCAAGCTGACGCCCGCACGGCCGCTGCCCCCGCTGGGATCTCGCACCTCAAGCTGCACTTCACCGCCGCCGGCGACAAAGGCGTGCTCACAGGTCACCCGGCCCGACGTGTCTGGGATGGACATCTCGCACACGGCGGCGCCGTCGATGGTCCACGTGACTGTCAGCGCGCTGAGCGCATCGTCCACATCGCTGACCGTGCCGGCGAGCGCGATGACATCGCCCTCTCTGACTGTGTCGTCGTTGCCGTGGCTGGTGATGGTGGTGGTGGGCGCACCGTTGAACTTGGTCACGCCCGCATCGGAGCAGGCGCCCAAGAGGGCGAGCAAGGCGAAGGACTGGCGCATGGGATTCCGGGTGTGGGGGCCGCAGGGCCCGGGAGTGTACCGGGGGTGGGCGACGACAGGAATCCCAAAGGAGGCCGGGAGTGATGCGGCGCTGGTTCTGTGCGGTCAGGGAGCTGAACGACACTTCACGTGAATGACTTATCAATCAATATTCTCGATGGCACCGGAGCGATTGACGGGGCACACGGACAACGGACAGCACCCAGGGGACCGGGGCTGACAGGAACAACCGAAGGGGTCGGGCAGGAGGGGCCACGTGCCCGATATGGACGGGTGCTTCCGGGTCCGCAGGACATCGCCGCAGCCGGGTGGGTCGCACGCTTTTGACGTGAGCTGCCATCCCCTACAACCGGAGGGCTGTCCAGTTGACGGCCGAGGACCGGCCTCCGACGGGACCTGCGGCGCCGGGATAGGCGACTTGCATGACATCCAGCCCGCTTCGATCATTGCAGCGAAGCCCAACATGGGCTTGGGTTGGCGGGTTGTGTCTCGCCGCTTGCGTTCGCCCGGATGCTGCTGCAATGCAGGACGCAAGACGGTATTCGACGGCGATCACTGCCGTCGCCGCGGATCCGACTGCGGCATCGACGGCTTGTGCCAGCATCACCCAGCTTCGGCTGCGCGCGGACTGTGCCACTGCCGGCGCCGAGCGGCTGGCACAGACACACGTGGACGGGGCGGTGGAGCTTTGTTCGAGTTTGCCTCCCGGGTTGGGGCGGGATGAGTGTTTTTTCCAGATTGCCGACCGCAGCGGTGAGGTGCGGTTCTGCGGGCAGGCCGGACGATTTGCAGATGACTGCAGAACACACGGCTGGACCCGCCTGGTGGGGCGGAACATCGACCCCCAGGCGTCGTTCGTGGTGGCGATGGAACGCATGCGGCCGCTGGCGTTGGAGGCGGGTTTTTCGGCGGAGGACCGACGGCCTTGGATTGTGTTGTTTCGCGTTCTGCATGAGTCTCGGCGGCCGCTGGACCTTGCACACTGTCTTGGACTCGATGACGGCACCGCAGGGCTGTGTCTTGATGCGGCCATGATGTTGTTGAATGACCGGCTCACCCATGCCCGAAATAGCCGCGAATGGCCGTGTGGCGCGTCCCCTCCAGAACTTCTGATGATTGCTGACGACGCTGTGCTGCAGGCGATCGTAGACGAGAGCCGTTCAGAGACGTGTCGATGACGACGCCGATGCGAACCACTGGCTGTTTGGCATCTGGATTGGGTTGTGGCCGTGCGCCGGCCGACTGTGGAGAGCGCCAGACCGCTTCAGTGTGTTTATTGGGATGATGAGCAAGCGGGATGCGCCGACTCTGCACTGCCCCTTGCTGGGCCGGCAACACCGCAACCGGCACGAGCCATCGTGACCCCGCCCAGGGGAGTCATCGCAAGGACAGCGGCGCCCCCCATGCCCCCCCACACCCGGATAGACCGCCCGCCCACCGAAGGAGCCCCCCGTGACCCCCGACCTTGTGCGCATCGAGACGCAGGACCATGTCACCACGCTCACCTTCAACCAGCCCGCCCGGCTCAATGGCTGGACCGCGCCGATGCTCCAAGCCGTGATGGACGCGCTCACCCACGTCAACACCGACCCCGACACCAAGGCCGTCGTGTTGACCGGCACCGGCAAGTACTACAGCGCTGGCGTCAACCTCGGCGGCACGCTCAAGCTCGCCCACCCGAAGACCCTGCACGCCTTCATTGTGGAGCACAACCAAGCCATCTTCGATGCCTTCCTCGACCTCGACAAGCCCATCATCGTCGCCGTCAATGGACCCGCCATCGGTGCTCCCGTCACGTCGGCCACCTTGTGTGATGCCATCTTTGCGTCCGAGGTGGCCACATTCTCCACGCCCTTCGCCCGCCTCGGGATCACCCCCGAAGGCTGCTCCAGCGTGCACCTGCCCCGGCTGATGGGAGACGCCGGCGCCCAGCGCATGCTCGGTCCCGAGGGCTGGCGTCCCACCGCTGCCGAGGCCCTCTCCGTCGGGCTGGTCGACCGGGTGGTGCCCGCCGATGACTTGCTCAGCGAAGCCCAAGCCCAAGCCCGCCAGTGGGCCACCGAGGGCCAGTCTCGCACCTTCCGGGGTGGGTCCACCCGCGCCGAGCTGAAGGCCGTCAATGCGCGAGAGTCCATTGAGTTGGCCGACGCCTTCCTGAGTGCGCCCTTTCTGCGGGGCCAGATGTCGTTTCTGCGCGCCAAGAAGAAGTGGGGGCCGGCCGCGATGTTTGCCGGGCTGTGGCTCAGCTCGCCCCTCTGGCGCCGGATGCTGTGAGGACCAGCTCCAGCGGCCCCGCCGTGCGTTGCAACGCCCCACACTGTAGCATCGCCGCCGATCGACCCCACGCCCCTGGCCCGGAGCCCCCGTGACCGTCTACACCAGCGCCTACCCCGACGTCACCATCCCCAAGCGCTCGGTGACCGAGCACGTCCTGCGCCACGCCGACCGCTTGGCTGACAAGGTCGCGATGATCGATGGTCCGACCGGCCGCACCCTCACCTATGGCCAGCTCCGGGACCGCATCCACAGCCTCGCGGGGGGGCTCCAGGCCCAAGGGGTCGGCCCCGGCGTCACGCTTGCGCTGATGGCGCCCAACCTGCCCGAGTACGCGATTGTCTTTCATGCCATCGCGCTGGCCGGGGCCACCGTCACGACGCTCAACCCAACCTATGGCGCAGAAGAGCTGGCGTTTCAGCTCAAGGATGCCCAGGCCCAGTGGATGATCACCATCGGACTGTTCGCCGAGACCGCCGCCACCGCCTGTGATGCGGTGCACATCACCAAGCGCGTGCTCATCGGTCCCGCGCAAG
Source organism: Myxococcota bacterium (assembly GCA_942491145.1). Classification (GTDB taxonomy): domain Bacteria; phylum Myxococcota_A; class UBA796; order UBA796; family UBA2385; genus CAXQUZ01. The sequence continues at coordinate 56,727 of CALOBC010000059.1, read as the reverse complement.
ACGGCTGGACCGCCCTGGCCGACTTGTTCGGTGCGCCCATCGCGGGCCAAGTGGCCGTCGACACCGCCGAGACGGTCGTGGCGCTACCCTACTCTTCGGGCACCACCGGCTTTCCCAAGGGGGTGATGCTCACCCACCGCAACCTCGTGGCCAACCTCATCCAGACCGAAGGCCCCATCCACATGGGCGAGGACGAGGTCATCTTCGCGGTGTTGCCGTTCTTCCACATCTACGGCATGACCGTGCTGATGAACTTCGGGCTGGCCCAAGGCGCCACGGTCGTGACGGTGCCCCGATTCGACATGGTCCAGATGCTGGAGCTGACCCAGTCCTTGCGCATCACACGACTGTTCTTGGTGCCCCCCATTGTGTTGGCCCTCGCCAAGCATCCCATCGTCAACAAGTACGACCTGTCCAGCGTTCGCCAGATCTTCTCCGGCGCGGCCCCCCTCGGGGGAGAGCTGGCCGAAGCGGCGGCGGCACGGGTCGGGTGCACGGTGGCCCAGGGCTACGGCATGACCGAGCTGTCTCCCGTCAGCCACGCCATTCCAGAGGGTGTGGTGCGCCCAGGGTCTTCGGGCACACTGCTCGCGAACACCCGCGCCCGGCTGGTCGACCCCACCACCGGCACCGACACCCCCGCCGGCGGCGAGGGCGAGCTGTGGATCGCCGGTCCCCAGGTGATGAAGGGCTATCTGGAGAACCCCGAAGCCACCGCCGCCACCATTGACGCCGACGGCTGGCTGCACACTGGCGACATCGCCCGCATCGACCCCGACGGCCACACCCACATCGTGGACCGGCTCAAAGAGCTCATCAAGGTCAAGGGCTTTCAGGTGCCGCCCGCTGAGCTCGAGGCCCTGCTGATTCAGCACGAAGCCGTCGCAGATGTCGCCGTCATCGGCATTCCCGACGACGAGGCCGGCGAGCTGCCCAAGGCCTTCATCGTGCGCAAGCCCGGCGCCACCGTCGACGCCCAGGCCCTGCAAGCCTTTGTGGCCGGCCATGTCGCCACCTACAAACAGATCAAGGTGGTTGAGTTCATCGACGCCATCCCCAAGTCGGCGTCCGGCAAGATCCTCAGGCGGGTGCTGCGCGAGCGCTGAGAGCCCCCTCCGGCAGCGCTCAAGTCCCGCTCCCCAGCGCATACCGACCCAGCCGCACCCGCACTGTGCGGGTGGCCTCGAGGTCCAGGTCGATGCTGCGCACGTGCGCGATGCGGCTGCGGGGCAGGTCGATGGAGATCGAGCCCACCACGGCGCTTCCGTCGGTGGGAAACTCGACATGCACCTCTCCCGCGCCCATCGCCAGCCCCGTGTCGTCGCGACACAGCGCCCGCACCTGGGCCGACAGGTCCCCCGGCACAAACTCCGGCTGCAGCTCCACCAAGACCTGGATGAAGCCCCGGTGGCGGTGGCCATGCCATGCGTTGACCTGGACCGTCAGCGGCAGCGGACCGCCCGCCACGGGCACTGACACCCCGCGCAACGGCAAGCGGTAGTGCTCGTCGAGCGGCGGCACCACCCCTGTGTCCAGTGCCACCCGGGCCACCGGCTGCCGCACCTCGATGCGGTAGTCCACGGTCACGTCCGCCTGGCGGGCCACCCCAAGGGATCCCGGCGCCACGTCCAGCTTGCCGTGCACAAACTGGAGCTCGGCGGCCGGCTGGTGCAATGGAAGGTCGAGAACATCCACGGCCATGGCATTGTCATCCCTCAACACAACCGTGAGACCCTGCACATGGGCCAACACACCGTGGGGGTTGTGCAGCCAACCCTGGACGCTCAGCTGACGCCGCCAGCCGTCGGCCAACACGCGAAAGCTTGGGGGCTCCGGCATGTGCAGCGTCGGCGCCCCCTCACCCCGATCCGGCGCCGGCACCAGCACCGGTCGGGCGGTCCAGGCGTCGGGTCCGAACTCGTGGTCATCGGGCAAGTCGCTCACCCGCCGGCGAGACTCGGACAGGGCCGGCAAGGGGAAGCGGCGCACGTCGGACTGGCCCATGAAGTCGAACTTCTGGGTGTCCCCACTCCAGCCGATCAGCTCGAAGTCGTCCCAGACCTCCACCGTTGCGCCCTCGACCATGCCGCGAAGCTGCGAGATGGCGTTGAGCAGCTTGCGCAGCTCGGCATCATCGGGGTCGTAGTACCGCTCAGCATGACCGTGGGCGACCGTGGTGTCCCCGTCATCCGCCGTCGCCAGCACCAGATCGAAGTCGTGCAAGCTGCGGTGGATGTTGCGGCTGTGGCGGGCGAGCGTGTCCAGCTCGGCCGGCTCCAGAGGGCGGTCTCGGACCACCCGAAAGTAGACATTCCAGCTCATCGGTCGTTCCCCGATCAAGTTGTCGCGGCACAGCCCAGCACGGGCTCGAGTCAGGCCAGGTCAGGGGGATCAGGGGCGGACTCTGGGTTCGGCATGCCTACATCAGAGTGGTCTGATTCAGGGTGTTCTGACGTGTCCAAGCCCTCGTCCGCCACCGGCACCTCATGGGTGGCCGGCACCTCCAGCGCAGCGGGCACATCGGGCACCGCCGGCACCTCCTGGGTCGCGGGCGCCGCGACGGAAGCCACGTCGGGAGGCGCAGCAGGAGCCGCCTCGCTCCCCCCGGGCTTCGCGCCCTTCTGCATCCACTCTTGAGCGGACTTCCACACATCCTCGCTAAAGACCGACGCCGTGAAGCACCCCAACATCACCACATAGGGGTCCAGCGTGGGGTTGCTCGCCGACAGCGCACCGATGCCCCCGACCCCGGCGAGAAACACCACCAAGGTCGCACCCAAACCTTGGAACAAGATAGAAGGTACATCGTCCACAATCGGCAAGTGCTTGGGCGTCCGGGGCATCCAGCGACGCACCGTCGGTGGCCCGACTGCGTCCTTGAGTTGGCGGCGCACGATGCGAGACAGCCCCGCGCCCAACAAGCCAAAGCCCAACATGCCCACCACCATCACCACATCGAGGGTGCTCGACCGCAGCAGCCACCCGGAGATGAGCCCCATCGCCATGCCATAGCTGGCGCGGCTGCTGGACCGGGAGGGCAGCTCCGGCTGCTCGAAGGCCACACTCGCGCAAACAGGTGGGTCGGCCGGCTTCAGCACCACAGCGTCTTTGAAGTCATCCAGGCTGTTCTCGGTCGTTCGACGCCCCGCGCGGGCCCGGGCACCACTCAGCACACTCAGCGCCGTCGAGACCTGCCGCAGGTTGGTCTCTCGGGCCACCTCCAGCTTGTCCGAGCACTCCTGTGCCGTGCGGTTCGCCTCGGAGAACGACCGCTCGTACCAAGCGGCAAGCTGGCTGCTGCGGTCCAGCCACTCCGGTCCCGCTCGCCGCACCGCGCTGTACTCATTCATCGACGTGGCCAGCTCGCTTCGGGCCCGCCGACCCACAAAGCGGAAGGCCCGCTCCAGCCGCTGTTGCTCACTGGAGATGCGGGCCAGCGCTGAGCGCCTCAGCGCGAGACCATAGACCAGCTCGCCGATCTCGGCGTCGACTGTGACGTCGGTGCGGTCGAAATTCTCGATCAAGCCCCGCATGCTCAAGCAGTACCCCGACTGGGCCTCGGCATGGGTGCGCAGCGCAGCGCCGAGCTCGTCGCGCAACACCGCCCGGGGGTCATCGGCGTCGCGCGGGGCCGTCGACAGGGAGCGAAACTCCTGGGCCCGCCGCAGCAGCGCGGTGCTGGCCCCCAAGCATGCCCGCACCTGATCACCGGCCAGCGTGCGGGCGTCCGCGCCTGCGGCATCGGTCGGTGACGCCAGCGCAATCACCGCCTCGCGAAGCGCGTTGGCCTCCGTCCATGCCTGGCCCAGCTCGGCCGCCGCCACCCTTGTGGCATCCCGCCAGCCCCGATCTGGCCGCCGGATGGCCTGGATCCCGTCGGTGACCGCCTCCACCCGCAACCACTGAGTGTCGTAGGCGGTGCCAAAGTCGGTGAAGAGCTCCCCGGCAGGCGCCACCACGTCCCGCAGGGTGCCCTCCCGCAGCTTGGCGTACGTGCCCAGGGCGTCTTCGAGCGCCTTCAGCTCATCGGCGGTGCCCCCGCCATCCCCAAAGCTGGTCGTTTCCCACTCCGCAGCGATGTTGCCCATCTGCTCCTGAATGGGCGCCATCATGCCGTCCTTGGCCAGCCGCTCCGCTTCGAGGAAGGGACCGATGGCCGTGAGCGCCGCAAAGCTGAAGTACACCCCCAGAGACAGCACCCCCACCAACGCCAGGTTGGTGAGCCGGTTTCCCAACACAATGCTGCGGTCATCCTCGGACAACAGCTCGGTGCGGGCTGCCGCGAGGTACACGGTCTGGAGGCGGCTCAGCCCCACCGCACTCAGCGCCCAGACCAAGCCAAACAGCACAAAGACCGACAAGCGCAGCCCATGCTCGGTCCACTCCAGCCGCTCAGCACCGTAGGCCATGGCCGTGTACTGCACGTGTTCGATGCCCCAGCGGCGGTCGGCCCGTGCCTTGCGAACCCCCCGCTGAACATCGTCGAGAACAACCGGTTGGCCGACCTTCAGGTAGGTCATCTCCGAGACCACAAGCTCCGCAGCCAGCGCCGCATACATCGGTCCGGCCAGCAAGCCATGGGTCTGGCATCCGTCGTCTCTGGACCGGCGCTTCTGGGTCCCCGCAGGGTCCGCGGTGGGCAGCACCTTGGCTTGTTCTGGGTCTCGCTTGGCCTTGGCCGCTGCACTCTTGGCCTTGGCCCGCTCTCGGGCGTTGGCGGCGTTGCTCTTGTCCTTGTTGTCGACCGATCTGGGGACCAACGCGTTGTCTTTGCCCACCGAGTCTTTCAGACTGGGCGCCGTGCCCTCCGCACCCTCAACCGGATCGGGCACCGTGTCCTCAGCACCCTCAACACCCGGAGCCTCCGCCTCGGCAGAGGTCACCGGGCTGGTCGTCACCAGCCGCCTGGACGCCGCGGTGCACCGGGCCCCATCATCCAACGCAGCGGGGATCAAGCGCAGACTCGCCCGCAGCCCCTCCCGGGTCACATCCCCCACACTATCGGCCGTGCTGGGAAACACCAAGATGGCCAGCATCAGGCCAATTGCAGCAAACGTCAGCTCCCGCCGGGTGATCGGGGGGCGCTCGCGGTTGCGCCACCAACGCACCACCGCCAGCATGGGCAACACCACAACCAACATCGCGGTGAAGGTCACCGCAACCTGCACCCCCAGCGGCGCGGGCTGGGCCGTGACCACATGCCCCACCACTGGGCTCAAGGTGGCATCCGCGGACCCAGCGCTCAGGCCGTCCATCTGCGTCTCCACACCGTCGATGGGATCGCCGTTCGCCATGGCCTGCACCCTCCAATACAGCGGGTGTACCACAGGTCCTCACCCAACTTGGCCGCGGGGTCTCATGGGTGTGGGCAAACCCAAGACCCGAGCCCCCCCCCCAGCGAACGGGCGGCCCCGGATCGCCGGGCCGGCTAAGGCGGCGCTCTTGGGTTCATTCCCCGACCCTGTTGCATTGTGTGCTCGCCACACCCGCACCTCCCCGAGCCACCCCCGTCGGCTCTCCACCGTGACCCGCTTCCCCGGAGCCACCGTGACCCGCCTGCACACCCCCTTCGAGCTGCCCGTCGAACTGGACCGTGCATGGCCCACGACGCTGTCTGCGGCCGACCTCCATGCCGGCGACGAGCGCTTGCTGACCCCCAGCCGCCACGCCCAGTGGCAAGAGCTGGCCCGGGGCACCACCCTGAGCAAGGCCGAACACCGGCGGTGGGACCAAGCCTTCATGGACGGCTACTCCGCCATTCTCGACGGCACCGCCCCCTACGGCACAACCGACGAAGCCGCCGCACACCTCCAGCTCAACGGCGCGCTCACCCACGACCAGCGGCCCTTGCGCACGCCGGACATCCGGGTGCACGACGACGTCATCGCCGACTCCTGTGAAGACTGGATGCCCGACGTCACCCTCTTCGCCGCCGAGCGGGTCTATGGCCCGTATGGCATCGGCTGCGGCCGCCGCCGCTTGCGCACCGCCTTGTCGATCTTGTGCTTCAGCCCACTCATCCCGCCGAGTGTGCGCCCAGTCACCCGGGTGTGCCGGTCCAGCCCCAAGCCCTCCACGGCGCTGCGGGGCGCGCTGATGTCGGTCCTCCGCGCCCCCATGATGCTCTGGACCGTCGATGAACACGGCGTTGTCACGCCTATGCTCCCGCTGGGGGACCGCTTCTTGCCCACCGGTCCGGTCGACGGCTTGCCCCCCGGTGCCGCAGTCCTGGGCCGCGCTGTGCCCCACAGGGACGGCACCTGGCTGGCCTGTGGACTCGGGCTGTCGGTCTGTCCGCCAGTCGACAACCTCATGCCCCGGCTGATGCTGGAGCTCCAGCGCATTCGCCGCCACGAGCTGCGCTACACGTGGGAAGACCTGCTCCGCGACCGGGGTGAGCTGCTGGTGCGGAGCTGCTGTGAGTGGCTGTGGCTGCACGATCAGCCCTGCCCCGAGGTGCGCTGAGTGGGCTTGGGCCTGCCCCTCGGTCTGGCCGTCTTCGCGTGGCCGGCCCCTGCCGATCCCTGCCTGACCGCAGTGGAGCCCGCAGCCACCGTGACCATCGACCACCCGGGCTTCTTCGCCGCATCGGTCACCACCGTCGACCGGGACGCCCCCCTCCAGATCACGGTGCGCCCCCAGGGCGGGGGACCGTGCGTGCTGGAGCTGGACCACGAGGGCGGCGGCTGGCTGGAAGCGGGCGACTATGACGTGGAGATCGTTGCTCTCGACGGTGGTCAGCCCTCACTCGGCCTCCAGCTTGCCCACACATCCACCGCAGCCCTCGAAGCCCGGGGCGTGTCACCGCCGCTGGCCCGCGCCGCCTTGCTCGCGGCCGACTCTGCATGGACCGACGGCCTGGCCGCACGGCTGCGGCTGACCATCGCCAACTATGGCCTGCCCTCCGACGAAGAGCGGCTGTGGCTGGTGAACTTGCGCACGGGCTTCGTGGACGACCCCCTCTTTGTGTCTCACGGCAAGGGCTCCGGCGGCAGCGACCGCCGTGACGCAGTGCGCTTCTCCAACACCCCCCACAGCAACCAGACCAGCCTGGGCCTGATGCGCGGCGCCGAGACCTACATCGGCAGCCACGGTCGCTCGCTGCGCCTCGATGGCCTGGAGCCCGCGCTCAACGATCTGGCCCGTCCGCGCGCCATTGTGGTGCATGGGGCCGAGTATGCCCGCGTGGAGCACATCGGCGAGTGGGGATACCTGGGCCGCAGCTTCGGATGCCCCGCCGTGGACGACCGCATCGCCGACGGGGTGATTGACGCCATCGCCGACGGTGGACTCTTCTTCGCGTGGCACCCCGACCTGCGCTGGGACGAGCTCAGCACCTTCGCTTGGACTCCCCCTCCCTCCGCCGAGCCTTCCCTGCCCCCCACGGACCCGCCCCTTGTCCACTGACCCTGCTGTGCCCGGCTCTGTGGTGGTGCTCGCCTTCGTCGCGAGCATGGGCGGCGTGATGTGGTGGCGGCTGGATCCCGGCGAGGCCCCCGACCAGACCACCACCGCCGTGGGCGACACCGACCCCACCGCACCCGACGGACCGGTCCATTGTTCCCTGACCACCGCCGCAGCGGGGGGGGCCAACCTCGGGGACAACAGCATCTTCCCGGGCGTCGCTCGGCTCACGGGCCGCTTCGGCGGACGCATGCTGGTCGCCTCCGAAGTGCCGCTCATGGACGGTGTTCTCGACATCGACACCCGGGGCATTCGCGACGCGGGGCCGGAGCGACGCTGGACCGATGCCCAAGCCGACACGGTCCTTCGGTTGGCGGGCTTTGACGTGGGCAATGCATGGCTGGAGCTCGACGGGGGCCAGGTCCTCGCCATGGCCATCGCGCCGGACGGCGGATGCATCCTGAAGGGCCACGCTCAGGTGCAAGAGCCCGAGGTCGAGGTGCGCTGCCCGCTGATGGGCAAGGGCCCGCTGCCCTCCGTCGCGATGGTCGTCACCCGACCCCAAGCCCTCGGCGACGACCACTGGTCGCTCGCGCCGGTCACGCTCACCGTCGACCGCAGCACCGCCCACATCGTCGCCCAAGGGCCCGAGCAATTCACCGGAACCGGCTGGTTTACATGGGACCCCCGAGAGGGAGGACCCGATGGCACGGTGGGCCTGCCCCTCTCCTGGGGCCTTGACGGCTGCACCCCCATCACCCTGCCGCCCACCCCGTCGACCGAATAGGGCGTCCCCATGCTGCTCTTCATCCTGGCCGCCACCGCAACCGCAACCGCAGCGGCCCCGGACCACACCCGCTACCGCTTCGCCGAGATGTGGGTGGGCGGCGACCTGACGCTCAACGTGCCGACGGGTCAGCACATGCTGCCCGCGCTCGGCGGTCCCGACCTGAGCCCGGCGTTCTACAGCAGCGCCCACACCGACGCCGGCGGCATTCCCCCCACCCTCGGCCCCCGGGTGGGCATCGGCGCATTGCACTTCTGGGGCCACGCCGACCTCTACATCCTCATTCCCACGGTGGACGTGCGCCTCGGCGCCTTGCCGGAGGGTGTGTCAGGCGGCGGGCTGCGTCCAGGGGTCGAGACCGGCGCCAAGGTCTACCCGCTGTCTGTCGAGGATGGTGTGGTGCGGCCCTATGTGGGCATCGCGTGGCAGCCCTTGAGCTTCAGCCAAGCCACCACCGCCGACGGGGCCGGTCCCACCGTCAGCATCCACCGCGCCCGGGCCCTGCTGGGCGGCGCCTACCGCACCGACAACCACGTGGTGGAGCTGGGTCTGGGCTGGGTGCCCCAGGTGACAATGGACTACGCGACGAGCCCCACCCACGTCGCCGCGATGGACCAGCAGCTCTGGTCGGTGCACGTCGGCTACAAATTCCTGTTCGACACCACCGCCTCCCTGGAAGCCGACGACGCCGAGGGCCGCACCCAACAGCGCCTCGATCGCCTCACCGAGCGCAAGGCCCGCAGCGGCGTCGAGCTCGCTGCCGGCCCCTCGTCCGCGTTCACCCTGGGCCCCACAAGCTTCCAAGATGGCGACCCACAAGCCTTTCTCGGCGATCGCCCCAATGGCGCACTCATGCCGGATGTGGCCGTCGGGGGCTACTTTCACCGCCCCGAGCTGGTGCTCCGGCTGAGCTGGCGACCCATCTCCCAGCGCACCGTCGGCTACGGCGCCGAGCGCCAGTGGTCCCGCCAGTCGGCGTCCATTGATGTGTTCCGCTTCCTCACGGATGTGCACGGCTTTGTGCCCTTTGTGGGCCTGGGCGGGGGCTTTGAGAGCCTGCGCTTTGAAGAGTCCGTCGAGGGCCGCACGGTGCGTGACCACACCCAACAGGGCCTCGCCGCCAGCCTCGTGGTGGGCTGGGACATCCGGCCGAGCGAAGCCCAGTCCTGGCTGCTGCGCACCAACCTGCGCTACACCCCTGGGCTCGCGATCGACCTCGACAACATCGGCGACCACGTCGACTTCCAGCACCTCGAGGTCAACTTCATCCAGTTCGTCTGGTACCCCCAGCGCACGGCCGCCTTCGCGCGAGACTGAGCCAGGGCAGCAACGGAGCGTCTGATGGCTTGGTCTTCCCTCCACTCCCGGTGGACCACGCTCGTGCTGTGCGGTGGCCTCATCGGGTGCACCCGCGCCGGCCCCGGGCGCCTGTCCTTGGACCCCTCCACGGTGGTGGTTCGCGGCGTGCACGTGCTGGACCCCGCCCACCTGGACGCCAGCCGTGACAAGGTGGACGTGCTCATCCAAGATGGCGTCATCAAGGGCATCTTCGACGTGGACACCGGGCCGTCCGCCGCCCGCTCCATCGACGGCACGGGGCGCACGCTGATGCCCGGCTTGGTCGATGCCCACACCCACCTCGGCAGCCCCGCGTCCGTGCCGGGCACGATGTCCTTGCCCGACACCACCGCCAACCTCGCCGGCTGGGCCAGCGCCGGGGTGACCACCATCTTCGACATGGGCGGGCGCATCGGCCCCAACCGGGAGCTCGCCACAAAGGTCGACGCCGGGCTCATTGTGGGCCCCCGCATCCACAGCGCTCCCCTGCCGCTGACCGCACGAGGCGGCCACCCGATCCCCGCCGCCAAGGCCCTCCTACCGGCCATGCTGAGCGGCCTGGTCGAGAAGCTGGTCATCCAAGTCGACGGACCGGACGACGCCGAGGCTGCCGTGGCCACCGCCGTTTCCGGGGGTGCCGACTACGTCAAGATCATCCTCGACGACCTGCCGGGCACGTCCCCGAAGCTCGACGGGCCCACCGTCGCTGCCCTCATCGCGGCCGCCCACACCCGGGGCCTCAAGGTGGCCGTGCACGTGGGCAGTCCCGAAGACCTGCGCGTCGCCCTGGCCGGGGGGCCCGACCTGCTCGCCCACCTCCCCCACAGCGCACCACTGAGCGAGGCCGACGTCGAGTTGGTCGTGGCATCGGGCGTCCCGGTCGTCGCCACCTTGGCGGGCTTCCAAGCGGCAAAGACCTTGTCCTCGGGCACCTGGTCGCCGTCCCCCCTCGACCGCCAGCTGGGGTGGGGAGCACTCAGCGATGCCCTCGTCGCGGACGCCGCCCAGACCTTTGCCGAGACCCCCGTGCTCCAGGCCCTCGCCGACTCAGTCCACCCCGGGATGGCCGGCTCTGTCGCTGCTCTCGCCGCAGCGGGGGCCGTGGTCTATGTGGGCAGCGACGCACCCTTGCCGGCGAGCTGGCCGGGCAGTGGCCTGCACCACGAGCTCGACGCCCTTCGATCTGCGGGAATGGCCTCGAACACGCTGCTCTCAGTGGTCACCACCGGTCCTGCCGTGGCCCTGGGCACCGGTCCCACGCGGGCCCCCCTCGGGGTAGGCTCCCCGGCGGACCTTGTGCTCGTCGATGGGGATCCCCAGGCCCGCTTCGACGATGTGCACGAGATCAGCGCGGTGTGGATCGGCGGACGCCAAGTCAGCGCCCCCTGAGCCCCACCCCTCAGTCGGCGGGAGCACCATCCATGGAGAACGGCGGCGCCTCACACCGGAAGCCGATCGTGCCCCCAAACGACGGGATGTGGCCGACATACAGGTACTGCAGGTCCACGTCACCGCCGGAGTAGTGGGCACCCCCGACTTTGCCCCCCACCGCCTCGCCCTCCCGGTCGATGAACACCCGCCCCGTCCGCCGGTCGCTGGCGAAGTCCATCCGCACGGGCAGCACGTCGAGGGCCTCGGGGGCCACCGCACTGTCGGATGTGGTCTGGCGCACGATGTAGCCCTGGCCGGCCGCGGAGCAGGTCTCGGCCGGGTTGCGCAGCTCCACGCTCAAGAAGCCGTCGTCATCCACATAGAGGCGCTGGAAGTCCGAGCACATGGCCCGCAGCCACCAGCCCGCCAGCGCACCCTCACCCGTCACCCGCACGTTGTCGCCGTCCCGGGTGATGTCCCAGCCTTCAGTCGCCCGGGCCGCGATCCATGCGTCGGCATCCGCCGTGATCTCCAGGTCCACCCACTCCCAGTAGTTGCCAATCTGGTCATAAACCCCAAAGTCGCTGACACACTCCGCCATGCTGCCGGAGGGCACAGGATCGGGAAAGCGCCCTGGGGAGCCGGGCACGTCGAGGGCGCACTGCCCGTCCACGGGGTCTTCGCCCCAAGGGAAGGTGCTGCCGCCGTCCCCCATCACACCGTCGCCCGCATCCAGCCAGGCGTACCGGCGAATGAGACGCATGACACCGTGCTCACCGCCATCTTCGTCGAGCACCGGCGTCGCCGCACAGGCGGCCATGGCGTGGGGCAGCGTCACATTGCCAGAGGGCACCCGGTCCGCCTCCGACGTGGCCGTGCCGTCGTCGTGGATCAACGCTTCGTAGGCCTGCACGCAGTAGACGGGCTCGCCCTCGTTGGGAATGGCCACCAGTCCCACACCACAGCGCATCGGCCCGGTCTCGCCGCCGTCCGCACCGTCACTGCCATCGGCCCCATCTCCACCGTCGCTGCCATCCCCACCATCCCCGCCAGCGGTGTCTTCAGGCGTGCCCGAGTCGCTCAGCGGCGGCAGCGTCGCCAGCTCTTCTTTGTCACCCTCGTCGGGGGTGCACCCCAAGCCCAATACCACCAGCGCCAGCCACGTTCGCATCGCTCGACTCCTGCGAGGTGCCCAGTCCCAGCGGCCCCGCACTGCAGCTTACCCGCTGGCAGCCCGATTCTTTGGGCTCAACGGCGCCGCGGCACCTCTTCAGTGGGCGGGCCGTCCAGCTCGTCGTCTTCCAACCGACCGCCGTCCGTGTCGCGGTCCATGTCGTCTTCGGCCCAGTCCGCCGCCGTCCAGTTGCGCCCCTCACCCACAAACGGGAAGAAGCTCGCGCCTTCCTGGCGCAGGGCCTCGGCATCCCGGAAGAAGTGTTCTTCTTGGACGATGATCGGCGCTTGGCCGGGGTCGGTCCGTCGAACTTGGTTCTCGTGGATGACCCAGCCGCCCGCCCAGCCCGAGTAGAGCGTGCGCCCCTCGTAGATCGTCTCGCCCAAGCGACGCACTTGGCGCACCAGCAGCCCCCCACGCTCCCGCAGAATCATCAGATGGGCGCTGTGGTCACTGTTGTGGGCGTATCGACCCCGTCGACCCAGCGCGAGGCCCTGCTCGGTTGTGTCGATGAACGGCCCGATGCCGAGGGCACCCCACAGCCTGCGCAGCCGGCGCTGGGCGGTGGTGAGTCGGGAGGGCAAGGTCCAAGGTGGGCTGAACAGTCCCGTCTCGACGGTGGTCTCATCGAGGCTGACCCGGTGGCGGAACCACGCGAGACCCGCGATGAACACGGTCTGAAGCTGCCAGCTCTGGGCCACCCGCAGCCGGGTGAGGGCCCGCTGGGCGGCCGCCATCAACAGGGACGTCGGAGACGCCAGCAACGGCAAGGGTCCCCACGCCACCTGGACCTGCATGGTTGATGCCTGATAAGGGTCTCCACTTACCTGGGTGGACACGGCCCGGGGACGGAGCTTGCGGTCCAGGAACTCCAGCTCCACCGCTTCGCCCTCGGCCAGCGTGATCTGGTGGTCGGCCCGGGCGGACCAGAAGCTGCCCCCACCCGCCAAGTTGCCCACGCTCAGTCCGGCGGCGTGCATCAACCGGCCCGCCACACCCTTGGCGATGGCCTCGGCGAAGGTCAACACCCCCGAAAAGTCGATGACCGTGCGGTTGTTGCTGTTGCGGTAGATGAGCGGGGGCGCGAGGATCAGCGAGCTCTGGCCCGCCAAGGCCGTGGGGTTGGTGGACGGCACCCCGCCGACGCCCGCGATGAAGGCCCGGTTCGTATACAGCGCCTCGACCATGCGCCCTTCGTGTACCTGACGGCGCACGCCATCGACGTCCCGGGTGGTCACGCGCAGCACCGTGGACCCCAGCAGCGCCTCGCCGATGAGCACACTGGGGATGCGGGACAGGTAGCCGAGCAGCCCGCCGGTCTTGCTCTCGAGGTCGGCCGCGAAGAAGGCACCACCGCCCGGCCCCCCAGCCGCGTGGCTGGAGATCAGCGACCAGTCGCCGTTGAAGGCCACCAGCGAGAACCGTGCCGGCACGACCACACCTTCGGTGAAGGTGTGGATGAAGCGCTTGAGGGTGCGCCGAGCCCACGCGCGCTGGATGGGGGCCAAGATGCGCCTCTTGAGCACCTTGCTGAACTGGGCATAGGCATAGCCAGGAATGCCCGCATACAGGGCATTGTCGGCAGCGGTCCCCGCCGGATAGACCGCGATGGAGCGCAAGAACGGGAACAGCCCTTGCTCGGCTTGTTCGGGGGTGGCGTGGGCCAGTCCCGCCAGATCGAAGCCATCCGGCCGCAGCGTTGTGCGGTGGGGAAACACAATCGAGTAGACCACGAAGCGCAGCAGCGGGTTGTCGACGTCGAGCCCCGCCCGCCGGGCGATGCGGCGGGGATGGGCGTCGCGGCGCACGAGGCCCTGGATGCGCCGGCGCAGCACCCACATGCGCTGCACGGACGCCTCGTCATGGGGCAGGCCCTCGCCCGAGGGCATCGGGTCGAAGAAGGCCGTCCGCAAGCGCTTCGAGACCCAGCCCACCTCATCGCCCTGGGGGGCCTCCACGGCAATCTCACCGGGGTGGGCCACCACCATGTCGGGGCAAAACGCTTGGAAAGCCGCGACGAGGACATGGTGGTCCAGGCTGCCGTCGCCGGAAAAGACCAGCAGATCCAGCGGCTTGCCCCGGGAGGCACAGTCCAGCATGGCGTCGCGGATCTGGGCGACGCTCGCGGACCGGTCCGGCAGGGTGTCCACCCGCTCCACTTCGAAGCCCCGGGCGCGCAGCGCCGTGAAGAGCCCCTCGGGCACCTTGTACATGCGCAGGGGGTGGCAGATGGCCAGCACCACGCCCGGCTTGCGGTCCTTGTGCATGGCCGCACGGACCAAGGACTCGATGCGTTCGGGACTGGGCGAGATGGCTGGGCTTGGCATGGCCCCATGATATCGCGGGCGCCGGACCGAGAGCCCCCGTGGGTTCGACTTGGAGGCGCCGATGACCAATCTGCCTGCCGACCCCCTGCGCGCGGACTGCACCCGATGCGTCGCGTTGTGTTGTGTGGCCACCAACTTTGCCAAGTCGGCCGACTTCGCCATCAGCAAGCGCGAGGGCAAGGCTTGCCCAAACCTTGACAAGACTCATCAATGCAGCATTCACGATGGGCTGCGGTCCAAGGGCTTCGGTGGCTGTGTGGCGTTTGACTGCTTGGGTGCGGGCCAGCGGGCGACCACGATGGCGAGCAAGGACGGTGCCCTCCCCGATGGCAACGACCGGGCGCTCCACAGCCTGTGGCGGGCGCTGCTGCCCCTTCACGAGCTGCTGTGGGCGCTGCGAGAAGGCCAGAGACACGCCCGGTCCACACTGAAGACCGAAGACCCGGCCTTGGCGGCGCTGCAAGAGGAGGTGGCGCGGGCGGCCGAGGCTCCACTGAAGGCAGATGCCCAAGAGCTGCGCACCCGCACCAACGCGCTGTTGTGGAAGGTGAGCGCCGATGTCCGCCAGCCCCCGGGACCGGACCACGGGCGGGCCATGCGCATCGAAGCGAAGCTGCGGGGACGGGACCTGCGCCGGGCCAACCTGTTCGCGTCGTGCATGCTGGGCGCGGACTTGCGGGGGGCCGACCTGCGGGGGGCCGACTTGCGGGGCACGGACCTGCGGGGGGCCGACCTGCGGGGCGCGGACCTGCGGGACGTGCTGTTTCTCCAGCAAGCCCAGGTGGAGGGCGCCCGGGGGGACCGCAAGACCCGCCTGCCCATCGGCATCGACCGGCCGGCCCACTGGGGTTGAGGTCAGGGGCCGTGACCGCCGCTCAGCGCGCCGGGCGGTGGGCCAAGATGTAGGCGGTGGGGTCGACCCAGCCATCGCTGTTGCGGGCGTAGCCCGGGCCCAGGTCCATCCCCACGATGGTGCGCAGCTCGAAGTGCAGGTGGGGCACGTAGCGGCCGTGGGCATCGCCGATGGTGCCGAGCTGAGTGCCCCGCTGGAGCAGATCTCCGTCGGTGACATCTATGCGGTCCAAGTGGGCATAGACGGTCTCGATCGGGCCCTGTGCCGTGCGGTGCAGCACCCGCACCACGTTGCCCCAGCCGGGTCCCGCATCCCGCGCGTAGACGACCGTGCCGTGGGCCGCCGCATAGACCGGGGCCCCGAGATCGGTGGCGCCGCCGGTGATGGCGTTCCAGTCGCTGCCGAGGTGGTGGTGGGTCCCAAACGGCTGAGCGTCGGTGAAGCCCTCGGCGTGGGGCGGGCCGACCGGAAAGTCGAAGCCGTCGGTCAGCGGCACGGCAGCCTCCGCCGGCCACGCCAAGGGGTGGATGACCAAGGCGGCGGACACCCCCGGCGGGGAGAGCAGAGGAAAGGGCAACAGGAGGAGGAAGCGGCGCATGGGGACATCCGACCCCAGCGCCCGCGCCGGGTTCCAGGTCGTGCCGACGGGTCTTCAACCGGCGTGATAAAGCGGTGAGCATCGCCGGTTGTGTTCAGTGGCGGCGCGGTCCCCACCCCTCTTGTCTGGCAGCGCTTGTGTCCCGTCTCATCGCACTGAACAAGCCCTTCGATGTGTTGTGTCAGTTCACCGACGGCAACGGACGGCGCACCCTCGCCGACTTTGTGCCGGTGCCCCGGGTCTACCCGGCGGGCAGACTGGATCGCGACAGTGAAGGCCTGGTGCTGCTCACCGACGATGGCAAGCTGCAAGCGAGGCTGAGCGACCCCCGATTTGGCAAACACAAGGTGTATTGGGTGCAAGTGGAGCGCATCCCCAACGAAGACGCCCTGAACAGCCTGCGCAGTGGTGTTGTCATCAAAGGACAGCGCACCCGTCCCGCCGAGGTCCGCCCCATCGACCCACCGCCGCTGTGGCCCCGAGATCCGCCGGTGCGCTTCCGGAAGTCTGTGCCCGACTGCTGGCTGGAGCTGCGCATCACCGAAGGCATGAACCGCCAGGTCCGGCGCATGACCGCGGCGGTGGGCCATCCGACACTGCGCCTCGTGCGGATGCAGGTGGGTCCCCACAAGCTCGGCGAGCTCGCCCCTGGGGCTTGGCGCGACGTGGACGTCTCCCGCGGCTGAGTCGAGCCCTGGCCGCTTGCCGCAATCGGTCCACAGTGCAAAGGATGGGGGCAACCGGCGAAGGTCCCGTTCCCATCGCCTCTTTGTCGCGAGCCCCCGATGCGCCACCGTCCCTTTGGAAAGATCCGCACCAAGTCCACCGGCCTGCCCCCGGGCGGTCCGTGGGTGGCCACCGAGAAGGTCCATGGCGCCCAGCTGGTGGTCGCGGTGGACCGCACCACCGGCGATGCCAGCGTCGGCAAGCGCAAGGCGTGGTTGGCCAGCAGCGATGCATTCTTCGGGTGGCAGGTGCTCGCCCCGGCCATGATCGCAGCCGTGAGGTCGTGGGCCGAGACCCTCGATGTGCCCCAGCTCCACGCCTATGGCGAGCTGTTCGGCGGTGCTTACCCCCACCCCGATGTGGCCGCCCTCGCCGGCCTCCAGGCGGTGCAGACCGGCGTCTGGTACTCGCCCCAGCTGTGTTGGTCCCCATTCGACCTGCTATTGTGCGACAATGACGATGATGACGGCATCTTCGCATCCTACACTGAGCTGGCCAGCCTGACGAAGAACACTGGCTTTCCGCCGCCGCCCCTCGTTGCCCGGGGCCCCCGCGGTGACCTGCTCCGCCTGCCCGTCGCATCGCCCACCCGACTGCCGGCGCGCTTTGGCTTGCCCCCATTGGCCGACAACATCGCTGAAGGCCTCGTGCTCCGCCCCGATCGCCGCATGTCGGCCGGGGAGCGGGGGCTGCTCAAGCGCAAGATCGCCACCTTCGACGACGCGGTGTTCGACGAGGCCCGGCCGTGGGCGCCGGGGATCCTGGGCGAGACGACACTATTGCAGTGGGCCGCCCGACTGGTGAACCCGGCCCGCCTCGCCAGCGCCCGCTCGAAGGTGGGCACCGAGGCCGCCCAGGTGGACGATGAGATGGTCCTCGATGTGATGATCGATCTGAGCGAGCTCTTCGCCGAGAGCTGGTCGCTGCTCGACACCTCCGCCCACAGCCGCCTCGAAGCCCACATCCGGCTTGCACTGATTGAAATGAGAGATCCAACCGAAACATAGCTATACTCTCCCCCATCCCGCGCCCCGGGGGTGGGGAGATCCGCTGGCCAGGACGCCCGCGGCCGCCCCCGCAGGAGGACCATCACAATCCCCATCAGCGGGATGTTTCGTCTGGGTCCTCCACTGCAACCAGCCTGTCATCGCACGGAGGGCACCGCAACCGGTACACCATGAGTGGGTCAGAGTGACGCCGCAGCGCGATCCTGTGCGCCGCCGCCGTTCCGTCCGGGGAGTCTGAGATGTCCATCAAAGCCGAACGCAAACAAACGCCAGGACTCGCCGCCAGCCGAAAGCGGTCCCGTGGTGGTGGTGGTGGTGGTGGCAGCATCCCCGGGCTCGAAGTCGCGGTGCAGCAAGCGCTGGGCGGCGAGACCGACATGCTGCGCGACCTCGCGGGCTCCCATCCCGAGTTTGCCAGCGTGCTCCAGACGGTGACCACGTCCCAGTCTGAGGACGTGATCCTCAGCGCGGACGACCGGGGCGCCATCTGGGGCGACGTGATGACCCGGGCGTCGACCATTGAAGAGACCCAGGCCCAGCTCCCTGGTGCCCAGCCGGTGGCCGAGTCCCTCATCGCGGGCACGCAGCCGCTGCCCGAGGCCGTCGAGATCAACGACACCGGCCCGATCGAGTCCTGGAGCGGCGTCGAGACCGACATCGCCGGGTCCGAGTGCGCTGTCGACAACGACCGCGTGTCGGACCTTCTCGCCCCTGAGCTGGGCGAAGATGTCTCGGGCCTTGAGGTCCACATCGACCGGTCCGCCTGGCGGGTGGCCTCCACCTACAACGCCGATGCCGTCATCATCGGGTCCAGCGTGTTTGTGCACCGCCGGATCGAAGAGCGCATCGCCACCGACCTGTGGGGCCCCGTCGCCGGCGCCGACCTCGTGAAGCGTGCCGGCGGGCTGATCCACCTCGACTGGAAGCCCCCTTTCGCCCACCACAGCGACTCCGAAGTGGTGATGACCGATGGCAACTACACCATCGAGATGAAGGGCCACGAAGTCATCATCTTCGACCAGGGCGGCGAGCAGATCACCCGCATCTGGGGCGACCCCCACGTCAACGAGGGCGGGGGCGGCGACAACTGGCACTTCGGCGATGACAGCACCTTCATCCTGCCCGACGGCACCAAGCTCTGCCTCGACACCAAAGAGACCAGCCCCGGCGTCTTCTACACCGTGGGCGTCGATGTGCTCAGTGGCTCAGACCGCTTCCACTACGGGGTGGGCGGCGAGACCGGCATCACCAAGGACGCCGTGGACTGGGACGAGTCCCATGCCGACCGCTCGGATGCCGCCCACGCGGGCATCTTCGCGCTGCAGGGCAACAACCAGTGGGCCAAGCAAGACACCGATGGCGCCTTCTACGACGTCATGGACGAGAGCTGGCAGGGCTACCTCAACGACAAGGATGTCGACGTCGACCGCAAAAAGGCCGCGGTGGGGCTGACCGAGGCCCAGCTTGCAGTGGCCGGCGACAAAGACATCAAGGACGCCCGGGCGGCCGAGGCCAACAAGGGCCGCGAGGTCACCCACACCCACGAAGACAGCGCCCAGACCAACATCTGGTTCGCGGCCCAAGAAGTCGAGGTGGACCGGGAGACCGGCAAGGTCGTGAAGCCCTGGCGCTACATGCCCCAAGCCGTCGACATCAACCCCCGCGGCGAGATGAACTACATCCCGGGCATCGAGCGCGAGATGGTGCGCAGCGACGCCCATGAGCTCGGCAAGCAGATCTCCGGCTTCGTCCAGGACGACATCGGGGTCGACTTCTCGTACCACAACGTGCACATCGACCGCGAAGCGTGGAAGGTGGCGTGGGCCTACAACTGCGACGCGGTCATCTGGAACCGTGAAGTCTTCATCGCCCAAGACATCGCGGAACAGGCCGAAGACGAGCTGGCCATGATGCCGCCCCCCGGCCAAGCCACCGCCGCTCCGGAGCGCCAGGGCTTCCTCACCGAGCCCAAGTGGAAGCCGCCCTTCGCCAAGTACAACGACTCGAAGATTGTGATGAGCCAGGGTGGCTACACCATCGAGATGAAGGGCAACGAGACCATTGTCTACGACGCCAAGGGCACCCAGATCACCCGCATCTGGGGCGACCCCCACGTCAACGAGAAGAACGGCGGCGACAACTGGCACTTCGGCAACGACAGCACCTTCATCCTGCCCGACGGCACGAAGCTGTGTCTCGACACGAGGGAAGTCAGCCCCGGCATCTTCGTGACGGTGGGCGTGGACGTGCTCAGCGGCTCCGAGCGCTACCACTATGGTGAAGGCGACGCCGGCGGCATGACCCGGGACGCCATCGCCTGGGACGGCCAGAACGCCGACAGCAAGAAGGGCGACTCCAGCGCGGGCGTGTTTGCGCTCCAGTCCAACGGCGAGTGGGCCATCATGGCCAAGGACGGCAAGTTCTACGACATCACCGACGAGTCGTGGCAGTCCTACCTGAAAGACAAGGACGTCGACTTCGACCCGAACCGCATGGCCGAGGGCCTCACCGAAGAGCAGGTGGCGGTGGCCGACGACCGGGACCTCGCCATCAAAGAAGCCGCCAAGGCAGGGGGCTGGGGCGGCTCTCGGTCCATCACGAGCGGCGGACGGCGCT
The DNA here is from genome assembly GCA_942491145.1 of Myxococcota bacterium. Classification (GTDB taxonomy): domain Bacteria; phylum Myxococcota_A; class UBA796; order UBA796; family UBA2385; genus CAXQUZ01. Next base: position 36,526 of record CALOBC010000059.1, on the reverse strand, counting down.
ACCATCGCTTCGAGCGGCTGCACATCGAAGCTGAGGTGATGGCGCTGCTGATGAAGGACAACGTCGTCGAGCGCAAGCGGGGATAGTTCACGGGCTCGCAATTAGCGAGCCCATGAACCAGTGCGTTCTTGGCGGGGGAAACCCCCGCGCCGCGCCCCAAAGGGCGCTCCCCCACGGCATCCTCGTGCCGAGGCTGCCGCCGTCCGGTCGAGGACCGAACGGGTTCAGCACATCGGATGCGCGGAACGATGCGCCCACCCGGACTCACGGACGCCGCGCACTTCACTGGGGTGCGCGGCGTTGTCCGTTGTGGGCTTGGTGCATCCCGCACCACTGGTGCACCGTGCACCAGGACGATGCGGTGCACGGCGCACCATAGAACAACGGGAACACCGTGTTTGTCCCGATTCTTGAGAACGGCACGCATCCTGCTCTGACTCCGGACAACCTCCGGAGGCCACCATGGCTGCCCCAGTTTCCAATGCTCCCGATCTCTCCTCGTCCGTCCTGCCCCCCCACGCCCATGTGGTCGCAGGCCCCGATGTGTGGATGGAAGGCGCCGCCATCGACCAGCTCGCCCGGGTCGCGGCCTCTCCCGGCTGTGTCAAAGCCGTGGGCCTGCCCGATCTGCACCCCGGACCCGGCATTCCCATCGGGGCCGTGTTCGCCTTCCACAACATCGTTCGCCCGGCCCTGGTCGGCGGGGATGCCGGCTGTGGTGTGCGTCTGGTCGCCCTGCCCAAGGGCAAGCTGCGCGGGGACGCCCTGGAGCGGCGAGTCGATGAGGCCACCCAAGGCCCAGCGCTGCCCGATGCTTGTCCTGCAGCGCTGCTCCACGCGGTGTGGCGGGAGGGTCCCCGGGGACTTGCCCACGTCAAAGGTGTTCCCGACGCGCTTCAGGCCCTCGCTGCGGCCTGCCCAGCCCAAGCGCCCACGGCCGCACCGCCGCCGGACCTGACCAGCTTTGGGGCGGCCCTGGGCACCATCGGGGGCGGCAACCACTTCCTGGAGCTCGGCGAGGTCAGCGCCATCCAAGACAGGGACCGGGCCAGAGCGCTCGGCCTGAAGCGGGGTGGTCAAGCCATCCTCGCCCACTCTGGGTCCCGGGGACTTGGTCGCTGGTTGCTGGAACAGTGGGCCGGCGCGGTGCTCGAAGGGGACGATGTGTACCCCTACCTGGCGTCTCTGCATGGCGCAGTCGCGTATGCGCGGGCCAACCGGCTCGTGCTCACCTGGCGGATGCTCAAGGCCCTCGGCGCGGCCTCCCCCCGGCGCCACGGACCCTCTTTCGACCTGGTCCACAATGACGTCCGCATCGGCGTTGTGAACAGTGCGCCGGCGTGGATTCACCGCAAGGGTGCCGCACCGGCCGAGGGGGCCCAGCCCACCGTTGTGTTGGGGTCACGGGGCACCCCTTCCCACGTCATGTTGGGCAGCGGAAGCCAAGCTTGTCTGTGCTCGGTCGCCCACGGCGCCGGCCGCCGGATGGGTCGCTCAGAGGCGATCGCCAAGCTCAAGCACCGCCACACCCGGGCCAGTGCCCGCCGGACCGGCGGCGGCAGAGTCCTGTGTGACGACACCGCGCTGCTGTTCGCCGAACACCCGGATGCCTACAAGTCCATTGACCCCATCATCGCGTCTCTCTCAGACGCTGGTGCGGCCACACCCGTCGCGAGCATCTCGCCGCGCATCACGGTGAAGCGATGACCCACCACCTCTGCATCACCGCCGGCCGTGGCCCGTGGGAGTGCCGTCGCTTCGTCGCCCTGTTGGTGCCAGCCATTGCCCACATTCTCTATGAACACGGGATTATCATCCACACCCGAACCGTGCATGGTGACCCGCTCTCGCCGGGCTCTGCGGACCTCCAGCTTGCCGACGCATCGCTGGCCCACCCGGTGCTCCCGTCCCTCCTCGGCAGTCACCAGCTCACCGCCACCGGTCCGGCGCTCGGGTCCCGCCGCACCGCCCGCGGGCGCAAGCGTTGGTTTGTTCAAGTGGCCCTCCAACAACGCAGCCAAGGCCATGGACCGGTCCACCAAGACGACCTGCGCATCACCACAATGCGAGCGAGCGGTCCCGGCGGCCAGAACGTCAACCGACGGGCCACCGCCGTGCGCATCCACCACCTGCCCACCGGTCTGACCACGCGGATCGCCACGGAGCGCTCCCAACAAGCCAACCGACGGCGGGCGCTGGCCCAGATCGACCACCTGCTGATGGTGCGGTCCCGTGACGAACAGCAGGCCGAGCAGGGGGGGGCTTGGCAAGTCCACAATGCCGTAAACCGAGGTCAACCGGCGGTTTCATGGACCCTTGACCGGCGCGGCAAGCTCGCCAAAAATATTCCATCAAGCTTCCGGTAGGCGCCCCAAAGGTGTCAGATGGATGAAAAGCGCGCTACTATTGCGACAGCGGCCCCCGTCCCCCCTGCACCGAGTTTGACCCGATGTATCGCGCAGCTTTGCTTTCTCTGCTCTTGCTCCCATCCACCGCACTGGCGGCGGATGTCAACGTCAAGGGCAACTCGGTCGGTGGCCCCTCGAACTGCATTCCCTTCGGCGGCTACTCAGCGCTGCCGACCGGCTACTCGGGCTTCGTCTACAAGAACTTGCCCGCGTTCGAGATCCAGGCCGGCGACACCATCTCGTTCGACCTCGGGGCCGCGAACAACGTGCCCATCAGCATGAACATCGGCCTCGCCGCGGCGACGTCCAACGGCAGCATGGAACAGAGCACGGCCGGCTGGACCCGAGTGGTCAGCAATGGCACCCCCTCTGATCCCGATGGCGACAATGTTCAGGGCAACTTCGAGCTGACCTTCACGGTCGACTCAAGCTTCACCTTCGCCGGTGGCGGGCTGTTGATTCGGTTCCAGCGCAGCAGCGCGGCCTACATTGCCGACACCGACTGCACCCAGGTGTTGATGCACAGCGATGCAACCGACACCAGCAACCTGTTTGCCGGTCGCTTCTACTCGGACTTCGACGGCAACTACCCCTGGAACGGCACCGACGGCGTCCACATCGGCAACATGGTCATCAGCTGCCCCACCCAGATCGGCTACTCGGACGATGACGGCGATGGCTTCGGCGACTCCGGCTCGCCCATCAGCGGCTCGTGCACAGCCACCAGCTCGGGTGTGGTCTCCGACAGCACCGACTGCGATGACGGCAGCGCCTCGGTCTACCCAGGCGCCACCGAGTACTGCAACAGCATCGACGACGACTGCGACGGCACCATCGACGAAGACGATGCCCTCGACGTCGCGACTTGGTACGCCGACACCGACGTGGACGGCTATGGCGACGCGTCGGTCTCCGACATCGACTGTGACCAGCCCTCGGGCTTTGTCGCCGACAGCACCGACTGCGACGACACCACGTTCAGCACCAACCCCGGCGCCGACGAGTACTGCAACGGCGTGGATGACGACTGCGACACCATCATCGACGAAGATGGCGCGGTCGACGTGTTGACTTGGTACGCCGACACCGACGTGGATGGCTACGGCGACCCGGCGGTCAGCGACATCGACTGCGCCCAGCCCTCGGGCTTCGTGGCCGACAACACCGACTGTGACGACTCGACATTCAGCACCAACCCCGGTGCCGATGAGTACTGCAACGGTGTCGACGACGACTGCGACACGGCCATCGACGAAGACTCCGCGCTCGACGTGCTGACCTGGTACCGCGACTCCGACGTCGACGGCTACGGCGACCCTGCCGTGAGCGACATCGACTGCGCCCAGCCCTCGGGCTTTGTCGCCGACGCGACCGACTGCGATGACACCACGTTCAGCACCAACCCCGGTGCCGATGAGTACTGCAACTCGGTCGACGACGACTGCGACGGCAGCATCGACGAAGACAGCGCGGTCGACGTGGCCACCTGGTACGCCGACACCGACACCGATGGCTTCGGGGACGCTGCCTCCTCCGACATTGACTGCGACCAGCCCACGGGCTTCGTCTCGGACAACACGGACTGCGACGACACGGTCGCCACGACCTACCCAGGCGCCGACGAGTACTGCAACTCGGTCGACGACGACTGCGACGGCGACATCGACGAAGACGACGCGGTCGACGTGATCACCTGGTACGCCGACTCCGACACCGACGGCTACGGCGATGCTGCGGTCTCTGACCTCGACTGCGACCAGCCTACGGGCTTTGTCGAGGACGACACGGACTGCGACGACACGGTCGCCACGACCTACCCGGGCGCCGACGAGTACTGCAACACCGTCGACGACGACTGTGACGGCGACATCGACGAAGACGACGCCGTGGATGTGATCACTTGGCACGTGGACGGCGACGAGGATGGCTTCGGCGATCCCTCCGCAACCGACATCGACTGTGACCAGCCCTCGGGCCATGTCGAAGACGGCACCGACTGCGACGACACCGACCCGACCATCTACCCAGGCGCGACGGAGATCGAGTACGACGGCATCGACCAGAACTGTGATGGCGAGGACCTCTGCGACGTCGACGAAGACACCTTCAACGCGCTTGAGTGCGGTGGCGACGACTGCGACGACACCGACGAGCTTGTCAACAGCGACGCGCTGGAGATCTGGTACGACGGCGTGGACCAGGACTGCGACGGGCTCAGCGACTACGACGCTGACATGGACGGCTTCGACTCCGAGACCTACGCCGGCGATGACTGCGACGACGCCGACGACGAGACCTACCCTGGCGCGCCGGACGACTACTACGACGGCGTGGTGAACGACTGCGACGAGTCCGATGAGTACGACGCCGACGGCGACGGCTACGACTCGGCCGACTACGGCGGCGACGACTGCGACGACGCCCGCTCGGACGTCAACACCGGCGCCACTGAGGTCTGGTACGACGGCACCGATCAGGACTGCGACGGCGAAGACGACGACCAGGATGCCGACGGCTACCTCAAGGCCGACGACTGCGACGACACCGACCCCGACAGCTACCCCGGTGCCGAAGGCCTGGACGAGAACTGCGACGAGGTCGAAGAAGACAACTCTGGTCTCGGCGTGGACACCGGCGGCTCCACCGGCACCGGCGACATCGGCTCGGCCACGGGTGGCGGTGGCTTCCACGGCTGCGGCAGCGACTCCAAGGGTGCGTGGGGCCTCGGCTTCCTGGCCCTGTTGGGTCTGGGCCTCGCCGGACGCCGCCGCGACTGAGCTTCGGTCTCCCCGCCTGGCCCCCGCTGTTGGGGCCGGGCGACCCCCTCCTCTCGATATTCCGATGAGCACGCCGTCCAGCGGTGTGCTCCATTGCTTGGCTCGACGCCCTACTCTTCGGAGCACATTGTGCAGCACCGCTTGCTCGCAGCCCTCGGGCTCTCCCTGTTCGCAGCCCCAGCGCTCGCGCAGGATGCCGACACCTTCGACCTCAGCGCCAGCGCGATGGACGGGCAGGGCACGCTTCAGCGCCTGCACCCCCACCTCGACGCCCGCGGCTCTTACTACTTTGGTGCTGGCTTCGTCTATGCAAAGAACCCCTTGATCTTCTTGAAGGAAGACGGCTCCGAAGTGGCCGAAGTCAGCGACCAGTTCTCCACGCGTCTGATGGGTGGCTACAACTTTGCGGGCAAAGCGCGCCTGGACCTCGACATCCCGGTGTACCCGTCCGTGAATGTGCGCGGCCAGAGCCAGTTTGCGATGGGCGACATCAAGCTTGGCGTGCTGGTCCCCCTCGTCGACTACCAAGATGTCGACACCGGCCTTGCGTTTGGTCTGACCCCCTTCATCAAGGCACCCACCGCCACCCCGGGCACCTATGTGTCCAATGAGGGCTTTGGCGGCGGCCTCGTGGCCAGCCTCGGCGGCATCTCCGGCAAGCTCGGCTGGACCGTGGACGCAGGACTGGACCTCGGCCCCAAGGCAACCATCGGCGACACAACCACCGGCAGTGCCATCGACGCCGGCGCCGGCATCTCCTACGCCGTGGCCGAGCCCTTCCGCTTGGGCCTCGAGCTCGACCAGCGCATCTCGGTCGCCAGCTCCGTCGACCGCACCGCCAGCCCCACCGAGCTGCACGCCTACGGCACCTACGGCGACTGCAAGGGCTTCTTCTTCACGGCTGGCGGCGGCACCGGGCTCGTGGCCGGCATCGGCTCCCCAGACTTCCGGCTGTTGGCCGCCCTGTCTTGGCGCGGCGCCACCTGCGAAGTGCCCGACACCGATGGCGACGGCATCACCGACGACGTCGACCAGTGCATCCAAGATCCCGAAGACATGGACGGCTTCCAGGACGAGGACGGATGCCCCGATGACAACGACGGCGACGGCGTTCCCGACGCGGACGATGCCTGCCCCCGCAAGGCCGGCCCGGTCGAGCTGGGCGGGTGTCCCGACACCGACGGCGACACCCTCATCGACCGCCGGGACGAGTGCCCCACCGAGCCCGGCCCCGTGGACCTCAAGGGCTGTCCCGACCGCGACGGCGACCGCTTCCCCGACAAGGGCGACCGCTGCCCCGATGAAGCGGGTGGTCCCGAGAGCAAGGACGGCTGCCCCATCGTGGTGGTCACCCAAGAAGCCATCGTCATCCTCGACAAGGTCTACTTCGAGCTCAACGAAGCGGTGCTGCTGTCCAGCTCCCATGGGCTGCTCAACGAAGTCGCCAAGGTCTTCCTCGACAACCCCCGCCTCAAGAAGGTCGAGATCCAGGGCCACACCGACGACCTGGGCACCGACCAGTACAACCTCAAGCTGTCCCAGGAACGTGCGGAGTCGGTCCGCCAATACCTGGTGAGCAAGGGGGTCGACGGCGCCCGCCTCGTGGCCAAGGGCTACGGGGAAGCCAAGCCCCTGCAGGAAGGCATCACCGACGAAGCCCGAGGCAACAACCGCCGGGTGGAGTTCCGCATCTTGGAGCAGTAGGCAGCTTCGCGGGGTGCGCCCATGAGGGCAAGAACCATCGTGATGGGCGTTGTCGTCGGTGTCTTGGGCATCGGCGGCATCGCCAATTGTTCCATGCTCGCGCCCCGCCCTCCCGACGCCCACGCGCGCTTGCTGGCCCACCGGGGGGTGCACCAGCAGTTCTCCCGGGACGAGCTCACTCGGGACACGTGCACGGCTGCCCAAGCCCTGCCGGCGGACCACAAGCTGCTCGAGAACACCCTGCCGTCCATGGCCGCGGCCTTTGAGCACGGTGCCACGGTGGTCGAGCTCGACATCCACCCCACGCTGGATGACCAGCTCGCAGTGTTCCACGACTGGACCCTCGACTGCCGCACCGACGGCACCGGAGAGATCCGCCACCAGCCCATGGCGGCCCTCCAAGCCCTCGATCTCGGCCATGGCTACACAGCGGACGGCGGCACCACCCACCCGCTGCGGGGCACAGCCGTGGGTCACATGCCCACGCTGCCGGAGGTCTTGGCGGCCTTTCCCGAGGGGCGCTTCCTGGTCAACATCAAGAGCAAGGACCTCCGCGAAGTGGACCTATTGAAGGGCATTCTCGACGAACACCCCCGCTGGCGGGACCTGGTCTGGAGCGTCTACGGCAGCCCCCCTCCGATCGACCATGCCGCGGGGCTGTGGCCTGACATGCCGGTCTTCTCCTCCGCCTCGGTCAAGGGCTGCATCAAGCAATACATGCTGTGGGGCTGGTCGGGCGTGGTCCCGGAGCCGTGCCAGAACACCGTGGTGGTGGTGCCCATCAACGTGGGCCCCCTGCTCTGGGGATGGCCCCACCGCTTCGGCGCGCGCATGGCCGCGGTGGGCACCACGGTCATCTTGACCGGGCCCTACACCCGCGGGGACACCGGCACGACGGGCATCGACTCCCTTGAGTTGTTGGAACAGGTGCCCGACGGCTTCGATGGGTACCTGTGGACCAACCGCATTGAGTTGATCGGGCCCGCGCTCCACACGCCTTAGGTTGGGTCCACAGGCTCGGTGCTCGGTGCTGCCCGACGGCGCCGGGGCGGCTGGACCACCCGCAAGCGACCGATGTAGAGCACGTCGATCTCGGAGCGCAGGAAGGTCGCCACGGCGTCCACCGGGGAGCTGACCATCGGGTCTCCCTTGAGGTTGAAGCTCGTGTTCACCAGCACCGGAACGCCCGTGCGCTCAGCAAAGGCCGCCAGCACGGCTGCCATCAGCGGGCTCGTCTCGGGCGAGACCACCTGGGCGCGGGCCGTGCCGTCCACATGGCGCACCGCACCGAGCAGCGGCGCCTTGTCGGGATGCACCTTCACCGTGCACACCATGTAGGGCAACATCGGCCGGGCGGGCGCAGGAATGTCGAACCAAGCGTCGGCATGGGCCTCCAACACCATCGGTGCGAAGGGTCGAAAGGGCTCCCGAAACTTGACCGACCGGTTCAGCTTGTCTTTCATCGCCGGGTCGCGGGGATCGGCCAAGATGCTGCGGTGGCCCAAGGCCCGGGGACCCCACTCAAAGCCGCCCTGCATCCAGCCCAGCACCTTGCCGTCCGCGAGGTCGGTCGCCGCGCGCTCGGCGAGCGCGTCCCCCACGTCTTCAAAGGCCAGCCCAAAGTCTTCGAGGTACTCGGCCGCCTCTTCTTGGGTCCAGCGCCGCCCGAGGTCGATGGGCTGAATCCCGGGCGTGCGGGGATTGTTGAGCACCATGTGCCATGCCCAGTGGGCCGCACCGAGTGCCCCACCCGCGTCCCCCGCGGCGGGCTGCACCCACATGTGGGCGAACGGGCCCTTGCGTGCGAGAACCTCGTTGGCCACGGCATTCAGGGCAACACCACCGGCGAGACACAGTGCGTCTGCACCGGTCTGGTCCTTGGCTTGTTGGGCCAACCGCAACAGGGCTTCTTCCAACACGAGCTGGGCACTCGCCGCGAGGTCCGCCCACCCTTGGCTCTGGGCCCGCACCGCTGGGTCTTCAGCATCGAGGGCGATGGGCTGGGACGGGTGGCGGGGAGGGCCCAGCAGGGCCTCAAACGCCGCCGTGCTCGCCTTCGACGGGTGGGTGTGGTGAGAGAAGTACTTGAGGTCCAGCGCAAACGCGCCGCCGTCCAGCGGCCGCAGCAGCTGGGCCACTTGATCCCGCATCGTGGGCTCGCCGTAGCTGGCCAGCCCCATCACCTTGTACTCCCCGTTGTTCACGGCAAAGCCCAGGTGCGCTGTGATGGCCGAGTAGAGCAAGCCCAGCGAGTGGGGCCAGCGGATCTCGCCCAGCGCCTGCATCCGGTTGTCCTCACCCAGCCAGAGTGACGTGGTGGCCCACTCTCCCACCCCGTCCACCGCCAAGACTGCCGCCCGCTGGAACGGCGAGCAGAAGTAGGCGCTCGCCGCGTGGGACAGGTGGTGCTCGCTGAACAAGATGCGGTCCGCCGACACCCCAAAGCTTGTCGCCAGCTTGTCCCGAATCCACAGCTTGTCGCCCAGCCACGCGACCATCTGGCGGGGGAACAGCCGCCAGGACTGGGGAAACTCGGTCACCGCGTTGGCCAGGATGCGCTCGAATTTTCGCAGCGGCTTCTCGTAGAACACGAGGTGGTCCACGTCGTCCATCGTGATGCCGGCTTCTTCGAGCAACCACCGGGTCGCCCGCAGCGGCAGCGAGGGGTCGTGCTTCACCCGGCTGAACCGCTCCTCTTGGGCGGCACCCACGAGCACCCCGTCCCGAAGCAGGGCCACCGCGGCGTCGTGGTACAGCGCCGAGACGCCAAGGATCCAGGTGGGCATGGGTCCGCCAAGGAGGGTTCAGGCGAGGGCGCGGGCCCGATCGAGGGTGGGCTCGTGGGTCACCGGCCGCCAGCCATCGGGCTCACGGCGGGCCAACAACTTAAAGGGACCCAACACAAGCACATACAGCAGTGTCAACCACATCGTGCTCATGAAGCCACCAAAGTCCCGGGAGAAGCGCAGCCAGCCCTCCTTGTAGCGATTGATGAAGATGCTGCGCAGCGCGGCGTTCACTTCACCTTCGCGGCCCTCACGGCGGAAGCGGTCCAGCTCCGCACCCGTGTAGGTCATGTGGAAGACCTCATCCTTGCAGATCCGGGCCAGCGCCGCGCGGGTGTCAGGGTCCGGCAGCTCGCGGTCCTGGTAGACCTCAAACTGTTCCAGCGCCCGCTTCTCGGCCACGTGCACAAACGCCAGGAACTCCAGCTCGCCCAGGCGCTCAAACAGGGTCTCGCCACCGACAATGCCGTGCTCACCGAGGTAGGCCGCATCAAAGAGGGCCGCTTCTTCCCGGGAGACCCCCAAGCTCAGCGCGCGGGTGCGGAACACGCCAGCGTGCTGCGACTCGTCGATTGCATGCTCCAGGTACTTGCGCCGGAGCGCCCGGGTGGTCGTGAGCTCGGCCGCCGCGAGCATGTCATAGCAGCTGCCCCGCTCGGCCTGGGAGAACTGGGCGAGCAGCTGGGCCGGGCGCCAAGGCAGCCGCCACGCAAGCTCGCTGATCACCGTGAGCCAGAGTCGTCGGAGGTTCGTCATTGCCGGAAGATACCACGAACCCCACCGCGACTTGGCACCCGAGTCAGACTCAGTCTTCGGTGGGCGCACACGTCGAGACGCCAGCACCGACGACGTTGATGCCCAGCTCCGCCACGACCATTGTGCTGTTGCCGCTGCGGTCGAGGCGGTGCACCTCGGTCGAGTTGCCCATGCCGTAGTAGCGCGCGAACAGGTAGAACTCGCCACCCCAAGCCGCAAAGGCGAAAGTGTCGAGGTTGCTGATGTCCAGGCGCATGTCGGTGCGAATGTCTCGCTCCACACCACCGGTCGACTGGTTGAGCTCGACGATGCGGGCGGGCGACTCCAAGGGCAGCACCGCCCACAGCTCACCGGCGCCGGTGCCCGTCAGCTCCGCTTGGCTCGGCAGCGCGCCCAGGGTGGTGATCTGCCAGCTCGTGGTGTCCAGACGGCCGACCACCGTGCTGTTTGCGACAAAGAGCTCGTCCCGCCAAGTCTCGGCCGAGGTGGTCGCAAAGCCCATGCCGAAGCTGCCAAAGCCGGTGCGGCTGTTGTCGTAGCCAGTCGCTGCACAGTCCAGCGTGTTCACATCGACGACAAAGACCTCCTGGTCGGCATACCGAACATAGGCGAAGCCGTCGCGGGCCACCCCCATCGACGACGGCGTGCTCCACGAGTCGCAGTCCGGCACCCCCAGGGTGGTCAGCGCCAGCGTGCGCGGGTCGAACAGCGAGATCGAGCCAGAGTCCTTGTCCAAGACATAGATCAGGTCCGAGGTCTCATCGCAGTCATCCTCTGGCGCCGGGTCATCGGGCACCGGCTCATCGTCGGGATCTGGGGACTCTTCATCGACCGGGTCGTCTTCCCCCACCGCCGTGCCGTCGTCGTCCGCCGGGTCGTCGCCCACGGGCTCGTCCTCATCCTCCTCGTCGTCCTCCACCACATCATCCGCAGGGCTGCCGGTGTCGTCCATGGCCTCCATCTTGTCCATCTCGGCGAGCAGGAAGTCGGCGGAGCAGCCGGACACCAGCCCGGACAGGCCGAAGGCGGACAGGACCAGCAGACGGCGGGACAAGGCGCTTGAGCGGAGACGAGGCATGGGTCCTCCCGGGACGCCATCACCATCGCCTGGGCATCTGTTCAATGAAAGCGATGTATTCTGATGATCTTCATCAACATGATTGACCGACTAAGGCACCTGGACCGGCCCGTCGCCACCGGCGTCCTCCAGGCCCAGCTCTCGGCGCAGCAGGGCTTCCCACAAGCGAGACGCCCGTCCCTGGGGACGCTCTGCTCGGCGCACCAGCAACGGCTGCCACGTCCACTCGGTCGACTCACCGCTGAGGTCCAGGCACACCATGCGACCGTCCCGCAGGTCGTCCTCGATGAGGTGCAGCGGCATCCACCCAAAGCCCAGCCCCTCCAACAGGGCCAGGCGCTTGGTCGAGAAGTCCGACAGGTGTACCTTCTGGGATCGCCCACCAAACCACGCTTCAGCGCCCTCTCGCACCGTGGGCGAGGAGTCCCGCACCAGCAGCTCTGCGTGGGAGGACAGGTCGGCTCGGGCCAGGTCCCTCACCCCAGCGAGGGCATGGGGGGCACCGACCACCAGACGCATGGGGACCGCCGGCAGGGGCACCGTCACGCAGCCTTCAGCCTCTTCCAGGCCCAGGGCCACCATCAGATCTGCACCACCGGTCTCGAAGCAGTGCAGCACCCCCTGGCGAAACTCCACGTCCAGCCGCACCCGGGTGGGCCGCTGCTCCGCCAAGAAGTGACGCAGCGTGCGCAGGATCGGTCCCATCGGCAACGCGCCGTCCACCACCACGTGCAGTGTGGGCTCCCAGCCATCCTGAAGGCCCTCGGCCAGGGCATCGAGCACCCGTCCCGCGGCGAGCACTGCCGTCGCCCCTTCCAGCACCCGCGCCCCGGCCGCCGTCAGCTCCGCGCGGTGCCCGGACCGATCGAAGATCTCGACCCCAAGGGCATCTTCGAGACGGGCGACGGTGTGGGAGACCGCTGAAGGCACCCGGTGGAGCTGGCGGGCCGCCGCCGCAAAGCTGCCCGTCTCGGCGATCGCCTCCAACACCTGCAGCTGGTCCAAGGTGTGCACAATCGGGCGGGCCATCGAACCCCCAGCTCTGGTCAGCGGCGGCGGTGCAGAATCGCCCGCGCACTCTTCTTGCTGGCCCCCAACGCCGAGAACATCTGGCGCTCCTGCCAGTCCGCGAACACCCGAAAGTGACGGTCCGCCGCATAGTGCCCGGTGGTCAGGTAGACAAAGGCGCGCAGCGGGGTGGTGCCAGCGGTGGCGTCGATGGCGTTGTGGGCTTGCCAATAGAAGCCGTCGACGCTTCGGTTGTTGCCATACCAATACCGGGCAAGCTCCAGATACGCCTTGTACTCCTTTTGGAGGGCCTTTTCGTGTTCGGCGGCGGCCTGTCGAATGGGCGCATCACCCGCTTGCAGAATCGCCAACGCACCATTGGCCGAGCCCCGAATCGCAAAGTCCACCCCCCCGGAGAGCACCGGGTCCACAAAGCACGCGGCGTCCCCGAGCAGCATCCAGTTCTCGCCCGTGAAGCGCCGGTGGGAGAAGCTCCAGTCGCGTGCAAAGCACAACCCCCGGTCCTCGCAGAAGCCCTCGGCATGCACCGGCAAGCCCGCCTGGAGCACCGCCTCGATGAACGCCGCCCGGTCGAGGCGCTTGCGCCGTCGGTGCACCACCCCCACGCTGGTGCGGGTCGCCGAGACGGGAATAAACCAGACCCAGCCCTCGGGAATGGTCACCACAAGCTGCACATGGCGACCCAGCGGGCCCGGATGCCCCCCCGCGCCGTCAAAGTAGCCATAGGTCGCTGTGGACTGGAGATCGGGCACCGACTCCTGAAGGTCGAAGTGGCGCCCCAACACACACCGCTGGCCCGAGCCATCGAGCACCACTGAGGGCCGCACCGTGCGCACCCCATCGGGACCGCTCAAGGTGGCCTGGACCACCCGGTCACCCTCGCTGACAATGTCCTGCACCACGGTCTGTTCGAGGACTTCGGCCCCCTGGTCCCGGGCCGCGTCCAGCAGCAGCTTGTCGAACACCGCACGGTCCACTTGCCACGCGTGCTCATACGGCCCAGCGAGGAGCTCGGCTTCGGTGAGGCCCGCGAGATCCCCGTCGAGGCGGTCGTCGAACAACACCGACCACGGCTCGCGGGTCTCGCCCCAGACATAGACCGCCCCATACTTGCGGGCGAAGCCTGCGCTGGCGAGGGCCGGTCCCAACCCAAAGTGGTGGTCGAGAATGCGCATCGACGCGGGCTGAAGCGACTCGCCCACGTGGGGCCGGGGGAAGCGCTCCCGCTCGGCGACCACGACGTGCCGACCATGGCGGGCCAGCAGCCCGGCAGCGGTGGCCCCGGCGGGCCCCCCACCAATGACCAGAACATCGAGCGTTGGGTCCGTCACGTCAGCAGCCTCCCCGGGACACCCGCGTCCCACTCGGGACTACCACCAAAGCGCGCCACGAGGAAGTCGATCACGCTGCGCACCGCCGCGCCCACGTGGCGACCCGACGGGAACACCGCATACATCGACATCTCCGGGCCGGTCCAGTCCGGCAGCACCCGCACCAGGCGCCCGGATGCGATGTCGGGCCCACACATGAACGTGGGCATCATGCCGATGCCCAGGCCATCCACACAGCAGTCCCGGGTGATGCGGGGGCTGTTCACCGCGAAGCGACCCGCCACGTCCTGGTCGTGGGACTCGCCGTCGGGCCCCACCAGCTTCCACTGACGGGCCACGTTGGTGTCCACCAGCAAGGCGTGTGCGGACAGCCCGCCCGGTGCGGTGGGAAGACCGTGGGCATCAGCATAGTCGGGGGAGCAAACCAACACATTGAGGGCAGGACAGATGCGCCGAGCCCGCATCGAAGAGTCCGGCAGCTTGCCGATGCGAACGGCGAGATCCAGCCCCTGGCGCACCAAGTCGATGTGTTCATCGGTGAGCAAGATCTCCACCGACACCGCCGGTTGGTTCGCCAAGAAGCCCGCCATGGCCCGGCCCAAGTGCTCCTCGGTGAAGCTGACGCCGGCCGTCATGCGCACATGACCCCGCGCTTCATCGACGTCTTGGCGCACCGCCTCGACCAGCACCGTGTGTTCATCCAGCAAGGCTTCCGCGTGGCGCAAACACCGGTCACCAGCAGGGGTGCGCGAGACACTGCGGGTGGTGCGGCGCAGGAGCTGGGCGCCGAGTTCACCCTCGAGCGCGGCAATGTTGCGGCTCACAGCCGCCGCGGACATGCCCAGCTCGCGAGCGGCCGCAGAGAAGCTGCCGAGCCGGGCGACCCGCACAAAGACTTGGAGCGCCTGCAGCCGATCCATACAACCTCACGCGAACAGTGGGTCCCAAGGGGCACCGGGGAGGGGGCCGAGCGTCGCTGGCGCTCAGGGCACCGTCAGCACAGGCACCGCACTGAGCGCGGTCACCCGCCGAGACACGGAGCCGTGGGCCAAGCGCTCCACCGCACCCTTGCCCGAGCGGCCCACCACAATGACGTCCGCAGCGTGCTCACGGGCACTGTCGAGCAGGGTGGCGACCACGGGCCCCCGCAACATCAGCAGCTCCGCCGCGACCCCCCGGGCCTCCAAGCGCTCACGAGCCAGCGCCAGGGTCTCGCTCTTGAGCTTCTCCTGCCACGACTCCACTTGCTTCGCCGTCAGCCAGATCCCATCGTAGAAGTCGAGCTGGCCGAGGTCCAGCACCGTCACCACGGTGAGCTTCACACCGCTTCCTGCTCCAGCCGCCATACCGGCCGCGACATCGAGCGCACGCAAGCTGGAGTCAGAGCCGTCCACCGGACAAAAGACATGTTGAAAAACGTGCTCTGACACTGGACACTCCATAGTAGACATCGGGATAGGCGGCCGACCCCCACGCCCCAGCATAGCCGATTCGAAGGCCCCAAGCGGCGGTGTGCGTCCCGGGGGCGCCCTGCCTCAGCCGCAATGAAGAAACAGGGGCGGTCCCGGCACGGTATATTGGCGCGCAACCTGGAGCCCCCCATGCGCACGACGTCGTCCTCAGCTCGCTCCCTCGCGGTCCTCTTGCTGGTCGGGGTGGCCGGTTGTGAACCCGCGGACGACAAGGCAGACCAGAGGGGCGAAGCCGAAGGCGCCGACGGTGGCGAGGGGGATGGCACGGACGGCGGTGCGGACGGCGACGAGACGGGGGGACCGGCGCCCACCTGGCATGGCGACGTGGCGCCCCTGTACGTCCGCAGCTGCCAGACGTGCCACGAAGCTGGCGGTGTGGGCTCGCCCACCTGGACCGGACCGGACGACATCACCGACTGGGCCCCCGCCATCGCGGTCGCCGTGGGCAGCCGCGCCATGCCACCCTGGCAAGCCAGCAGCGACTGCAACACCTACGAAGGGGACTTCTCGCTCAACGACGACGAGGTCGACACCATCGTGCGGTGGGCCGAAGGTGGCGCAGCGCTGGGCGATCCCGACACGGCGGCGGCCTTGCCCGAGCCCTTCCAGCCCGAAGTGCTGGAGCGGGTGGACCTCGTGCTCGAGATGCCCGACGCCTACACGCCCAACAACGCCTCGGGCCCCGACGACTACCGGTGCATGCTGCTCGACTGGCCCTACGACACCGACGTGTGGGTGGAGGGCTACCAGATCCGCGCAGGCGATCCGTCCACCGTCCACCACGTCATTCCCTTCATCATCGCCCCCGGCGATGTGGACGAGTACCGCGCCCTCGACGCGGCCGATCCCGACCCCGGCTACACCTGCTACGGCGGCCCCGGCGGCGACGTCGAGACCTTGATCTCAACGCGGTGGCTGGGCTCCTGGGCACCAGGCAGCGGCGCCGGCATCTCCCCGGACGGCACCGGCATCCGGGTGTCCCCGGGCAGCATGATCGCGTTCCAGGTCCACTACAACGTGACCATGCCTGATCCCGGTCCTGACCAGAGCGCCATCGAGCTGATGATCTCCACGGAGCGCAAGGGCTGGGCCGACATCCAGCCGTGGACCGAGGTGTCGTGGGTGCTGGGCGCGGGCATGGACATCCCCGCTGAGACCGACGATGTGGAGCATGTCTTCGAGTACACGCTGGGCCGGTCCGACAGCTTCTCGTTCTACACCGCGGCCGTGCACATGCACACCATGGGCAAGCGTGCGCGCATGACGGTTGTGCACGAGGACGGCACCGAGACCTGCCTCGTGGACTACCAAAACTACGACTTCAACTGGCAGCGATCCTACAAGCTGCGGGAGCCCGTGACGGTCCAGTCCGGCGACACCCTGAAGCTGACGTGCGCTTGGGACAACCCCACGACCGAGGACGTGGCCTGGGGTGACGGCACCGGCGACGAGATGTGCCTCGGGATCAGCCTGATCAGCGAGTAACCAGCGGGATCAGCGAGTAGCCAGCGGGATCAGCGAGTAGCTTGGGTCGGCCCCCACCTGGACCGCCACACTCGTGGCGTGGTCGAGAGCCGGCAGTGCCACACCCGTGCCCCGGTCCAGCCGCTGCCCGTCGGCATCGAGCAGCAACCACCGCACCCGCAGCGGGCCTTCCTCGCCGTCGAGGTCGCCCATCAGCTGGGTGCCGTCGTCGGAGACCGCCACTGACCGCGCAGCAGCGGCGCCATAGAACGCAGTGTCCAGCGTGGTGTCCCGCCAGTCACAGTGCACGTGAGAGGCGTAGACATCGACATAGCCAGCGCCCAGGTCCTCACAGTGATCGGCGAGCTCATCCAAGCTGGCCGCGTCCGACGCGATGTCCATGCCGTCGCCGTATTGGTGACGGGAGTAGGTCGCCCCGCCCACGCCCGCGTTGTAGTCGACGTTTCGGTAGGCGGAGTTGACCCGCAGCGGACCGCCAATGCTGTCGCGGATGTCTTGGAGCACTTCGATGGTGTGGGCCTGGAACAACCCGAAGCGACCCTTGGCCTCGGTCATCACCTCGCTGAGCACAAAATTGGGCGCCAGGGCGGTGCTCGGGTCGGCATCGCTCAAGTCGACAAAGCGCACTGGCGCGTCATACTGAGGGTCTCCGGCGTAGGGCGGGGGGTAGTCGTAGGCGCTGCCCCAGTCCGCGGACCACTCCACCGTGGGCAAGCAGACCGAGCCGTCCCGATCAGGCCCCAGGTAGCAGGCCTCGATGGCGGAGGGCACCGCGGTCCATGCCGACTCATCGGGCCGGTCCGGAAGCTGGGGCACATTGGGCGAAAGCGGCGGTGGGCCATCGTTCTCGCTAGGGGACTCGCCGATGGCTTCTTCTTCGCTCTTGGCATCGTCACAAGCCACGAGACCCGCGACCAGCACGGCCAAGCAGAGGCGCAAAGACATCGACATCTCCAGTTCAGCAGCCATCGGGCAACACACCGTCGGCGGGCCGCCACAGGGCGCCGAGGCCCCCGTCCGCAAGCGGCAGCAGGTGCAGGTCGGGACAGTCCAGCACCGACTGGCGAAACAGCCCAGCCGCATCTTTGCATCCCGAGGCCCGCGCCCGCGAGAACGCCGCGGTCCACTGCGAGAAGAACCCGGCGAGCTGGGTGTCTGGGCGCACCCCATGCCGCAGGTCCCGGGGCAGGTGGTCTCGAAAGCGCAGGGGGGCAAAGCCGCCCTGGAACGAGGTCACAAAGGCCAGTGCCTCACGGTTCACGGCAAGCGTCGGGCCCCGGCGCAGCAGGTGGAAGGCACCGATGTCGCCGGACAGATCGGTGGACCCTTCGAGCACCCAGCCCCCGGGGCGCAGCACACCGATCAGCGCCTCATGCAGCGCCGGCACAGCACGCAGTGGGGCTTGGCGAAGCACATTGGCGGTCCGCACGACCAGCGCGCCCGCACAGTGCTCACCCAGCTCGCGGAGGTCGGCGTGCACAAAGCGCACGCCCTCGAGGGGCTCCCCTGCCCGTGCTGCGCGCACCCGCTCGCTGTCGGCGTCCACGCCCAGCACCGGGTTGTGCAGCCCCTCGGACCGCAGCGCCAAGGCCAGCTCCAGCGTGGTGTCGGGACGGTCGCCCAGCCCCACGTCAACCACGAGCGCACTGGGCGCAGCGCGCAGCGACTCGCCCAAGACACTGATGAGCACGTCATCCCAGTGCCGAAGCCGCCCCGCTCGGGTGCGACCCCGCAAGGCCTGAGATCCAGGGCGCCCGTCGACCGTGGCCGCCAAGATCAGACCATCACCATCGCACGCAGCACGTCCACGAAGGCATCTTCGACGTCGTCGCCCCGATCATCGGACTGGGCCAACAGCTCGGCGAGGCGGACGAGGTCCTCCCGCTCTTCACTGGACGGAAAGGCGTTGAGCAGCCCGTCGTAGTCCATCGGCCGGGCAGACTCGGCGTTGATCCACGCGTGGACCTCGCGATCGGTCTGGCCCGGCAACAGCTTGGCCAGCAACTTGAACTCGGACTCGACGACCACGCTGTCAGCGAAGGCGGCGTGAACCAGCATGCTCTGGAGCAGGCCATCGCCAGGATGCTCCCCGTCGAGCACAGCACAGCGCCCATCGAGAACGGCGAGGTAGTCACGAACACGGCTCATCGGGCACTCCTGTTCCGGTCGAGACTCGCGGCAATTCCCGCACGCGAGCACACACCGAACCGGCAGCCTCCTAACGGGGCCGCTGCACTGGCGGAGGGGCAGCTATGGCTTGCAGAGACTCGGGTGGCCCTTCCGCAGCCGGCGCTTCATCGTGCGCAGCTGGTCCGCCGAGAAGCCCACGCGGTCCAGCTCGGCCGGCGCGCAGCGCCCGCTCATCATCAGGTTGCTCGTCCAGTCCGCGTTGCAAGGGGTGTGGGCCAGACCGCTGGCGTGGCCCAGCTCATGGGCCCACTTGCGCAGGTCCTGGGCCTCTTGGCCGCCGCTGTTCGTGACCGGCACAAAGGCCGCCGCCGGACCGCCCGCCCCGCCGACCCCACACGTGAACACCCCGCCAAAGCCGAACACAGCGGTGTTGCGGACAACAACCAGGTCCCAGCCGTCCGGGGACAGCAGCTCGTCTTCAGGCAAGGTGTGGGCCAGGGTGGCCATGCCCGCCCGGTCGTCGGCAATGGCGTCCAGCGCGCGATCTTCGTGGATGGCCGGCACCGCCTCGATGGAGTCCACCACCCAGCGCACCCCCGCGGGGGCGAAGATGTCGTTGACCGCCGCAATGCGCTCCAGCAGCTCGGCTTCGTCGATGGCACCCGCACCATCGAGGGCCCGCAGGTCCGTCGACGCCATCAGGTGAATGCGCAGCGGGGGACGGTCCCAGGATGGCGCACAGCCGGCCACCAGCAGGGTGGTCACCAGCAAGGCAGCCAAGGGCACGAGATGGGCGGGGGAGTGCAGCATCCGGGGCACTGTAGCCCCTTGACCCCCACGTCGGCCCCCTCAGGCCTCCAGCTCTCGCTGGATCGCCAGCACTGCGTCCCGCTCCTGGAGCAGCCGGGGCAGTCGCACGAGGCGTCCCCAAGCCCACACTCCGAGCAGGGCCGCCAGCGTCAGCGCGGGCAAGAAGAGGCTGTCCCCGGTGGCCACCATCCAGCCCGCCCAGCCCACCGTCAGGGCGACCGAGCCCACCATCACCCGGTTGGCCACGGGCGAGGTCACGTCACACACGGCATGGTTGATGAGCTGCAGGCGGGCCTCGAGCACTTGGGCCGGACGGCCATCCGCCAGCGCGTCCTCCACCCTGCGCATCGCACGACTCTGCCAACGCAACAACGGAATGAAGCCCAACGTTCCCAACAGCAGAATGCCAACCGAAGCGGTCGGGAACTCACCGGCCTGCGCCCCATGCACGGTCTCGGCGAGCAAGCTGGCACACAACGCAGCGAACATGGCACGCATCATCCACACGAGGGCACGGGCGTGGTTGTGTTTGCGTCCAGTGTCGACCGCAAGATTCAAGGCGGGCATGTCGATCTCCTTCCATTGGGTGATGAGCTCGGAAAAGTTGTCGGGTTCGGGCGTCGGCGGGCGGGTGGTCATGGGGCCTCCAGCAGCGCGCGGAGCTGCACGCGAGCACGGTGGAGTCGGATGTGGACGGCATTGTCGGAGATGCCCAAGACCTCAGCAATCTCGGTGCCGGTCAGCTCTTCGAGGGCCAGGGTGATGACCTGGCGCTGGGCGAGGGGCAGCCGGCGGACCGCAGACAGCAGCCGCTCGTGGTCCTGGCGAAGCGCAGCTTGGTCTTCGGGCCCCAGCCGGGGGTCGGCCACCTGCACGTCGTTGTCTTCGTTGTGTTGGCGGGCGCGCTGTCGGGTGACATGGCGCAGGCACACGTTGTGGGCAATCCGCAACACAAAGGTGCGCACCGACGCGTCTCCCCGAAAGCGGGGCAAGGCGAGGTGCACCGCCAGCGCCACGTCCTGGGCGAGATCGTCTCGGAGGGGGCCCGGTGGCGCATAGCTGCCGACCGTGCGCTTGAGGGCACGGACGAGGTCGGCAGGGAGGGACACGGGAGGGCTCATGCTGGGGATAGTGCAGCCGAGCCGCGGATCCTTTCAGACAATGGGGTGGAAACCGTCAAACAGGGGGCCGGCCCACCACTCAGAATCGCTCATAATGCTCACAAACACGCCGTTGTCAGGCATTTCAGACTCTTGAACGGCAGCCCAAAGCTCAGCTCAGGGGCAGGCAGATCTCGGTCCGCCAGGTCGCCGGATCGGGCTGCTGACCGGGATCGGTGAGGTAGGACTCCCAGGGTGCGCCCGCCAGCTCCCGGCCCTGGGCTTTGACCCATGCAAAGGCCCCGCCCCACGTCCGGCCCAAGGTCTCATAGCCCCCCTCGTGCATGAAGATGGCGATCTCTCCACCGTGGTTCTGGACCACAGCAAAGCCCTCGGGGGCCTCGACCGCACCGACCACAGGAACGCCCGCTTCCAGCGTGCAGGTGGCGCCGGCCATGTCGGGGTAGCGGGACAGTGGCGGCCCGGCGATCTGGATGCCGTGGGTCATGCAGTGCTGGAACACGGCGGGCAGGGCCTGGGCCATCGCGGTGGCCACCTCGGCCATCGGCACGGTGTGGCGCTGGACCAGCGCGGTCTGGGCTGGACGGGTCTCGACTCGAATGGGGGCGACGGGCATGGGGACTCCTCATTGGGGAATGCTGGGGTGCACAGCATGCCAGACGGCGGCGCTGGCGGGAGGAGAGGACCCCAGACCTGGGCTCAGAAGGCAACACCCACGTTGGTGTGCAGCGCGATGAATGGCCCCGATGCGCCCATCCCCGCGATGTCGTAGTACAGATAGTTGAAGCCCGCCCCACCGGACAGCACCAAGAAGCCGCCGACAATGCCCGTGTAGCCGGCCAACGCGCTGGCATAGCCCCCAAGCTCCTGGGCTTCTGGACCTTCGGTGGTCCAGATCTGGGCCACCACACTGCGCCCCATCAGCCACGCCCCCTGTGGAGCTGCTCCCCACGGAAACCAGCGCGCCCCCGCTTCGACGCCGGCTCCCCGGTACGGCTCGTGGCCCTCCGTCAGAATGCCGTCGTACAGCCGAAAGTGAGGACCAACATACACACTGGCGTGGTCCCCAAACGCACGCTCAATCTGGAGGTGGGGGTAGCCGATGGCATAGGTCAGCGGGTCCACCGTGACGGTCCACCGGGGGGCGTCCGCCGCGAGTGCGGAGGGGAGCAGGGCGAACAGGGCAAGCAAGGGGGTCATGGACCGGCCTCCAGTGACTCGGGCGCCCCACACGCGTGAGACATGCCGTCGACGAGCTTGGCGACGGTGCGGCAGCCTATGATGTCGCCGACGTCTCTGCAGTGGGTACGGCCGACCCAACGGGCTTCACTGCACCCTGTCAGGTCGAGACGGCCCAGGCGACACGGGATCTTCGGGAAGCACCCGAGGCTGTCGTGACGCGAGGCTCAGCGGTCCCGCGCGGCAATGCACCGCAGCAAGATCAACCTATCGCGGAGCGCCCACAAGCCGGATATGCGGGCGCCATGTTGCGCCTCTTCATCCTGCTCGTTGTCTTCATCCCCCTGACGATCTGGGGCACCTGGTTGAGTCTTGTTGATGACTACTGGGGCTTTCTCGACGTGTTCCATGCTGGTGGGTGGTCCACCCAAGTCTTCTGCGACTTCGGCATCGCCCTGTTCATCGTGGTGGGGTTCATGCGGGCCGACGCCATCAAGCAAGGCCTGCCGTGGATTCCTTATGCCCTGGCCACGCCATTCTTGGGTTCGGTGCCACCCCTCGCCTACCTGATCCACCGGGAAGTCAAGCGCATGCGCGAGGCCGCAGCGGCATCGGCGTCGGAGTCCCTGTAGAGTTGTTGGGGTTGACCCAGGGTCGCTCGCTCAAGGACTTGGCTGCTTCCTATGCGCCCACACTTGTCCGAACGCATCAGCGGATCCGTGGAAGTCAGAGTCTCCACACGCAGCCGGATCTCTCCGGCCGTCTCGACCAGCATGGAGCGCTCGCCAAGACTGATCACACGTCGAACGGTGCCATCCCGAGCTGCGGTTCCACGGCGTGTTGCAGTCCCTTGGCACGCTATGGCGCAAAAGAAAGGGGCATCCCCGGTTGACGGTGCGCGCCCAAGAGGCCACGAAGTGCGTTGCCGCACCTGGCACAGCTTGGAGCAGAACGATGTCACGTCGATTGGGGGTCGCCTCCCTTGTGTTGAGCGCCCTGTGTGTGACCACCCTCCCCGGGTGCGCCGGCTCCGAGAAGGCCGACAGCGGCTCGGCCACGGGCGGCGATGGTGCGGATGGCGGCGACGGTGCGGACGGTGGTGATGGCGCGGACGGTGGTGGCGGCGCGGATGGCGGTGATGGTGCGGATGGCGGTGATGGTGCGGATGGCGGTGATGGCGGAGACGGTGGCGAGATCGACCCCCGGTTTGCCGCCGTTGCGGAAGCTGTGGAAGCGGACCTGCGCCGCAGCCTGGCCACCGGTGCCCAAGTTGCCGTCTGGGTCGACGACGAAGTCTTCTACGTCGGGGGCTTTGGCGACGCCGATCCCACCGTGGAAGACGTCGTCCCCGTCACCGAAGACACCTTGTTCATGATCGGCAGCGACACCAAGAAAATGGCCTCCATTGCGGCACTCTCGCTGGTCGACGACGGCGTGCTCAGCCTGGACGACACCGTGGGCAGCGTGCTGACCGAGCTCGACATGCCCCGGGCCTCACCCTTCCTCGACGCGACCCTCCACGAGCTGCTCAGCCACCAGGGCGGGCTGGTGGACTGGGTGGACTGGTCCAGCGCCACCACCGACGACGAGCTGGCCTCAGTGGCCCACGGCCGCTTCGCCCGCCAAGCCTACACAATGTCGACGCCTGGGGCATTCTGGAACTATAGCAACCCCAACTTCTCCATCGCCGGGCTGCTCGACGAGACCGCCAGCGGCACCCCCTGGGCCGACGGCGTGATGGACCGGGTCATCGTCCCCCTCGGCATGACCCACACCGTCGCCCGCAAGGCCGACATCACCGGTCCCGTCGCCCTGGGCACAGGCACGTCGGGGTTCTCGTCGACCGTCGGACCGGTCTCTCTGGAAGACACCTGGGAGTCCGCATTCGTGCGGCCCGCCGGCCTTGTGTGGTCCACCGCTTCCGACCAGATGCGCCTCGCCGAGTTCTTGGTGGACGGCAACACCGACGTGCTCTCGCCCGAGTCCCACACCGCGCTCATCAGCCCCCAGGTGGCGCTGTACCCCGACCTTGCCGGTGAGTACGCCTACGGCTTGATGGTGGACCGCGGCTTCTCGTTGACCAACGACGACTACGACGCCCCCATCTGGCGCCACGGTGGCAACACCACCACCCACACGAGCACCTTCTACGTGCTGCCCGAGCAGCGCTTCGCCATCTCCATCCTCTCCAACGGCTACGGCGACGACTTCACCCGGACCGTGGTGGCCGCCATTGAGACCCTCGTGGACCTGCCGGAGCCCTCCGACCTGCCGCCGCCAGATCCGGCGGATCCGGAGATCATGGCACTGCTGCTGGGCACCTACCAGGACCCCAACAACGTGGGCGAGGTGGTCGTGACGATGGGCGAGGTGGGGCTGGAGGTCTCGATGCCGGACCTGGACGACGCCGGCATCGACTACGACAGTGAGCTGGCGCCCATCACCAGCCAAGTCTGGTTGGTGATTGTGGAGGACACGGCCTACGACATCAGCTTCTACCTGTCCGACGACGGCGGCGCGTGGATGGCCAACCGGGCATTTGTGGCACGACGGGCCCCCGAGGCGATGGCCGGTCCCCCCGCGCCCTCTGCCCGCAGCGCCGAGTCCCTGCGAGAGCTGTTCCGGACCACACCCCTCGGACCGTCGGCCCTGTCCCCCCTGAGGCCCCGCTGAGTCCCCCTGAGGTCCCGCTGAGCCCCGCTCAGTCGCCGATGTAGCCGAGGGCCCGCAGCGCCGCTTCGGTCTGGGCGTCCACCCCCACATTGGTCTCCCCAGGCAAGCGCGACAGGCCCGCCCGCAGTGAGCTGAGGTCCAGGGACGGGTCTTCTGGGGCCAAAGTCTCGGCGTAGGTGCCCGAGGGCTGCGGCTTCAGGGTGAGTGCGTGGCTGGCGCTGCGGGCGACCCGCTCCCGGGCGGTGCCAGGCCAGTGCTCGGCCACAGCTTGAAGGTCCACAACGACGTCAGGATGGGCACTTGCAACGTCGGTGCGCAGCTTGGGATCGATGAGGTGCTGGTGCAGCGTGGGGGCCTTGTTCGGTCGGGAACACAAGGACCACGGCGCCACATGCACACACTGGCGCCGCTCCGATCGCCCCGCGAGCAGCACCCTCAAGAACCGCGCGTTTAGAGCACTCCCGCTCTCGGCGACCAACACCCGGTCCTCCTCAGGCGCCCTGCCCCCCAACCGGGGGCCGAGGTCCTGACCATCGAGGCCCGAGGGCACAGCCAAGCCCGCCGCCGCGAGCAAGGTCGGGGCCACGTCCTCCAGGCTCGCGACACCGCCGTCCACGTGGGGCACCACCCCCGGACCGGCGATGAGCAGCGGGATGCGCAGGGCCGCCTCGTGCACGCTGGGCCCGTGCTCGTAGAAGATGCCCGCCTCGCCGAAGTGTTCACCGTGGTCGGCGCTCATGACCACCCACGGCGTGCCCCCCCGCACCGCCAGCCCGTCAAGCAGCACCCCGATGCCGGCGTCCGCCGTGGCCACCTCGTGGTCATACTGCACCCAGCAGTCGGCCAGCGCCGCCGTGGAGACGCCCTCGTGGTCGATGAACAGGTCCACCCGGGCCAGCTGGTCTGCCGCCGCCTTCCGACCCAGCACCGCGCAGGGACCATCGGGAGCGCCGGGGGCCAGGTACGGAAAGTGGGGGTCGACCGCGTGCACCCACAAAAACACCGGGCGGGGGGTGTCGCCGACCATCGCGAGGGCCCGGGCGGCCATGTCGGGCGCGGTCATCTCAAAGTGCACTTCAAACGCATCAAAGCCCCCGTCCAAGCCCTGGTCCGGGCCGGCCACCGGCGTGCCGCTGATGCCGATGGTCCGGTAGCCCGCTGCCGCAAAGTCCCGGGCGATGGACCGGCCGGCGGTCATGGCTTCACCGACCTCCCGGGAGCCGTGGCGGTGGGGCGCAAGTCCCGTGAGCATCGACGCCAGCGCCGGTGTGGTGCGGGGCAGCGGCGTGAAGGCATCGTCGAAGCGCACCCCCCGGGCCGCCAGCGCGTCGAGGTGGGGGGTGCGGGCGCCGGCGTGACCATAGGCACCGATGCGGTCGGGCCGCAGCGTGTCCACAGTGATGACAATGACGTCGGGCACGTCACTTCGATCCAACACTGGACGGGAACTGCACCCGGCCGAGGTGCCGATGACCATGCAGAGCACGGTCACGGTCATGGGGACGCAGCGGGGATCTTCGATCGCGCCCTCCAGGCACCGGGCACGGGTCGCCCCGCCACCCACCACAGGCTGCTGTCCCATACTCCGATTGGGCATGCGCTTGGTGCACCATCCGCACCGCACCCACCCAACCCCCAGTGCTGGGTCTCGCTTCATTCGGCCCCCCCCACCAACACAATGGCTTGGCGTGCTCCTGAGTTTGTCCCCGCTTCAAATCGACAATGAGCCCCCAAAAGTGGCGGTCCTCAAGCCCAGCAGAACGGCCCAACATCGCCATCGACAACGGAAAGACGAAAAACGGCACCGGCGACCGTGCCTCTGGTACGGTGGCGCGATGAGCAAACTACACCCGAGAGGATCGGCAACAGATGCCAACCCTGACTCTGGGCCCCAACACATGGGAACACCCGAGGGTGCACCACTCGACGCGGAACACGGGGAGCGAGCACTCGACGGCAGCGACCACGCCACCGACTCGAATGGGGCACTGCGCTCCCTCGCGCGCGCCGCTCGAAGCTTTCTGATCTACGACCCACACAACGAGGCGATTCGCGCGTTCCTGCGAGACTACCAAGCCCACATGCGGCGGGCGCTGGCCCACGGCGCGATGGAGCTGGAGGTGCGGCCCTTCGAGCTTGTGTTGGCCACCGACCTGGGGCAAGAGACGGTCTATGTACAGCGAGACCGGGAGCGTTCCCTCGCGTTTCGCCTGTATCGGGATGGGGTGCGGCGGCTCATCGTCCAACACGACGCCGAGTGGACCGAGCTGCTCCGGCTGTTGGAGATCCTCAGCATCCGCTACACAGGCGTCCGCCAACACGAAGACGACATCGTGACGCTGCTGTGGAAGGCCGGCTTCCAACACATCGAGGTTGTCGCCGTGGAGGGCTTTGTGCTCGCCGGCGGCAACGACGAGGACGAAGAGGTCGGCGCCGGCCGAGACAACGTGGTTGGCGCGGAGCTTCGCCGAGCCGGCCCGAAGGTCGGGGTGCCGCCAGACTGGGACCGTCCGATCCCGGACCACCCCCCCGGCGACCCTCGCCAGCTCACCTTTCGGCCCATCTCCAGTCGACAGAAACACAGCCTCCACGAGGAAGTCTCGAGCCGAGCAGTTGGCGTCTTGGCCGTGCGGTTGTGCACCGACATGTTGGACTTGGTCCGAGATCCGACCGACCCCGCGACGCTCCCCGACGCGGCGGGGCTGGTGGAAGAAGTGCGCACGCTCCTGCTCGCCGACGGTCAGCTCAGCGCTCTGCTCAATCTTGCCCAAGCCGTCCATGACTTGCGGGCCAACGATCCCGATGCAAGTGAGGCCGCGCTCCGGCAGTTCGTCAACACCCGCGCGCTGTCTCGGGTGTTGCACTCCGCCGCACGCAGCGACGGCGCCTTGCCGGCGGAGCTGGCGGCGCTGCTCGACTTGGCCCCGGGGGACCACTTGCCCGCAATCGTCGGGGCCATGGCCAGCGAGCGGGCGGTCGGAAGCCGGGCACTGGCCCGAAAGCTGGTGGCCCGAGAAGTGGCCCGCAACCCAGAATCAGTGATATCACTTATCGACGCGGTCGAGCCGGAGATCGGGGCCGATCTGCTGCACGCCGTGGGTGAGGTCTCCCCGGCCACGGTGGTGGGGGTCATCTCGCGCATCATCAACACCGAGGAACCCGAGCTCCAGTCCAAGATCTGCCGCCTCGTGAGAGACCTCAAGCCCGACATTCTCGATGCAGAGCAGCTGGTCGAGTGGCTCGTCACGCCAGAGCTGGCCACGCGCCTCGCCATCATCGAGCGCATCGGCACCCGAGGGGTTCCTGCCCACTACACCGTGCTCAAGCGCCATCTCGACACCCTCAGCGCACGGCAGCACGACGAGGCCATCGCCCTCGGCATCGCGATGGCCCACGTCTCCCCGGATCGCGCGCTCGACGAGCTGGGCCACTGGGTGCGCCCTCGCAGCCTGCTCAAGCGCATGCAGGGCGCCGCCCACACCGGCAGTCGGGCCTGGGCCGGCATCTCCGGGCTTGGTGTGTTGCCCGGTGAATACCCAGAGCTCGCCATCCGCTGGAGAATGGAGCGCAGCAGCGAAGAGCTGCGCACCCACGGCCAACGCACCCTCTTCGAGCGACGCCAGAGCGGCGCGCGGGGGGACAAAGCGCGCCCCACGGAGGTCGACGTGCTCTACCATCGTGGCCTGCTGACCCACCCCGGCAAGCTGGTGCTGACCAGCGACATGTTGTGTTTCGCCCCCACCCACGCGTTCATGGGCTGGTTCGGCGGCGGCGCAATCGACGTCCCCATTCGCACCCTCAAGCGGGTGTTAGTAAACGACAAAAAACAACTGATCGTGGAGGCGCAAGACACAACCTGGACATTCAGCGGCAGCGAGCTCGAGCCCCTGGGGGAACAACTCAAGAGAGTCTTCGCCACAACCCGGGCGGCCCAGCGATGAATGACACCGACCTTGCCCAGAGCCAAGACCGCCTCGGTGCTGCCCTCGACCGCGCGCGCATGGGAGAAGACCGGGACTTGGCCAGCCAAGTGCGGGATGCCGGAGAGCGCTTTGTCCGCCAGCTCTTTGGTGCGCTCCGCCTGACCCGCATCCACGATCTCGAAAACGCCGTGTTCGAGAAGCCCGTCCACGAGCTCAGAACGTCTCTGCAGGAGCTCAACACCTTGCTGGGTGCCGTGAGCTTGGTCACGGTGGAGGGGCAGGTCTACATCAACGACGTGCGGGTGCGCCTCGACGAGCGACTCGACACGGCGGCGCAGCTCGGCCGGGAGCTGGGGCGCCACGACATCGGCGGCCTGACCATCCACGAGCCCCTGGGTGTGCGAGCGCTCAAAGCCATCATCGACGCGTTTGGCCAAGATCCCGACACCGACCACCCCCGCGCAAAGCTGCGCCAACGCCTCGTGGACGCCGGGTTGAACACGGTGGACCTTGTGGGCTCGTACCGCTTCCGCGTGGGCGGGGATGACACCGCCCAGTCCGAGGTGGATGTCGACAAGGTACGCGATCGGGCCTCGTCCCTCGTCGACGCGACCATCGACTCCATCGGCGCCAGCCGCATGCCCAACCCGCTGCCCATCCGGCGCACCATCACCGAGATGCTCAACGCGGGGACCGACGCCGCTGCCCTGTGGGAGGCCCCGGCGAACAGCACACCTTTCTCGCGCCACACCCTGCGGGTCTCGATGCTCGCGATGGTGATTGGACGGCAGCTCGACCTGCCGCAGGAGATCTTGCAGGACCTCGGTGTCACCGCCATGCTCCACGACGTGGGCTACGCCGCGCGGGAAGGCGCCATCGCCGCCACCGCCACCACGCCCGCAGTCGAGGGCTACGCACCGCCCATGTCCCGCCACGGCAGCGCGGGCGCACGGATGCTGCTGCGCCAGCGGGGCTTCCACGAGTCCAAGATCTTGAGGGCGCTCGGCGCCTTGCACCACACCTGGGACTTCAACGACCCTCGGGGGTGCCCGACCCTCTTCGGCCGGATCCTGCACGTCTGCGAGAGCTACGATGCAATGACCGTTCTCGGCCCCAAGCGCCGCGCTGGCTCGGCAGCCTTGGCGGCCCTTCAAGAGGCGGCCGGCACCCGCTACGACCCCGTGATTGTGCAAGCCTTGGTCAACGGTCTCGGGCGCTACCCCCCGAGCACCCAGCTTGAGCTGGAGGACAACCGGAGGGTGCGGGTCACCGCTCTGCCCACCGGCCCAGAGGACTGGGATCGCCCCACGTGTGTGGTCGTCCGAAACGCAGACGGGACGCCACCCCGGACGCCCCAGCAGCTGCTGCTGAGTCGAGCGTCCGTCGCCATCAAGCGAGAGCTGGGCGGGCACTGACCCGTGCGCGGGGCCACACTGAACCAGGTCCACCATCACCAGCCACGCTGATTATGCTGCACCCCGGGCCCCGCCCCCCCCACCGCCGGCGCGCACGCTGGGAGCGGCCATCAGCTACTTCGAAGACAACGTCCGCACCATGCTGTACCAGGCCCCGGGTCCGATCACGGCCGAGGACGTCGCGCGCTCGCTGATGACCCACACGAAGTTGGTCGACAATGCCCTGCGCAGCTTGCTTGTCGCCGGACGAGTGGTGCGCTTGGACGGACCGGGACCGGTGAGATGGACCAGTGTTGAGGCCCCGCGGCCCAGCGCCCCTCCCCCGGACCGCCGGGCCCCCCCCACCGATGCCGAGCTCGAGCTGCACCGGATGCGCGCCGAGGTGCGCCGCCTCCAAGACGAAGTGCAGCGACTGCACGTCGACCTCGCCCGGGCCCGCACACCCATGCCGTCCCGCGACGACCCCACCGAGCCGTGGACCGAAGACCTGCTGGTGCTCTGCCATCCTGACCGGCACGACAACAGCGACCGGGCCAACCGAGTGACCCGATGGTTGCTGGAAAAGCGGCGAAAAACAGGCGGCACTACTCGCTGAGAAAGTCCACTGCCACGACATTCTTGGCGTGTTTCTTGATCCAGACCAGCACCTCACCGTGGACCGGATCTGCCCCGTAGGCCGCCAGCCCTGCCCCGTCCGCGTGGCGGGTGATGAGGGCCAAGTCGTGGGACCGCGGGCTGCGGGTGATGTCCAGCCCACACTCGATGTCGAGCAGGGCCGGCACCCGTCCACGCATGGCGAGCAAGCGCTCGCGGGCCTCGCGGGCCGTGTCTTGATCGGCAAACTGAAAACAGACCACATGGGTGAGCATGGCGACTCCAGCAGGGGTTCAGGCGTCATCACCCAGCAGGGCGAGGCGCACCAGCGACACCGGGATCGGCCCTTCGGCCAGCAACGCATCGTGGAAGCGACGGTCCGAGTAAGCATCGCCCCAGGCGTATCGACAGTCCTCCCGCAGCACCTCGATCTCTTCACGACCGGCGTAGTAGCCGATGAGCTGGGTGGGCCACTGCACCGTGCGCAGCAGCTCCGGTCCGATGGTCCCTTCGCCGGGCTTGGCGTCGTGCTTCCAGTCGGCGGCCTCTTGCAGGGTCCACACGCCCGTCTCGACCTTCACATCAAAGACCACCCGCTTGATCCGCGCCCGGTAGGACCGCAGCATCACAAGCCGGCCCAGAGACGTACCGCCGAAGCCACCTTCGCCCTCAAACAGGCCCTCGGCGTACAGCGCCCAGCCCTCCACCAGCGGCGTCGACTGCAGCAGCTTGCGCACCGGACGGGGGTTGTCCCGGGCGATGGAGAGCTGAAGGTGGTGCCCGGGAACGCCCTCGTGCACGGCATAGGGGCCAAACCAGTTGGCGCTCGGTCGGTTCATGAACAGCACCGTGCTCAGCCGCTGTTCTTCGGTCGCCTCACCGCCAAAGTGCTCCACATTCCACCACGCACCCTCGGTGGGCCCAAACTGCGCCACCGGGTTCATGCTGCCGCCGTCGCCGGTGAGGGGGATCAGGGCTTCGGGGGTGGGGCGCGCTCGAATCGGCGGCAGGTCCTCGGGAACGGTGAGCACGTCCATGTTCTGCAGTGCGGTGAGGTAGCGGCTGACCATGGTGTCATACAGGGCCAGCACCCCATCTTGGTCCAGTGCGGCCGCCATGGCCCGCTCCGCATCGGTCGCGGGCGCAGGCTCGGCAACCTGGGCTTCGAGGGCCGCGATCTCGGCGTTCACCGCAGCGAGGTCTGCCTCGGCGCGGGCCAGGAGGGTCTCGGCATCCCAGGGCAAGAGCAGCGCGTGCTTCAGCCGCCAGCGGTAGCTCTCGGGCCCGATCATGTGCATCTCGGGCAGCCCCTCCATCGCGGCGAAGTGGTCACGGGTGGACTTCAACGCAGCGATGGCGGCGGCGGTCTCGGTCGAGGCGGGCAAGCCCCCGAACATGGCGACCAGCCCGTCCATCAGGCCCAGCGCAGTCTGCACATCCCGGGCGGTGGGCGCGGTCACTTCGGCCCGGAGCTCGTCGAGCATCGCGGGGAGCTGGCCAGCGAGCACATCGGTGGCACCGGGCACCGGCTCGGGTGAGGCGAGGTGGGCCACCAGCAGCGTGCCCACGGGCTCCAGCCACTCGGCGGGACGGTGGGTCCAGCGGCGCTCCGTCACCAGCGCATGACGGGCCTGGGCCACGGCACTCTGGAGCAGCCTGAGATCGATGCGGTCGGCCACAGCCAGCGCACTCTCGTCGATCTGCGCCAGCGTCGCGGCCGCACTGTCGAGACGGGACAAGCGATCCTGCACCACGGCGGGCGCGTAGGAGGGCAAGCGCAGCCCATCGCCGAGAAGCCCCGCGTCGGCGGCAAGATCGGGGTGAATCTCCAACCAGAGGCCCAGGACGGTCCGTCCCGCAGCGGCCACAGACCGGTCACCCGGAAAGTCCACATCGCGCAACCGCAGCCCGGGCTCCACCGAGCCGACAATGGCTTCGGTTAGGCCATTGTCGGGAACAGCCGCTTCAGCGCGCGTGGTCTCGGGGACGGACTTGGGAGCACACGCCAACATCGCCGCAAACAACCACAACATCGCGCACTCCCAGGACCAGGCCGGACCGGGGGTGTAGCCCGAAGGCACGGGCGTTCCCACTCGCTGCGGGCCCCGGCTCCGACCCACAACCGCGGCGCACCCCAGCCCCCGGGACGGCCCCCACGCTGGACACCACCGGTCAAACCGTCCATTCTCGGGCGGCGGACTTCAGGTCGTGGGGTTCAGGACCGCCGGCGCGCGCCGGAGCCCCCCTTTCACCGCCATCCCCTCTCCGGAGTTGCCGTGGGCCGCGCCAATCTGGGCATCTCTGAAGTGCGGGGGGTCGCTGGAGTGCGGGGCATCGCGGGAGCACTGGGCCTCGTGCTGGGCTGCACCCCGACGCCACCGCCCCGGCCCCCCGACGTGCTGCTCGTCGTCCTCGACACCGTGCGGGCCGATGCCTTGCCCATCGGTGGCAACCCCCGGAACACCGCGCCGCAGGTGCAAGCCATCGCCGACGCCGGGCGGGTGTTCACCCAAGCCGTCGCCCCGGGGTGCTGGACCTGGCCGGTGCACGCGTCCCTCTTCACTGGTCAGGACCCATGGGTTCATGGCGCCCACCATGCCGCACTGGACGATGTTCTCGCTGGTGCACCCATCGCCACCAGCCTCGACCGCAGCCTGCCCACCCTCGCCGAAGCGTTCACCGCCGCCGGCTACCGTACGGCCAGCATCTCCGCCAACGGGCTGCTGGGGCCGGGCAGCGAGCTGGTGCGGGGCTTTGCCCAGGCCGAGCTCTACGACGACGACGACGACCGGGTGGTCCAGCGGGCACAGCAGCTCCTGAGCGACGATGATCCCCGCCCAGTCTTTATCTTCGTCAACCTCCTCGGCAGCCACTTGCCCTACGAGGCGTGGCCCACCGCGTGGACCGCACCCCACGCCGCCGCCTTGCACCCGGACACCGCGCCGGACTGGCTCGGGCCGTGGCTGAGCGTCGAGAGTGGCCGTCCCCACCTGCGCTTGAACCGACCCGCCCCCGACGGAGGACCCGCTCCGGTGCGGGCATTTTCCGCCGGCCAGTGGTCCCCTGGCCCGGAGGGACTGGCACTGCTCAAGGACGTCTACGAGTCCGAGGTGCTGGCCACCGACGCGCTGCTGCACCGCCTGATGCAGACCTGGAATGCCACCGGACGGGGGGCGGGCATCACCCTCGTGACGTCCGACCACGGCGAGCACTTCGGCGAACAGGACATGCTGGACCACGGCCACGGCGTGTGGGGTGCGGTGACCCATGTGCCCCTTGTGATCGCTGCACCGGGACGGGTGGTGCCGGGCACTGACGACCAGCCGGTCAGCCTCAGCCGGGTTGCCCCCACGCTCATCTCCCTGGCAGGCATCGAAGGCGCCGCCGCGACCGCCATCCTCACCCAGCCCAGCTTGCTCGCTGAGGACGTCCCCGCAGCCCCCGTGGTGTCGGCGTGCTGGGCAGACCCCGTCTGGGCCCAACAGCTGGGCGGTCGCTTTGTCCATGATCAGTGGATGCTCCGAGACGGTCCCTTGGCGTTGGTTGAACTTGGTGATAACAGTCTAATGTTCAATATTCTCGACGACCCAATGATGTTGAAGGACCTGTCCAGCGCCCAGCCCGATGCGGTCCGCCGCCTCCGCGCTTTGCTCGCACAACAGCGGCCCCCGACCACCGACCGCACCGGTGAGCGCCCCACGCTGTCCCCCGGCACCATCGAGGCCATGCAACAGCTGGGCTACCTCGAACCGCCGCCCGGGCCCCCCCGTGGAGACTGACCACGCCGCGCTTCCGGTGCGCTGGGTGCAAGCCCGGCCCGTCCGTGACCCGCCCCGCTTCGCCAACGCCGAGCGGTGGCGCAGCATGCTCTTGGAAGCGGGGCTCTTGGTTGAGGTGCGCACGTCCTGCGGTCCCGATGATCCCCGGGCATGGGTGCTCGCCATCCAGGGCCTACTGCGGGAGCTGGCCCACGACGATGCTCAGGTAGAACAGCTTCAGACCCGCCTCGACACCCGGCGCTGGAGGGGGTTCAGCGACCTGCCGTGGTGGCTGATTCTGGGCTTGTTCGTGGCCCCGGGAATGATGAGCTGGGCAGTGTACACGCTGTCCGACCACATCTCAGCACCCGCGCTGGTGATGCTCGTGGGGGGCCTGGCGCCGGTCCTGCTGCTGTTGCCCATCGGCCAAGCAGAGCGGGCCCGCGCATGGCTGCGAAACCGGTCCCGAGACACGGCGCTGGAAGGGGCACGGGCGGCCCGAGAACAGACCCGAAGCGCCCTCCTCGACGGTGTCTCCGCCATCCTCGAGCGCAGCTTTGTCGCGCGCATCGGCACCCAGCTGCTGGCCCGGTGCGCCGACGAGGAGTGGGTCCATCGCCGTGCCCAGGAAGCCCACGCACTGGGTGCCCTCGCGCTGGCCGCGGCCCTGCACCGCGAAGAAGAACGTCTGAAGACCGCAATGCAGCACGCCCTGGAGCACCCGCCCGAAGACTGGACGGCGGAGGGCATGGTCACGGACCGGTCGGCGTGGGCGGCCGAGCTGGACGCCGTGCGGCAAGCGGTCCCCCGGGCGAGCCCAGAGCAGCCTGGCGCTCCTGAGTCCTGCTGATCCCAGACGCAGCACACCCCGGGGCACCGAAGCATCCTAATGACTTTTATTTTGTTATTCACCCCTCCAATTTTCCGTTGTGAATAGGGTAATCGCAGTGATTGAGGATGCCATATCGATATCGATTTAACATTTTACAAAGGCTGTCACCGATGGATGATTTAATGATTCGGCCAGTTGACACCATTGATCGAATGCCTTGCTGGCCCAGGTCCTTGAACGGTAAGTCCAGATGTGTTTGAGCTTTTCCTTGAGGATCAGTACCGTATTGATGACCTCGTTGAGTTCAAGCAGATGCTGTAATTGTTGCCGCTCGCTTAAGCGACGCAGGTTGCTGCGGTTTTTAAGCAGCAGGTACTTCGCCCCTTTGTAAACGGCTTTATCCTCTTCAGAGGCCTTACGATATTCGCTGTTTCGACCTTTATCGATAACACGGTTAAAATTGGGCCACCACATGGAACAGATCGAAGACGATTTTGGCCTGAGGCACTTTTTTTTAACGGCTTTGATAAATGGGTCCCACATATCCATGACCACGGCCTCAATGGCATTTTGCGTTGCTCTGGCATTAACTTGATTGAAAAAGCGCTTCAGTGTTTTGGCTTTGCGATCTTTGCCAACAAAGACGACGCGACCGCTGAGATAATCCAGTACGATGGTCAGATAGCGATGCCCTTTGCGTATGGAGATTTCGTCCACGGCAAAAATGCGCAGCCCGTTTAAGTCGGGTTGACCGTACTCGCGTTCCAAATAAAATTTGTCGATGGCTTTGACCGTTTTCCAGTTCAGGCCCAGATGTCGGGCGACCTCCGATACGGTCATAAACTGACATAGCTGATAGACATAAAGCGCCAATCGATTGGTCACCCGCAGATAAGGATGAAACAGCTTCAGATCTTCGACATGGATCTGATGGCATTGTGCACAAAACACTTTTCGATATTGGCAGGTAATCCAAATCCGAGCATGTGCCATGCTCAGATCACGCATCGTGCGCAGAGTCCAGCTGTGAACACCGGTGGCCCGCTGGCCACATCCATGGCAGATCGGAGCAAATCGCTTGTTGGGTCGCATTTGAATATGCGCCGCTGCAGCTTCGGGCATAACATCCTGGTTGATAATTTTGATTCGACGAAAGGGGAAATAAGGTGCTATAGTGGGTACGGACATCGCAGGCCTCCTTTGGATATAGTTTTTCTTCGCAGATTAAACTAATACCATTTCGAGGTACCGGATGTCCATTCTGT
>CALOBC010000058.1:0-271784 GCA_942491145.1 Myxococcota bacterium | reverse complement strand
GGGCGTACTGCTCACCCGGCGGTCGTGAACTACACGGCTGCTTTGGTCCGCTGACCGGACTGGGGAACAAGGCGAAGTCTCTGCCGTTTCGTGCCGAGTACGAGCGTCGGTTGAAGCGCATGAACGATGGCACCTCGAGGTCGCAGCAACCCGCGAGGGTGCGGGTCCGTTCGGGTTCTGGCTGGTAATGGCCGAACGGCACGGCAACGCGGTCATTTTCGAGGGGTGGGACGGCGGCGAGTTCGGCATCCTTGACCCTCGGGCCGCGCTGGGCGTGCGGACCAGCAGATGTGGACCGGTGCGGATCTGATGGTGTATCGGACGGGGCTGATCGGCCTTCGTCCTCAAGGCCGGGCGTCGATCACGGTCACGTCGATGCCGACTGGGATTGTGGTGGGGGTGTCGCAGTTCCCGCCGTCTCTACCTCTGGTCCGGCGATATGGTGATCTTGGACGCGGCACGCCTTCAACGTAGACGACACGGTGTCGTCAATGCGTATACACGTTGCCGAATATCACGAACGACGCGTTCGCCTATTCGGGCCGGGTCGCAGGAACCTGACCGTGTCGTTGGTTGACAGGTTCGACCTGCAGGGTGACGTGAGGGATCGGGTGCATTAGTGGGGAACGCCGACCGCGAACACAGCACTCGACTGTGGTGACCCGGCACCTTCGGGCGCACCGCTAGGCCCCGCTGCCGCATCGGTTTGTTGTTGTTTGTCGGCGGCCGGCAATCGGAATCGTGACGGGGTTCGTACTTGCGAGCCGCGGCGGGCCACCTTGGCATTGAGCGAAGTTGGTCGCTGACGGAAGGCGACGGTATTTCATCGGGGACCGACCAGTTCCCGTCGATACACGGCGCGTCTCACGAACGCTCGGTTCCGAGGTGGGCTATTGCTCCGGATGCGGGGCCAGTCGCGGCGGCCCGTCTTGCGAACGATTGATCGCGATGCACGACACCAACGGGATCCAGAAGATGAACGATGTGATGTCGTTTGTTGACATGCAACCCGATTTTTGAAAAATGCGGCGTCGCCGATTTCGCCTCTGACGGTTGATCCGGCGACGACGTCGGGGACGGCCTTTCGCGGCATGCCCGGCGCGTCCGGCGTTCGAGTCGGACGAGATGTTGCTGCGCTTATGCGGGTGCTGACGTTACGACCCGGGGCGGATGAATAACGAAGGGCATGAGGTCTCGTCCGTAGGTAGATCAGATGAGGCGTACGATCACACCGACCCGTCTTGTGTGGTG
The DNA here is from genome assembly GCA_942491145.1 of Myxococcota bacterium. GTDB lineage: Bacteria > Myxococcota_A > UBA796 > UBA796 > UBA2385 > CAXQUZ01. Next base: position 270,533 of record CALOBC010000058.1, on the reverse strand, counting down.
ACGGTGTTGGCGTGGCCCAGGTGGGATCAGCTGAGTCGACTCCGGTGACGGTGTCTCCGATGATGCATACGGTTGGTGGGCACGTTCGGCACCACGTGGTGGTCGGCGACAAGTACGCTTGCCGGGTTCCAGATCGATTGCCTGATGATGACTGGTTCGGTGACAGCAACATCGCGGGCGGAAATGAGCCGATTTCCGGCTCCGTATTACTGGCGGAAGAAGGAAGACTCGAGATACACGCGTCGCTCGGCGCGCCGACGGATGGAATCAAGCGGTTTGGTGACAACAACTCCGCTACTTATGGGGCGTCACCAAGTCGACCATCAACATGGCCAACACCTGCTACTCGATGCTTGAGAATTACGCAGCGGTTCACATCGCTGTCGACGTTCCCGGACGGGCCGTGCCTTATCGAGCCGGTTGAACGGCGCCTTGAAGCGTCCACGTGAACGCTCCCCCCTCGTATACGTATGGCTCAAGATCCTGCGCTACTCGGGTTTGGGTCTCGCTCCATCACACCGTCGACAAACCCGTCGTCATCGCAGATCGACTCTCTATCGGTACTGCGACGGAAACCCCGCATTTCGGGGCGCCGTGGGTTGCGCCATGACCATCGAATCCGCCGCCGCCAGTGCGTTCGGAGAGCCTCACCGGCCATCGACATCACGTCGACCTTCTGATGGCTGCTCCCTGCCTGTTTGCTCCATATCCTTTGGGAGAGGTGTCGGCTAGCTGTTCGATAACCTTCTCGCCAGCCGCACCAAACCCGATGGACGAGAGAAGGTTGTCGAACGAGCTAGCCATGCAGAAACACCTCTCCCAAAGGATAGGCGAACAAACGGGCAGGGCGAGCCATCAGAACGTGCCGTCGGCAGTGATGTCGATAACGGTGAGCTCTCCGAACGCGTAAACATCAACGGCGGCGGCGATGTAGTTCTCGATGGTCATAGCGCAACCAAATATCCCGGCACCCGAATACGGGGTTTCCGCTATCACGGTTCCGCCGATAGAGAAGTCGATCTGCGATGACGACAGGTTCCTGATGAGGTCGACGGTGTGATAGATCCCTCGCCCGGACCCAAACGGGAAATAGCACAGGATGTTGAGCCGGCCCCATACGTCACCAGGGGAGAGAGCGTTCACGTCCGAATCGGAACACTCAAGGCCGCCGTTCAACCGAACGTCGATAAGACGCGGCCCGTCAGGAACGTCGACGGCGATGTGGTTCGCTTGCGTAGTCGCCGTGTAGTTGGATCCAAGCACCCAATCGGTGCTCAGGTTGTTGGCCATGTTGATGGTCGACTTGGCCGACGCCCCATAGGTAGCGGAGTTGTTGTCACCAAACCGCTTGATCCCGTCGGTCGGCCACGACCCACCACCCAGCGACGCCAGGTAGTCCTCGAGGGCCCGGTCACGTTCCAACGAGAACTCGGCCCGAACAGGATCTTCCTTCTTCAGAAAGTCCCGCCAATAATACGGAAACCGGAAATCGGTCATGCCCGCCTCGTTTCCGCACCCAGCACTGCGATGATCCGCTGGATCGCCAGACCAGTCATCTCAGACAACTCGATCTGAAACCCGCCCGCGTACCCCTGATCGCCGACCGATACCACCATCCGCCCCGTGGTGCCCGACGTGCCCGCAGCCGTGTACGTCATCGGAGACACCGTCACCGGAGTCGACTCCTTGATCCCACTGTTATCCCACCTGGGCCACGCCAACACCGTCACCACACAAGACGGGTCGGTGGTGATCCCACAGTCGTACGCCTCGTAGTCGATCAGAACCTGCTGGACCCGAACCTCATGCCCTTCGTTGTCCACCCACAACGGGGTCGTCAACGTCGGCTCGAGCGCCACACCAAGATCGTCCGACGCAGCAACATCATCCGACTCGAACGCCGGACGGTCATGCGCGCCGGGCGTGTACCACGAAAACGTGGCCGTCCCCGCCGTCGTCGCCGGATTGTCAACCGTCAGAATCGAATCGGCGACCGGCACCGAAAAATCGGGTTGCATGTCAACAAACGACATCACATCGTTCATCTTCTGGATCCCGTTGGTCGTGTCATTCATCGCGATCCAGTCGTTCACACCAGACCACTCCGCAGCCCACAACCGCCACGACGGCACACCAGAAGTCCACACATCCCTCGGCTGGCCCACCTCGAGGTACTCGTAGCGTTCGTGGACCGCACCGTTGAACACCGACGGGAACTGGTCGGTCCCATTGAAATACCAAATCTTGTCGTCAGCGACCTTCGCTCCATGCCAAGGCGACGCCGGCCCGCCACCCGAAGAGAGCTCACGAAACGTCGTAGTCGCCCCGAGAACCCCCGTCACGATCCCGAACCGGCCCGCCGACGAACCCAACAGCAAACCATCCCGGAACGGGACATACATGCTGTGCGGCAGCCCGCTGAACAGATCGACGTAGTTGTTCGCCCCGAAGTTCGACCAGTCCAAAGGCTCCGAATACCACAGTCGACTGCTGGTGTTCGCGATCAGGCGTTCCCCGTAATACCCGATCACGTCACCCTGCGGGTCGGTGTCAACCAACGACACAGTCGTCGTCGTAGAAGCCAGCTGGTACACCCCGTGGCCGGTCAGGTTCACATACGACCCGGCCAGATAGCCGCCGCCGGGATGAACGTCGTTCGTGATGTTCGGCAACGTGCCCGTATACGTTGACGACACCGTGTCGTCGGTCAAGTCGATGTTGACCACGTTGAACGTGCCGCTGCCCTTGTCCAAGATCACCCATATCGCCGGACCAGAACCAGAAGACGGCAAGAACTGCGACACCCCCACCACAATCCCAGTCGGCATCGACGTGACCGTGATCGACTGACGCCCAGGACGAGGGCCGATCAGCCCCGTCCGGTACACCATCAGATCCGCGCCGGTCCACATCTGCTGGTCCGCACGCCCAGCGCGACCAGGGTCAAGGATGCCGAACTCGCCGCCGTCCCAACCCTCGAAAATGACCGCGTTGCCGTGCCGTTCGGCCATTACCAGCCAGAACCCGAACGGACCCGCACCCTCGCGGGTTGCTGCGACCTCGAGGTGCCATCGTTCATGCGCTTCAACCACCGCTCGTACTCGGCACGAAACGACAGAGACTTTGCTTGTTCCCCTGTCCGGTCAGCGACCAAAGCAGCCGTGTAGTTCACGACCGCCGGGTGGAACCGTTCAGGCAACAACGGCGAATCCGAATCGGAGTTCATCGTTGTTTCACCGCGCACATACCGGTGGATCACCGTCGCACCCGTATCCGGCGTCGGGTACAGGACAAGGTCGCCTTCTTCGATCGTGTAGCTGTACACCGACGGGCGCTGCTCCATCTCGAGGAACCCATCGCCGTCAGCGACGTTGATACGGCGGGCCTCGAACCCTGCGACGTTCACCGTGCGGGTACGCGACCAGTCCGAAGGCAACACCGTCGAAGCCCCAGCAGCCGTGAACGTGTCAACCCCGTCCTGCCACGGCCAGTCGCGTTCCTCGCCGATCGCCTGGACAGCCTCGTTGACCATCTCCGACAAGGCGGTCGCGTCGACAGCGATACCGGTACGCCGGTTCACCGCAGTGCGGAACTCGCCGAGATTCACGCCGCACCAGCTGCGGGGCCGGCGATACCGCCACCGCCCTTGGAGTCAGAGGTCTTGCTGCCCCGAGCCTTCAGCGTGTCGATCCACCTCATGTACACCTCGAGGTTCGCTTTCGCTTCGGTGCTGTTCCCGGCCCGCATCCGAGCCAGGTAGGTGGCGTACTCGACCACGAACGGTTGGAACTGTGCGGGGATCAGCGGGACATCCGAATCGCCGGACAGGGCAGTCTCACCGCCGATGTACCGGTGCGTAAGGTTGAACGTCCCGTTCGGCACCGGACGCACTTCGATCTTCGTGCCGTACGACGCGAAGAACCGGACGTTCGCGGATTCCGCGGTCGTCATCAGCCCGAGCTCGTCGATTCCCCGGCGGGACAGGGGAACACCGACAGCGTCGACAACAGCGATCGTGCGGGTGCAGTCCGACGCGACCGTGTACGCCGACGTGGACGCAGACATCGCGATCGTTTCGGACTTCTCGAGCCACCACCAGTCCGCTTCGGTTGACACGAAGTTGAGTGCGTCGTTGATGAGGCCGGTGACGACGGTGTCGGTGTAGAGCGAGTCATCTGACGGCACACCGAGCCGTTCGCGAACGTCTGCGCGGAGCGTCAGCAATGTCATGGTAGTGATCCTACTTTCTCAGTCGGACAGTGACCGCAGCACGTCGTCCGAAGGTCATGGTGCCATCCCCAAACCCCCCGCCCCGTAGTGAAGCATGACGGTATCGCCATCGAGCTCTACGTCATAGACACTGACCTGTCCGACCTTGCCTTCAAAGTACCGGCTCGAAGTCGGGTATCCGCCTACCGAGAAGAACGTACCGACTGTCGGGCTACCAGCCCACGTCGATGTCGATAGTTGCGCGACCTGCACACCGTCGCGATAGAACGTGACGTTAGATGCTCCTAGCGTGACAATGACGTGCGTCCACGTCCCGGACGTATTGTGCGGCTGGTTGGATGCCTTCCAGGCGACACCGTCGATCAGAGCAATGATGTTGTTGTTGTGGGAGCCGTCCAGGGTGGTATTACCTATCCCAACAGACACACCGTTCGATCCGCCGCTAGCGCCGAGATGGACGTAAGCCCCAGACCCGGAAGCGTCTGGGGAAACCCACATTTCGAACGAAGCAGGCTGGTTGTTGATCCCGAAGTTGGATGTTCCTTGGGAGATGGCGTCCGAGTCGGCTGCTGTGAAGTCGACCGATGTAGTACCGACGGGGGTGACGTTAGATGCCCCGTCGGGAGTGCCTGACAGGACCGTCAAGTTAGGTTCGACACCGAGAGCGTCGGCATACGGGGCGGCAGATTCGGACAGCGGGTAGTACGCAACAATGCCTGTTTCGTCAGCGAGGTAAGTGTCGTAGTAGTAGCCCTGGCCGGCGACGTAGTGCGTGGCGATCCGGGCCTTGGTGAGAGCGGCGGGATAGATCGCCAGCGCCGCCATGCCGCCATCACCGTAGAGCGACGTTGTTGCCCGGCTCATGAGGTACAGCGTCGAGTTAGTGAACGCCCCAGCGTTGTTAGAGTTCGTCACTGACGCCGAAGCCTTCTCGACCCCGTTGACGAACATCCGGGCCCGCCCAAGACCGGCGCTGTTGTTCCGGTCGAGGATGAACGCCAGGTGGGCCCACGTGCCAGCGGGGACGTGAGAGCGGGAGAACCCGGTGGTCGAGAACCCTCCGCTGCCCTTCATGTTGACCTGGATGGTCCCGTCGGCTGCGTTCGGGTCGATCCAGAACGACCCGTTGTTCGAGCTCACATTGGCGGTGAACTCCATGGCGAAGTCGTCGTCGTTGGCGTAGGTGTCCCACCGGAGCCACATCTCGACGGTGGCGGTGGTGTAGGCGCTCAGGTCGAGGGCGATGGACCCGGCGTCAGCCGAGCCATCGAAGTCGACGGATGCTTCCAGCCCTGCACCGGGCGCGGTGTCGTTGAGCGTGGGGCTGTTGACGTAGGTGCCGTCGTTCCCGGATCCGGCCAGGTCGGTGATTGTGGTCCCCGACGTTTCGTTCATGGGCCAGTAGCCGAGGGGTTCGTCCTCGAGAACCTCAGCGGCGTAGACGGTGAGCGTCCCGGTCCCGGTCAGGTAGTGGGTGGCGATCCGGGCCGGGGTGAGTTCCGCCGAGTAGACCGCGACGTGGGCGACATCACCGGGGAACGCTGCGTACGAGACACCCGACGGGGCCATCGTGCGCGACACCCGGAACAGCTTGGAGGTGACTTCCGGGGCAGTGCTTCCGATCGACCCGTCGAGGGTGCCGTTGACGTAGATATAGAGCTTCACGTTGTCCCACACGCCGACGAGGTGAACCCACTCCTCCTCCGGGATCGTGGTCGCCCCGGTGGCGTGCTTCTCGACACCGGCGCTGGTGTCAAAGGCGTAGAACCGGGCCTTGCCTGAGTTGTCGAGCAACAAGTTCAGGGCGAACGCGGAGGAGCCGTTATGCGGCCCGGCGATCATGTACCGGGTGCCCGACCCGCCAGAGGGGAGCCAGATCCACGCTTCGATCGCTCCGCCCGTAACTGACATCGAGGTCGTCGGCCCGGTGATTTCGTTCGTGCCGTTCATGTCCGCAGACACGCCGCCCTGCGGGGGTGCCGAACCGGCGCCCAGGAGGCCGGAGGCTGTCGCCGTACCCGTGCGGGCGTTCCCGGAATCGTCGGCGGCGCTAGTCCCGGATGTTTCGTCGAGCGGCCAGTAGAGCCACGGGGAGTCAGCAAGCACCTCGTCGTCGTAAGAAACCGACGACAAGGGCACGTCCGGCAGTGCGGCCGTCGAGTAAGCGGACGCGACAATCCCGGTAGTGCTAGGCACTCAGATCGCCGATCAACACATACACGTTCGTGGCCGTGCAAAGAAGAGTCGCAGCTGACCACTGAGCACGGAACAGCAACCCAGGTGTCCCGGTCACCGTCGCCGTGCCAGCAACCGTCATCTGTCCAGCGCCGGTCTGAACCATGTCGATCCGTTGACCGGCAGTCAAACCAAGACCCGTGTTGACATTGACAGTACCGGCTGTCGCCCCGTTCGTGAGAAGCAGAACCTTGCCCAGGTCGCCGGCCACAACGGTGTACGCGTTCGTGGTGAACGTCGGAGTCGAAACGGTCTGAGCGGTCGTCCAATCCCCGTCAGCGCCGTCAGCACCGTCAGCGCGGCACCCGTAGCACCGGTCGCACCCGCGGCACCGTCCGCACCCGCGGCACCGGTCGCACCCGTAGCACCCGTAGCACCCGTAGCACCCGTAGCCGGTCGCACCAACCAACGACACCCCGGCAGGCCACGTCCCAGACGCCTTCGGGCCGAATATCTCTGAGGTGTCGGTGCGGATGTAGAAGTCGCCGTCAACACCTTCGGTTGTCGGATCCACGGTCCCGTTCAGAACCGTTGCACCGTCCGCACCGTCTGCCCCGGCCGCGCCGTCCGCGCCGTCCGCGCCGTCCGCGCCGTCCGCACCGTCCGCGCCGTCCGCACCCGCGGGCCCAGTCGCACCAGTCGCACCAGTAGCACCAGTAGCACCAGTCGGACCAGTCGGACCAGTGACCGTCACATACGACACCGCCGGCAACGTCGACAAAGGCGTCACATCCGCCAGATCCAGTGTCCCACCCGCACTGTCATACGGCACACCGACGTAATACGAACGGACAGCACCACCCCGGAACCGTTCCTCGACCCGGTACACATTCCCCTCAGGCAGCGAATCCGGGTCGTCGGTCGCGATCAACGACACCGACAGTTCGCCCGCAGCGTCGAGCTCTACCTGCGTGGTCCCCGAATACACCACGTCGGCGTCGGTGTCCTGAATCGGGTAACGCGGAGTGAACCTGACCGTACCAACCGAAGGCGCGCCGGAACCATCAAGAAACGTGCCGGTGACGGTGATCGACGTGGCAGCCATCGAATCAGATTCTACTACTCATAGCCAAACGTCTGAGCCAACGTCGGGCACAACGACAGGATGTATGCCCCAGCGTCGGCGGGCAGAGTTTCCGTCCACGACACCTCCGGGGGAGTCACCTCACCAGCTCCGACGTGCGGGAACTTACCGTTGTAGAGAGCGTCAAGATCGGTCGACGTGTTCTCCACGTTCTTGAAATCCCACTTGTGGGTGTCGAGGCCGAGGGCGTCGGAGAGCCGCTCGAGGACGAGGTCGGGGTTCGCGGCAAGCCGCTCGAACGCAACCCACGCTGCCGGGGTGTTCGTGCGGAGCATCGACTCGACAAAGTGGATCGGCCCCCCGACAATCCCTTCGATCGACGTGAGGTTCGTGACCTGATCCTGTATGGCGAGCCCGAACTCGGCGGCGAACAGAGCCGTTTCACGGTCACGGCGGATGATGGAGGCGACGACATCTCGAGGATCGCGGACGCAAACAATCATGCGGGCTTCGGGGTCGATCTGTCCGAGAAGCGCCGGTCGGGTAGCCCAGCCCCGGCCCTTGTCGATCACGACATCTTCCGAGCGGTGCTCGTAGAACCCCGCGACCAGGTTGCGCACCGCCACGAGGTAGTTCTCATACGCGCCTGGGATGTTCGCCAACCCGGCCTTCGCTTCCGGTGAAGCGGTGAGCGTGTCAGCGACAGCGGCGACGCACCCGAACAGCGGCGAGGTAGACGAGGCGTGAACGTCGGGGTGCTGGTTCAGGATGTTGCACAGCAGCGTCGACCCTGAACGGGGCAGACCGGCGAGGGCGTGAACAGTCACACCGGCCGGGCAGCGAGCCGCTGGGTGACCTTCTCCTGCCACTTCGGGTCAGCGGACTCGTACACCGCCGCGATGCCCCCGACCGGGACAGGTTTTTCGTCGGGGAGGCCCGGGTTGCCGGTCACCAGAATCGAAGAAAGACGACGCTGCCGGCCGACCGGAAGCTGTTCATACGCTGCCACGAAATCTTCGGTAGATAGAGCCACCAGTCCCCCTAGACGATCTTCACGGTCGCACCGTTCGAGCGGATGTAAACGTAGTCCGACGCCACCCACATGTCCCCGTTGCGGGGGGTGCCAGGCGCAGAAGTCGTCCCCTTCAGGCGGATCGTTGTACCGACCGACAGGCTGTCAGCCAGAGAGTTCGTACCGGGACCGAACTGGATCGCGTTAGTCGTGGTAGCCGAAATCGTCCCAGCGTTCGTGTAGCCCCACGCAATCGAACCCCACGCCCCCAAGGACGTTGAAATGGTCCCGCTGTTGTTCACGAACCCCCCCGTGATCGACCCGGCCCCAGCACCGGTCACCGTCGAGTTCTGGGAGTAAGCGAACACGGCTGCTCCCTTGGCTGTCGCTCTGACCTGGGTGTAAGAGGTAAGTGCTTGGGCATACCCGACGACATGACTACCCGGCTCGACCGCTGACACCACGCCGTCGGCCCCTTTGTTGTAAACATTACCGATCGCGAGTGCGCCTCTGTCCGAGTTGATCATCCCGGTGTAGTCGGTGTAATAACTGCCCGCGTACCCGAAAGCGAAACTAGTACCGGCTGCTACGATTCGTCCATTGTTGTAGGCCTGCCCCATAGCAACACCGCCGTAACCAGGCGCGGCGATTTGTGCCAGCGTGTTCGTGCCGTGTACGGCGTAGCCGTACACGCGGCCATGCGCGAACGAACCAGAACCGGACGCATTGATCGCCCCGCCGTTGGCGTACCCGTTGTTTAGGGCGAAACCACTAGCCTGGGCCCCAGTTCCATTGGCGTTGATCGTAGCGTTGTACGCGTAACCGACCGCCTTAGAACCTTCACCGGAAGCCACGATGGTCGAGTCCGCATCCGCGTACCCGAACGCGGCACCGCTCGACAACGCAGACGACGTGAACGTCCCGTCACCGATCTGCGGCAACCCGGAGCCGCCGCCGCCACCACCACCGCCGCTCGAGGCCGAAGGATCGAAAGTCATCCGCTAAACGCCTTGCTGAAGAACACGAACCTCTTCGGTGGACGCAGCAACCCGACCGTACAGAACCTCACCAGGCAACGCGTCGATTGCCAGCCCCGTCGAAGCAGCCAACGGCGTACCCGTCGTTGTCGCAACCTCCGGGCCACCGAGGTACACCGGGTTCGACCCAGCGTTGTAGACGTACAGCGACTCAGTCTCGTTCACGAACGTGTAAATCTCAGTCGCGGTCGTTCCCACGGACACAGCTTCGGACAGAAACGCCATCAGTAGAACTCCTTGCTCAAACCGACAGCGTGGCCGGCGTCACGTCGGAGCGCCCACGCCAGCTTCTCGGCGCGTTCGTCCAACTCTTCTTCGACCTTCATGTCAGCGACAGCCTGTGCGGCGTCGACCTTCGCCGATTGACGAGCCACCACATCAGCCCGTCGCCAATCACCGTCACGCAACCTGCAAAGCAGATCATGACGCCAACCCGGATCGACCACACTCGTAGAAGCCGCCACATAACGGTCACCTCGAGCGTCGGTCGCTACCACGTTGCACATCTGTGTGTCCTCGTCCAGGTAGACGAGCATCTCCGGGTCGCCCCGCCAACCGGCGACAGGGTCACCCAAGCGCACGCGCTCGTTGATGCCCACAACATCGTCGGTTGGCAGGATCAGACCCATCGAATCAGAACCCCTCGAGGCGGGCCTTGGTCACCGCGCCGGAAAGGTCGGTGGTGTCAGCCACCTGCGCCATCGGAGCACCGTCGGTCGTGGTGTCGACCCAGTACGCGATGATCTTGTTGTTCGTGTAGTCGAACTCGTAGACGTACCCGTCGGACGGGGCGATGTCCACGAACGTGAACGACACGAACCCGACCGAAGCCGGGGTGAAACCCTCGCCACCCGTCGGGTAGCTCGAGTCGAACGTGACGTTGACGACCTTCGTCTTGCGTGCCCCAGCCACGTTCTCGTCTGCCTGCGTAACAGTCAGAGCCATGAGTTGCCTCCTTCAAAGGCAGAGGGGGTGCGGGGGGCTGGGAGGGAGAGGCCCAATCCCCCGCACACCTGGGTGGGGGGACTTACGCCTCGGTCAGATCGACGATCTTGAAGTTGGCGTTGCGCTGCTTGACCGCAAGCTCATGGAGCTTGTAGTACGTCGCCTCGTAGGCGTGCTGGTTGGAGACACGGGACAGCACGTTGCCGTCCTCCTGCATCCAGTCCCAGTCGGCCAGGAGGTACTCGACGAGGCTGTCCGACGCGAGGCCGTACAGGCTGTTGGCGGGGCAGTCCCGATCCCACACGATCGCGGTGGGCGTCGACTGCATCATGCCCTCGAGCGGCGTCGACCACTGGATGCCCTTGTAGCCACCCTTCAGGTCGACGTTGTCGATGTTCCGACGCAGCGACTGCATGAGGTTGGCGACGGCACGGGACACACCGGCCGAACCGACGAGGAGGTCGATGTTGCCACCGGACTCGATGTTGCGGTCCTGGATGGCCTTGTTGATGAGGTTCTCCGACACCGAACGGTTCGTACCGCTGTTGGAGTCCTCACCGGCAGCCCACACCGGGTAGGTCGACGGGTCGATGCCGTGGACGACACCGGCCGAGTCGACGATGGTCTGGAGGCCGGTGAGCTCGAACTGGCCGTCACCGACATCACCCGAACCCGAGGAAGCGCCACCGGCGCTGGCCCGGAAGATGAAGTGGGTGCCCGACGTGGTCGACACCGCAGCACCGGAGATGGTGATGGTGCCGGCCGCAGCGTCGTAGGCGGTGACCGTACGGCCAGCGGCGACGCTGTCGGGGTCGGCGACGGTGCCGATGTCGACGACCATGCCGCCGTCGGCCCACAGCTGACGCATGCGGGTGGCGGTGGCGGAGGCGGCGAGCACGGTGACCGTGGTCGAGGACGAGGTCGTCCCGCAGGTGGCGATGACACCGTTGCTGGTGCCCCACAGCTGGCGGTTGATGTCCCGCTTCAGATCCTTGGAGAGCCCGTCCATCTCGGAGCGCACGGCCCGGACGAACGAACCGCGGTCCTGGGACATGGCGTGGATGACGGTGCCGCTGATCTGGATGCGGCCGTAGTTGAACCGCATCGGGACGAGAGCGTTCGTGTAGCCCTGGTTCCCGGCGGTCGGGAGGGTTCCACCGTCGCCGCGGGCGCCGACACCGGAGTTCCGGCTGACGTGCACGGCGTGGTAGGCGCGACGGCCGACCACATCATCGGTGTTCTTCTCGATCTGCGAGAGAATGAAGAAGGACTGGTTGATCTGCTCAGCCAGATCCTTGTAGTCCTCCTTGAGGACTGCGGTGGCGGTACTGAACGAAAGAGACATTTGGGGGGGTCACTCCTCAGTGACTAGTTAGGTCGCCGCCGAAGTGTCAGCAGCGAAGACCGAGTCAAGCCTGGCCTTCATGCGATCTTCAGGGGTCGTACCTTCGGGTTCCTGGTGAACATCGGGAACCTCACCCACCGGGGGTGCAGGAGTGTCCGCATCCGCAGACTTCGATTCGACGTACTTCTGTGCTCGCTCGGCGAAGAAATCGTCCAGCCCATCGTGGGCCTTCTGAATCGCATCCAGCGGGTCACCGCCGAGCTCTCTGGCCCTGAACAATACCAGTTGAGCGTCCGGGGACGCAGGATCGGTGTAGCCCAGGTTGCGGAGCGTGTCTTCGATCACCTTGTGCTGCTCAGCGATCGCCTTTTCCTCAGCGGACTGCTTGTCACGGTCAGCGAGCGCCGCGGCGACCTTCTCGGCGACGAGCTCGTCGATCGACTTGCCCTCATCCGGGTTCTCGTCGGGTTCCACGGGGTTCATGTCAGCTTGCTCCTTTTCGAGAGCAGCAGCCTGTTCGGCCCCCACCCATTCTCCGAACTGTTCCCCACCCAACTCGCGGGCGGTGTCCACCATCCACTTCGCGACCGCCGTCGGGTTCTCCGGTAGCACACGGGCCACCTCGAGGAGAACTTCCCGGTCGGTTTCCGGCAGCCCACCAAACGCGTCTTCGTACGGCTTCCACCGCTCCCGACGGTTCTTCAACTCCGAACGGACCTTGCGGAACCCGTCGACCCAACCATCCGGCACACCCTGCTCGTCAAGAGCATCCAACTGGTCCTCGAGCTCTTGGAAAGAGTCGGCACCCATCGTTTCTCCCTCGTCGGTCATCTGGTCAGATCATCCCTTCCATTGTCTCGTTGTCCGGTGTCATCTCGTCTTCTTCTTCGCCCTGGAACAGGTCACACGTCCCGGACTGTTCGATCTTGCCGGCCACGGTCATACACCCGTCGGGCGGCTGGAACTGCTTGCACATGCGGCACACCGCGTCGTCTTCGGCTTCGCGGTAGTTGACCTCTTCTTGGGTCTTCTTGCCGTCCATCATGTTGTCCATCCGCGCGTACGCGGAGCGTTCGTTGCCTTCCATCGGGCGGGTCGGCGGGCCTTGCGGCATCATCGGCATCATTGCGGCGGCACTCCTGCTGGGGTCTGTTGGGTCTGCCAGTCAGGCGGCACAGCCGAACCGACCGGGTTGTTGGCCTGCGGCAAAGCACCGAAGCCGGGTTGGATCTGGTTGAGTTCGGCCTGCGACACGGCTTCTTCTTCGATGAGCCGCTGATGGGCTTCGATGTGAGCGGCGAACAGTTCCTTGACCTCTTCGGGGGAACCCTCGAAAGCGTTGGAGTTACGGAACCGGTTGTGTTCCGAGATGTGGCGCGCATGGTCATGCCACCTTTCGGGCATGGTCACCTCACCAACCGACAGAAGATCGTTCTCGCGGATCGCACGGGCAGCGTCGTCGTCGACCACTTCGGCGATCAGCTTCGATCCCGGCATGTCCAACACACGGGCCAGAGTACCGGTCGACAGTTGCTCAGCGAACTGCGGGAACGACCCGGCCAGGTTCGTGAGCATCGCCTGCGTCGCCATCCGAGACTGCGGCAACGTCGCGTCCAACGGCACCGACACCTGCGTCTGCCCACGCAACTTCGCGCCGTTCCACTGCAACTTCCGGGGCACACCACCATCCGTCGTGATGATCGCCGTCCGAGACTCCGTTGCCTTCGCCTGAAGAATCTCCAACGCCAGCGACCCAATCTCACCCCACCCGTTCGCCTGGTCCCTTGACATCGGCCCCAGCGGGGTGTCGTTCTTCTCAGCGAGAATCGACAGGGCCAAACCGCTGTTGCGGTCACCCGGTGCCATACCACGCGACACCGCGTGCGACATCAGGATCCCGTCGAGTTCGGCCTCGAGCCGATCCGCTTCCGAAGTCAACCAGCGGGGCAGCTGAGGCGGCGACAGGTACTGCGGTTGCTGACCCTGATCCGCCCAGTATTCGATGATTTCGCCGGGCTCGTCGGTCAACACGGTGTCGTCGTCGAACGAACCCTTCGGGACCATCAGCCGTGCGTTCCCGGCGAGCTTCGCGTGTTCAACGATCGCCGACCGGATCTGGTTGTACGCGATCTGCGGGGCCCGCGCCGCGGAGAACACAGTCAGCCCGGTCCAGCGTTGCGGCACCCGGATCTGGCGGAACACCCTGATGTTCAGGCGGTCCTTGAACGGGAACGGCCACTTGTCCTGCGCCACAACCCGGTTGTTGACCACCACAACCCGCCGGCCGGCTTCGCACTCACTGTTCGGCCGTTCGTACATGACGTACACGGCGGTGAGCTCGCCACCAGACGCCGACCCTCGGGCACCGAGAATCTCGCGTTGCAACGGCGAATACTGCTGCGAAGCGTCAGCGTCAGGGGTCCACGACAGGTTGTAGTGGGCCTTGACCTGCTTCGGTGGGACAGCGGTACACCCCGTCCAATACCGGGCGTCGGCTTCCCGCCTCGAGCCGGCTTCCAACGAGAACTCGGCGATCGACAGCGGCGTCAACTTGATCGACCCGGTCCCCACGATCTTGTTGGTCTGAGCGTCCTTCCACAGTTGCTTCCCCGCCGAACCATCCCACTCGAGGGCCACAGCCGACGTGCCACCCATGAACGCACCGAACAACGCTTCCTCACGGATCGACTCCCAATCGCCGTCCATCCGTTCGGCTTCGATGACCGCTTCAGCCAGACGGGCACCCTCCAACGTGGCGTCGTCCGCGGCGGTCGGCATCGACTCGAAAGCCAGATTGCGTTGCAGCAACCGGCCCATCAACTGGCCGGCCCGTTCCTGAATCTTGTTGATCGTCAACCGGACACGCATCGTGTCGGTCCCCAACGCCGGAGCGAAGTTCTGGACAACCGAACGGTTCGGATCCCACGTCACCCACTGGTGACCCGCGTAGAACGCGTAGTTCAACCAGTAGTTCCGGCGATCCTCGAGCAGAACCTTGTCGCCTTCCTTCCAGCGTGACAACACCAGTTGGGCGGTCTTGTCCTGTTCGTCCATGCTCATGTGCCGTCAAACCCCACGGGGACTCCCGGTTGGGGCTGCTCGTCCAACGACACGGCCAGCCGGTCGCGTAGGTCAGCCTTGGGTGTGTCTGCGAACTCTTCGACCGGCGCGAGCTTCGACGGCCGAGCAATCGACCGTTCGATCCCCGCGTACTCGCCTGCGTGCTTCGACACGACCGCCCGGACAAGGGATTCCATCTGCCGGGTCTGCGCCCGGTAGGCGAACACCAGCACAGCAGCCATCGCCACGTTCGCGGTCGCCAACACGATCAGAGCAGCAGTCATCAGTCTTCCTCGGTCACATCGGTGTAAGTGACAGCCTCAACAACCCGGTCGTACACCGACGCCACAAACGCGTCGCGTTCCTCGAGCTTGGCTTTCAGCCGGCGGTTCTCGGCCTTCGTGGCCTTCACCTTCTGTTCCTCCAGCATCCCCATCAGCGTGCCGAGCTCTTTCGAACACGACGAGCAGATGTACAGCCGGCCTTCGAAACCTCCTGAGTGTCGACATCCCGAAGAGTGTCAACCGCAGGCAGATTCTGACCGCCGCACAGATGACACTGACCAGGCGCGAGTGAATAGCTTTCGACCATCAGCATTCTTCACATAGTACGGGCCGTCGCCTGTGTGACCGCACCTAGATGCGCCCCAGGTCCGGGTGGATGTTTCTTGGTCTGGACACCATCCGGTCGATCATGTTCTTGATCCGAGATTCCAAGGTGATCGGGTCGTCGACAACAGGTTTGAACCTGCGGGGCCGAGTCATCAGCCCATACCGGAACGCGTCAGCCAAATGGTCTTCGCCGGTCGTATCCAGATCCTCCGGCCGGTTCTTGTCGTGCACCATCTCAGGAAACGTCCGCACGAAGTTCTGACACGACGAGAACACACGCACACCGGGGTTGCCGTGCTCGTCCGGGCGCAACCAGTCACGCACCCGCCCCCAGCCGGCCAACCGGTCGTTGTCAGCTTTGCGGCACTTCAACCCGGCTTTCGCGTACTGCGCCGCTATCGACAGGGACCCGTGTTCGGACCACATCGCAGGGTCAGCGATCGTGTAGTCGATCTTCTCGGGCCGGCGGATCCCCTTCGTCGTCGATATCGACATGCGTTTGATGAGCTCGGCCTGTTCGATCGGTGTCAGGTTCCGTTCGTACGCCTCCCGGTACACGTACACGTAGCCGTCCTGGTCGACGGTGAACCACAGGCACGCGAACGGGTTGTACGAACCCCAATCGACTGCACGAAACTTCGGCCACTCGTACGGCACCTCGAACGGTTCGATCACATGCCACGGCCGGTTCGTGCCGTCAGCGTTCGTCTTGTACTTCTGGAACTCAGGGAAATACTGCCCCTCGAACGAATCCCAATCCCCCTCGAGGTACTGGCGTCGCAGGTTCTCGGGGAGCGTCATCAGATGCTCGACGTACTTCGGGTCGATCATCGGGTTGTCCAACACCGTCGCCGGGAGAAACCCGATCCGGCGGGCAGCTTTCGTCCCGTCAGGCATCGGTGTTTCGACCACAGCGATGTCTTCGCCGTAACTAGTCCGCTTCACGAAATGGGCTTTCACGAACGCGTGCCCACGACGACCGGGGTTCGTTGCGCCGGCCACATGCGGGCGGGCCCCCAGCCGTTTCTTCGCCGCTGTAGTTCTCGCTCTCGAGCGGATCATGTCCCACTGGTACTCGGTGAACTCGGTGAGCTCGTCGAAGCCGATGAAGTCGTACTCAGCGGACAGGTACTGGCCTACGTCGTCGTCCGACGCGCAATACCCCAGTTCGATGACTGAACCGTTCGGGTAACGCCATTCTTTGTCCGACGCCCGCCACACGGGCCGACCGCATTCGGGGGTGTCGTACAGAAGCCTTGTGAACGACCGGCGGATCAACGACCGACGAAGCTCGGGGAACGCCTGCCGGAGAAGCAGAGAGGCGTGCCCAGGCACCTCTCTGGACAGACGGTCGGCGTGGTACAGCAACCATTCGGACTTGCCGCCGCCCGCGGAGCCGCCGTACAGGAACTCGTCGACCTGTTCGCAGACCTCTTCGGCTTCGATCTGGCGGGGGTTGAGTTTCCATGCTTCGGTTTCGGTGGCGAGAAGCTCGAGGTACGCGGCCTGGTCTGCGGGGGAGAGCGCGTCGAACTCGGCGTCGTCAAGTAGTTGGGTGTGGTCGAGGGCCATCAGGGTTCGCCGCGGCGGGCGTCGTGCAACGCCAACGCTTTCACGACCAGTTCGACCACATCCGGGTCGATTTCGCAGTTGTCGACCGAGATGACCTCATGGGCGAGCGCCCGCAGGGCGAACACCATCCGGTCGGCGTGGTACGACTCGTTGACGTACGGGGTTTCGCCGAGAACGTCACCGGGATGCCAAACAGTCATTTCTTGTCCTTCGTCTGAGCCTCGAGGGCTTTCTGTTTGAACTCCGCAAAAAGCGCCTGCCGGTCCGCGGCCGACTCGACCTTTGCTATCTCGTCGCCCAACGACCCAATCTCCCGCAACGACACCAAACCCAGCACCTTGTGCGCAACCTCAGCGGCTTCTTTCGGGGTGCGAGGGTCGCCGTAGCGGCCGGCCAGGATCCCCAGCAGGTAGTCCGACGCCACCGACGCGGCGGCCAGACGGAACTCCTCGAGGGTGGGGAGTCCTTTGGCGTACTGCTCGAGGAGTTTCTTGGCGGCGACGAGCTCGTTGACTTGTTCGTCTGAGGTGAACCCTTCGACCTCGGTCATTGCCATTCGATCCTGTCCATGTCGATGCGGACCCCGTTGCCCATGCACCCGTCACACCCGCCGTAGCTGCGGTGTTCGCATCGTTCGCCTGGGATCTGATAATGCTCCCGGCATGGGATCACTGGTGCGACGACGTGCCCCTCGAGGGCTCCGACGGCGGCCTTGTGTCTGCGAGAGCACAGCTTGCAGTAGTCGAGGCCAATAAGCGCACCCCATTCGTCGGCTTCTAAGTCAGGAACCCAATACCCGCACAGGGTGAATCCGGCGTCGTTCTTCGAGTCGAGGATGCAGTGGAGGCGTTGGGATCGGGGGCCGGTTCTGGTCCACACGGTGTTCACCGGTCGACCTCCCGCCACGGTGCTGTCTCGTCGTTGAACGGGAACCGCTCCACGGGCACGGCGTCGTCGAGTACGACACGGGTGCTGTCACCGAGACACCCAGGGCATCGGCCGATGTCATTCACGTCGGCATCACGGCAGAACTGCGGGGCGGGGCACTTCGCCACGGGCACCACGACATGGGCGGTCACAGCTGGTTCTCTCTACGTTCCCGGTGTTCAACCACAATCCGGGGGATCCCTTCCCCCGGCCGCACATCAGCAACGATCCACGCGGCGAGCCGGTCAGCGTGCGCACGTTCGTCGGCGAGCTCGTCCGCCAGTTGGACAGCCACATCGATCGGCACATCGTTGTTCACGCCGGTTCCTCCCACTCAGCCGGCCCCACAACCCCAGGGCCCTTCTCCACACCAGGGATCCTCGACGCCAAAAACGCCGCCATTTCACGCCGGCCCAACAACGTCGCCTCCGACACGTCACGGGCACGCACCTCCGGGTCGGGTGCAGGGCACTCGACCATAAACCTCTCCACAGCCACCCTCACCATCTCCGACAACGACACCCCCCGCGCGGTGGCAGCCTCACGCCACCGCTCCAGCGACCCCTCATCAACCCGCAACCCAAACCTCATAACCACCACCCTAACCCGTACACACAACCGTACGCACAATGTACTCACAACCGTACCCACAACCGTACGTACAGAGAGGGGAACCCAAAGATTAGTCTCGGGCTATAGCTAATAGGGGCATGGGATGCCCTCCTGGGGGGTGGGGTGCGGGTGCCGGCGCCAGGTGGAGCTCGAGCTCGAGGCTGCCGATGGCTGAGCCTGCCGATGGTCGATCGTCCGTCCCGATCCTCCTCTCGTTCGGTCGGATGCTGCGCTGCGACTGGCATCGCGACCGGTGGGGGGATCGGGGGCGGACGGATCGTGAACACGCTCTGTACGTTCGGCGCTCTCCTCCTCCTCCTCCTCTCGCTCGGCCGACTGGGTCGGTCGCGTCGAACCGGTGGGCGTCGACATCGGGCAGGACGTGAGAAGCGGGAGGGGGTCGGCATGGTGGCCGACTTCTCGGTGTGGGGTTGGGTGTTTGGTTGTGGTGGTGTGGTGGTGTGGGTGGATTGGGTGTTGACGTGTTGTGTGGGTCGGTTGTATGGTCGGTGTACGGCGTCGGGTGGTCCGGTGTCGGTTGAGAGGAGTGGTCATGGGAGACTTTGCGACTGTTGAGGATCGGCGGTGGGCTGCTCGGCGGGCTGCTGCTGAGCGGGCGTGGGGGATTGTTCCTCCATGGTTCGTGGAGTGCGGCGGCGAGGTGTCGGCCGATCCGGTCGACGGCGAGCGGGACGAGGAGGGTGGCCGATGACTGGTTACGGCGAGAGCATTCGGGAAGAGTGGGAGCAGTCGACACAGGCTGTGGTTTTCGACGCGGTGCGGCGGTTGACTCCGGGTGTGTCGTGGTCGATCGTTGGGACCGGCGGCGGGTGTGAGGCGCTTGAGACGTATATCGTGCCGACGGATGGTCTGGGTCGGGCGGTTGGGTCCGGTCTGGACGAGTGGGGCGACGATGGTTGTCTGATCCGGCGGGGGCGGCCGTTGTGGCGGGTGTGGGTGACCGACTGCGAGGGGGCGTCGTTCGACACGTTCGGGCCCTACACGGTGGGTTTGTATGACGACCGGGATCCGGAGTCCGACGACTGGACCGGCGAAGAGACGGACATCGTCGACGGTGTGGCGCTAGAGGATCTCGCCGCGCAGCTGGTGGTCTTCGGTCGTAAGGCTGCGGAGGTGGAGCGGAACGGCGTGATCGCCCTGGCGCGGCGCTGCTCGTCAGGCTTTGGCAGAGGCACGGGCCGAGATGCTGCGGGCGGAATCGGATCTGGACTCGGCGCACCGGTCGGCTGAGGCTGCTCGTCAGGTTTACGCCGATGCCGAGCGGGCGTTCGACGCGGCCGAGACTGACATCCTGCGGCGTCGGGAGGCTGCGACGGCCGGGGAAGGGGCGGAGCGGTACTCCGGCGAGTGGGACGGGTTCCGGTAGGTAGCTTCGGTGCATCGGCTCTACGGGGTCGGTGCACCGGCTGGTGTCTATCGGCACTACGGGCCGGGTGGTCCGGCTCGATGCATCCTCGATGCACAACGGAAAGGGATTTTTCATGGCTGAGAAGGTCGGTAGCGGTTGGTGGTATGGGCGGGTGTTGTCCGGTCGGAGCGGTTGCGGGAACACTCGCAACGGCAGATCCGGTGGAGCTGCGGATCGTAGCGGCGATCGCGGGAGCGGTTTGCGCACTGCGGCGGACTCGTCGGACTCTTGCACGCCGGTCGGGATCGGTGGGTCGGGTGCGAGGCGTGCGAGTGCATGTGAACGGGCGAGGGGACGGTCGACCGGGGTGTCGGACCTTGACGCTGGTCAGTAAGCCGCGTTCGGTCCGCTCATGTGACTGCTTGTACGATGCTGACGGACTCGATACTGGTGTTCCGGTGGAGACGTGGCACGTTGACAGTGCCGACGACGTGGGCGACGTGCTCGGCAAGGCTGTGGAGTTCGCACGGTCGTACGTGTCCGCCGAGGAACGGGCGGCGCGGGCGACGTGGGATCGTCCGGGGGCAACCGAGCGGGTGGTGGCGTCCTATCTCGAGGCGTGCGAGCAGGCCGGGACGTTGGCGGCTGTTCGGGATTGCGTCATGAGCGGCGATCACACGACGATCGTGTACGAAGTGGCGGAGCACGCGGCGGACGTGTTCGGTGTGGAGTGCGCGACGTTGGGCGACGATGAGTGCGGGCGCCGGTGGGAGCATCTGTCCGCGGTGGTTCGTACGGCTGCGGGGTGGATCCGATGACTGGGCCGGAGAAGTGTGATGGTAGCGATGCTGGTTGGTGTGTGGCGGCTCGTTGGCCGGATCGGTTGCGGAACATAGAGAGGGGCAGGAGGGGCGTCTGTCGTCGCTGGGCGGTGGGGCTGAGGTTCTTGAGGTTCGGATTCCCGGCGACGACGGCGGGCGTGAGTGGGTCGTGGCGGTGACCGACGCCGACGTGGATTCTCTGCGGACCTTCGGCCCGTTCGTGGCATGCCTCTACATGCTCAACGAGGACGGCGAGTACTGCGGAGGGGACGGCGAGCCGTGGACGGGCCCGGTTTGGGAGTCGGACGGGTTCCGGCTCGATGACATCGGCGCAGTGTTCTGGGACGCGGTCGAGTTCGTAGGCCGGTGGGATGCTGGCGAGGGTGAGGCGTGGAAGTCAGAGCGGACGTGGGACGTGCCGGGCGGTGTTGAGCGGGCGGTCGGTGCGTACCTCGGTGCGTGCGACGCGACGGGGATCGCCAACCTGCGGGCTTTGAACGGTCAGGACTCGTTGAACTGGTCGTGGGAGATAGCCGGAGAGGTTGAGGAGTACGTGACCCGCGAGCTGGACTTCGGCTATCTCGGTGACGACGACCGGCGGGCCCGTCGGTTGCTTGACGCAGTCGAGTTGGCTGTGACTAACCTCCGGTGGACGTCATGAGCGGCCCGGCGGCGGTTGAGCGTGCGATGTCGGCCGATGTGGCGGCGCTCGAGGTCGGCCGATGGGCTGACGATTGGGCGGCGGTACGGGCTGGAGCTCCGGTCCCGCGGGGGCTGCGGCGGTGGGCGGTCGGCCGGTACAACGGGCACCGCGCACGGGGTTGGTACTCGGCCGGTGGGGAGCGGGTCTACCTTTCCGCTCATCGGCGGTTGCTCTCTCCTCCGGGGGCGACGGATAAGCTTGCTTTGGCTGGTGGGGATGATCGACCGGCGTTTTCTCTTTCCTTGTCCGCGGGTGACCGGTCGGGCGTCGAGTTGTGCGCGTTCCGGGGCGAGTGCTTCGCGGGGTGCGTTGGGGACGCGGGCAATGGCGGGTTCGGGCTGGTGCAAGCAGTCCGGCGGGCGCGGTCACGGTTCGTGACGCGGGAGGCTGGCGCGGCGCTCGTTCTTATGGTTGCTGAACTGGACGAAGGGGTAATCGAGTTCGGCCGGGTTGCGTTGCGGCCGAACGCCTACTCGGATCTGCGATGGGAGCGGATCTTACCCGCGTGGTTCTGGACACGATGGGGCGGCGCGGTGGCGTTCTACGATTACACAAAGCACCCTGTTAGCTCACGTCCCGCGGCGACGATCCCAGCGTCCTATTCGCTCACCTACTCTTTTTCTGAGCGGTCGACGGCTCGAGCGGTGCGCGACGCTGTGGCAATCGGTCGAAATGTGGCGGTGGTGGTGTCGACCCGCGGGGGTAAGCGGCGGGACGGTACTAAGCGGCCGATTCCGGCGGAAGTGTTGGGGCTGCCGACGATCGACGGAGACGAGCACGATCGGCGGTATTCGGATCCGCGGGGGGTGGCGGTGGTCCTTCGTCGCAAAAAAGGGACGCTCTCCGCTGATTCGCCGTTTGTGGTGGCGGTTGGGCAATGATGCGGCGCAGCTCGGTGGGGCCTGGCCCTGGTGGCTCGCCTGGTGGCGATTGTGGTACTCGGGGCGATCGGTTCCGGTCGACCCTAGACAGGCAGGTCGATGGTCGGCGCTGCGACAACGGGAAAGGGATAGGAGCAATGAGCGGGCAGGATCGGGGAGGCATGGTGGCGGTCGTCGGTGCCGGTGCGCGAGACGCGTGCGGGCGGGCCGGTGGTCTGCGAGGTCTGCGGGTGGGAGATTCGTGGGGCTGATGAGTGGGCAGAGTGCGAAGAGTGCGGACAATGACCGGGCATGGTGGCCGGTTTCAACTAGTGGGAGGTAACGAGATGGACGATGGTGACGTGGTAGAGCTCGCGGTCAGGGTCGGGCGTCGAACGGATGGACGGCGGTGGAGGCGGTGGAGGCGTATCTGCCCCTCTAACGATCAGGTGGACGGGGTGGTCGAGGATCCTCGGGGGGACGGCGCGACATGGTTCGTCCTGGTCGCACGGGTCGACGTGGCCGGGTAGACTGCCGATGGGTACGTCATCCCGCTGCTCGCGTCGGGGCTCATGGTGGCCGAGCGGATCGGTTTCGAGGGGTTGGCCGATCTGTAGCCAGGCGGGCCGGAAGCTGGACGACCGGTAGACGGGGCATGGTAGCCGGCCGCGGGTCGTTGGGTTGCTGCGGGTGTTGATCGACGACCAGGCCGAGCACGGGCATGGACTCCCTGCGCAACCGTCGGGCGGCCCCCCGTGCTGCGCTGCTGGACCAGTTTCGGCGGCGGGCCTGCACACCAGCCGACCACGCACACGCCCGGGTTCTCGACGGGTGGCTGCGTGTGCGCCAAGGCAAGCTCGATGCTGCAGCCCAGGCGTGGCGCGGCGTGGCCGTCGATCCCGGCGCCCCTGCGGCCCAGCGTGCCCGTGCCGCCCGCCTGTGGACGGAAGCCTCCCTGCAGCTGGGGTTGGTGGACGATGCCACCGCGGCCGTCGCTGTGGCCCGGGCCGCCGCGCAGCTCTCGGTCAACCAAGACGCCCCCCTCGACGCTGCCCTGGCCGCACTCGAGCTGCACGCCGCCCAGGGGGACGCCCGGGCCATCGCCGACAAGGCCGACCGGGCGCTGGTGCACGCCGCCAACCGGCCGCTGTCCGCAGCCCGCATCCGACTGCTGCGCGCGCGGGCATCCCGGGCCCTCGACGACGCTGGCGCCGCCCAAGATGACCTACTGGTGGCCCTTTCCCATCTTCCCCGCACCCGCGCGGCGCGGGCCGTGCGCCTGGGTCTGCATGTGCTCCAAGCCCACCTGTCGCTGGACCGGGGCGCCCCCGAGCGGGCCCGCCACTTGCTGCGGCGCACCCACGGCGAGCTGGCCGATCTCGACAGCTTCGATGCCGATGACCTCTTGGCCCGGTGGTGGGCGGCGGCGCTGCGCTTGTCGGCGTGGTGCGCTGAACACCCCACCGCGGCCGGCTTGCTCCAGTCCGTCCCCTCCCCCATCCGCCCGGCCTCCCGGGCCGTCGTCTTGGAAGCCCGGCTCGCCTACTCCCGCTGCGACCCGGACGCCGCCCGGGCAGCCCAGACCCGCACGCTGGCCACGCCGGCCCTCCCGTCGGTCGCCGAAGCCGCCACGGCCCACCTGCACGCCGCAATGACCCTCCTGTTTGAGGGTCCCCGTGACGCACTGCGCTTCCACGCGAGTGAGGCCCGCCACATCGCCGAGAAGGCGGGCGCCCGGGATCTGGTGCTCCAGGCTCAGCTGCTGCAAGCCGTGGACGTCAACGTGCCCAACCGGTGGGCCTACCTCGCCTCTCGGGCCCGCACGGGCGCCAAGGTCAGCCTGCGGGCGGACGCGAGCGCCATCGCCGCGGTGCTGGCAATGCGAACGAGTGACCCGGGCGGCGCCGCCCAAGCCCTGCTCCAGCTGCATGCCGAGCTGGAGGGCAGCCGCAACCTCGGCTTGCGGGACTGGGCCCTGCGCTTGGAAGACTGGCTGGCTGTCGAAGACACCACCGTCATCTGAGGCCCCGACGCCGAGACCCCGGCTCAGCGACCTCCGACTCAGCGACGGCCCGGCTTGGACTCGGGTGGCGGACCGGGCGGGACATAAGCACGAGCAGCAGGAACACTGACGATCTCGCCCGTCTCGACAACCCAGCCGGTCAAGCGGCCACCGTACACACAGCCGGTGTCCAGCCCCAGCGTGCGCGGACGGTGGTCCTGCAAGCCCCGCACGGCGTCGTGGCCATACACGACCAGCTCGGCCCCGGTGTAGCACTGCCACCAGAAGGGGTGGGTGCGGTCCTGGTCATCGGGCCAGCGGCGCAGGGTGGTCGCCAGACGCCGCCCTGTGGCGGGCTTTCCCTCGGTGGGATGCAGCCCGCCATGGACCACCACCACACCATGCTCTGGGAGGTCCAGCCACAGCGGGAGCGCGGCCATCCAGGCTTGGGCAGCGCGGGGCAGACCGAGGGCCTTGCTCCATGCCGGGTTGCGGTTCAGCGCGTGGTCATGGTTGCCCAAGACAGCGCCGGCATCACGATCTTGGATAGTCTGCCACACGCCCACAGGGTCCGGCCCTTTGGTGAACAGGTCGCCCACCAGCACCAGCCGGGTGGGCGCCGCCACCGCGAGCAGCGCCTGAAGCTCCACCGCGCACCCGTGCACATCCCCCACGATGAGGGTGCGAGGCGTGCTCATGTCCAGGCCGCGTCCTGCATGCTGACGACCTTCAGGTCATTCTGGCGAATGGCCCGCAGCGCCGAGACCACCACTTCTGCCGCTCGGAGCGTCGTGATGCAGGGCACCCCGAAGCGCAGTCCTGCAAGGCGCATCGCGGCCTCATCGTAGACCCCCTTGCGGCCGCTGGGCGTGTTGATCATGAGCTGGACTTCGCGATTGCGGACATGGTCCACAATGTCCGGCCGGCCCTCGCGCACCTTGTACACGCGGCGAGCCGGGATGCCGTGTCGCTCGAGCTCCGCGTGGGTGCCGCCGGTGGCCATCAGCCGGTAGCCCAAGGCGTGCAGCTCGCCGCCAATCAGCTTGAGCGCGCCCTTGTCGCCATCCCGCAGGCTGAGGAAGACCGTGCCCGAGGCCGGCAGCTTGAGGCCCGCGCCGATGAGCGCCTTGGCATACGCCTCGCCGAAGCTGCGGCCGACCCCCATCACCTCACCCGTGCTGTGCATCTCGGGGCCGAGCACGACGTCGTCCACCGTGAACCGGCTCCACGGAAACACCGGCGCCTTGATGAAGTAGTAACCCTCACCACGAGGGGTCAGGGGGCCCAACTCAGCGAGGGTGCGGCCGAGGCACAGCTGGGTCGCAATCTTGGCCAAGGGCACGTTGGTGGCCTTGGACACGTACGGCACGGTCCGGGACGCCCGGGGGTTGACCTCGAGCACATAGACCTTGCCCGCCTGGACCGCAAACTGGACGTTGACCAGCCCAATCACGCCCAGGCGCAGTGCGACACGCTGCACCACATCGATCATCTCGGCGCGCTGCTCGGCACCGAGGGCCACGGGGGGCAGCACACAGGCCGAGTCCCCTGAGTGGACTCCCGCCTCTTCGATGTGCTCCATCACGCCGGCGATGTAGACGTCTTTGCCGTCGCACAGCGCGTCCACGTCGTATTCGATCGCGCCCGAGAGGAAGCGGTCCAGCAGCACTGGGTGGTCTTCGCTGACTTCCAGCGCCTCGTCGAGGGCGTTCTGGAAGTCCCGCTGGTCGTAGCAAATGGCCATGGCCCGGCCGCCCAACACATACGAAGGACGCACCAAGATCGGGTAGCCGAGGCGTGCCTGGGCGAGCTCCGCTTCAGCCCGACCCGAGGCCATGGCCCCCTCCGGCTGGCGAATGCCCAGCTCGGTCAACAGGCTGTTGAACCGCTCCCGGTCCTCACACAGGTCGATGGCATCGGCGCTGGTGCCCAGGATGGGGCCGATGCGGTGCGACAGCTTGAGCGGGGTCTGGCCGCCGAACTGAAGGATGACGCCGCGGGGCTTCTCGCGCCGCAGCACATTGCCCACATGCTCGCCGGTGATGGGCTCAAAGTAGAGCTTGTCGGACGTGTCGTAGTCGGTGGACACGGTCTCGGGGTTGCAGTTGACCATGACACTGCACAGGCCTTCGTCCTGGACGGCGAAGGCAGCGTGGCAGCAGCAATAGTCGAATTCCAAGCCTTGCCCAATGCGGTTGGGACCATTGCCGAGAATGACGACCCGATCGACATCTGCGTCGCCTGCCTCGTCCTCTTTTTCGTAGGTGCTGTAGAGGTAAGGGGTGTTGCTCTCGAATTCGGCCGCGCAGGTGTCGACCCGCTTGAAGACCGCGTCGGTGCCGTCATCGAGGCGCCGTGCGAGCACCGCATCTTCGGTCGTGGCGAAGATGGCCGCGAGGTGCACATCGGACATGCCCAGGCGCTTGGCCCGCAGCAGCTCGGTGGCACCCACGTCGGAGAGAAAGCGCCCGTGGAGGGCTTGTTCGGCCGCCACGATGTCCTGCATCTCGAACAGGAACCAGCGGTCGTAGCGGGTGAGGTCGTGGATCGCGGTGGCGTCAAAGCCCCGGCGAAGCCCCTCAAACACGGCCGGCAGGCGGTCCGGCGTCGGGATGGCCATCTTCTCGCGGAGCTGCTGATCCGTCCAACCCCGGGCGTCGGCGTAGCCACCCTCCAAGCTGGAGATGGCCTTGAGCAGCGCTTCAGCGAAGGTGCCGCCCAGCCCCATCACCTCGCCCACGGACTTCATCGACGTGCCCAGGGTGCGGTCGGCACCGGGGAACTTCTCGAAGTTCCAGCGGGGGATCTTCACCACGACGTAGTCGAGGGTGGGCTCGAAGCAGGCCGGCGTCTTCTCGGTGATGTCGTTGGAGATCTCGTCCAGGCGCATGCCCACGGCGAGCTGGGCCGCGATCTTGGCGATGGGAAAGCCCGTCGCTTTGCTGGCCAGCGCGGAGCTGCGGCTCACCCGTGGGTTCATCTCGATGACGATGATGTCGCCGTCCTTGGGGTTCACCGCAAACTGGACGTTGGACCCACCGGTCTCGACACCCACCGCCCGCATGACCAGCAGCGCTTGATCGCGGAGGGTCTGGTACTCCCGATCGCTGAGGGTCTGGGCCGGGGCCACAGTGGCAGAGTCGCCGGTGTGAACGCCCATGGCGTCGATGTTCTCAATGGAGCAGACGATGATGGCATTGTCGGCAACGTCCCGCATGACCTCGAGCTCGTACTCTTTCCAGCCCAAGATGCTGCGCTCGACGAGGATCTGGGAGATGGGCGAGAGATCCAGGCCCCGGCTCACGATCTCGCGGAACTCTTCGCGGTTGTACGCCACACCGCCGCCTTCACCACCGAGGGTGAAGCCCGGGCGAATGATGGCGGGCAGCCCAATCTCGGGCAGCAGCGCTTCGGCTTCGGCGAGGGTGGTGGCCACGCCGGAGGGGGCGACACCGAGGCCCACTTCGATCATGCGCTGCTTGAAGAGCTGCCGATCCTCAGCCACCGCGATGCTCTCGGGCCGGGCGCCGATCAGCTCGACGTCAAACTCTTCAAGAACGCCCTGCTCATGCAGCTCCATGGCGAGGTTGAGCGCGGTCTGGCCACCGACTGTCGGCAACAGGGCGTCCGGCCGCTCCTTCTCGATCACCTGGCGGGCAAACTCGAGCGTCAGGGGCTCGATGTAGGTGACATCCGCCATGCCGGGATCGGTCATGATGGTGGCAGGATTGCTGTTGAGCAGGATCACTCGGTACCCGAGTGAGCGAAGGACCTTGCAAGCTTGGCAGCCTGAGTAGTCGAATTCGCAGGCCTGACCGATGACGATCGGGCCAGATCCAATGACGAGAATGGTGCGGATGTCGGTGCGTGCGGGCATGGTCGGTCCGTCCAGGGGGGCGCTGCGGTCCGCCGACTAACCGCCCCCTCGGCCCTCGTGCCCATTCTGCAGACGACGGTTTGGCACCGACCGCAAGTTGACGCCCTCCGGGCTGCGGGACATGCTTCCACCCGTCCTTGCCCCCCTCCCACCGGCTGGCCTGCAATGCTTCGAACTTCCCGTGTCTGTCCAGCAGGTCGACGTGTCGGCACTCCCCAACGTGGGCTCGTGGGAGCCCTCGCGCTCCTGGCCCTTGGCGGCTGCAAGAACGTCGAGGGGCGCTGGCTCGGTGAGTGCGGCTTCGAAGACCCGGTCTACGCCTACGTGGGCCTGGTCGACCTTCGGGTCAACGACGGCAAGGGCACCAACGTCGAAGCCACCGTGGCGTTTGACATGTCGGACGGCCGCCACTTTGAGGGCCCGCTCGAGGGTGTTCGAAGCGACACCTACATCGAGCTGGAGGGCGTTCTCACCGAGGATGGCTACGGTCCCTACACCTTCTCCATGAGCGGCGAGGTGCAGGACTACGAGACGATCGACGGGGAATGCGGCTTCCGGATCCCCAACGGCACCGGCATGCTCCAAGGTGACCTGCTGCTCGAGCGCTGAGCGCGGTCCCTGAGATCATCACAGCGTTCAGATCCTCGGGATCCCGCACACCCACGACTCAGACGCCGGCGAAGCGCAGGAACCGCTCGATTAGGTGGGCGCTGTCCCGCGGGCCCGGGCAAGACTCGGGATGGAACTGGACCGAGATCGCCCGCTTGCCGTCATGACGCAGCCCAGCGACGGTGTTGTCGTTCAAGTGCACGTGGCTGACGGTGGCACCGGTGGCCAACAGCGAGTCCCGGTCGACACAGAAGCCATGGTTCTGGCTGGTGATCTCGACCTTGCCGGTCTCTTCGTCCCGCACGGGATGGTTGGCGCCCCGGTGCCCATAGGGCAGCTTCCAGGTCGTCGCGCCGAGTGCGTGGGCGATCAGCTGGTGACCGAGGCAGATGCCCACCACCGGCGTCTTGCCGAGCAGCGCCCGCACCTGCTCGATGGTGTCCGCGAGGGCCGCCGGATCGCCAGGGCCGTTGCTGAGGAAGACCAGATCCGCACCCTCCGACCATGCCACTGCGCCCGCCCCCATGGGCACAACCCGCACATGGCAGCCCGCTTGGTTCAGCAGCCGGACGATGTTTCGCTTGAGGCCGCCATCGACCAGCGTCACCCGCGCACGGGGCACACCATCGGGGGCGAATTCCTCCACAGTGGCGGTGCCGGCGTCCATTGCGAGACTTCGCCCGCTCATGCCCGGCCACGCCGCGATCCGCTCCTGCAGCTCCCTCGGGGAGGTGCCGTCGGTGCTGACCACGCCGCGCATGGCGCCACGCTCCCGCACATGGCGAACCAGCGCGCGGGTGTCGATGCCTTGCAGTCCGGGAACCCCGTTGCGGCGCAGGTAAGCGTCCAGTCCGCTCGTCGCGCGGTGGTTGGAGTGCAGCCGGGAGGCCCGCTTGACGACAAAGCCCGCGACCTGGACCGCTGAGCTCTCGGGATCCTCGTCGTTGACGCCATAGTTGCCCACATGGGGCACGGTCATGGCGACGAGCTGCTCGCGGTAGGATGGATCAGTCAAGACCTCCTGGTAGCCGGTCATCGCCGTGTTGAAGACCACCTCGCCCACCCGGGTTGTACGGGCGCCGAAGGCCTCCCCCACAAACGAGCGGCCGTCTTCCAACAGCAGGATTCCACCCATCGTCTCCTCCAGGCCCCAGGCTTCCGCGCCACCTGTGACCGGGCGGCGCCTATCGCAATCTTCGCCCACGCGCGTGGGGCACGGCGACGGTGTTAGCTCGGGCCTCACTCTTCGCAGCTCCCAGGTGACCCATGGCCAAGAAACCCGCCAAATCGACGGGCATCGTGCTCGACACGGTCCGCAACATCGGCATTGCCGCCCACATCGACGCCGGAAAGACCACGCTCACCGAGCGGGTCCTCTTCTACACGGGTGCCTCGCACAAGATTGGCGAGGTGCACGATGGCGCGGCCACCATGGACTTCATGGCGGAAGAGCGGGCCCACGGCATCACCATCGGCAGCGCGGTGACCCGGTGCCCCTGGAATGACCACCTGATCCAGATTGTGGACACCCCCGGACACGTCGACTTCACCATCGAGGTGGAGCGTGCGATGCGCGTGCTGGATGGCGCGGTCATCGTGATGGACGGCGTGCGCGGGGTGGAGCCCCAGACCGAGACGGTGTGGCGCCAAGCCAGCCGCTTCGAGATTCCACGGGTCATCTTCGTGAACAAGATGGATCGCCCCGGTGCGGACTACGAGCGGTGCATGGCCAGCCTGGAAGCGCGGCTCGGCGGTGTCCCCATCCCCGTGTGTGTGCCCATGGCCGACGAGCTGTGTGTGATCGATCTCGTGAACCAAGAGATGATCACCTTCTCCGGCGACCGCGGCATCGACGTCACACGCAGCCCGGTGCCCGAGCGGTACCAAGAGGTACTGGAGACCCACCGCGAGACGATGTTGCTCGCGGCGGCTGAAGCGGACGAAGACCTCGAAGAAGCCGTGCTGGAGGGCACTCACATTGATCCCGAGCGGATCTGGTCTGCCCTGCGCTCGGCCACGATCGCGGGTCGGATCCACCCGGTCTTCGGAGGTAGTGCGCTGCGCAACTGGGGCGTTCAGCCCTTGCTGGACGGTGTGCTCAAGGTGCTGCCGAACCCGCTGGAGCGTCCGCCGGCGATCGCACGTCGGGTCGACAACGGCGAAGAAGAGCTGGTCGAGATGACCCAAGAGGGCGAGCTCGCCGCGCTGGCCTTCAAGGTGCAGCTCTGGGATGGCCGTCGCCACGTCTTCATCCGCATCTACCGGGGCTCGCTGTCCGCGGGCGACACGATTCGGATCGCGGGCAAGGACCAGACCGAGCGGGTGGCGCGCATGTTCGAGGTGGACGCCGGCGCCAAGCGCAAGATCGACTACGCCGCTGCGGGCCAGATCGTGCTGTTGGCGGGCCTGCGCAAGGCCACGACGGGCGACACCATCCTCGCCACCGAAGGCACCGAGCTGCTGCTGGAGAAGATCGACACGAAGGAACCGGTGCTCGGGCTCGCCGTCGAGCCGATGCGCAGTGCCGACGAAGGCAAGCTGCTGGAGGTGTTCGGCAAGATCTGCGAAGAAGACCCCACGGTCCGCTTTGAGGACGACAAAGAGACCGGCCAGCGGGTGCTCAAGGGCATGGGTGAGCTCCACCTGCAGATCATCTTCGAGCGCATCGAGCGAGAGTTCGGTCTGAGCGTCCGCGTGGGCAAGCCCACGGTCATGACGCGGGAGACCATCAGCGCGTCGGGCAAGGCCGATGCGCTGGTGGACCGGGTGCTGAATGTCGGCGATAAGCAGGTGCCCCTCAAGGCTCGCGCGGTCGCCCACGTGGCCCCGCGCGGCCGGGACCAGGGCACCCAGCTGACCGTGGAGCCCACCATCCTCCCTGCGGGCACGTCGCTGAGCGCGGCCCAGATGGAAGCGGTGCAAGCCGGTGTGAACGATGCGTCCCTTGCCGGTCCCGCCGAGGGGGCGCCCCTGCAGGATGTTTTGGTCCAGCTTGTCGAGATCGAGACCTATGGCGAGGGCAGCTCGCCCCAGGCGCTGCGCATCGCGGTGTCCCAAGCGGTCCGCGAGGCCCTGGTGGACGCCGGCGGGCTGGTGCTGAAGCCCCTGATGCGGGCCGAGGTGGTGGCGCCGGACGAGAGCCTGGGCGCGGTCCTCGGCGACCTGCAGTCCCGGGGTGCATCCATCACCGGCCAGCAGAGCGACATGGGCACGTCTACGGTGCACGCGGAGTGCGCGCTGGACAAGCTCCTCGGCTACACGACGACCCTGCGCAGCATGACCCGGGGTCGGGGGCAGTTCACGATGGAGTTCGACCGGTTCGACGCGCAGTAGGGCGCCAGGGCGGGGTCGCTCTCCACGGTGGGGAGGGTGGCCTCAGCCGGCGCAGCGAAGCCGGGCTTCTCGCAAGCACGTGACCTCACACCGCAGCTGCTGGGCATCGCTGGCCTTGCTGCGCTGCTGTTCTGTGCGCACTGCGGAACACAGCTGGTCGTGCCCCGTCTCGAGCATCTTCCACCCCACGCCCTGCATGTCGAGGCTGTAGCCGCTGTAGCAGCTGCTGTCGTTCAGAGCGGCAAAGCAGAGCTGATCTTCGGCAAGGCTGGGCTCGGCGTGGCAATAGAACTTGGTCTCGGCTTCCGCCGCCGAGGGGCACTGCTTGCGCTCGATCTCGACCGTGGCCATTGCGATGGTGCCGGCGGCCTTGGTGGCCCGCAGCTCAACCGCCGCCTCGATGAGCTCTTCGAGCCGAGACTCGGCGTTCTTGCGGGCTTGCGCCTCATTGCGGCCCGTGCCGGTGACCGTCCAAGCCCCTTCCAGACCGCAATCTTTGGCGGGCCCCATGAACACCGCCTCGCACCGGAAGGGCGCAGAGTCGGCGGATGCTGTGGCAGGGATCGCCAAGGCGAGGAGCAGTGCCCCCCGGGCGATGACAGTGCGTGGGACGTGCATGGGAAGGACTCCGCTGGGGTGCTGGCCTCCGGTACGGAGTCAGCGGCTGCGGGGTTGAGTGGCCAGACCAATGCGGGCGTCAGATCCGGTCGGCCAGGGCGTGCAGGTCAGAGACCACAAGATCGGCCTCGTCATCCCACCCAGACTCACCATCGCGGTTGACGAGCACGGTCGCCACCCCCGCTGCACGACCGGCACGCACATCGTGGACATAGTCCCCGACCATGACCGCATCGCTCGGTGGGCAACCCCAGGCGCCCAGCAGGTGCAGGATGCCCGCCGGGGACGGCTTCGGGGCAGCGCTCTCTCGGCCCAGGATCCACGCATCGGGGAAGGCAGCGGCCAGCCCAATGCGGGCGAGGGACAGCCGGGCCACAGGGACCGTGTTGCGCGTCAGGATGCCGCAGCGGGCCCCTCGTGCGACCAAGGCATGCACCAAGGCGAGAGCATCGGGCTGGGCAGCCGCTTGTTCGGCGAGGTCGCGCTCCCACCGGTCCAGCCACGCCCGAGCGTGCTGAGCACGGGGCTCCGGCCAGCGCTCGATTTCCCCGAGAATATCGCAATCGTGAGGAATCCCAAGGGCATCGCGGGCTGCCAAGAAGTCATGAACTGGGATAGTGAGCGTGCCATCCAGATCGAAGATCCAGTGGGAGCGGGCGTGCAGAGGCATGCTCCGCCATAGCGCCGCTCTCGGACCCAAGCACGAACGCCCAGGCCAAGACCGCAAGTGGGCGCGGCTGCCCCTGCGCAACCACGCCCACTTGGTGATGGCCCGACGCCCTTGGGGGACAGCGCACCCTCTCTCTGACAACCGCATCGGTGTCCATCAGGCGGACTGTAGCGAGTTTGTGTCGGATGACGGCGGCTCAGGCGGCGGTGTCGGTGCCATCCGGGCGGACAAAGCGGCGGCCCTCCGGCGCCTCGAGCGGTTGTTCGCCCCGGGCCAGCCGTGCAGACAGCGTCTGTTGGTTGCGGAACGCGACCCCTTGCTGCTCAATCTCGATGCCGAGGCGGTGGTCGCGCATGCTCTGGAGATCGCCGGCGTTCCATTGGCCCAGCGGCATCTCACCACGCTGGCGTTGGGCCACGATGGAGTCGTTGCTTCGATAGCGGTCAGCGGCATCTGGAGACCCGGCGGGGCCCGTCGCGCGCAGGTTGCGGAGCTCGGCTTGATTCCGCCGGCTGAGGCGACGGACGGCAGCGTCCAGCTCGTTGCCGGTGGTGGGTGGGGTCAGGCGCTGGTCCGCATTCTGGAGGCTCGCCAGCGTGTCCCGCCCATCGGCGGAGGTGCTCCCGGGGGCACGGCGCGTCGTCATCGACGCTTCCACCCGTGGTGGGGGCGGCAGGGGCTCTGAGGACTCGGGGCGAGCCCGCGCGGCCGCGCTGAGGTGGACCACAGCGGCCGGACCCGGGGCACGCCGAACACTGGCGCGCGGTGGCCGTGCAGGGGTCGCGCCACGGGTGGCGGCCGATGCTGCCGCTGCACCACGCATCGATGCGAGGGAGACTACAGAAGGAATACCAGCCACCTCCGAGACCTGGAAAAGTTTATCACCGCACACGATCGCGAAAAACCGGGCCCTGAGGGAACGGGTGTTCGCGGAGTTCGATGTCGCAAAACTCCGTGGAATACGGCATTCCGTGTAAGGAGATACCTTTATTACACTGGGCCTACAACTCCATCCCCGTCAAATCGACAAAACATCTCAAGTTTTTTCCACACCGGCCGAGGATCAATCATTACTGAACATATGTTCAGATTTGCGGTGGCCTTCGCGGCCCCGTCCCCGCTCCTGAGGTGCCGTCGATGTCCCCCTCCCACCGACTTCGCCCCATGCGCGAGCTGCCCCCGGGCCAAGCATGGCTCCGCCTGCAACGCATCCGTGCGCAGCTGAACAGCCATGTGAACAGCCACGACATCGACACTCTCGTCAACGATGCGCTCGAGCTGATGGCCAGCCTGCTGGCGACCCGATCTTGGGTTCGCCACGATCCCGCGTGCGCCCACCGGTCCCCACCCTCGAACGGTGCGACCCAGTGCACCTGTGGGCTCTCGGCATCCCTGGCCGCTCGGTACTCCCCGGTTGCCGGGCTGCCCGCAAACCTGCGCAGCCGCCTTCAGCGGGCGCCGCCACCCGATAGGGCTCCCGATGCCGAGTCCGGGTGACCGTGCCCGGGCGCATCAATCGTCGGAGCCCACCTTGCGGAGGCGCTTGGTCTGGCTCTTCTGGCGCTTCGAGCGCAGCCGACGTTCCTTCGACCCCCGGGTGGGACGAGTGGCCCGGCGCGGCCGGCGGGGGGTCTGCATCTGGACCAACCGGGCCGCCAAGCGCTCGAATGCGAGCTCCATGTTTTGGTACCGAGACCGTCGCTCGGTGGCGGTGACCATCACCCCTGTGGGCTCATGGCGAAGGCGGATGCCCGTCTCCCGCCGGTTGGCGTGTTGTCCCCCCGGCCCACTCGCCCGCAAGGCATCCATGGTGCACGCCTTCTCCAAGCTGGCGCGATCGGTGGGCCAGATCGTTCGGACGGGGGGGCGCGGTGGACCGGCTTCGGGGTCACTCGAAGACAATGGGCACCCCTTGACCGGTCGGGTCAAACTCTCCGCTGGGGGGTGCGTCGGCCGTGTCGTTGGGCACGGTCCACGTCTGGCCGTCCACGTTCATCGCCGTGACGCTGTAGGCGCCCCGTGGTGCATCAGTGACGGGCAGCCCCGTGGCGGTGGTGCCGTCAGCCCGCGCCACTTGGGCGTACACCAGCGACACATCCAGCGCCGAGTCAAAGCTGGGCACGTCGGAGTTTGCCGTGACCGAGCCCGAGGCCAGCGATGCCCGGGGGTCCCAAGCACCGATGATGACCCAGGTCTCGCCCTCGGGCTGTTCGAGCGGCTGGAACAGAAACAGAGGCGAAAGCGTGATGTCGTCCGGCAAGCCGCCGGGCCCAACCCAGACATACTTGGCGAAGGCCGTCTCACAGACGCCAGGGGCCGCCGGGTCCATGACCGGCCCGAGGTCCAGCTGGTCCGTCTCGATGGCGGCAGACAAGACGGGAATCATGGCGCCACTGCCCAAGGTGTGGGGCACGCCAGGCTCACCCAGCGCGAACACCGGCCGCTCCAACACCAGGGGGTTGGATGCGACAATGACGATGTCATCGATCAACTCGCCGCCCGACATGCGCACGGCAGCCGGCGCCAGCTCCCCGGTCGTGGCGTCCACGTCCACGTGGGCACCGTTCCAGTCCCCGCACGAGCCGCCGCCCTGAGAGCCCACCAAGGGGTGGAAGTCGCCGTCCACGTCGACCAGTGCGGCAAACAGCCACGCGCCATCGTCCAGCCCGGACACCGTGAACGGGGCAGCATGGGCGCCCGCTTCGGCCCCGCTGAATCGCTCCGCCGGCACAGACGAGAAGGTCACCGGCCGACCGAAGCCGTTGGGTGGGGGCGGATTGTCGGCGGCATAGACCAGGATGAAGACATCGGCAGGCTCAGGGCCGAGCAGCAGCACTTCTCCGCTGACCGCATTGGCCGATGCTTCGGCATCTGGCGCGCGGGGCACGGTGTAGCCGCAGCCAGGCAGCAGCAGGGCAGCAAGCGGGAGAAGTCGCATGGTGATCCCCATCAGAAGCGCCAAGTCGCGGAACCAAACAACCGCGAGCCCACGTACTGGCCCTCGGCGTGCTCCAGGGTGCCCTGGTCACCGATCTCAGCCAGCGGGTTCCAGGTCGTGACTGCAAGCTCAAGGCTGTCGTCGGCGAAGGGGCGCACCCCCAACCGGCCGACCAAGATGGTGCGGCTGTCGATGGGAACGTCCGCCCCGACCAGCTTGCCCTCGATGTTGTAGTCGCGGAGGGTCCACGTCTGGGACGACGTGAAGTGCACATGGGTGGCGAGATCGACCCGCCAAGGCGTGCGGACCATCGCGCCCAGGTTCACTTTCACCGTGGCTGCCGAGCCCTCGACGGAGGACACACTCGCCACCGTCTCGTACGTGCGCTGCACGGCCGTGTTCATGTAGAGGTCGAGGCCATCCGCCGGGAAGAAGCGGGTGTCGAGCTCGGCACCGAAGCCATCGTAGACCGGCTCGAGGTTGCCGAAGGTGGTCGTGCCGATCGCAAACCCGTTGACCGATGGGTCGTAGGCATTGGTCGACGCGACGATGTCCTGGACGAAGATGAGGTCAGTGACCCGGTTGTAGTAGAGCGCGAGGTCGACGCGGTGGAAGTCCGAAGACTCGTCATGGATGCCCGTCTCGACGGTGAAGATGCGCTCTGGGTCGAGGTTTCGGGAACCGTGAGTTCGCACGAAGAGGGCGTCCGCTTCAACTTGCTGGTTGAGGTCCAGGTACGACTCCATCTGGGACGGCGCCCGGAAGGAGGTGCCCGTGTTCAGGCGAACGCTGGTCTTGTCGGCGAGGCGGTAGATGACGGCCGCGCGGGGCGACAAGGTCTTGCCGATGGGCACCAGCGGGTGGCGGTCAACGCGGAACGAGCCCACCATCGACAGGCGCCCCGCAGTGGCCTGATCTTGGACAAACAGCCGGGCGTGGTGTTCGGAGATGGGGGAGCCGCCACCCTCGAGGTAGCCCCACTCAATTGCCTTGTAGCGATAGCCCATGCCCGCCACGAGACGGTGCTCCAGCGGCCCGGTCTCGAAGGTCTTGTCGCCCTCCACTTCCAGGTCGGCCGTGTCGCTGTCCACCGACGTGTTGAGCGAGCGCTCGCCGACCATAGATGCCCACGGACCGGCGTCGGCGACGAGCGTGTTGTAGAAGCCGCGAATATGCACAGGGCCAATGTTGAGATCAGCACGGGCGAGCCCGTATTCGTAGGGCAAGGAGTACGCAGCGAGCCGACCGAAGACATGAAACTCGGTCATGCCCCGAGAGTAGCCGCCGGCCAGCGACAAGAACGCGTCGTCGGAGAGCTGGCGGTCCACCCGACCATTGGCGCGCACCGCTTGCAGCGACAAGTTGGGGTTGTCGGCCTTGTAGACTAGGCTGGACTCGGGGTGGTCGACGGTGTCGGTCGACCACCGGCCGGTCTGTTGGTAGCCAGCCGACAGTCGGTAGGCGGTGGGGCCATCTTGCCCACTGACCAGGGCGGTTCCCTGCACATACCCCGGATCGCCGGCTTCCACGTGGAGCAAGTTGCCGCCCTCACCGGGCTTGCGCGTGATGATGTTGATCACGCCGGTCACCGCGTTGGCGCCGTACAACGCCGAGCCCGGCCCCCGGATGACCTCGATGCGCTCGACTTCCTGCAGCGAGATGGGCAACACCCCCCAAAAGGGCGTGGCCATGATGTCTTGGTAGACGCCCCGCCCATCGATGAGCACCAGCACCTTGTTGGCCAGCGGGCGAGCAAAGCCCCGAATGCTCACGTCAGGTTGGGCGGCGGTGAGCTGCATCACGTCCACCCCGACCACCCGCCGCAGCACGTCGGGAATGTTGGTCGCGCCGGACATCCGGATGTCTTCGTCGGTGACGATGGTGATGGTGGACGGCGAGTCGAGGGGGTCCTGGCCATACCGGGACGCGGACACGACCACTTCATCGTAGGCATCGGAGTTGAAGCCGTCTGTGTTGGCCGGCAGCTCGGCCGGCGCGACGGACGGGTCGCCCTCCACGGGTTCGGCAGGGGTCGCCGGCTCGGTTCGCGTGGCGATGGTCTCGCTGATCGCTTGCAGCTCGGAGGCGATCTGGCGCAGGCGGTCGAGCTCCTGGCTGGTCGCGGAGGCCCCGGTGCCGGCGGCGGGCTCCACCGGGGCCGCATCTCGCAGTCGGGCTTCCAGCACCGCAATGAGCGGCGCCACCTCGTCGGCCTTGTCCGGGGCCGCCGACTGGAACAACCGGTAGTTCTCAATCGCCGCGGGCACATTGCCGAGATCAGCGTAGGCACGGGCAATGTTGTAGTAGCCAGCAGGGCGTGGGTAGAGTTCCTGGGCGATGAGAAACTCTTCGAGGGCCGTGTCGAAGTCCTTCGCTTGGGCGGCCTCGTAGCCCGCCACAAAGTGCCGCCGGGCGTCGTCTTTGGGCGCAGCCGACGCAATCGAGGGGACCAACAGGCCAAGCAGAAGGCCCACGGCCGGCCGCATCGCGACGCAGAAGCGCGCGCGCAAAGGAGAGGAGCAGTCGAGCGGTGGGCTGGCCATCAGCACTCCCCAAGGTGAACCAGTCGAGACACACACCGGGGCACACATCCGTTCCCCGATTGGAGAGCCACAACCGCGCCTGTGGCGGGCCCAGCACCGACGGCCTCGCGCCCCTGCCCGGTCGCCACGTCACCCGTCGGCCTGAACCACCCGGGTGTGCCCATGCGCACTAACGCCCACAGCCTGCGAGATTCGTCGGCCGATGTCAAAGGCCGTCGACGAGAGTGCCGAGGAGGTCGGAGCCCCCGCGCGACAGCCACCATCCCGCGAGGCCGGCCAACCAGAGGGCCACAACGACCACTGCACCGAGCAGGCCGAAGACCCAGAGTGGCACGCCGGACGCGGTGGCCGCGGGTGGGACGGGTACGGGGGCACTTCCTGGCATCGAAGCGGTGCGGGGCAGCGAGCCGGTCCGGGGCATCCGCATGGACTCGGCGGCGGCGGCCGCAATCTGCGACTGGACGGTGGGCTCAGCGACCCGAGTCAGCTCATCATCGGCGTCGTGCACGTCACTCTGGCTGAACTCCGGCCCTTGGATTCCCAGCGGCAGCGCCACTCCCGTGCGCCGCAGCAAAGCGTCGATCTCCCGCGGCGCGAGCCCCAAGACCACACCGTGGGTGTGGGCGGCGAGCACCAGATCGGTGGGCCCCTCCAGCCCCTGCTGTTCAACGAGCCAGGTCGCCAGCGCTTGTTCCCCACGAGACCGCCGGGACCGGTCCAAAGCCGCCTCGTAGACGGGCCGGGCTTCGAGGACCGCCGTGCGAATCAGCGGTTCGAGGCGCAGCTCCACCACCCCGGCGGCATCCCCCCGCTGTCGGGCATCGTCAAACCGGTGGTCGAGCCGGGCCATCAGCACCCCCGACCGCGCATTGCGCTTGAGGCCCAACCAGCCGAACAGGTCCTCGGCGTCGCGGGCACGGACGAAGGTGTCCAAGGTCGCCAGCTCGTCGGGCCGCAGCCCGGCTTCGGAGTCCACGGACGGGCCCTCGGGAGTGGCCACCGCGTCGGGACGTGACGGCGACACGTCGCTCATGGTGCCGCCGTGCTCCGCTCTGGGGACCGGCGGGTCGCCATCAGTCGTCCCATTCATCGAGCCCCTTGTAGGGCGAGTCGGGCTTTGCCGGTTCTTTGGATGCCGGCGGTGTGCTCGTGCCCTCGGGCTCGGCCTTCGGCTCGGTCTTGGTGCTCGGCGCCGGCTTGGCGGCAGGCTCGGACTTCGCCGCCGGCACGGGCGTCTTGGCCGGGGGAGGCGCACTCTTCGGCGGGTCCGGCGTCGCCGGAGGCGCAGCGGTCGTGTCTGGCACAACCGCGGGCACCTCGGCGGGCTCTGGGGGCGCGTCGGGCGTTGCAGGGCGCACCGACGGGGTCGGACTCGGGGTCGGACTCGGGGCGGGCTGGAGCTGAGAAGCTTCCTGAACGGGTGGGCCTCCGCCAGACTGGCGGCCCATCATCCCGCCGAGCACAAACACCCCCGAACACAGCAGCATCAACGCGAGGGCAATGCCCGCACCGACCCCCGCGGCGACAAGGGGCGAGCGGGACGCGCTCTTGGCCGGAGGCAGCGGCACCGTTGGCACGGCTTGGGACATGTCGTGCAGGGCGCGGGTGGCCTCTGAGAGCTGGGACAGCGCAGACAGCTCGCCCGTGCGGTTGCCCGTCACGATGGACAGCTCGGAGCCGGTGGAGGGGCCAGAAATCGTGACGGTCTGTTGGCGCCCGATGATGGCCCGCAGGTCCGCCATGAGCGCCGGCACGTCGGGATAGCGGTCCGCCGGGCGCTTCTGGAGGCACCGCACCACAATCGCCTCGAAGCCCTCGGGCACCACCAAGTCCACGTTCATGCTGGCAAAGGCCGGGATGGGCTGGCTGACGTGGGCGAT
The DNA here is from genome assembly GCA_942491145.1 of Myxococcota bacterium. Lineage (GTDB taxonomy): Bacteria > Myxococcota_A > UBA796 > UBA796 > UBA2385 > CAXQUZ01. The sequence continues at coordinate 229,700 of CALOBC010000058.1, read as the reverse complement.
CATCGTCGCCGTGCTGCTGTCACCGTGAAAGGGCCAATGGCCGACCACAGCGCGAAAGAGCAGCACGCCCAGCGCATAGATGTCGGTGCGGTGGTCCACGTCTTGGCCACGGATCTGTTCGGGCGCCATGCAATGCGGGGACCCCAGAATGAGCCCCGCTCGGGTCAGGCTCTGGTCGTCCCCCTCCAACACCTTGACCAGCCCGAAGTCGACGACCTTGACCTGTTCTTCGCCATCGTCGTCCACGCGAATCAGCAGGTTGGAGGGCTTGAGGTCGCGATGGACCACGCCCCGCTTGTGGGCGTAGCGAAGGGCACGGCACACTTGCAAGATCAGGTCGCTGGCGCGCTCGGCGGTCAGCGGGCCCTGGCGAACCACATCGGTGAAGCGTGGACCTTCGATGTACTCCAGCGCCAGATAGAACTGTCCATCGTCGGTCTGGCCGTAGTCGTACAGCGTGACGATGTTGTTGTGGTTCAGCGACGCGAGCGTCTTCGCTTCGAGATGGAACCGGTCCACAAACCGACCGCTCCCCTCAACATCCGCACCCGGCCTGAGGACTTTCACGGCGACAGGTCGCGGAAGCTCCAGATCGTGACAGAGATAGACGGATCCCATGCCTCCGCGGGCGATCAATCGATCGACCCGGTATCGCCCAGCCACGAGCTGGGGCGACTGGCTGGTGTTGTCCATCATGCCACGCTCGCGGGACCACGGATGGCCGGCGCGTCACTCGTCGGTCACCGACCGATTGCGCCCGTATTGGTCTGTATCTTGCGGCAAGCTGGCCGACGGGGACGCCGGAGGGGCAATGCGCATTGGAGGAGCCCTACTGACCACGGGAGACGCCGTCCAAAGCCTACCACGCTTGCCCCGCCACAAGGTCCACCACACGAGGACCGACCCCGGACGCTGACACAACGGGACCCTCATGGCGCCCGGACCATCAGGGTTTGGCGTGCGGACCGACCGGCGGGATCGACCACCATCAGCTCATGCTCACCGGCACTCGGGGTCCACCAGACCCGCTCGTGGGCATGGGCCCGACCCAGCCACAGACCGTCCACGAACCAGTCGAGCTCACCGGGTCCGCCCGTCGCTTCCAGTGGCACGTCCTGCTCCGTGGGATCCACACCGGGCAGCAGCACGGCGGTGAGGCCCGCCTCAGGCGACACGATGGTCGGCGCGGCCCCCACCGTCGCCGGCGCGCAGTCCGGGGCCAGCGGAGGGGCCACCGGTTCGCTGCGCCACGCTTCGGCCAACCAGCGCTGGACCGCCGCCGGCCACTCCACCACCGTGCGCTGCTCGACGTCCTTGCCCTCCCGACACCCCGGTCGCACCTGAAGGCCAGTGGCGCGGTCCACTTCGATGTTCTGGTGCATCTCACAGCGCGCCGTGGGCACCCGCCGCTCCAGCGCGATGGCCATCTGGTGCCGTGGGCAGGCCTCGGTCGCCAACCGGCCCGAGAGTGCACAGACCTCCACCATCGTGAGGTCCGCTGGCGCCGGCGGCACCTGGCCCTGCATCCCGTCGTCAAGGCTCTCCAGCAGGTCGAACAGCAACGGACCGGCGGCCTGGGCCCCCACCAGCCAGCTGCTGGAGCGGTTGTTCAGGTTGCCCAACCACACCACCACAGTGTAGCGCCGACCTGATCCGACACTCCAGGCATCTCGGTTCCCAAAGCTGGTTCCCGTCTTCCAGTGCAGATCGCGGGGCACCGCCGAGAGCTCCCGTCGTGCCGGGAAGTCCGGTCGGTCCCGCAACCGCAGCGCCCGGCGGGTCAGCCAGGTCGCGCCCTCGCCAAGCACCCGCCGCGGCGGCGCCCCCTCCCCTCGCCACCGCACGGTCTTGGCCACCCCACCCTCGGCGAGTGCCGCGAACATGCCGCCCAGCTCCAGCGGCGTCACCTCCACTCCGCCCGCCACCAGAGACAACCCATAGTGGCCGGGCCGGGGGTCGAGCGAGCGCACCCCGAGCGAGCGCATGTCCCCCAAGAAGCGCTCCACACCAACCTTCTGGAGCAACTGGACAAATGGGATGTTCAGGCTCCGCGACAGGGCCTGCTCCATCGTCACCATGCCGTCGTACTGCCCATCATAGTTGCGCGGAGAGTAGCCGTCATACTGCACAGGCACGTCATCCACGAGGTGCTCTGGCAAGATGAGCCCCTCGTCAATGGCGCGGGCATACAGCAGCGGCTTGAGGGTCGACCCGGGCGAGCGGGGCACCGCAAACGCGGGGATCTGGCTCGCGGTCTCCCCTGACCAAAAGTCGAACCCACCGACCAGCGCCCTCAGCTCACTGGACTCGCGGGACAGCACCACCACTGCGATGTCCTGCACCCCGGCCCGCTGGGCTTGGCGGCGGGCATCGGCCACCACTTGCTCCGCCTTCGCTTGGATGCCCCGGTCGAGCGTGGTGCGCACCCGCTCTCCTGGCCGGGGTGGCGGGCTGGAGGCATGCATCCACATGGCCGCGTGGGGCGCATCTCTGGGCAATGACTGAAGCCGCGTCGGCACGGCGCTGGCCCGGATCTCGGCCAGCACCTCGGCCGCACGGTGGTCGGCGCCCACCCCAGGCATCGCACCGGCCCGCAACAAGAGCTGGGCCACCGCGTCCCGGGCCGCCCTGAGGGTCTCGGCGTCCCCAGACGCGGGAGAACGGCGGCGGGGATCCTGGGGAATGGCCAACAGCAGCGCAATCTCAGCAGGCGAGAGCGCCGACGACGCGTGCCCCAGACACGCCCAGGCCGCCGCCTCCACACCCTCCACATTGCGCCCGTAGGGGGCCATGCGCAGGTACGCCTCCAAGATCTGGGCCTTGTCCAGGCGCAGCTCCAGCTGGACCGCCCGCAGCGCTTCGATGGCCTTCGACCGCATCGTGCGGGGCCGTGGTTCGACAATGCGCACGAGCTGCATGGTCAGGGTCGACGCACCCGACACCACCTCCCCGGCCCCGATGTTCTGAATCGCAGCCCGCACCACCGCGATGGGATCCACTCCGGGATGCCACCAGAACCGAGAGTCCTCGAGCGCGACCAGTGCGTGAACGTACTCCTCATCCACGTCTTCGAGCTTCACGCCCAACCGCCACCGTTCGTCGGGCGCGAGGAAGGCGTGGGCCACATCCCCATCGCGGTACTCCAACACGGTGGAGTCCGGGACAGACAGCCGGTCGGGCAGCGGCACAAGCCAGACCAAACCCAAGAGCAGCCCCCCAAAGAGGAGGGCCAAGCTCAGGAACAGCGCGCGGCGGGAAGGGAGCGAACCCACAAGCCGACCCCTATAGGAAGGAGTCCGCCCATGGGCCCCGGACCGTGATCTCGGGCCCGGTCTGGCGCGCCCAGACCTCAGGGTCGTACATCGCCTGGGCCGTGACATCGGGCACATGGAAGGTGCCGCTGGTCACAGCCCGCACGGCATAGACCACCGTGACGGTGTTCCCACCTTTGATGGAGCCGAACAGCTCCAGCCGGTCGTCCCGCAGGTTCATGTGCTCGCGGTCCCACATCCGGCCGGCGTCTGCCCACTCGGGCAAGTTGCCCCGGCCCAGCCGCGGGTTCTCGATCTCCCAGCCGGCGGGGATGCGGTCGACCAGCGCGACGTTCTGGACCTTGTTGCGTCCCGTGTTGGTGACGTCCACCCGCACAAAGATGGGCTGGCCCAGGTCGTGGTTGGTGAAGTCCACCGGCTTGCCCGTGGCGGTCAGGTAGGTCCGCAGCACCTTGAGGCCGCTTCCACCGATGGGCAGGTCATCCTGGGCACGTGCGCCATCCGTGCTGACAACCAGCCAAGCCCCCTCGGGCACCTTGCCGGACACGTTGAGCTTGAGCGCGGACACCGTGGTGGCCCCCCTCAAGGTCCAGCTTCGGTCGCCCCGGGGCCCCTGATTGCTGGGATCCAGGACGGTCTTGCCGGCCTTCAGCGTGACCTTCGGCAGCTCGGCGGAGGCCTTCTGGACCCGCTTGCCGAGCGCAGTCATGCCCCAGGAGATCTCCTGAGTGGTGTAGTAGCTGGAGCTCCGCTTGCTGAGCTGTTGCGCAATCATGCGCGCCAGGGGCTCAGACTCAGGGGAGACCCCGAACATGTCGTGGTAGACACCAAGGGTCATCGCGCGTCGCCGCAGTTCGGAATAGTAACTCCACGTATTCTCGCGGGTCGTGCGGATGGGGGACGTGTCAATGGCCCTGAGCTGCGCTTCGTGGCGACGGTCGCCGCCCAGGTAGATCGCGGCCATCAGCAGATAGTCGGCTTCAAGGTGGCGGCCCCGCCAGTCATTTCGGGCCAGCTTCTCGTTCTTCTGGCCCAGCAACTCCAGCAGCTTCTCGGCGCCGCCAGGACGACCCTCACCCGCACGGGCGAGCACGTAGTGTTGGTAGGCGATCGTGCCGTCCACCTGGCCGATCCGACCATCGACCCGTCGGCCCAACCACTCCACCGCCTCGGCCATGGAGTCTTCGGGAATGCTGTATCCAGCGTCTCTTGCGTCCAACAGCATGTGCAGAGCGTACGCGGTGCCCCACTCATCGGGTGAGCTCGATCCCGGCCAGTAGCCAAAGCCGCCGGACGCAGTCTGCATCGAGAACACCCGCTCGATGCCCTTGGCCACCATGTCGTCCACGCTGCCGTTGGAGACCAGCGATGCGTCGATGGAGCTGACGAGGTCTTTGACGTAGAGCAGAGGCCGTGTGCTGCTGCTGGTCTGTTCGATGCAACCGTAGGGGTAGCGGACCACATGCTTGAGGTGGGTCAGCGCGGGGGCGTAGGGATTGACGGTCACCCAGAAGGTGGTGGTGTCGCTGCCGATGGCCCACCCATCGTCGGCCAGGACAGCGGCAAGGTCGACGTCCCCAGTCAGCGGGATCATGTCGGTGCGACTGTCCTCGGGGAGGTCCGGGACCACCGGCAGCTCCAGCTGTTCGTAGGAGCGCAGGCCCCCAGAGGTTGCAACCACCCGAAAACGGACCGCTCCCGGCGCCTCACTCGCCCGCACCCGGAACGCGACAGTGCCGCTCTTGCCGTCCTTCAGGGAGATCTCGCCGGAGCTTCCACCGATGATCTGCACCGCGTCGGTCGGGTCGACCAGGGAGGGGCGAATGCCCTCCAGTGGGTCGAAGGCTTCGACTTCCAAGCTGACGGTCACGTCGCGGTCCTTGCCGCTGACATTGCTGACAAACACCGGAATCTCCGCCGTGTCGCCGCGGGAGAGAAAGCGCGGCAGCGTGGTCTGGACCACAATGGGGTCCTTCACCAACACCTGGGCGTCGGCGTGGCCGGTGCGGGTGCGCTCGGCGACCACCACCATCACTCGCAGCTCGCCCCGATAGCCGGGAACGTCCACGGACACGGTGGCTTTGCCTGACTTGGGGATCTCCACCGGGCCCTGCCAGAGCGCCACCGGCTTGACCATCTGCACACGGCCGCTGGCCCCGCCGCCTTCGTCGCCGCCGGTGCGAGACGAGGGGCCCCGAGGCTCGGAAAGCACCGTCCAGCCGACGGTCTCGTAGGTGTCCACATCTAGACGGCGCCGAGCAAAGATGGTGTTGTTGGGGTCAGGGCTCTCAAAGCGGGTGAGCGACAAGATGCCCTCATCCACCACGGCGATTGTGGCGGTGGCCGGGGCATCGAGTGGACCCACGTCCAGCTTGATCTCGAGGGGCGACCAAGGACGAATTTCGTCCGGCACGTCGAGCTTGACTTGGCGCGTGTAGGCGCTGGGCTCGACCCGAATGCCCCGCACGCCGTGGGCCCGGTCCGGCAGGAACGCTTCTTGGGACTCCAGGTGGGGGTTCTTGATGAGGAAGGCCGTCACGTACACATCGGGGGTGAAGGTCTCGATGGGAAAGGACCAGCGGACCTCACCGGCATCGACCTTCTGCCAGACCGTGCGCACCACCTCGTCCGTCTCGAGCGTCCACAGCAGGTACCCACCGAAGGGCGCCTTCGCAGTGACGGCCACCGTCTCGCCGACCACAACGCGGGAGGGGCCTTGGATGTCGAGCGGCTTGGGCCGGCGGGGGCGGGGGGTCTGGTCCACATTGGAGTCGCTCGCCGACCACCAGTACCGGCGACCACTGCCCTCGACATAGACCTCAGAGCGCGCACCATCGGCTTCGAACGCGAGCAACCAGCCCGCGGCATCCGACGGCGGGGTCCAGTCCAGGGAGAAGGCGCTGTCCTTCACGGAGACGTGGAGCACTTCAGCCTTCGAGCGACGGAGGAGTCGGCGGTAGCTGCTGCCCCCCTCCTGTTCGTCCCACCACCAGCCGTACTCTTCATCCATCCTGAAGACCGTCACTTCGATGTCTTTGGCCTTGGCCTTGCGGCCCTCGGGATCGACCACCACCCCGTCGACGGCCATGCGGACGCCGGACTTGGCCGTGTCGGTGCTGGCGCGCAGGCCCAGGTAGATGTCGGCCGGGTGGACGGGCACCTTGGCGATCGCCCGGGTGGTGCGGCCAGAGTCGCCCTCAAACACCGAGACATCGGCCACCACGGCGGCGGCGCCGAAGCGGGAGCCCGACTGGTCCGCAGCAGGACAGCGGATCTGGGCGAGTCCTCCAGCGTCGAGCGTGCCTTCGACCGTGCCCAACGTGAGCGGGCGGGGGGCGCGCTCGTCGACAAAGGCCGGTCCAAACTGCCAGCCCTTGCGACCTTCAGGAGCAAAGCGAGCCGCCTCGATGCGACACGCAACCTCGACCTTTGCCCCCTCGGCGGAGCCGCCAAAGAGCCAGCGCCCGGTGATGTCGAGCGGGACCGGATCGGTGAAGCGATGACCGGCGCCCCTGCCCTCCGCCGTCACTTTCATGCGCTCGGGCACGAACTCTTCGACGTTGAAGGTGACCTCACCCTGGCTGCGCTCGGCGATCTCCAGACGGGCCCGGTAGCGCCCCGTCGTGGCGAAGTCGGCGAAGCGGAAGTCGACACTCACGAGACCGTTGGCGTCGGCCTCGACAACCTTCTTGCGCACTTCGGTGCCGTGGGGGTCGAACAACCGAAGGCTTCCCCGCAGCCCAGCTTCTGGAGCGTGAAACGCACCATTGCGCACCACTGCGGACACGTGGGCCGTGTCGCCGGGTCGGTAGACCCCGCGGTCGGTGTAGATGGACGCCACGTAGGGCGCGTCGTCGGCGCTCCGCCAGGCCACACCGTTGACATCCCCCTCGGGCTCGATGCGCAGGTCCTCGAAGTCGAGGAAGGTCAGGTCGTTGCCCTTGCGGGCGACCAGGGCCACCGGGGGAGTCGTGTCGAGGGACTCCTCAGGCAGGACCATCCGACAGGCCCCCTCGCCGTCGGTCATGCAGTGCGACAGCGCCTTTCCGCTGGGGCGCACCAGCTTGATGTCGACGCCGGAGACCCCCTTGCCGGAGTGCACATCCCGGGCCCAGACGTGGGCCGTGTCGCCCCACTGCTTGCCAGGCGCCGGGCGCTCCATCTTGGCGATGAGCTGAAGGTCCGTCAGCACCAAGCGGGTGGCGTCACGGCGGCGGCCGTCATCGCCCTTGACCTCGACCTCGTAGACGCCGAGACCGGCCTCTGGCACCATCTCTTGGACGTCCAGCCAGCTCTTGCCCAGCTCGTCCTCGTCGCCCTGAACCCAGAGCTCTTTCTTGGCGATCAGGTTGGCCGTGCGCGTGTCGGCCGCTTCTTCGCCGGTGAGCCAGAAGACCAGGTTCTCCGGCGGCACGTGGCGGACCGAGATCTCCACCATGTTGAGGTTCAAGTGCTCGATGGGCAGCTCACGCCACGCGGACCGGGGGAGGTAGCGGCCCTTGTTGACGAAGGCGACCCGGGGCGTGCGCTTCGGCACCGTGATGGCCCCTTCCCACCGCTTGCCCAACACACCCCCGTCGATCGTGCGCAGTCCGGCATCGAGAGTGAGCTCGTACCGACCTTTCTCAAAGTCGCCGAAGATGCGAAAGCCTGATGGGGCCTCGGCCACGCTGAGGTTCTCCACCGCAGGGCTGACATTCACCCGGCTCAGCACCGTCTCAGCGTCCGGCATGCACCGGGTGCTCAAGTACCAGCCGTCGTAGCTGTCGCGGTCCCAGTACCAGCGCTCACCACCAGCGCTCGGGTCGCTGCACACCACGTCCAGATAGAAGCCGTTCGTGCCCTCTTTGATCAAGGCGGCGTGCAGCTCGATGGGCTTGCCCGCCTTGAGCTGTACGTCGGCCTTGGCGTCGGTGGCGGTCACCCCAGCGTCGAGCGCCCACGGCAGCCCCTTCGCGAGGCGCAGGGCCAGCTTTCCGTCCTTGGCGACCGCACGGCCAGTGAACTGGGCGCGCACGGTGTCGGCTCGTCCGGTGGCCTCCACCCGATCTGGCGAGAGCGGGCGGCCGTCGAGGGTGAACTTCACCTTGGCCGCGACATCTGCGGGCTTCACCGCATTGCTGAACACAAGGTCAACGCCGGCCTTCATCCCGACCGAGTCGTAGGACTGGACCGACATGCGAACGAGGCCATGGGCGGGCACCACAAACTCGTGGCGCTTGGCACCGTCGGACACCGCTTCGCCATCCGAATTTCCAGCGCCCACCGACTCCAGGACAAATGCGTATTCTTCACCCGGCCGAAAGGCGGTCGCCGGCACGAAGGTCAGCTCGTCCACCCCGGTGATGCGCAGCTCTCCGGCCACCTCTGGCGAGATGGAGAACACCGTGGCAGGAGGCGCCGGCCGGCCGATCTGGGACCCATCAAAGACGTCCCGCCCGAGCTGCACCACCACATCCGAGGGCGCCCGATCCGCGGGCCCCACCGCCTTGATCAACGCAACCAGTGGGCCCTGCTCTGCAGAAGCGTCGCCGCCTTCCTCGGCGCCCTCGACGCCCTCGCTGGGCACCGTCAGCGCCGGGTCGGTCGAGGAGTCGCCGCCCGAACAGGCACTCCCCACGATCAGACCCGACAGCAGCGCACCCCAAAGCGATCCCGTCCCGCGACCAAAGCCCAACCGCATCTCAACTCCCGCGTGAGGGGCTTCACCGCCGTGCACCGCAGCCACAGCTTGCGCTGCATGGGCGAGTGGACGGGACAACGACCCCAGTCCCCAGGGCAGGTTCCACGCCCCGGAGTTCCACGAACGGTATCCGATTCCGGTTCGCCCGGACCGTCTTCGACCGTCTTCGATCGCCCCAACAGGCCCTTGTCCTGTGCCGTTCAGCACGGCGTGCGGACCGTGATAGTCGCCGCCCCACCACAGCCCCGGTCTGGGCCCCTGGCCCCACAACAGCCCGAGCTGAGCCTCACTCGTCTCCGTTGCAGGGCCACGCGAGCCTCAGACCATCCGCAAGTGGATTGACGGGCAAGTCTCGAAAATCCCGCACCAGAGGAGCTTCCGGCATGACTGCACCCGAGAACCCCAATGTCCTCGCGACCCGCTACGCCAGCCGAGAGATGCGCGAGCTGTGGTCCCCCACCCACAAAGTGGTGCTGGAGCGCCGGCTCTGGGTACAGGTGCTCCGCAGCCAGAAGAGCCTGGGAATGGACATTCCCGACGGGGCCATCGAAGCCTGTGAGGCGGTGCTGGACCAGGTGGACCTCGACGACATCGCCGCCCGCGAGCGGGTCACCCGGCACGACGTGAAGGCCCGGATCGAGGCGTTCTGCGCGCTCACCGGCCACGAGCACATCCACAAAGGCATGACCTCGCGAGACCTCACCGAGAACATTGAGCAGCTCCAGCTTCTGCAGTCCTTGCAGCTCCTCCGGGGGCGGACAGTGGCCGTCGCAACACGGCTGGCCGAGCTGGCGGTGGAGCACGCGTCTTTGGTGGTCGCGGGCCGATCCCACAACGTCGCCGCCCAGGCGACCACCTTGGGCAAGCGCTTCGCCAACGCCGGTGAAGAGCTGCTCATCGCCCTGGACCGCATCCACCAGCTCATCGGGCGCTTCGCGATGCGGGGCATCAAGGGCCCCGTGGGCACCCGTCAAGACATGATCGACCTGCTCGGAAGTGTCCCAGCAGTCGACACTTTGGAAGGTGAGCTCGCCGCCGCGCTCGGCTTCTCGGCCACCCTCACCAATGTGGGCCAGGTCTACCCCCGCAGCCTCGACTTTGAGGTGCTCTCGTCCCTCGTCCAGCTCAGCAGCGGCCCCGCCAACCTCGCCCGGACGCTGAGGCTGATGGCCGGCCAGGAGCTGGTGACCGAGGGCTTCAAGAAGGGCCAGGTCGGGTCTTCAGCGATGCCGCACAAGATGAACGCCCGGTCCTGTGAGCGGGTGTGTGGGTTCAGCGCCATCCTCCGGGGCCACCTCGCGATGGTGGGCGCTCTCGTCGGCGACCAGTGGAATGAGGGCGATGTGTCGTGCTCAGTCGTGCGCCGTGTGGCCCTGCCAGACGCCTTCTTCGCCATCGATGGCCTGATGTGCACGTTCCTCACGGTGCTCGATGAGCTGGGCGCCTACCCCCGCGTCATCGCGCGTGAGCTCGACCGCTACTTGCCCTTCTTGGCCACCACGAAGGTGCTCATGGCGTGCGTCAAGGCCGGCAGCGGCCGGGAAGAAGCCCACCAGGCAATCAAGACCCACGCCGTGGCCGTCGCGCTGGAGATGCGGGAAGAAGGCTTGGCCAACAACGACTTGGTGGCACGCTTGGCTGCCGACCCCTGCATCCCGCTGAGCGCCGACCAGCTCGATGCCCTGATGCAGGACCCCATCGCGTTTGTGGGCGATGCGCCTGCGGGCGCGATGCGCTTTGCACAAGCCGTGGATGTGTGGACGGCCCGCTTTCCCGAGGCCGCCCGCTGGCGTCCGGCGCCCATTCTGTAGGGCACCGGGGCTGTCCCCTCAGTCCCCGCCGCCCCGTCGCCGCAGCCACCAGCCCAAGCTGGCGAACAGGCCAAAGATCAGCCCGAGCAGCGGCGCTTGGGCCAGCGAGTGCTCTTCGCGGGCCCGCACTTGGCGGGACGCTTCCTCGTCCAGCAGCAGGTCCACGCTGCCCGAGGGCGCCACCAACCGTCCCCGCTCGCCCAAGACCGCTGCGAGCTGCCCCAGAAAGCGCGGGTCGGGCTGGATGTCGATCAGCTCCGGATCGCGGGTGTTCACGGCAAACACCGTCTGGGCGGCGTCCGCGTCCAGCCGGCCCGCTGTCGCCTTCACCGTCCACGCCCCACGCTCGGTGGCGTCGACCTCCACGATGGACTCACCCGAGACGTCGGTGGTGAGCGTGTGGACCTGGATCTCGCCCTCCGGCGGGTGCACGCGCAGCTCCACATCCGCCCCCGCCACTGGGGCATAGCCGGAGTCCCGCACACGCACGGTGAGCCTGAGTGTGTCGCCCAGCAGGACGTTCTCGCGCGAGGGAGTCACCACGATGCGGCGGTCTTCCGGATCGGCCACCAGCCAGCGCAGCGCGTTCTTCCAGAACCGCAGATACGCTTGGTTGCCCCGACCCACCGCAGCTTCCGAGAACGACCATCGCCACGACGCATCCACCGACATGGACATCGTCCGGCCCTCCCCCACTTCCCGCACGGCGATGACCGGCATGGCCGTGCCATCGGGCGTCTTCAAGCTCGGGTGCACCGCCAGTGCAGCCGCACCGGGCACGAGTCCCCGGCTCAGGTTCAGGCCATCCTGGGGGGCGAGCTGGTCCCAGGCGTGTTGCGAGGCATCCGAGGACGCGCCCAAGCGGGTGAGCGGGTGGGCCAGCCCGGCCGCCGTGAGCTTGGGGCGGAACGCAGCCAGATCGGTCTTTGTGCCGGTCACGCCGAGCTTCACGGGCAGCACATCTGCGACGGGGGTGCCGGCGTAGTCGCCCAAGTCGAAGCTGCGGTCCCCGCCAGTCATCACCAGCCCGCCGCCGTCTTTCACGTAGGTGGCGAGGTTGCCGAGCAGGGTGTTCGCCTCGAAGGAGAAGTAGGGCCGGTAGTTGAAGTTCTGCAAGATGACGAGGTCAAACGAGTCGAGATCTTCCGTGAACAGCCGCTCGTAGGGGAACTGAATCAGCGCCATCTCGTCGGCCTTCCAGACCGGGTCCATGTCCTCGTGGGTGCGCAGGATGAAGAAGCTCACCAGATCCACGCTGGGGTCTTCCTTCAGAAACAGCCGCAGGAACTTCTGGTCGTAGCTGGGGCTGCCGCTAACCTGCAGCACCCGGGTGCGGTCCCGCACAACGCGCAGAACAACGGGGTAGCGGTTGTTCCCGGGCACTGCGTCCTGGGGGACCAGCGGCACCTCCACTTCCCAAGCGAACCGCCCAACCTTGCGGGGCTGGATGGTGAAGGTGGTCTCGGCCCGGCCCTTCTCGTCGAAGGTCACCGAGGTCTTGGACACACCCCGGCCGTCTTGGTTCAGGAGCACATCCGTCGTGAAGCCCGCGGGCCCCCGCAGGAGCACCCGCAGCTCCAGGTCGGTGCGAAGAAACGCATACCCGCCGCTCACGACCTCATCGACGGCCACATCGAAGATGTCGTCCTGCTCGCCAATCTGGAAGATGGTCAGCGGGCCGGGCAGGCGAGGCGCGAGGTCAGCCGTGAGCTGGTCCGCAGCATCGGTCAGCTCTCGGCGCAAGCTGCCCCGGTCGGCACCATCCGTGATGAGCACCACCCCACGCAGCTTCTGGCCCAAGTAGCGGTCGGTGAGCGCATCGAGCGCCACACGCAGATCGGTGCCCCGGCCATCGAAGCGAGTCGGCGGGCCAGCATGGAGTGCCTCGTCAAAGTGGAAGACCTCCACGGGCGGACCGACCTCTTTGGTGATGGATGCAACAAGCTCATCCACCGGGGCATTCCGGGGACTGCCACCCTCGCGAACCGCCATCGATGCGCTGTTGTCGATAAGGATGACCACCTTGCCCGTGTCGACCCGGCCCTCCCGCTCCACCCACCTCGGCCCGGCAAGCCCCACGACCAGTGCCCCGAGCGCGAGCCCCCAGCACAGCGCTTCGAGCGCGCGGGACCGGGGCGTGCCATCCGGACGGGACAGCACCGCCAGCAGCCACGCCACAACCCCAGCAGCGGCCGCAGCCGCCACCCAAGGGCCCGCCGTGGACCACTCCAGGGCACCGCCGGCACCCATGCTCCCACCCAGCAGCCAGTCCATCACTCGATCCTGCCCTGTTGCATCAGCTCGGCCACATGGGCCTGGTCGTGCTTGTAGTTGGAGGTGAGCGAGTACATCACGAGGTTGATGCCGAGCTTGAGGGCTTCCCGGCGCTGCCGCTCACCGCCCGGCACCACAGGGAAGCGATTGCGGCCGTTCTCGGTGCGATCCAGCGCCCCCGAGAGATCGCTGGGGCAGTAGATCAGCGGCGTTGTGGAACCCACGCTCACCCCTTCGAGGTAGCCGTGGCGGCCCAGCCGGCCCAGCGCTGCATCGAGCAGGAAGAAGGCCCGGTACACCGAGTGGTCGCCGGGCAGCGGCGCCATGGGCCGGGTGGGAAACAGCCGCCGGACCAGGACACGCACCGACTGGGCAAAGGGGCCATCGACGCTGCCGGTGGTGTCGTCGATGAACAAGAAGCCACCGTAGGCGAGGAAGCGCTGAAGCTGCTCCACTGCCGCATCCGACAGGGCCGGCAGCGCGCCGTCTCCGACCAGCACACAGAAGGGATGCGCAAACAGGGCGGCGGACTCCGGCTCGACTTGGCGGGCGACCGGGTTGGCTTCGACACTCGTGGTCTGGATGACCTCGTACAGCAGCCGCTCCCACGCGCGAGGGCGGGACACGGTCCCACTGGGCAGGTGCAGCTCTCCGATGTCGAGCTCAGAGCCAGGCCCGAGAGCGTGGGCCACCGGCATCAAGCCGGGCAAGTCCAGAGCGAGCGCACCGAGCCCAAGGGCCCCGAGTCGCAGCAGGTCCCGGCGCGTTCGGTCATGCCGCAACATCGTCCACCCCTTGGCCATCATCGTGTTGCAGTGCGGCTTCTCGACGTCGGCGCTGCACCACCGCGACGATGGCTTGGACCAGGCCAAACAGGAGTGCTGCGGCCATCAGCCAGGGGCCCAGCTCCACCCGCTGCTGGTAGCGCTCGGGGTCCACTTCGGCAGCCAGCTCCACAAGCGCCGGGCCGGGCACCAGGTCCGACTCGATCGGATCGGTGTTGACCGCAACCCATGCCAGCGGCGGCGCTCCCTGGGCGTGCACGGTGTAGGCCCCAGGTTCGGTGGGCTGGAACTGCACCCCATCGCTGCGCACGCGGGCGGCCACCGCACCGCTCGGACCCCGGACCTCCAGCTCCCCGTAGTCCCCGGGAACCTCCACCGTCACGGTCTGATCGACCAGCGCCGTCAGCCGTGTGGCCCCGCCGCCCGCTTCGCCACCGAGGTAGGACACCAGGCGCTGGATGAAGGGCATGTAGACCGCTTGCAGGGGGAAGTCGCCCCAGCCGAGGTCGAGGGTGCCGGTGAACAGCAGCACCCTCCCCAGACCGAGTCGCCGCTCCACGAGAAGAGGCAGCCCGCCCTCGGTCTCCAAGAGCACGCGGTGGTCGTCGTCCTGCTCGAAGGGCTCCAGCGTCGCCAGCGTGCGCCAGTGCACACGGGAGAACCCGGCCCGCCCGCCCCGGGCGAAGGGGGCGAACAACGTCAGGTCCGCGAGGGGCAGCGCCGTCGCTTCACCGACCTCGCCGGGGCTGGCCAAGGCGCGTGGACGGCGGAGCAGTGCCGGCAAGATGCCGCCCAGTGGGCCATTGTAGCGATCGGCAGTCACATTGTCACCGAGCGCGATGACCACCCCACCACCCCGCCGCACAAAGTCGGTGAGCCGGGTCGCGAGGCCCGACGGGTCGGCCACATTGGCCAGCATGACCACGCGGTGGACGTCGGGGTCCAGGTCCACCACACCCGCCATGGACGTGACCACCGGCATCACACCGGCTTGTGCGGTCCCCGGCCCCCACGGCGCGAGCGCACGCTCCAAGAAATAGACCTCGGAGGCGGTCGGCGTGAGGCCCGGGTCACCATCCACCACCAACACACGGCTGGCGCCGACCCGAGGCAGGTGAAAGGCGAAGGCGTCGTCTTTGGACAGGCTGGGGTCCTCGACCCGGGCGACCGCCACGCCGCCGTCGGTGACCCGGGGCACGGTGACGGTCTCTTCGGCCACACCGCGGGCAGGAATGTCGGCGAAGGCCGTGATGCGGGTGCCGTCGGGGAGCTCCACGAACAGGGGCACCTCGATGGGGTCCACGCCATGGTTGGCGAGGCTGACCCGGACAGTGCCGCCCTCGACGCCGTCGCCGTAGGTGGCGCCAGTCACCACCACATTGGCTTGGGACGGCCCACGGACCACATGGGGCACCAGCGCGATGTTCTGAGTGCTCATCAGCTCGAGCTCGGACCGGGAAGCGGGCACCGCGACGTCGCCCGCCTCGTCGGTCCACACGTGCACCCGCCCTCCACGACCGTCCAGCAGCCGCCGGGCCTCATGCAGGCCACCGGCCAGATCGGTGGTGCCCCAAGTCTGGCGCACATCCTCCAGCGCGTCCGCCACAGCACCCCGGTCACCACTGAGAACATCGGAGACGAGCACGGCTTGGCCACCGATGGTCACCGCCGCGACCTCTGTGCCCTCCGGCAGGGCCCGCACCCAGGCCACGGCCTCGTCGCGGGCTTGGGCGAACAGCGTTGTTTCCCCGGACGCCGACAGCCGCTGGTCCATCGACAAGCTGTTGTCGAGCACCACCACCATCGGTCCTCGGGGGGCCGTGTCCGGATCGGTCTCGGGCCACCGCAGCTCCGGCCGGGTCACAGCCAGGATCACCAACAGCACGGCCAACAGGCGCAACAGCAGCAGCAGCCAGTCATGGACTCGGCGCCGGCGACGCTGGCGCTGCTGAAGCCTCTGCAACAGCAGCATGGCGCCGTACTCGACGACGTTCTCGGGGCGCCTGCGGGCCAGATGGGCAAGCACGGGGCCCGCCGCCAAGACCAGCAGACCCAGGGCCGCCGGAAAGAGCAGTCCCGGACTCATGGACGGGCCCGAAGCAGGCGACCGAGCAGCAGGGCAATGTCGCCGTCAGAGGGCGCCGGCAGCAGCATCCCTCGGGCCCGGAGCACCCAGGACGCCACTTCAGCGCGGTACTCCGCGAGCACTTCGCCGATGCGCTCCTGCACGTCCAAGTGGTCCGCCGTCAAGAGCTCGCCACCCTCTGGGGAGCGGTAGCGGGCCGGCCCGCTGACGTCGAAGCGCCACTCGGCCGGGTCGTGGATGTGGAGCACCCGCAGGTCCACCCCGCGTGCGCCGTACGCATCGAGGGCCCGGCCCCAGGTCTCGGGTTCTTCCATCAGGTCGCTGATCAACACCACCACCGAGCGGCGCCGCACACGCTCACCGATGCGCGCAAGCTCCACGCCCAGCTCGGCACGGCCACTGGGGCGGGTGGCGGCAAGCGCACTGTGGATGCGGGCAAGCTGGGCCCGTCCCCCGGACGGCGGCAGCCACGACCAGGGCGCACCCTCCCCGCCCAGAATGGCTAGCCCCACCGGCTCATTGTGGAGCATCGCCCACTGCGCGAAGGTGGCCGCGAGGACCACCGCCACACCCCACTTTGTGCCATCGAGCGGAGGCAGCCCCCGACGCCCGGCGCTGCCGGTGCCCAAGTCCCCGCTTGCATCGACGACAATGGTGCAGGCCAGCTCATCTTCGGCACGGTGGCGGCGCACGACGAGCTTGTCGGAGCGCCCCACCACCCGCCAGTCGAGGTCCCGCAGGGGGTCGCCCGGTGAGTACTCCTTGTAGTCGGCGAACTCGACGTTGCTGGTGACCCGCTGGCTGCCGTGTGCGCCGTGGAGGTGGCCTCGCACAAGGGTGCGCGCGCGCAGCTCAAGCTGCACGATGCGGGCGAGGACCTCCGGGTCCCAAGGAGACGCGCTTGGGTTCATCGCCGCGTCCCGGTCTCGCAGCCCTGAATCAGGACAGCACCTCGTCCACCAGCTGAGCGACCACGTCCTGGGCCTGGCGGCCTTCCGCTTCAGCCTGGAAGTTCAGCAGGACACGGTGGCCCAGGACCGACGGGGCGACCACACGAAGATCATCCATTGATGGAACTTCCCGACCTTGAAGGGCCGCACGCGCCTTGGCTCCGAGCACCAAGTATTGGCTGGCCCGGGGACCCGCACCCCACCGCACCAAGCGCTGGACGTGGGCCGGTGCATCGGGACCCGGGCGGGTGGCCCGCACGAGTGAGACGGCGGCCTTCACCAGATCGGGACCGGGCACAATGGCCCGGCGCACGAGGTCTTGGAGCTTCACGAGCAGCTCGCAGTCGAGCACCGGCTCCACCTCACCTTCGGACCCTCGGGTGGTGCGCTCCACAATCTCGATCTCGTCGGCCGCCGACGGGTAGCCCACATGAATCGAGAACATGAACCGGTCGAGCTGTGCTTCAGGCAACGGGTAGGTGCCCTCTTGCTCGATGGGGTTCTGGGTGGCGAAGACCAAGAACGGGCGCGGCAGGGCGCGGCGCTGACCGGCGGCCGTCACATGCCCCTCGGCCATCGCTTCGAGCAGCGCGGACTGGGTCTTCGGTGGCGTCCGGTTGATCTCGTCGGCCAGCAGCAGGTTCGTGAAGACGGGACCCGGGATGAAGCGCATCTCGCGCCGCCCACTGGACCGGTCCTCTTCGAGCACTTCAGTGCCCGTGATGTCGGCCGGCATCAGGTCCGGCGTGAACTGGATGCGGCCGCTGTCGAGGCCCAGCGCATCCGCCGTGGTGCTCACCAGCAGCGTCTTTGCGAGCCCAGGGACCCCGACAAAGAGGCAGTGGCCACGGGCGAAGAGGGCTACCAGCATGGCCTCGATGACGGCATCTTGGCCCACAATGCGCTGGGCGATGGCTTCCCGCAGCCGGCCGCGGGCCCGCCCCAGCTCGTCGAAGAGGGCCAGATCATCGGCGGTGCCCTGCTGTTGAAGCGTCATCATGTCCTTCCGCAATACGGGGGCTGCGGCGCGGGGAGCAGCGCAGCGAAGGGGGGGCCGGCCAGGGAGGCCGACCGGTGGGGCCGTTCAGCGAGCCGGCGGGGGCTTGGGCTCGGTTGCGCCACCGGTCTGGAGGATTCGCAGATAGCCACGATGCCGCAGGGCATCCGCGCTCTTTCCGGCGGCGGTGTAACCCCGGAACAGGGCTTCCTGAACCTCGGGGTCGTAGGGATTCAGATCGTGGGCGGCCCGCCATGCGACCAGGGCTGAAGCCCCCTCACCGGCCTTGTCGAGCAGCCGCCCTCGGGTGACCTGGAGCGGTGTGAACTCCGGGTAGAGCGCCACCCCTTCATCGACAAATGAGCGGGCTTCGGCGGGGTGGTTCAGCGCATCGTGGCACAGCGCCTTGCGCACCAGCAGCAGCGGTGAGGCCGGTGCGGTGGGGTCATCGGCCTTGTCGTACTCGATGAGTGCGGCCTGGGGTCGGTTCTTCTCGCGAAGCAGATCCCCGAGCCGGGTATAGCGGGCGAGGTCGGCCCGTCCCGCCAGGACCGGGTCGCCATCAAACTCGTTGCCGGCGCCGTCCAGCACCACAGGCAGGGCCGCCAGACGGGCCTCCACCAGCGGCAAGGTGCGCAGCCAAGCCTCCCACGCCGTCTTGAACGACGGGAAGTCAGCGTGGCCGGCCAGCTCGGCGACCACCTGCTCGGCACCCTCCCCCTCGGCGAGCCGGTCCATCAGCGTCGCGAGGCCTTGGGGACCGCTGGTCTCGAGCATGAAGCGGACCATCGTGGCGACCTGGGCGAAGGCCAGCGCGGCCTCTTCGCCGGAGTCCAGGTAGGCCATCGAGCGGGCGAACTTCTCGAATGGGACAAACTCGCCGGACTGCACGGCGTCGGCCAGCAAGCTCTCGGCATGCACACCCAGGGGGGTGCCCTGTTCGCCGCGCCACGCACCCTCCAAGTGCTTCGCCAACCCTTCCTGAAGCCAGACGGGCGCGTTGTTTCGGCTGCGGTAGGCGACGACGAGGTGGATGTACTCGTGGGCCACCGTGTCCTTCCAGGCGTAGCCACGGGACAAGGCCCGGGGGCTGGTCAGCAGCAGCCGGGTCCACTTGGACAAGGCCACAACCCCCGTCGTGCGCACACTCTCGGGTGGCAGCCCGCTGGCCGCGATGAAGCGACTGGCCGTGGGAAAGATGTCGAGCACGATGGTGTGGTCCGGCCCTCCCCCAAACAGGGCGTCAATCTCGGTGCGACTGGACTCCAAGACCTCCACCCCCTCCTTGGCCAAGATCTCGTCCACTCCAGGCGCGTAGCGAACTGCGACCCGCTCGCCCGCCGCCTCCACCATGCCGTTGGCGGCGTCCGCTGTGGGTCGGTACGGCACCCCGGGCTCCAGCGCGTCCACCCGCACACCAATCGCCTCCAGACGCTCGATCAGCGCGGCAATCTCACCATACCGACCCTCATGGAAGGCCAACCACAGCTCGGCCCGGAGCTGGTCGGCTTCATTGCCCAACACCCCGTCGAGATCGGCCGCTTCACGGTGGGCACAGCCCAGATCGAAGTGGTCCAGACACAGCTCAACGTCCTGGAGACCGCCAGCTCGGGCGTCGGCGGAACCCACCAGACCGCCCAAGTTGAGCAGCATCGCGGCCAGTGCGGGTAGATAGGACATCACTGTCGGACCAGCTCCTCAAAGTAGCGGCGGTTGAGCGTGCGGTACTCGTCGGGGACCTCACCGGCCATGCCTTCCAGAAGCGCCCTTCGGTATTCCTCAGGGGTCTGAAAGTCTTCCGGAAGGGGCAGATCAAGACCGGCTTGGGGAGCGGGAGACGGCGGCTGGTCACCCTCCTGGCTGCCGGACGGTTGCTGGCCCTGCATCTGTTGCTGGGCTTGCTGCATCTGCTGCTGTTGTTGCTGGGCAGACTCCAGGTGCTCCCGCGCTTCCTTGAGGCGGTCCGCCGCTTCTTCCTGGTGGCCTTGACCACCCAATGCATCGCCCTGCTGGAGCACATCTTCGGCACGACCCATCGCGTCGCCGGCCTGCTTCATGGCCGACGCAGCATCGCCCTGGGCCAGCGGCATCGACTGCTCCACCTCTCGCACCTTCTGTTCCAGGTCCGACTGGCGCTGGCTGAGCTGGGACTGCTGGCCGGCGATCTGCTGGGCGGCTTGCTCGACCTCCGGCGACGAGGACTCTTGCTCCCGAATCAGCTCTTCCAGCTTCTCGGCGAGCTGGTCCAGCTTTGCGAGCACTTGCTCGGAGTTGCCCCGCGCCAGATCCAAGCCGTCGGGCCGGGGCTGGCTGGCCGGGCGCTCTCGCTCCGACTCCATGCGGGCCGCGCGCTCGGCACGGGAAGCCGGGCGCTGGGCTTGGTAGGCCCGCTCCAGCGCACGCTCCACATCCCGGGCCTGGACCGCGTCCTTCAGGTTGCCGAGGTTGAGCCGGCTGGTCTCCAGCGCGCGCACACTCTCGGCACGCCAGCCCCGGCCATCCGCCGTGGCATCCACCGCGTCGGTGGCCAGCTTCACGATCTCGCCGGCCAAGGCGTCCAGCTCTTTCCACTGGGCCACCTGTTCCGCCACACCGTCACCCAGCTCGTCGGCACGAGCCTGCAGCTCCTCCATCAGCGCCCGCTGGTCGGCCTCGAGCTTCGTCAGCTCTTCCATGGTGGCTTCCATCTCTTGCTGGGCCGAGTCGTCGCCAGTCTGCTGCTGGGCCACTTGGTCGTTGATGCCTTCGGAGAGCTGTCGGAGCTGCTCCGCAAGCTGCTCCATGAGGTCGCGGGCGTCGTCCATCCGACCCTCGGCAATGGCCTTGCGCACGTCGTCTTGGAGATTCCGAGCTTCGGCAGTGCGGGAGTTCACATACTCGCGAAGGCCCCCCTCTCCGAGACTCGCTGCAGCGGCGGCCAGCTCGGCCAGCATCTGGTCCAGGCGGTCGAGCCGGGCCAGCATCTCCCCTTGCGAGACATCGTCGGCCATGGCCGCGAGCTCACCGGCTTCCCGTGCCAAGACCTCAGCCTGTTCAGCGATGTCGGCCATGCCCTTCTGGCGCACCAACATGTCGAGGGCATACACGGCGGTCTCGGTGGTGGACACCACCGTCGCGATGAGGTCAGCGAGCTGGGCGGCGTCGGCGTCGGTGATGCGGCGGCGGCTGCCCGGTTCCCAGGTGGTGATGGCGAACCGGAACAGCTTGCTCGCGGCTTCTTCCACGTTCGCCACCACCTGAGCGTCGAAGGTGACACTGCCCTCGTCGCCCCACTGGGCGTGTTGGATGGCCCGCACGGGGTCGAAGCGGGTGCGGGCCGAGATGACCCACGCCTGGACGGCGGCAGCGGAGTCCGCGTCGGGCCCCGGATCTTCGAGGAAGTCGGCCAGCACGATCAACAGCGCATCCCGAACCCGCTCCATGTGCTGGGCCAGGTTCGCCCCCTGGCCGGCTCGGCCTTCGGCTTGCACTTCGACCTCGGGCGAGACGCCCCTCTTGTTGCCCCCCATCACGTCGTTGTCGTAGGCCACAATCCGCAGCTTGGCCGACTGGCCGGGCTTCATGCCCAAGTCCCGGGGGGTCATCGACAGCCCCCCCTGGAGCCCCCGCTCGGGATCGAGGGGTGTGCGCAGAACATGCTCTTCGACGGTGCCATCGGGCCGAACCACCTCGAGCACAACGCGCTGGATCCCAAAGTCGTCTTGGGCCGACCAAGACAGCGGCACCCGGCCGTCCACTGGCACCCGGGCAGGCGGGCTGCGCTCCAGGGCAACCACTGGCGCTGTGTCGTCCTCAACCTCAATCGAGAAGTCCGCGGACATAAACGCGCCGTCACCCTGGAAAAAGACGAAGCGCCACACACCGGCCTGATCCACATCAAGCGCCGCATAGACGTCCCGCCCACTGACGAGGCGGGCGTCCACCGGGGCCAGGTCATCGACTTGGAGCGCGGCCATGTCAAACACACGCTCGGTCCGGGCGCTGATCTCAACGCGGGTGCCGGGGGGTGCGTGGATGGTGCCGTCGCTGTTGCGGACCTCGACCGGCTCGGCACCGGTGTAGCCGGGAAAGACGTAGCGGAGCACAATGTCGCCGACGACAACCCGCTCATCGCCGACTTCACCACCGGCGTCCGCGAGGCGGGTCTCGGCGACACTCGCCCCCATCAAGATGCCGAAGAGCTGGTCTGGGCCGACCGGGAGAACCTGGGAGGAGAGCCCCAACACAAGCAACGACAGCCCAACGGCCAAGCCCCACGGATGCAGCGGCGCGGTCGGGTGCACTTGGGCTGGCGTGACGGGCTCCGCGAGGGCCCACGCGCGGTCGGCTGCACGGACCAACAGCGGCGGTGGCGTGGCCGTCCGCAACACCGGCGCCCGACCGACCACGGTGGCCAGCCGCTGCTCCAACCCTGGCTCAAGTGCCTCGACGCACCGGGCTTGGGCCGCAAGAGTGCCCGTCGGCCCCCAGCGCTTCACCACAGGCCTCAACACCAGCGCGCCACCGGCCAACCCCAGCACAGCCCCCGCAGCGAACGCGACCCCCGACTCCAGCCCGACGCTCAACAGCACCGCAGGGACCAGAACAGCCACCACAAGCACCACCTCGAGCTGGAGGCCGGCCCGCAACAGGAGCAGCCCCCGCTGGCGGCGGGCGAGCCGACCGAGGTGAAGCTCGATGCGGTCGAGGGAGGACATCAGGAATCCGGCAGGGGTCGGTGAGGAGGCGTTGACGTGGACGGGCGGGGCCTAGGCTGACCGCTCGCTATCCGGGGGTGCAGCCCCGCAGCACAGACGTTCATCCACTTGCAGGACGAGACAGCCATACCCCGAGGCCTGTTCCATCACCACGGCGACCGGGTGGGTACGGAACAGCGCGTGGGTTCTCAGAGCACGGTCCCGGACCCCACGGCTGGACCACCGCCAGTCTTGCACGTCTGCGCACCACCGAATGCAGCCGTGCTCGTCCTGGAGCCGACGGACTTCGAGGGGGTCCACCAAGTTGAAGTGGGACAAGGGCGGCGTCTGCATCGCGCGGTGGTCTTCATTGATCCAGGCACACGTTCGCTCACCATCCACGCGGGCAGACTGAGCGTCCACCCGGGGCAGATCTGCCAGGGCAGGGTCGGCCGCCAAACTCGCGACAAAGACGTCCTCATCGCCATAGTAGCGAGTACGCAGGTCGCCCAGCCCCCACAGCTCCACCACCACCAGACCCGCCGCCAGACCGGTCCCCCACCGTCCTCGCCGCCCCTGGACCGCGAGCCCCACGAGCACCGCCAGCCAAGGCAGCACCATCAGCGCGTGGCGATCGGCATAGTCATCGAATGAGGCCATCGTGAGGTGGACCACAACCACCCCCAACAGCAGCGGGCCGCCCACAGCTGGGCGGACCTGCACCGCCAACACGGCGGCCGCCGCCACCGCCAGCATCACCAATCCATCCCACGGCCAGAATGGTGCCAGCCACAGCTTGTTGATGCAGAACGACAGCGCACGCTCCCCGGCACCGGGGACCTCGCCCGGAAAGACCAGCGGCCAGACGCCCGCCAGGGTCACGGCCACCACCGGCAGGGCCACCACAGGTACGGGACCCAGCCGACGGAGCGCCCGCCGTCCCGAGATGCCATCGGGAGTCCAGAGCACCAGCACCAGCACGTGGATCGGCACCAGCAGCACCGTCTCCAACCGCGTCAGCACCGCAAGGCCGGCCGCGCAGGCCCCCAACAAGATGAGCCCGGGGTGGAGCCGATGCTGGCCGCAACTGCGGAGGATGGTCCACAAGCTCAAGACCATCAGTGTGCTGGGCAGCACCACGTTGTAGGCCGACGATGACCACGCCGCGTGGATGGGGTGCAGGGCCACGAGCACACCCGCCACGACGGCTGCACGCGCACCTCCGACCTCTCGCGCGGCCATGCCGACCAGCACCGCACCGGCCGCGCCAACTCCGGCCATCAACACCACGGGCACCCAAGGGGCGTGGGGCAAGACGCGGCCCAGCCCCCACCAGAGCCACTGCATGCTCGGGTAGAGCACCGTGCCCCCGCGCCCCAGGTCTCGCACCCCCCTGAAGATGTCCCAGTACTCCGCTTCGTGGCCGTCGTAGACATGGACGGAGAGCGCCGGCAGGACCACCAGACGCACGACCAGTGCCAAGCCAAAGACAAAGCACCGCGCCAGCCAGACCCGCGGTCCGATGGCCTGGCGTTGCCGCACCGACCACAGTGCGCCGAGGACCAAGCCCAGCAGGACCACACCCGCTGGCCACGCGGTCTGCCAAGGTGCCAGCTCGCTCATGGGGAGGTCCCCGACAGCGTGTAGATGAGGTCATCGCCGAGCCCGTGGGACCGGGGGATGCGCCGCACCACTGGGGACCAAGGCCGGACCGCCCGCTCCACGCGGGTGTCGAGACCGGTCGCCGGCGCGTGATCATAGAGAACCACAAACACCCGCGCGCCGCGCGCCCACGCCCCCCGCACCACATGGTCCAGCGGTTGCTCGTCCAGCTCGGTGGAGGTGTGGATCGTGCGGTCCCGCCAAGCTCGAGGCTGACCGTAGCGCCAGTCTTGGTAGTCGAGGTCCACGTCCCTGCGCATAGGCATCGGCGACAGCACACCCAGGCGCCACAACACCGACGAAGAGTCCGTTTTGTCGTCGTCGGCTTGGAGCGCGGGCGCCACCAACCAGAGCACATCGCCGGGGCGACTCTCGGCGAGCGCAACGTCCACACCCCGCTCATGGTGGAGATCTTGGACGATGGCGCGAACCCGTTGGGCTTGGTGCCAGCCCACGCCCACGAGCTGGCCCGCGCACAGAGCACCCACAGCCGCGACAATCGACCAGTGGCGCCCCCTCAGGACCTGCGAGAGCCCCACGGCGAGCACCGGCAGGGGCAGCAACAAGTACGGGAGCTGGTGGGGGGCGGCAGCGCCGAGGACCAGCGCCAGCACGATCATTCCAACAAGCGGAAGGCCCACAGCCAGCGCCGGACCCCTCAGCCCCAGCGCCGCCACGCCCGCAAGCACCACGCTGGGCCACCCGACGCGGTCCACCACCATCCCCAACCAAGCGACCCCGTCAAAGGCCGGCTGGACAAACGTGCCGTCGCCACTCGACAAGCGAACCGCCCCGGCGACCACGGGCGCGACCAACGCGAGCGACCCCACTGCGAGGGGGACGCGCTCCCCCCGATCCTTCGTGTGCCACAGCCGCCAGACCACGGCACCGCCCGCAGCCGCCGCGGTGAGCACGTGGCTCCAGCAAGCCAGCCCCACAGCCGCCAAGAACCAGCCGAGCGGGGCCCCCATCCCGGCGAGCAAGGCCGCCACGGACACCACGGCTAGCGGGTAGTTGTTCACTTCGGCGGCATAGAGAATCTGGAGCGGAGAGCTGGCCATCAGCACGCCCGCCATGAGGCCCGCGTGCCGGACCATGAGGGCAACCGCCGACAGCGACGCCACCAGCGACAGCCCGAGCCAGAGCACCGGCGCCGGCCAGGCCCACTCCACGATCCCCATCAACACGGCATGGAGGGGAGGATGCAGACCGACCCAGGTGGACAGCGCATCCCCCAGGTGGCCCGCAGCCAGAGCATCGGCCGTGGGCGCGGTGTAGGCCAGGTAGGCCAGGGCAACCTCGTCCCACCGCAGCCCCGCTTGGACCACGCGAGGCACCGCAGCCAGTGCGACCACCCAGGCGACCCAGCGCCAGCTTGAGCCCTGCGCCTCAGACATCGGGCGCCACGGGAGCGACGGTCGGCAGCATCAACTCCACCACCGCTCCACCACCGGGAAGGTTGCTGATGCGGAGCGTGCCACCGGCGTTCTCGGCCACTTGGAGGCAAAGCGCGAGCCCCAGACCGGTGCCCTGGCCCGGCTCTTTGGTGGTGAAGAAGGGCTCCAGACCGCGCTCCAGCGCCAGCTCGCCAAAGCCGGGCCCGTCGTCTTCACACCGCACCGTCGCCCATCCCTCGCGGGTCGCGCCCAGACCAATCCGCACCGCGCTGCCTCCCCCCGCATTGATGGCATCGCCCGCGTTGGTCAGCAGGTTCACCAGCGCCTGATGCAGCTTCTCAGGCTCGATGCGCACCCACAGCGGCTCGGTTGGCCCGTCCAGCGCCAGCGTCAACGACCGGAAGCTCGACTGCAAGCGCACCGTCGCAAACGCATCACCCACGGCCTCAGCCAAGGACACTCGCTGAAGGGAGCCGTCCCCCACCCGCGCGTAGTCCAGCAGCTGGCGAATGATGAGGTGGATTCGGTCGAGCTCTCGGCGCCCCCGCGCAAGCAGATCGGCCTCCAGCACAGGGTTTCCGAGCCCTTGTTGCAGCAGCTCCACCGACCCGATGACCGCCGCGAGCGGGTTGCCGATCTCGTGGGCCAGGCCCGCTGCGAGACGCCCCACACCGGCGAGCTTCTCGCTGCGGATGAGGGCTTCTTGGGCGTGCTGGAGATCCTCATTGGCCGAGGCCAGCCGCTGGAGCTGGTCCGCCGTGCGCGCGCGGTAGTCCGCCAGCGACAAGCGCATGGCGTTGAGGGCCTCGCACAGCTCTTCGAGCTCGATGGCTGCATCCACCTTCAGCTCGTGGCCGAAGTCACCCGCGGCGATGCGCTCGGTGCCATCTTTGAGCGCGGCCACCGGCACCAACAAACGGCGCTGGAAGAGGCTGAAGCCAAACAGCGCGATGAGCCCGCCCGACAGCACGGTGTAGGACAGCACAAAGCCCGCCGGTCCCCCCGGCAACAGCGGCGTGCGCAGAGGCATGCGCACCCGAACGGCACCCACAACGCTGCCCTTGGGGGCCACCGGCGCGGTCGTCACCACCCAGCGCCGCCCGAGCAAGTTGCCCTGGACTTCGGAGTGCAGCTTGTGCCCGAAGATGGCCGCCCGAAAGCCCGCGTCCCGGACCACGGACGGCTCACCCGCCAGCCGGGCGATGACTTGCATGTCCATGCCCACCACGTAGAGCTCGTCGATGTCGAGCGCAGCACCCTCGTAGGCCGCCACCACCCGACGCATCGCGGTCGCACGGCCCTCGGCTTCCCGCTCCGCCGCGACCGAGAGCTGGGCGCCCAGCGCGCTCGTGAGCGACAAAGCAAGGTCGGTGCGCCGCTGCTCCTCGGTCTTCTTGATGAGCAGCCAGAACACGCCAGCATTGAGCACAATGGTCGTCAGCGTGAGCAGCGCCAACGCCAGCGCGATCTCCACCCAGAGTCCGGAGCGTGAACGAGGCAACGGGGGCGCACTCCGCGGTGAAGGGGCTCGCCACCGTACCCGAAGGCGACGGCCCCCATCGTCAGTACTGGCGCCAGACCCCGGTGACCACACCCTGAATCGTCGCATCGCTAGAGCGGTCGACGTAAATCGGCGCCATCGTCGGATGGGCGGGCTGGAGCCGGATGCGGGTGCCTTCCCGGAAGTAGAACTTCACGGTGGCTTCACCATCGACCAGAGCCACCACAATCTCGCCATTCCGCGCGCTGTTCTGCTCGCGGACGATGACCACATCCCCATCGAGGATGCCTTCTTCAATCATCGAGTCGCCCCGCACCCGCAGGGCAAAGCAACGCCCACCACCGCCGACCATGCTGGCGTCCAGGTGGATCGAGCGCTCGTAGTTTTCGTCGGCCAAGATCGGCTGCCCGGCAGCAACATGGCCCACAATGGGCACGCTCACCACGTCGCCGCGATGGGTCGGTCCCGCCTTCTCCGTGAGCTGGATGCCACGGGCAGCGCCGCCACGGGCTTTTGTCAAGAAGCCCTTGCGGACCAGCGCTTTGACATGGTCGGCCACCCCGTTGGTGGACGAGATGCCCAGTGCATCGCCGATCTCCCGGTAGGTGGGCGGACGACCGCTCTGGGAGATGGAGGACGACACGAAGTCCAGAACATCACGCTGTCGCGCGGACAAGGCGTCGACAGTTGAGGACGTGCTCACAGGGGCTCCTCGGAAGGCAGGCTCAAGCATGGGTGGACCGGGGCCAGCGGCACATGCCACCGCACTTCCCGCCCACAAGACAGACCAATGAGACGCGCATGGCGTGCAACATCGCCGCGGGACCGCAGGGCTCAAGCTGACCCCACGCCGCGAAGACACCACAGCGCCAACCCACGCCTCGGCCCACCCACCTTACTGAACAGCCTTTCACCTGTCAAGACGATCAGCCCAAGATCGCCGCACAGCCCAGCCGACGAGGATCAGCAGGAGCGGCCCCAACACCACCGCCAGCGCTCGGTTCCGCAGCGGGGTCAGCACCGCCGCCCGGCACTGTCGCCCGTCGAGGAGTCCGTCGCTCCGACGCTCCCGGTCGCCGAGCAACACCTCTCCCAGGCGCACCAAGCCGCGGGTGGTGGGCCCGAGCGGTGTGACGCCAAGCCTCAGCTCCCGCGCTTCGGTGCCGTCGGCCGTCCACTGACCCGATCCATCCCGACCTCGCTCGCCCCAGAGGCTGGAGGCATCCAGCCGCAGACCCTCCGCCATCACGATGTCCCAGCGGGTCGCGAGCTGTTCTTCCCGGTGCGCCTCGTCCACGATGTTGACGTTCCGGTAGCCCGCCGGCGCCGTGGCTTGCAGCCGCAAGCGGTAGCGAACAAAGTCGGCCCCGCCCACCCCATTGCGACCGTCGGTCTCCCGCCGCTCCAGCACCACCGGCGACCCGTCGACGGTGACCGAGATGCCCTGGACCAGCTCCGCGAGGCGAAGGGCCGTGTGGCGGGCCATCACTTCTGATGGGGCCCCGGCCTGGCCATCGGCCCACACCCGGTACTCCGCGAGCACACGGGGGGTCGGCTCCTCGAAGAGGGCGTCCACCACGACCGTGTCGGACCGCAGCTCGACGGTGACCCGGTGGCCATAAATGCCCGTGCGGAAGGGGTGGGCATGCGCCGGAGGAAAGGCGCTGAACACCATCAACAACAACGCAATCATGGACATTCTGGGAGCAGCTGCTGTCATCAGGAGACTCCTGCACCCACCGACAGATGGACACGTCGCACCCCGACTCCGCGGTGCGCAGGGGGTGTTAGCGTGACCGCGCACCGGACTGCACCAGGGGAGACCGCGTGAATCCAAACGGCTCGGGCCCGACCTTGCGACTGCCGACGGTGGGCAGCGCCATCAAGATGCTGATTGGGTTGAACGTCGTCGTCTACATCCTGATGTTGGTCGCCATGCAGCTCGGCTGGACCAGCCTCTCCAGCGAGCTCGCGCTCAACCCGCGGGCCTTCTTCACGGGCAGCCTCTGGCAAGCCGTCACATCGGTCATCATCCACGACCCGACCTCGCCCACCCACCTGCTGTTCAACATGCTGTGGTTGTGGCTGTTTGGGTCCCAATACGAAGCGATGGTTGGGCCCAAGCGCTTCCTCAAGTCCTACATCTGGGCCGGACTGGGCGGGGTGGTGGTCACGCTGTTGGTCGGCGCCGTCGGTCTGCTCCTGCCCTCCCTTCCCATCGCCGCGCCCATTGCGAACCAGCTGCACCTGGGTGCGAGTGGCGCAGTCATGGGCATTCTCATGGCCTGGGCGGGTGCGATGGGCGACCGCAAGATCAACCTGTTCTTGCTTGGCGAGATGAAGGCCAAGACCTTCGCGCTGATCATCGTGGGCATCGAGGTCCTCCGCCTGCTCAGCTTCGACCATGGCACCAGCACCACCATGCACCTGGGCGGCATGGCCACCGGCTGGGCCATCGGCATCGGCGCATGGCCCCCAGACCGCAAGAAGGCGGCCCTGAAGCGCGAGAAGAAGCGCATCGAGAAGCAGCTTCGCAAGTTTGAGGTCATCGAGGGCGGCGGCGAAGGCACGCCCGGTGACCGCAAGCCCCGGGGCTGGGTGGGCATCGGTGGGACCGACGACGACGGCGGGCCTCTTGTGCATTGAGGGGGCCGCCTAAGGCGACACGGGCTCCGGGTTGGTCAGCGATGTGAGCACGTGGTCGCTCCACCGGCTGTTGATGAACAGATAGTCCCGTGCCCGGCCCTCTTTGACGAAGCACAACCGCTCCAGAACGGCGCCGCTGCGGACGTTCTCGGGAATGTAGTTGGCTTGGATGCGGTGCAGTTGCCACTGTTGAAAGACAAAGTCGATCGCCGCCCGCAGCGCCTCGGTCATCCACCCTTGTCCCTGGGCCGTGCGGGCCAGCGCATAACCAAGATTGCACGCCTGGAACGGGCCCCTGCACACGTTGGTGAAGTTAATCGAGCCCACCACCGCTGTGGGCGCGCCGTGCCCCTCGCTGATCCACAGCCGCAGGGACTCTTGACGCCGGGCCTCGTCTTGGGCCACTTCGAGACGGCCGGCCCAGAAGGAGGTGTCGGCAAAGCCGGCGGGCCGGGGCGGCTCCCAAGGCGCGAGGTGGGCCCCATTGTCCTGGTGATACTGGGCGACCAGCGCGGCATACCGAGGATGCAGCACTTGGAGCTGCAGCCGGGGGGTGCGCAACAGCGGCAGCCCAGACGTGTCGGCACCATCGCCCGCCGGCGAAGCGCCACTCACCCTCGGGCTCCACCACCGAGCTTCTCGACACGGGCGGCGCACACCTTGTACTCGGCCGTCCCGGTCACCGGGTCACCCTGGTCGTTGGTGAGCTGGTTGGCCATGCTCTCCGCAAAGTGCAGCGGCATCCAGATGCAGCCCCGTCGCATCTTTCGGGTCACTACCGCGCGGGCTTCCACCGCCCCCCGTCGGGACGCAACCTGCACCAGCTCGCCATCTTCGATGCCCAGCCGACCCGCATCCTTGGGATGCAGCTCGACGAAGTTCTCCGGTTGCTTGAGCACCGGCCCCGAGTCCCGCCGGGTCTGGGTGGCCGCATTGTAGTGGTACAGTGTGCGGCCTGTGGACAACACAAGAGGCCACTCTTCGTCGGCAAGCTCCAAGCTCGGCCGGTAGGCGACGGCTTGGAACGGTGCCCTGCCCTTGATGGGCCCGTCGCCGTGCAGCGTGACGGTGCCGGGGTCGGCTTGGTCGGTGCAGGGCCACTGCAAGCCACCCACCGCATCGATGCGCCCATGGCTGATCCCCGCAAACTGGGGGGCCAGTGCGGCCATCTCGTCGTAGACCTCGCCCGCAGAGGCATAGTGGGGCATCGGGTAGCCCACCGCCCGCGCTAGATCGCAGAGGATCTCCCAGTCCGCGCGGGCCTCACCCGGCGGCTCCACCGCTTTGCGCACCCGCTGCACCCGGCGGTCCGAGTTGGTGAACACACCGTCCTTCTCGGCAAAGCAGGCCGCCGGCAGCACCACGTCAGCGAAGCGGCACGTCTCGTTGAAGAAGATGTCCTGCACCACCACAAACTCGATCTTGTTCATCCCCTCTTCAATCTTGGCTGTGTTGGGTTCACTCAACACAATGTCTTCGCCCATGATGTAGAGGCCCTTCATGCCTTCGCCGAGGGTCTTCATCATCACGTTGAGGTTCATGCCCTCGTCGTGGCTGAGGTCCCGTCCCCAGGCCACCGAGAACTTCTCGTGGGCGGCCTCATCCGTCACCCGCTGGTAGCCGGGGTAGAAGACGGGACTCGCCCCCGCGTCATTGGCGCCCTGGACGTTGTTCTGGCCACGGAGCGGGTTCATGCCTGCCGAGGGCACGCCCAAGTGCCCCGTCATCAACACCAAGTTGGCCAAGGCATACACATTGTCGGTGCCATGGCTGTGCTCGGTGATGCCGAGGGTGTAGTACACACCGGCCTTTTTGGTGGTGGCATACCAGCGTGCGGTCTGGCGAATCGACTCGGCCGGCACGCCCGTGATCTCCTCGGCCGCTTCGGGCGTGTACTCCGCCACCGCTTGCTTGACCGACTCAAAGCCCTCCGTGTGCTTCTCGATGAAGTCGCGGTCGGTGAGTCCCTCCGCGATGATGACGTGGGCGAGGCTGTTCAGCAGCCACACGTCCGTCCCTGGCTTGAGCTGGAGGTGCAGATCCGCCACCTCACTCAACCAGATCGCCCGGGGGTCGGCCACCACCAGCTTGGCCCCTCGTCGCACCGCCCGCTTCATCTCCATCGCGATGATGGGATGGGCTTCGGTTGTGTTGCTGCCAATCACAAACAGCATCTCAGCGTCCCGGATCTCCGGAATGCTGTTGGTCATCGCGCCCGCACCAAACATTGTCACCAGACCGGCGACGGTGGGAGCGTGTCACGTTGCGGCGCACTGATGGCAGTTGTTGGTGCCAAACGCGGCCCGCGCCAGCTTCTGCATCAGGTAGTTCTCTTCTCCAGTGCAGCGGCTGGACGAGATAAACCCAAGTGCGTCAGCGCCCCATCGCTCTTCCACACCCTTGAGGCCCTTGGCGGCACGGGCGATGGCGTCGGGCCAGCTCGCGGGATGCAGTCGCCCGTCCTCACCGCGCAAGAGCGGCTGGGTCAGCCGATCCCCGTGGTGGATGAAGTCATAGGCGAAGCGCCCCTTCACACACAGGTTGCCGTCGTTGACCGTCGAGCCTGGGGGTGGGGACGTGACCTTGACCACCCGGCCGTTGGCAACGTTGAGATCGAGCTGGCAGCCCACCCCGCAGAAGTTGCATGTGCTGCGCACCTTCTGGACTTGTTCCAGCTTGATGGGTGGCGCCTTCTTCTCGAACAGGGCGCCCGTCGGGCAAGTGTCGATGCACCCCCCGCACAGCTCACAGGTCGAGTCCAACAACCCAATGTTGGCGGCGGTGGTGATGGTCGACGCGCTGCCGCGCTCGGCGATGGTGATGGCACTGACGGCCTCCACTTCGTCGCAGTAGCGCACACAGCGGGCACACAGGATGCAGGACTCAGGGTGGAAGCCAATATAAGGATTGGCGTCTTCTCGTCCTGCACGAGGGGCATTCACCGCCGGAAAGACCGGGATTCCGTCGGTGCGCTGGGCCCACGCGCGCAGGTCGCTGCCGTTGGGGCCCTGCGCCGGAAGACCCTGCTCATCGAGTGGATGGTCGGCGAGGTACATCGCCAGCAGCACCCGGCGGTGGCGCTCAATTCGGTCATTGGTGGTTTCGACCTGCAGGTCGGGCGCGGCCTTGAAGGCGCACGCCGGCTGAAGCCGCCGCTGACCGGACACCTCGACCAAGCATGCACGGCATGCCCCCGCAGGGTCCAGTCGATCGTCGTGGCACAGTGTGGGCACGTCCCGCCCGAGCTTCCGGGTGACGTCGAGAATGGTGTCCCCGGGCATCGCTTCAGCGACCTCCCCATCCACAGTGATCGAGAACGGGGTGAGGGCTGCTTCAGGCGCGCGGCTCATGCGTTGTCTCCAGTGGGGGCACGGGGCCCAAAGTCTTCGGGAAAGTGTCGGCGGGCGGACACAACCGGCAAGTGGGCCACCATCCCCAGCCCACAGATGCTACCCTCTTCCAGCTCAAACGCAACGTCATCAACGATGTCCAGGGCATCTTCACGCCCCGAGCTGAGGTAGCGGTCGAGCCCCTGGCGGAGCACTCGACACCCGATCCGGCAGGGTGCACACTGGCCGCAGCTCTCGTCCTCGAAAAACACCGCGCTCCACCGGGCCGCCTCGGCCATGTCGACGGTGTCGTTGAGAACCACAATGCCGGCGCTGCCCAGCATGGAGCCCTTCGCCGCCAATCCCTTGAAGTCCAAGGGGGTGGCCCGCTCCGACATCGGAAGGAAGCCAGCGGATGCCCCACCGGGCGAGAATGCCTTGGGGGTGCCCACATAGCCACCCGCGGCATCCACCAATTCGTCCAGCGTCACCCCAAGCGGCAGCTCATAGACCCCTGGCCGCCCCACGTGCCCCGACACGCAATACAGCTTGTGGCCGGGCTCGGTGCGCCCCTGGGCCTTGAACCACGCCCCACCGCGCAACACAATGGCTGGCACACAACTCAAGGTCTCTACGTTGTGGACCAGCGTGGGCTTGCCGAACAGGCCCGCTTCGGTTGGGTATGGCGGCTTGAGCCGCGGCATGCCCCGGCGACCCTCCAGAGACTCGAGCAGCGCGGTCTCTTCGCCACAGATGTAGGCGCCGTGCCCGCTCACAAACTTCAAGGTGAGCCACGACAGGTGGTCTCCGGCGGCGGCGTGGGCGGCCTCCAGCGACGCCTTTTCTTCGGGAAACTCACCTCGAATATAGATCCACGCTTCGGTGCAGCCGACACACCACGCGGCGATGGCGAGGCCCTCCAGCATCCGGTGGGGGCGGCGGAGCATGCACTCGCGGTCTTTGAAGGTGCCTGGCTCTGCCTCATCGGCGTTGACCACCACGTAGCGGGTGGGCTCGGCCTGCCCCTTGACCGCACGCCACTTGAAGTGGGCGGGAAAGCCGGCACCGCCCCGGCCCTGGAGTCCGGCGGCCTGCAGTGCATCCAGAACTGCGTCCTGACCCAGCTCTTGCGCCTTGGACAGCGCCGCATAGTCCCCCGTGTCCTCACCACCGAGGTTGATGACAAGATTGTCATCATCGGCGGTCACGGCACCCTTGGGACCCCGGGCCACAAGCTTGAGGTCGACGTCCAATGCGACCGGCGCACGGTCACACTGACCCAGGCAGCTCACCGCCTCGTGGGCCACCCCGGCGCTCTTCAGCTCATCAATCCAAGCGCCGGCGCCCGCCAGCTGACAGCTCGGTCCTTGGCACACGCGCACCCCCACGTCCGGCCGCGCCAGCAGGGTGTAGAACCGGGCGGCCCCCCACACATCGGCCGCGGGCACACCGGTCTCTCGAGCGACCCTGCGCACGGTGGCCAGGTCGAGAACCTCGGCGTGATCGAGAAGCTCAAAGATGCGCTCGCGCGCGGCGCCCTTCTTTTCCATGGATGCTCTCTGGGACGGAACCGTCGTCGCCGGCAGGAAGATCAGCACCTGAGACAGTGCCCCAGGTAGACAGACAAGTCAGGATGGTCGCACGGACGCGGGGCAAAGAAAAGGGCCCGCCCACGAAAGCACCAAAGGACTGAGCCAGTCGACAACGGCGACCGACTCAACACACTACTCAAGATATCCCAACGCACGCAGCGCACGGGCCGTCTCTGCATCCACCGCCCGGCCCTTCGCCGGCGGCACCCCCTCCCGGGTGCGGTCCCATGCTGCCTTGAGCTCACCCGGTGCCACCGGCCCAGGCGCCAGCTCGCTCGGATCCGCGGCCAGCTCATACATGCCGATGGGGTTGTGTCGGTCGGCCACCACGGAGCGCCCCCCACCCCGCACACCGATGGACGCCCACGGCCCAAGGTCGACCGGCCCGGGGGAGGGGAACACCTCCCGAGACGCCACGGCCACCGCGACCCGATCCGGGTCAGGATGGCGCAAGTCATTGTCGGGCATCCCCTCTGGAATGTCGATGTTTAGGATCTTCAGGATGGTTGGTGCGAGGTCCTCTGTCGACACGATGTGGTCTTCCTGACCGGCGTCCAGCCCCGGCGCACGGATCAGCAATGGCACCCGGGTGTCGGGCGCAAAGGTGGACCGGCCGTGCCCGAACAACAGACCGTGCTCCCCCAAGCTCTCCCCGTGATCCCCCACCACCACCACCACATCGTCATCCCCCACCCGCTCGAGCACCCGGCCCACAGCAGCATCCATCCCCGCAAACTGGTCTCGGTAGGCGTGCTGCAGCCGCATCACCACATCCGGCGCCATCGCGTCGGCGTCACCCACAAAGATGGGCAACGGAAGCTGGGCCACACCGTCCAACAATGGCACCCCGTCCGGCCCCACCGCCCGCCCTTCATAGGGCCAGTGGGCATCGTAGACGTGCACCCACACAAACCGGGGACGGTCCGACGGCAGCTGCAGGTCTGGAATCCCCCCGTCAATGGCCTGCCGCACCAACGTGTCACCGCTCCGCTGGAATCCCGCTCCTCCGCGCGGATGGGGCACGAAGCGCAACAAGGGGTGAAGCAACGCACCGCGACTGTCCATCTGGTCGTCATAGTGGTCAAACCCACGACCGTAGCCAAGGCCCGCCTTGAGCACGATGGCCGACACCCACGCCCACGACTCGAACCCATGCTCGTGGAGGACCGAGGGCAGCCACGGCACATGGCTGGGAACGGGCCGTCCATTCGCCACAATCCCGTGCTGGAACGGGTTCAGGCCCGACATCAGCGAAGCGTGGGCGGGTCCGGTCAGCGCGATGGGCGAGTAGGCTTGGCGAAACACCCGGGCATCCTGTGCGAACGCCGACAGCGCCGGCGTCTCGGCGAGATCGGGACCTCCGATGAAGTCGAAGTGGTCCGCCCGCACCGTGTCGAGGGTGATGAGCAGCACATCGGGACGCGGGCCGGTCACCGCCACCAGTGGCGGGCTCTCCGGCATGGCCGAGGCCCCAAGGCGCACGCCCTGAAGGACCGCCAGCACGGCCACAAAGGCGACGACGGCCGGTCCTCGACGGGTGCGCAGGCCCGCGAGCACCCCCAGCGCGCCAAGCACCACCAGACCGAGCATCCACGCAGGCACCCGCAGGTACACCTTTCCCGCCAGGGGCAGGCCCGCGAGCACCAGCACCAGCAGGGTCGGCATCAAGGCCGCGCCCACCGCCGAAGCCCGGGAGCGCCCGCCGCCCAAGCCCACCACAAGGCCGACCAGCAGCGCCCATGGGGCAGCCCACAGCGGGGCGAGCACCCGCTCCGCCGGTGTCGCCAGCCACCCCACGGGGAGTGGCCACACCCAGAGCAACCCCATCACCAGGGCAACACCTGCGACGGCACCGAGCAGTGGACCCAGAAGGTTAGTCCCGCGCAAAGGTGATCTCACCCTCCAAGAGCTCGTCCTGGTCGGTCATCGCGCAGACCCCCTCCAGCTCATCGCCGACCCGCTCCAGTAGCACCCGGTTGGTGATGGTGTAGCCCCCAGCAACGCCGACAATATCGACGTCCAGGGCATCATCGTCGCGATTGCCCTTCAGCTCGCCGGTGAACAGAAAGTCGTTGTAGCGGAAGGCACCGCCGCCCTCGACCCGATCGCCGTCGAGGCCATCGATCTCGAGGTGCATGTCCATGTCAAAGCGGTCCACGCCGATGCCGGCATCGCACACGCCCGTCCAGTACCCGACCACACCGCCGCCACAGCCGCTGGTCCCGAGGACCACCCACAAGCACGCGCCGAGGCGCCACGACACCGGCCGAAAAGTCGCATGCACAGGACACCTCCACCGTGCCGCAGCCCGCAGGGTCGCGACGACGCCAACCTACGTACACGGCCGGAGGCGGGGCCGTCAACCCACACCGAGGCTCAGGCCCCCTTTCCCCCGGCGGTCACGGTGACGAGGAAGGTCCAACGGGTGCCGGTTCGTTAGGGAGCCGCCCCATGCCTTTCACCGGAGTCATCATGAAGCCGAGCCCACGCCTGCGGAGCCTGGTGCCGTTGGTCGGAGCCGCGGTCCTGGGTGCCTGCAAGCCGCCCGCCGCCCCCGCCTCCCCTGTCTCCAGCACCGAGTTTCCTGTCCGCGCCGCCAAGGCCGACGTGAGCCTGCCGTTCGAGAAGTACGAGCTCGACAATGGGCTGGACGTCATCCTCAGCGAGGACCACTCGGTGCCCTTCGTCTGGGTCAACATCTGGTACGACGTCGGCTCCAAGGATGAAGAGCCCGGCTTGTCCGGGTTCGCCCACCTGTTCGAGCACCTGATGTTCCAGGGCTCGGCCCACATGGACGACGACTACTTCGTGCCCCTGCAGCAAGTCGGGGCACGCATCAACGGGACCACCAACTTCGACCGCACCAACTACTTTGAGGGTGTGCCGGCCGAACAGCTCCCGCTCGCGCTCTGGCTGGAGTCGGACCGGATGGGCTTCCTGCTGCCGGCCCTGACCGAGGAGCGGCTGGCCAACCAGCAAGAAGTGGTGCGCAACGAGCGCCGCCAGCGCTACGACAACCGTCCGTACGGAAAGGTGCGCTTGTGGCTGCATGAGGCCGCTTTCCCCGTGGACCACCCGTACCACATCCCCACCATCGGCAAGCACGAGGACATCTCCAACGCGAAGCTCGATGACGTGCGCGCTTTCTTCAAGAAGTGGTACGTCCCCAACAACGCCTCGCTGTCCATTGTGGGTGACTTCGATCCCGCCGAGGCCAAGGCCCTGGTCGAGAAGTACTTTGCGCCCTTGCCCCGGGGTGAACAGCCCGAGCCATTGCGGGAAGCCCCTGCGAGCTTGGACTCCGAGAAGGTGCTC
The DNA here is from genome assembly GCA_942491145.1 of Myxococcota bacterium. GTDB lineage: Bacteria > Myxococcota_A > UBA796 > UBA796 > UBA2385 > CAXQUZ01. Next base: position 191,724 of record CALOBC010000058.1, on the reverse strand, counting down.
CACTACGCCTCAAAGGTGCCGGAACACAAGGTCTGGATCGCCTGGCACAGCCCCCGCCTCTACGGGGCTGGGGATGCCGAGCTGGACATCACCAGCCAGCTGCTCAGTGAGGGCAAGGACAGCCTGCTGTACCAGCGCCTCGTCAAAGACACGGGCATCGCCAAGGACGTGGCGGCGTACCAAGCGTCCAGCTTGCTGGCGTCCACCTATGTGGTGATGGCCACTGCGAGTCCCGGCCACACCACCGATGAGCTGGTCGCCGAGATCGACGGTGTCATCGAGGCCTTCCGGGCGAGCCCCCCCAGTGAAGAAGCCGTCGCCGACGCCCGCACCAGCTGGGAAGTCCACGCATACCAGCGGCTGCTGAGCATCTCCAACAAGGCCGACATGCTCAACAGCTACAATCTGATGGTCGGCGATCCCAACTACCTCGCCTATGACCTGGGCCGGTACACATCCGTGACCGCCGACAGCGTGCACCGCACGGTCAACACCTGGCTCAAGCCAGACGAGCGGGTGGTGCTCCATGTGCACCCCCTCGACGAGGCCCCCAGCGGCGCCATCATCGACGCTCCCGCCACTGATCAGGAGGGCTGAGACCATGCTGATGTCCACAACGCTCACGCTGTCCGCTGCACTGATGGGTGCGGCCTTCGCCGACGACACCGCCTGGCGCACCACCCAGCCGGCCCCGCTCGCCGCGCGCCCCTTCCAGCTCCCCGAAGCCACCCGCGGAACCCTCTCGAATGGCCTCGAGGTGGTTGTTGTCGAGAACCACGAAGCCCCCCTCGTCTACGTCGACTTGATCCTCAACGCCGGCAAGTGGACCGAGCCAGAGGGGGCCACCGGTCTGGCATCGGTGACCCTCGCCATGCTGAGCGAAGGCGCCGCTGGCATGGACGCCGCCGCACTGAGCGTCGCCCAGCGCCGGTTGGGGGCCAGCATCTCCGCTGGCGCCGGCACGGACAGCGCCACGATCCGCATGAGCACGCTGTCCCGGACACTGGCACCCTCGCTGGATCTGCTCCAGAAGATCGCGCTGGAACCCGAGTTTCCTGAGGACTCCTGGGCCATCCTCCAGAAGAAGCGCATCCAGGACCTTCAGGCCTCGCGACAGACCCCCGATGCCGTCGCTGCCCGAATCTGGGCCCACGTGAACTATGGCGACCAGTACCGGGGCAAGCTGTCCTCGGAAGCCCAGTACGAGGCGATGACCACCGATGGGATGCGTGCCTGGTACCAAGCCAGCGTGCGCCCCGAGAACGCCATCCTCTTGGTTGGTGGCGACACCACCCTCGACGAGGTCCGCCCCCTGCTGGAGGCCCGCTTCGGCAGCTGGAGTGCGGAGGGCGACGCGCCGGCCGTTCCCCCGCCCACGGCCCCATCCGCCGCGCTGTCCACCCGCATCTACCTGCACGCCATCGACGGAGCGCCCCAGTCGGTCATCCGCATCGGTGGCTTCGTCAACCCCCAGGTCGCACCGGACCGCCCGGCGCTCGCGTTGGCGAATCAAGCGTGGGGCGGCCAATTCTCGGCGCGCCTGAACATGAACCTGCGGGAGAAAGAGGGCTGGACCTATGGTGCCCGCGCGGGCATCGCGGACAACCAGCTCCCCGGCCTTTGGCAAGCCAGTGCATCCGTCATGGCCACCGCCACCGACGACGCGGTCATCCGCATTCTGGAGCTGTTGGACCAGTCCCGCAGTGACGCACCCATCACCGAAGCCGAGCTGGACTACGTGCGCACCGGCCTGCTCGGGAGCTGGCCGCTGGACTTCGAGCAGCCTGGGCACTTGCTCGGGGAGCACTCCAGCATGTGGCGCTACGGTCTGCCCGACGACTGGATCACCGGCTACCCCGACCGCTTGCGCGCGGTGACGGTGGACGCGGCAAACGCGGCGTGGAAGGCCCACATCCCACGGGAAAGCTTGACCATCGTGATCGTCGGTGACCCAGACGAGCTGATGCCAGGCATCGAAGCGCTCGAACTGCCCATCATCGAGGTGGACGGCGACGGCAAGGTGCTGAAGACGACCCCCTGAGCGGCGTGGTGACGTCGCGCGGACCCTCGTGGCCCCGCGCGGCACCTACCGCGGAACCCCCTCCATCGGGGCACAGTCGGCCACCGCAGGCCCCAAGCGCCAGATGATGAGCGCGCCGTTGTGGTCGGGCGGTCCCAGCCCGTCGATCAAGGCGGCCAGGGGCGGATCGACATGGGGCACAAGCTCCAGCGGCAGCACGACTGCGGCATACCCGGCGTCCCGAAGCACCTCGGCGGCCACCTCAGAGTCTCGGGCGGCCAGCGCCAGCCGCAGGCGTCCCCTCGCAGGATCTTCAGGGCGCAGGTTGCCCCTGGGCAGCGCTGTGGTGGGGCGGCCATGGACCACCGCGCGAAGCAGCGCGTCTTGGCCAAAGTGTGCGTCAGTGGGCCCCTGCAGCGGCAGATCGAGCACCGCGCCACCGTCTGCTCCCCGCAGGCCCAGCAGCGCTTCTCGGTCCAGGACCGGTGAGGTCGGCCGGGGCCACAGCGGGCCAGTCTCGGCGATGCCTTGTCCAAGCTGGACTGCCAGCACGAGCCCAGCGATGGCCGGTGCCCGACGCACTCCCGACAGCGCGGATGAACCGAGAACAACAACGCCCAGGACCATCACGACGGCGTATCGATAGTAGAGACCCCCCATCGCGGTGGGCCAGCCAAGCTGCTCCAGCGCCCAGAACGGCAAGACCAGTGCCCGGCCGGCGACCATCACGAGGTGGCCCCCCGCGTAGAGTGCCGGCCCCAGGGCCATGAGCAGGCCGCCAATCCCGAGCAACACACCGGCCTGCCAGCCCCGTCGCCGCCGAGCGATGCCCACAGTGCCCAAGACCGCCAAGGCCAGCCCCAGGCTGACCGCGTGGACCGTCTCGAAGGGGCTGCCGGGCCCCACCACAGTGTCGATGAGCAGCTGATCGAGCTGGGCCACCGGTGGCGGATGAGGGAGATCCGGCAGCAGCGAGACCGCCCGCCGTGCGGGACGAAACATGCTCGCGCCGCCCCCGGCCGACGCCGGTGAGAAGTACCAAGCTGCGGGGGCCAGCCCGAGGGCGAGCGCACCCAACCACAGGACGTCGGCGAGGCGGACCCGGCGGGCTTGCACCCACCGTCCCAGAGCAAGCCCACCGCCGAGAAGTGGTAGTGCGAGGGCATAGTAGGGACTTGTGAGCGCCGACAGCAGCCCGAGGGCGGCCACGGCGAGGCTCCACCGCGGGCGGTCGCCGGCACGGTCCGCAACCAGAAAAAACAGGGGCAGAATCCAGGCCTGGGTGTTGGAGATCTCGGCCGTGGCGAAGGTACCCAGCAACGTCGGGCACAGCGCGAAGCAGGCCCCCATCCACACCGCCGTCCAGCGGTCGGCATCGGTCCAGCGGCGCACCAGCGCAGCAGCGGCGAGCCCGCTGAGCGGGAGGCTGATGAGCTGCACTAGGTTTGCGGCCGCGAGGGGTGACAACACCATGCGCAAGGGCACAACCACCAACGCTGCAGCCCAGCCAATGGCCCGCATCGAGCGCGTCTGGGGGTAGCCGGCCAAGCACCCGTCCTGGGGAAGCTCACCGGCGCCAAAGGCCGCAACAATGCGCTCAAACACCCACACATGGCTGTCGCCGAACGCCGTGAGCGCGCGCACGTCCGCCATGTGCATCGGCACCGGCCACCACAAGACGCCGCAGACCACGAGGGTCACCGCAAAGCCGGCGACCCACGGCAGCACTGGAGAGCGGAGGACGGCGTTCAGCGCGGCCACCAGCAGGAGCACTGCGGGACACACGCTGAGGCGCCAACACGGGGGGCAATGCAGTGCATGGCGACCTCCACACGCGGGTCTCTTCCGAGTCCCCCTAATCGGTTCCGCCTCAGCCTCGCGGCGGCCGCCAATGGCGAGCCTCCGGCCGCTCAGTCCCCGGCCCAGTCCGGCATCACCGGCGCCCGCCAGTGGTCGAAGATCAAAGCTGTCTCGATGTTCCGCACGGCCGGAAGCGACGCGAGCTGCTCATTGCGGAAGGTGCGCAGGTGCTGCGGGTCCCGGGCGGCCACGTGCAGCACATAGTCGAAGCGGCCGGCCACCTCGAACAGACCGCGCACTTCCTCCCAAGCCACCACGGCAGCGCGAAAGCCCTGGGTGACCTCGGCCGCCTGGGAGTGGAGCTGGACGAAGACCATGACCCGCAGCCCAATGCCGAGCGCCGCGCCGTCCACTTCGGCCCGGGTGCCTTGCAGCACACCCGTCTCTTCGAGCCGTCGGACGCGGCCGTGGACCGTGGAGGGGGCGAGACCGACCATGCCGCCCAGCTCTTTGAAGGAGCGCCGACCATCTTCCTGCAGGAGGCGGAGCAGGTGCCGATCTGTTTGATCCAGGGTCATGCAGGCCCTCACATTCCGAACATTATTCGGATGATTTTCCTTCCATAGCTTCTATATTCCGATTGTAACTGGATCCCCCTAGGAAACCACATGCAGGACACGCTCAACCTCGCGCTGGACCTCGCCGAGGCTCTCCACTACAGCGGCGCACCGGCGTGGCGGGTCGAGCGGGCTGTGAACACCCTCGGCCAGCGCCTGGGCACGCCGCTCATCTGCTTCTCCGTGCCCACGGGAATCCAGATCAGCGACGGGCACCGGGTGGGCCTGCGCCGCAGCAACGGCGCCGACATCGATCTGGCCGCCCAGCATGACCTGGAGCGGGCCATCCACACCGTCGACCCCATCAGTGCACTGCGGACCTGCCTCGCCCAGCTTCAGGGGCGCCGGCCGCTGAGCGCGGTGTCGACCATCTTTGGCTACACGGCGGTGTCGGCGGGTGGTGCGGTGCTGCTCGGCGGCGGCGCCACCACGGCACTGGCGGGCACGCTGGGCGGCCTGGTGACCGGCATCGCGGTCAGGTTGTCCCAGGGCAAGGCTCCGGGCTTGGCATCCGTGATTCCCCTAGTGTGCAGCTTCCTGGCCGCATTGCTGGCCACCGGTGTGGGCCAGCTTCTGCCGCTGGACACCCCCCTCGCCATCATCGCCGCCATCATCATCCTGCTGCCGGGGCTGACCCTCACCATCGGCGTGGGAGAGGTCGCGGCGGGCCACCTCAGCGCCGGGGCAGCGCGGCTCACCGGCGCACTCGTGCACTTCTTGTTGCTCGGACTGGGCATTGCTGCTGGCTCTGGCATGCTCCCGGAGTCGCCCACCGGCATCGAGCCCTCGGCCATCCTGTCGCCGACCGCCGCCATGCTGGTCGTCGCCGCCGGCCTGGTGGTGCTCTTTCGGGCTCGGGTCCACCAGATCCCGTGGATGCTCCTCGGGGTTGCCCTCGCCGTGCACCTTCCGGCCCTCCTCACCTCGAGCACCCCCGGCCTCGGCTTGTTCGGGGTCGCCGCCACCGTTGGACTTGCCGGCAATGCCCTGTCCCGCAGCCTTCAGATCCCCGCCCAGGTGTTGACCCTGCCCGGCATCTTGTTGCTGGTCCCGGGCGCGAAGGGGCTCCAGGGCGTGGGCGCCATGCTGCGGCACGACCCGGAAGGTGTGTCGGCCCTCGTCGACAGCGTCGCCACTTCGGGCGCGCTGGTGGCGGGGCTGCTCGTGGCTGGCGTGCTCTTCCCGCCCGCCTTCAGCCAGCCAGTGCTTCGCGAAGAAGGCCAACCTGCCGTGTGACCTCGGACCAGGCCGTGCCGCCGAGGCTCACGCGACGCTCGGCGGCCGCTTCAGGCTGGAGCCAGCCAAAGACATCCTCCGAGAAGGTCTCGTGGCCAGCCTGGAGGTCGTCGAGGGTCAGCCCCCGCAGGTCATGGCCGCGCTCTTCGCAGAGCTTCACCAGCCGGCCGGTGACATGGTGGGCCTCCCGAAACGGCACACCCTTGCTGGCCAGGTAGTCCGCCAGCTCGGTGGCCAGCAGGAAGTCTCCCTCCAGCGGCACCTTGGCCGTCACCACCAGGGACTCCCAGCAACCCGCCATCACCCGCACACTGTCCAGCGTGCTCTCCAGTGCGGAAAACAGCGCGGGGCGGTCTTCTTGGAGGTCGCGGTTGTAGGACATCGGCAGCGACTTCACGAGGGTCAGCAGCGCAAAGAGGCCGCCGTAGGCCCGCCCGGTCCGCCCCCGCACCAGCTCGGGCGCGTCGGGGTTTCGCTTCTGGGGCATGATGGAGCTGCCGGTGCTCCACTGGTCGCTGAGCCGGATGCGGTTGAATTCCGGCGTGCTCCAGATCACCAGCTCCTCGGCCATGCGGCTGAGGTGGGCGCTGGCGATGGCGCAGGCGGCGGTGGCCTCGATGAGGTGGTCCCGGGCGCTCACGCCGTCCATGGCATTCTCGACAATGCCGTCAAATCCAAGCAACTCGGCGGTCCGCCGGCGGTCGATGGGATGGGGTGTGCCCGCCATCGCGGCCGAGCCCAGCGGTGATCGGTTCGTCCGGCGGCGGCAGTCGATGAGCCGCTCGCGGTCCCGGGACAGCGCCCAGGCATGGGCCAGGATCTGGTGCGCCAACCAGATGGGCTGGGCCCGCTGGAGGTGGGTCGTGCCCGGCACCAGCACGCGGCCGTCCGCTTCAGCGCGGTCCACCAGAACCTCGACCAGTGCGCCCACCGCGTCGATCAGCTCGTCGAGCTTGTCCCGCAACCAGAGGCGCACATCCGTCGCGACCTGGTCATTGCGGGAGCGTGCGGTGTGCAGCTTGCCGGCGGGGGCACCGATGAGCTCGTGCAGCCGGGTCTCCACCGCCATGTGGATGTCTTCGAGCTCGATGCCCGGCACCCACCCCGCTTCGAACTCCGCCGCGATCTTGTCCAGACCACCGAGAATAGCGTCCAGCTCTGCATCGGAGAGAATCCCGACCTCGCAGAGCATCCGGGCGTGGGCCCGGCTTCCCGCCAGGTCCTGTCGCCACATCATCATGTCGGTGGACATCGACTCCCCGTACCGCTGCATCAGCAGCGCGGGGGAGCCGGCAAATCGTCCGTCCCAGAGGGCCAAAGTGGCCTCCTTGAAGGCAAAGTGGGCGGGCGACGTGCGCCGTCCGCCCAGGAGCCTTGTCTACTACTGCCCGAGAGGGTCTTCGCCCAGCCGCCGGCGGACCGTGGCCACCGTGCGGTACGACAAGCCGTAGAGCGCCAAGAAGCCCTCCGCAGACTCACGCTTGAAGGTGTCACCCTCGGAGTAGGTCGCGAGACCTTCGTCGTACAGGCTGTACTTGGAGCTGCGGCCCGTGGTCTGGACCAGCCCCGCCGACACCCGCAACCGCACATCACCGGTCAGCCGCTCGTTGGCCTTGTCGCAGAACGCTTGGAGGCAGTCCCGCAGCGGGCCAAACCAGACACCGTCATAGATGATGTTGGCGTAGTCCTGGCTCACACGCCGCATGGCATTGAAGGTGGCGCGGTCCAGGCAGATCCGCTCCATCTCCGAGTGGGCCGCGTGGATGAGCGTGGCGGCCGGGGCCTCGTAGACCTCGCGGCTCTTGAGCCCGACCACACGGTTCTCGACCATGTCGATGCGACCGACGCCGTAGTGGCCCGCCAGGGCGTTGAGCGCTTCGATCAGCGCGACACCACCCATGGCCTCGCCGTTGATGGCGACCGGGATGCCCGCCTCGAAGCCAATCACCACTTCGGTGGAGCCCCGAGGCGCTTCACACGGGTCGCTGGTCATCTGCCAAGCGTCGGCCGGCGGCTCGGTCCAGAGGTCTTCCATCTCGCCACACTCAACCGCACAGCCCCAGAGGTTCTGGTCGATGGAGTAGGGCTTCTCGCGCGTAATGGGGATCTGGATGCCCCGCTCAATCGCGTAGTCGATCTCATCTTCGCGGGTGAGCATGTCCCACTCACGAAGGGGCGCGACCACGCCGAGGTCGGGGGCCAGCGCCCGTGAGGTGACCTCAAAGCGGACTTGGTCGTTGCCCTTGCCCGTGCACCCGTGGGCGATGGCATCGGCACCGACTTCCCGTGCCACCTCGACCAGACGCCGTGCAAGCAGCGGCCGGCCCAGCGCGGTGTGGAGGGGGTAGCGCCCTTCGTACAAAGCGCCCGCCTTGACCGACGGCCAGATGAACTCGTCCACAAAGCGGGACCGCAGATCATCCACGAAGGCCATGGAGGCGCCCGTGCGCAGGGCTTTCTCGCGAATCCCCGACAGGTCATCACCCTGGCCAAGGTCCCCGGTATAGGTCACGATGTCGGACCCATAGTTTTCTTTTAGCCAGGGAATCATCACAGAGGTGTCGAGCCCACCGGAGTAGGCGCAGACGATTTTTTTGAAGCGCTTCACGGCGCATCCTCCAGCGTGAGCTCTAGAATGGCAGCGACGAGAGCGTCGCAGCGGTCAACCGAGATCGGGCAGACGAACACAGTGTCGTCCCCCGCCACCGTCCCCATGATGTCGGGGTTGTCCCAACCATCCAGGAACCCGGCCACGCCTTCAGCGCGGCCCGTCAGTGTGCGAATCACCAGCATGGACCCGTTGTGGACCACGGTCGTGATCTCCATTCCCACCACCTGGCGCAGCATCTTCATGTATCGCGCGCGGTGGTCCAGGCGATAGCGCATGCCGCTGTGACCCCGTTCACGGGTCACGCCCATGTCGCGCAAGTCTCGCGAGAGGGTCGCCTGCGTGCACGGCACCCCATTGGCCTCAAGCAAGCCAGCGAGCTGATCTTGGCTGGAGATCGCTTCCTCTTGGAGGACACGGCGAATCAAGGCACGTCGGCGTCGCTTGTCGGCCACGGAAGCACCCTCCGTCTGCCGGCAGTCACCGGCGGATTCGCCATCCCGGGGACACCCCAGACAGCCGCGCCGATATACGCAATTCGGTATTCCTATGCAAGATTATGCATGGAATGTTTCACAAGTCCCTGGCCGCCCCGTCACTGGGCGCCGGATCATCCGCTCAGGCGGAGCGGCGTTCCCGCAAGATGCGGTCCACTTCGGGATATACCCGGTAGTGAGTAATCACTTCCCCGAAAGTGTTCTTCCACTGCCGCACCCGCTCGCGGCTGACGCCAAACTCGTTGGCGATGGTCTGGCCGCTCTCACCACCGGCGAGCAGCTCCAGCAAACGGCGGAAGCGTGTCCGTCCGTAGGACTTGATGAAGTTACGCGCCACGCGCTCGCGGGACTTGGGGGAAGCAACGGCCATGGGAGGATCTCCGGTGATCTCAGGTCGCGCCGACGTGGCCCCATCCCTTGGCGTGCTCCAAACCGCAATGCGGCAGGATCAAGCGAGCGAGAAGGCCCCGTGGCAGCGCTATCAAGGGGAGTCTCTGTCAGTTGTGGAGGCAACCGTCTGCAAGCAGACTGCCCCCAACGAGACACGAGACGAACAGCACCCCGCACACAACGGCGCCCACGACCACCTGGCGTGGACTGAAACCCTCGTCGAGATTGCGCTGGGCATCGACTACGATGCGTGGATCAGCGAAGTCATACGTTGGGTTTTGCACTCGGAAAACAACCGAGCGAACCCAACGTGACGATGAGGGGCTGTGCGAGGTGTCAGGAAGGCAACCCCTCCCGACCCCACGACTGTAGGGTCTTTCCGTTGACACGTCAATCAAACGAGGAACACTGGGACGTTCCACGACATCTGGATCCCCATGAACGCCACCTGATCGACCTATGCGATCGCCTGCGGATCACCGCTGTACGATCCCGATCGACGCCAGCGCCACCCCACACCGCCCGTGGAACCCCCGTGGAACACCCGCTCTGATGCACGCTTCCGGCGCCCTGCCGCAATAGCAGGCGACTCGACCCAGGAGCCCCATGCCCACGTCGCCCCCTCGCCACACCCGCATCGTCACCACCATCGGCCCGGCCACACGCTCGCCGGCCGCCCTCCGCGAGCTGTTCGAAGCCGGCGCCAATGTGGCGCGGGTGAACTGCTCGCACGCGTCTGCCGATGCCATTCGTGCCGACGTCGCCCGCATCCGCCGGGCCGCCACCGAGCTCGATCGCAACATCGCCATCCTGCTCGATCTCCAGGGTCCCAAGATCCGCACGGGCAAGGTGGCACAGCCCCTTGTGCTCAACAGAGACGACGTGCTCACGGTCGTCATGGACCTAGACTACACCGCCCATGCGCTGCGGGTCGGGACCACGTGGCCGACCATGGCGAAGGACGTGGCGGTGGGCGATCCCGTGCTGTTTGCCGACGGGGCGCTGTCGGGCACGGTCGTGGCGGTCCGAGACGAGATCCCAGGTGGTCCGCCCGCCGAAGTCGACATCCGCATCCAAGACGGCGGCGAGCTGGGCTCCAACAAGGGCATCAACCTGCCCGCCTCCAAGATCCAAGCGCCGGCGCTCACCCCGAAGGACGTGGCCGATCTCGAAGTTGGGGTCCAGGCGGGCGTCGACTACGTCGCCTTGTCGTTCGTGCGCAATGCCGGCGACTGCAGGCTGCTTCGGGCCCACCTGGAGCGCCTGGGCGAGGCCGACATGCCGATCATCGCCAAGATCGAGAAGCCCCAGGCCGTCGACAACATCGACGAGATCTTGAAGGAGGTCCAGGGGATCATGGTCGCCCGCGGTGATCTCGGTGTGGAGATCCCCTTCGAGCAAGTGCCCGATGTCCAGAAGACGCTGATTGCCGCCGGAAACCGCGCGGGCGTGCTGGTCATCACGGCCACCCAGATGCTCGACAGCATGGAGCGCAACCCTCGGCCGACCCGCGCTGAGATCACCGATGTGGCCAACGCGATCCTGGATGGCACCGACGCCGTGATGCTGTCGGGCGAGACCAGCGTCGGGAAGTACCCGAACGAAGCAGTGCGCACGATGGATCGCATTGCCCGCCGGGTGGAAGCCAGCTCCTGGTTCCGCCAACCCGAGCTGGACGACCTGCCGGGAAGTTCCCACGCTGAGAGCACCGTGCTGCGGGCCGCCTGCTACGCAGTGCGCAAGGTGGGCAGGCCGATGGTGGTGTTCACGTGGTCGGGGAACACCGCGATCAAGTCGTGCAAGAGCCGCCCTGCTGCGGGCATCTTTGCCATCACCCACGATCAGAAGGTGGCGGACCGCCTGAGCCTCGCCTGGGGGGTCACCGCCGTGAAGATCCCGGTCATTCGGGGCACCGACGAGCTCATCGCAGCGGGGGAGCGGGCACTGCTCCGCCTGGGACTCGTCGAACATGGCGACGAAGTGGTCGTGCTCGCAGGTCGGGTGCCCATGCGGGGGGCCACCAACATGATGAAGATCGAGGTCGTCGACGGTCGCTCCAACACCTGAGCGTCGCTGTCGGCACGTGCGCCTTCAGGCCCACGCCCGACCGGGTTCCCGCCGTGCCGTGCGCAGCCCGCACAGCACATCGCCCAGGCAGGCCCCGACCGCGATCGCGACCTCAAGCTGCCAGGGCTGGAGGCGGATCGTGGGCCGGGAGAGCTCGATCAGGCCGAGCAGATCACCCTGCTCCAGATCGATCACCGGCACTAACATCATGCCGTGGCTGGGGTCGCCCGTGGCCACCTCGACCGGCACCGCACCTTCGGCGCCGCCCACACCGGTGAACTGGACTGCGAAGCCCCGGCGGGCAACCAGCGGCGCGAGGCCCCGCCCCCGGGGGGCAGCGAGCCCACGGCCATCGTCCACACCCGGCACTCCCCGAACGGCTGCGATGTCGTAGTGTTCTGAATCTTCGCTGACCAGCAGCACGGCGCCGCGCTCGATATCCACAAACCGCCGCAGGATGGCCAGGGCCGTCTCGGCGGCCTCGGTCTCGCTGCGCGCATTGGCGAGGTCACCGCACGCCGACTCCAGGCGCTCCGCCAGTGCATCCGGTGCAATGTGGCTGGGCGAAGTGGCGCTGCGGATGTCCGGCTGAGGCCCCCAGCACAGCTCCACCGGCGCGGTCGCGTCCTCTTCGATGTCCCCGGTCCAGGCCTCCTGGCCCTCGTCGACCCCACGGATCCCGCTAGGGAGCGACAGGTTCTCAGAGTTGTGAAAGCTGTACTGGACGTCTTCGTTGACGATCACGGGGCCGGTGCCAATCGCCCGATCCTGCCAGCTTCGCCGCTGCCAGCCCTGGTCCTGCCGCTGGATCCGAAAGCTGAGCTCTTCGTCCAGGTCGGTGACCCGGACTACGCCGTGCGCGCCCAAGACGCAGCGCAACCCCAAGGGACGCCAGCCCATCAGGCGCTCTTCCAGCGCACTCTCCAGGGCCACCCACCAGTCTCCCGGCACCGGCTCCAGCGACCAGTCGTCGCAGCTCAGCTCCCATTGCGCACTCATCGCTCACCCCGACGTCCACACTGCGGCCTCGGGCTCATCAGGAACCCCGTGGCGCAGCCGGCACATGCAGGGAAACGGCACAACGGCCGGCCAGGGTGAGTCCTTGTCCCCGCGCCGCGCCAGATTCACCGGCCGCGGGGCTCAAGGGTCGGCGGGTGCAAGCTCCAGACGTCCGTCAAAGGGCATCACGACCGGCGTGGCGCCTGCGGCTCGGACCTCGGAGATGAAGCCTGGAAGGTCGACCCCAGGCAACAGCCGCGGCGGCACCCCCCATGGAGTGACAAACCAGTCCCAGTGGCAGGCCACCACAAAGCGCGGAGAGAGCAGCTCAATGGCCCGCCGCACGAACCCAGGCCGTGCAGCCCGACCGATCGCACACAGGCAGGCAACATCGGCCTGAATACCCTCCAGTTCCTGATCTATGAAGTCAGCTGAGTCGACGTGCACCACCCGCAGCCCCCCCAGCTCCACCAGCCAGTTCAGCACCAACCCATGCCGAAGATCGGTGACCCGTGGCGGCCAGGGTGGCGGCTCGGGAATGGACCCTGGGAGCGTCACGCGGTTGAAGTAGACCCGGCCGTGCCGACTGGGCAGGCCCCGGACCCGACCCGGCCCACTGGCGATGTCCTCGCGGCCTTCGGTCTGCACCAGCTGGCCCTCCGGCAGCCCCGCCGCCCGCGCCACATTGCATGCATCTGGCGACCCGATGAACCGTGCTCCCGTCTGTCGACACAGCGCGGGAGCGTCGAGAACATGGTCGTGGTGGGAGTGACCGACCAACACATCATCGGCCCGCGGCAGCTCCCGGGCGATCAGTCCCTCGTCGGGCACCAGCCGTCGAAAGAGCGTCTGGATCACGCCCGGCCGCGACAAGTAGGGATCCAGCACGATGGTGTGTTGGTTGTGTTCCAACACAAACCCGGCCGTGCCCAGGTACCGAATCGACAACGTCGGGGCCGCCGCCCGCAGGGCCGTGAGGTCGGTGTAGAGCGAGGGGTCGACCGTCTTGAGGAGGTGGTGCAGCACGGGGCTTCCAGGAAGTGAGGTAATGGCCGCATTATAGTCAGAGCTTGACCGGATTGGCGACCCGATCCAGCGCAGCTTGAATGAGGCGGTTGGCGTCGTCAGGGCGGTGGCTGGCCAGGACCCATGGCTCCCGGTCTGGACCCCAGGAAAGACTGATGAACAGTGGCTTCTCGAACATCGGAGAGTCCCCGACCATGCCCACCACCACATGCCGCGGCATCGGCACGGGCAGGGTCTCCCCGAGCAGCCGGCCAGACCGACAGGGGACCAAGCCCTTGCCGCTGTCCGGTTCGGGATCGGTCGTCGCATGGGCCCGCCCCAGCACGACCAAGCGGGCGCCTTCGGCCCGTGCCGTGTCGAGCAGCCCCGACGCCAGCGGCAAATCCACGGGTCTCCGACCTCGCTGCGGTTGCTGATCCAGCAGTCCACAGGCCGCGTCCACCGCCTCCAAGTCCAGCCATCCCAAGGCGGGGTCACGGAGCGCTCGGGAGGCCATCCAGCCCACCCAGGGGGCATCTTCGTCGACCGGACCCAAGGCGTCCAGCGCCTCGGCGGCCGCGACGGCAATCCCCGTTCGCGTCCGCAGCGCCCCGCCGCCCACCGCCCGCTGCCATGCAAGGGAGTCCGGTTGGGGCCGGGCGTTCAGCAGCGCCAGACCGTCGCTGGGTCGCATCAACACATTGGCCAGCGCATCGCCGAGAAGCAAGTCAAGATCGGCATCTTCGCCCTTCCAGCGCGCAGCCGCAGTCGCCGCTTCAGAGACCGCGGACACGTCCACCGCGCTGCGATCCACCATCAACGCAGCAAGGGTCGCCCGCGCCGCCACGAGCTCGGGTGCTGGCCCCGGCGCACCACAGCCGCCGAGCGCAAGCACCAGCCAAGCCCAGCGCTGGCCCTCCGATGGGGCTCGCCCACGGCGGCGCCTCGCCCAGCCCGCCGGCGCATCGCCCATCGGGCGGTCTGGACGGGACCCAGCCTCCCCGGATGCCCGCTCGAACTGCAGCACGGTCCCTCCATGGAACAGCGCCAGCGACAAGATGGAACGGCGCCGACGGCAGGATAGCCGCTTCGAGCCAGTCAAGGAGCCCCCGTGACCCCACATGCCCCGCACAGCCCCCCCCGGTCCGCCGAAGTCCATGACGCCTGGGAAGCCATCCCCGGCTCCCCCGAGGCCACCCTTGCACTGTGTTGTGAGCACGCATCCGCGCGGATTCCGGCGCCCTGGACCACCACCCCCGCAGACGCACCGTGGATGGGCACCCACTGGGCCATCGACCTGGGCGCCCGCGCCCTCACCCTCGGCCTCGCCAAGGCGCTCGGGGCCCCTGCGGTGCTGAGCCGCTTCAGCCGCCTGCTCTGTGACGCCAACCGGCCCGAGTCCGCCCCTGACCTCTGCCGGCCCGAGGTCGAGGGCCACCCCCTCAGCTTCAATGTGGGGGTGGATGCCGCCGAACGCCAGCGGCGGCTGGACCGCTTCTATCGGCCCTACCACGCACAGATCGACCACATGCTCAACACCCACCGTCCGCGGTTGCTGTTCAGTGTCCACACCTTCACGCCAGTCTACATCGGCGCGCCCAGATCCGTGCAAGTGGGCGTGCTGTTCGATCTTCACGACGAGCTCGCCGCCCGGTTCGCCGACCTGCTCCAGCCACTGGACCTCCTGACAGAGCTCAACCAGCCGTGGTCCGGCAAGGCAGGGCTCGCGTTCAGCCCAGACCTCCACGGGCGCAAGGCCGGGATCCCCTACCTGGAGCTCGAGGTTCGCCAGGACTTGCTGGCCACGCCCGGCCGGGTCGAGCAACTCACGGGCCCCATGGCTCTTGCGTTGGCCGAGCTCTGTGCGGGCTTGCCCGAAGTCCACCAAGGGCCGGCGTCCTCGTGACCCGAGGGGGCCGATGGCTCCACGACATTCGGTGACATTCCCCGGTGATGCGCTGAGTCTGCAGGTTCCCGGCAAGCATCAGTACTGCAAACATCGGGTCAACTCCCCCCAATCAGCCCGGCTCGCCCGTGGCCACTGGCGGCAGGACGCGGTACACCGCTGATTCGTTGCACGAGCGGGTCCGTCAGGGCGCTCTGCCCAGACCCACTCACCGAATTGCCCAGGAGCGCCGACATGGCTCAGTGGCTCGTCACCCAGGGCGACCGTCAGTTCACCGCTGAGGACCTGGAAGAGCTGAAGAAGCTCGCTGTCGATGGCCGAATCGGTCGCGGCGACATGATCCAGCCTCCCGGAGCCAGCGACTGGCTGTACGCTGCTGAGCTCCCCGAGCTCAATGGCCTGCTCAAGGCGTCCAACGCCGGGCTGGACGATGATCTCGACATCCCCCGAAGCGGCGCTCCCAAGGCCATCATCGCGGCGATTCTGATCGCAGTCTCCGCTGCGGGTGGGTACGCGATGTACCACTATGGATCGGGCCTTCAGGACGCCAACCTCGAGATTCTCGACGAGATGGCGCTGACCGAGATGTTGGTCACCGGCGACCCCGCCACGGTCCGCAAAGAGCCGGACAATGGCGCCAGCAGCGTCGGCAGCGCACTGAAGAACTCCAAGGTTCAGCTCATTGCCAAGCGTCGGGGTTTCTACCACATCCGCACGGATGGGGGCGCCGACGGCTGGGTGGGCATCGACCAAGTCATCCCCGCCTACTACTTCACGGACTCCGAGACCCGGGAAGACTACGACCCGCTCTACAATCCCGACAAGTACGTGTTTGTGAAGAACGCGGGCTGGCGCCAGATGCCGGCCCAGAAGGTCGCCAACACGACGGTCTTCACCTTCCTGATGCAGAACAAGTCCAAGTTCGACATGGAAGGAATCGTCCTGCTCGCCACGGTCAAGGACAGCTCCGGCAAGGTGCTGGAGACCAAAGAGATCCCCGTCGAGGGTGTGCTCAAGCGCTACGACAACTCAATGGTCGGCACGCTGGCCAACGACCCGAAGACCGATCCCGACGGCGCCCCGCGCACGATGACCGAAGCCTCGTTTAACGAAATGGCCAAGAAGGACCCCGACCTCCAGCTTCGCTGGGCTGACGGTGTCGAGGTCCAGATGACCAGCGAGGGCTTCACCGAGGCCAGCATCGACCTGCTTGAGGTCCGTGCCATTCCGATGAAGCTGGACTGACCACGCCGACCGCCTCAAGCATGCCGCCATGGCGCGGTCTTGAGGCCCCCAACGTCCACGCCCCCGCTCTGACCCCAGAGCGGGGGCGTGCACTTCAGCAAGCTACCAGCTCAAGCCGACCCAGAGCCCCGGGTTGAAGCTGTCGTACGGGTAGCCCCAGGCATCGGGGAAGTGATCGCAGTAGTAGTTCGGCACACCGCACCACCCCGAAGCCATGCCGAGCTCCATGGAGTCCGCGATCAGGTCGAGGTCGTCGATGGGCAACCGCAACACGACCGTGCGGGCATCTTCGAAGTCGACTTCCATCGTGCCGATCTCCACAAACCCGCTGGACCCGTAGCCTTCGAGCGTGGCATCCCCTGCGAGCAGCACCAAGCGGTAGTAGTCCCACGCGGCCCCCCCTGAGGCACCCCAGATCTCCAAGAACAGCGTGTCGGCGTTGTAGTCCTGGTGGGACACCATGCGAAGCTGCAGCTCACCGTCAATGACGCGGTACTCCGCATAGTCAAAGTCGAACTCTCCATCGACTGAGTCGCCAATGGGGTCGAGCGCCGTACCGAAGAAGGTCCAGGCGGGCTCGCCCAGCAACACTTGCACGCTGCTGGTGTAGGTCCGTGCGCCATCTTCGATGGTGACCTCGAGGTCCAGCGAGTCGCCGGGGTTCCCCGCGTCCACCCTCAGCTCAAAGTCCAAGTCGGACTGCACACCCGGCCCGAGGGCCGCCAGCGTGTCAAAGTCGTCGAGCAAGGTGGCCGAGGCCGTGCTGCCCGCGCCCAAGGTCAACGTCACGTCGGCCCGGCTGGTGGTCGCCCGCCCGCCGAGGTTGGCGATGGTCAGCTCCACAGAAGCTTCTTCACCGGCGTCGAGAACACCGTCCCGGCCGTCGTCCCGGATGTCCACCGCGAGAACGCGCAGCACCGGCCAAGGCACAGCAACCGCGTGCTCCACCGTCCAGCTCTCGACCCCGTCGGTCAGCTCCACCGCCAACGACATGTCGCGGGAATTCACATGCGCCGCCGACACGTCCAGCGACGGCCCGGTCAGCACCACGGTCTCGCCGCCGGACCAAACGTCGGGGTCCAGAAGGTACGGACCGGGATCCACGATGGTCAGATCCGGATCCAGGCTCACCACCGTCGCAGACAGCGGCCCGGCAGACTCGGCGCCGAGGTTCGTCAGGGTCATCGACAGCGGCAGCCCCGTGTCTCCGGGCGTGGCGGTCGTGGGCGTGGCGGTGACGAGCTGGGGCAGCGGGGGCGGCGGCACATAGAACGTGTAGGCCCCATCCAGTCCAAAGGGCCCTGTCGAGGCCACCCCCCCGTAGGTCTCGCCGGCCACCACAATGTCAAAGCGGTCGACCGAACCAGCGCTGGAGCTGGTGACCTTCAACCACCAGCGCTTTTCCCCGGCGGCGGGCGCCAGGTACATGTAGTAGGGCGTCAGATCCACCGTCCACGACGCCGTGGGGCTGGTGACCACACCCACCTCAACCGGCACCGTGAAATTCGGCGAGGTCACCGGGCCTGAGCCCAGGATGATGTTCACCGTGGTGACCAGCTCGAAGGTCGTGTCGATGTTTGCGACGCTCTGCTCACCGATCAGGATGCTGTCGGTGAAGGTCCAGTCGTGCTCCCCATCGGTGACCGTGAGGGCAACCGGCAGGTAGCGGTTGTCTTCGAGCGCTGCGTCGAGGGCAACGTCAAAGGACACCGTCCCGGTGCCGAGACCCGGGATGTCATCGACATCGGCGCTGTCGGGGGTCACCACACCGCCGCCTTCCGGCAAGGTCATCACGGCGGTCAGGTTCGTGGCCATCGCATTGGTCGCGTTGGTCAGCGTCCAGGTCACCCCGGCAATGTCACCCGGATGCACCGGCGGGGCGTCCACCGCAGCGCTCGCGGTCAAGTCGGCCGCCAGCTCCTCCACCCGGATGTCGTCAATGGACCAGTCATCGGCGTAGGTGCCCTGGTAGCGCCAAGCCAGCCAGACCTGGGGCTCCCCGGAGTACTCGCTCAGGTCGTAGACCTTGGACCGACCAAAGCCATCTTCGGACGGGGCAGCGAGCGCTTCATCAACCGCCACAAAGCCCATCATGGCGGGGTCTTCGCTGGTCGTGGAGATGTACAGACCGTGAGCGCCGATCGCGGCCGTGGCAGCGCCGCGCTCCATCCAAGTGACCTGGATGGTGTCGAGGGTGGCGAAGTCCAGCGGCGGAGAGACCAGCCAATCGATCATCTCGTCCGCAGACGCCGCACCCCGGGGGTGAAACGCTGAGCTCGCACCCGAAGCCGCCGACCGGGACGAGAGGCTCCACGCGTAGTAGTCGAAGCCCTCACTGGGCGTGCCCCAGTCCATCGTGAACAGGCTGGTGCTGCCCGCTTCCACTTCGAAGTCCTCGATGAAGGGCAGCGACTGGGTCGCAGGCTTCACATCGAGCAAGAACGCCCCGCTGGACGCGGCTTCCGGCAGGTTTGACTCGGCACCCACCCGGTCCCGCGCCCGGATGAAGTACTCCAGCCCCGGCGCGTGGGGGACCAGGACCGCCGCGTAGCGACCCTCATCATTGAGCTCCATCGGGCTCAGATCCCAGAACTCCACACCCGACGTGCGGAAGACCAGGTCCACCTCGGCCACACCGTCGGCATCGGTGACCGTCGCCACGAACTCAGCGGGAATGCCCTCGATCAGGCGCTCCGCAGGCGGGAGGTGGGCGATCTCCGGCCCAGCGGCGGGGGAAGACGTGCTGGTGTCGCCCTCCGACTTGCCCGCACAGGCCGAGATGCCCGCGACCATGGATACACCGACAAGGAGGGCCAACGACGGACGACGGTTGCTCATGGCCGGGCCTCCAGCGCGCACTCGCCGCCGGCTTGGGGGTCTGCGGCAAGATTCACCGAGTGGCCCGCCGGCGTGTCGGCCGGAGCGCCTTGGGTGCGCTGCGCACCATCCTCGATGAACAGCCAACAATAGGTGATGCATTGGTAGGTGTAGACTTGGCCGAACTCATCGGAGACCGGAATGCAGGTGTAGCCGCTGGGGCAGTCCGACTCGGTGTCGCACGTCGCGCCGCAGAAGCGCCCGTACCCACCGCCCAAGTTCAGGCAGAGGTTGCCGTTGCCGCCGCACTGGTTGTCGTTCGTGCAGGGCTCACAGTATGCGCCGCCCGCGTCGTAGCAGTCGCCCACGACGGGATCACAGAACTCGTTGAAGCCGCAGTCCAGCGTGGTGCTCCGACAGCCGCCGTCCACACATGTGTTGGACGCAAAGTCGCAGGAGTCGCCCGGAAAGCAGTCGTCCCCAGATTGGCAGCCCCCGGCACACCGCCCGTCGTTGGCACAGTACGCTTCCATGCCACAGTCGGCGTTGATGCTGCAGAGGTTGCGGATGCACTGGCCATCCGAACAGGTGGCAAAGGCGTCGCAAGGCTCTTCTTCAGAGCACTGCCCCTCCACCTTTGAGCCAGAACAACCCAAGACAAAGGTGGACAGACCCAAGATAAGAGCAGCCGCCATTGGGCGACGATGAAGTGTCACGGGGATTCCTCGCTGTCCACTCGCTCGGCGGAAGTCGCCAGCACCTTGTATTCCGCAACAATATAGTACTCACTCGGCGGCACCTGTTCCGCGGTGAACACCAATGCGTTGCGGGCGCCATCAAAGGAGTAGTCGGTGTTCAGATGGAGCTGGGTGACGAAGCTCTCATCCGTCTCGTCGGCATACAGGGACACCTGCAGCGATGTCTCGTCACAGGGGTCGGTCAACACAAAGACTAGGTCCAGGCCGCTCACCAACAAGCCAAGCTCGCTGGCGATGGGGGAGAAGTCTTCTGAGCAGATGCTCTCGAGGGCACCGTCGGTCCGGGACGCCAGATCGACGTACCGCGCGCCATACGCGGCAACCCCATTGGCCGACTCGCAGGACGGCTGGCCGTCGTAGGCGGGCACGTCCATGCCGACGACCGAGCTGAAGTTCAAGATGCCGTGGTCCCGGTACGCCTCTTCGCCCTTCAACCCGGCGAAGAAGTCGTAGTAGTCGTTGGTGCCATCACTGGAGTAGTCGTTTTCATCCGAGATGAAGACCACCGACAAGTTCGCATCCTCCCGCAACAACCCCGCGTTGTGGTCGGCCAAAAGGTCGGCCCCAAACGCCGCGCGGGCAGCATCCAGCCCCATCTCAATCCCGGAGCCAGCCGTGCCCACCGCGACCATTTCGGAGAAGATGTCGCCGGCGTCGGCGGTGGAGCTGGACAGCACCTTTAGATCATTGTTCAAGATGAAGCCTGAGGCGGCCATCACATCCACGTTCAGGCCACCGTTGGCGGCGAGATCATCGTTGCGGCCCACCACCAGCGTGCCCCCTGCGGGGATGGTCGTGCCCGACGGAAACTCAAAGTAGTTGCGGCCCGAGTCCACCAGCGCAAAGCCCGACAGGTCCAAGTCGGCGTCGGCGAGGCTGGTCAGCTCCACCCACTCCCCCGCGGCATCGGACACCGCGCTGGCGTCCGCCAAGAACTCGGTGATGAGCAGGTCGCCCACCCGCGGCACGTCCCCGCTGCTGCCCGGGTCCCCGTCGCCACCGTCCCCGCCATCATCCCCGCCGTCGCCACCGGTGTCGTCCGGCGCACCCGTGTCGGGGGGCGGGCGCGTCGGCGGAGGCGAAGAGTCTGCACCACAAGACCCATTTGCAGAGCCCGGCGTGCCGAGGTCACCGTCGCCATACGCAGCGGTCGCGGCACACCAGTTGCCCACGGAGTCGTTGGCGCTGGTCGTGAACGCGCTGGTCGAGAGCTGCATCGCCACGCCGGGCTGGAGCCCCCATGCAGAGGTCCAGGCCACCCGGTCAAAGCTCCGCCCTTCGGCGTTCACAATCTCGATCTCGTCGTCGCCACCCACCAACCGACCCTTGTGGTCCGAAGACGCCATGTCGGTGGTGACAACGCCCATCTGCCAGTCGACATCCGCACCATCGAAGGCCGAGATGAACGACGCAAAGTTGGCGGCGAGGCTGTCCTGTTCTTCGGCCATCGAGCACGAGTTGTCGACAACCATCAACACATCGACGGTGTTGCGCCGCCGCTGTTGAAACACATCCTTGGTGGTCTTTTGAGAGTATGAGTAGTCCGAGCAGCCTGCCGAGAGTGCGAGAAGCACCACCAGCCCACCGATCGGTCGCAAGGGCGTGTCACCCATCGTCCACCTCCTGGCTGGCGTACTGGTCGCCGCTCACCACCGCGTCGAGTCCATCCACAGAGAAGCCGAGGAGCAGGTCAGCCATCGCCGGCGGCTGGGCCTTCCACGGGAACGCGCTGTAGACCACGCGCCCCCCCCCGGACTCAAAGCCCACCATCAGCGGGACATCGTAGAGGGTGACGGCGCCTTGCCCGCCGGCGTCCCGCACCTCGACCGCCGCCGAGATGTAGACATCGACCGACGGGTCCACCGCCGAGATGACCGTCCATGCCGAGAAGCCACCGAAGTCGATCTCAATGACATTGCTGCCCAAGAGGTCGGCGAGACCCTTGTCCAGGACCTCCGCCGTCACCTTGCCCGACACCCCAGCCTGGGCGGCGTCGAAGCCGTCGCTCTCCGAGTAGAACGAGATCTTGTCAGGCCAGACCGCCTCGATCAGATCGTAGGCCCAGTCGGTCGCCACGAGGCTGCGGTTCGCGGCCACGAAGCCATCGACATGGTCCGCCGCCCGCGGGTCGATCAGGAATGCGTCATCGGCATCCACGGCGTTGTACACATAGGCACCGAGGCCGCGCGTGCCTGAGTTGATGAGAACGGCGTCGTACTCATTGATCAGGGGATATCCGTCTTCATTGACACCCGTGAACAGCTCTTCGGCTTTGGGGTTCATGATGGACGGATCCACGTCGTCCGGCTCATAGAGCGGCGCGCGGATGTAGCCCTCGAACAAGTCGTGCACGACATCGGCACGCACGAGGGGCTCTTCCATCCGGTCGAAGTCACCTGTGGTGACCGCAACCTTGTCGATGGACAGGTTTTTGATGTTGTTCTCGTTGGAACAGGCTGTGACGCCCGTCGCCAGTGAGATCAGCACAAGCTGCTTGGGAAACCGCATCGAAGCTCCGGGGGCTACTCAAGCACCATCTGTTGGACGAGGTAGATGTACGAGCCGACTTGGTTTTGCTGGTAGATGCTGTCGGGAAGACCGAACTCAGGCCCCGTCACGAAGCTGTAGGTGTACACCGGCACCGTGCCCGGGGCGAACATGCTCATGTGGCCAGCGGACATCGCGTGCTCACCATCATCCCACGGGTAGGCCCCCCCCCAGCCACTTGCACCCTCGATGCTCAGCGGGCCGGGGCTGTCCGAGTTGAAGATGGTCATTACAAAGATGGCGTCGGGGTAGGTCCGCGCCGGCGTCCAACGGAACACGAAGTCCGTGGTGCGGTCGTGGGTGTAGTTGCCCCAGAGCTCGGGGAAGGTCCAGTGCCAGTCCGACGGCACGGTCGGAATGACTTCCTCGATCAAGTACTCGGGCAGCCCGGCTTCTTCGCCCTGGGTGTGCAGGTCGTACATCTGACCCGCGACGTAGTCATCCATTGTGGCGTCGGGATCAACATAGTAGACGATTCCGGAGTCGGGGTCGTAGGTCTTTTCGAGGGTGACGACGTTGGCATCCGACTCGAACCAGACGAAGTCGCCGGCCGGCACAGTGACCGGGAAAGGACAGTCGTACGGACCGTTGCCGACCGTGCCGCCGCCGCCGGAGCTGATGGCGCCCGTGACCCCATTGGCGTCGTAGGGAGAGGGCTCTTCGCCGATGGGCTCGGGCGGTGTGGCTGGGCATGCACCCGCCATCACACAGTCCAGGTCTTCGCAGTCCACCCAGCCGTCCCCGTCACCGTCGTACTCGTCATTGCAGGCGTTGCAGGCCGGGTCGGTGCCGTCACACCCGTTGGGCGCGGACGTCTCGGGAATGGGACAGGGGGGATCGAGCGGGATGTAGAAGGTGACTTGGGCGTTGACCCGCTCGGACAGCTCACCGCTGTCATTGTCGCGCACCCGCACCACATTGAAGCTCAGGTCGACCGCCACATTGGACACGTCCCAGCCACCCGCCAGCACCTCAAAGGCGTCGGGAATGGCCACACCCTCGTCGCCCACGCTGACTTGCACGTCCCGCATGCCGAGGGCCGATGCGTTGGACAGCGTCATGCGGCCGTACAGGTTCTCCGCATCGATCACCGTGATGTTGTCGATCACGATGTCGGGGTTGTCGCCGAAGCGGTCGCGGAAGCCCAGCCGGGGCGTGCCGCTGAGAAAGTCGGTGCCCCGCGCCTTGATGGTGAACTCCACCGTGTCGCCCTGTTCCGCAAAGGGCGGATCGAAGGTCGCGGCTAGTGCCACACGGTCCACCAAGAAGCCGTCGTAGGAGACCACGCGGTCGCCGCCGCCGTTGTCCATTGTGACATTGCGCCAGCCCGGGCTGGAGTCGACGCTCACCGCGACTCGGGCTTGGGCCAGCGTGGGGGTGAGGACCGTGAACTCCTCCACATCCACCCCATCACCGAAGCTCGGCCAGGTGACGCCGCCTTCCCACGCGGTGTTGGAGCCCAACAGATCAACCGTGAGCGTCTCGCCCATGCGCGCGGAGTCCGGGAGCACTTCGAAGCTCTCGGCAACCACCCGGAACCCATCGGAGATGGTCCAGTTTGCGTCACCCACGTTGACCTTCACGTCCCGGGCACCGAGCTCGGCATCGGGCGACACCAGGATGCTCGCGCGGGCCCGCCAGCCATCGTCCACTTCAAAATTCAGCACCTCGACCCCGGCACCAAAGTCGGCGCCGACCTCACTGGTGAAGTCAAACGTGGACGAATTGGCGGTGAAGTCGACTTCCATCTCGACGCCCAGCCCACCTTCTGGTGGGTAGAGCTCCAGCGAGGATCGGCCAGCATCCGCCGCGCCGCTGTCCCCATTCTTGTCACCCTTGCAGCCCACCGACGTGAGGAGCAGCCCGCTGAGGAGCAGGACCGCACGGGAGCCGATGCGGGCGGGGGGGGCAGGGAGCCAGTGGTGCGCGGTCATGAAAAACCTCGGTGGCGGCAAAAAAACGGGGCCCGTCCGTCGGGTCGACCCCCAGCAGGGGCGTCGCACGGCAACCCGGACGCCTTGGCCTGCCCCGGGACGAGGGACAGCTGGCGATGGGAACAGCGTAAACATCGACGTAGATGGCCAGATCAACCATGTCCCGGAACCCAGGGGATGCGGGCATGTCGGGCGAACCCGGCAGGACTATAGCCAAGGCCCGTGGCATCCGGCAATTGTGCGGTGCAGGTGGACAATCCTGAGCAGAGATCGCCCCACGACGGCGGTGGTCGGCGCCCACCCCCGCTCGACGGCCTCAATGCTGTGCCCCGCGAACATGGCCAGGGGAGGGACGCTTCCCCACGACTTGCGGGATACCCGGTTGTGAGGGTAAGTCGCGCCGCACCACAAGAGGCCGACGGCGCAGCACTGCAGTGTTCCCGGCCTCCAACGGGCCCGGACCCCAGCCCGACCGCTGCGGCGTCAACACCTCGGGTCGCCAGTGCTTCGAACCGCTGCCCCGCCGGGCACGCCAAGCGGAGCATGGACCCGCCACTGACCCGCTCCCTCCATGGTCCCCAAGATCTTCGGCGTCCCAGGCGCCGCAACTCCCACGCCCCCGTATCTGCGAGATGAATTCCATGTCCATGCCCCGCGCCATCGTCGCCAGCCTTGTCCTGTTGGGCGGCTGCGCCACCGCTGAAGAGGTCCAGGCCCTCGACCAGAAGGTCACCGAGCTGTCCAAGAAGGTCGAAGCACTCGAGAAGGCCCCCCCGGCTGGTGGCCGCGCCGCCGCTGCACCGGTCGACCCCAAGCGCGAAGAGGCCGCCCAGGCCCTCTACAAGGACATCGACCAGAAGGTCCGTGACGGCGACTTCTCCGGCGCCAAGACCAAGATGAAGGAGCTGGAGACCGGCTTCGCAGACACCACCACCGCCAAGCGCGCCGCCAAGCTCTCCCGCGAGCTGGCGGTCATCGGTGTGCCGGTGCCTGCTGACTGGACCGGCATGGTGGAGAAGTGGTACCAGGGCGAGAGCGAAATCGACCTCAAGTCCGGCACCACCCTCATGGTGTTCTGGGAAGTCTGGTGCCCGCACTGCAAGCGTGAGGTGCCCAAGCTGATGGAGACCTACACGAACTGGAAGCCCAAGGGCGTCAACGTGGTCGGCTTCACCCGCATCTCCAAGAGCGCCACCGAAGAGCAGGTCACGGGCTTCATGCAGGACCAGAAGGTCAACTACCCGATGGCCAAAGAAAACGGCAAGCTCGCCACCACCTTCGGCGTGAGCGGCATCCCCGCGGCCGCCATCGTCAAGGACGGCGTGGTCATCTGGCGTGGCCACCCCGGCCGCCTGGACGACGACATGATCGGCAAGATCACCGGAAGCTGACCTTTTGGCTCACCCAACAGCGCCCCGCCCGGCTGGTCCGCGGCGGGGCGCTTGTGGTTGGGGACTCCAGCTCTTGTGGCACAGGGCCCACCGAAGCAACCGGTCTCAGCCCCCGAGGACACCGTCCACCCAGTCGGTGACAATACCCTGCACATCATCACTCTCAGCGAAGATGCGGGTGCCGTGCCCCGTCGCAGCGGGCTCCACCCAAGCCCACGAGCCCGGGTCCCGGCCGAGCTGGGCGTCTGTCCACTCCGCTTCGTCCGTGGCCACCACGAACAGCGTCGGCAGCGCTTCAGCGGCGTAGGTGTCCATCGACGTCTGGTTCTCGGTGTAGGTGCCGCCGGTCATCAACACCACCCCGGTGAGCGCCGCGTCCCGCGCGGACCAAGCTGCGTAGTCGACGGCACTCGTGGTCCCATTGGACGCCGAGATGATGGCGAGCTTGCCCATGCCTTCGTCGCTCAGCGCATCCACGGCGGCCTCGACGTCGTAGCGCCCCTTGTCCCCGTCAAACGCCTCGGTGGCCACACCGCCGGACTGGCCCGTGCCTCGACGGTCGATGCTCAGCACGTACAGCCCCCGGTCGGCCAGCCCCTGAAGAAAGGGCAGTGGCCAATTGCTGCGGTCATTGGCCTCCGGGTTCATGTGGAGCAGGACCACCCCGCCCGCGCCCTGTGCACCCGTCCAGAGGTCGCCCGAGAGGCACACCCCATCCCGGGTCTCCAGCGTAGCGAGCGTGGCACCGGCTGCGGCCGACGCGTCCTTGGCACAGTCGTCGTCCCCCCGGCAGGCGGCGGTCATCAGCGCAAGCAGCGCCAGAGCAGCGGGTCGTCGGTGCAGCATCGGTGGACCTCGGATAGAGTCGCCGCCATGCATATCCCCCTGCCATCGCTGTCCACGTCGCTCGCCCCCATCTCTGCCGCCCTCGACGGGGCCACCCATGACCAGCGGGTCAATTGGATGCGGGGCCTCGGCCGCCGTGAGCTGTCGGCGATGTGGACCTTGTCCCTCAAGGAGGGGCTGCCATTGGGCCTCGACTACTTGGCGGCGCCGCCGGACACCACGGTGATCCACGAAGGGCAGAACAGCCTGCCGGCGTTCACTCGGTTCCAGAAGCGCTTTCACATCCCCAGCACCACCGGCGCGGCCCAAGGCTACAACCACAACCCCGGGTCCATCTCGTGGTTCACGGGTCCTGGGCACTTCTCGGCGCGGGTCATCGACGAGCGCTGCCTGCACATCGACTACGTGGTGATGCCCCCCAGCGTGCCGTCCGACTTCCCGCCGCTGGTCGACAACGCGTCAGGCTCCCGGAAGCTGGTGTTCGGCAACATGATCGACCTGCTCCGGCGGGTCTCCGCCCACTGCACCATCGGCCGGGGCGTCAAGAACGGCAAAGACATGAGCGCCTGGTTCATGCTCACCCGTGTGGGGGACCCGCCCGATCTCGCCTCGGCGTGACGTGAAGCCAGCGACCGCGCCCAACCTGAACACTCTGGCATGGCCGCTGGGCTTTGTGGCCGTGTGGGTGGTGCTTCAGATCGTTGCGGTGTTCAACCCCCGGGTGGTGGAGGTCGACCCGGAGGAGATGTTCAACGCGGGCCAAGCGTGGATGCTGGTCCAAGGCCACGCGACAGACATCTTTCGGTTGCAGTACCGCGAGTTCTGCGGCGGGTGCACACTGGACGCCGCGCTGGCCGCCCCGCTCTTTGCGGCCTTCGGGCCCCGCTGGCTCATCTGGAAGCTGGTGCCCATCGGGCTCGGCGCCGCCGCCCTCGGGGTCGGTGTGCACACCTTGAGGCGCATCTCGGGCCCGGTCGCGGCGGCTGTCTTTGGCTTGTGTTTCCTCGCCCCTCCCCGGGCCTGGCTGCACCTCAGCCTCATCGGCTGGGGCAACCACATGGAAGCCGGCTTGCTCGCGTGCACGGGCATTGTTGTGCTGATGGGGGCCCACCGTGGGCGGCAGGAGCTCCTCGCGGGGGTGCTCCTTGGCGGGGCGCTGTGGGTGGGCTTCTCTGGAGCATTCGCACCGCTGTGCGGGGTCGCTTGGCTGGTACTGGGTCGCCGGTGGCGGTCCCTCGCGTGGGTGGCCGGGGGCATCGCGCTGGGGCTGCTGCCGTGGGCCGCCCAGCTCCTGAGCACCGGCCAACACCCCTTTGTCACCATCTACGACCCCGGCGAGAGCCTGCCTGCATTCGCGCGGGTGCCCCACAAGCTGCACACCCTGCTCGCCCCCCGACAGCTCGTGGCCTTGTTTGGCTTGCCCGTCCGGCCCTGGGGCTGGGCTCTGGGCATCGGCTGGGCCCTCTCGCTGGGGACCGCACTCGTGCTCTCCATCCGCAACCGCACAGCGCGCCTGCCCTTGCTCGCAATGGCCTGCTGGACGGCCATCTACCTCGTGGTCCGCTTTCAGGTCTACGACCCGCCGTGGCCCGAGATCGCCGTTCCTGGATCCGCTCGGTACGCCGCGCCCATGTACCCCCTGGCCTTCGTGTTGCTCGCCCTCGCTGCCGCCCGGCTCCACGCCGACGGTCGCAAGCCGTGGCCCGCCTTGGTCGCCCTGCCGTTGCTGGCCGGGTTGGCCGCTCGGGTGGAGACCGTGCAAGCCCCCTTCCCTGCCCCCGGCATCTGGCAGCTGCACGCCGTCGACTGGCGCTACTTCCGCAACCAGTTTGCGTACGTGCTGCCCATCGAGGACCACGCCCAGCCCCGCACCCGCGACCCCTTTGCCCGCCGCGCCCACGCGTACGCGTTCGGTCGAGAGTCCGCGGCGGCGCTGTTGCGGACCACCGATCCCCCCTCCCTGCGCACGCTGGAGCTCCCCTCCTCCACAACGGACGAAGATGACGTGTGGGAGGGCATTGGCGATGCATTGGCCGCCTGGTACCAGGACCGCACATCCGGCTCACTGGACGTCATGCAGCGAACCGAAGGCCACCTCCGAGACGACCTGGACGCGCCAAACCTCGCCACCCGGCGGGCCCTCCGCGCGGCGGCGGCTTGGCGGCTCGCGCCCGAAAACGGCGCGGGTGATGCGTGGGTGCGGGCCATCGACCGCCACGATGTCGGCACGATCAAGGCCGTCGACGTGGCCCTGCGGGGGGAGAGCGCGGCAGTGCAGGACGCCGGGTGGTGGGCCGCCGGACGCCGCTGGGCGCTGGACGTGGTCGGCATCGCCAGTCCCGGGCCGCTGTCACTGCCAGAGACTGAGCTGGCCCCCGCCGCCTTCTACAGCGGGATCGGACACGGGCTCGGCGAGGAGTGGGGGCCGCAGGCGACCGCACACATGCCCGACGGCGTTCCCGACGAGCACCGAGCCGACTGTGTTGTCGGCATGGAAGCAGGCATCCGCACCCGTTGGCTGACCGCCCGCTGATCCCCTCACCAGCCGCCGGCCGGCAGTCCGTACAGCAGGCGGCACAGGCGGGTGTGCTCTTCCCAGGCGGGCCAGCCGGACACCTCGATGGGCTTGCCCGGTTCCAAGTCGTCGGGAAGCTGGGGGTCCAGTCCGGGCGAGCATGTGCGCGGACCCGGCGCCACCGCCGCGGGCCAGAGTGTCGCCAGCGACTCTTCCAAGCCCTTGAAGGTGCGCAGTGCGCTGCCTTCCACATGGGCTGCCAGCCCTCGTGTGTCCGTGATGCCCTGGACGAGCCTCAAGAAGAGCCCCGGGCCGTGCAGATCGACCACCCGCACCCGGCGCTCTCCTGCACTGCGCAGCTGGCGTTGGCCCCGGCTCGACCGAGACACACCTTGGCCTTCCCTGTAGAGCTTAACAAGTATTTCACCCGATATTGCCGCACGGACTTCCGTTACTTTCTGGGCCACCGCGTCCAGGCGCCTGGCGTCCTGGGGATCGAGGGACCAGCCCATCAACGCCGTGCTGACCGCTGCGTTGGGCGCAGAGAGCTGGAGCGCCGTGCGGGGTCCGTGCATGCCCAGCAATCGGGCACGAGACGCCACGGTCGCCCGCAAGCCCACGTCCTGCTCCACCCGTGTCGCAGCCGCCCGCATCGCGGTCTCATCATCCCCCCGGACCGCCACCCGAGGGTAGCGCGCGATCGCCGCGAGCCGGGCCGTCACCCCATCCACCCCGAGGGCGGCGCCAATCACCGTGCCGAGGCTGGGGTCGCTCGGGCCATCCACCACCAACATCCACGGCTGGCGAACCAGCGGAAGGTCCGGGGCACCCGCCGGCATCGCCTCCACAACCGGGGGCACTGGGGGCACTGGGGGCACTGGGGACACTGGGGGCACTGGGGGCACTGGGGGCACTGGGGG
The DNA here is from genome assembly GCA_942491145.1 of Myxococcota bacterium. Taxonomy (GTDB): domain Bacteria; phylum Myxococcota_A; class UBA796; order UBA796; family UBA2385; genus CAXQUZ01. Next base: position 161,606 of record CALOBC010000058.1, on the reverse strand, counting down.
CACTGGGGGCAATTCAACCCCAATCTGGTCCACAGGAATGCGCTGTTCCAGACCATTCACGACACCCCGAAGGTGCTCCAGCGCAGTCCGAGCCCGGTCTGGGCGACCCCGGGACATCTCGCTCGAGACCTCCGTCGCCAACGTCACCAGCCGAGACAGCAGCACCGGCAGCGGCGCCACCTCGTCCACCGCCTCCAGGGCGCCGGCGTCCAGCTCGACAAGCCGCTCGGGTGCACGGGGCGCCGGCGGCGCAATCGACGGAGCCAGCGGGCGGGGCGGGGCGGCGGGCGGGGAAGCAGGAACAGCGGGCGCAGTTCGGGACCGGGACGCCTGCATCGCCGCCTTCAGCTTGCCGACCTTGCCCCCGGCCATCGCCTCACGAATGAGCTGATCGAGGTCGGCGGGCAGGCTCACTTCTCGGGGCGGCGGGGGCGCCGTCGGCGACGGCATCTCCGCGCCACAGTACAGACACGCCAAGCGGTGAGCGGCGTTTCGACGACGACAGCTGGGGCATGCCACGGGATCCGCCACGGGCACCTCCCCATCGATACTCGCGCTGCCAAGCCAGCGCTCCCCGAGGGACCTACCCGAGCACAGCCGCCGCGCACAGCAGCCCGGCCGCAGCGGTCAGGGGAATCGCGAGGTTGTCGTCGATGCGCCGGGCGACCAGCTCCGCAATCGCCGCCGGCACCGCTGCGCCCAAAGCCATCGCCACGCGCAAGCCCATGCTCAACTCGCCATGGAACACACTGAGAACCACCATGCCGACAATGGTCCCCACAGCCATGAAGGCCAAGGTGCCCTCGAGGGTGCGGCCGTTGATCAGCGGGTGGCGGCCGAAGCGTCGACCCACCAACGCCGCCGCCGGATCCGCCCAGCCAAGCACGGCCAAGGCGACCGCTGTCGCCGGCACGGAGCCCAACAGCGCCAACATGACCACCGCAGTGCTGAACCACGTCGACGAGTTCACCCGGTTGGCCTCATGGGGATGGGCAACGCTGCCGAAGAACCGCATCAACACATCATTGATGGGGGGGAAGGCACGCCGACTGAGCTCGAGGCTCCACGCCCACGCGGCCGCACCCAGGGCCACCGGCACCATCCAGTCCAGCGGCAGCACCATCTCGACCAGCAGCATCGCAGTGGTCCCGCCCAGCACATGGAACACGTTGCGGGCGTAGTTCGTGGGCCGAAGGCGCCGGATGCGGTGTCCCCGCGCAATCAGGCACGACGCCAGCTCTTCGTAGGTGGGCAGCGCAGCACGGCGCATGCCCTCCACGGCACGGGCATCGGCAACACCCGGCAGCTGGAGCGCGGTGCCAATGGCCCCCAAGCAAGACTCCAGCTCGATGTCGTCGCCGTTCAAGCCCCGCTCGGCACGCTCCAGGCGATGCTGAATGTCGTCCAGCTCCGTCAGCAACGAGGACAGCACCTCACCCTGACGGCGGGCCGGATCCATCCGCCGCAGCAGATCGTAGACATCGTCGGCGAGGGCCACGGCGGCAACCGTCGGGGGGGCAGCAGGAGATGCAGACAACACTTGCGCAACCACGACTCAGCTCCCGGCACGGTTCGGCGCCACGCCAATGGGAGCGACATCCAGCCGAGGACTAAGCGACTGCCAGTGGGCAACGGGGCACCGGCGCCCCACTTCGACGGGACAATGACGCAACGGTGACCAGGACCACCTCAGTTCAGGACCGCGGTGGGCTCCCAGGTCAGGCCCAGCCCCAACGACCATCCCTCGTTGACCACACGGACCTCCTGGGCCCCCACAGTGCGCACGACGGGGGTGTTCAGCAGGTTCCGACCGTTGGCGTTGAGCCGCCAGGACTTGCCCAAGTCGAGCCCCGCAACCGCGTCGAGCCGGGTGCGCCCTTGCTCCACCTCGTCGGGAATGCCGTCGGCTCCCACATCCAGGATGCGCGGGCCGGCCCGGTTGAGCATGATGCTGCCGCTCATCGGCTTGTCCATCGGCTCGTAGCCAACTTGAAGGTTCACCACATACGGCGACTGGCCCTGGAGCGGTCGCACCGTGCTGGTCTGGGTGCCATCGGCGCCGCGCAGGTCGACGCGAGAGCGGATCAGCGCGGCGTTGCCAGCGACATAGACGTCCTGCCAGGCCGAGTCACTGCCGAAGCCGAGCGACTGCCGGAAGTCCGCTTCAATGCCCGCATTGGTGGCGCCCGCCGCGTTCGTGTAGCTCTGGCGGGAGGCCACACTGGCCACGACATAGGACTCGATGGGGTCCTCAAAGTCCTTGTAGAAGGCGCCCAGGCTGAGCGACTCCGACGGGCTCGGGTACCACTCCCAGCGCAAGTCGAAGTTGTCGATGAGCGCCCGCTGCAGCTTGGGCTCACCCCGGGTCTCCCGCCCCCCGACAACATCGTAGTAGACCGCCGGAGACAGCTCACGGAAGTCCGGGCGGTTCAAGGTGCGACCGTAGCCACCCCGCACCTGCATGGTTCCGGCGACCTTGTCCTTGAAGACCTGCTGGGTCAGCGTCAGAGCGGGCAGCACGTCCACCCGGTACAGCAAGGTGGTCACGGGCTCGGCGGAGTCTGCGAAGAGGTCTCGCGTGAGCACACTCTGGCGGGACTCTTCCCGGCGGGCACCGGTCATCATCTCCATGTCCCAGGGGAAGCGGAGCTGGGCTTCGACGTACTGGGCCGCGAGCGAAGAGCTGGCGCGAAAGTTGTCGGTGGCTTGGGTGGTCTCAGCGATGCGCAGCCCGTCCGAGCGGATGTTCTCGGCATTGAAGATCTGCGATGGGTCGTCATTGTAGACAAAGTCAGTGGAGCCTTCTTCGCCGCCGACCACGTCGTAGCTGAAGCGTCGGGTGTTCACGACTCGGGCCCGCTCGGCCACCATGCCGCCCACCGCGACCTTGCCACCCCAACCGCCCAAGCGGGACTCGTCGCCTTCACGGGCGCCCCAGGGCATGCGCAGGTCCACGCCCCCGTCCATGTTCTCATCGGCCAGCGTGGAGAACAGCAGGCTGTTGCCGCCGCCCTGGGTGCGCAGGAAGTAGTCGCCCGACTCGGTGCTCTGCTCCATGATCAGGTCACGGCGGTCCGGCTCGTCCCGGGAGGCCCGGCTGAACGACAGCCGCCAGTCGGCTTCCAGATCGGCCAGCCCCGGAAAGCGGTGCTCGCCCGCAAACTGCTGCAAGAAGAGCTGACGCTCGACCCAATTGACCCGGCTGACCTCGATCTCGGCGCCGAAGTCATCGTTGTGGCCGGTGTAGCGCCGGGACGCATTCTCGCTGTCGCGGACCAGCAGAGACGTCGCCCGGAGGTCGTGGTTACCGGCGATCTTGGCCTGGAGCACACCCATGGCGCCCAGTCGGGCGGTGTTGGTGAGGTCCTCGAAGTCGTAGCGGTTCTGCTCGACCAGCTTGCCGTCGCGGCTGTTGAGGTAGCGGTGCTCGTACTCCCGCAGCTCCCAGCCGTTCGTGAAGTTGAGGCCGCCGAGCACGCCAATCTCGCTGTTGTTGCCGAGCTTCAGGCCGTGCCCTGCCGTCGCGGACAGGCCCATGTCGGGCATCGCCGTCGCACTGCCGAGCTTCCAGCGCCGTGCATCCAAGCTCTCGCCGAGCTTCTCCAGCTCTTCGGACGTGAAGCCGTCCTTGAAGCGGCTCTCCAGCACGAGCTTCTGGTCTTGGGTGGCCGACTTGAGGTCCGCGGGCATCGCACGGCTGCCATCGTCGGTGCCCCAGAAGTCCTTGCTGCCGGTGAGCGCGAAGGGGCCGTCCTGAAACGTGGTGCCCTGGATGTAGCGACCGCTGAGCTTGACCTTCACCAGCGGTCCCTCGGGGATGCCCCGGGTGCGGAGCTGGACCACACCACCGCCGAACTCGGCCGGCATAGACGGGGCAAAGGTCTTCTGGATGACGACGCTCTCGAGCATCGAGGTCGGGAACAGATCCAGCGGCACGACCCGGCGCTCGGGCTCGGGGCTGGGCAGGTTGCTGCCGTTGAGCAAGGTCGCCGAGTAGCGCTCCCCCATTCCCCGCACGTACACGTACTTTCCGCCCACCACCGTCAGTCCGGTCACCCGGCCGAGGGCGGCGGCGGCACTGGAGTCGCCCCGGCGGGACATCTCTTCAGCGCTGAGGCTGTCGACCACGCCGGACGTGGACTGGCGCTCGGCGAGCAGCGTGGTGGCGTCCCCTTCGACCCGGGGCACAGTCACGGCATAGTCATCGAGGGCCACGCCGGCCTCGACCATCGACAGCTCCAGCGGCGCCCCGTCGGCGGGGGGCAAGGTGACGCCCGACACCGTGCGGGTCGCATAGCCGCTGCGAATCACCGACACGGTGTGCACGCCGGGGACCACCGCCACCCCAAAGCGGCCCGCACCGTCGGTGGTGGCCTCCGACGCGCTGCCCCGCACGAAGATGCGTGCCCCTTCGAGGGGACGGCCACTGTCGGAGAGCACCACCCCGAGGACCTCCACCCGAGCGGCGTTGTTGTCATCGGCCGTGGCGGCAGCGGTGGTGCCCTGGGGGGACTCGACCATCACGAGGGGGGGCCGTCCATCGCCGTATGCGCCGACCAGCAGCTCGGTGCTGCCCCCGTCCACCACGTCGACGGAGACCACGCCCTTCACACCGCCCCCATCCAGCGAGAGCTGCCAGGTTCCGGCGGGCAGAGAGATCTCGAAAGCACCGTAAATATCGGTGTTCACGACCGACGCAATGCCTGCAGCTTGCACGGTCACGCCCGGCGCGGGCGCACCACCGGGACCATCGAAGACCACGCCCACGACCCGGCCATCGGCGAGGGCGGAGGAGACCAACAATGCACAGAGGCTGAGGAGTCCACTCATCCGCAGGTCTCCGGCGAGTCCCGACAGCGGGCGATGGCTTGTCGCAGTGAAACGGCATTCTCGAACAAGCGCGCGTCGGCAAAGCCCGACAACAGGCCCTCCGCGCGGTCCATGTCTCCCACCCGGAACCACGCGTAGGCGAGCCCATACCGAAGGGCCTCGTCACTCTGGAGCAGCCCCAGCCGCACCAAGCGGTCATCGAGGGCCACGGCGCGCTCAAAGGCCCCGTCGTCCAGCAACAAGCCAAAGCGCTGGCGCACCTTCTCGGTCGGGTCCTCCACGCGGCTGTTCATGTAGAGGGAGAGGTCCCGGCGGCCAGCCTTGCGGTACAGCTCCGCCGATGCGAGTGCCCAGCGTGCGTCCCACTCCGCGGCTTGCTGGAGAAAGCGCCCCGCCGTCAGCGGTCGGCCGGCGTCCATGTGCACAGCGGCAAGCCTCAGCAGGGGCTCGACCGACTCAGGATAGGCCAGCCGAGCGTCTTCCAGCAGCACGGCGGCGCCCTCCACACTGCCGGCCTTGCGCATCGCCTCGGCGATGGCGAGCACGTCTTCGAGGCCCACATCGTCCCGCTCCAGCAGTGCTGCAGCCTGAGCACTGGCCTCTTGGCACAGCCCGAGCCGCAGCAACAGGAGTACTTGCTGACGGGGGAGGTCGCGAACGCTGGGATGAATCTCGGCTCCGGTCTTCAGGGCATCCCAAGCAGCACCGGTGTCGCCGGTGGCTTCCGCCGCCCGGGCACGCACGAGGAAGCTGCCAGAGAAGGTGTGCAAGGCCGGACCGCCCCGGTCCAGCGCATCGAGGGCACCGGCCGCATTGCCCGCGAGCAGCCGAGCCCGGGCTTGGGACAGAAACAGCACGGGGTCCACCGTCGCCTCACACGGACGGGGCACGGTCGGATCGGCCTCGCACACCGCCAGCGCATGGTCAATGGACTTACCGAAAGCAACGTCGGCTAAGCCATGATCACCGTGTTCGAGCGCCACCAGACCGCTGAGCGACCAGAACCAGCCACCGTCCACCGCATCGTCGGTGGGATCCACACCGCTGAGCACCGAGGCCGCGCGGTCGACATTGCCGTCGGCCAGCAGCAGAGCGGCCAACGCGAGGGGGTCTTCTTCGGGGGTCTCTGCCGCGGCCGGAGAGACGACCAGGAAGATAGCCAAGATGAGCCAACACGGGTTCTTCAGCATCGTCATCCCTCGAAGCCGAAGCGCAGTGTCTGGGTGACCCGAATCGAGACCGGTCGACCTTCGTACATCGCCGGCTGGAAGCGCCACTGGCGAACCGCTTCGAGCGCGGCTTGATCAAACACCCCCGGCGGGTCGCCCTGGAGCACACGGGCATCGCGGACCGCACCGTCCACGCCCACCAGCAAGCTGAGCTGCACGCTGCCGGAGATGCCCTTCTTGCGGGCACGCTCAGGGTAGGTCGGCTGGACGCGGCGCTGGGCCTCGGGCAGCGAGTCGACCGCCTCGGTGCTCATCACCACATCTTTCAGGTCGCCCAACAAGCTGCGGGACTCGTCGGCCCCACCGAGCCCAAAGGCTTCCAGGCCCAGGTCAAGCCCCGACAAGCTCGCGCCCACCATCGGCGCGGGAGGTGCGGCGGACGGGGTGCGCCGCTGGGGCTTGGGCTTGGGACGGCGCTGTGCTGGTGGCTTCTTGGGGGGTGGGGGCACCGTGAAGCTCACCGTGCCCGCCGACGACGACGCGTCACGGCTCAGCTCTCCCCCGTTCATGGCGAGCACCAGCCCCAGCACGAAGGACGTGCCGACGACGCTGATCACCACTGCCCCGAGCTGGTCGCGGAGGGTCAACTCAGCCCTCGCCGGCTTCGAGGTTGGTGACGACGCCCACATCGGCCGCACCCGCCAAGCGCGCTTGGTCCACGACCTCCACCAGCGTCTCCGCCGTCACCCGGCGGTCGGTGATGACCAGCACGGAGGTCGCGTCACCGCTGGCCAGGGCTTCGCGAACGCGGCTCTGCACCATCCAGGGGCGCACGGGCACCTGGTCCATTGAGATGCTGCCGGCCTTGTCGATGCTGATGCGCACCGCCTTGGCGTTCGCCGGGGTGGCCGACTGGGCACCGGGCCGCTCGATGTCGATGGCACTGTCTTTGACGAAGGTCGTCGAGACCATAAAGAAGATCAACAAGATAAAGACCACGTCGATGAGGGGGGAGATGTCCACCCCGTCCTCACCTTCCGAAGCCCTGCGTCGAAGCCGACTCATGCCCGCACCCCCCGGAGCCCGCGGCGGCCCAGCACATCAGCGAGTTGGTCGAGGTCCCCGTGGAGTCGGGCCTCGTGGTGGTCCAGCATCCGCCCGACCACAAGGCCGGGAACGGCGATGGCCAGTCCCATCTGGGTGGTCAACAGCGCCTCGCCGATGCCGCCAGCGATGCCGCCCCCTTGGGTGAACATCGCCATCTCGGCCAAGCTGCGGAAGGTCTCGATCATGCCGGTCACGGTGCCCAGCAAGCCCGCCAGCGGCGCGATGCCGACCAGACTGCGCACGAGCACCCGCCCCTTGCGCAGCTCCGCGTGGGCCGGCGCGAGCACCTCGTCCATCACCGTGCTCGGCACCGGCGCATCGTTGCGCACCCGGACGAGCACTGCATCGAGCGCACCCTCGACAATGTCCTGTGTTGGCTTCTTCTCAGCACCCGCGAGCCTGAGCTTGAGCCGCCGGATCGGGTCCATCCGAGAGCCGGGCTTCAGCGCGAGAAGGCGCAAGCCGAGGGCATACCAGAGCAACACGGTGCAGAGCCCCAGCCAGGGCATGACCGCCCCGCCGGCCTGAAACAGTCCGAAGACGGCGTCGAGGGGGGCGACTCCGGTGGGTCCGTTGGTCATGTCAGGCCGCGTCCGACACGGCGGCCGGCGACATCGACGAAGACTCCGACGGGTCCTCCGACAGACCGTCGATGGGCGGGCCATCTTGGAGCATGTTGATGAGGCTGAGGGCGCCGGCTTCCAGCGCGTCCCCCACCGTCGTCGCACGACCCTTGAGGATGTTGCCGAGCACCACCGCGGGGATGGCGACCACAAGTCCGAGCTGGGTGGTGATGAGGGCCTCAGAGATGCCACCCGACAGCATCTTGGGGTCACCCGTGCCAAACTCGGTGATGATCTCGAAGGTGGCGATCATGCCGGTGACAGTGCCCAAGAGCCCGAGCAGCGGGGCCACAGCGGCAACCACGAAGATCAGCGCACCGAAGCGGTCCAGCGCGGGTTGCTCCTTGAGAAGAGCCTCGGCTGCAACATCTTGGAGGCCTTCCCGATCGAGGCTGGAGCTCTTCAGCAGCGCCGCCGCCACCCGTCCGGCGGCCACACCACTCTTCTTCGCTCGGTCCCGCGCCACGGCCACATCGCCCCGGCCAGCCAGCTTGACCAGCTCGGACATCAGTGTGAGCCCCCGGCCCATCTGGAACAGCAACACCGCGCGAATGGCGCCCAGGATCATCGCGATGATGCCCAAGCCGACGATGATCCAGGCGACGACACCGCCGGCCTCGATGGTCTCGATGGCGGTGGTCTCGGTGCGCTCGGTGATGGGCTTGTCCAAGGACTCCAGCAAGAAGGCGTCGAGGGCGCCCGGGCGCTTTCCGGCGGCCAGGGCCTTGGCGTCCGACTCCCCTCCCCCGGCAGCCCGCAGCATCAACCGCCCGTCTCCCAGCGGCAGCAGCGCGCCGGAGCCCTGGGTCGACACGCCGTAGGCCGCGATGTGGCCCACCTGGACCACCTGTCCCGTGGCTTGGGCACCGTCGGGAAGGAAGAAGTCCCCCTCCCGCACTTCGATGGACGCACCCTTGGCGAGTGTGCTCTCGGCTGCGGCAAAGACGGCCGCAAGCTGCTCGCCCCGGCCCAAGTCTGCGCGGACGTCCACGCCGATGGCCTCGCCGGCTTGGGAGACCGTGGCGTTCACCAGGTCAATGCGCTGCTCCGCGGCAATCGCAGCCTCGTCCACGTCGGCCAAGCGGGCCTCGACAGCGTCCGCACTTCGCTCCTTGGCGAGCAAGCGTGCCTGGAGGCCATCGAGCTCGGACTCGGCGCGGCGCAGCTCGGTGCGGGACTCGGCTTGGACCGTGCGCCGACGCGCTTCGAGCGCCCGCTTCTCGGCCACGAGGTAGGCGAACTCTTTCTGGTACGCCTGATCCAGCGACGGAGGCGGCGGGCTCTCGGCCAGCGCTGTGCCGAGGACAAGGGTCAACAACAAGCTGCTCATCGCGACTCTCCCATGCCCGCGAGGGGGCTCGGCAGGCTGAACCAGCCCACCCGGATGCCCCGTCCCAGGGCATCAAACACGGCTTCGATCTGGCCCTGTGCTTCGGCATTGTCGACCGGCACCCACGACCACTCCTGCCCGTCGCGCACCACCTGGCCCACCGCCCCATCGGGCCCGCGCCAGTACATCGCCACCATGCCGAGGCGGGCGACCTCGACGAGCTGGTTGCCCCCGTCGATGCCCGCAACCTGCCGGCCGAGGGCATTCTCACGTCCCATCCGCCGCTCGTCTTCGGCGAAGGCCCACAAGCGGGTGGCCACCTGTTCCGGCGGCAACACCCCGTCCTCAAGCTGCTTGTCGAGGGCGGCCAGGGCGGCGAGCCTGTCCTCGCTCTTGAAGGGCAAGCTGCCCCGCACGTAGGCCCGCATGCCACCGATGCCCTCCTGCACCACCGACACAACATCCTTGGAGCCCACACTGCCCTTGCGGATGCGCTCCTGCAGGGCCAGCTCGTCGTCCAACAGCCGCTCCAAGCGCAGCTCCTGGCGACGAAGCTGGACCTCCAGATCGACCTTTTGGGCTTCGAGGGCCCGCAAGCGTCCCCGGTGGTCCTCCTTCTCCGCCTGAATCTCGTCGTGGAGGGTCTCCACGTCCGCCCGCAGGTTGGCCAGTCGCTCCGCTTGGGCAGAGACATCGGCCGCCGAGGCCGGGAAGGCCACGAAGAGCAGTGCAGTGGTGAGGAGTCGCCGCAGAGATTGGGGCATCAAGGCAGTCCGGGTGAGGTGGGGCGAAGGGCACACGGGAAGGGCAGGCCCCTCAGTTCTCAGCGGAGGTGGTCCAGCCGGCAGTCCAGTCCGCACCACCCGCGAGGCAGCCCTGACTGTCGAAGCCCTGGGGCTGCCAGCCATCCCACGTGATGCTGTCCACCACGTCGTTCCCGCCACCGTTCCACAGGCCCTCAAGGTCGCCGTCGCCGACCTCGCCGTCGTCCTTCACGAAGGACTTGTCGCCGCAGCCGAGCACCGAGCTGGACATGGACGCGCTCGTGATCTGCTCCAGGGTCTCGACGTCGTCGACGTCCAGGCAGCCCTTGTCGAAGCCGCCGACCGCCATGCCCGACATGGTCACACCGGTGCCCCGCCGCAGGGTCAGGCCGACGCGGTCGGTGCCTTGGCCCTTGATCGAGAAGTTGGAGAGGGTCGGGCCGCTGCGGGGAGCCGCGTTGTGCTCGCCTTCCCGGTTGTCGGCCTCGATGCCCCGGTCGCCCAGGTCAGCGGTCTGCTCGATGCACACGTGGGACGCCGAGCCTTGCCAGCCGTCGGTCCAGTCCAGGCTGTCGTCGCCGGAGCCGGTCAACACGAGGTGGTCCACATTGACCGTGCCACCGAAGAACTCGATGCCGTCGTCCTTGTTGCGGTGCACCTGGATGTAGCTGAGCGTGGTGCCCGAGCCGACGCCCTGGAGTGCGAGGCCGTTGACCTCATTGTCGGGGCTGAACTCGATGCCGCCGAACTCGATGCGGACATACTCCAGCACACCGCTGTTGTCGGCGGCGTTGCTGCCACCGTACAGCCCGGCATCACCCTCGGCTTCGACCTCACACGCGGAGTCTTCGCCACCGTCGGGGGTCCAGCAGTTGTTGATGGGGGCCTGGCCATTGATGATGAGGCCGCCCCAGTCCGACCGGGCCCGCTCGCCGTCGTTGTTGGCCGAGGTGAAGATGATGGGGGCTGCTGCGGTGCCCTGGGCCATGATCTTCGCGCCACGCTGGATGGCCAGGAGGGCCTTGGTGCCGCTGTCTCCGTAGATGGTCGTGCCCGGCTCAATGGTCAGCGTGTTGCTGTTGACCACACCGCTGCCGGACTCGCCGATGAAAACCGGCCCCTCCAGCAGAAAGTTCTCGCAGACGCTGGGGCCGATGGTGACATCGGTGGTGTAGACACCGGAGAGAATGGCGAGTCCATCGACACAGTCAACACCACTGTCGCCGCCCTCATTGCCACCGCCGTCCGCACCATCTGCGGAGCCAGAGCCCGCCCCCGCGGAGTCGCCGCCCTTGTCCACGCAGGCCGACAGGGAGAGGAGGGAAAGCAGGGAGAGGAGCAGGGTTCGGGTCGTCATCAGAGCCTCTTTCGTCCCACTGGGGGACCGGGTGGAGCTTTGGGGGGCATGCCGTGGGCGCGCAGCGGAGGGTCCACTGGTTCGCGCCCCTGACTTACAGAGCAGTCGTGGCAGCCTGATGACGTGCTTGGCACGCCCAGATGGCTCAAGCGTGGCGGAAGGGTGTCGAGCGGACTGGACACCCAAAGCCTGCCCATGATTTGTCGAGAACGGCTTATTTTAAGATGTTCTCATCGACTTCACTGCTGTGACACGCAGATGGCAATGTGGCGCGCAGAAGGCTCTCCCCCACTCCGTCACAAGATTGTCTCCCGACACAATCCACAGGCACACCCGACCGGGATCGCAGCCGCCGCATGGGGGATACTCAAGGCACGACTGATGCCCGGGACCCCAGATGCTGACTCGCACCCGCACACCCCTCCTGCTCGTCCTGCTCCTCACCGCGTCCTGCAATCGGGACGACGGGTCAAAGGCAGGCCCCCTCGGGGACGGCGACCCCACCGGGTCGGACGGGTCCGACGGTGGAGAGATCCCAGCCGAGGGCATTCTCGGCGTCCCAGAGACCGAAGCCTTCGCTGTGGATGGCCTGACCTGCCCGGTTCAGGTCGTGCGCACCGAGGGCAACGTGCCCCACATCTACGCCCACGACCGGCAGGACCTCGCATTTGCGACCGGCTTCGTGTTCGCCCGCGATCGGTACTTCATGCTGGACCTTGCGCGCCGCTTGGCCCTCGGCCGGGTGTCCGAGCTGCTCGGTGACAGCGCCCTCGAGTCGGACAAGCAGTCCCGGGCGAGCGGCATGACCCACGTGGCCCGCACCATCGCGGCCAACCTGTCCGCGGACCAGCGCATGCACCTCGAGGCGTATGCCGCCGGGGTCAACGCCTACATCGAGGCGGTCCGGGCCGAGGAGCTGCCCCCGCCGAGTGAGCTGGCCGTCGCCAGCGGCTTGCTCGGTGCCGCCAGCCCTGTGGACATGATGGTGCCCTTCACCGTGGACGACCTCGCCGGTGCCATGGCGAGTGTGGTCTATGAGCTGGGCTACGAGACCGGCGACGTGGGCGACACCCGCAAGGCCGAGCTCGCATCCACCGGCGTCTATGGCGACGAGACGCCGCTTCACGACCTGCGCGAGGCCGCGGCCCTGACCGATGTGTACCGCCACATCCAGCCCTACTACGACCACATCAGCGCACCCGACTGGGATCCGGGCCCGGCCCCCGCAGCCCGCATGGACCACCCGTTGGTGGGCTCCCCCGTGCCGCTCAGCATGCTCGACCGCCTCGAAGACCGGCTCACCCGCTTCGAGAAGCGCCTGCGCCACGACAACAACGTGGTGTGGGGCAGCAACTCTTGGGCCGTGATGGCGGACCAGACGTCCGACGGCAAGGCCCTGCTGGCTGGCGATGGCCACCTGCCCCTCACCGTGCCCAGCCTGTTCTGGCAGATGGGCCTGGACACGGCCGAGCTCGGCGGCGGCGACACCACCCAGCTGGGTCTCGGGCTGCCCGGCCTGCCCTACATGGCGGTGGGCACGAACGGGCGGGTGGCGTGGTGCCAGACCCAGCTCGGCGGCGACATCACCGACTGGTACGCCGAAGAGCTCCAGCTCGACAGCGCAGGCCAACCCTCCACCGCACTGTTTGAGGGCACCTGGCAGCCCCTGGAGTCCACCGAAGAAGTGATCGAGATCGCAGAAGTGCCGGTGCTCGGCAGCGTCGGCCGCACCGAGCGCTTCACCCGCTGGCAGACCTCCGACGGGCGCTGGCTGATGGAGATCGAAGGGGTCTCTGTGGCGTGTGACCACACCCCCGAAGCCGGCGAGACCGTGGTCGACATGCAGGGCTCCTGCGTCATTCCCGGCGACACCGACAGCGATGGGGTCATCTCGGGCATCAGCTTCGACTACACCGGGCTCGACCCCGTGGGCATCTTCCACAGTGTCGATGCTTGGGGCCATGCCGACACCGTGGAACAGATGGAGGAGCAAGCTCGTGGGCTCGTGGCCTACAGCCAGAACATCGTGGCCGCCGACAGCTCCGGAAGTGTGCTCTACACCAGCTACCAAGCCATTCCGTGCCGGGACGGGCTGCCCCGCAACGCCGACGGCACATGGGTGGCCGGCGCCGATCCGGGCCAGCTGCTCGACGGCACCATCTACGGTGGGTTCACCGTGGTGCTCGATGAAGACGGCATGGTGGACGAGTCCTTCGGCCCCGGGGATGTGCGGTGCATGCTGCCCCAGGACCAAGTGCCCTTCGCCATCGACCCCGCCCAAGGCTGGGTTGCGACATCGAACAACGATCCCGGGGGCTACGCCCTCGACGGCATCCTCGAGAACAGCAGCACCTACATTGGTGGCCCCTGGGACGGGGGGGCCCGCATGAACCGGGTCTCGGAGCTGCTCGAAGATGACCTCGGGGCCCACAACCTCGACACGATGGTGGCCATCCAGGGCGACCACCAGTCCCCGTTCAGCCGCATCCTGGTCCCCCACTTGATCGACACCCTCGACCGCGCCCGCGCGTTCTCCGAGACCGACGTGCTGCTGACCGAGTCCCAGGGCCGGCTGCTGGACATCTACATCGCCAACCAAGAGCGCTTTGACGCCGTCAACGACCGGATGAGCGCCTGGGCGGCACGGGGCTTCATCGCGGAGTCCGGCGTCGAGACCTTCTACAGCACCCCCAACCCGGAGCAGGTGCAAGACAGCGTCGCCACCACCATTGCCAACGTCTGGAAGGGCTGGCTGGCCACCCGTGCGCTCGACGATGAAGCGGCGATGAGCTTGTCGCGGACCGGCGGCACCCACGGCCGGATGCGGGTGATGAAGCAGATGCTGGAAGCCCGGGGCCTGGACGCCGAGGGGGAGCTGGCCGGATGGAACCCCGACACCGAAGAGTCGGTGCTCTGGGACATCGTGGACACCGAGATTGTCGAGACGTCCGACGAGATCATCCTCATGGCACTTGAAGAAGCCCTCGACATGCTGACCGCCCCGTCCACCGGCGACGCCGAGGGTGGCTTTGGCACCGCCGACATGGACGAGTGGCTGTGGGGACTGCGCCACATGGTGCGGTTTGAGTCGATCCTGGCGGAATTCCTGGGGGACGACCCGACCTTCTCCTTCCTGACCGAGATGTTCGCCATCAACCCGGACCGCTTGCCGCTCGCCGAGGGCATGGCCAGCGACGACCCCCGCGCGGATCTGGCGTGGTTCCCCCGACCAGGGGACACCGAGAGCGTCGATGCATCCAACGTCGGCTGGAACCGGGACCGGTTCACGTACGGCAGCGGCCCGGTCTTCCGCATGGTCTTCGCACTCGGCGGCGACGGCGTCACCGGGGTGAACATCCTGCCCGGCGGCCAGTCGGCGCTCACCGACTCGGAGTACTTCGACGACCAAGCTGCCCTGTGGCTGGGCAACCAGACCTTCCCGATGCGCTTCACCCCCGACGAGGTGGTGGCCGGTGCGAGCGGGCGGGAGGTCCTGAGCCCAAGCAGCGGCGCCACCTGCGACTGAGCACGGGGCCCTGCCGCCCCGGGGCCCTCAGGGCTTGGGAATGCGGATGCGCTCGCTGATCATGAGGCTTCCGCTCAGCACGTAGAGCATCACGAGGGGGTGGAAGTCGCTGGGCCCGATGGTCCAGACGCCGCCCCACAGATCTGGGCCCACTGCGCCCTGCTGCCAAGCCACAAAGAGCACCCCCACCAGCGCCAAGCTGGTCGGGATGGGCGTGCCTTCGAAGTACTTGACCTTGCCGGTGGCCACATCCGCGAGCTGCTCGGCGGTGACATTGAAGCGCGCCAGCCGACCGATGCCGCACGACACAAAGTAGATGAGGGCCAATGCATCCCAGAAGCCGCGCATGCCGAGGGTGAACGCCAGCACCGCCGGCGCCACACCAAAGCTCACGATGTCGGCGAGGCTGTCGAGGTCGGCACCAAAGGGCGATGAGCGCCGCCGCCACCGGGCCACTGCGCCATCGGCGGCATCAAAGACAAAGGCCGCCGGCAGCAGGGCAAACGCACACCACAAGTAGAGCTGGTCGTAGCCGGACTCGACGTAGTTGAGGCACAGGAAGATCGAGCCCGTGCCGGCCGCGGCGTTCGCGAGCGTGATGAAGTCCGCCAGCGCAAACGAACGGATGAGGTTGAAGCGCCGGGGCAACGGCGGCCGTGGTGGACGGACGGGATCTGCGGGACCTTCGTGGTCGGTGCCGGACACGGGGCCCCCTTGGGTGGCGCTGGGACCGGTGCAGTCTAGCCCGAAAGGGTGGGCAGGGCAGCGCAGTCCCCCGGATGAGTCGCCCAGGACGACACAATTCCCGCCCTCCAGCCGGGTGCACCCGCGGCCCTCACCGGTGCATCGGGCGTCGACTCGGCCCTCCCCAGGCTGGTGCGCACGGCTGCAACCGCGGCAAATTTCCTTGGGTGCGCGGCAAGGCCCCGAACCCCCAGAGAGCCCGAGATACACGGCCCCCATGGACGACCCACTCGACATTCAGATTCCCGGCTTGCGCCTCGCCACCGATGTTCGGGAGGGCGGCCAGGCGGTTGTGCTCCGCGGCACCGATGGGGAGGGCCGAGAGCTCGCCATCAAGGTCGCCCGTCCCGAGCGGTGGGCCAAAGAGAGCCTGTTGCGTGAGATTGCCGCACTGGAGCGGATTCACGCATCGGATCATGAGTCGGAACACTGGCTGGTGGAGCTGGTGGGCAATGGTGCGTTGCCCGACGGCCGCCCCTACATGGTCCTGCCTTGGTTTCCCCACAGCTTGCTCACGTGGCTCACCGTCGAAGAGCCGCCGATGGTCGCGCGCTTCGATGCGCTGGTCCAGGCCTGTGCGGCCGTGGCCCGGCTCCACAGCAGCGGCGCGCTGCACGAGGTCACCGTCCACCGGGACCTCAAGCCCGGCAACTTCCTGGTCCGGCAGGGAGAAGACCTGCAAGTGCGCCTCGCGGACCTCGGTGGCGTCAAGGCCCGCACCTTTCGGGAGCGCACCAGCAACACAGTAATGTTCACGCCGACCTACGCCCCGCTGGAGCAGCGCCTGCCGCTGGAACGCCCCCTCGACTCCAGCGTGGATGTGCATGCCCTGGGCGTGATGGTCTTTCAGGTCCTCACGGGGGAGCTGCCCGAGACCGCGCTGAACCGCTCGGGGTACCGCTTGCCCGCCACCGCGGAGCTCCAAGCACTGGAGGACTCCCGGGAGGCCTTGCCACCCGACAAAGAAGCACGGTTCCAGTTTCTGGCCAAGCAACCCCTGTCGACGTTCTACGACCTCGACGCCGCCCCAGACATGCTGGACAGCGACATCAACATGCTCAAGAATGCCCTAAACCATGGCATTTCAGCGGACGCAGCCACGAAGGTCGCCGAGGTGCTCATCCCGGCGCTGGAGCGGGCCATCCGGGCCGATCCCGACCGCCGAGAGTCGTCGGCCCGGGAGCTGCTGGGCGCGTGCATTGTGGGCCGTGCGCAAGCCGGCGCGGCCCCCAGCACGGCCCTGGACAGACTGGTGGCACCGGTCCTGGGCAAAGGCGCCGCCCGCGCCCGCACCATCAAGCCGGGCAGCAAGCGCAAGCGCAAGCTCATCCCCCTGGTGCTGGTGAGCATGGCGTTGGGCGGAGTGCTGGCGCTCGGCGCACTGTGGTGGATGTGGCCCCGCAGTGTTGCTCTGGGCGCCGATGAAGCCGCCGCCCTGGGCATGGACGTCCAGCTCGCACCGGCGCGCATCAGCGTGCAATACACCGGCTCACAGAGCGCCCACATCATCTATGGCGGCATGCGCAGTCGAAAGAGCCGGATGCCCCCCCAACCCCTCCGCATGGGCGACAACCAGCTCCAGGTGCGCAGCGAAGCGGGGACGCTGCTCGCCACCCTCGTGCTGCATGCCGAGCACTCGGACACCGGATGGGCCGTCACAGTCATCGAGCCCGCCGGTGCCCGCAAGAAGCCGTGGCGACTGGGGCCCGATGAGTTGTTGGCGCTGCAGCTCGATGCAAACCAAGGGCTGAGGCGTCGCAAAGGCATCGGCGGCTGAGCCCCACTCCCCTCCCCCGCCGGCCTGCCCTGCGCAGGAGACCCCATGCGCCACAGCCCCCCCTCGTGTCTCGTTTCGGGCTAAAGCCACGGCCATGCAGATCGCCGCCCTCGGAACCGCCGCCCCCCCGCACTACTACGACCAAGAAGCGCTCCTGACCGCGTTTCAGGCCGCGTGGGCCCAACAGCACCACAACCCTCGACGGGTCGAGCAGCTCCACCGTGCGGTCCAGGTCGGCGGGCGCCATCTTGCGCTGCCCATGGAGGACTACCTGGGCCTCGACTTCGGCAAGGCCAATGACGCCTTCATCCGCGTGGGCACCGACATCGGCGCAGAAGCCGTCCTGGAGGCGCTCGGTGGTGCGGGCCTCGTCCCCACCGACGTGGACGCCATCTTCACCACGACGGTCACCGGGGTCGCGACCCCGTCGCTCGACGCCCGACTGGTCAACCGCCTGGGCTTCCGCACCGACATCCGCCGGGTGCCCATGTTCGGGCTCGGGTGTGTCGCGGGGGCCGCTGGCATCGCCCGGGTCGCCGACTACCTCCGGGGCAACCCGGACCATGTAGCGGTGCTGCTCTCAGTTGAGCTGTGTTCCTTGACCCTCCAGCGGGCCGATCTCACGATCCCGAACCTCATCGCCACGGGGCTCTTTGGTGACGGTGCCGCCGCTGTCGTGGGGCTGGGGGCCAACCGGGCCGCCCCGACCGGTGTGCGCGTGGTGGACAGCCGCAGCCGCTTCTACCCCGACACCGAGCGGGTGATGGGCTGGGACATCGGCGTGGGCGGCTTCCAGATCGTCCTGTCCGCGGGCGTTCCCGACATGGTCAAGGACCACATGGGCGACGACGTGGACCAGTTCCTCAAGCTCCACAACCTCACCCGCGACGACATCCACCACTGGATCTGCCACCCCGGCGGGCCCAAGGTGCTCCAAGCCTTTGAGACCTCGCTGGGCCTGAAGCCCGAACACACCGAGCTGACGTGGCGGTCGCTGCGGGAGGTCGGCAACCTGTCCAGCGCGTCAGTGCTCCATGTGCTGCGGGACACCCTCGCCGAGCGAACTTGGGAGCCCGGGGACAAGGCGCTGGTGCTGGCGATGGGCCCCGGCTTCTGTGCCGAGCTCGTGCTGCTGGAAGCCTGAGCGATGAGCGCAGTCCTCTACACGCTGTTCATCGCCCTCACCGCGCTCGAGCGCTTGTTCGAGGTGCGCCTGTCCAACCGCCACGCGGCGTGGGCCTTTGCGCATGGCGGCGAAGAGCTGGGCCGGTCGCACTTCCCTGCCATGGTGGCCCTCCACACGGGCTTTCTGATCCTGGCCCCCCTGGAGGTCTGGGTGTTGTCCCGGGCATTCAGTCCCGCACTTGGCTTCTCAATGCTGGCCCTCGCGCTGGGCACACAAGCCCTGCGGTGGTGGTGCATCTCGACGCTGGGCCCTCGCTGGAACACCCGCGTCATCGTGGTTCCCGGCCTGCCCCGCATCACCGATGGTCCCTATCGCTGGCTGCGCCACCCGAACTACGTGGCCGTGGTGTTGGAGGGCTTTGCACTGCCGCTGATCCATGGCGCTTGGCTCACGGCTGGGCTGTTCTCCGTGCTCAACGCCTTGCTCCTGCGGGAGCGGATCCGCGTGGAAGAACAAGCCTTCGCGGTGCTGGAGCGCCCCCCCCTCTGGCAGCTGCCTGCCGACTGACCCGGAGCCCCTGTGACTGCCCTCACGACCGACTTTCCGACGGTCCGCGCCGCGGTGCTGGACGTGGCCCGCCGGGAGCTCGCCCTGCCCGACGACGAGCTTGCCCGGCTGACCGACACCAGTGAGCTGGCGAGCCACCTCGACTCGGTGCAGCGCCTGACCCTCGTGGTGGGCCTCGAAGACCACTTCCAGATCTGCATGGACCCCGAAGATGACGCACAGGCGGTCACTCTCGCTGATGTGGTCCACATCGTGATGCGGCACTTGGCGGCCCCGTGAGGCCCCCCACTCTTGTGGATGCACTGCACCGCGCGGCGGAGCTGGAGCGGCCGGGCGCGGGGGTGCGCTACCTCGACCGCCGGGAGCGGGAGACGTTCCTGACCTGGCGGGAGGTCCGTCAGCGTGCGCTGTGCGTGGCGGGCGGGCTGCAGGCCCACGGTGTGCAGCCCGGCGACCGGGTGTGCATGGTGTTGCCCACCGAGCCCATCTTCACCGACCTGTTCTTCGGATGCCTGCTGGCTGGCGCCGTTCCGGTGCCCCTCTACCCGCCGGTGCGCCTCGGCCGGCTCGACGAGTACTACGCCCGCACGGCGGCGATGCTCCAAGCGAGCGGGGCGGTGGCCCTCGTGGCGAATGCACGCGTGATGCGGGTGCTCGGCAGTGTGCTCGACATTGAGCGCCCCCGCTTGGGGCTGCTGGATGCGGAGCTGCTGACGCAGGGCCATCCCATCGAGGCGATGCCCTGCGCACCCGACGACCTGGCGATGGTCCAGTTCAGCTCGGGCACAACGGTGGCCCCCAAGCCCGTGGGCCTCACCCACCGCCAAGTGCTCGCCAACGCCCGCGCCGTCCTTGACACGCTGATGGACCGCTTTCCCGAGGCCGACGGCTGGGCGCACTGTGGCGTGAGCTGGCTGCCGCTCTACCACGACATGGGCCTCATCGGCTGCATCTTCCCGGCGCTCGACCACCCGTCGAGCATCACGCTCATCCCGCCCGAGGCCTTCCTCGCCCGACCAGCCATCTGGTTGCGGGCCTTGTCGCGCTACGGCGGCACCATCTCGCCGGCGCCGGACTTCGCCTATGCGCTGTGCGTGGAGCGCATCCAAGACGACGACCTCAACGGGGTGGACCTGTCTCGGTGGGTTGCCGCCTTGGACGGAGCCGAGCCCATCTCACCCGCCAACCTGCGGGCGTTCACGAAGCGCTTTGCGGCCTGGGGGCTGCGGG
This sequence comes from Myxococcota bacterium, assembly GCA_942491145.1. GTDB lineage: Bacteria > Myxococcota_A > UBA796 > UBA796 > UBA2385 > CAXQUZ01. The sequence continues at coordinate 141,456 of CALOBC010000058.1, read as the reverse complement.
AGACGGCCCTGAACCCGGTCTATGGCTTGTCCGAAGCGGCGCTGGCGGTGACCTTCTCGGAGCTGAGTGCACCATGGAAGGCGGTGCGGGTGGACCCCCGGTCGCTGTCGGAGGGCACGGTGCAAGCGGTCGATGGGGGCGGCGTGGAGCTGGCGCGGCTCGGTCCCCCACTGCCGGGCTTCGGGGTGGACATCCGCGATGGGACCGGAGCGATTGTCGGCGAGGGCCAGGTCGGCCGGGTGCATGTGTCGGGACCGTCCCTGATGAAGGGCTACCTCAATCGTGATGAACAGCCGATCGTGGACGGGTGGCTGGACACTGGCGACCTGGGCTTCCTGTGGGAGGGTGAGCTGGTCATCACCGGCCGCGCCAAAGACATCATCGTGCACCGGGGCCAAAACCACGCCCCCCAGGACCTGGAGCGGGCGGTCGACCCCGTGGAGGGGGTGCGGACGGGCTGCGCCATCGCAGTGGGCGAGGTCAGCGAGAGTGGCGAGCAGTTGCTGATCTTCGTTGAAGTGCGCACCGCCCGAGAGGGCATGGCCGAGGACGTCGCCCAGGCCGTGCGCAAGGCGTCGGGGCTGAGCCCAGATCTGGTCCTGCTGCTGGAGCCCGGCACCCTCCCCCGCACGTCATCGGGAAAGCTGCGCCGAGCGGAAGCGCTGCGGCGGTGGCAGGCCAAGACCCTCACGCCGCCGGACAAGGTCACGGCCCTGCGGATGGCCGGTGTGCTCGCCCGGTCGGCCCTGGCCCGCTGGCGTCACCGATGAACCGTCGCGACGTCCTCATTGTGGGCGGGGGCCCCACCGGCTTGGCAGCCGCGATTCTGGCCGCCGAGCAAGGTCTGTCGCCCGTGGTGGTGGAGCCGAAGCTCAACGTCATCGACAAGGCGTGTGGGGAGGGGCTGATGCCCGCCGGCGTGCGCGCGCTGCACCGGCTGGGGGTCCGTCCCGAGCCCGCCCGTCCGTTCTACGGCGTTCGCTACATCGACGGGGCCCACCACGCCACGGCGGCCTTCACCGAGGGCCCCGGCCTGGGCATTCGCCGCACCGTCCTGCACCAAGCCCTGCTCACCCGGGCCCAAGACTTGGGGGTGCAATTCGTCCTCGAGCGGGCGGGCGAGATCACCCAAGATGACCACCAAGTCTCTGTTCTCGTGGGCAACCGCTCGCGACTGAGCGGCCGCTGGTTGTTGGCCGCCGACGGCCTGCGCTCCCCGATTCGTGAGCAGCTGGGCCTCAGCAAGCCCCCCCGCCGCACCGCCCGACTGGGCATACGCCAACATGTCGAGATGGCCCCGTGGACCGACCTGGTCGAGGTGCACTGGCGCCCGGGGGTGGAGGCCTACATCACGCCGGTGGCGGACAACCTCGTGGGGGTCGCGATGCTCTACAGCCGGGACGCACTCCCCAAGGGAGACCAGCCGCCCTTCCGCCGACTGCTCGCCAAGTTCCCCGACTTGTTCGACCGGGTGCAGGGCGCGCCCATCGGCAGCCAAGCCCGGGGAGCAGGGCCCTTTGAGCAGCGTGTGCGGCGGCGTTCCCAAGGCCGCGTGCTGCTGATCGGCGACGCGGCGGGCTACCTCGACCCCATCACCGGCGAGGGCCTGAAGCTGGGCTTCCAGGGTGCGGCGGCCGCGGTGGCCTGCATCCTGGTGGGCAAGCCCCAGGCGTGGGAGTGGGCTTGGCGCCGCATCACGGCCCAGTACTGGCTGGGGACCGGGGCGCTGCTGGCGCTGAGCCAAGTGCCGGCCCTGCGATCGCGGCTGGTGCCGACCTTGGCGAAGGTCCCGGGGCTGATGCCTGCCGCCCTGCACCGGCTGGGCTGAGCTCGGGGGCGTCTCGGGGGTGCGTTTCAGGGCTGGCGCGGTGCAATCCGGGGGCCGGGCCTCGCATTTTGGGCTGGAGATCCGTTGGATGACCGTGGAGGTCAACGTGTACGCCCACCCAACGCCCCTTGTCCCGTCCGCCGTGTCCAGCCAGCCCAGTGGCGGCCGGACCAGCTCGTCGATGTGCCTGACCGCAGCTGCCCCGCTTGCGCTGGCTGCGCTGGCCTTGGCGGTGGCGTCCCTCGCGGGATCGGGCGGCACGGATGCGTCGCTTGCCATGACCACCAGCTTGCTCCTCAGCAGCGTCGCGGCCGCGTGCACCCTCGTCGGACGTGCGCTTCTCCTGTCCGAGATGGACGAAGTCCACCACTCTCTGGAGCAACACACTGCGCTGCTCGGTCGCCTCGGCCAGCCGGTGGCCGTCATCGCCAGCGGCCGTGTCGTGTTCACGAACCCGGCGTTTTCCCAGTGGCGAGACGAGCAGCTGGGGGACCGCCTCGACGAGCTGTTGGCGCTAGCCGGCGGAGAGAGCCGCCTGCCCCAGAGCCGGGGTGGCGCGGCGCTCTGGCTCGATCTTCGCAAGGTGCGGGTGACCTGGGCAGGGGCGCCGGCCGATCTGATTCAGATCAACGACTTGACCGAAGCACGGGAGCTGCAGGCCCAGGTCGCCGGCAAGGACCGCTTGGCCCAAGTGGGACTGCTGGCGGCGGGGGTGGCCCACGAGGTGAACAACCCGCTCATGGCGGTCACGACCTACCTGGGCTTGCTGCGGGAAGAAGTCGACGGGGATGCTGGGCTGGTCGAGATCGTAGAGGAGCTCGGCTCGGCCATCTCCCACATTCAGGACGTGGCCAACGACCTGCGCATGCTGGGTCGCCCCGATGGTGGGGACGTGGAAGCCATCGACCCTTGGCAGCCGATCCTCGCCGCGAGCCGGCTGACCCGGGCCCAGAACGGGCGCATGATCGACGTCCAGATCGACCAGACGGCGCTGGCACCCGTGCGCGGTGCCCACGGCAAGCTGGTGCAGGTCTTCCTCAACTTGCTCATCAACGCCAGCCACGCGGTGATGGAGTCTGGGGTGGAGAACCCCCAGATTCGGGTGACGGCAGAACAGGGCCGAGACGCCGTGGTCATCAGGGTTCAGGACAATGGCTCCGGCGTGGCCGAGCACATCCGAGACCTGATCTTCGAGCCGGAGTTCAGCACCCGGAGCATCAGCGCGGGCACGGGGCTGGGGCTCTGGCTGTGTCGGCGGGTGCTGGGAGAGATGGACGGAAAGATCGATCTGGAGCCCAATGGCGAGCCGGGCGCGTGCTTCGCCGTGACACTGTTGCGGGCGGACGCGATGGACCTGACGAGCGATGGGTACATCGACGAGCTGCCGCTGAACCCGCTGGGTTGGGCGTGTGAGGGCGGTTCCGACGTGCCCACGCTGCGCTGAAGCCATAGGGCAAGGAGCCCCCTGGGCGGTGTGCCCCACCCGGGCCCCCGCCCCTGTCGCCGGAAGCTGCCGTGTCCGACCCTGCTGCCCAGCGCCGCGCCCAGCTCCCCGCCGAGACCCCGCTGCGCGAAGGCGGCCGGTTGTTCGTTGGGCTGGGCATCTTGGAGTGCATCGCCGCATTTGGACTGGCGGCGGCTGCGCTGGCGCGGGACGAGTGGACCACCCAAGCGATCGCAGCGATGGCCGTCGTCGGTGTCTTTGCGGTGCTCCACATCGCCGTGGGCAGCCGACTGGCGGCGATGCGGCTGAGCCACCCCTGGCCGGTCATCGCGCTGTCCATCTTGGGCCTGCCGTCGTACCCCTTCGGATCGGTGCTCGGCGGGTGGATCCTCTGGCACCTGCGGGCCGACGGGTCTCGGGCGTTGTTTGGGCCAGGTCCAGCTGCCGTGCGCGCGGCCACCCCAGAGCTGGACCCGGTGCCCGGCAATGGACCCGTGGTGTTGGGGGTGATGTTGGTGGCGGGCACGGCCGCAGTGGCACTCTTGGCGGCGATGGTCGTCTGACCGCTCCGTCGTGGGAACCACCGGTCTGGCCGGTGCGATTGCCCTCGATGCTGGCCCATGCGATGACGGGAGCGCCCGGGGCACCGACCGAGGCCACACACGGGGAAGCGCCACGCTGGCCCGCCCCCAGGTCCGTCGCTGGAGCTGCCCATGTCCCGCCGACTCTCTGCACTGTTCCTCTTGTGCGCCTGTGGCAGCAAGACCTCAGACACAGGCGGAGGCGCCGCATCATCCGTCGATGAGGGCTTCCTCCCGAGCGAGGGGTCCTGGGCGGTGACCGCGCTCGAGCCAGTGGAGAACACCTGTGGCCTGCCCACCGACGAGCTCACCGATCTGTCCGACGGGGACCCGACCCTCCGCAACGCAGTGGACAGCACGTTTGCCCTGTCGTTTCCCAACGGCGGTGCCTCACTGGAGGTGACGTGCACCCTCACCGGCAAGAGCTTCGACTGTGGCACGCACCGACTGCTGGACGAGGACTTGTCGGACGGCTCGGTGGTGCTGGACGCCCAGCTCTATGGGGCGTTCTCGACCGAAGCGGAGGCGGTGCTCGACAACGATGGTGAGGTCAGCTGCACCGGCAGCGAGTGTGCCGACATTGAAGCGGACCTCGGCGCGTCGCTTCCGTGCACGGCCCACGCGCAGCTCCGCATTCAGCTCGCCGACTGACCGACGGTGCGGATCAGCCGTTGAGACGAGGCGGCCCACACGGGGGGGTCAGCACGGCGAGGAACAGCCCCGGTCCTTGTGCGCTGGGGTCGAGGGGCAGGGTCTGCCAGCGCTCCAGGCGAAGCCCCGCGTCCGTGGCCCATCTCTGCACGTCGTCCGGCGCGAAGCCCGCGTGCTGGTGCCCCATCGTCCGGCGGAACTCCAGTCGATCGTGGGCGACCATGTCGAGCAGCACCCAGCGCCCGCCGGGCCTCAAGATGCGGGCCACCTCGGCGAAGACCAGCTCGGGCTCCCGAATGTGATGGAGCACCAGCGTGCTCAAGGCCAAGTCTGCGCTGGTGTCGGCCAGGGGCAAGGCGCTCAGCAAGCCCTCCCGGAGCACCACACGCGCAGCGACATCGGGTGAGAGAGACTGGTCCAAGCGCGTTCTCGCCACATCCAGCATGGCCCGCTCCCGGTCCACGCCCGTGAGGGTGCCCGCCGCGGGGGCCAAGCGCTCGAGCATCGCGCCGGTGCCACAGCCGAGGTCGACAATGTCCTGACCCGGGGGCAACAGGGCGAGCAGGGTCGGCACCACATGCCCATCACCAAACTGCTCCCGGCGCACCTCGTCCCAGCGGCTGCCCAGGCGGCGAAACATCTCTTCGGCGTCCCCTTCCCGCTGGGCCAGCACGGTGATCAACCGCCCGTCGTCGGCAGCCACAACACTGCGGGGGTCGCGGGCCTCTTCGCTCAGCTCACTGTTGACAAGGGTCCACAGCGCCTGCTGGCCGCCGTCGAGCCCCTGGCGGTCGAGGTGGTACCAGGTCGCCGTCCCCACTTTGCGCCGGGCCACCCAACCTTGGGCACCGAGCTGCTTGAGGTGGCGAGAGGCCGTGGGCTGGGACGTCTGGACCACCCGCGCCAGCTCCCCCACCGCGAGCTCTTCCTGGGCCAGCAGCCTCAGCATCCGCGCGCGGAGCGGCTCCGCGAGGATGGACAGGCGATCAAAGACAAGAGACTGCATTGTCCTCGGATATGCAGTTGCCATCCATTCGTCCATTCGGATACACAAATGGAGTCACCGGGCGCACCCGTCCGGCTCCCCTCCCCATCAGACCCCCGAGGCAGCCATGAGCGCAGTCACCAAGCTCCCCGAGCGCACCTTCATGAACACCGGCCTTCCGTTGTTCGCCGGCCTTCCCCACAAGGTGCGCGAGATGTCGGCCGAGTCGGTCCGCTACGGCCGCAAGGAGCTGGACCTCGCTCTTGTCGAGATGCCTGGCCTCGCTTCGCTGCGCGAAGAGTACGGTGCTGCCCAGCCCCTCAAGGGCGCCAAGATCATGGGCTCGCTGCACATGACCATCCAGACGGGCGCGCTCATCGAGACGCTGCTGGAGCTGGGCGCCGAGGTGCGGTGGGTCTCCTGCAACATCTTCTCCACCCAGGACCACGCTGCGGCCGCCGTTGTGGCGGGCCCGAACGGCACGCACACCGCGCCGGAAGGCCCCGCGGTCTACGCATGGAAGGGCGAGACCCTCGAAGAGTACTGGTGGTGCACGCTGCAGGCGCTGGTGTGGGACGACGGTGGACCGAACCTGATCCTGGACGACGGTGGCGATGCGACCTTGCTGATCCACCTGGGTCACGAGCTCGAGAAGGCCGGCAAGCTGCCCGACCCCAGCACGGCTTCGAACTTCGAAGAGAAGGTCATTCTCACGGTGCTCCTCGACGTCCGTGAGGTCATGGGCGACACCTACTGGACCGAGATGGCCAAGGGCATTCGGGGCGTCTCGGAAGAGACCACGACGGGCGTGCACCGGCTGTACGAGCGGATGAACGCCGACACGCTGCTGTTCCCGGCCATCAACGTCAACGACAGCGTGACCAAGTCGAAGTTCGACAACGTGTATGGCTGCCGCCACAGCCTCGTGGACGCCATCATGCGGGCCACCGACGTGCTCATCAGCGGCAAGCGCATCTTGGTGTGTGGCTACGGCGATGTGGGCAAGGGCTCGGCCGACAGCTTGCGCGGCCAGTTCGCTCGGGTTGCAGTGACCGAGGTGGACCCCATCTGCGCCCTTCAGGCGTGCATGATGGGCCTGGACGTGGTCACCGTGGAAGACGTGGTCTCGACCACCGACATCTTCGTGACCTCGACGGGCAACAAGGGCATCATCACCGCCGCCCACATGAAGCAGATGAAGCACAACGCCATCGTCTGCAACATTGGCCACTTCGACAACGAGATCGACATCGCCGGTCTCGAGAAGATGGTGGAGGCCGGTGAGGTCGAGAAGATCGAGATCAAGCCCCAGGTGCATGAGTGGCGCTTCTCGACGACGACCCATGGCCCCCAGGGCGGCGGCCACAGCATCATCATCCTGGCGGAGGGTCGCTTGGTGAACCTGGGCTGCGCCACGGGCCACCCGAGCCTCGTGATGAGCGCGAGCTTCACAAACCAGACCATCGCCCAGATGGAGCTGCACGCGAAGGCCGAGAGCTACGGCGACAACCTTGTGGCGAAGCCGAACGGCAAGAAGCCCGAGGTCATCACCCTTCCGAAGCACCTTGACGAGAAGGTGGCCCGGCTTCACTTGGAGAAGTTCGGTGCAAAGCTGACGAGCTTGTCGACCGAGCAGGCCGCCTACATTGGTGTGCCGGTGAACGGCCCGTACAAGCCCGAGCACTACCGCTACTGAGCTGAATAGTTTGGTGGTGGGCATTCTCGCGCTGAGGATGTCCACCAGCCCACGACGCGACCCCCATCGGCTTCGGCGGATGGGGGTCGTCTGCGTTGGGACGTCGGGGGCTGGCCAAGGGACCAAGGCCAAGCGAATCTAAGGACTTATTCTCACGAGGCGAAGACCGAGGGAGCTGCCGCGGTCACCGGGCGTGGTCCCGACCCGACCGGCCACCCGCGCGCCGACCGGGCGGCTGCCCCAGGCCCCGCCGCGGTACACCCGCCGCACGCCGGACGGGGCTCCGACGGGATCAGTGCCGGTGACGGTGTCTTCTGCGTACCAGTCCCAGCACCACTCCCACACGTTGCCGGTCATGTCGTGCAGGCCCCAGGGATTCGCGGCGTAGTGCCCGACCGGGGCCAGTCCGACCACGCCGCCGTCGCATGAGAAGGTCGTCCAGCCCGAGAACTTCGACTTGGTCGACTTGTCGCCCACGTTCCCGACGCTGCACGCATCGGCCTCCGACACCCCGCCCGCGTAGGGGCCGGCCTCCCCTGCCCGCGCCGCGTGCTCCCACTCGGCCTCGGTGGGCAGGCGATGGCCGAGGCCGGTGCGGTCCCAGGTCACGCTGGTGCCCATGCTGGCCTCGCACTGGTCCACGCCGGTGTAGGCCGCGCCCAAGCCATCCCGCGCCGAGAGCTGGTTCGCGAAGGCCACCGCATCGCACCAGGACACCTTCTGCACCGGCAGGCGGTCCCCCACGAGCGACACCCCCTCGTGCGCCGGGGCCGATGGGTTGCTGCCCATCACCGACTGCCACAGGCCTTGGGTCACCTCGGTCTTGCCCATCCAGTAGCCCTTGGACAGCGTCACCGGGTGCTCGGTCTCGTCGTCGTCGCGGCCCTTCTCAGCGCTGGGCGAGCCCATCGTGAAGGTGCCCGCCGGGATGCCCACCATCGTGTAGCCGCTGGGGCCGGTCGACTCGGAGCCCGCGGCGAAGGCCGGTTGCTGGGGGACTCGCGGCGTCTGGGTGGGCGCCACACCCGCGGGGAGCGACACGGGGGTAAACACCGGCGGCGTCTGGGGGTTGCTCTGCTGGACACACTTCGCGGTGGTCGACAGCGGTGCCAACAGCGGCGTGGCGGTGCTCGCCTGGGCCGTGGTGCCGAGCTCGGGCTCGACGTCCACACAGTTGCCGCTGCTGGGCACTGGCGGAGACGGCCGGTCGGGGCGGGCAGTGGCCGGGAGGGTCAGCAGCCAGAGCTGCAGCGGGGCAACACGGCGCATCGGGGGGACTCCAGGGGGGTGGCGAGGGTAGCGCGTGCGGCCCGAAGTTAGACCCAAGCGTGGGTGGGCTGTGGGGTCGAATGCCCCCTGGTCTTGTGGTGGAGGGGCTTCTCAAGACGGCCGCTCGCTCCCCTGCTGCCAGTACGAGCTGTCAATGGCTGACGAGACGCCCCACCACCCCGCCTCCTGGCACGGCTCGGTCTGAACGGACCTGGCTTCGCTGGCCTTGGGCCTGGAGGCGGGGCTGTGGGGCTCAGGTCTTCGCCTGGAGTGAGCTGCATTCTTGTCCAACGGGGCCAAGGCGGAGCGGCCCGAGCACTGCGAGGGCATCGCGCAGCGATAGCGACGACGCGGCAGGGGAGGACCGGCGACAGCCGGGCGAGGGTTCAAGTGCCAATGGGGGCAACGAGGAGCGCTGCGACGAGGCGGCAGGTCGAGACGGTGGAGCCGGCTCACCTCGCAAGCCGAAAGCCCCGGATGCTGTCGCGGTAGGTGGGGACGCCCCCGTCGCGATACGAGGCACGCAGGCCCGACGCGGGGCCCATCCAGCCCCCGCCGCGGAACACCCGGAAGGAGGCACCCTCGGTCTCCTGGGTCCATTCCCAGACGTTGCCTGCGAGGTCGCACACGCCGTGCGTGCTGTTGCCTGCAGGCTTGCTGCACACCGGCCACGTGCGGTCCTGTCCACAGCCGTTTCCACCGTCGTTCATGACAGCTCGGCTGCAGGTCGCCGTCTCGTCGCCCCACGGGTAGTCCCACGACTTGCCTCCACTCGTGGCTGCGTAGGTCCACTCCTCGCCAGTCGGAAGGCGGCCGCCCGCCCACTTCGCGAACGTGCTGGCCTGGTTCCAGTCCACGCAGTTGATGGGGTGGTCTTCCCGGCCCGAGTGGCCCCAGTTGCAGTACTTGCTGTTCGACTTGTCGTTCGGCGCAGTGCAGGCCCCCGCCTCCACACACCCCCGGTACTGGCCCACCGTCACCTCGGTCTTCGAGATGGAGAATCGACCCAGATTCACCCACTCGATGCCCGCCTTGCCCGCGGCAACACCGTCTGGCGCCTCCAGCCGCACCAGCATGGCCTCGGCCGTGGCCACCTCGTCGGCCTTGATCGTGTGCGAGTCGGCTGCGAAGGCCGGCTGCTTCAGCCCACAGGCCGTCTCGATGGGCTCCACACCCGCGGGGATGGACACCGGCATCGCCCGCGCTTGCGACAGCCACTGCTGGGCGGCCGCGACGCAGCGTGCACGCTGGGCCTGCTTGAGCTGCGTACACTTCTCCAGGTCGCCCGACAGACCGTTCCAGGCGGCGGAGGCCCTCGCCTTGGCATCGCGCTCCGCATCGCTCAGTCGGGATGCCCGCGCTGCGGCACCCTTCTCCGCGGCCGACCGCTCACAAGCTTGCTCCTTGAGCTGCGCGTCGATGCCCAGGCCCCCAGAGGTGCCGAAGTCCACCGAGGCCGACGCGGACGCCGGCTGTCCCGGAATCACCGGCGGCGGAGGCGGCGAGCCCGCGACCGCGAGCACCTGAGACAGCGCCACGGACTTGAACCCCAGCGGAACCTGGGCGTCGCTCTCCTGCACACACTCCGAGTATGCAGACGCCTCCGCTTCCCCCAGCATCATCACGCTGCCGCTCGCGTCGGCCCTTGTGCACACCGTGTTCTGGATCTGGGCGACCAGCACGTCGTAGACCAGGATGGCTTGCGACAGATCGGTGAAGCGGGCCGCGTTCTCCAGCCCTGCCGCACACGCCTCGGTGGCATTCAGCTTCGCCAAGGGGATGGTGCGCTGCTCTGGGTCCACGAAGCTCAGGCGCTTCTCGACACCCGCCGCCAGCTCGCCCCGCACCGCCGACAGCCGCGCCGACACCCCCGCCGACAGCGACGTGGCGATGCTCGACTGGGCCATGATGGCAATCTCGGGCTCGACGCCCACGCAGTCGCCGTAGACCTTGTCGTGCCCACCCTGGGCATTCGGCACGAGCACGGTGCCGGGCTGGTAGATCTCGGACTGAGACAATGTGGGAATAAACCCCTCTTGGCCCACGACCTCATCGATGCTGGGCACCTTTTGGACCACGGGCTGCGACGTGCGGTCGCGCCGGGCATCCGCCGGGAGGGTCAACAACACAAGCGGGAGCAGGGCAACTCGGCGCATCGGGGACACTCCAAGCGGCTGGCGAGGATAGCGCGTGCGGCCCGAAGAACCACCGTCGTGGGTGGGCTGTGGGTTGCAGGGTTGGCCCTGACGATGTCGCCGACCGCGGAGCGAGCGAGCCAACCTGGACCGAAAACACTGATTAATGCAGCATTCTCAAACAGCACCACCGACCACACCCACCCTGCAGCATCGTTGAATGCAGCCCGGTCAGTGCAGACGCGGCGAGCGGGCCTCCCCGTCGCCGGAAAGTCCCCATCCATCGACATTGTAGGCATCCCCTTGGCCTCGCGGTCCACCGAGTCACCGTTCAGACCTCCCCCGCTCGAGGGATGCCCGACAGGTTCCGCACCCGATTGAGTTGTGCTCACCCACAGTGTTGCGCCTGGAGGCCCCCAAGCCGCTCCGAGCCGGCCGCTGCAGTGCGCTTGCCCAGCACTCCCCCGCTGGATGCCAGGGCTTGAAGGGGCCTTCCCGAAGATCCCCCATCTCAGCCCCAGACGGCTCACTCCAGCCCAAGCCTCGCGGCGATTCGACCCGGCACGAAGAAGTGGGTCACGCTGATGGACGGGTTGTGTCCACTCGGCGGGGTGGTCGGGTAGATGGTGCGGCTGCGCGCGCAGTACTGGTCGGCATAGACGTAGCCCGCGCGGGTGGCGCACTCGAGCCAGCTTGCGGGCAGCGGGCCCTCCAACGCGGACGGCAGCGCGGGCACTGCGGGCCGGAGTCCCTGTCCCGAGCGCTCGTGTACGTACTTGAAGCCAGCGTGGTAGGTGTTCCAGGCTGTCTCGAGCAGATCATCGACAGACAGGGCACTCTCCTCGGTGAACAGCAGCAGCAGCCCCGCCGCTTCGTAGCCCGCGAACACCTGCAGCATGCCGGCATCGGTCTGGTCGCGCACCTCGTGGAAGCCGTTGCCCACCATCAGCACCGCGCCTTCGGTGGGCAGCTCACCCATGCCGGCGAGCAGGGTGGCGGGACGGCCGATGTCGGCATTGCGCACAAAGACCATGCCGTCGGGCATGTCACCGCTGGCCATCGCGGCATCGATGGCGGCATCTTCGAGGTCGGCGCCCACGAACTGGAGCCCCTGTGGACCACGCGCAAGGCGCTGCCGGACCGCTTCTCCGCGACCCAGGGCATGCTCGATGAACACGGTGTAGGTGAAGCCGGTCTCTGCACAGAAGCGGTCGAGGGCATCGTGCGCGAGGCTGAAGGTCTTCGCGTTGGCGGCTTGGCTCGCGGCGATGTTGGTGGACCGGTTGACGTGGACCGCGCCGCGCCCCTGCCTGAGAACGGTGGGCAGCTGGGCCATGTAGGGGTGGTAGGCCTCGATGATGCCGAAGGGGCCGGGACCTCGCTGGAGCACTCGCTCGCCCGCGCCGGCGGCCTGGAGGATGCGGCGTCCGACGTCGGGCACACATGCGAGGTCCATCTCGCGAGACACCGACCGCAGCGCCACGATGAGGGGGACCAGCCGGTAGCCAATCGCCACTTCCCAGGCCGTGGCGGACCAGAGGCCGGGGCTGCGAGCCTGGGACACCGAGATGCGGTCCACATCGAGAAGATTGAGCTCTGGCACATCTTCGCCCCTCATCGCCCGCTGCCACAGCACCGAGGCCCCGGCGGGAAGCGGCGTGGGACCGAGCTGACAAAGCTGTCTGGCGTGGGGGTTCTCGGCCAGTCTGAAGCCCTTGCCCGCGCGCACGAGCCAGCCCCGTGACAGCAAGAAGACGAGGTCGATGCTCAGCTCTTCGCTGCGCAGCACGCCGTCGTCGCCGGGCACCACCACCTCGCCCGCCCCGAGTCGCTGCAGCACCCCGGTCTCGTGGAGGGCGGCGACCATATGGCGGGCGAGCCAGAGATCGGGCGGTGCGGTCACGGCCGCCGAGTGCACCACCTGGCGAACCACCTTGGCGGCATCGGGCGAGGCGCCACCCTCGACAAGACGCTGCACTGCGGCCAGCACGGATGGCCCCGCCGCCAGGATGTGGGGCACCCAGTCGCGCAGCCGTCTCCAGGCAGGAGGCTGGAGATAAGGAAAGCCCTTGGATGTGCGGCCAGTGGGGCTGGTCATCACCGCGACCAGCTCTCGGGCGATGGGGTCAGCCCAGTGCTCGGCGAAGAGGCGTTCAGCCAGCTGGGACTCGGTGGACGGGTGCGCCATGGGACCTCCGGGAGCCGCCAACGTAGCGCCCGGCGGCGACTCGGAGGCGGCATGGAGGCAGATGTCGGTGGGCAGGGCGGCGCGGTTCGGCGAGACGGGCGTGTGGCAGATGACACCTGGGCTGCGGCTGGGCTCGGGAAGCTCAACGGACGCCGGCCGACAGGCATCGCTTCGTCGAGCGCTCCCGGTCCAGCCGCCCGCCCCCCACCGCTGTGTCCTCGGCCAGGGGAGGTCCCCGCAAGGCCTTGAGTCGCTGCTGTGACTGCGGCGGTCCTGCGCGGTTCAAGAGCAGAACGCTGTGCGTTACGCCATCGTCGCCAAGCGGCCAGGAGCGCTCCGGGAGTCGCTGACGCTGGACCGCGTCCACGGATGCCAAAAGGACCGGCACCGATGGCAGGAACCGCGCTTGCGCCTCGGCCCCGCCACCGTCTGGGCAGACGCCCACCCGTCCCGGCTCAGCACCCACAGCCCGCGGACCACACGCTCCCGCGCCTCCGGCCACACGCCTGCGGGCGGACCGCCCCGACACGAAGCATTCCCGGCACCTCTCCGGCGTGGAGCCGCTGGACCAAGGGCAAGGTCCAAGGCAGCACCAACACGAGCGAAAGCACGCCGATGGTGAACAGCTCGGCCCCCGCCAGCCCCAGTCCCGGGCCACCGCGGTCAGGGTCAGGGTCAGGGTCACCGCGGTCAACAAGCCGTCGCACCAATCGCCGAGGCCACTCAGGGCCAGAGAGACCGCTGCGAACACAACCCTGCGGTGGAATTGGGCCACGAGTGCCATGGCCACAAAGCCCAAGATGGCTTGGGTGAAGCGCCCGGCGCCCACCTCCGCGAAGGGAAAGCTCGCCGTAGCCGATCCAGTCCTGCGCACCCCCCCCTGGGTCCGGCTTCGCTGTCCATCGAAGACCCTCCGGCTGTGCACCGCTGCGAGGACCAGGAGCCCCGGTTCCGTCGTGTCCACTCTGAGCGTGGACCGTCGCACGAGGGCGCCGTCAACCCTTGGCCGATGGGGGCGGCGAGGCTGGGACCTGGCCCAGGGCGGGCCATCCATCGGGGGAGCTCGCGCGATCGGCTTCAGTCTCCCCTTGGGGGGTCGATGATCTTCACCCGCAGGGAGAGACGCGCATGACCTTCGAGACCGCCACGTTCCCATCGCTCGACTCGGCTGACATCGACGCCCTCGGATTTGGCGTCGTCCGCATGGATGGCGGGGGCAATGTCATCGGCCACAACCGCTTCGAGTCCGACCTGTCGGGCCTCGAGGCGCCGCGCGTGCTCGGCCGCCACTTCTTCTCCGCAGTCGCGCCGTGCATGAACAACCACATGGTGGCCCAGAAGCTCGAAGGGGCCACGAAACTCGACGAGATCTTGTCCTATGTGCTCGCCCTCAGGATCGCGCCCAGCCCGGTGCGCCTGCGGCTGATGAAGTCCCCGGCGCAGCCCCACAGCTACCTGCTTGTGGAGCGGGTGTAGTGTCGCCAACCCCCGAGCAGCTCTTGGATCTGCTCTACCTCCTACCGGTGGGGGTGGTGCAGTTCGACGACGACGGCCGCGTGTCCTTGATGAACCCGATGGTCGTGCAGATGATGCTGCCCGTCGTCGGTCCGGCGGCGCTGGCTGATGCCTTCGTCTTGTTCGAGCCCATCGTGGGCGACCTGCGCGAGCGTGTGGCGACGGCCCCCGACGGGGGGTCGCTCGGGTCCGTGCAAGGCAAGCTGGTCAGTGATGGAGGTAAGGATATACACCTACACACCTATCTCCACCGGGTCCGCGGGCAGACCATCGCCGTGCTGGTGGACGTGACGGAACAGGTGGCGTCCCGGCACAAGCTCTTGATTGAGGAGCAACGCTACAACGCGATCATCAAGGCCGTTCGCGGTTGCGCCATCTTCTCGATCGACGAAGCGGGCGTCGTGGACTCTTGGAATGAGTCGGCCGAGCGGGTCTTCCAGAGCGACAGCGCCGCCGGGCGCCCCTTCGCCGATCTGGTGCCCGTCGGGGACCGCCTTGAGCCCGTGCTGCGCGCGGCCCGGGCGTCCGGCTGGCAGAGCGTGGGCCTCTGGGTGCGGGACGACGACGGCCGGCGGCGGTGGCTGGAGACCCTCTTGTCTCCCCTCGAGTCCCCTGGCGACGGCGTAGCAGCCGGGTTCGTGGCAGTGACCCAGGACCAGACCGAGCAGCGCCTCCGGGAGGAGGGGCTCGAGGCAGCCGCATCCACTGATCCCCTCACAAGCTTGGCCAACCGGCGGGCCATTGAGGCGCACCACGCAGCGGTCCTGCGGGAGGTGCCCGGACCGCACTCGGTGCTCATGCTCGATCTCGACAAGTTCAAGTCGGTCAACGACACCCACGGCCACGATGTCGGTGACAAGGTGCTCGTGGCGGTGGCGGAGGTGTTGCGGGAGTCTTGCAGGGCCGCCGACTTGCCAGGCCGACTCGGCGGCGAGGAGTTCGCCGTGATCTTGTCGGGCACCGCGGTGCCGGCCGCCTTGCACGTGGCCGAGCGGATCCGCGCGGGTGTGCAGGCGCTCGCGGTCCCGCTCAGCGACGGCGGGTTCTTGCGGGTCACGACCAGCGTGGGGGTGGCCGATCTGGATGGCAATCTCGAGACCGCGCTGCACAACGCCGACACCGCCCTGTACGCCGCCAAGCGGGGCGGACGCAACCAAGTGGTGGTCACAGAGACGCGGCTCGCCGGGTGAGCGCTCGTCGGTTGCTCCCGCTTGGTGGGCCAGCGGTGCCCCTCCGACCCAGACTGCCCACAGCGGCCTGACCCTGGGTCACCCCCCCCCGAGGGTTCCCGCCACCCCACCTCACCAGAGAGCCCATCCGCCCGCGGTTCCCGGCCGCCACCGCCACCACCAGCGAAGAGCGCCGAGCCCGTGGCCCCTCGCGCCACACAGCCATAGTCGGCGGCATGCACGTCACGGCCAGGCTGGTGTCCCACGCATCTGGGGGTTGTGCGCCAGTCGTGGCGGTCGACGTGCGCATCTGCCGCCTCCGCTACGGGCACGCCCCCGACCGGCCGACCGTCACCCCCCTCGCCCAGGCGCGGACCGACCCCGACGGGCGGGTGTCCCTGTCCATCGACGGCTTCGAGGGCCAGAGCCTCCTCCAGATGCGGCGCAAGGGGCGGTTTGTCTCCTTGGTTCCCGGGGTGGCAGGTCCCAGCGACCTGGACTTCGGCGAGGTCTGCGTCCACGACACCTCGCTGGGCACCCGCTTCGGTGTCCGCCAGCACGGGCTTCCGTCCCACGCGTCCACCTCCCCTGCCCTCGCTCACGGTGACCCCACCGTGCACACCTTTGTGAGGCCGGTGTCGTTGGCCGGCGTGCGCCGCTTCCTCGAGACCCCGTCCACCACGTGCTGGCCCGTGCCGGCCGATGACTGGCTCCTCGACGCCGCGGGTGTGGGCTCGCCCCTCTCTTGGCGGGTGCGCCGGGTCGAGCATGCGCACTGGGTGGACGAAGACGTGCGCCTGACGAAGACGTCACCCGAGGATCCCCACCCCCGGGAGCGCAACCACCACCGCATTGATCTGCGGATGCGGAGCCGTCGCCCCCACACCGAGATTCAGGTGCTGATCCAGCTCCCCCCAGCCCGGGACCCCACCCTGGTGCTCCGTGGGTTTGGCGCCGCCGAGCAGCATGCCCTCGTCGAGCGCTTTTGTTCGGAACAACCTCCGCTGGTTGCTGCCCCGCCTGCAGCGCATCTGCAGCCAAGCGACTTCGACCCGCCGAAGGCCAAGTCCAAGAAGACGCGCCGCCGGTCCGCAGTGCCCGCGAGCCCCACCCCACGCCCACCGGCGCCCCCGAGTCCGCCAAAGGCCCGGGCGCGAAGCGACGACGACTGCCCCCGCTGCGCGGCCCGACTGGACTCTGCCGTGGTCCAGACCTTCCGCGATCCCCAGACCGACGCGTGGTCCGACGACAAGGTGTGGCGCTGCCCCCGGTGCCACTGGCGCCAGCGTCGTCCACACGGAGACTCCGAAGGTCCCGTGCCCCAGGGCCACCGGGGAGATCGCGACCTCGGCCACACGCTGCAGGCGGCCATCCGCCACGCCCGCAGCCATCGGACTTCTGACAGGCGGTGGCGGGAGCTCGCGCAAGATCTGGAAGCACTGCTGGACAGCGAGCACCAGATCGAGCCCACCCTCGCACCGCCGGGCTGCCCCCACCGGCGGGTGCTCACCGATGAGGAGATGTACTTGCTGAGCCGAGCGCTGGGCGACGCCCCCGGTGCCCACCGAAGGGAGCTCCGCGCCCACTGGGACCTCACGGTGGCCGAGCACGCCCAGCGCGGCTGGCCCATGCCGGAGGTGCGAGTGCTCGTCGAGCGCGACCGGCAGGATGCGACCGGCGTGCCTCCGAGTCGGAGCCTGCCATGAGCCACAGCTCTCTGACCCGTGCCCGCTGCGTGCAAGCCCAGGACCCGGCGACAGCACCGATCGCACGGCGACAACGGGCGCAAGGCTGACCTCAGTTGGGACACCTGTCGCATCCGCTCAGAAGACAGCACGGTCCGGGGCGACGTCACGCCACGTCTGGGTCTGCGCTTCGATGCGGAGCGCGGCCGGATCGGACGCATCGAACCAAGTGATGCTCCCGCAAAGTGCACACACTGCGAGTCTCGTGAGCGCCGCCTCGAGCGGCGTGCCCAACGTCAGTGCGGGCCCCCTTCCGCGCAGCAGGACCGTGTGTTCCTCTACAGCCAACAACACAGGAAGCACACCTTCGTCGATGGCCACACGACGACACGTCTGGGCGCGCTCAGCGTCAGCAAACACCAGCTCGCCCTGGTAGGTGCAGTCATCCATGGGGACGGTCTGCTGCAGCACGAGGGAACCCATGCCCTCTCCCAGCCAGACATGCTGAGTGGTCTTCGTCGCACTTCGGCCCGGCGGGAGGGGCTCGGTCAACACGAACGTCGCGACGTGATCGGCGTGAGTCGGAAACAACTCGTAGGCGTCAGCGCTGAAGCCTTCCGGCAGCGTCTGGTTGGTCTCGTTCGCGATCGTCATCGTCACCAGACGAATGTCGGCCCGGTGCATGCTGTTGGACTCGATAGACAGCTTGGGCTTGTCGGGCACGGGGCGGTCTCCAGTGGGAGGTGTTCCATGTGGCGTCGACAGGCGCCTTTGTATCGCGCGCAGCCCCCCGACACCGGGCGCGCAGGAGGTTAGGAACCACGCATGACCTCGCCCATCGACGACGGGCTCGGCTTCTTCGCACACCTCAGCGCCGTTGAGGCCGAGGTCTACTCGGGCCTGCTGGTGGACGATCTCGACATGATGGACGAGATCGCGCTGCGAAGGAAGCTCAAGCCCCTGCTCAGCGGCAAGCCCGACCGCTTCATCGAGCTGCCGTCCCGACGAGCGGCTCCCACGCCCGAGTGGTTGGAAGCCGAGCGGGCGCGCCAGACTGGCCCCCGGACGGCGTTTGCGGCGCAAGTCGTCTCGGCGGGCGACGACACCTTGGTGGTGATCTATTGCAGTGACCATGTGATAAACACCCTCGGCATGTGGAACCGCTTCGCCGTGGGGTTCGTCGGCGACTACCTCATGGCCGTGTCCCGGGAAGTGCGCTGTGGGGACTGTGGCGGCCGCGGCTGTGGGCGCTGCCAACGCCGGGGCTGGCTGCACGTGGCTGGCCGCGAGCTGGGCGAGCTGACCGTCAAGGAGACCCGACGGCTGGTCGCCCCGACCGACGCAACATCCCAGGCACTCTACGAAGCGATGTCCTGAGGTCGCTCGCTGATCGGCGTCCCACGAGGCCCCCCGGAACCTGTTCGCCACAGGTCGAGGCCCAATAGACCGGCGAGATGCGCCCTTCACTTCACGCTGATGTGACCTCGCTGCCTCTACCCGATGCTGCTCGTCGCCTGCGCAGCGCCCAAGGCATGCAACGCCGAGCCGGTCCCCGACGACGGTCTCAACGCTGCAGCGGGCTGCGTCGACGCGCCCGGTCCCCCCGGCTTGGTGGCCCCCAATACAACATAAGGGATAGCACTTCACCCGGCCGGGGGATGGTGTTCACCAACGCTTCTGCCGCAGTGTGTCCACTCCACCGCACCGGGCCCGCTCGCCTTCAGCATGCACGCGCCGGTCCCGCCCCCGGAGTGACTGATGCGCCACCTGACCCTCCTCGCCATCCTGGCCCTCGGCTGCACGGAGAGCGGCAGCGGACTCAAGGTCCACAACTCCGATCCGAACGCCACAATCGACAGCCCCACCGATGGGGCCACCGTTCTTGAAGGACAAGTGGTCACCGTGAGCGGCACGGTGGGCGACCCCGAAGACCCCATGGAGAGCCTGAAGGCCACCTGGACCGTCGACGGGACCGCGGTCTGTGCCGACCTGGTCCCCGATGCCAGCGGACTGGTCACCTGCGAGACGAGCTTCACCGCTGACGCCACCGTCGGCCTGAAGGTCACCGACAGCAAGTCTGCGACCGCGGAGGACACCGCCCAGGTCACGGTGGAAGCCAACGCTGCTCCCCAGATCCTCATCGTGCGCCCCGACCCCACGCTCGCCTACTACGTGGACCTTCCCATCGGCATCGAGCTCACACTCGCCGATGACCGGGACAGCGCCAGCGCGCTGTCGGTGACTTGGCAGTCGGGCGCCACCGCCCTGACCATCCCGGACGGCAGCGCCGGAGATGACGGCGTGTGGACCGGGTCATTGACCGGGCTCGGGGAAGGCACACAAGTGCTGAAGGCCACCGTCACCGACACCGGCGGAAAGACGGCCACCGCCAGCGTGACCCTCGTGGTCTACGGCGAGAACACCGTCCCGACCTGCACTTTCGTGGCTCCGGCGGAAGACTCGTGCTTCGTTGAGGGGGAAGCCGTCTTGTTTGAAGGCACCGCCCGCGACACCGAGACCGCGCCCGACCGCTTGCTGGTGTCGCTGGGCAGCGACCGTGATGGCGTGCTCGCTGACGCCATCACCCCCACCACCTCGGGCACCTGGACCCGCTCCGTCGACGCGCTGTCCGCGGGCACCCACACCACCACGCTCACCGTGGAGGATGGCTATGGGGACCGCTGCGTGGCGTCCCAGGTGGTCGAGATCTCGGACGCTGTCTGGTTTCGCGACGGCGACGGAGATGGCTTCGGCGACCCCGGCGACAGCGTGGCCGCCTGCGATGCGCCCTCTGGGTTCGTGGCGGTGGGCACCGACTGCGACGACGGCGACCTCCACACGTTCCCCGGCGCAGCCCGCTTCGAGTCGGCCACGGCCTGCATGACGGATGTCGACGGCGATGGCTACGGGGCCAGCCTCGTGGTGGCCGGTGCGGACGCGGGGACCGACTGCGACGACGACAACGATGCCATCTCCCCGTCGGCGACCGAGGTGTGCGACGGCGTCGACAACGACTGCGACAGCGGGGTCGACAACGGCGTCACCACCACCTTCTACGCCGACACCGATGGCGATGGCTACGGCGACGCTGCGAGCACCACCGAAGCCTGCACAGTCCCCTCTGGCCACGTGCCGACGGCCACGGACTGCGACGACACCGCTTCGGCCGTGAACCCCGGCGCCACCGAGGTCTGCGATGCTGCAGACACAGACGAAGACTGCTCGGGCACCGCCGATGATGCCGACTCGGGTGTGGACGTCTCCACACAGACCGCTTGGTACGCCGACTCCGATGGCGACGGCTACGGCGACGCCGCAAGCACCACCGCCGCTTGCGACCAGCCCAGCGCCCACGTGAGCGACGACACCGACTGCGACGACTCAGCTTCCGGCGTAAACCCAAGCGCCACCGAGGTCTGCGATGCTGCAGACACCGACGAGGACTGCTCGGGCGCCGCGGATGATGCCGACACAGGTGTGGACCTCTCCACACAGTCCACTTGGTATGCCGACGGCGATGGTGACGGCTATGGCGACCCGTCGAGCACCTCCGCCGCTTGCGACCAGCCCAGCGCCCACGTGAGCGACAACACCGACTGTGACGACTCTGCCTTCGGCGTAAACCCCAGCGCCACGGAGGTCTGCGACCCTGCGGACACCGACGAGGACTGCTCGGGCACCGCCGATGATGCCGACGCGGGCGTGGACGCCTCCACACAGTCCACTTGGTACGCCGACAGCGACGGTGACGGGGAAGGCAACGCCAGCAGCACGCTGGCCGCTTGCGACACACCCAGCAGCTATGTGGCCACGGCCACCGACTGCGATGACAGCGACGTGACGGTCGGGCTGACCGCCACGGAGATCTGCGACGGCCAAGACAACGACTGCGACACGTTGGCCGACGACGACGACCCCAGCCTCGACAGCTCGACGGCGACCACTTGGTATGCCGACGCCGACGGCGATGGCTACGGAGACTCCGCCACCAGTGCGCTGACCTGCGCGGTCCCGAGCGGCCACGGCACCGACGACGCCGACTGCGACGACGCCGATGCCTGGACCCACCCGGGGGCCACCGAGCTGTGCGACGGCGTGCGGAACGACTGCGACAATGCGGCTTGGGTGGACGACGCGGGCATCGTGTCGTTCGAAGACACTGCGGCGAGCTGGAGCGATGTGTCGAGCACCTGGGCGGCGGGCATCTCGGCCTTGCCAGCCAGCATCTCGTTGGCCTCCGACGGCACCGTCCATGTGTGCGAAGGCACCTGGTACGTCGCGCTGGACGTCTCGGCCGATGTGGATGTGGTGGGCGAAGATGGCGCAGCAGAAGTCATTCTCGATGGTGGCGGCAACGACACCCCCGTTAGCATCCTGATGAGCGGCATCACCGTGGGCCTCGCGGATCTGACCATCACCGACGGCGTCGCCACCCACACCCCCGCCGCCGTGACCACCGCCGACGTGTACGGCGGCGGCCTGTTCTGTGACGCGGCTTCGGGGCTCGAGCTGAGCGGTCTGGTCTTCGACAGCAACACCGCTGACCGCGCCGGCGCCGCTTTTGCAGGGTCCAACTGTGCGGTCACCGCGACCGATGTGACCTGGACGAACAACGCATCGGGAGCCGGTGGTGCAGCCTTTGCCTTCGGTGCCGACTGGGACGAGGTCAACGGCACGTACAGCGGCAATGAGGTCGACGATACCTATGCGGCGGCGCTGTACTTCTCGAGCGCCGACGGTTCGTGCATTGACAGCACCTTCGACTCCAACGCGTCTACGGCCTCGAACGGCGGAGCGGTGCTGGTCACCAATGGAACGGTGGACCTCTCTGGCTCGACATTCAGCAACAACACTACGACCGGGTCGGCGGGTGCCTTGTGGGTTCGCTTCGGTGGCGAGGTGACCGTCGGCAGCAATGCCTCCTTCTCCTCGAACACAGCCGGCTCGAGCGGTGGCGCGGTGCTCATTGACCCGGGTGGCGTCCTCACCATCAGCGACACCACCCTCACGTCCAACACCGCGACCGCGGACGGCGGCGCCATCTACAACAACGGCGGCACGCTCACCCTCGGTGCCCTGACCATCGCCACGGGCAACACGGCCGGAGAAGAAGGGGGCGCGGTCTACGTCAAGGGCACCGGCACGCTCAGCGTCGACACGGCGGAGCTGTCGTCCAACACCGCCGCCAGCGACGGCGGTGCCATCTACATGGAGGGCGCCTGCACCTTGGATGTGTTGGACAGTGACTTCGACGCCAACACAACGGGTCGGTACGGGGGCGCAATCACCAGCTCCGACGACGTCACCATCGCAGGGTCCACCTTCACTGCCAACACCGCCGTGAGCCAAGGTGGTGCCTTGTACCTCACCAGCTCCGGCACGCTCGATGTCTCGGACACCACCTTCGACAGCAACTCAGCCACCGCGAGCGGTGCAGACGGCGGGGCCATGTTGCTCCAGGGCGACACGGTCATCGACACCTGCACCCTCACCGACAACACTGCGGCGGACGATGGTGGCGCCCTCTATATCCAGAACGGCGCGGTCGTCAGCATCACGGACTCCGACTTCGACGGCAGCACCGCATCGAGCTCGGGGGGCGCCATCCTCAACGACGCCAGCACGACCACCATCACCGGTTGCAGCTTCACCAACAACGACGCGTACTGGGGCGCCGCCGTGTACGACTACGACTCGACGGGAAGCCTCACCATCGATGACACCGACATCACGGGCAACACGGCATCGGGGGGAGGCGGCGCCGGCATGAGCTACCAAGGCGGCGTCATCCGTGTGTCGAACAGCAACATCTCGTCCAACGCGGCCACGGCTATCGGCGCCGACGGGGGCGCCTTCGCCATCTGGCTGGGCGGTGTCCTCGCCGTCTCCAGCTCCACGTTGACCAGCAACACGGCGGCCGACCACGGCGGCAGCATTGCCGCATCGGGCAGCACCACCAGCGTGGCGCTCACCGACACCGCCATCACCAGCTGCACCGCTGGCACCTACGGCGGCGGCATCAGCGTCAGCAACTACCTCGGCCGGCCCACACTCACGGTCACCCGGGGGAGCATCACGTCCAACATCGCGGGCACCTCCGGCGGCGGCATCTACGCCGACGCCACAGTCACAGCCACGTCGGTGAACATGGGCGGCACCAACATCCCCGACGACACCCGCTCGGGCAGTGATGCAGACACCTGGGGCACCAGCGCGTCGTTCTCCTGCAGCTCCTCCACAGGCTGCAATTGACCGGCTGCCGTGCGGCCTACCGTCTGTTGGACTGGAGAACAGTCGTCGGCTCGGCGTCCGGTGCCCGCAGGCTCGCGACCATTCCCTGCAGGTCTGCTGCGGAGAACGGCTTGAGCAGGTGGGGGCGGTCGACCGTCTGCAGGAAGTGCGACGAACGCGCCGAGAGGGCTCCGCCCGTGATGAAGGCAAGGCGACGGCTGAGCTCGGGAAACTCCTCTTGTAGAGCTTCGTAGAAGGCCATGCCATCGACCTTGGGCATCATCAGGTCGCAGAGGATGGCATCGGGCCGCAAGCCGCCCCGAAGGGCAGCGAGGGCTTCGGCCCCGTCCGTGGCCGTCACGGGTTGGAGCGGGCTGACCAAGCGGGCCATCCAGCGCAACACGCCCTGCTCATCGTCAATCAGGAGGACTGTGTGCCCTCGGTCTTCCCGCTTGGGCTCCGCCGGGAGGCGGACGCGCACGGTGGTTCCGTTCTCGACCGAAGAGGAGATGTCGATCGTGCCGCCCATCTCCCTGACGAGACGGTGACTGACTGCGAGCCCCACGCCCATTCCCCCGCCCACCTTGCGCGTGGTGAAGAATGGATCGAACACCCGCGGCAAGACGTCGGGTGCGATGCCCACCCCGGTGTCGCACACCTCGATCTGCACCATGCCGTCGACTTCTTGCGCCGTGATCCGCACTTCGTTGTGGGCCGCGTCTCCGGGCTCGATGGCCTGGCACGCGTTGATGATCAGGTTGAGCAGGACCTGCCCGAGGCCCGCCGCATTGCCGACACACTTGGGCACGTCCGCGTAGCGGGCCACCAACCGGGCCCGGTCTTCCACGTGCCGACTCGCGATGCGAAGGGTGGAGTCGAGCAACGCGCGTGTGTGGATGGGGGTGGCGGGGTGGGGGGAGTTGCTGGCGAAGCTGCGGAGATCGTCGACGATCTGTCGAATCCGCATCGCGCCGTCTCGAATGTCGGCGAAGACCTCGGTCAGGTCGTCGGGACTCATAGACTTGACCTCCGACAGGAGGTGTTCGCCCACGAGGTCTACGTTGCCGATCAGGTAGGTCAGGGGGTTGTTGATCTCGTGTGCCAGACCGGCTGCCATTGTGCCAATCGCCACTGCGCGGTCGGTCACGGTCTGCCGCTGCAGTCGGACCGTGTCTCGGCGGACGCGCTCCACTCCGCCGGCCAACACCCGGGCGGTCGCAGCCAGCGCCACCACGTCGTCATTGGACCATGTGCGCCGACTGCCGACCGAGTCGAACCCAAGCCAGCCGATCAACCGGTCATGGAGAAACATCGGTGTGTTGACGTAGTCGTTGATGGAGAGGGCGTCACAGGCGCCTCGTTCGGGGTCGGCTTCCGGGGGAAGCGCCGCGGGGTCCTGCACCAGCACAGATGCTCCCCGCAGAAAGTGCTCCATCGACCACGGAAAGGCCTCGACCGACACCCCACGGAAGGCGTCGAAGTCGTGCCCTTCGACACCATCGGCCACCCACTCCCATGCGTCGGCCAGTGCGCTCCCGTCGCCGGTGAGTAAGAAGACGTATACGCGCTGCACACCGTGGAGTTGACCCAGTACGCCGAGGGTGGCTTCGATGCCCTCCTCGACATGGCCGCTCGGTACGGTCAGGAGGGTGTGGGCCGCGCGCGTGACGAGCTCGAGCTCTGCCTGCCGTGCCTGAAGCCTGCGTTGCTCCTCTTGAACCGAGGCGAGCACATGCCGCACCTCTGGGCGCAGATCCGGCGCTTCGAGCAGAGCGTCGAAATCGGAGGAGAGCGTAGACTCGGGAGGCATGGCATGTTCCGGGTGTGGGGGCCAAGAGCCGCTGCTCTCGATGTGGGACGGAGCGGGCCGCAGGTCTTTGAGCACCGACCCGGTAGAGGGACGGTGGATCCAGCCGAGGGAGGGCGAGGGTTGAATTGCACGAGACCGGTGCAACGGCCCGGGGGCCCCTGGGAGCTTCTCACATTTGAGTCGACTCTTGCCTGACACGGGAGTGACCTGATTCGGCGGGACTTCGGAGGGCAGGGCTTCATCGGCCCGGGTATGAGGGCCTGCGAGCGGTGATCCACCCCGCGCGACCACTCACGGGCCCTTGGGCTCAGGGGCAGGCTGTGGGGGGCGGGCCCGCACACCAACCCGGCACTTGGGGCGGGGGCTGCATCGGCCTGAAAGCCGTGCTCGGGCCAGCGCTCTGGGTCGACTTTGATGAGGCCCACCAGCATGCCCCAGTGCAGGTGGGGGCCGGTGCTCTGAACGGGGGAGCCCAGGGCCCCGAGGAGCTGCCCCGACTCGACGAGAACGCCCTCCTCTACGTCGATCCGGGAGAGGTGCTTGTGGCTGGTGGTGACGCCGTGGTGCACGATGTCCGCGTTGCCGAAGAGGTGCTGCCAACCCGCCGCCTGCACGACACCTCCGGCGGCGGCATCTACGCCGACGCGACCGTCACAGCCACGTCGGTGAACATTGGCGGCACCAACACACCCGACGACACCCGCTCGGGCAGTGATGCAGACACCTGGGGCACCAGCGCGTCGTTCTCTTGCAACTACTCCACAGGCTGCAATTGAAGATGCAGCAGCAGCGGGCACGACCTCGCACCATCACCCCCCGCCGCAGCGCGCCTCAACCCAAGAGTGCAACACAAGCGCTCGCGCGGGAATCCAGGCTCTCAAGTACGCCAGCTCGCCGGGGAAGTCGGTCCAGTCCGCATCTTCGTCTCGGTCGTCGGCCCAGCGCCAGAAGCTGCGATAGTCCCCGCCCCAGCGGGCCTCATCGCGCAGCGCTGCATCGCGGATGAGCGCCTCGTAGTCGGCCACACGGGCGAGCTGCCAGTCCGGATCCAGCGGTCCCCCCGCCGCCCGCAGCGCATCATGGCGGGCCACCAGGGCCGCGCAGGTCGTCGGGTCCTCCTCCACGAGCCAGAAGATGCGGTTGCCCTCGGCGAAGTTGGTCATGTGGTCGGCGTCGCGGCGCTTGGTCTTCCAGTTCTGCCCCCATGAGGCGTTAAAGTCCCAAGGCACCACGCTGAATCGTCCGTCCTCGTCGATGCGGTAGACATAGGCGTTCTTGCCGACTGAGTCTTCTGTGTTGGCGGCCATCGCGATGAGCTGCCAGTCGATGAAAGACCCGAGCTGCAGCCAGTGCTCGTGTTCTGACGAAAACCCTCTATCTGAAGCCATTCCCGCCCACTCGGTGAGCGCGCGCACGCCGGCCAGATCGGTGCGGTCGACGCCCTCCTTCTTCTCCCATCCCAGGGCCAGGTCGCTCTTCAATTCGCCGTCATCGCCGTAGAGTGCGTAGTTGGCGTTGTGGTCGATGGCCTTGAACAGGTCACCCTCGCCGCCGAAGCCCATGTGGCGGGCAAGCTCGTCATCGACCCTGTCGGAGGCCAGGTAGAGACCCTCGTAGACACCATTTCGGTAGACCACCGCAAAGAAGGTGCGCGGAGCAAGCCGGCGCTCGTCGGCGTGGGCCGCCATCTCGGCCCAGACGTCGAAGGTGAGCTTCTGGCGCATGTAGCTGTTGTCGTCGAAGGTGCTGGTGAGCACCATGTGGCCACGGGAGCGGTCCCCCCACTCGTCGACGGAGAGCTCGTCACTGTCGAAGTCGAGCGTGAAGCTGTTCTTCGGGTACGCGAGGCTGGTGGCGCCCCGCAGCTTGACCTCTCCGGTGACCTGCTCGCCGCGCACAGTGAAGGTGCCCGGCTGGTCTTCCACGGTCAGTGCGCTGTCGTGGCCGATGTGCACGACCGGCAGGCCCCACTCTTCCTCGTAGGTGCGGGGGTCGGGGGGCACAGCCTCGATGGCGGCGGGGTTGTCCGCGATCCAGATGTCCACCAGCCGGGTCTCGAGGGTGCCCGCCGCCGATGGCGTGGCGACGAGCGTCAGGCGGTGGTGGCCGCCGTCTCGACCGTTGGTTCGCCAAGAGAAGTGGCCCTCGGGATCGAGGACGGTGTCCGCGCCGGGAAGCAGTACGTCGACGTCGTAGTCACCGTCACTGACGTGGCCGCCACACCACACCCGAAACGTCACTTCGTCGCCTTCCCAGAGGTGGGGCGAGGCGAGGTTGTGGCTCAGCTCACAGGCATCAGCAGGCGCGGGGTCCAGCGCGACGGGCGGGCTGGCCGTGTCGGGTGCGGGCAGCACCGCGCTCAGCACGGCGTGGGTCGACACCAACAGGGTCGACGGTGGGTCGGCGCAGCCCATGAGCAAGAACAACAGTGATGGGCGGTGCATCGTCAACTCCCACGGACCTGGGTCAGATGACGGATCGCAGCCGGCGCGGGTGTAGGTCACGGCGGGAACGGCCCAAGAACCAGGGCACCCCCCAGAGGGGCACCACACGGCGCAGATGCCCGCCCGAGGGGCAGCGGCGGTGGGCGTGCCCAGGCCTCACATTCACGCGGGAGACCACGCCGAAGCCAGCCTTGGGGACGCTGCCCGAGCGCCTTGGGGACGCTGCCCGAACTGACCTTGGGACATCGGGCGGGCCGCCGCCGCCCCGCGTGCCCGCGCAACCGATAATAGCCCCGCCGAGTGTTGATCCCCGACCACGATCCCCGGGTGCCCGGGCGGACCATTCTCCACGAAGCCTTCCTGGCGTTTGTGTTCGGCACGCTGGCCATCAGCATCATGGGCCTGATCGCCCACTTCGCGTCCGCGAGTGGTACCGTATAATACTGGCAAATGCTGGTTTCCGGCTTAGTCTTACTGCATCATGTCAGCCGGTGGAAAAGAGTATTTGAGGGTTATTCCCGGCCCATAAATGTGCGACTATACGTATCCCCCTCTTCTCGACAGAAACACCGCCACGCCCGGTCCTGGGGCCCCCCAGACCGGACACCCTCGTGCGCTCGCCTTTTGCGGGCCCAGTGGTTGCCCTCGCCGCCGTCGTCCGCCGGCTCACCTTCCCGCATCCCGTCCCAGAGCCGCCACCCCACAGGATTGTGGGCGACCACCACGGTTGCAGTCCTGGCGCGATAGGGCCCCCCCACTTCGGAGCCATCCCATGCGCCTCGGGTTCATGCAGCCCTACTTTCTTCCGTATCCGGGCTACTTTGCAGTGATCGCCCAGACCGACCAGTGGGTGGTGTTTGATGACGCGCAGATGATTCGCCACGGCTGGGTCGACCGCAACCGCGTGCTGCATCCCACCGAGGGGTGGTCCTACATCAAGGTCCCGACCGCCAAGCACTCCCGCAGATCACCCATCGCGGCGGTGCAAGCGAGTCGCAATGTGGACTGGCGGGACCGCATGCTGCGCCAGCTCGCGCACTACCGCGCCGCACCCCACTTTGCGCCCGTGCTCGCTTGGCTGACCGAGGCACTTGCCACCTGTCCCGACGGGCTGGCGGCCCTCAACGTGCACATGCTCCAGCGCACCTGCGACTGGCTCGGCTTGGCGTTCCATCCGGTGCTGCACTCGTCCCTCGACTATGACCGCAGCACGGTGGCCGGCCCCGGCGACTGGGCCCCCACCGTGGCCGGCCTGTTGGGCGCAACAACTTACCTCAACCCAACTGGTGGCGCAGCGCTGTTCGACCCCGCCCGGTTCGCCCAGGTGGGCTGTGTGTTGCGCTTTGTGCAGTGGCCGGCCCAGCCGTACCCCCAGCTTCGGCCAGAGTTCCAGCCCGGCCTCAGCATCCTCGACATGATGCTGATGCTCGACGCGTCAGCCATTCGAGACGCCTTGCTGGCCGCGCCGCAGCTCGAGCCCGCCCAGCTCGCTGCCCCCTCCTAACGTCCCGACGAGACCGCCCCATGCCTCCCAGACACCTCCGGGTTCACATTGGCGCACCCAAGACCGGCTCCACTGCGCTGCAGCGGATGCTCACCGCCCGCCAAGCCGAGCTCGCGAGCCTCGGGATCCGCTACCCCAACGTCTCCCTGCGCGGCGGCGGCCACCATGACGTCGCGTTCTTGCTCGGGGGCGGCTACCCCGAGTGGGCGACGCCACAGCCGCTGGGGATCGACACGCTCGGCGAGCAGCTGGCCGCCGACCTGCGGGACCGCGACCACACCCTCCTGCTCAGCAGTGAGGATTTCTACCTGTTCCCCAAGCCCCAAGCCCTCCTGGACTGGGTGTGCCGGTGGGCGGGCGCTCCCGAGACTGTGACCATCGACGTGGTGGTGCGGGATCAGCCCAGCCAAGCGGTGTCTTGGTACAACCAGATCGTGAAGGCTCAAGGCTTCGCGGGCACCTTCGCCGCGTCTCTGCAACGAGACGGCGACCTCTGGGACTACGAAGCTCAGCTCGCGCCCTGGGCCCAGACCTTCGGCGACGACGCGCTTCGGTTGTTTCGCTACCCAACCCAAGGCGGCGACATCTGCAAGATCTACGCAAGTGAGCTGGGCCTCTCGGCCGGCTGGCGCTCACCCGCACCGACCGAGCAAGTCAACCGTCGACTGCTGCGGGACGTCTTGGAATTCCAGCGCTTGCTCAACGGGCTGCCGTTGCCCACCGTGAAGAAGCGTCGACTCCATCGATCGCTGATGGCCTTGTCCGCCCAGGATCCGCGCCCAGCCGCCCTTCGCGACGCGCCCATCGCCGACCCCACCATGCTGCAGTCGATCGCCCAGCGCTACCAGCAGAGCAACAACACAACCGAGGCCCGGTGGGGACGGGGACAAGCGCTCTTTGCGCCCGCCGGTGGCCCCGCGCCCGCCAAGCCGGTGCAAGCCCCACCCCACGAACCCCTCTCGGGCGATGCTGTGGCCACAATCGTGGGTTGGCTCTTGCTGCGGGACGAAGACTAAGCAGTCAACTGCACCAGGAACAGGGTCCCCACTTCAGGAGATGCCGCCCTCCCACGTGGCGACCATGCCCTCTTCCCGCAGCCGGTCGCGGGCGGCGGACCAATTGCGAAGCCGCTTGAGGAGCTGGGCAAGGGTCGCTTGGCGGGCGGCAGCGAGCTCGGGCGACGCCCCCCCACTCTCGGCGTGATGGGAGAGATCACGCAGCCGCTGGACCTGTCCATAGACAAAGAAGGCTTCCAGCGTCTCCAAGCCCGCAGCCGGATGGTCCGGGCGCTGGTCGATGATGCGCGACGTCATCTGGCCGTCGTGGCGGCGCCACTCCACCAGCGCCTCATCCAAGTACCAGTGCCCACCGAGCAGTGCGCCGCGGAGGGGAAGCCGGATGTCCCCGGGGCCGGGTGCGACCCCGGGCGGTTCGTCGGGAACAGGAAAGCGGTCCAGGACAGCGCGGTCGATGGCCATCGTGCAGCCGAGCAGCCGGTTGTGAAACGGCGCGGCGGCGATGTCTTCAAGTGGAAGCTGCTGGTCCCCACCCGCCTCACCGTTGCGCCGCGGCAAGCGCTGGCCATCGACGTGCTCAAAGACATCGTGGGACATAGAGCTGGCGCCGGTCTGTTGCCACACCGCGTGCAACCGCTCCAGTCGCGTCGGCAACGACACGTCATCGCCATGGGCGTTGACGATGAGCCTGCCCGTGACATGGGTCAGCCCTTGGGCTTTGCTGCGGGCGGCGCCACAGCGCGCAGGGTTCCGCACCAAGACCAGCTGCGTGGGGCCCTCGTGGCCAGCGACTGCTCGCTGAACCGCGGACCACGTCTCATCCGGGCTGCAGTCGTCCATGACGACGAGCTGGGACGGCGGGCGGGTCTGGCTGAGAATGCTCTGAATGGCCGCACCCACGAAGTTCTCGTGGCGGTAGGTCAGCATCAGCACACTCACATCGCTCAACACCACACCGGACTTCGTGGCGGGGATCACTGTGCCTCCTCTGCACCGCGCCACCGCGGCTTGCGCTGGTCACACAACAGCGTCCACCGCTTCGTGCTCCACTGCAGTGAAGCAGACATCAGCGCCTGCAGCGCCGCTTGTTGGGCCGGAGCCGGGGCGCCCGTGGCTCGCAGCCGGTCGAGGACCGCCAGTGCCCCTTGCACCGCGCCCGCCAGTGCGTGCTCCTGCTCGGCGGCGTCTCGCGACACAACCCGGGCGGTCAGCAGTCGGCGGTCCAACCAGCCAATGCCCCCGTGGGTGGCGCCATGGATCACCAAGAGCTGCCGCACGCCGAGCTGGAGGTGCGGCGGCCGGGGAAGGCTGCGTGCCACATCCCGCCGGAACACCAGCGTGTCAGGGTCGAGCAGCCCTTGGGCTCCGGCCCGCAGCGGGAGACGGCGGAGGCGCCCGGTGCCCTCTTGAACCGCACTCGGCGGCAGGTGTCCCACGACCGCCACACCGAGGCTTGCGATGGCCCGAAACAGCGCAAGGCAGCGGCCGGGAACCGCGTCGTGTTGGGCATTCAGCCACACACAGACCGGGGCTGAGGCCGCATCCAGCAGCGCATCAAAGGTCTGAGCTTCAGTCGCGGACGCGGGCACCGGCACGGAGCCCCCCGGACCCGCCACCCAGACCTCGCCGCCCGGCGGCGCCGCGATCGACGGGGGGGGGCCCCGCCGCGCATCGATCAAGAGGCTGATGGTCGGCGATCTGGGACGATGAAGAGTGGACACGGCAGACCTTGAGGGACCCGCAGGACCTATCTCACGACGGGCGAAGCAGCCGCAAGAGTGCGGCAGGCGACGGGTGCGAATACAGGCAGGCCGCTTCGTGCTCTGCTCGCCGGGTTGGCCAGCGCCGCGTGCTCTCCAGGGTCCCACCATGTCCAAACCACCCACGCATCGCTTCTACAAAGAGCACCCGCTCCGCTGCGCGCCGGATGACTACTGGGGCCAAGTGCGCCGGACCCTCCACGGAGCCCCGGTTCCCGAGGCGCAGATCCTGCTCATCCAGCGCCAAGTGGCGGCGCTGCTGGAGCTGTCCTCGGACGACTGGTTGCTCGACCTGTGCTGCGGCAACGGCGCGCTGACCACTCGGTGGTTCGAGGGCTGCCGAGGCGGGCTGGGCGTGGACTTCTCCGGTCCGCTGATCGACGTCGCCCAGCGTGCGTTCGCGCGTCCGCCGGACCACAGCTTTGTCCTCGCCTCCGTGGGCGAATTCGCCGCAAGGCCGGCCCAGGACACCCCGTTCACGAAGGCGTCCTGCTACGGATCGATGCAGTACCTCACCGTCGACCAGGTCAGCAGCTTGTGGACCAACCTGCGCCAGAACCACCCCACCATCGAGCGGGTGGTCATCGGCAACATCCCCGACCGGGATCGCGAGCCGGCGTTCCGTGGCAGCCGACCGCCCGTCGACCTGGACAACCCCGACAGCGCCATCGGGGTCTGGTGGTCTCCCGCTGTGCTCCGCGAGCTCCTCGACGCTGCGGGCTGGCGCCTGCATGTGCACCGGATGCCGTCAGAGTTCTACGCCGGCCACTACCGCTTCGATGCCCTGCTCACCCCGCGCGAGGGCTGACCATGAGCCCCCGTCCTGTCATCTGGCTTGCCGGAATGCCCCGCTCTGGCACCAACTGGGGCTCGCAGATCCTCGACTCGGCACCGGAGCTCCGCCTCAAGTTCTGCCCGTTGTTTTCGTGGGAGTTCAAGAACCGCCTCGACGAGACTGCATCGAGCGACGACTGGGATCGCTTGTTTGCGGACGTCTACGCAACCCCTGGCGACTACCTGGACCAACACTATCTGCGGCGCCAGGGTCTGCTGCCCGCCTTTGCACAACAGCATGCGCAGCCCCGTGTGCTCGGCATAAAGTCCACCCGCTACCACACGCTGATGCCCGGGCTTCTGGAGAAGGCCGCTTACGTGCGCTTGGTGGTCTTGGTGCGCAACCCAATCGCCGCGGTTCACTCCTGGCTGAGCAACCCTCTTGAGTTTCCTGCGGGCGCACGCCCCGAAGACCACTGGCGGAATGGGGCGTGCAGAAAGTCCGCTGTGGGGGAGTTCTGGGGCTATGAGGACTGGAAGCGGTCCACCCTACAGTACCTGGACCTGCGACAGCGCTTCCCCGACCGGGTGTGCATCGTCCGCTACGAAGACCTCGTGGCCGACCCCCTGGGCCAGACGCGTGAGGTGTTCCGGTTCGCTGGACTTGTGTTTGGGCCCCAGACCGAGAGCTTTCTCCGCGACTCCACATCCCGACACTCCAGCCACCAGCGGTCCGTGTTTAAGAGCCGGGAGGTCGCGACACGGTGGCAGGCCACGGTGGACCCGCGGATGCGTGCGGAGATCACGGCAGATCTGGTCGGAGGCCCCTTGGCCGAGTTCCTCAATCCCTCCTCCCTCCTTGACCCGGACACACCGTGACCCTGCCCCTGCCGGCACTGCCACGCTTCGGGGGCACGCCCCTCTTTGCCGATCGGGTGCGCCCCATCGGCCAGCTCACGGCACCGCCGCTCGACGTCTTCTTCTCCCTCGTGCGGCCCATGCCCGCGGGCACCGGTTGGCCTGAAGGCTCACACGTGCCCCAGATTGCCGAGGCCGCGCCGGACGTGGTGCAGCAGCTCGAAGCTGCCCTCGCGGATCTGCACGAGACCCGCCACGTCATCGCTTGCGCCAATGCTTGTGTGGGCTTGGTCGCGCTCGCAGAGCTGCTCGGACGACCGCACGAAAACGATCCAGCAGAAGTCATTCTGCCCTCATTCACCTACGCGGGTCTGCCCCACCTCGTCCAGTGGTCCGGCCACTTGCCCCGGTTCTGTGATGCTGCCGAGTCCACCCACGCGCTGTGTCCCGAAGCGGTGCGGGCCGCCATCAACGACCGCACGGCGATGATCTTGGGCGTGCACCAGGTCAACTCCCCCTGTGCCATCGACGAGCTGGAGGCCATCTCTGCAGAGACGGGCGTGCCGCTGATCTTTGATGCGGTCCACGGGCTGTACAACACCCACAAGGGCCGCCCCATCGGCAACTTTGGTCGCGCCGAGGTGTTTAGCCTCCATGCCACCAAGATCCTCAATGGCTTTGAGGGGGGCTACATCACCACCAACGAAGACGCGCTCGCGACGAAGCTGCGCCGCTTCCTCCATGAAGGTGAGCTGCCCGGCGATCCGCTGCCCCAGATGGGCATGAACGGACGGCTGCCCCCGGTGCACGCTGCCTTTGCCCTCGCTGGGGTGCCCGAGATTCCTGCGGCTTGCGAGCGAAACCGCCAACGCTACCTGCGTTACCAGCAAGGCGTGGCGTCCATCCCCGGCCTGAGCATCTTTGCCTACCCCGACAACAACGAGCGCTTCAACTACGAGTTCAGCATCCTCGAGGTCGGCCCAGCGTTTGGTTGCTCGCGAGACACCCTCGTTGAGTTGTTGTTGGAAGACAACACACGCGCCCGTGCCTACTACGGTCCAGCGGTCCACGAGACCGCACACTGCCCGCCGGAGGTGCCCCGCCCCTCGATGCCGGTCACCGAGGCCCTCGCGCGGCGGTTCATCCAGCTCCCGGTCGGAGAGCATGTGTCCCTCGACGACATCGACAAGCTCTGCATGCGCTTCGCACAGATCCACGCGCTGCGCGACCAGCTCGGCGCTGAGCATGAAGAGGGGAACCCAGCATGAGCTCCCGCTCCAGAATCTTGCTGGGTCAGCACCATGCCCCCCAGTGGGATGACTTTGTCGCTGACTTTCAGGCGATTGTGAACCGCAGCTACTACGCCAACAATGGCCCGCTGGTGCGCGAACTGGATGCGCGCTTCGGCCGCGAGCACGGCGGGTTGCAATCCGTCGCGATGGCCAACGCAACCATTGCCACCATGGGTGCGGCACGCGCTGCCCAGATGGGGGAGTTCGTCGCGGTTCCTGCCACCGCAAGCCGGGCGCTCCTTCAAGGTCTTGCACTGGGCCTTCGACAGGTTGTGTTGTTGGACGTCGACGAGACGGGCGAGAACATCTCGGTGGAGGCCTTGGCAGCCGAGGACCGACCCCTCGGTGCGGTCTGTGTGGTGTGCTGCCCGCACGCAAGCCCGCCGGCAGCGCTGCTCGCCGCGGCGCGGGCCCGGGGCGGCTTGTTGGTGATGGACGCCAGCCGGGGTCTGGCTTGCGACACCATCCTTCAACCTGCCGCAGACATCACCATCTTCGACTTCTCGGACGAGCGGATCATTGGCGCGGGACAAGGGGCCATTGTCACGACGCGCCATGCCGAGACGGCCGACCGCCTGCGAGACGTCCGCAGCTTCCACGCCTCGTGTGCCGCCAGCCGCGTCAGGCCACGCATCAACGGAAAGATGGCTGAGGCCCCGGCTGCGCTCATTCTTCGGGGGCTGGCGGAGCTGAACTGGCGAGTCGGGCACAACCAAGCGCTGAGGCTCAGATACGCAACGGAGCTGCCTGCCGGTCTTCAGCTGTGCAACCTGAGTCCCAAGAGCTCGGCGGCCGAGGTGTGGGTCGAGCTGGACGCAGCGGTGGACTGCAGCGCGGAAGAGCTGTCGGTCCGGCTGGCGGAGGTGGGCATCGAGTCCGGACTGCTCCCCGATCCCCAACACCAGCTGGCTCGGCTTGGCAGCCACTCGGCCACCCCCGCCAACGCTCGCTTTGGCCAGGTTGAGCGCCTTCGCAAGCGACGCCTCCAGTTGCCCATCGGCGGGCGCATGGGACCCGCCGAGGTCGCGCGGGTGTGCGCGGGCCTGAATGGGTGAGAACACCTTGCCTGACGATATTCAGGTCGGATGCTGCCACCGGGCCCGCAAGTCGGCATTGAACAGCTCATTGCGACAGATTGTCCACCGGGTCAGCTCGGTGAGCAGTCGACTCGCGGCAATGCTGGCGAGGGCCGGGGGGACCGTCCCGGGTGGGCACCCGTCGAGCAGCTCGATCGCCGCGCGGTGGAATCGCACAGTGTCGGCCAGCCTGCGCTCCTTGTCCTCCGCCGAAGCGGCTTCAACACGGGCTTGGGTGTCGACCAAGTCCTTGGGTGCGACACCGATGTGAGCCCCCTGCAGAGACGCCCACAGCCCCGGTAGCCACGGGTGGCCGTCCAACGCTGCCGACCGCTGGAGAGCGACCACCATGGGCCGGTACGCGGCTCGCAACACAAAGGCTGCCGGGAGCGCCACCGGGACCGGACGGTTCACCGCACTCAACACCGACACCACAGCGGTCGACTGCGTGAGCTGCAGCACGCGGGTCAGTCCCCCTCGATGCAACACATGGCCAGGCTCCAACAGCACCACCCACGGCGCGGAGCAGGCCGCGACCGCTCGTTCCGTTCGGCGGACCGATGAGCACGGTGGCCCTTGAACCACGGTCACCTGTGGCCCCAGCGCAACCGGCGGGAGGCCGCTGGCTTCCACGACCCACTGCGCACCTTGGGGCGCTGCCGCGATGCTCTGGCGCACCGTGGCGAGCGCAGCAGGGACGGAGGGCCCGTCGGTGGGGAGCACAACGACCACCGATGCCACCGGCGGACTCATGGTGTGCCTCGGGGCAGCCAACGCAGTGTGTGGGCGGTGTCTTCCAGTTCGGAGCGATGCGCCACCCAGCGCTCGCTGAGGGCCTTGAGAACCATGATCACCCGCTGTTCCGCGGCAACAAGCTCGGGAGAGTCGGCGATGGCACGGCGGGCTTGCACGTCACGCAGGCGCTGGAGCTGGGTGGAGATGTGGTACGCCGCCACCGTCTCGTCCGTCATCGCTTGGGTGCCGAACAGGTCACCCGTGTCTCTGGTGAGCTGGGCGGGGTGTTGGCGCCACATCATCAGCGGCTCACCAATGTACCAGCAGCCCTTGAGCAACGCCCCTCGCAACGGCAACACATGGTCCTGGCCGCGGGCCAGGAGTCGACGGTCCACCGGGTCGAAGGCCGCACGCAAGCCAACATCCCAGGCAAACGAGGCACCCAACATCTGGGTCGTCCAGGTGCCGGCACTCACATCCAGCAGGGAGAGCTGCTCGTCGGGCTGGACTTCCCGCAGCAGCTTGCTGGGTTGGTCGGGACCACTGGCCAGCACGGCGTTGTGGGAGATCAGCGAGGCCCCGGTGCGCCGCCACAAGCGGGCGATGGTCTCCACCCGATGGGGAAACGCAATGTCGTCGCCGTGGGCCAGCACCTGCAGCTTGCCCGTTGCTGCATCGACGACGCTCTGGAGGTTGCGGGGTGCCCCAATGTTGGTGGGATGCCGCTGGGCATGCACGGGGTGGGGCCCCGTGTATTGACCCAACACATCCTGCACGATGTCCCAGGTTGCGTCCGTGCTTCCGTCATCCGAGATGACGATCTGCAGGTTCGGCCAGGTCTGCTGGAGCACCGACCGCACCGCATCGGCGACAAACGCTTCGTGGTTGTGGGTGGTCATGACAACGGAGACGGGCGGGACGGACATTGTGGTCGCGGTGTCGTGGGTGCTTGGGGGAAAGGCCTCGGGAAACTGCGCGCTCCGGCTATCGCTGGCCGCCGGCAAGCATAATGTCTTTCGCACAGCGGCCTGCCGGGGAACCCACCCGCTCGCCTGCGCACGATCACGCCCCGAGTGGTCCACGCTGGCTTCCCGAGTGCACCCATGGCGTGGGTCGGATGCCAGCGGAGACGGGCGCGCCCCGGGCGCCGCCGCGTGTGGACCGTGCCCCCGTCGGTCCTCTCACCCTTTCCGCCCGGCCCCTGCACTGCCCTGCGGCTGGCCGGTCCCCGACCACCCCAAGAACACGTTCTGCCCTGGGCGCCAACCCCGACCGGTCGAGCGCCCCAAGCCGCCCTGCCCGCCAGCATCTTCCCCATGAGTCTGGCTCCCCCGCGCCGCTGGCCTGCGCCGAGGTGCCCGCCTCGATGCCACCACCGGCGGGCCCCATGCTATACACGCCCGGAATTCCTCACAGGAGCTGCCATGCCCGCCCTGACCGCTCTGCTCGCGGGACTGCTCGCGCTTGAGCCCGCCGCAAACGCCTCCGGCTACTACATGTCCGACGTGGGCACCCGCGGCATGGCCCGAGGTGGCGCCAACATCGCCGGCGCCGACGATCTGAGCGCCCAGTACTACAACCCCGCGGCACTGATTCGCCTGCGGCGGCCCCAAGTCTACCTGTCGTACACGATGGTGAACCAGCCCATCACCTTCACCCGCAAGGACTACGACGCCGACGGCAACGTGCTGAAGACCTACGACGAGGTCAGCAACGAAGCCAAGCCGATGCACATCCCGAACTTCGGGGTGAGCCACCACTTTGGCCTGCCCAACACGATGTTCGCGCTGGGCCTCTTCTCGCCGTTCGCTCCCCGCTTCGACTACGACGAAGAAGGCTCCCAGCGCTACACAATGAAGAAGGCGCTGGTGATTCAGTTCTATGCGGGCCCCAGCGTCGCCCACCGCATCGGCTGGCTGACCATCGGCGCGGGCGCGTTCTGGACCTACGTGGGCGCAGACCAGGGACTCGATCTCGCCATCTGCCAGACCAAGTCCGGCGGCGAGGCCAACTGCAACGACGACAACCTGCAGCAACCCGCCGAGGGATCCCAAGTCTACGACGTTGGCGTCGAGCTGAGCATGGCCGACAAGAGCAGCTTCACGTGGAACCTGGGCTTGTTGGCCGAGCCAAAGCCGTGGATCACGGTCGGCTACTCCGCCCAACCCAAGCTCAATGTTGACGGCACGGGCAGCATCGACGCCGAGTTCGAGAAGGGTCACTGGATGACCGAGGGTTCCCTGCCGCTGATCGACGGCAGCAAGCACAGCGACAACGACGTCAACGTGTTGCTCACGATGCCGTGGATCCACCGCCTCGGTGTTGCGTTTCACGACGAAGATCGCAACTGGGAAGTGGAGGGCGCCACAACCTACCAGCGCTGGCGGGTGACCGAAGAGATCAAGGTCACCAATGTTGACCTGACCCTGCCGACAACCGAGCAAGTCCAGTCGCTGACCGGCGCCACGGGCGACCCCATTGAGAGCATCGTCATTGACGACGACATCGTACTTCCCGCTGGCTACGAAGACACCTGGAGCTTCCGCTTGGGTGGGCACTACCGGGTGATCGACCCGCTGCTGCTTCGCGCGGGTGTGTTGTTTGAGAAGTCGGCCATCCCCGCCGCGACCCAGGGCGTCAACCTGATGGACGGCGACAAGTGGGCGTTCGGCTTCGGCGGCACGGGCTCGATCCTGAAGAACCGGCTGGACATCGATCTGGGCATGCTCTACACGATCTACCCAACCCGGGAGATCAAGGACAGCGAGGTCGCCCGCCAGGAGCTCCCCGTGGACCTCGGCGCGGCCATCAGCAACCCCGACTCGCTGAACAACCTGACGCTCGGACCGGGCCAGGTGGTGGGCAACGGCACCTTGAGCGCCCACACCCTCTTCCTCAGCACGGCCGTCACTTGGCGCTTCGGCAAGCGCCCCGGCGCCGACGGCTGAGCCGGCAAGCCCAGGCGGTGGGGACCCTCGTGGCCCCTACCGAAGCCCGTACTTTCTGATCTTGTCGTACAGCGTGCGCTCACCGATCTGGAGGATCTCCGCCGCTTCTCGGCGGTTGCCTCCGGTCTGGACCAGCGTCGCCCGAATCGCCTCTTGCTCAAGCTCAACCAGCGGGCGCACCAGGCCGGCCCGAGCGGTCGACGGCGCCCGGGCTGCGGGCACCATCCACAAGTCGTCTTCACCGATCAGCACGCCATCAGCGAGAATTGCCGCACGCTCCAGGGCGTTGCGCAGCTCCCGCACGTTGCCCGGCCAGCCCGCTCGTGCGATCGCCTCGCGTGCCCCCTCGGACAAGGCCAGCCCCGGCCGACCGGTCTCTCGGGCGATCTGGGCCAGCAACACCGACGCCAGCGGCAGGATGTCTTCCGGGCGCTCCCGCAGCGGCGGCAGGTGCACGGGAAAGACCGCCAGCCGGTGATAGAGGTCCTCTCGAAAGGACCCCTCGGCGATGCACTGGTGGAGGTTCCGGTTGGTGGCGGCCACCCAGCGCACATCCGCCTCGATGACGGTGCTGCCCCCGACCCGCTCAAACAACCGCTCCTGGAGCACCCGCAGCAGCCGGGCCTGCAGCTCCGGCTTCAGCTCACCGACCTCGTCCAGAAAGAAGGTGCCCCCCTCGGCCAGCTCGATCTTCCCCCGGCGCCGCTCGACCGCACC
Organism: Myxococcota bacterium; assembly: GCA_942491145.1. GTDB lineage: Bacteria > Myxococcota_A > UBA796 > UBA796 > UBA2385 > CAXQUZ01. The sequence continues at coordinate 101,145 of CALOBC010000058.1, read as the reverse complement.
GGTGAACGCCCCCTTCTCGTGGCCGAAGAGCTCGCTCTCCAGCAAGTTGTCGGACAGCGCCGCACAGTTCACCGCCACAAAGGGACCCGCGGCTCTGGGGCTCCAGGCATGGACGGCCCGGGCCGCCACCTCTTTGCCGGTGCCCGAGTCCCCCGTGATGAGCACCGTCGCCTGGGCCCGGGCCACCTTTCGCAGCGCCCCCTCCACCGGCACCATGGCGGGCGCTCCCCAGCTCAGCCGGGGCCCTGCATCATCGGTCGGTGCGGCCACGTCGGATTGTTGGTCGATCTCTGCCCGATTCTTGAGCGCGCGGTGGTCCAGGGCCCGCTCGACCAACAACCGCAGCTCCCGCGGGCTGGAGACCGGCTTCGACAGATAGTCCCAGGCCCCCAACCGCATCGCCTCCACCGCCGTCTCGACCGAGCCATGGGCCGTCAGCATGATCACCGGCGTCTCGGGCTGTTCCTCCACCGCTCTGGCCAGCAGCGCCATCCCGTCCATCCGGGGCATCTGGAGATCGGTCAGGATCAGGTGGTAGCGGCGACGTGACAATCGTCGGGCAGCGATCTGGCCATCGGCGGCCGTCTCGACGGTGTGTCCGGCCAGCTCCAGAGCCTCCGCGAGGTACTCCCGGATGCCCTCTTCATCGTCAACAACGAGAATGTGGGCCACTTCGACTCCGGCGACAGGGGTGAGCGGGCCAGTGTATTGGGTTGGCGCCCCCAGCGACCGCGCACAGGCCGGTGTTTCTCGCACTGACGCCGCGCAAGCGTTCGGCTACGGCCCCAGGTCCCTTGCCTCGGTTCTCCCATGCGCACCGTTCTCGCCCTTGGCCTCGCCCTGACCCTGGGCTGCTCTCCGAAGCTCACGCCCCCGGCTGCCATCACGACGGCCGAAGCCCCGGCACCACCGGAGCCCGTGTTCTTTGCGTACGGCAATGCCGAGCTCGCTGGTCCCGCAGACAAGGAACAGATCGCGCACGCCGCGCGGATCCTGGCCAAAGACCCGAAGCAGTACCTGTTCCTTGCGGGCTACGCCGATCCGAGCGGCACCGTGGGCGCGAACTTGGTGCTGAGCAAGGCCCGGGCGGACGTGGTGCGGGAGCAAGTGCTCCAGGCCAGCGGCGTCAAGGCGGACCGCGTCATCGCCCGGGGACTCGGCGAGCTGGACCGCAGCGGACGGGTGAACACCTCGCTGCGGCGGGTGGACTTCATCTTTGTGGAGCGAGGCCTGCTCCCCCCCAAAGACTCGGACCGCATCGTCGGGATGCTCGTGGAACAGGGGGTCATCGACCCCGGTGCCCAAGCCTCCACCACCCCTGCTCCGGCAGCCCGCACGCCGGGCGCGCCCCCCTCGGCAGGCGAAGCGGACGACATCGTGACCACCGGGCTGGCCGACATCGATGCGGTCTTTGCGCAGGTCCAGACCCTGCTCGATCTGGTGCGTGGCGCCAAGTCCGACATCGCGAAGGCCGAGAGTGGGCTGCAGAGCGCGCTGGGTGTGGCCCCCGGCACCAGCCTGGAAGACAGCCTCGCCAAGCTCAAGACCGATGCCAAGGGCTCCATCAAGGTCGAGATGAGCGGTGGCAAGCCCCGCCTGGGCCTCAAGCCGGGGGCGAGCCCCGAGGTGACCAAGGCGGTGGGGGGGGTCAACGAGCTCATCGCATCGCTCGGTCGGGCCACCAAGCGGCTCGCCGAGGTGCCCAAGCAAGCCCAGGCCATCATCGGCCAAGCCAAGACCATCCCCAGCACGCTGCCCGCCACCCTGAAGAGCGCCGGCATGGGCGCCAAGGAGCTGCCGGGCATGCTCAAGGCCGTGAAGAAGAACCTGCGGCTGACGGCCAGCGTGCCCAAGGAGTGCGCCGCGGTGGGCAAACAAGCCGCCAGCACCTTCAAGACGGTGGGCAGCAGCTTCCGGTGAAGGGGGCCAAGCCCGACCGTGGGATCAGGACGCGAACTGTCGGGCGACGAGCTTCTGGTACAGCCCACCCTTCGCGAGAAGGCTCTCGTGGTCGCCCTCTTCTTGGACCACGCCGCCCTCCAGCACCACCACTCGGTCGGCGTCCTTCACCGTGCTCAAGCGGTGGGCAATCACCAGGGTGGTGCGGCCCACCATCAGCCGGTCGAGGGCATCTTGGACCAAGTGCTCGCTCTCGGCATCGAGGGCCGACGTGGCCTCGTCCAGCACCAGCACCCGGGGGTCCTTGAGCAACGCACGGGCGATGGCCACCCGCTGCTTCTGGCCCCCACTCAGCCGCACACCCCGCTCGCCCACCAGCGTGTCGTAGCCCTCGGCGAAGCTGGACACGAAGTCATGGGCATTGGCCGCTGTCGCCGCTGCGACGACATCTTCGTGGCTCGCTGAAGGACGGCCGTAGCGGATGTTGTCGGCGATGGAGCACGCAAACAACATCGGCTCTTGGGACACGACCCCCACTTGCTCCCGCAACCAGCCGGGCTCCAGCTCGCGGTAGTCCACCCCGTCCAGCCGCACCGAGCCCTCACCCGGGTCGTAGAAGCGGGACAGCAGCGCCGCCACGGTGCTCTTGCCCCCACCCGAGGGGCCGACCAGCGCCACGACCTTGCCGGGGCTCATCCGCAGCTCGAGTCCCCGAAGGACCGGCTCGTTCGGGCGGGTCGGGTAGGCAAAGGTGATGGCCTCCAGAGCCACCTCGCCCACCACCTTGTCGAGGCGGCGCCCCTTGCCGGTCTGCATCTCGGGCTGGCGGTCGATGAGCTCAAACACCCGGGCACTGGCGCCGGACGCCTTCGCGAAGTCCTCCCACAGGTTGGACAGCGTGCCCACCGCGACGGCGACGGTCAGCGTGTACATCAAGAAGCTGGTCAGGTCGCCGACCGACAGCTCCCCCCGAAGCAGCATGGCTCCCCCGTACCAGAGCACGGCCGCGATGGCGCCGTAGCCGGCAAAGGTGACCGCGCCGCGGAAGATGGCCGACATCCCTGCCCGCTCCCGAGCGAGCTCGAAGCTGGTGTCCACCGCTGCGCCGTAGCGCTGGGTCTCGTGGCGCTCCGCCGCAAATGCCCGCACCGTGCGCACCCCCGACAGCGCTTCTTCTGCGATGGCCGACGACGCCGCCAGGGCATCCTGGACCTTGCGGGAGATGGCCTGGATCGCCCGGCCATAGACCCCCGCGGTGATGGCCACCACAGGCACGACGGCGAGCATCACGAGGGTCAGCTTCCACGAGATCCAGAAGAGCACCGCGAGGGCACCAATGGCGGAGAGGATGAACCGCAACGCCATCGAAACATTGACCGTTACGGCATTCTGGAGAACCGTCGTGTCACTGGCCAGGCGGTTGGTGAGGGCACCCGTCTTGCGGGCGTCAAAGAACGCCACCTCCTGAGCCATGAGCGCACCAAAGAGCCGCTGGCGCAGTCGGGCGACCACCCGCTCTCCGGCCACCGTAAACAGCCAAGCCCGCAAGCCCGTGGCGATGCCCACAATCAGGAAGATGGCCACGAGACCGAGGGCCGCTCGGTCCAGCACCGACGGGTCGGAGCCGGTCAGGACCTCGTCCATCGTCGACCCGAGCAACAGCGGGAACACAAGGTTGGTGCCCGTGCCCACCACCAGCGCGATGGTGCCCGGGATCAGCAGGCGCATCTCCGGCCGGGCCAGCTCCCACATGCGGGCCAGGTCCAGTCGGCCTCGGGCCTTGCCCTGGCGGCCCGCATCGGCGTCGGGGTCCTCCGCGAGCTGGGGGTCATGGGCGGGCGAGCTGGGGTCGGTGTTTTCCATGGGCCCACGTTGCGTCCCAAACCCAGAAGGTCAAGGAACCAGGGGCACACGAATGGGAACATGAGCCAGACGACACCCACCGTCTCCGCCCCACCAGCGCCAATTTGGGGATAGGCCACCGCGCGCGCAGGCCGCCGAAGTGCCCCTCAGACGACCGCCCTCGTGGCGAAGTGCCCCCGCATGGGCACCGACGCCTGGGCGACCGGCGGCCGAGACGCCGCGCAGCGCACCCGAGGAGATTCCATGGCAGAGGCACTCATCTTTGACGCGGTCCGCACGCCGCGTGGTCGCGGAAAGGCCTCCGGATCGCTCTACACCATCAAGCCGGTCACGCTGGTCTCGACGCTGCTCAATGCGGTGCTGGCCCGCAATCCAGGGCTGGACCCAGCGGGTGTGGACGACGTGATCCTGGGCACGGTGGAGCCCCACGGCGAGCAAGGCGGCTCCCTCGCCCGCACCGCCGTGCTCGCGTCCGGCTTTGCCGAGGGTGTGCCCGGCGTGCAGCTCAACCGCTACTGCGGCTCGGGGCTTGAGGCGGTCAACCAAGCCGCCGCGCGGGTGCGCTCCGGGTGGGAAGATCTCATCCTCGCGGGAGGCTGCGAGTCGATGTCCCGCGTGCCCATGGCCAGCGGCGGCGACCCCTGGGCCCAAGACCCCGAGACCAACTACGCGACCGGCTTTGTGCCCCAAGGCATCGGCGCCGACCTCATCGCCACCATCGAAGGCTTCTCCCGGGCCGATGTGGACGCCTTTGCGGTCGCTTCCCAGCAACGGGCCGCCGCGGCCTGGGCCGAGGGTCGCTTTGGCCGGTCCATCGTGCCTGTGGTCGACCGAGCGGGACTCACTGTGCTGGAGCGGGACGAACACATCCGTACCAACACCACGGTCGACAGCCTCGCCAAGCTGCGCCCGTCCTTCGCGGTGATGGGCGAGCAAGGCGGCTTCAACGCGGTCGCCCTCCAGAAGTACACCCGTGTGGAGCGCATCACGCATGTGCACCACGCCGGCAACTCGTCGGGCATCGTCGACGGAGCAGCCCTCGTCGCCATCGGCAGCGCCGAAGCGGGCATCCGCCACGGCATGACCCCGCGGGCGCGGATCCTGGCCACCGCAGTGGTCGGGGCCGAGCCCACCATCATGCTCACGGGCCCCGCGCCGGCCTGCCGCAAGGCCCTGCGCAAGGCTGGCATGACCATGGACGACATTGATCTGGTGGAGATCAACGAGGCGTTTGCGTCGGTCGCGCTCAAGCTCATCCGCGACCTCGGCGCCGATCCCGAGCGCACCAACGTCAACGGCGGCGCCATCGCCATGGGCCACCCGCTCGGCGCCACCGGTGCGGTGCTGGTCGGCACCATGGTCGACGCCCTCGAGCGTCGAAACCTCAACACCGCCATGATCACACTGTGCATCGGCGGCGGCATGGGCATCGCCACCATCATCGAGCGGGTCTGAGCACCCACCGCCAGACCTTCAGCAACCGCATGAACGGGATCCCGGGCACGCCCCGCACATCCCCACTGAGGAGACGCCCATGAGCCCCGCACTTCCCATGGCCGATGCCCCCGAGCTTGAGACGATTCGCTACGACACTGATGCAGACGGCATTGTCACCCTCACCTTTGATGACCCCAGCCAGTCCGCCAACACCATGCGGTCGCAGTTTGTGCAGGACTACGCCGCCGTGGCGGACCACCTCGTCGCCCACAAAGACGATGTCCGCGGGGTCATCCTCACGTCGGCCAAGAGCACTTTCTTCGCGGGCGGGGACCTGCGTGAGCTGACCGCCGCCGGACCGGACGATGCCGGACGGGTCGCGGCCCTCACCCGGGGCATGCAAGCCAGCATGGTGGCCATCGAGACCCTCGGCAAGCCCGTCGTGGCCGCCCTGAACGGCAGCGCGCTGGGCGGCGGACTGGAGCTCGCCCTCGCGTGCCACCACCGCATCGCGTTGGCCAACCCGAAGGCCCGCTTTGGACTGCCGGAAGTGACGCTCGGACTGCTGCCCGGCGGTGGCGGAGTGGTCCGCACCGTGCGCATGCTCGGCGTCGTCGATGCACTCATGAACGTGCTGCTCAAGGGCCCCCAGCTCCGGGTGGACCAAGCGCTGTCCCTCGGCCTGATCGACGCGGTGGTCGACACCCCCGAGGCCCTTCTCGACAGCGCACGGGCGTGGGTTGTTGCGCATCCCGCCGCCACCCAACCTTGGCGGGCCAAGGGCTACCGCATCCCCGGTGGTGGTCGCGCCCTCGCCCAGATGTTGCCGGCCATCCCCGCCACCCTGCGGGTGCAGCTCAAGGGTGCCCACTATGACGCGCCCCACAACATTGTCGCCGCCGCCATCGAGGGCGCTGGGCTCGACGTGGACCGCGCGCTCGAGGTCGAGGCCCGCTACTTTGTGGACTTGGTCTGCCACTCCGCCCAGTCGAAGAACCTCACCCAAGCGTTCTTCTTTGACCTGCAAGCCATCAACAAAGGGGCCAGCCGACCCGCCGACATCACCCGCCGCGCGGTCACCAAGGTCGCGGTGCTCGGTGCGGGCATGATGGGGGCCGGCATCGCCTACCAGTGCGCCAAGTCGGGCATCTCGGTGGTGCTCAAAGACCTCACCATCGACGCCGCCAACAAGGGCAAGGGCTACGCCGAGGCCCTCGTCGCCAAGGGGGTTGCCCGCGGCAAGGTGGACCAAGCAAAGGGGGACGCGTTGCTGGCCCGCATCCAACCCACCGCCAACTACGCCGACCTCACTGGCTGTGATCTCGTGATTGAGGCCGTCTTCGAGTCCCCCAAGGTCAAGGCCGAGGTGTTTCAGGCCGCCCAGGCGGTGGTCGCGCCCGATGCGTTGCTCGGCTCCAACACCTCCACGCTGCCCATCACCGAGCTCGCCAAGGCGGTGGACCGCCCGACCGACTTCATCGGCCTGCACTTCTTCTCGCCCGTCGACAAGATGCCACTGGTCGAGATTGTCATGGGTGCCCAGACCTCGCCCGAGGCCCTCGCCCGGGCCGTTGACTTTGTGCTCCAGATCCGGAAGACGCCGATTGTGGTCAACGACTCCCGGGGCTTCTTCACCAGCCGGGTCATCTCGTGCTTCCTCAACGAAGCCATGGCCATGCTCGCCGAAGGTCTCTCGCCCGTGATGATCGAGCGGGCCGGCCTCTCCGCCGGCTACCCCGCCCCGCCGCTGCAGCTCATGGACGAGCTCACCCTCACGCTGCCGCGCAAGATCATGGCCGAGTACCGGGCGAGCGCAGAAGCCGCGGGCCAAGCCTACATCCCCCACCCTGCCGAGCCGGTGCTCAACCAGATGCTCGACGCCGGACGGGGCGGCCGCAGCGCTGGCGCAGGCTTCTACACGTACGACGGGAAGGCCCGGACCGGGCTGTGGGACGGGCTCTACACCATGTTCAACATCGACCGGGGCATGGCGCACCAGAGCGACGACCCCCAGCTGCTGATCGACCTGCAGGAGCGCATGTTGTTCGGCGAAGCCATCGAGACGGTCAAGTGCTTCGACGAGGGTGTGTTGACCTCGTTTGCGGACGCCAACATTGGGTCCATCTTTGGCATCGGCTTTCCTGGCTGGACCGGTGGTGTGGCCCAATACATCGACCAGTACGCCGGTGGCACACAGGGCTTTGTTGCACGGTGTCGGCAGCTTGCCGCAACCTATGGGGATCGCTTCTTGCCCCCCGAATCGCTGGTGGCCCTCGCGGACGCCGGGCGCCCCTTCCGTCCACTTGAGTCCCGAATGTAGGGTTCCCGGCAACGGAAGGGTCCGGCGATGGCATCTGTCTCCACAACACACCCGCTGCTCCACGACACGGATGGGGCCGGGACCGCTGCTGCTGCACTGATCCACCGCGGGCTGGGCCTGGTGTCGCTGGTGGCGTGGCTGTCGCTGTTGTGGGAGGTCAAGGCGCTCATCGGATGGCGTGGGGTGGACCCGGCCCAGACCTTGCTCATCAGCTTGCGGGCGTCCGACCCCAACCTGTCCTTTTGGTCGTTTCCGTCCCACATCTTCTTCGACGCCAGCGACACCAGCATCGTGGCGGGATGCATCGTGGGCGCGGCATTGTCGGTGGTGGCGACCCTCGGGCGGTGGCCCCGGCTGATGCTGCCCCTGAGCGCCGCGCTCTACCTTGGGTACTGCTTCGCGGCTCGGGCCTTCTTGAGCTTCCAGTGGGACAGCCTGCTCATCGAAGCCAGCGTGCTGGCGGCGCTTCTGGCCGGATCCCGTGAGGACCGAGCGGGATGGCTGGCCGTGCGGTTGTTGCTGTTTAAGTTGTTCTTTGAGTCCGGCATCTCCAAGTGGCAGTCCGCCATCGGAGACTGGCGCGACGGCAGCGCCATGGCCCACTACTACGAGACGTCCCCCCTGCCGACACCCTTGGCTTGGTACGCCCACCACCTCCCCCCCGCCTTGCACACACTCGAGAGCTGGGCCACCCTGGTGTTTGAGCTGGTGCTGGTGTGGGGCATCTTCGGCGGTCGTGGACCGAAGCGGGTCGCGCTTGCCGCTGTCCTTGGCTTTCTTGTGTTGGATGGCCTGACGTCCAACTATGGCTTCTTCTTGATCCTCACCGCGGTGTTGGCCATCAGCTTGGTCTCTGAGTCCACCGCCGCCCGGGTCTGCGACACGCTCCGCATTCGGCCCCACCCAGACACCCCTGGCGGTCCCCTCCGCCACGTGCGCGGGGCCCTCGTCCTGCTGTGGGCACTGTTGTCCCTCCAAGCCGGGCTCGCCCGCTTTGGCGGCATCCAGATCATGCCCGAGCTGCGCAGTCGCCTCGCCGCCTACCGGGTGGTCAATGAGTACCACCTGTTCGCATCGGTCACCCGCACCCGCCACGAGCCCGAGATCCAGAGCTCCCCGGATGGCCAGGCCTGGACCGCCCATGCTCTCCACCACAAGCCCGGACCGCCCGACCGCGCGCCCTCCTGGGTGGCCCCCCACCAGCCACGGCTGGACTTTCGGTTGTGGTTTCATGGCTTGAGCTGGCAACGGAAGACGCCACCGTATGTCGCCACACTGCTCGGCCGAGTCTGCCACGATCCGGACGCGGTGCAGGTGTTCTTCGCAGACCCGCTGCCCCCGTCCGACACAACCCAGTTTGTGCGCATTGTGTATTGGGACCACCAGCTCTCCCCGTGGGACAGTGACGTCTGGTGGACCCGCACCGAATTCGACACCACACGGGCGATCCCGTGCGCCCAGCTTCGAGGTTGAGGCCCGAGGGGAACCCCAGGGAAGCACGGGGTTCGCAGCACGCCCCCACCGTGCGGGCTGGCCCATCAACGGCTATTCCACAGGTCGGAGCGCTCGTGCCGCAGCGCACCCCGGCCGCGCCCGCCGCCTTCGCCCGCCCCCCTCTCGCCGACACCCCTGTTCCGGAGCGTCCCGTGCACCGCCTCCCACAGGCCCAGCGAGCCCCGCTCATGCTGATCCTCGTCGCAGGCCTCGGGTGCAACTCCGACAGCTCACCGCCGAAGCTGGATCCGGCGGATGTGCCCCGCCAGACCACAGCGCTGCGTCCGACGCTGGTTCAGGACAACTCCAACCTGCTCCACACCAACCGTGTCACGGCCCATGGTCGGGCGCTGATCGAAGACGACACGCTGGTGGGCGTGGTCTACACCACCGCCGAAGACCTGGACAACGGCACCATCTGCACAGAAGAGTTTGCACTCGCTGGTGTGCCCACGGCGCGATGCCCGGACTGTGACTTTGGCTTTGATCTCAGCACGACCACGGTCGTCAGCAATGACTGCCCCCGACATCCCGTGCTCAGCCTGACCGGCGGCGATCGCGCCAGCATCCGCTACGCTGCCCCCGGCATCGGCTGGATCGGCAACACGCGCACCACCACGCCCACCACCGATGGGGAGCTGGTCACCGAGACCACCGACATGCTGGTGGGCATCTTCGATGTCTCCTACTTGGCCAGCGTCGACTACGGCTACGGCTACGGCAGCTACGAGTCGACACCCGAGACTCGCTTGCTCAAGCTCAGCTACTCAGAGCTGTGGACGCTGTACTCCACCGACAGCGACGCCGACACCGGGACGGCGGACACCGCAGCGCCCGAGGTCTCCGATCCCGTCGTCGTCACCGAGGTTCACGTGGGCCAAGCCGACATTCTCGGCGACGCTTGGTCCTGGACGCTGGAGACCACACTGACCACCGAAGACCAGTACGAGTGGTGCGACCCGTCCTCGCAACAGCTGGACCGGCTCGGGTATGCTTATGGCTACGGCTACTACGAGAGCGTGGGCTCAGCGGCCATTCGCGAGCAGTTCCCGTCCTTGTTCGGCCAACACACTGGCCTGCCCACGACGCCCTTTGCTGTCGACCCATCGGCCCAGGTGACGAGCACGCTGCCTTGCGCCGGCGGGCTCGTCGACATCTGGACCGTGGACGTGGAGGCCGGCGACCGACTCGCGATGCTGGTCGACACCCTCACCCCCGACACCGCCTTCGATCCGGCGCTCTACGTCTCCACCGAGGACGCGTGCTTGCTGACCTCCGGCGATGACGAGCTCGAGTGCTCCTGGCCCCCCCCGACCTACGCGTGCCCCTCTGCGGTGGTGACGGTCGAGACCACTGGCAAGCTGCAGATCCTCGTCCAGTCCCTCGGCGCCTGCACCGGCGCGCAGGCCCAGTATCGGCTGGCCGTGGAGAAGCGCTGAAGTGACCACCCCTGCCCCCGAGAGCCCCACCGACCGCACCGCGATGTTGCACCGAACACTGGTCGTCGCGGTCTGCGGCTTCAGCTCCGGACTGCCCCTCTACGTCCTGTACCAGCTCATTCCCGCATGGTTGAGGGACGAGGGAGTGGACCTCTCGACCATCGGTCTGTTCGCCCTCGTGAGCTTCCCCTACACATGGAAGTTCCTGTGGGCGCCGGTCGTCGACCGCTTCGTGCCCCCCTTCCTCGGCCGACGGCGGGGCTGGGCCATCGTCGCCCAGGTTGCCCTGCTGTTCGGCCTCGCGGGCTTCAGCGCCCTGTCCCCGGACCGCAGCGTCGGCGCCATCGCAGGCCTCGCGGGCATTGTGGCGTTCTTCTCCGCAACCCAAGACATGGTGCTCGACGCCCACCGCCGAGAGCTGCTGCCCGACGCCGAGCTGGGCTGGGGCAACAGCGTCTTTGTGAACACCTACCGGCTCGCGTCCCTGGTCCCCGGATCTCTGGCGCTCATCCTCGCGGACCGGCTGCCGTGGTCCCAAGTGCACCTCGTGGTCGCGTCTTTCATGCTGGTGGGTGTGTTGGGCAGCATCTTCATGCCCGAGCCCAAGGTGGCCCTGCCGCCCCGGGCCAACTTCGACATGGCCGTCGTCGAGCCCTTTCGCCAGTTCTTCCGGTCTCGGGGCACCAAGGGCGCACTGACGGTGCTGGCGTTTATGCTGCTCTACAAGCTGGGCGACAGCATGGCGACAGCACTCTCGACGCCGTTTTACCTGGACGTCGGGTTCACGAAGACCCAGATTGGCACGGTGGCCAAGGTCGCCGCGCTGTGGTCCAGCATCGCCGGCGGCCTGCTGGGCGGGCTGCTGATGCTGCGCACCGGCATCAACCGCGCCTTGTGGATCTTCGGTGTGGTCCAGATCACGAGCATTCTCGGCTTTGCCGGCCTCGCGCTCGCTGGCCCCCGGATGGAAGTGCTCTTTGCCGTGGTGAGCTTCGAGTACCTCGGCGTTGGCTTGGGCACGGCGGCGTTTGTGGCGTTTATTGCCCGCAACACGGACCCCCGCCACACGGCCACCCAGCTGGCGCTGCTGACCAGCCTCACGGGCGTGCCCCGCACCCTCGCCGGCGCGACCACCGGCTACATCGTGGAGGCTGCGGGCTACGTGACCTTCTTCCTGTTGTGCTTTGTGGTCGCGATTCCCGGCATGTTGATGCTCCCGTGGGTGGCCCCGTGGGGGGACGACCCAGTGTCCCCGCCCGCCCCCGAGGAACCATGAGCTGGCTTCGGACTCTGGCCGCGCTGTGGCTCGTGGGCTGCGCCGACCCCGACAAGTCCGGCGCGCCCGTGGACATCCTGCCCGCCGAGCTGGAGCCGCTGGTGCTGGCGATGAGCCCCTTGCCCCCGGTGCCAGCGAGCCCGAGCAATGCCCACGCCGATGACCCACTGGCCGCTGCTCTTGGCCACTGGCTCTACTTCGACCCGCGCCTCTCTGGTTCGGGAGAGTTCTCCTGCGCAACGTGCCACGACCCCGAGCAAGGCTTTGGCGACGGGCTTGTGTTGTCCGAAGCGGCCGGCACCACCGGACGCCACGCTCCCCAGCTCTGGAACGTGGCCCAGCAGCGGTGGTTTTTCTGGGATGGACGGTGTGACAGCTTGTGGTGCCAGGCGGCCGGACCCATCGAAGCGAGCCACGAGATGGACCTTGGCCGGGTCGAGCTCGCCCGGGTGGTGTCCACCGAGCCCGACCTCAACACCGCCTACACCGAGCTGTTTGGGGCCCCGCCGGACGTGTCGGACCCGCTGCGGTTTCCGACCGGTGCCCGCCCCCGCCCCGACGCTCCCGACGACCCCGAACACGTCGCTTGGCTCGGGATGGACCCTCTCGACCAAGACGCCGTGAGCGCCGTGTTGGTCAACATCTCGAAGGCCATTGCGGCCCATGAGCGCACCCTCGTCACCGGTCCCACCGCCATCGACAACTTTGTGGAGGCAGTGGAAGACGACGACGCCGGTGCGGCGGACGCAGCCCTCTCCCCGGCCGCCCGGCGTGGGCTGGAGCTGTTCGCTGGTGAGGGCAATTGCGTGTTTTGCCACTCCGGCCCGGCGCTCAGCAACCTCGAGTTCCACAACATCGGCCTGGCGCCGCCCGAGTGGCTCGATGGCCTCGACAGTGGCCGCTACGAGGGCATTGACAAGCTCTACGCATCTGAGTTTAACACCGCCGGACGATGGTCCGACGACCCCGACGGCGACGCCGCCCAGCGACTGGACCGCATCGCCCAGACCAGCAACCAGCTGGCCCAATTCAAGGTGCCTGGGCTGCGCCGGGTGGCGGACTCTCCGCCGTACTTTCATGGGGGCCACGCCGAGTCCCTCGAAGCCGTGGTCGTCCACTACAGCGAGGCAGCGCCCTATGATGGGCCGGGCCACCGCGAAGAGCTGATGGTCCCGCTGGACTGGTCCGATGACCAGATCGCGGACATGGTGGCCTTTCTCACCGAAGGCCTCGGCGGAGGAGCGGTCGACGCGGCGCTGCTCGTTGCGCCCGCCGCCCCCCTTCCGTAGGCCCCCCTACTCGGCAGGCACTTCTTTGATGCCGGCCGCCGCAAAGGTGACGTGCTCCCACTGGGCCACCGCCGGTTCGGTGCTGCTCACCAAGATCTCCGCGGTCTGCAGTGCCGTGCCGTCCCACCACAGCCGGTAGAGCCCCACGCCGCTGTGGCTCTCTTGGGTGAGCAGGATGTCGCCAACCATCGGCAAGAAGTCCAGCGCCGCGGCGCCGAGGATGCGGCTAGATCCGAAGTTCACCCCGAAGAAGTTCTCGCCCACCCCACACAGGTCGATGTCCTCGACGTTCACCCCGAGCGACCAAGTGCTCACCGTGCCATCTGGCGTAAACGCATACAGCAGTCCCGAGCCCTCGGCCCCCGCGATGGCCGTCCCAGCAAGGGGACCGTAGCGAAGCGGCGCGTCGGGCACCGTGATGAGCCCTTCGAGGTGGGTGCCGACGGAGGCCACGAGGGTGGCGCTGCCCGCGCTGGTCACCCGCCACAGCTCGCCAGCGGTGGTCGCCACGATGAGGTCGCCGCCCCACACACCCGTGCGGTCCACATACAACGAGCCACGCATCAGGCCGTTGGCATCCCCCGCGAGGTCCACCCAAGGGTTGTCCACCACGGTGCCATCGGCGGAGATGCGCACGATCTGCCCGTCCACGCCATTGCCCACAAAGAGCTCACCGGCGGAGAAGCCACCCACATTGCCGGAGCGGGCGGTCGCGATCTTGACCTCATTGGTCAGCCCCGCCACCGCCGAGAAGGGCGCGTGGGAGCCGTCCGAGCCCACCAGCTCGAATGCGTAGGGCGAGCCCGAGGGGTAGTTCACCGACATGGCCACCGATGACGTGGGCTCGTGAAAGTCGATGCCCACGGGCGCATTGAAGTCTGTCGAGATGGCCACCAGCGTGATGGTGAGGCCGTCCAGGTCGTTGCGGGCGTCTCGCCAGTTCAGCACCCCGTCGCCGTCCCAGTCGCCTGTGCCTTCCCGGGCATCCGGCAGCGCGTCCCCATCGCTGTCGGTGTCGCGGTAGTCGGGCACGCCATCGCCGTCGGTGTCCGGCACTCCAGGGGCCCCCTCGATCTCGTCGGAGATGCCGTCGTTGTCGCTGTCTTGGTCAAGGTAGTCGGGCACATCGTCGTCATCAGAATTGCGGAGCATGCCGTCTTCATCCAGGCCCTCCACGCTGTCGGGAATCCCGTCCCCATCACTGTCTTCATCGAGGTAGTCGGGGATCTCGTCCCGGTCGGAGTCCCGGTCCTCCCCGCGTCCTTCCTCGGCATCGCTGATGCCATCCCCATCGCTGTCGCCATCGGGGTCCCAGCTGTCGTCGTCCCCGCCGTCGCTGCCGTCACCGCCGTCACCGCCGTCGGCTCCCCCGTCCCCCCCGTCGACCGCCGGTGCGCTGTCCGGCTCCACTGTGGGCGCCGTGTCCGCCGCCGCCTTGAGTTTCAGGGGCAGCTCACACCCCACTAGGGCGAGCGGGAGCAGCAAGTGCAGGGTGCGCATCAGGGGGCTCCAGTGGTGGGACTCGGGGCGGGGCCATTGTCCAGGAAGGCGAGCACACCGTCCAGCAGCGCATCGAGCCGCCCGTCGGAAGCGAAGGCTTCGGCCATCGTGCAGCACAGCTCCACCCCTTCGGGCCCACCGCTCAAGGTGAGGAAGAGGCGCTGGCCCTCGCTGGCCGGTGGTATCCAGAACGCCCTCTGGGACGTGAATCCCGAGCAGGACAGGGACGGAAGATCCATGCGCCCCAGGTTGGAGATGACCCCGGAGCTGGGGTAGCGCCCGGCCCGCGCTTCTTTGTGCATGAAGTGGCGCCCGAGCCCCCGCAGCCACCCCAGCGGCACCCAGCGGAGGGGCTGGCCGGCAATCAAGCCCTTGCCGGCGTCCCCACTGGCCGCCCGCGCGGCGAGGACACGGGCAATGCGATCGGCGGGCGCTTCTTGGTCCCCGTCCCCAGGCACCAGGTCGACATCCAGATCGAGGAACACGGCGCCAGTGAGGTTGGCGGTGCTGCGCAGGTCCGGACGATGGCGCCGCAGGTCGACGGGCACCGAGATGCTCAGCGGGAGCTCGGTCCACTGGCGGGACACCTGATGCAGAGCGAGAACAACGCGGGGAAGGAGCTTTCGGGCCGATCCCCGGTAGGTGCGCCGCCGCCAGGTGGTCTCGGACAATGATCCACGGACCGTGCCCGTGGGCGCCCCAAACCGATGATCCCGCACCTTGAACGGCGGTGGGCTCAAGGTCTTGGCGATGTCCACATCCACTGGCGAGCTGACGTTGGACCCCTCCAGCGGCTCGCCCCGCAGCGCCCGGAACAGGTCCCGGGCCATCGCCGACGTGCCACCGCCATCCATGGTGGCGTGGTGGGTGCGGATCACGAGGCGCTGCACCGGGCCCTCCACCCGGAGGATGCCCGTTGTGGGTCCGGTCGCCACGGGCAGCGGATGGCGCAGAAAATTTGCACCCGCGGGGCTTCTGGCATCCCAGCCCTGCCCGTCCACGGTCAACACTGGGGGGCGTGGGGCATCGGCGACGTAGTGGCTCCAGCCGAGCACTCCCGCCGCCCGGAGCCGGGTGCCGGGGTGGGCATCGGCCACGGCCGCCATGGCGTCCTCCAGACGAGACTCGGACAGATCATCGCCGGGCGCAGCTTCCAACACGAGCTGGTTGACGAAGGGGGGGTGCAGGTGCTCCGCCACGATCCACAGCCGCTCGGTCGTCGACATGGGCCGGCGGTCCACAGCGGCGCTCATCGCTTGAACCAGCCCAGCGAGGGCGCCGGCACACGGATCTGGCCATGGGGGTCGATCCAGCGGGCCTTGTCGGCATCGGTGCGCTCGAAGCGCCGCACCCACAGCACGCTGCCCACGTCTCGGTGTTCCATGGCCAGCGCGATCATCGGCAGACGCCCGCCTTCATCGCCTTCGTCCTCCCCGAGTCCAAAGATGCCAATGGCGTGCACATCGGCATCTTGGGCCAGACGATGACCGAGGTGGGACAGCTCCCTGGCCCCCCGTGCCCCCTTGGCTGTCCAGTGCAGCAGGTCTTCCCCTGACCAGACCACCAGCGTGGGGTTCACCCGGCCCTCGTCCCTGAAGCGCCCCTCCAGGCGCCCCGCAGCGAACAACACCACGTCCTGAAAGTCCACTTCAGGCGGCAGCACCTCAGCCTCGTGCGGGGCCGGCACGCCGGGGTCTTCCCGCCAGGGCAACACCAGCGCCGCGGGCACCAAGGTCACCGTCGGACCATCGGACTCCGCACCGGCGAACAAGGGCGCAAGCCAGGGCGGCAGCTGGTCCAGGGGGCCGGTCCAGGTCTCGTCCGCCACCGGGGCGAGGGACATCCCGGGCACCCGCAGCCACGTCGCGACCCAGACCTTGCCATCCGCAAAGCGCAGCCGGGCCCACCGCACCAGCAGCGGCCGCCCCTCGCGCTTGAGGACCGCTGAGCCCACCGCACCCACCCACCGAATGTCGGGATAGCTCTGCCAGAGCGCATCCTCGCCCGCGCCGATCGTGGCCATGGGCAGGCCCTCGTTGACCGCGAACAAGCCCTCGGCGTCCCAAAAGACCAAGGCAGCCATCGGCTCCGGCATGTCGGGGGCAAGGCGCGCACGGCTGAGCAGCCACCCTCGGGGGTCACCCTCAGGGACAAGGGCCTCGTCGACAGCGGAGAGGTGCAGGGTGAGCAAGGACAAGTGAACTCCGGGAAACCGCACAGTCAGGGCAACGACATAGCGTGGTGGTCGCCGGTCGGACACCCTGCCCCCCGCCAGCGCCCGCGTGGCCCCACAGGCCCCGGCAATTGCGCGGAAGTCCCCAACGAGTCAGGATCGTGCCCAACACGGGAACATCCATGGCACGGAACGAGGACGGGCACGCCCCCTTCCCCCAGGCACGGCCCACGCTGGCGCCCGCGCCCACAGGTCCGCCGCCCGTCACCAGCACCGTGTCGTGCCCCCCGGGCCCCTTCCCCGAAGACACTCCCGCTGAGAATAAGCCCCACGACGACGTTCCCAGACCACAGCCCACGGCTCACCGCTACCGGGTAGGCGCCGCGGTGGGCGAAGGCGGGATGGGCCTGATCGTGCGGGTGCACGACCCGGATCTCCAGCGGGAGGTGGTCCGCAAACAGATGAAGCCCGGCGCCTCAGAGCGCCAGCACCACCGCCGGGAGCGGCGCTTTCTCGCCGAGGCCCGCATCACCGCTCAGCTGCAGCATCCCGGCGTGGTGCCGGTGCACGAGGTGGGCCGGACGGCGACGGGCGACCTGTACTACACGATGCGTGAGGTCCACGGGACGACCCTCGCACAGGTCATCTCCGCCGTGCACTGGGGCATCGGCAGCACGTGGACCATGCGCCGGGCCATCGACGTGCTGCGCCGGGTCTGCGAGACCATGGCCTACGCCCACAGCCGGGGGGTGGTCCACCGCGACCTCAAGCCCCCCAACGTGATGGTCGGGGACTTCGGTGAGGTCCAGGTGCTCGACTGGGGGCTCGCCAAGCTGCGGGACGCCCCGGATGAGCTGGGCTCCGACAAAGACCAGTCCGACGCCATTGTGGGCATCAGCGACTCCCACACCCGGTCGGGATCAGTGCTGGGATCCCCGCCGTATATGCCCCCGGAACAAGCCGCCGGGGAGCTGGACAAAGTCGACGCGCTGAGCGACGTCTATGCCCTCGGCGCCATGCTCTACGAGCTGCTCTGCGGAGAGCCCCCCCACCGGGGCAGCACCCGTCAGATCCTGGTCCGGGTGCGGTCGGGACCCCCACGGGACGTGGTCCTGGTGGGCGAACAGGACGGCATTGTGGTGCCTCCCGAGCTCGCCGCCATCTGCCGGGCTGCCATGGCCCGGGACCGCCAGCACCGCACCCCGCGGGCACGCACCTTGGCCAACCAGCTCTCGGACTGGCTGGAGGGTGTGCAGCGCCGGGACCGTGCCCTCGCCCTGGTCCACGAAGCCGAGGCGCTCTGGCCGGAGGTGTCGGCCCAGCGCAGTGAAGCCGAGGCCCTGTTCAGCCAAGCCAAGAACCACCTGCTCCAGCTCGATGTCTCCGCCGACGTGGAGGCCCGAAAGCAAGCGTGGCGGGTGGAAGACCGGGCACAAGCACTGGCCCGCTCTGCCAGCCTCACCGCCATCGAGGTGGAGCAGCGGCTGCGGACTGCCCTCACCCATGCGCCGGACCTCGACGAGATCCACCAACGCCTCGCCGACCTGTACCAGAGCCACATGGCCGAAGCCGAGGCCCGCCGGGACACCGCCAGCGCCGCCCGACACGAGGTGCTGCTGCGCGCCCACGACCGCGGACGGCACCGCGACTGGCTGCAAGGCAACGGCGCGGTGAGCCTGCTGACCACGCCCCGCCAGGCCACGGTGCGCTGGTACCGCATCGTCGAGGTGGACCGACGCCTCGTTGCTGTGTTTGAGCGGGTCTTGGGCACCACGCCGCTGGTGGAGGTCGCCCTCCCCCGGGGCAGCCACCTGCTGGAGATCGAGGCCGCTGGCCACGCCACGGTGCGCTACCCGGTGTTCATCGGACGCCAGGAGCACTGGAGCGGGGTGGGGCCCGACGCGTCCGTGCCGACGCCCATTGTCTTGCCCCATGCCGAAGACCTCGGGCCGCACGACTGCGTGGTGCCCGCTGGCTGGTTCTGGAGCGGCGGCGACGCCCAGGCCATCGATCCGGCCCGCCGCCACCGCGTCTGGGTGGACGGGGTGATCATCCGCCGCCATCCGGTCACAATGGGGGAATATACTCAGTTTCTCAACGCGATCGCCCAGCGTGGACAAGACCCTGCGCCGTGGCTGCCCCGGGAGGTGGTCGGGGAACAAGCCGGCGCCCCCCTGCTGGTGTGGGATGGCCACGCCCATGTTCCTTCCAAAGACGCAGAGCGCCGGGGCCTGGGACCGCACCACCCCATCGTGCTGGTCGACCATGCCGCCGCATCCGCGTGGTGCGCATGGCACACCCAGACCACCGGACTGCCGTGGCGGCTGCCCCACGACCAAGAGTGGGAAAAGGCCGCACGTGGGGTGGACGCCCGGGCGTTTCCCTGGGGTGACCACTTCGACCGGGCGTGGGCCTGCGTGGCGACCAGCCACCGCGGAAAGGGCGGCGTGGTCGATGTTTCCGCGTTCCCCGATGACGTGAGCATCTATGGGCTGCGGGGCTGCGCGGGCAACGTCGCGGACTGGTGCGAGAACAGCTACACGCGCGATCCGACCGGCCCTCAGGTCCACATCGGTGAGGTCCGCGGCCCCCACCAGTTCGCACGGGGCGGGCTGTGGCACAGCAGCCCCAACGCCGCCCGGTGCGCCACCCGCTTGGGCAACCTCCGCACGGACCGGCGGCCCGGGATCGGGTTCAGGGCCGCGCGCAGCTTCCCCGCGACCTGAGCGACGCGCTCAGCTCTCGAGTGGCGCGAAGCGGTAGCCGTCTTGGGGGTGGGCGTGGTCATTGAGGGGCTCCTGCACGGCCGCAAAGCGCCACACACACTTGTCGAGGCTCAGGACCACACCGGTGCCCTTGGCCGAGACGCCGGCCCGGACCCGCCGGAACCAGTCCAGGACCCGCACGCTGCCATCGGGCAAGGGTGCGCCGGGAAGACCCGTGCCAGGGCTCGGAAAGTCGGAGACCCGCACCAGCGAGTGCGGCAGCTCGACCGTGCCCTTGCTCACCCACGTGACCGAGTAGGACACCGCCTTGGCGCTGTTGGCCTTCTTCGGGACCTCCTCCAGCAAGCCATTGCCGAGGTCAAAGCGGCGGTAGGGGTGGGTCTCGACAGTGAGCTGGCCAGGGTTCCAGTCCAGGATCTCCTGGGGCAGGGCCTCTTTGCCGGTCTGGCGCAGGTCGAAGCTCGCCGGCCAGGCCCCCACACCCGGACCCCACACCACTTGTTCGATGGCCTTTCCGGCACCGTCGATGCTCACCAGCACGTAGCCGAGCGGGTCACCACCCCCGACCGGCTCGATGAGGTAGACGTCGCCAGCGTCGATCTGGTCCTGCACCGTGAGCAGCCCGCCACCGGTGGGCGGCACTTCAAGAGCAAGGTCGGTGCCGCCCCAGATCGCCGGTTGCTGACCCAGCGCACATGCACTGAGCAAAGCGCCGGCGGCTTGGCCCAGCGCGCCCCAGGTCGTGGTGGCGCGATCGGCAGCCGGCAGCTCCAGGATCTGGGCGATGACCGCTTCGAGGGCCCAGGACCACGTTCCCCGCCACGCCAGCCCCAGCTTGCGCTCGTAGGCTGGGCGATAGGGCGCAGCGGCCGCAAGCAGCAGATCTTCAGCCCGGAGCAGGTGGCGATTTGCGGTGCCTGCGGGCTGGGGAATGGCGCGAAGACGGGCATCTTGGAGCACAGGAGCCGCAGCCTCGAAGGCGGCATCCAGCACCACCACGATGCCTCGGCCACAGAGCTTGGCCGACAGCTTGGCCCGCACCTCGTCCAGCGTCACCGCACCAGCGAGGTCGACCGTGTCTTGGGCGGCCAACACAAAGCCGTCGGACCGCACCCCACCGTTGCCGGCGAACGTGAGCACCCCGCGGGCGTCCGGGGTGGCGGCAAGCTTGTCGACAAAGGCGTCCAGCTCGGTGCGAATGGCCGCGGCGGTCGCCACACCAGCCCAGGTCCCCGAGGCAGCCCAGTCGGCCGGGGCGGCGGCATCGGCGAGCACCCGCAGGTCGGCCGTGGGCACTGCGCACATCCCAGAGAGGGCACGGGCGAGCCCCCACGCATCCCGGGTGGCCCCCTGTTGGCTCACACTGGCGGGAGGCAGGGCGTGTTGGCCCTCCCAAGCGCTCTGATCGGCGACGCCGATGACCAGTGCGATGACGCGTTCAATGGTCCCCAGGTCGGCTGAATCGATGGGCATGGTGGGCCTCCTGCTCAACAATGGCGCACTCGGGTTATCTCGGCGCTCCGATCCGCGCAGCATCAGGGTCTCCGGCATCCCGTGCCCGGCGCCCTGACCCTCCAGCCAGGGAGTCCCCATGGCCCACCAGCTCATCCGCCAAAACCTCGTCCGGGTGCCTCGCTCCCTCTTGCGAGAGCCGCGCACCCTGGTTGTGCAACCGCCGCTGGGCGCTGGGCGCCTGGGAGAGTTCGCCGCCGCGCTGGCCCAGGGGCCCCCCGGACCGCTGCGCATCGCGGTTCCCGACGACGGCGTGGTTGTGGTCCCCGACGCCGTGCGGGGCACCGTGATGGTGTCCATCGAAGGCATCGCACGGGGCCCCTTCCCGATGGACACCGAACACCCGGGCGGCTCGGTGCTGGACTTCCCCGCCGCGACCGAGTTCAGCCTCGGTGGGCCCGGGCGGGCTGGTGTGGCCAGCCTTGAAGACAGCGTCTTGTTGCTGCGGGTGCTCGGCCCAATTCGGTCGCGACACATGGGGGACGCACTCCAGAAGCTCGCTGCGACCCCCCAGTCCCCCGTGGTCAGCGCCGAGCCGCTGTTCGAGGGCAGCCGCGATGCCGAGCTCCCGGCCGCGAGCACCACCTTCCGCATCCTGACCCGCGGGCCAGCCGGACCGGCCTATGGCCGCTTGGTCCGCACCCTCCGGCTGAGCCCAGAGACCGGCGATGTGCTCACGGCGTCCCTGATGCAGCGGGCACCCAGCCCTCACCTAGGCCTCGGCAACACCCTGCTGGTGCGCTTTCGCAAGGGTGTGGCCCCGGCGGTCGCCCGCGCGGTCGCTCGACAGTTCCGGTTTTCCTCTGCCGCCCCCTCGCCGATCGACCCGAGGATCTGGGAGTTTCGCCACCGCACCGCGGACCGCACGCTGCTGGTCATCGGTGAGCGGCTGGCGGCCTACCCGCTGGTGGAGTGGGTGCAGCCCGAGCTGCTCCGTCCAGTCGTCAACCACGGCCCCCCGGAGCCCTGGAGCGCCCTGGAGCACCTGTTGCAGGTCGGCGCACCGGCCGCATGGGCCGCCATCAACCAAGCTGGGCTGAAGCAGAACGGGGTCACCGTCTGTGTCGTGGACAGCGACGGCATCAACCCCAACCAAGCCGAGTTCGCCACCGACCCGACCGACACCAGCCCCAAGCTGGCGCTGGCGTGGAACTTCGCGGTCTCCTCGCCGGCGGGCACCGTCCTCACCGGCGGCGCCAGCGTCACGGGCGGGCACGGTGACCGGTGTGCCAGCTCCGCGGTGGCCCGTCGTGGCAACGACCCGGCTTCCACGTCCGGCGTGGCCCCCCACGCCCGACTGATGGCTGTCCAGATCCCCACCACCGTCACAGACAGCGAGCTCGCCAGCATGCTGCTGTGGGCCGCGGGCATCGACCAGACCAGCGCCGGGCGCGGTGCGCTGCCGGTGTCCGCCCCTCAAGTGATGTCCTGCTCTTGGGGGCTGGCCACGGGCGGCGGCAGCTTCATCTTGCGCAGTGCACTGACCCGCATCGCCACCGAAGGCCGGGGCGGGCTCGGCACCGTGGTGGTGTTCAGCACCGGCAACGGCGGTCCGGTCGCCTTTGACCAGCCCGCATCCCTCGGCTGGCGTCCGCTGGCGGCCCATCCCGACACCATCTCGGTCGGCGCTTCGGTGCGAAAAGTGTCCTCCGTGCCGGGCGACCTGATCCAGATCCCGAGCAGCCCCATCGCTGTGCCGACGGGCTGGCCGATGCAGACCCCCGCCGGCGGGCCCCCGTGGGCGCTGTCGCTGCGGGTCAACGACCGGGCGCCCTACAGCCAACCGGGCCAGTCCCTCGACCTCGTCGCACCAAGCCATGTGGGCCAGGACCAGCGGCCCATTCTCGGGCTGATCGACCTCCACCTTGTGCACTCCATCGACGGCATCAACCACTACGGGGCGGTCTTCGGGGGCACCAGCCACGCCGCGGCGATGGTCGCCGGTGCCGCCGCCCTGGTGCTCACCGCCCGTCCGGGCTTGTCGGCCACCGAGGTGCGGGACCTCCTGCGCCACACCGCCAAGAAGGTGCACACCCAAGACGCCGCATTTGCTTGGGACACGTCGGCGGCGGACCCTGCCCTGCACCACAGCCCCTACCTGGGGTACGGCGTGGTGGACGTGGCGGCTGCCGTGGCCGAGGCGCTGGAGCCGACCACCACGGCGGGTGTGGCCCAGCCGCTGTTGCGGGACAACCTCGCCGACGACGGCTCCGGGCCCAGCGTAGGGGACATCTCCGCGAGCCCCGATCTCTACTGCACCGACAGCCGGTCGGTGCCCGTGCTTGCGCCAGACGCAACCCCCGAGCACACCACCCCCCAGCTCGGCAGCGCCATCGTGCTGCGGGTGGGCAACACGGGCACGGCGACCGCCACCCAGCTCAGCGTCAGCGCCTTCGTGAGCACGGGTCCGTTCGTGGAAGTGAGCTGGCCTCAGGGCTTTGCGCCACCCTCCAGCGCGGGGGGCTTGGCACCGGGGGCCCACGCGGTCGGACAAGCTGCGCTCGACGTGCCAGTGAACGGCATGAACACCGTGGCAATCGGCATTCCCGATTGGATCGTTCCGACGGGTACCTCACTGCAAGCCGGCACCACCGCCGTGTGGCAACCGACCCTGCTCGGCGCGGTCGGCACCGTGCTGGCGCCGCTGTCGTCCACGGCTGTGCGCACGTCCCAACAGCTTGCCCAGCGCGGCGAAGCCCAGGTGGATGGCGGCGAAGAACCCGCTGCCGTGGTCCTCGGCACCCGCCACCCCGGGGGGGTCCGCCACCTCATCCTGACGGCCACCGAAAGCGCGCGAGCGCTCGACTGGACGCTGCGGTTCGTCCCCCCGGCGTGGAATGCCCGCTTGCGGACCACAGCGGAACAGCGAGGACCGCTCGACCTCACCTCCGACCCGGTCATGGGGCCGGCCGTGCGGTTGGACTTCACCCGCTCAGCCCAGCTCGAGATCCCCCTCGGCCTGACCGGTGGGGACTGGCTGGTGGCCTTGCTCCGCGCAGGGACCAGCCCCGCGGAGGGTGCCGAGGCCAGGATCGTCGTGACCCAGCGCTGGCCAGATGGCCAGGACCACGGCGGCTACCGCATCGTGGTGAGTCCGCAGTCCACCACGGATGCCGGGCGCGGCCCTTCACCAGAGCGCGCCGACGACGCGACGTGCCCCCCCGACTGGGCGTCCCACGGCTCTGTGGCGCCCTGGACCGCCGAGGCCCAGACCCCGCCGGCGCCGACCTTTCCGCCGCCGGATGTGTGCTCCTGAGCTCACGTCTGGTGGGACTTCTCGGAGGATGCTCGCTCAGTCGAGGTTCGAGCTCAAGCGCACCTCGGCTTCGTCCATCGTCCATCCCTGGCGGCGGGCATAGTCGCTGAGCTGGTCCAGTCCGATGCGGCCCAGGCCAAAGTAGTGGGCTTCGGGGTGGGCCAAGGTCCAAGCGGCCACCGATGCGGCGGGCTGCATCGCCAGCGACTCGGTCAGCGCCATGCCGGCGGCTTCCTCGGCGCCCAACAGGTCGAAGATGAGCTGCTTGCCGGAGTGATCAGGACAGGCCGGGTAGCCGGGGGCAGGCCGAATGCCCTGGTACTGCTCGGCGATGAGGCTGGTCGCGTCCAGGTCCTCGTCCGCCGCATAGGCCCACAGCCGCCGCCGCAGGTCCAGGTGCACCTTCTCGGCGAAGGCTTCGGCGAGCCGATCGGCAATCGACTTGAGCAGAATGGCCTTGTAGTCATTGTGATCGGCCATGTGCCGGGCCAGCGGTTCTTCGATGCCCAGCCCCGCCGTGACCGCGAAGGCTCCGATCCAGTCGGGCACGGCGGTGTCCCTGGGGGCGATGAAGTCGGCCAGCGCGAGGTTGGGTCGGTCACGGCTCTTTCGGCCCTGCTGGCGCAAGGTCGGGATGGTGCAGCGCACGGTGGTCCGGTCTTCATCGGCATAGACGACAATGTCGTCGTCCACGGCATTTGCGGGAAAGATGCCGACCACACCCTTGCACTGCAGCTCGCCGGACTTGGCCAGCTCGCGGAGCATCGCCTGGGCATCCGCAAAGAGGCTGCGGGCTTGCTCACCGACCAGCTCGTCGTCGAGGATGGCCGGGTGGCGACCGTGCAGCTCCCAGGTGCGGAAGAAAGGGGTCCAGTCGATGAAGGGCTCCAGCTCTTCGATGCTGGCGGTCACGGCCCGCACGCCGGTCCACGCCGGTATGGAGGGCGGGTTTGCGTCCCAGTCGGTCTTCAGGGCTGCGGACCGCGCCTCGTCCAGGGGGAGCCGGCGAGACACGCCGCGGTTGGCCCGCTTTTCGCGCAGAGCGGCCTGTGCTGTGTCATTCTCGGCAAGGTAGGCGTCTTTTTTTTCGTCCGCAAACAGCGTGGAGGCCACACCCACCGCACGGCTGGCGTCGAGCACATGCACGACCCCGTGGGGGTAGCGGGGGCCAATCTTGAGGGCGGTGTGCATCTTGCTGGTGGTGGCCCCACCAATGAGCAGGGGCAAGGTGAAGCCCTGGCGCTTCATCTCGGCGGCCACGTGCACCATCTCGTCGAGGGACGGGGTGATGAGCCCGGACAGCCCGATCAGGTCCACCTCGTGTTCCCGTGCGGCGTCCAAGATGCGCTGGGCCGACACCATGACGCCCAGGTCGATGACCTCGTAGTTATTGCACTGAAGCACGACACCGACGATGTTCTTGCCGATGTCGTGCACATCGCCTTTGACCGTCGCCATGAGGATGCGGCCCTTCGCGCGGGCGCCAGCGGGGTTTTTGCGCTTCTCTTCTTCGAGGTACGGCAGCAGCCACGCCACGGCCTTCTTCATCACGCGGGCGCTCTTGACGACCTGGGGCAGGAACATCTGGCCCTTGCCAAACAAGTCCCCCACCACGTTCATCCCGTCCATCAAGGGGCCCTCGATGACCAGCAGCGGTGCGCCCAGTGCGGCCATCGCTTCGGCGGCGTCTTCCTCGATGAAGCGGGCATCGCCTTGGACCATCGCGTGGGTGATGCGCTCCTGCACGGTGCCCTCGCGCCAGCTCAGGTCCAGCTTGCGCGCCTTGGCCTGACCCACGGCACCCTCGGCAATCTCCAGCAAGCGCTCGGTGGCGTCCGGCCGGCGGTTGAGCACGATGTCTTCGACCCGGGTGCGCAGCTCGGGATCCAGATCGGCGTAGACCGCGAGCTGACCGGCGTTGACGATGCCCATGTCGAGGCCGGCCTTGACCGCGTGGTACAAGAACACCGCGTGAATGGCCTCTCTGACGGGGTTGTTGCCGCGGAAGCCAAACGAGATGTTGCTGACGCCACCGCTGATGCGCGCGTGAGGCAGCGTGGCCTTGATGCGGCGACACGCCTCGATGAACTCCACGCCGTAGTTGGCGTGCTCGTCGATGCCGGTGCCGATGGCAAAGATGTTGGGGTCGAAGATGATGTCTTCGGGGGGGAAGCCCACGGTGTCGACGAGAATCCGGTAGGCGCGTGTGCAGATGTCGACTTTGCGGTCGGCGGTGTCGGCCTGCCCCTCTTCATCAAAGGCCATCACGATGACGGCGGCGCCATAGCGACGAACGAGCCGCGCTTGGGCAATGAAGCTGTCCTCGCCCTCTTTGAGCGAGATGGAGTTGACGATGCCCTTGCCCTGAAGGCACTTGAGACCGGCCTCGAGCACTTCCCAGCGGGAGCTGTCGAGCACCACGGGCACCCGGGAGATGTCCGGCTCGCTGGCGACGAGCTTGAGGAAGTGGACCATGCACGCCTTGGCGTCCAACAGCCCATCGTCCATGTTGACATCGATGAGCTGGGCGCCATTCTCGACCTGTTGCCGGGCGACGTTGAGCGCCGTCTCGTAGTCTTCGTCTTTGATGAGCCGCCGGAAGCGAGCAGAACCCGTGACGTTGGTGCGCTCGCCGATGTTGACGAAGTTGACTTCTTTGGGGCCGATGACGGCGGGTTCGAGGCCCGCGAGGAAGGTGTGGCGGGGCGGGGTGGCCACGGTGCGGGGCTCGATGCCTTCGACGGCTTCGGCAATCGCGCGGATGTGGTCGGGGGTGGACCCGCAGCAGCCGCCGACAAAGTTGACCAGGCCGCTCTGGGCCCACTCGCGGAGGTGGCGGGCCATGGCCCCGGGGCTGTCGTCGTAGCCGCCGAGCTCGTTGGGCAAGCCGGCGTTGGGGTAAGCGCTGACCTTCACATCGGCGATGCGGTGCAGTGTGTCGACATACTGGCGAAGCTGGTCGGCCCCCAGCGCACAGTTCAGCCCAATGGAGATGGGGCGGGCGTGGCGCATGGAGTACCAGAACGCCTCGGCGGTCTGGCCGGACAGAGTGCGGCCGCTGGCGTCCGTGATCGTGCCGCTGATCATCAGGGGCAGCCGGTCATCCCAGTGCACGCCGGCGTCGGTCCAGTACCGGTCGATGGCGAACAGCGCGGCCTTGGCGTTGAGGCAGTCGAAGATGGTCTCGACAATGAGGATGTCGGAGCCGCCGTCCACGAGGCCCCGGACGGCTTCGGTGTAGGAGTCGACGAGCTGGTCGTAGGTGACGTTGCGGAAGCCGGGGTTCTCGACGTCCGGCGAGATGCTCGCGGTCTTGTTGGTGGGGCCCAGCGCGCCCGCCACCCAGCGCACCCGTCCCGTCGCCGCTTCGACCGCATCGGCGGCTTCCCGGGCGACCCTTGCCGCCGCAAAGTTGAGCTCGTACCCGATGTCGGCGAGGTCGTGAACGGCCTGGGTCACGCCATTTGCGTTGAACGTGTTCGTCTCGACGATGTCGGCGCCGGCTTCCAAGTACTCTTGGTGGATGCGCCGGATGACATCGGGCCGCGTCAGGTTCAACAGGTCGTTGTCGCCCTGAAGATCGACGTCGTGGTCGGCAAAGCGCTCGCCCCGAAAGTCGGCTTCGACCAAGCCCTGGCGCTGGATCATGGTGCCCATTGCGCCGTCCAGCAGCACAATGCGCTCGGCGAGGGCGCTGTGGAGGGCAGCGGTGCGTGCGGCACGATCGAGGGAGAGTGGGGAGCCCATCGGAACCTCAGCGGTGAGAGGGGTGGGGGCGGTGGGCCGTGGCCACCACCAGCTCAAAGTGGGGGGAGCGGCGCTCTCGGGCGACCACACCACAGCGCTCCACGACCAAGCCGGTCCGCTCGACCATCGCGCGAAGCTCGTCTGGCTCGAAGCCCAGGTTGTGGTGGTCAAAGCGCTCGCGCACATCGACGTGGGGGTGGCGCCGCAGCGAGCTGAGGATCAGCCGCCCCCCGGGAAGGAGGATGCGGGCGGCTTCAGCGAGCACTTGGTCTGGGTCGTCGGAGTACTGAAGGGCGCCGAGGACGAGCACCCGGTGGAAGCCCGGACCCTCGGTGCCCGCGTCGGGAAAGGGCAGCCGGTGCATGTCTGCGCGCACAAAGCGGATCTGGGGGATGTGCTCCAGCCGGCCTTTGCCCGCTTCGACCATGCGGGCGTTGAGATCCACACAGACCAGCTCGTCAGCCCAAGGGGCGAGAAGCTCGGCCACTGCGCCATCCCCGGAGCCGATGTCGATCACCCGGCCGAGGGGTCCGAGGCCCGCGAGCGTCCGGGCGAGGGCTTCCCAGGTGCGGCCTGGGGAGTAGTTGCGGGCGAGGCGGCCGGCGACGCTGTCGATCCAGGCACTGTCGGCATGGCGGGCGGCCACCAGAGACTCGGCGCGGCGGATGTCTTCGGCGAGGAGGGGGTCGGAGGCTTGGTCGACCAACAGGTGCAAGACCTGCTTCCAGGGGCCCTCCCAGACGGCCGGTCGGCGGGTGTAGAAGGTCTGACCGCCCACACGCTCGGCGTCGACCAGCTCGGCTTCCCGCAGCCGCCGAAGATGGGTGGAGACCCGGGGCTGAGGCAGGCTGGTCGCAGCGGTGAGCTCAGCGACCGAGAACCCGTCCACCCCGAGCACCACGAGCAGTCGCACCCGTGTGGGGTCAGCGAGCAGCTTGCAAAAATCGGTGGTGGCGTCGAGTCCGGGCATGCGAGAGCGCTCCTGAAGACCCGAACTGCATATCTCGACATCGGGATAGAGCGATTCATGTTTCTGCGGGGGGGAGGAAAGGATTGCGCTGTCAAGCCCCGATCTCGGGCATTTTCTGACCGCACGTTCTCCAGGACTGGACATATGTTCAGTTCATGGTTGCCATCGCTCCCCAACATCCTGTCTCCCCCAGCCCGGCGTCCAGTGCAGCGGACGCTCCCGCAGGCGCCAGCCGGGCCCAAGTCATCGCCTCTCTGCGGGAACACATCGCGCGGGTGGCCCCGGTGCGCACCCTCCCCTTGGGGCTGCCCACCGGCATTCCTGCGCTGGAGGGTGCCACCGGGGGCTGGGCACGACCGGGGGTCAGCCTGATCCTGGGTCCCCCGGGGTCGGGGCGGCTGCGGGCGGTGATGCCGGCCTTGCGACGCCTCACATGCTCCGGGCGCCGGGTCGCTGTGGTCGACGCGGGGGGCTGGCTGCATCCGCCGGGTCTGGACGGCGTGCTCCTCGACAACCTGCTCATCGTGCGTCCGGGGGCCACCCGAGTGGCCTGGGCCGCCGAGCAGCTCTGCCGCTGTGGTGTGTTGCCGCTGGTGGTGGTCTTGGATCCGCCGGAGCTGGGCCGAGGGGGGCGCCGGCTCCAGGGGGCCGCCGAAGAAGGAAACACCGCCGTGGTCGTCATCTCAGAGCTCGCTCAGCGGCGACTGCCCGCTCGCTTGCGCATGATGGCTGGCCAGGATCCTGCCGGACGGACGGCCGTGCTTCTCCAGCGGGGTGGCCGAGGCAGGCCTGAGCGCTGGATTCAGCTCGCACCGCCCGATGCCCAGCCTTGACGAATGCCCCCGGACACCCGAAGATGACGCCCTCTTGGAGGCCCCATGCCCAGCTCCCCCCACTCTGCTTCACCCCCTCGCCGTCCTGCTGGCCATCGGCACCCTCGCCGTTGGCTGCGCCGGAGATGGCAAAGACACCGCCGCAACGGGGGCTGACAACACCCTCCAACCCGGCGCGCTGGGCGACTGCGATCCCACGGCACCGACGCAGTGTGGTCTCCCCTTCCCGTCGACCTTCTACATGAAGGAAGACACCAGCTCGAACACCGGCTGGCGCATCAACCTGGGCCCCACCACCCTTCCCGCGAACATCGACGCCTTCCAGCCCGCGCCCAAGTACTGGAACGAGCGGGACGGTTGGTCGGTGGGCACGCCCCTGATGGCCCACTTCCCCAACGTGGATCTGTCCCTGGTGGCCGGCCACGACGCCATCGCCAGCTCCCTGGACGACACCAGCAACACGGTGGTCATCAACGTCGAGACCGGCGAGAAGGTGGCCCACTGGTGCGAGCGGGACGTCGCCAACGTCGACGACGAAGACTCCCTGTTCATGTGCCATCCCGCTGCTCCGTGGGCCTACGGTGGCCACTTTGTGGTGGCGGTGCGCAACCTCGCCGACACCAGCGGCACGGCCTTCGCGCCCAGCGAGGCCTTCGCTGCGCTGCGCGACGGGGGGCTCACCGGCGACGAGACGGTCGATCCCCAGCTCGAGACCCGCCGGCCCCAGTACGACGACGTCATCTTCCCCACGCTGGAAGCCCAAGGCTGGGACCGGAGCGACGTCCAGCTCGCGTGGGACTTTGTGGTCGCATCCAAGGATCAGGTCACCGGCCGGGCCGTGCATCTGCGCACACTCACCAACGCTTGGGTGGCCGACAATGGCGTAGCCTACACCATCACCGACGTGGAAGAGTCCCCCAACGACGCCACGGCGTTTCGGGTGTTCGGGACGATGGAGGCCCCCCTCTTCACCGAAGAAGACGCCGCAAACACCCTGCTCACGCGGGATGCCAACAACATGCCCGTGCTCAATGGCACCACCACCGTGCCGTTCACGGTGATCGTGCCCCGCAGCGTGGTCGACGCGGGTGAGCCAGCGCCGGTGGTGCAGTACGGCCACGGCTTGCTCGGCGACCAGTCCGAGGTGAAGTCCGGCTACCTCAGCGAAGTCGCCAACCGCTACGGCTGGATCCTGTTTGCGGTCGACTGGACCGGGATGAAGACGAGGGACGCCAGCCAGATCGCGCTAATGCTGGTGCAGGACCTGGGCCGCTTCGCCATCGTGCCGGAGCGCAGCCACCAAGGCCTCGTCGAGTTCCAAGTGGCCCTGAAGCTCGTGACCGAGCACCTGGTCAACGACCCTCAGTTCCAGGACACCACGCTGACCGGGCCCGGGGGCTCCCTCATCGACCCCACCAGAAAGTACTACTACGGCAATTCCCAGGGTGGAATCCTCGGGGGCGCCTATGCGGCCATCTCCCAGGACATCGAGCGGGCGACGCTCGGGGTGGGCGGCGGCCCCTACCAGCTGCTGCTGACCCGCTCGGCCGACTTCGACGAGTTCTTCTTGTTGTTCCAGACGATGTACCCAGACCCCAAGCAGATCTCGATGTGGCTCGGCTACATCCAGACGCAGTGGGATGAGGCCGAGGGCGCGGGCTACGCGGCCGCCATCACCCTAGACCCGCTGCCCGACACCAACCCCACAGTGGTCCTGCAGCAGGTGGCCATCGGCGATGCCCAGGTGACCACCCTCGGCTCCGAGTTTCTGGCCCGGGGCCACGGCGCCAGCTTCTTGGGCAGCCCCGCCCGCGAGGCCTGGGGCATCGAGACCGTGGCCGGCCCGACCACGTCGTCGGTGCTCGTCGAGTGGGACTACGGGCTGGTTGAGCCCTACGAGAACCTGCCGTCCAACCCCGACACCGACCCCCACGAGATGCCCCGACGGGAGTTTGCGGCCCAGGAACAGATGGCTTGGTTCTTCGCGACCGGCGAGATCAAGGACTTCTGTGGTGGTCCCTGCCAGGACCTGGAGCGGTTCTCCGAATGAGTGAGCCCAAGCCACCCGCTGAAGCCCGCCCGAGCCCGGCACCCTACGACGGTCCCCAAGGCGAAGGCGTGCAACAGCGCCCCTGGCGGGACCACACCAGCGACCGAGAGATTCCCGAGTCCATGCTGGTGAAGCCCATTGGCATCATCCGCTCCCCCTACAAGGAGCGCTACGGCACCCCCCGCCAGTCCGGCCTCCAGGGCATCAACGTCGCCGCGTCGGAGGCCCCCGCCTGGATCGAGTTCGACCGCAAGATCGTCCCGCCCGACGCCATCGCCGATCTCGCCGGCTTCGACCGGGTGTGGCTCATCACGTGGCTGCACCTGAACCGGTCCACCCGCAAAGCCCGGGTGCGCACCCCCCGGGGCGGTCCCCCCCGCAGCATCTACGCCACTCGTGCCCCCCATCGCTACAACCCCATTGGGTTGTCGAGTGTGCGGGTGGTGCGCGTGGAAGGCAGCATCCTCCACATCGCCGATCTTGACTTGCTGGACGGCACGCCTGTGCTCGACATCAAGCCCTATGTCGCCTACGCCGACGCCTGGCCCGAGGCCTCGGCCGGCTGGGTGGACGAGACGGGCGGCAAGCCCAAGGTGGGCTGACCCAGCTCAGCTGACCGAGCGGCCCTCGCCCGCGAGAACCATGTTGAGCACGTTGCCTTCGGGGTCTCGGGTCGTGAGCAAGCGGCGCTCAGAGCCCCGCCGGACCGGGTAGATCCGGGCCCCGTCCTCCGCGAGCCGCAGCCGCACGGACTCCAAGTCCGGCACCACCAGCTCCAGAAACATGGTCTGGCTCTTCCCCCGGGAAAACCCAGCCGTGCTGCCCGCGTCCACCAACACCACCCGCACACCGTCCGCATTGAGGGTCACATGCCGGGGAGAGCGCCCAGAGATTGGAAGTCCGACCACCCCGGCATAGAACCGGGCGGTCCGCTTGAGCTGCAAGCACGGCAGGGTGATGCCACCCACGGACAGCGCGTCGGGCGGCGGCGGGGGGGCCCTGGGGGCTCGGCGGTTGAAGCTGCGGCTGCTCATGGTGACCTCTGGCGAAGTGTAGCCCCCGGCGTCCGCCCAGTTGCGGCCGTCCCCCTCTTCGGCCCACCCATCGCCGCCATCGCGACGCTCGGCTTGTCCCTCGGGTGCGGCAACACCGACGGTCCCGTGCTCCCCCCAGCACCCCTGCTCTCGCCCGCCACACCCAGCGCCCGCGACCTCACCACCCCCGGCCCGCGGGGCACCCGCCTCGGGGACATCCTCGCCGACGCCGACATCCAGCTTCCCCGGACCGTGCTCCCCAGAGATCGGCTGCACAAGGGCCGCTTCGACCTCACACAGGGCTGGACCGAACACAGCACCGGCATCTGGAAGCTCGACAGCCCCGTGTCCTTCGCCCACACCAGCTACCGGGATGCCCCGCCGGGAACCGCGCTGTGGTGGGACACCAGCGACGTCCCGTACCAAGCCGGCATGCTGGGCCCCGACGGCGACACGTTGCCCGCCGACGGCTGGGTGATGGAAAAGAACACGCTGTACGTGCGATCCACCCACAATCCCGGCGCCGTGCGGCACAAGCCCATCCTGCGCAACGACCTCGCCGACCGCGCCCAGCGCCGGCGCCACCTCAGCGCCAGCGGGCTCTCCCCCACCGACTTTGTGCGCTGGCAAGCCACCATCGGGGACCGCACCCGAGAGTGCCTGCTGGTGCCCGGAGGCGGCGCCATCACGTGGACCCTCGACCTCCCCGACGCCAGCCGCCTGCGCCTGGGCTTCGGCATGCCCCCCGGGATGGACCGGGGCGCCGAGGGCGTCGCCACCGGAGAAGTTCACCTCGACGGCGAGACCCTCTGGGCGGCCGACGCTCAGACCGGCGAGCCCTGGCAAGACACGGTGTTGGAACTGCCCGCTGGCCCCCACACCCTCCGCCTCACCACCGCCCCCGGGGACACCCCCCAACACGACATCGGGTGCTTTGCCGAGCCCACGCTCCTGTCCCCCGCTGAGGGCGTCCCCCGCCGGGTGGTCCTGGTCGGCATCGACACCCTAAGACCCGACCACCTCAGTGTTCTCGGCCACGACCAGCCCACCAGCCCGTTCCTCGACCAGCTCGCCACCCAGTCCCTCACCTTCGACCGGGCGTGGGCACCGGCCCCCCGCACCCGCCCCAGCTTTCGCACGCTGATGACCGGCCGCTGGCCCATCCGTGCCATCGCCGCGCCGAGCCTCGGCGAGCAGCTCCGTGCCCAGGGCTTCGCCACCGTGGGATTTGCCGCAAATGTACATCTCACCCACGCCCTCGGGTTCACGGCGGGGTTCGGGGACTGGCACTACAACGACTCTGCAGACGCCGGCGACCAGATCGACCGGGCGCTGTCCTGGGCCGAAGCCCACCGCGACGAAGACGCCCTGATGTTCATCCACTTGATGGACCCCCACGTCTTCTACGATGCGCCTGCGCCCTGGGGGGGCACGCTGTCGGGGGTGGAGGGCCAGACGATGCCCACCCGCTTCAACCGATGGACGGTGCTGACCGACATGAACCGCAAGGCGCTGTCCGCCGCCGACAAGCAGGAGATCGAGGCCCGCTACGACGAAGAGATCCGCTACCTCGACCACGAGCTTGGGCGGCTCGTGCAAGCCCTCGATGCGCTGCCCGGCGACACCGTGCTGGTGCTGGCCAGCGACCACGGCGAGGAGTTCTGGGAGCACGGCGGCTACGAGCACAACCACGCATTGTACGACGAGGTCACCCGCGTGCTGCTCTGGATCCGGCCCCCCGGTGGGCTGACCGCGCGCCAAGCCATCACGGCGCCCGCGTCCCTCGCAGACGTCGTCCCCACGGTCCTGTCCATGCTCGGCACCGCGCCCGCTGGGCCCGTCGACGGCCTCGACCTCTCGCCCCTGCTCGCCCCGACCCCAGCCAACCCCACCCTGGACCAGATGGCCGACAGGGCCCTGCCTCTCGGGTACTTCATGTTCGAGCAGGAGCGCTGGGGCGTGATCACAGGCGACCAGAAGTACGTGGTGCGCACCATCGACGGCGCCCAAGAGCTCTACGACCTGGCCAAGGATCCCCACGAGAAGAAGAACCTCATCGCCACCACCACCCCCGAAGGCCGGCGGCCCCTCCAAGCGGCCCTCGCCGACGCCACAGACGCCCAAGTCGAGGACGGCTGGCGCATCCACCTGCGGGACGCCACCCTCCCGTTCACGCTGCACTTCCAAGATCCCGTCGGGGGCGCGGGTGTCATCGACCCCGAAGCCGGGCGCACCCGACGCGCGAACCTGGAGTGGGGGGAGGTCCCCGCCGTGACGCCCGCCGATGTGGCCGACGTCACCGTGCAGGCCGACGGACGGGAAGTCCACGTCACCCCGAACGGCCGAGGGGTCGGCGTGGTCTGGATCCTGGGACCGTCCGGCACGACAGAAGCCCGCGCCCACCAAGCGGGCCGCCAGTTTGATGTGGGGGTGGGCAAGCGCGCCCTCGGCGGCGGCCCCGCGCTGGTCTCCGCCGGCACGCTCATCATTCCGAGGCACACCGAAGCCGCTGGACTCGCCGAAGTCGGCGATGTCGAGTCGATGAAGGCCCTCAAGGCCCTCGGCTACATCGAGTGAGCCGGGCCCCCGCCGGCCGACCGCCGGTGTGCGCATCGGTGGGCGCTCCGAACCCCACGACAACCACCATCAGCTCGGCGGCTCCGCCTCAGCCAGCGGGTCCGCCAACACCACGAGCGCCACCGACGACGGGCCAAGCTGCGGCGCTCGCACGGTGGATGGTGTTGGCTCCGCTTCCGCGGGGGCGCCTCCGTCGGACACACTGGCCATCACCGTCCACGTGGCGGCCGCAATCATCACGGTTCCCAGTCGCATCCTTGCTCCCTTGGTCAGTCCAGGACCGCAGTGCGCCCTGTCCCCCCCTCGAACGGCGATCCCATGCGCGAACTTGAGCCGCCCCCCGCCTGGGTCCCGCCGGGCCTCCCCGCATCGCTGGCCCAAGCCCAAGACGACCTCGACCAGACCATCGCGGGCACGATGCCGAGCCTCGCCCCCGCCTGGAACCGCCGGACGCGGGCCCTGTCCCCCGAGGGTGACCGCACGGCGTACTTCCTGCATCCCGAGGCGTTCCCCACCCTGCTGCTCCCGGCCTGGCTCGCGGGAACAGATGCCGAGGATGACTTGCTGGACGCCATCTTGAGAGCATCGTTGGCCGGGTATTGGGCCATTCGGCTCGCCGACCAAATCCTGGACGACGCAAGTCCCGAGGACTGTGCGCTGGTGCCCGTTCTGGCGTTGCTCCATGAACAGATGTGGGCGCCCTACCGGGAATGGTTCCCCGCCCACGACGGGTTCTGGTCGGTGGCCCCCCGCTGGTGGCATGGCGCGGCCGACGCCGCCGTGGCCGAAGCTGGCCAGACCGACCTCGACACGCTGTGGGCCTTGAGCGCCCAAAAGACCGCCGCAGCGGCCATTCCACTGCTCGCTGTGCACAAGCGATGCGGGGGAGCGACCCTCCCGGCGGACGCCGACGTGCTGCCCCCGGCCTGGACTGCGCTGCGCCAGGATCTCTCCCGCTTTCACCAACTGCACAACGACTTCACGGACTGGCCCCGAGACCGCGCTGCCCACCGCAACAACGGCGTCCAGCGCTGGGCAGATCTCGAAGCAGGGGGCAAGGACACCACCTACTGGTGGGCCGAGCAGGGGGCGCTGACCTTCGCCACGAACCACCTCTTTCCCGTCTTGTCGCGCCTCCAGACCGGCTTTCAGCGCCTGCCCGCCCCCCAAGCGCTCGCCTGGTGCCAAGACCGCCACGCCCAGCTGACCGCCACCACCCACCAGCTTCGGTCCAGCCGCGACGCCCTCCGCCGCCTCTTTCCCCCCAGCGCCTGAGCGCCCAAGGCCCATCCGATGCCCCGGCCTGCCACCGCGCTGGGTCACCCCCGCCGTCCAGGATATGCACCCCACAAGCTCCTGAAACACCGCATCCTGGCAGCCTCTGGAGTTGACACAGCGCACGACAATGCCCCATTGTCCGCCTTTCCAGGCTCGCTGTGGACCGCTTGCGCTGCACTGCGATCCCCAGTCCGCCAGCACTCCTGGCGGCGGGTCTTCAGACACCCGTGAACTTTTTTGTTCGCTCAGCCCACCGTGCTGGTGGGATCCACGACCCCGGCGCGCCTGCTGCGCACCTGACCTTCGACCGGCGGTGGCCCCCTGCTGCCCCCGTGTCATCGAACTCGCATCCCCAAGGAGAGACAGCTCATGCTCCTCCCCCTGCTCGCGGCGCTGGCCCTGGCTCCCTCCCCCGCCATGGCGGCCGACTTTCCGAAAGCCGACTTCAAGCTGAAGCTCGACGAATACTCCATCAACACCGAAGACTATCGCTTCCCGAGCGGGCTGCGGATCCTCCTCCAGGAAGACCACACCCAGCCGATCATCACGGTCACCAACTGGTTTGACCGCGGCTCCATCCACGATGGCGTCAACAGCAAGGGTGAGTCGGTCGAGGGCATCGCCCACGCGGTCGAGCATCTCGCCTTCCGGGCGAAGCACGGTGACCTGCCCAAGAACTGGGACGTCATCAACCAGCTCGGCGGCAACCTCAATGCGTTCACCAACCAGGACGCCACGGTCTACTTGACCGTCGCCCCGGTGGATGCGGCCATCCCGCTGCTGCGCATCGAAGCCATGCGCATGGACAACGGCGTCCGCAACGTCACGTCGGACGACATCGAGGCTGAGAAGGCCATTGTCCGAAACGAGCTGCGGATGGGCTACGAGTCCGGCGCCAACGGCAATGCCGCGGTCCGGACCGCCTTCAAAGAGATCGGCCAGCTGCTCTACCCGCCAGAGCACCCGTACCAGAACTCCACGATCGGTGACCACGACACCATCAAGAACATCGACCTGGACTCGGTCCAGCGCTTCGTTCGGGAGAACTACCGCCCCGAGTACGCCACCCTCGCCATGGTCGGTGACTACGATCTGAGCAAGGGCGGCGGCATCCGCATGATCTTCTCGGCGTTCGAGGGCGTCGAGCAGCTGCTCATGAGCCCCGACGACGCCAAGGCGTACACCGCGCTGACCGGTGCGGCTGAGCGCAACGAGTTCATGAACCAGTGGCTGCCCAAGCTCGAAGCGCACCTGAAGAAGACCTATCAGGAGACCCCCCCGGCGCGCATCGACTGCAGCAACCGCGAAGAGCCCCCACCCTTGTTCAGCAAGGAGACCATCACCATCAAGGGCATGGTCGAGAACCCCACGGCGGTCGCGGCTTGGTCGCTTCCCCACGGGTACTGCGGCGACGACACGAGCATGAACATCGCGGCCAACCTGCTCGGCAACTACATCATTCGCACCATCGATCCCGACACCGACCCGTTCAGTCAGGACAGCGAGATCGAAGGCGTCGGCTGCTTTGCCAACGCCGGTGTCCTGGGCAGCATGGTCATGTGCTTCGTGGAGAAGGGCAAGCTCGGCGGCGACAGCGCCGACCGCCTCCTCGACAAGATCGGCGACTCCCTCTACCTGCAGTGGCAGCCCATCGACGCGGTCTTCAAGCCCTTCGTCGACCGGAACTTCAACTACTCGAAGCTCTCGGCCATGCAGGGTGTGCTCGACAGCACCGACAACATCGCGTCGCTGAACGGCCGGTCGAAGTTCATTGCTGAGCATGCCCACTACACGGGCCGGGCGACCTACTTCTCCGACAACATCAACGCCTACTCCCAGATCGGCATCGAGCCGGCCCGGCAGGTGGCGAAGAAGTACCTGACCCGCGATCGCATGGCCCGCATGATCATCGAGCCCATCGATGAGGAAGAGCGCGAGCGCCTCGAGGCCGGTGCCAGCGAAGCGGACAAGGAAAATGAAGTCGCCGGTGAGCACCGCGCGAAGGATGACGCCAGCCGTCAGCTCTTCGATCCCGAGGTCCTCACCCCCGAAGCCATCGCTTCGGTCACGGTCACCCCGGACCGCGAGGACATGAACATCTTCACGATGGACAATGGCCTCGAGGTCGTCATCCTGCCCCACGGCTCCGCGCCGCTGGTCAAGGTCGGCCTGTTCGTGAACGGCAGCAACGCCTCCGCGCCCCAGTACGGCATGGACACGTTCGCCAACGCCCTGTTCCGCACCGGCGGCACGACCAACGCCAACCCCACCGAAGACACCCTCGCGGTCGCCGGTTGGGCCAGCCGGGGCAACAACTCGGCCACCGCATCGGGCAGCTCGGGCAACCTCGACACGCTGCTCTACAAGCTGCGCTGGCACGTCGAAGACTACGACTGGACAATGGCCAGGAAGGCCCCGAAGATCCGGAGCTGGCGGAACGCGGCCAAGGGCGACGGCGACGAGCCGGAGACCTGGGCCAACCGCCTCGGCTCCGAGCGGCTGTTCCCCGACCACGTCTACGGCAAGTGGATGCGGCCGTCCGACTACGACGTGATGGAAGACTGGACCCTCAGCAACGTCAAGGACTGGGTCTACACCAAGTGGCAGCCGGCCAACGCTCAGCTCATCATCGTCGGCAAGATCGACGCGGCTGAAGCAGAGAAGATGGTCCGCGAGTACTGGGGTTCCTGGTCCTACAAGGGCGAGGGCACCCCCGGCGCCCAGCAGCCTCCCGCGGCCCCCACCAAGCAGCCCGACCGTCAGGTGCTCCTGTTCGACAAGCCCATCTCCACCCAGTCCAAGGTGCGGGTGAGCTGCCAGCTCAAGCACGATGGCCTGAAGGACGAGGCCCGCACGGTGGTCATCGGCAAGATCTTCACCTTCCTGGCCTTCGAGAAGCTGCGTGAAGAAGCCGGTCTCACCTACGGCGCCTACGCCTTCCCCCGCCGCTACTGGGGCGACTCCACCGAGCTCATCCTCGCGAGTGTCATCCAGAACAGTGGTGTCGGCTTCGGTGTCGAGAACCTGCTCAAGATCATCGAGAGCGGCGCGAACGGCGACCTCAAAGACGACCTCATCACCACCAACAAGTGGAATGTGGCTCGGACGAGCGTGACCGGTCTGCAGTCTGGCTTCCAGATGATGGGCGCCATCGCCGACCCCGGCCGTGGCAACCTCGACTACTTCGAGAAGTACCCCGAGTACCTGTCGACGGTCGACAAGGCTGGTGTTCAGGAAGCCCTCAGCACCTGCGCCGGGCACGAGATCGTGACCGTGGTCGGTCCCGTCGACGCCGTCGAGCCCCAGCTCAAGGAACGCAACATTCCGTACGAGGTGGTGGACTGGGAGAACCTGTACATGGAGCAGCTCTCGGCCAAGGAACAGAAGAGCTACCTCAAGGCCAAGGCCAAGGCGGAAGCTGAGGCCGCTGCCAAGCGCAAGGAAGAGTCGGCCGGCTGAAGTCGACCCACTGAGAGACTGACCTGCCCCCCTCTTGTGAGGGGGGCAGGCTTGCTTCAGGGGATGCTCAATCCAAGCTGCTGGCGGACCTTCTCCGGAGAGTCCGCCCCGGCCAGCGCCCCCTCTCGGCTGCGCAGCCGCTTCACAGTGCCATCGGACGCACGGTCCAGCACCACATGCACCGGCTGTTGGGGGTTCCGACGGGACACCTGGCCATGCTCACCGAGCACCACCAGCTCGAGCTCGGGGTCACCGTCCGCCTGGGCGAGCACAAGGCGGAGCACCCGGTCCAGCGATGGGTCGGTGTCCAGGGGCCCCAGGGAGCCGTGCAGATCCCCCTGGCGCCAGACTCCCTCGATCGGGGCGCCCGGTCCACGCTGCGCCAGGGCCACCGCGGTCGGTGCGCCGGGGCCCCACTGTCCTTCCATCGGTGTGGACACCCACACGGCACCCGCGGGCAGCAGCGGCCCCAGCTCTTGGTCCACCCGCGAGGCCACCAGGGGCACCATCGCCGGATCCACCACATGGCTCGGCACCACCGGGTCTCCACAGCCCACGAGCCAGGCCAGTCCCCAGAGCGTCATGCGTCCCCTCCAGTCCCGCCCGGACCCAACAGTGTGCGCACTGCCCGCCACAATGGCCGCGTCCCAACCTACGGGCTAGAACAGTCCA
This sequence comes from Myxococcota bacterium, assembly GCA_942491145.1. Lineage (GTDB taxonomy): Bacteria > Myxococcota_A > UBA796 > UBA796 > UBA2385 > CAXQUZ01. Next base: position 60,341 of record CALOBC010000058.1, on the reverse strand, counting down.
TGGCCACCATCCGACGCATGACCGACGGGCTCGAAGTCCGACTTCGCCCCACCCACGTACTGGGCCGCCATGCGAGCTGCGATCTGCCGCTCGCTCACCCGCTGGTCTCTGGGCACCATGCGAGAATCCGCTTTGCATCGGGTTCTTGGGAGCTGCGCGACATGAACAGTCGCAACGGCACCTTGGTCGACGGCACCCGCCTGACCGCCGGCGAGGTGGTCCAGCTCAAGTCCGGGCAGGAGCTCGTCTTCGGCACGCCCGACCAACGCTGGCAGGTCACCGAGGTGGGCGATCCGGGCCTCTTTGCGGAAGCCAGCGGCGGCGACGAGTGCCGGGCAGAGGGCGACCTCTTGGCCCTGCCCGACGACGAAAACCCCATCGTCACGGTGTACCAGGACAACGCGGGCTTCTGGGTGGTCGAACAAGAAGGGCTCATCGAGCGCATCGGCGATCGCCACGAGGTCGAGGTCGAGGGCCGCCGCTGGATGATCAACTTGCCGGGCACGGACGACGGCACCCAAGAGCTGGTCGCGTCCATGGCCACAGTCGACGGGCTGCAGCTTGAGTTTGCGGTGTCGTCCGACGAAGAACATGTCGAGCTGCGGGCCCGCCACGGCGAGCGCGAGTACGACCTGAAGGCCCGCGCCCACCACTACTTGCTGCTGACCCTGGCCCGCCAGCGCATCAAAGACGCCGAAGACTCCGACGAGCCGGCGTCGTCCCACGGTTGGGTCTACCAGGACGATCTCTCGAAGATGCTGCGTCTCGACGACAACGCCATCTACCTGGCGGTCTACCGAGCGCGCAAGCAGCTCAAGACGGCCGGCGTCACCGGCGCTGCGGGCATCGTCGAGCGACGGGCGGCCACCCGCCAGCTCCGGATCGGGGTGTCCGCCCTCCAAGTCCGCCGCATCTGAGCGTCGGCCCGCGCATGCGACGCGCACCACCACTGGGTCTTGGCGCCTCGACGTCACAAGGTGACCTTCAGTATGCGTGTCTGCGAGCCGTCATCGGGTGTGAGGTTCGCCCATGCTCGCGTCGCTCCGCATCCGCCATCTTCTTGCCATCGCCGCCATCGTGGCGGGGGTCGCGATCGGTGACTTGGTGCGCGCCAGCGCGATCCGCGAGCAACAAGAAGTACTGCAGCACGCCGCAATGGAGCGCAACCGCCTGATGCTGGCGGCGGGCACCCGACCCGGCCTCGACCGCGCAGGCGAAGACGACCCAGACTGGCTGGCGATTGCAGCCCATCGCAACCAACGCATGCTGGTGGCCGGCCACCTCACCACCGCCCTCGCCTCGCTCGCGCTGGTCCTGCTGATGGTGCTGGTGTTGCGCCCCGCCGACCGAGACATCGCACGGGCGCTGCACTCCCGTGACCAAGCGCTCAAGGAGCTTCGGCGCACGATCCGTGGCCGTGGGCAGCTCCTCGGCCGGGTCTCCCAGCAGCTCCGCACACCCATGAACGGGGTCATCGGCATGGCGGAGCTGTTGCTCGCCAGCGACCTGACCCGGCCCCAGCAAGAATACGCCCGGCTCATCGATCTCGCCGCCCGGGAGCTGCTGTCGGTGGTCACCGATGTGCTCGCCTGGACCCGCATGGAAGCCGGCGACGATGTGCTCCAGAAGGGCACCTTCAACCTCAGCGAGCTGCTCGACTTGGTCCTCTGCGGGCACCAGTCGGCAGCCACCACACGGGGCCTCAACCTCAGCCTACACATTGACGAGAACGTCCCAGCACGCGTCGTCACAGACGAACAGCGGGTGATTCAGATCCTCAACAACCTGCTCACCAACGCCATTCGCTACACAGCGCAGGGCGAGGTGAGGCTGCTGGTGGAGACCGCCGACAGTGAGCTCCGGTTCACGGTCGCCGACACGGGACGCGGCATGTCCCCTGAGCAGATCGTTCGCGCACTCAGCTGCGAGCGCCGGGGCTCCCTGGACGCCCGGGACGACGGCGCCATCGGCATCGGACTGCTGGTCTCGGGCCACCTCTCCCGGCAGCTCAGCGGCCGGCTCACCATCGACAGCCAGCTCAACCGGGGCACCCGCATCACGCTGCATGTGCCTGTGGAGCAGCCCGCCGCCCATGACGGCCGCACGGACGCGGGCTTCCGGGGCATGCGGGCCCTGGTCATCGCCCCGCTTCCGCTGCAGCGGCGCTACCTCAAGGACACCCTGGAGGGCTGGGGTGCCATCGTCGAGACCGAGGAAGACCCACTCCGGGCGCTGGGCCGTATGCGGGAAGCCGGCACGGGCCAAGCGCCCCTCGACTTCGCGGTCATCTCGGAAGAGCTGCCGCACATGAGCGGGCTGGAGCTCGGCATGCGCACCGACCTCGCCCGGGGCACCCACCCGCTCCCCATGATTCTGCTCGCGGGGGCAACCAGCGTGCTCCCCCGCAGAGAAGCCATCGTCACAGGGTTCTCGGAGCTTGTCCCCCACCCTTGGCGGCCCGGTGCCCTCCGGGAAGCCGCCGCCAACGCGGTGCTCGGCATGGAACACACCGCACAGCTTGAGATCGGGAGCACCGACCCCACCCAGCGCATCCAGCCCGCCGGCGTGCTCGGCGAGTCGGTGCTGGTCGCCGAGAACAACCCGGTCAACCAGATGGTGCTGCGTGGCCAGCTGGAGCGGCTCGGCCTCAAGGTCACTGTGGTCACCGACGGCGACAGTGCCATCGAGACGGGCCTGAGCATGGGCTTTGCCGCGATCTTCCTCGACATGCGCCTCGCAGGGCGCGACGGCCTCAGCACCGCTCGTGCACTCCAAGATCGCCTCGGCGCACTGTGCCCGCCCATCGTGATGCTGGCCGCCGACGACCAGACCACCGCACAGACCATTCGGGATGCTGGCGCCTCCGCCGTGTTGGCCATGCCCTTCACCCGGGCCCAGCTGGAGACCACCCTGCACCGCTGCATTGCCAACGAGGTCAACTCCGGCAGCTTGCGCAGCGCCTGAAGCGACTCCGTGGCAAACGCCCGGCACACCGGCAAGACGCGATGACTGGGGCTATCGTCCACAGCCACGCCTGCCGGAGTTCCCCATGCGCCCCGCCCCCACGGTCCACGGACCGCTGCTCCTTGTCCTGACCGCCGGCGCCCTCGGGCTCGCGCTCAGCTCTTGCCAGCCGAGCGACGAAGACAAAGACCCGGACACCTCAGCGGGCGGCGCCGACGGTGCGGACGGTGGACCACGAGACACGGGCGGCACCGGCGGAGGCAGCGGCGGCGACGGATCCGGCTCGGGCGGCGACGGCGGGTCAGGCCTCACCGACAACGACGGCGACGGCTGGGCCACCGAGCAGGGCGACCTCGACGACTCTGACGCGTCCATCCATCCTGGCGCACTCGAGATCCTGGGCGACGGCATCGACCAAGACTGCGACGGCCAGATCGACGAAGTGCACCTGGACCGGGTCGGCTTCTTGACCACCTGCGAAGGGGCCCGCGACGTGCGGCTCGCGGCCAACAGCTCCACCACCTTCGCGTCCATCCTGTGCACCCAAGCCCGCGTGAGCATGCCCGACGAGGACGGCACCCCCACCGACTCCCCCACCGACTACTGGGACTCCGCGCTGGCCTTCGGCTGGACCCACAGCCAGCCCGGCGGCCAGCCCACCGTCTTCTACGACTGGTCCCGCAACCTGTCCGACCCAAACGCCGAGCTGCTCAACGGCCAAGCACTGGTCGCCACCGACGAAGCGCTGTTTGGTGCCGTTGGCTTGCGCACCCCGTCCAATGAGCGGTCGTCCATCCGCCTCGCGGGCTTCCAGTTCGCGGCCAACAGCCGCTTCGGCGTGAACTACAGCGGCCGGGACTCCGTCGAGGGCTTCACCGAGGTCTCCCTCGCCCTTGGCCACGACGACGTGGTTCATGCCGTGGCCTGCGATGGCAGCACCGGTCCGCCGCGCACCCTGCTCGGCTCCACCGAGAGCCTGTACGCCAGCACCTATGATGCCGCCGGAACGGTCGACACCATGGGCAACACCGACGTCTGCGCCATCCACTACGGGCGCGACGGCACCGGCACCTTCGTGGGCGAAGGCGGCAGCGCGTACGAGTGGTCGACCTTCACCGACCCGCTGACCCTCGACCCCGCGACGCTGTCCGCGACCCAGCTGTCTTCGGTCAACCCCGTGGCGGTCCGCACGGCGGTCGGCGGCGGCAAGACGGTGCTGCTCATCGGGGACCGCAACTCCAACCGACTGCTCGTCGAAGAAGCCGATCAAGCGCCCGACACCGCCACGCGCCACCCTCGGATGAACCGCCCCGAGATCTTCTCCGGCAGCCTCGCCGGCGACGGCACCACCCTCGCGGTGGCCTGGGTCGACAGCGCGGGCGACCTGCAAGTCGAGGTCGGCGCCATGAGCGGTGCCGCAGCGCTCACGCTGAGCCCCGACGTCACCGCCGGCGCGTCCACCATCCAGAGCTTTGAAGTCCAGCTCAGCGGCGACGGGTCCATCCTCTGGTTCGCCGCGACGGACGGCATCGCGCTGTACGAGGGCGCAGTCGGGCTGTAGACCGCACCGCCGGTCCCCGGGGGAACACCCCCCCGAGGACGCCCCAGCCTCAGGCCTTCTGGACCGCCACCGCGTAGGTGTGCTCGTCCACCGACATGGCCTCATGGGGGCCCTCCAGCACCGTGAGCTGCACCGCCAGGGTCTCGGCCGCGATGAAGCCCGAGTGGGCCGAGATGGCCTCCTGCAGGCCATTGTCGTCGGTCTGAATGCTCAACACGATGCGGTCCTCCACCTCGAGACCGGCCAGCTTGCGGGCCTTCTGGCAACCCGACACGATCTCGCGCGCGAAGCCTTCCAGCCGCAGCTCGTGGTTCAGCTCGGTGTCGAGGTGGATGGCGACACGACCCTCCGACGCGGTGGCCCCCTTGCCTGTGGACTGCTGCGTGATGAGCAGATCCCCGGATGACAGGACCTCGCCGTCGATCTCGACCGTGCCGCCGTCGGCGATGGCCTTGACGTCCGCACTGGACAAGGCCGCCACCCCTTGGGCCACGACCTTCATCTTCTTGCCCAGGCGCCGCCCCAACACCTTGAAGTCGGGCTTGGCCGACCACAGCGTGTGGGCACCGAGGTCCGGCACCCAGCGGACCACCCGCACGTTGAGCTCCTCCGCCACAATCTCGGCCAGCACACCCTGCAAGGCCTCGGGCAGCGTCACCTCAGAGATGGCCACGTCGAGGGCGGCCAGCGGCTGGCGCACACGCAGGCGGTGGGTCTCGCGCAGGTTGCGGCCCAGGGTCACCGTCTCGCGCACCACCTCCATCGCCCGCTCCAGCTCGACGTCCACCAGGGACTCGTCGGCGACCGGGAAGCGCTCCAGGTGCACACTGTCGCTGGCGCCCTCCCGGATGCCCGCTTCGAGCCGCTGGTAGAGCACTTCCGCCATGAAGGGCAGGATAGGCGCCAGCAACCGGCTGAACACACACAGCACCTCGTACAGCGTCTCGAAGGCGTGCTGCTTGTCGGCCGCATCATCGGTGCGCCAGAACCGCCGGCGACCCCGACGGATGTACCAGTTCGTCAGGTGGTCGATGAAGCCCAACACACCGGGAATGACGTTGTAGAGCCGATAGTGCTCCATTTCGTGGTTCACGTCCCGCACCAGGGACTGCACCACACTCACCACCCACCGGTCGAGGATGTTGCGCTCGGCCACCGGGCTCGGCGTCGCCGGCGGGGTCCAGCCGTCCACCGACGCGTAGGTCAGGAAGAAGCTCGCCGCATTCCACAGCGGCAGCACCACCTTGCGGACCACCTCCCGCACCCCCCGCTCCGAGAAGCGCATGGGCTCAGCCCGCACCACAGGCGAGTTGATCAGGTAGGCCCGAAGGGCGTCGGCACCGTGTTTCTCGACCACTTCGTCCGGCGGCGGGTAGTTGCGCAGCCGCTTGGACATCTTCTGGCCGTCTTCGGCCAAGATCATCCCGTTGACGATGACATTCTTGAAGGCCGGCTTGTCGAACAGCGCGGTCGACAGGATGAGCAGCGTGTAGAACCAGCCCCGGGTCTGGTCCAAGCCCTCAGCGATAAAGTCCGCCGGCAGGCTGTTCTCGACCAGTTCCTTGTTCTCGAAGGGATAGTGGTTCTGCGCGTAGGGCATCGAGCCCGACTCGAACCAGCAGTCCAGCACTTCAGGCACCCGCGACATCGTGCCCGCACACTGGGGGCACGCGAAGGTCAGCTTGTCGACATGGTGCTTGTGCAGGTCGGTCACGTCGGTGCCGGCCCGTGCCGACAGGTCCGCGATCGCACCAAACACCTCGGAGTGGTCACAGCCCTCGCACAGCCAGATGGGCAGCGGCGTGCCCCAGTAGCGGTTGCGGCTGATGGCCCAGTCCCGCGCGTCCTTGAGCCAGTTCGAGAAGCGGCCCTCGCCCACATGCTCCGGCACCCACCGGGTCTGGTCGTTGAGCTCCACCATCCGGTCGTTGAGGTCGGTGACCTTCACAAACCAGGTCGAGATGGCCTTGTAGATCAGCGGCGTGCCCGAGCGCCAACAGAAGGGGTAGTCGTGGTCGAGGGTGTCGTGCCGCAGCAGGCGCCCCCGCTCCTTGAGATCCTTGATCAGCACGGCGTCGGCGTCCTTCACCCGGATGCCCTTCACGAGCGGCACCTCGGCGGTGAACTTGCCCTCGGCGTCCACGGGGTCTCGCAGGGGGATGCCCTCGCGCTGACACACCCGCCAGTCGTCCTCACCGAAGGCCGGGGCCTGGTGAACGATGCCCGTGCCGTCGTCTGCGGTGACGTAGTCATCGGCCACCACGCGGAAGGCCCCCTCGGCGGCGAGCTCCTCAAAGCAGTCGAACAGCGGCGTGTAGGTGCGGCCCACCAGGTCGGCACCCTTGAGGGTCTCCAGCACCACGTGGTCCTCACCCAGCACCGCGCTCGCCCGCGCTTCGGCGACGACGTAGACCGTGTCTTCGCCGGCCTTCTGGGCGCGCACATAGGCCATCTCGGGGCCCACACACAGCGCCATGTTCGACGGCAGGGTCCAGGGCGTCGTCGTCCACGCAAGCAGCACATCCCCCGACCCATCATTGGCCGGCAGAGTGACCGTCACCGCGGGATCTTGGACCTTGCGGTAGTCCATGTTGGCTTCGAAGTTGGACAGGGGCGTGCCCAGCCGCCACGAGTACGGCATGACCTTGTAGCCGCGGTAGATGAGCCCCTTGCGCCACAGCTCGGCGAAGACCCACCAGACGCTCTCCATGAACTCGGGATCGAGCGTCTTGTAGTCATTGTCGAAGTCGACCCAGCGGCCCAAGCGCGTGACTGTCGAGCGCCACGCTTCGGTGTAGCGAAGCACGATGCTGCGGCACTGCTCGTTGTAGTTGCCGATGCCGTACTCGAGGATGTCCGCGGGACCGTTGAGCCCGAGGGACTTCTCGATCTCCATCTCGACCGGCAGCCCGTGGGTGTCCCAGCCAAAGCGGCGCTCAACGCGGAAGCCCCGCATGGTCCAGTACCGGGGCACGATGTCTTTGAGCGTGCCGGCGAGCAGGTGGCCGTAGTGGGGCAAGCCCGTCGCAAAGGGAGGGCCGTCGTTGAAGACGAATTCCTTCTCTTTGCCGTCCTCACCGATGTCACCGCGAAGCGAGCGCCGGAAGATGTCGCCGTCTTCCCACAGCTTGAGCATCTCGTGCTCAAGGGCAGGAAAGTCTGGGCGGGCTTCGGGCTTGCGGAACTCTGGTTTGGCGGCCATCAGGGCGTCCTCGAGGGTTCTCAGACACTGGGGAGCAGTGCTGCGGGGAGTGGCGTGCGGGCGGCGGGTGGCCCGGCAGCCGTCAACACTGTGAGACAGCGAGCGGCGGGGCCGGGCAACTATCACGCAACTGCCGGCCATGGGGACCGTCGGGGCCCCCGTCCAGCTTGCCAGCCCCCCGATTCTGCGGCATGATCGGCAAAACGACCCGGCTGGTCGGCGATCACTCGCCCATCAGCCCCACGGTGCCGCCCCCACGGCCACCACATCCACGGAAGGCTTCCCATGGCGCGCAAATGGTCTCTCGCTCCCGAGCTGTACGCAAACGCCGACACGCCCACCGACCAGCGGTGGATGGACCAGATGCGCGGCCAGGACCAGACCCCCGTCGCCGCCGACTCGGCGAAGCCCCGCTTCACGCTGGTGGTGGGCCCCAGCCCGTTCTCGATGCCACGGGGCTGGGAGTTCTTCCTGACCTCCCCCTACGAGGGCGCCACCTACATCGCGACCGTGCTCAACAACGCCGGCTATGCCGTGCGCATCGTTGATGTGCGCTACGAACCCGACCCGATGCGGGCGGCCTACGAACAGATCCTGGCGGGCACCGATGTGCTCGGCATCGCGACCTTCGAGGACAACTTCCCGTGGTGCCGCGAGCTGATGGACCACGTCAAGTTCGCCCGGCCGGACGTCCCAATCATCTGCGGCGGCTCGCTGGTGACGTCGGTGCCCCACATCTTCATGAGCCACACCCAGTGCGACATCGCGGTCATCTCCGAGGGTGAGATCACGATTCTCGAGCTGATGGAGTCCATGACCCGCGGCAGCCTCGACGACGACATCGCCGAAATCCGTGGCCTCTGGTACAAAGACACCGAAGGACTGGTCCAGAAGACCCTGCCCCGCGGCCAGATGATGGACCTGGACAGCCTGCCCCGCATGCGGCTCGACCTGTGGCCCCAAGCCCAGTCCGAGATGGGCCTCCAGCCCCAGATCATCGCCAGCTACAGCCGTGGCTGCAAGATGGACTGCTCGTTCTGCTACCGGACCACCCCCCAAGTCCGCGCCAAGAGCCCCGAGAAGTTCGAAGCGGACCTGCTGTGGCTCAAGGAACAGTACGGCACCGAGTTCATCTTCTTCTCGGACCTGACGTTTACGTCCTACAAGCGCCAGACCCTCGACAACATGGAAGTGCTCAAGGGCAAAGACATCCGCTGGACGTGCCTGACACGCTGCGGCGACGTCGATCCCGAGCGCCTCAAGGCCATGAAAGAGGCCAACTGCGACATCGCGCTGTACGGCGTCGAGAGCCTCGGCAAGAACATCCTGAAGGAAGCGCGCAAGGGCAATTCCGAGAACATCACCATCCGGTCGATGCGCGACACCTGGGACGCGGGCATCCGCTTCGGCGCCCTGCTCATCGTTGGGCTGCCCGGCGAGACCGAAGAGAGCTTGGACCATGTCGCCCAGTGGGCCGAAGAGCACAACCACGTCACCCGCGTGAAGTACCTCTCGGCCATGCCCGGCACGACGATCTACTCCCAGGGTGTGCGCGACGGCATCATCAAGTCCGAGATCGACCACCTCAACTGGCTCAGCATCGAGCAAGCCCTGTACGAGGACGAGTTCCTCAACTACAACGGCTTGCCGGAGAGCGTCTGTCGGGATGCGTACAAGCGCATGTATGACAGCTACCAGCCGGGCCCGGTCATGGACTTCGAGCACTACCCCGAGCACTTCCTGTACCACCACCCCAACGAGTCCGACGCGCTGGACCGGTCGACCGTCTACGCCGGCGAGGGCTGGCGGAAGACCCACAGCAGCGCATCGCCCCACCTCATCCCGGGCTCTGAGCGCTTCACCCTCGACGAGTGTGGCACGCCCGAGATGGCGGCGGTGGGCTCGAAGTCGGTCCCCAGCGGCGCCCGCTTGCTCGGCCAGGTCGCGCTCGCCAAGTGAAGCCCTCGATGGCTCACACCTCGAACAGGTAGCCCAGCGACTCCAGCCGTCGGTACTGTTCCGTGTCAAAGCGGTACAGCACCGGCGGCCGATGTCGCACGTCTTCTTGCTTGTCGCCCGTGTCCACCAGAAGACCCGTGCGCAGCACCTTTCGGCGAAAGTTGCGCTTGTCGAGAGGGCGCTCCAGCACCACCTCGTAGAGGGACTGCAGCTGGGTCAGCGTGAAGCGCTCTGGCAACAGCTCAAAGCCGATGGGCTGGTATCGAACCTTGCCCCGCAAGCGGGTGCGGCCCACCTCGACAATGGCGCCGTGGTCGAAGGACAGGGGCGGCAAGTCCGACAGGGGCCACCACCGGGCCTCGACGGCGTCGGTCGCCCCCAGCGGAGGGTAGCGATCCGGCCGCACCAACCCGAGCCAGGCCACCGAGATGACGCGCCCACGGGGATCTCGGCCCACATCGCCGAAGGTGTAGAGCTGCTCGAGGAAGTCCGGGGCCACCGCCGTCTCTTCCCGCAGCTCCCGCAGGACGGCGGCCTTCAGGGACTCCGAGGGCTGAACAAGGCCACCGGGCAAGGCCCAGGCATCCCGAAAGGGTGCCACACCCCGGCGCACCAGCAGAATCTCCAGCGCCTCTTGGGCCGCACCAAACAACACACAGTCCACGGCAACCGCGTAGCGGGGAATCCCGGGAACACTGTCAACATCGGACTTCACGACGTCCTCCCAGCGAGCACATCCAGGGCGTCCAGCTCCCGGCGATACCCCCCGCTGAGGATGGGGAAGCGGCACCAGGTCTTGGGGTCCAGGTTCTCATCGTCCAAGTGAAAGCTGGGGGCGTAGCGTTCCCGCTTCCATTGGTTTCGGCACCACAGCTCAAAGAACCGGCGCACCCATGCCGCCACCTGGACCGCGCTCGCCTCGGGATGCGCCGCCTTCATCCGCCGCCACACTGAGATGGGGCCCAGCTTGTCGCGAATGGCCAACCGCTCGATCGCATCGAGCACCGGGTACGGCATCAGGTCTTCTTCATCGGTCTGGCCCGCGCTCGCCGGTCGCAGCTCGGCGGTGGGTTGTTGCACGTTGACCGCCCGCAGCGCCGGAATCGGCCCCGACTCGGCCAGTCCTTCGGTCTCCATCCACCGCAGCCACTTGCGCAAGAACGCCTTGTCGATGCCCGCAATGGGCGACAGCCCGCCCGATGTGTCCCCGTCCATCGTGGCATAGCCCACCGCGGCCTCCGACCGATTGGAGGTGGCGAGGAGCAGCTTTCGCTCCACATTGGCGAGAATCCAGATGCCTGGAGAGCGGGACCGAGCTTGGATGTTCTGCAGCGCGACGTCGTCGGTCTCCCAAGACAAGGACCGCCCAAGCGCCGACTCCACGGCCCCCAGATAGGCCGCCACCGCACCGTCCACGGACCACTCAAAGTGCCGCGCACCGACGGCTTCCGCGAGACCCGCCGCCGCGTTGCGGGTGACGTCCCCGCTGTGTTGGGTGGCCTGGTAGGCCGTGGTGAGCATGAGCGCGTTTAAGGCGTCGACATCCGTGGCCTCTGCGGCCCCGGGAACATAGGAATAGCGAAGCTTCAGGGCATCCAGACCCAGATCGGCAGCGGCCAGCACATTGGACAAACAACACAAGGCCGTCACCGCCGCCGAGTCGGCACCACCGGACAGCGAGACCACCCACCCCCTCGACCAGCTCTTGCGGGTGTAGTCGTGCAGCGCCAACGCAACGGCACGGCTGAATATCTCCTGGGGATGCTCTCTCTCGGCATCCCAGCCGGGGGCATCTCGCGCCAGCAGCTCGGGCGGCTCCCCCCAGTCGAAGGACACCACCAGCGCATCATCGTCGCTGGGGTCGGCGCGCAGACTCGCGATGCGGGCACGGTGGGTGCGGACCTGGTCGAGGTCCACGACCGCGTCGGTGACGGTCACTTCGGCAAACGACAGCCTCGGCCCCCGGGCGACCATGGTGCCCCCACTGGCGATGCGGCAGCCCCCGTCAAAGATGAGTCGTCCCGACTCGTTGCCCATCAGGTTGGCGAACACATACACCGCACAGAAGGCGCGGGAGCCCTCCAACACAAGCCGGTCTCGAATCGCGGCTTTGCCGAACGCAAAGTGGCTCGCACTGGGGTTGACCACCACATCCACACCTTGATCGGCAAGCAGCGCGCCCGTGCGGGCCGGCACCCATGCTTCTTCACAGATCTCAAAGCCCAGGCGCACCCCGTCCAGCTCAAAGATGAAGTCCCCGATGGGCACCCGGTGACCCGCCAGCTCCACCGTTCCCCGGGCTCCCCGGGGCCAGGCCTTGAACCACCGCGGCTCATAGTGCACCCCGTCCCCAGCGAGATCCCGCTTCGCTGCGACGCCCACCAACACGCCATTCACCGCGAATGCAGCGCAGTTGTAGACGCTGCCACGGTGCAGCACCGGCAGCCCAAAAGACACAGCCATGCCTTCGGTGTCGTTGAGCAGCTCGGCCAGCAAGTCCGCGCACGTCGCGTTGAGCTCGGGGCCGACAAAGGCGTCCTCACAGCCGTAGCCAGAGATGCACATCTCGGGCAGCACCAGCAAGCGCACCCCCCGCTCTCGGGCGACAGCGATGGCCTCGCGGATGCGCCGCACATTGCCGGCCCAGTCCAGCGGCAGCTGATTCAGGGCACCTGCGCCCACATGGACCAACCTCATCGTGCACCTCCTGACCGCGCGGCGGTGACCATCCTGGCACGCAGCGCGTCGAGCTGGGGTTCGAGGACCACCGGGTAGGGCGTGCCCCCCGAGAGGCTGCGGGCGGACTCCGGCATCCGGGCCACACCGGCACGGGCGCGGGCTCGCGACACCGCCAACGGCACAGCATCGAGCACCCGCCGTCCGCTCCGAAAGCAGGGCACCAGCAGATCATGGTCCTCGCCCGTCGCCGGCGGCAGGGGGTGGTGGTGCTCATCCCAGATGGTGTCCCCCAGGAACAGTCCCGTGTCGGGGTCGACCCGGCGACGCACTTGCAAGCACCCCGGAATACTGACCTTTGCAATGTTCTCGGAGAGCTTCACCCGGGGTTGCCAGGTGCCCGCTTCGTCCTGAATCGCCCCCAGCTTGTAGACCCCACCCAGCGAAGGCTGGTCGTGGGCCGTCACCAGTCGGGTGCCCACGCCCCACACCCCGATGGGGGCGCCGGCCGCTTTGAGGGCCACAATGCGGTGCTCATCGAGATCATTGCTGGCCACCACCGCCGCATCGGGGAACCCACCCGCATCCAGGATGCGACGGGCCTCCTTCGACAGCGCGCACAGGTCGCCAGAGTCCAGCCGGATGCCGACCATCTCGTGCCCCTGGGCGCGAAGGGCCTTGCCGGCGGCGACGGCACGATGCACCCCCTCGACGGTGCTGTAGGTGTCGACGAGAAAGACGCAGTTGTTGGGCATGGCCGAGGCGTAGCTGGCGAAGGCCTCGGGCTCGTCTTCGAAGACCATGATCCAAGAGTGGGCGTGGGTGCCCTTCACGGGAATGCCGAAGAGGCGCCCGGCCAGCACATTGGACGTGGCCGTGGCCCCGCCGAGGTAGGCGGCCCGACTCGCCGAGAGGCCCCCGTCGATGCCTTGGGCACGGCGCAGCCCGAACTCAAGCACATGGTCGTCGCCGGCCGCGAGCACCACCCGCGCCGCCTTGGTCGCGATCAAGGTCTGAAAGTTGAGCACCGTCAGCAGCGGGGTCTCGAGGATCTGGGCCTGAAGCAGCGGCCCCCGCACCCGCAGCAACGGCGCCGGCGGAGCAACGAGAGAGCCCTCGGGCACGGCATCCACGTCACAGGAGAACCGCAGGTCCGACAGGTAGCGCAGGAAGCCCGACGCAAAGAGCGGCTCGCCGTCATTGCCGGTCAGCTCGGCCAAGTAGTCGACGTCGTCGGTGTCGAAGCCCCAGCCCTCCAGCATGCCCAGCGCCGGCTCCAGCCCACCCGCCACGGCCCAGCTCCCGCCAAACGGCGCCTTGCGGGCATACAAGTGGAAGACCGCCTGCCGGTCGTGCAAGCCGAGGGCCCAGTACCCGGCGGCCATCGTCAGCTGGTACAGATCGGTCAGCAGTCCAAGTGAAGGCCGGTACAGGTCGAGGGGGTTCATGACGGCTCCATGTGCGAGGGCCACGGGCGAGCCCCTCCCTCTCCCACTCAGGAATCGGACAGGACTCGTGTTCGTGTCGTTTTCACACTATCATGCCGCGACCGTTCCCGCACTGCACTTCAGCACCGACGTTGGGCCGGAGGTCTGGCCATGAGCTCCCCGCTTTCCCCCGAAGCGCTCCGGCGATTGATCGGCACCACCGTGCCCACCCCCGCCGTGCACCTGCCCTGCACCCGGCCCTCCAGCGGCGTGCTCCTCGGCGGGACAAGCGACCTCTGGCTCGCGGACCAAGGCACTGTGCGAGTCTGGCGCGCCGGTGCGTGGGACACCGTGACCGCCCTTCCCTCGCCGCCTCGCCATGTGGTGCTGATGGCGCGCAGTCCCGATGGCCACCACATCGCGCTCGCGGGACGCCGAAGAGTGTCGGTCCGCCACACCAACGGTCCCGCCGAAGTCCACTCCTATGACGTGCCCCAGGGCATCTTCACGCTGGCCTGCAGTAACCAAGGCCAGGTGTTGGTCGGATCGGGCGACGCACGCACCTGGTTGTCCACCAGCACGGGCTTCGCGTCCGTGTCGACCCACGCCGCCCGGGTGAGCGCGCTGTGCTGGTTGGACGACGGCCGCTTCGCCAGCGGTGCCCTCGACGGCACGGTGGTGGTGGTGGATCTGGGCGAGCAACATGCCCGTCGGGTCGCTCGGCTGCCCCAAGGGGTGAGTGCCCTCGCCGCCAGCTCGCCGAGCCGCCTCGCCGCCGCGGACTCAGCGGGCAACTTGTTGATCTGGCAGGAGGAAGGTGCGCCGCCCATCTCCGTGAACCTCAAGCTCGGCCCAGTGCTGGCCATCCAACCAGAGCCCGAGGACCGGTTGCTGGTGGTCACCTCCACGCACGGAGCGACGGTGGATGCCGAGTCCGGAGCAGTCCTCGCCGCCACACCCATCGCCCACCGCGGCCGCCGCGCACGGGGACTCGCCGGCGCCTCCCCCACCCACCTGTGGACCTGGGACGACAGCGGACTGTGCGGGTGGGATCGGGGCCGACCCGGCTCCCTGGACTGGTGGGGCCACGACGCCGGTGTGCGCGCCATTGTTGAGCATCAAGATGCCATCTGGACGAGCGATCGACGGGGTGTGGTCTGCGCCTGGGACCCCTCATCTGGCGCTCGGCGCTCCCGCTTTCAGACCGGCGCCGCGGGGGTGCAGGCCTTGCTGTCCTGTGCGGACGGCACCCTGCTCTGCGGGACCACCCAAGGCACACTCACCCGACTCGACACCACAACCGGCCAGACCCTCACCACGGTCGCCGCCCACGAGGGTCCGGTCACCGTCCTCAGAGACCTGGGCGACGGCGAGCACGTGATCTCCGGTGGTGCCGACGGGGTGCTGCGCTGCTGGAGCGGGCTGGACCTGCGACCGGTCCATGGACGGCACGACCACACCGACCGGCTGCGGTGTGCGCACTCCGTCGATGGGGAGCGGGTTCTCACCGGTGGATACGACGGCATGTTGGTGTTGGCCTCGGCCTTCGGCGGGCCTGCCGCGCTGCGCATCCAGGCCCACGGCCGACCGGTCACCGGGTGTGTGGCACTGGACGATCACAGCCTGCTGAGCGTGTCTCTGGACGGGCGCTTGCGCCGATGGACCGCCGACGGACAGGCGGTCGGCACCGCGGTGGTCGACGACGAGGGCGTCGTGGGGCTCGCCTTGTGCGGACGTCAGCGGGTCGCCTGCATCGGGCGCGGCGGCGTGGTGGGGCTGTGGGACACCGAGACGCTGCAGCCTGTGGACACGCATGCACTGGGCTTGGGGCTGGACGCGCTGGCGCTCATCGGTGGCGTGCTGTTGGTGAGCGACCAGCGGGGTGGGCTGCACCGCTTCGCATGCGACAGTGCACCTGAAGACCCACCAGCACCGGTCAGTCCGGGGCAGTGAACGCGACCACGTTGTCGATCCAGACGTCTCCCCGCACACGCAGGACCAGGTCACCGGCCAGCCCGCCAGGGACGTCGGCCCCCATCATCACGCCGCGCTGGGGGTCCATCAGGGATGCCGAGCTTGGGGGAAGCACCTGCAGTGCCGTGGACTGCCCGTGCTCCAGCACCAGCTCCACATCGGGCGTGCCGAGCACCACCAGCTCCACGCGGTCGGCGCCGAGGGCGGCGTCCCCCACAAAGATGGTCACTGCGCCACCATTCTCGGCAACGAGGTGGGCCCACTTGGCTCGGTCATGGCGCTCGGGATCATCGCTGTCGAAGGGCACCCCCACCGCACACACCTCAAGGTCGGTGCAGGCGAGGGCCTGGGCCCCGTCTTGAAAGTCCGCCAGCACCACAGCATCTGGCCGCCCACCCCACCGCATGCGCAGCGGAACGTCGCTCCACAGCGCGATGTCGTCGGTCCAGGCCCACGGCGCCAGCGTGCCCTCCCCGTCGAGCTCCATCAAGGCCTGGGCGCTGACCTCGTCGGTCAAGAGCCGCTGGGCGTGGGCGCTGGTCTCCGGATCGGCATCCGCACGGGGGGGCAGGTCGTCGGCGGTCCAAGCATGAATGCCCCCGGGCACCTCCACCGTGCCCCATGCCGCCCCAAACGCCCCGTCCAGGCTGGCGGTGTGGGCCGCCACCACGTCCGCATCATTCTCGGCCAGCACCAGCAGCGTCGGCACCGCGACCGTCCCGAGCGGCACCGCCCAGGCCATGGGGTCCACCGGCTGCAAGGCGACCGCCCCCAGCGGAGGCCGGTCCTCCTCGGCCGCCCACGCCGCAGCCAGCAAGGACGCCCCCCCACCTCGGCTGTGGCCCGCAAACACCACCCGCCCGAAGTCGAGGTGGCCCGCCATGAACGGTCCAAGGTCCCCTGAGCCTCGGTCCAGACCTGGCAGCGCGCTGCGAGCCAACTCAACGAGAGCAGCCCGCTGTTCAAGGTTCTCCGCGGACATGGACCCGCACAGGGAGCCGCCAGCCGCGACCGAGACCACGATCCAACCCTGCGAGGCCCACCGACTGTGCAGACGACTGTAGCGATTGTGCAGCGTGCACGTGTCTGCATTGGCAGCGTGGGAAAACACCACCACGGGATGCTCCCCAGGGGCGACGTCCGACCAGCCCGTCTGCACCGGGTCTGTCGCAGTTGGCCAGGTTGCGGTGACCCGTCGGTCCCAGGCGCCACCCACTCGCTCACCCAAGTCCAGGCGCCGGTCCAGTGGGCAGGCTCCGTCGCTGTCGCTGGTGGCCACGAAGTACCGCCCATCCGGTCGATGCTCCACGGGGCCCACGCCACCGGGACTCAGCCGTGGACAAGGGTCGGCGCAGCCCAAGGCCCCCGTCCCCGTCGTCCACAGCAGCATGCTCGGGGCGAAGCGAGGCCAAGACCTCCGGTTTAATCTGTGTTTTCGACCACAACCCAACACAGCGGCTCCTGACTGGCCCCGCAGCGCCCTGGCACCCCAGACCCCATTGGAGGCTGGGGCGCACCTTGCCGCAGACGCACCGCATATCGCACGCTAAGGGTCATCTTCCGAATCCTCGACGCCTGGAACGCTGGAGTCAGCATGACCCGCCTCGCCATCTTCGCCGCTGCCGCAGCCCTTCTCGCTGGCTGCACCCTCTCCGAGCCCCCGCCGCAACCCGCAGGTCCCGGCGGTGCCCCCAATGGCAACGCGCCCGGTGGTGCCCCAGGTGGCGGTGGTGGTGCCCCAGGTGGCGCCGGCGGTGCCCCAGGTGGCGCCGGTGGTGCCCCAGGTGGCGCCGGTGGTGCCCCAGGCGGTGGTGCCCCGGTCGGCGGCCAAGCGCCGGCCCCAGGCGGTCCGGGAGGGGGGCAAGCCGAAGCTGGCGGTACCCCCCCGGGAAGTGGCACCCCTGGCGCCATGGCCGGGGCGGGCGGCAGCGAAGAACCGAAGCTCAAGCCCCGGGGCCCGAAGGCGTGCTCCTGGACGCCCGAGACCGAAGTGAAGATCACGTCGCTGGTGGGCATCGACGCCGCAGCCCCCGTGGAGCTGACCGGCGCCTTCACCTTCAATGGTCTCGAAGGCCCCAAGAACCGGCCCATCCTCATGGAAGTCGCTGTGCTCGACGACGACGGCAACATCGCCAACGTCCTCAGCGCGGTGTGCGACCGGGGCAGCGATGTGGCCCTCTCGATGCCCGGCAAGCTCGGCAAGGTGCAGTTCGCCGCATTCCTCGACCAGACCGGCAACGGCCCGGACTCGTCGGACCCCGCCGGCCGCACCCAAGAAGCGGTGGCTGTCGAAGCCACAGCGATCACGGGCTTCACCCTCGAGATCAGCACCACGCCGGACCTCGGCGACCTCGCCGGTGTCTTGAAGAAGGGCGGCTGAGCCTGCTTCTCATCGAGTTGCGCTGAAGGCGGACATCCGCTGTCCGCTCGCGCTTCGCACCGGGCGGCAGCAAGCGATATCGACCCGGGAAACTCCAGTCCCACCGGGTCGCTATGGCATTCGTCCACCTGCACAACCGCAGCCAGTACAGCCTGCTGGACGGCGCAATCGCTCCCGCGGACCTCGTCACGGCCGCCGTCGAGCAGGGACAGACTGCCCTCGCGCTGACCGACACCTGCAACCTGTACGGCGCCTTCGAGTTCTGGAAAGCCGCCAAGGGCGCCGGCATCTCCACCGTGCTGGGCACCAGCATCTGGATGTGGCCGTCCGGTGTGTCGACCATTCGGCCCGACGACCCCGACGGCGGCTGGGATCTGGTGCTGTTCATGGAGTCCCAGGGGGCCCCCTACGCGAGCCAGAACACCCCCGGCTACCGCAACCTGTGCGCCCTCATCACCACCGCCATCTTCGACGGGATGCACTACCGGCCGCGCATCGACTTTGACCTGCTGCGGGCCCACAGCGAAGGCCTCATCTGCATGACGAGCGGGCTGACGGGTGTGGTGGGCAGCGCACTGCGCCGGGGAAGCAGCCCTGAAGTCGCCCGGGAGCACTTGTCCCGTCTCGCCGACATCTTCGGTGAAGACCGCTTGTTCATCGAGCTTCAGGACAATGGCCTACCGGGCCAAGACCAGCACCTGCACCTCGCGCGGAGCATGTCGGTCGACCTGGGCCTCAAGACGGTGGTGACCAATGACTGCCGCTACGCCAAGCCCGAAGATGCCGTCACATTGGACCTTCTCAACTGCATCGCCCGCGGCACCCCCGTCGATGCGCCCGACCGCGATCTGCTCCCGACGGACCAGCAATACCTAAAGTCCGAAGCCGAGATGCGGGCGCTGTTTCCGAACGACAGCGACGCCCTCGACCGCACGGTGGAGCTCGCCGAGCGGTGCACGTGGAAGTTCACCACGGCACCCCCGTACTTCTTCCCGGCGACCGACCCGCCGGACGCCGACCCACCGGGCCCCGAGGGGGTGGCGCTGGTCAAGTGCCCCCGTGCCGACACCGACGCCAACTGGGAGTACTTCTACAAGGCCTTTCCGCCGCCCAAGGACTACGGCCTCACCGATCCCTCTCGTCCGGGCTTGCCCCCGAGACCCCCCGGCGCGGGCAGCATCAACGGCTACTTCGAGTGGTACGTCACCGAGGGCCTGAAGCTCCGCATCCGCCAGATCGGCATCCCCGAAGAACAGCACGAGGAGTACTGGGACCGGCTGCGCTTCGAGATGGACATCATCGCCAACATGGGCTTTCCCGCGTACCTGCTCATCGTGGCCGAGTTCATCAATTGGGCCAAGGACAACGAGATTCCTGTGGGGCCCGGGCGGGGGTCGGGCGCCGGCTCGCTGGTCAACTACGCGATGCGCATCACCGACATTGACCCGCTGCGCTTCGGGCTGCTGATGGAGCGGTTCCTCAACCCCGAGCGGGTGTCGATGCCGGACATCGACGTCGACTTCTGCCAGGACCGCCGCGAAGAGGTCATCTCCCACACGCGGGACAAGTACGGCGCGGAGCTGGTCTCCCAGATCATCACGTACGGCAAGCTTCAGGCCAAGGCCGCGCTCAAGGATGTCGCCCGGGTGCTGGGGCTCGACTTCAACGCGGCGGACCGCATCGCCAAGCTGGTCCCGAACGAGCTGGGCATCAAGCTCGACAAGGCGCTGCAGGACGAGCGACTCAAGGCGCTGGCCGAGGGCGATCCGCTGGTCGCCCGGGTGGCCGCGCTGGCCCGCCGCGTCGAGGGCATGACCCGCCAGACGGGTGTGCACGCCGCCGGGGTGGTCATCGCCGACCGCCCGCTGGTCGAGCACGCGCCGCTGTACCGCGACGGGCCCGACGGTGGCCCGGTGGTCCAGTACGAGATGAAGGCCGCCGAGAGCGTGGGCCTCATCAAGTTCGACTTCTTGGGCCTCAAGACCCTCGACCAGCTCCGTGACGCGGTCAAGATGATCCACCGCAACACCGGTGAGCTCATCGATCTGGCCCTGTTGCCCCTCGACGACGACGCCACCTTCAAGCTGCTCCAGCGGGGCGACGGCTTGGGTGTGTTCCAGGTCGAGTCCAGCGGCATGCGGGAGCTGCTCACCCGGCTGCTGCCGAGCAACATCGACGACCTCATCGCCCTGCTCGCGCTGTACCGACCGGGCCCCCTCAGCTCCGGCATGGTCGACAACTTCATCGACTGCAAGCACGGTCGAAAGGCGATCGAGTACCCCCACCCCTCCCTGGAGACGATCCTCAAGCCCACGTACGGGTCCATCGTCTACCAGGAGCAAGTCATGCAGATCGCCCAGGTCTACTCCGGGTACAGCCTGGGTGGGGCCGACCTGCTGCGCCGGGCCATGGGCAAGAAGAAGAAAGAGGAGATGGACAAGCAGCGCAGCCTCTTCGTCGAGGGCGCGGTCGGCAAAGGCCACACCGAAGACGCCGCCAACGAGCTGTTCGATCTGCTGGCGTACTTTGCCGGCTACGGCTTCAACAAGTCCCACTCCGCTGCATACGGAATGGTCAGCTACCACACGGCCTACCTGAAGGCGCACCACCGCGCCGAGTACATGGCCGCGCTGATGACCATCGAGTCCAGCAACACCGACAAGGTGCTGGCCTACATCGGCGACTGCAAGCGGGCTGGGCTCGATGTGCTCCCGCCCGACATCAACACAAGTGTGCACGGGTTCGATGTTCCCGCCGACAAGAGGGACCAGATCCGCTTCGGACTGGCCGCCGTCAAGGGGGTGGGCTCGGGCGCCATCGAGGCCATCATCGAGGCCCGGGAAGACGCCGGTGGACGGTTCAAGACGTTTGAGGGATGCTTGGAGAAGCTCGACCACAAGCGCATCAACAAGAAGGTGCTGGAGAGCCTGGTCAAGTGTGGGGCCTTCGACTGGACCGACAAGCCCCGACAGCAGCTGCTCAAGGGCCTGCCGGGCGCGGTGTCCAGCGCCCAGCGCACCCAAGCGGACCGGGCGAGTGGCCAGACCAGCCTGTTCGGGGGCAAGGCCGCGGTCCCCCAGCCGCGCCTGCGCTTGCCGGACGTGGGGGAGTGGCCGCTGTCGACCAAGCTGTCCAAAGAACGGGAAGCGCTGGGCTTCTTCATCACGGGGCATCCGGTGGAGGCCTATGCCTCACTCGTCGAGCGGGCGGCGACGTGCTCCATCGACGAGCTGGTGCATGTCCGGGCCGACACCAACGTGCGTGTGGCCGGGATGGTCAGCGCCATGCGCCAGATCAAGACCCGTCGGGGCGACGCCATGGCATTCGTCACCCTCGAAGACGTGCTGGGCTCGGTCGAGTGTGTGTTCTTCAGCGAGCCTTGGGCCAACAGCCGGGAAGTGCTCGGCTCCGACCAACCGGTGTTGGTCCAAGGCAAGATGGAAAAAGGCGCCGATGGCACGCCGAAGATCCTCGCTGAGTCGGCAAGATCGCTGGTTGAGGTGCGGGAACAGCAGACCCGCGCAGTGCACCTCACCTTCGAGATCGATGAGTTCTCGGTGCGGCCGGAGCGACTGGCGAGCCTGAAAGCCCTGCTGGTCGCCTCCCGCGGCCGTTGTCCCGTGTTCCTGCACTTGCGCCGCCCAGGCCACAGCTGGACCAGCCTTGAGCTTGGCCAGGAATACCGGGTGGTTCCCGATGAAGCCCTGCTCGACGGCATTGAGAGCCTGTTCCGTCGGCCCGATGCTGTCGTTCTTGCCTGAACCATGGCCGGTGTCCCACCCTCCAGCACGATAGGCAGCGCCATGCCGCCGAGGGCCTTGCCATGCTGATGTCCGTATTCCTGTTTGCCCTCGGCTCCAGCGTCTTCGCCGGTCCAGCCAATCGCCAGAAGCCAGACCTGAGCGCGGCCCCCGGTCGCGTTGGTGAACTGGACCGCAAGGACGGCGCACCCGCCAAGCAGGCGGCGCGGGAGTTCGACAATGTGCTCCAGCAGCTGCCTGGGGGCACAATGGACTGGACCAACCTGCGCCTGCGGGTCGACTCTCGCAGCGACCATCAAGTGGGCGCGTGGAAGGATCGGCGCATCCAAGAACAGGACGCCCTCGACAGCATCGCACCCACCGTGGAACGCCTGCTGAAGCGGATTCTCGTCACGGCCGACCGCACTGCTGGGGATCTGATGGAGGCCTCGGGCGCGATGGGTGCGGGCCTGTCGGAGCGCGCCCACGACTGGCAGGTTGTTGAGACGCGCTACCACGATGATGGTGGGGTCGAGATGTCCGCTGAGCTCGACGTCCGGGCTTGGCTCCAGCCCGCACTGACCGAGCTGACGGCCGGTCCGGCCCCCGACACCGACCCCGAAGGCCCCACTGGAGTGCTCATCGATGCCCGAGGGCTACCGTTTGTCCCCGGCCTGGTGCCGACGGTCCAGACCGACGATGGCCGCACCCTTGTGCAAGTGTCGACCTTCGCCCGCGAAGTGGGTCGGCGAGAAGCACCCGTCGTCTATGTGACCGACCCGGCAGACCCTCGGGCGGCGCGACGCATCGGTGACCACCCCATCATGGGCCGAGCAACCGAGGCCGCGGGCGCAGTGATCATTGTGGCGCCCACCAGCCCGCTGGCCTCCACCCCACAGCTGCCCGTGCTGGTGGCCAACCGGCGAATCGTGGTTGTCGTCGACAGCCAATAGGCCCTCGCCCAGAGCCCGCGGAGCCTCGACCATGCGCAATCGCCTGTCCAATTCCCAGAACCCCGACGCCCGCCCCCGTCGACCGTCCCGTCCACGCAGCAGCTCCTGGGCTGAAGCGGCCGTGCGGGCGGCCTCCGGTGGTGACGCGCCCAGCATGCGGATGCGGATGCTGTGGGCCGCGACGTTTCTGGTGGCCGGGGTGGCCCTCGTGTGGGTGCTGCGGCCGGTCTTCGCGGTCCTCGCGGCCAGCGCCGGGCTGGCCTACCTGCTCGACCCCTTCGCCGATTGGCTGGTCCGACGGGGCTTCAGCCGGGACTCGTCCATCGGCATCATCTTCATCAGCATCTTCGCCGGCACTGCGCTGTTTCTGCTGCTGATGGTGCCCGGCTTTGTGCGCGAAGCCGACGAGATTCGGGCCCAGCTCGTGCCCGCCATCCAGAACCTCGACACCCAAGTGGAGCCCCTGCTCCAGCGCGTGTCTGCCCTCGCCGGCCGAGAGGTCACCCTGGACCTCAGAGACCTGCAACAGCAAGCGCCCTCGTGGATCGCGGACGAGTGGCCGGCGGTCCAAGAGCGGCTGACGATGGTGGGCCAAGGCTTGCTCACCCAGGGCCTCGGCCTGCTCAATGCCGCGCTGAACATCACGCTGATGCCGATCTTCGTCTACTACCTGCTGCGGGATTGGGATGTGCTGATGAAGGGCCTGCACGATCTGGTGCCCCCCGACCTGCGGCCCCGGGTCGTGCGCGTCGCCGCCGAAGTGGACCAGCGCCTCTCGGCTTTTGTCCGTGGTCAGATCACCGTGTCAGCGATCATGGCGGTCCTCTACAGCCTCGGCCTGCTGGTGGTCGGCATCGACCTCGCCATCCCGGTGGGTGTCCTCAGCGGCATGCTGTTCGTCGTGCCCTACCTCGGCACCGCCGTCGGCATCGTGCTGGGTGTCGTGCTGGCCCTCATCAAGTTTGGGCTCGGCATGAAGGTGGTCTGGGTCATCGTCGTGTTCGCAGTGGTCCAGTTCATTGAAGGCTACCTGCTCACCCCTCGAATTGTGGGCGAGAGTGTTGGCCTACACCCCCTTGTCGTCATGGTCGCACTGATCGTGGGCGGCAGCCTCATGGGCATCTGGGGCATGCTGCTGGCCATTCCCATCACGGCCGTCATCAGCGTGTTCACAGCGGAGTGGTTGACGCTGTACCGGTCCAGCCGGGTCTACACCAGCGTGCGTGGCGAATGACTCGCCCCCCCGTGCGGTGGCTGGGGCGCCTGGACTACCGAGACGCCCACTCACGCCAGATTGCCCACCGTGACGACATTGTCAACAACACCGCGTCCGAGCAGATCTGGTGCTTGGAGCACCCCCCAGTGATCACCACAGGACGACGGACCGCCGAGCGCTTGCCGGACCTCGCCACCCAGGACGCCCTCGGGGTGCCCGTTGTGGCCACGGAGCGCGGCGGACTCGCCACCTGGCATGGGCCCGGGCAGCTCATCGTGTGGCCCCTCATCCACATCGTGCGCCGACGCATCGGGGTGCGACAGTTCGTCGAGCTCCTCGAGGACGCCGTCATCTCTTGGCTGGGCACCATCGGTGTGCACGCCGGCCGCCGTGCAGGCACCCCGGGGGTCTGGTGTGACCACCCCCAAGCGCCCCATGCCCGAAAGATCTGCGCGGTTGGGCTGCACATCCACCGTGGGGTGACCGCCCACGGCCTTGCGCTCAACCTGTCGCCCGACATGGCCGGCTACCAGCTCATCATCCCTTGCGGGATTCGCGGCGCCGGGATCACCAGTGTTGCCCAGCTCAACGGCAACAGCCCCAGTGTCGAGGCCGCCGCCGCCTCCCTCGGAGAGGTCCTCGCGGACCACATCGCGGCGGCATCTGCGGATTCGGGCGAAAAAAGCCTTGCAAGGCCATCGGCCAAACTATAAACGGCCGGGGCTCAATGGCTGGTAGCTCAGTGGGAGAGCATCGTCCTGACACGGCGAGGGTCGCGGGTTCAAATCCCGCCCAGCCAACCACTACCGAGAGGCCGCTGGCATCCCCAGCGGCCTCTTCCATTTTTGTGCCGATCACTTGCCGCCCAAGGTTTCTGGCCTCGGGCACGGCATCGGGCCCCAGCGCCAGCGTCCGGCCTCCGTACCTGACGCCTCCGGTGGGCCACCCAGCTCCAAGTCCCAGCCCTCCCAAGGCTGATGCCACTTCATCGCTCCTTGTTGCCGGTGACGCAGCTGGCGGGCTACGTGGCCGGGACGCCCGATCTGGGCGCACTGTTCGGATGCTGGACCGCCAACCTCGGCCGGGCCAGCCCACAACCACCTGAATTTCCCGACAAACCCGGAGACTTTTTTGCGCCGACCCCCCAGGAGAGGACGTAGTCGCCTCACAGAGCCCGAGCGCTCTGGACCACGAGTCAACGACAGGATCCGCGTGACCCGCGTGCTCGTGATCGACGACGAAGGCCGCAAGCTCGGTGAATTCCTCACTGAAGATGCGATCCAGCTTGCCAAGAGTCGCGGGATGGACCTCATCGAGGTCGCACCCAATGCTCGGCCGCCGGTGTGCCGCCTTGGGGACTTCGGCCGGATGAAGTACGAGCGGCAGAAGAAGGAAAAGGACGCCAAGAAGCGCCAGACGGTCGTGACCTTGAAAGAAGTCAAGCTTCGTCCCAAAACGGACGAGCACGACTTCGAGTTCAAGGCCAAGCATGCCCGTCGCTTCTTGGAAGAAGGCAACAAGGTCAAGGTCACGGTTCGATTCCGTGGTCGCGAGATGGCCCACCGTGACATTGGCGAACGCCGGTGCATGGAAGTTGCCCAGGCCGTCGAAGACGTCGGAATGGTTGAGACGCGTCCCAACATGGAAGGACGCCAGATGTTCATGATTCTCGCCCCTCGAAAGAAGTAGACGGGCGCAATCGCAAACGGTGGCCGGCTCACGGCGCCGGCAACGTGGAGCAGCACAATGCCCAAGATGAAGACCCACAGCGCGTCGAAGAAGCGCTTCTCCCGCACGGCCAGCGGCAAGGTCAAGATCAAGCGCGCGAAGATGCGCCATATCCTTGAGAAGAAGTCCAAGTCCATGAAGCGGAAGGCCCGGAAGTCCGGCTACCTCTGCGCCTCGGACGCGAAGCTTGTCAAGAACCTGATCCCCTACAGCTGAGCCCTCTGGGTCCAGCTGCGCTGACCCACTGATTCGCCGTCACCGCCGCCCCTCGATGGGTGGCTGGGAAGCGGCCCACAACCAAGGAGTCCCCAAATGGCACGCATTAAGCGCCGTCAGATTCGCAAGACACGCCTCCGCAAGCTCTTCAAGCGCGCGAAGGGTTTCCACCTTGCCCGGCGCAACACCCTGCGCCAGACCAAGCAAGCGGTGATGAAGGCTCGCGCCTACGCATTCGTTGGTCGCAAGCAGAAGAAGCGCCAGTTCCGCCGTCTCTGGATTGTCCGGATCAACGCTGCGCTTCGCCCCTTGGGCATGAACTACAGCACGTTCATCAACGGCCTCAAGAAGTCGGGAATCGAGCTGGACCGCAAGCAGTTGTCCGAGCTCGCGATCCATGACGCGCCCACGTTCGAGGCTGTCGTCGCTCAGGCTCGTGCCGCCCTTTCCTGAGAAGTCTCCATGAATCGCTTCGCCTTGATCTTCCTGACGCTGTTCGCCTGCAACAAGGACGATGAGGTCAAGTACGAGCGGTTCAACGGTGACGGTGACGTGGTGGAAGTTGAGGTCGGCATCGACGACCTCCTCGACCCGGTCGAGACTGCCATCACCAGCAGCACCAACGAAGTCGACGTCGGGATCGCGTTTGTCGATCCCGGCGGCGGCCCGCTGGGCACCGACCACGGCATCGTGGTTGAGGTCTTCGACGAGTACGAGACGTCGGTGGACCGTGTGACCGTGCGCACGAAGTCCCCCAGCCGGGGCTCCGATGAGTACCAGCTCACCCAAGACAGCGCGGATGAGGGTGTGTGGAAGACCACCCTCACCACGGTCGGCGCCGAGGGCGAAGCCCGAACCGACACTCTCGTCTTCCTGCTCTGGTCGGCGGTCGCCAGCGCCAACACGGACGAAGATCAGTGAGCAACGAGGCACCGCCGACGTTGACGCGCGCTGTGCTGGCCGACGCGGTCCGGGCCCAAGTGGACCTGCCGCGAGAGCAGTGCCGTCGCCTCGTGGACGACGTGTTCCTCCAGATCGAGGGCGCCCTGCTCACCGGCGAGCGGGTCAAGCTGGCCGGCTTTGGTGCTTTCGAGGTCCGCACCAAGCATGCGCGGCCCGGGCGCAACCTGCATACGATGGAAGACGTCACCATCTCTGCGCGGCGAGTGGCCATCTTTCGTCCCAGCCGAGTCCTCCGCGACGCCATGAACGCGGATCGGGATCGCTGAGCGGGATCCCTGAGCAACTTGGTGACCCGCACGACCGCAACCCCGATTTGAGGACTCGAAAATGGCCAGCGACACCAGCAAACCAGAACGACGACGCTCCTCCTCGCGCAGAACCGGGACCCAGCTGAGCGAGGCGTTGCGGCGGGCCGCGATGGCCGACGAAGACTTGGACGAGACCGACGACTTGCCGGACGAGCCGTCCTCGTCGGACAGCGACGACCAGCCCAGCTACCGCATTGGCGAAGTGGCCCAGTTGGTCGGTGTTGACGCCCATGTGTTGCGGTACTGGGAGAGCGAGTTTCGCCTGAACCCAGAGCGCAGCGCGTCCGGTCAGCGGCTGTACCGCCAGGACGACTTGGCGGTGTTCTTGCGGGTCAAGAGCCTGCTGCATGACGAGGGCTACACCATCGCGGGCGCCCGGCGGGTGCTGGAGCGCGGTGAGTCGGGCTCAACCGAGATGGACACGGAACGCCTCAAGGCGGCCATCTCCCAGCTGGTGACCCTCCGCCGGACCATCCGTGCGCTGCAGGACGACATCGAGCCCGAAGACCGCTTCTGAGCGACGGGCTCAGCCTGACGCCACCTCGGCTCGCTCGGCCTTGGGCCCACCGGCCCGCTCGAGCGGAGGGCACTGCTGTGGCCTGTTGGGGGCCTCCATGTGGGCCAGGCCGGCCCCTCCAACGCGACTGAAGCGATGCGTGCACGCGCAGGCGCCCTGGCGTGGTCCGTCTGCACTCTGGCCTCCGACCAGACGGTCCCACACTGGGCCAGAAGGCCCTTGAGCGGGCAGCCCTCGGCATCGGCCGCAGGACCGACCTTGTCCCCTGGACCGCGCTCAAGACGACATCCATGACCTCCCGCTGGCCGATGCTCTGGGGGGATTGGGGCCCGTCGAACCTTGGCACCACTGCTCGCGGCACCCGGAACACCGACCCGCATTTTTCGACCGTTCAGCCTTGCGCGGCAGGAGCGAAGCCCATAAAAGGCGTGGGCTTGTCGGGGAGTAGCGCAGCCTGGTAGCGCACTTGACTGGGGGTCAAGGGGTCGCAGGTTCGAATCCTGTCTCCCCGACCATTCGATACACTGGCCCGGGGTCCCCCACCCCGGGCCTTCTTCTTTCTTGGGATCGACCGGCCGAGAAGCGCGAACACAAAAGGGTTCTCGCCAATCGACCGCGAGCACTTTTCCGGTCAGAAAAGAGTTCGATAGCAGCGTTTCCAGCAATTCCCGCTGTTCGAGGGGGGTTCGCTGAGAAAGCAGACTGTGAGCGCTTCTTGAGAGTTCTATAAGGCCGATGGCCTGATCCAGGGTCTTCGAGCTCACCTGGGTGAGCCGCTCCATGTCCCGGGCGGCTTCTCTGCGCAGTCGCTCCCACTCGGCCCGCTTCTCCTGGAAGAACGCATCGGTGATGTGGCCCTCGAGCTTGTCCTCGTAGGCCCGTCGACGAGGCGCTCCCCCACGGTCCACGCGGGCATGGGCCGCGGTCATCCGGACCCGCAGGTCGGCCTCCATCTGGCCGTGCTGCTCCCGCAGTCCCGCGGCCATCGCCGACGGTCAACGCTCGCCGCCCAGCGCCGCAGCATCCACTCCCCCGTGTCGTACAGCTCAACGAACGTGCGGATGAGCATCAGGTACGAACGCCATCCACCGAGTAGCGATGGGGACGGCCCGGGCCGCCAAGGCAAACTGGGAACTTGGGACAGACCGCTCTTGAGGGGCGGAGGTGAAGCCGTCTTAGTGGAGGTACCCCCTCTCGGATTGCCCATGTCCATGATCTCCGGAATCTCGCCTGTCCTCGCCGCCAAGCCGGTCCTCAGCCCGACGTCCACACGTACAGCGTCGTCGTCCGACTCCAGCCCTGCCGCGATCGTGACTCTATCGTCCCAGGCGGCGAAGATTCTCTCCGCGGAGTCCTTCGAAGACACCGGCACCATGCAGGGCGTCAAGTCCTTCGAAGACACCGGCACCATGCAGGGCGTCAAGTCCTTCGAAGACACCGGCACCATGCAGGGCGTCAAGTCCTTCGAAGACACCGGCACCATGCAGGGCGTCAAGTCCTTCGAAGACACCGGCACCATGCAGGGCGTCAAGTCCTTCGAAGACACCGGCACCATGCAGGGCGTCAAGTCCTTCGAAGACACCGGCACCATGCAGGGCATCAAGTCCTTCGAAGACACCGGCACCATGCAGGGCACCGGCGGCCAGCTCGCTGGGATGATGCAGGCGACGATGATGCAGTGAGCGCAGGCCCCTCCCCCGACACAGCGGACCCACTGCGAAGAGACAGCAGCAGTCCATCATGCCCGCAAGACCTGGAGCCGCTTCCCGTCGGCGGCGGCACAACACGTCCGCGCTCGGAGCTGAGGCCGGCCGGCGCTTTACCGACGGCCGCCTCACCCAGGCTCAGGCCGCTTTCGGCGCGCAGGCACGCCTCGGTGTTGTCGGAGATCCCAAAGCGCAAGAAGCGGTCAACAACCACCGTTGTCGGAATGGACGACACGCTTGCCAGCACCACGCTGCACCGAGACCTGCCTCCTGCGGCGCTCACCGATGCTGCGGAACGAGGAAGGGCATCGCGGTCCACCGCCACCATCAGCGGATCGCCGACACCGGATGCGGTGGCAAAAGCCCCCACCCACGAAGCGTCGCCGCAGCGGATCAAGGTGATTGAGCGGGTGCTCGTGACGACCCTCGGCCGGCGGGGACAGACACGAAACGCATCACCTTGAGGGCGATCTCGCCGACAGCCGCATCGTACGCATCCGCCTCCCCGACCGACGCGAGTCCGGAAGCCACCACCCCAGTCCGGCGGCTTCTCCCGTTCTTGGCATCGACAGTTCGCTCGTTGCCGCGTCGCCGGCCGCCGCATCAGCGGGTGTGCACCACGGCCAGCGGGAGTGGCCGCCCCACCTGGGACAGCTCACCTGGGGCAGCCCACCACGGGGTGGGTGGGCGCGCTGCCGCCGGTTCAAAGAACCTCATCGCAATTCGGTCGACCTGCCGATTCGTTTGCGCTAATCTTGTGCCGGCGCCGACTTTGGTGCCATTTCACGCCGCCTGATGGTCTGCACTCCGACGGTCTTCTGTCGGTCGAGCATCCCGCGGCCGCACTGAAAAAACAAAACCAGCAGAGCATCTGATGGGCAGCAAGCTGTTCGTCGGTGGATTGCCCTGGTCGGCAGACGAAGCCGTCCTCCGGCAAGCCTTCGAGCCATTTGGCACCGTCCAAGACGTGGTCATCGTCCAAGACCGCGAAACTGGACGCTCGCGGGGCTTCGGCTTCGTGACGCTCTCGACCGCGGATGAGGCTGCTGCAGCCGAGTCCGCAATGAACGGCGGCACCGTGGGCGGTCGGCCGGTCACCGTTCGGGAAGCCCGTGAGCGTTCCGGTGGCCCGCCCCAGCGCCACCCGGGCCCGCCGCGCTCCGGTGGGTTTCGCCCGGAGCGTCCCGGCTTCGACCGTGGCGGACCTCCCCGTGATGCTCGCCCCGGCTTCGACCGCGATGGGCCCCCCGGGCGTGGCGATGGCCCTCCAGTGTCCCGTGGGCCCCGCTTCCAACGGGACGGCGGTCCGCCCCCCTCTGGCGATCGCTTCCACCGCCCTCCCCCGCGGGATGGTGGCGGCTACAGCGGCGGGGGCCACAACCGTGGTCCAGGCCCCGGTGGTCCACCGCCTCCCCGCCGCGATGAGTGGGGCTTTGTCGCGTCTGGCGCCGGCGCACCCCGCCGCGGCTCGCCCGGCTACGGCCCGCCGGGCGGTGGCATGGGGGGACCCCCAGACGACCCGGACGCCGCGGGCTGGGCCGAAGATCGCCAGCGCCGGCGAGATCGCAGCAAAGGCAAGAAGAAGCGCTACCGCCCGGACGACTTCGAAGACAGCGACTGGTAGAGCATTGTCGTGTGCTCCGGCCGCAACACTGGCGGCTGGACAACCGCGCTGAACCGCTTGCCCCTCGGTTCAGCGCGTCGCGCCGTGTTGGCTATCCGCCAGTGCCACGAAACCGATCGGACTCTTCCCGAAACAGGAAGTTGAACGACGTCAGCGAGCCGTAGGCGCGGGTGATGTAGGCCTGCACCTCGCCCCGAATGATCTCGCTCACACCGGGCGCGCCATTCACCTTCTGCTCGACCAACCGCAGCTTCTCGCGAACTGCCGTGACCTTCTTGAACACGGCCTCTGCCGGCATCTCCTTCACCGTTCGGCCATCGCCGTCGATGAAGACCACTTTGCCCCCGAGCATCCGCCGGGCCAGCCGCGGCCGGTCCGTGTGGCCTTCATCGTGAAGAACGGTCCGCAAGGCGTCGGCAACGGTCTCATAGAGCGTGTCTGCGTCCATGTGCAACCTCCAAAGGCTGGCGAGTGTGAGCGACCTCACCGCGGCACCTATGTCAGCGGATCCCCTTGATCGACAAGAGGTTTCGGGATCCTGCAACCCGGCGGCGCTTCAAAGACGCCACCCCCTCCCCTACGCCAGCTCGGACGGCGTCTCGCGACGACGTCCCATGGCCAGCACTCCCATGAACAGAGCAATGAGGCCACCGCCCTTTGCGCCTTCTGCGCTGGAGCAACCACAGTCGCCGTCCTTGCCGCCCTCAAAGTCGCCGTCCGTGTAGCCGTCGTCGTTGTTGTCCACGTCATCGCTGGGATCCAGCGGATCCGTGCCGTCCTCCACCTCGTCCCCATCCGATGTGCCGCCGCCGTCGGTGTCCTCATCTAGGGGATCCGTCCGCCACCAGTCCACTTCGTCACCATCGGTGAGCCCGTCGTCGTCCGTGTCGGCGTCGAGGGGATCGGTCCCGATGTCCAGCTCCCCACCGTCCGACAAGCCATCATCGTCGGTGTCCTCGTCCAATGGGTCGGTGCCGCCGGTCACTTCGGCACCATCGGTGAGGCCGTCGTCATCCGTGTCAGCATCCAGTGGATCCGTGCCCGCGGCCGACTCGTCGTCCCCATCGCTGAGGCCGTCATTGTCGGTGTCGGCATCCAGCGGGTCAGTGCCCTCCACGAGCTCCTCCTCGCCGTCCGTCAGCCCGTCGTCATCGGTGTCTTCGTCCAGCGGGTCGGTCCCCAGCACCACCTCGGTGCCGTCTTCCAGCCCATCATCGTCCGAGTCCGCGTCCAGCGGGTCGGTCAGGGTGTCTTCGAGCTCTTCCCCATCCGACAACCCGTCGTCATCCGTGTCCCAGAGCAGCGGGTCGGTGCCGTGGTCCTCCACTTCATCGCCGTCCTCCAGCCCGTCGCCGTCGGTGTCCTCCAGGTTGGGATCGGTGCCCAAGTCGACGACTTCTTCATAGTCGGACAGCCCGTCGCCATCGGAGTCGCTGTCGTAGGGGTCGGTGCCCCAGATGTCCGTCTCCGCAATGTCGGTCAGCCCGTCATGGTCGGAGTCGGCGAGGTCATCCAGCGGATCGGTGGGGTCGGTGCCGTCCTCGAGCACTTCTTCGCCGTCGGTGCGACCGCCCGAGTCGGTGTCGCTCTCGTTCGGGTCGGTGCCATACACATCCCACTCGTCGCCGTCTGACAGACGGTCGTCGTCGGAGTCGTAGTCCAGCGGGTCGGTCAGGGTCGTGTCGACCTCGGTGAAGTCGGTCAGTCCGTCGCTGTCGGTGTCTTCGTCCAGCGGGTCGGTCCCGTACACGTCGACCTCATCCCCATCGGACAGGCCATCGCCATCGGAGTCCGTGTCGAAAGGATCGGTGCCCGCCGCGATCTCTTCGCCATCGTCCAGCCCATCCCCGTCGGTGTCTGGGTCGGTCGGGTCGAGACCCAGCGCCGCCTCGTCATCGTCGTCAATGCCGTCGCCATCGGTGTCTACGCCGCCATCATAGCCGTCGCAGTCTTGGTCTATGCCGTCCAGATCCACCTCGGCCTGACCCGGGCTCACGCTGCCGTCGGCGTCATTGCAGTCGGTCCCGCCGTGGGCGTCGCTGTCGTACCCATCGGTGTCGGCGTCGTAGTCGCTGCCGCCCGAACAGTCCGTGTCGACACCATCGTACCAAGTCTCGGTCGCCCCACTCGACACGGACGCGTCGGTGTCGTCACAGTCGCCGCCACCGTAGGCGTCGTGGGCATCCCCGTCCCCATCGGCATCGTAGTCACTGCCGCCGGAACAGTCCCCGTCCACGCCGTCGTACCAAGTCTCGGCCTCGGCCGGAGACACCGACGCATCCCCATCGTCGCAGTCCAACCCACCGTGGGCGTCACTGTCCACGCCGTCGCCGTCGGCATCGTAGTCGCTGCCACCCGAACAGTCCGTGTCGACACCATCGTACCAGGTCTCGGACGCGGAGGGCGACACAGTTGCGTCTGTGTCATCACAGTCCAAGCCACCGAAGCTGTCGCTGTCTACACCGTCGCCATCGGCATCGTAGTCACTACCGCCGGAGCAGTCGGCATCCACCCCGTCATACCAAGTCTCGGTCGCGGTGGAGGACACAGTGGCGTCCGCATCGTTGCAGTCCCCGCCGCCAAAGCTGGCGTGGGCGTCGCCATCACCGTCGGCATCGTAGTCGCTGCCACCCGAACAGTCCGAGTCGACACCGTCGTACCAAGTCTCGGTCGCCGTCGATGCAACACTCGCGTCCGCATCATCGCAGTCCCCGCCGCCATGAGCGCTGCTGTCATCGCCGTCCCCATCGGCATCGTAGTCGCTGCCGCCCGAACAGTCCGCGTCCACCCCGTCGTACCAGGTCTCGGTCGTCAGCGGGTTGATCGACGCGTCCGCATCGTCGCAGTCGGCGCCACCATAGGCGTCGTGGTTGAAGCCATCGCCGTCTGCATCGTAGTCGCTGTTGCCCGCGCAGTCGGCATCCACGCCGTCGTACCACACGTCGGTCGCGCCCACATAGATGGATGCGTTCGTGTCGTCGCAGTCCGTCCCGCCGAGACTGTCGAGACGCTGACCGTCCCCGTCAGCATCGTAGTCGTCCGCGCCATCGCAGTTCGCGTCGATGCCGTCGTACCAGACCTCGGCGACCCCGGGATTGACGCTGTCGTCAGTGTCATCGCAGTCCGTGCCACCATAGGCAGCCGGTCGATACCCATCCTCATCCGCGTCATAGTCGTCGTTGGCTTTGCAGTCCTGGTCGACGCCGTCGTACCAGATCTCCACCGCGCCCGGGTTGATGCTCCCGTTGGTGTCATCGCAGTCGATGCCTCCATAGGAGTCGGACTCATAGCCGTCCTGGTCAGCGTCGTAGTCGCTGCGGTCATCACAGTTCTGGTCGATGCCGTCGTACCAGACCTCAGCGGCCTGGGGGTTGATGCTGCTGGATCCGTCGTTGCAGTCATTGCCCCCGCACTCGTCGTCTAGCCAGTTGTCCCCGTCCACGTCACAGTAGCCGCAGAAGTTGGACGACATCTTTCCATAGGTGGGGTCCATCATCTCTTGGCCCAGCTCTTCAGCAAGCCAAGACCCGGACGACATCTGGACGAGGAGGTTGAAGCTGACGCTCGCCCCCGCCGCGATGGTGCCCACATCGCGCACAATGTGGATGGTGCGGTCACCAGAGGCGCCGTTGGGGTCGGTCCAAGTTGTGAGCGGGTCCACCGCATAGGTGCCCGTGCCCACGTCGGTCAGGGCCGGATCACACGACGAAAACGCAATCGTTGAGTCGTAGACCGACGTGCCCGACCCCACCCAGTCATCGTACGCGTCGCGACTGTCGACGTTGCGCACATCGTTGTAGGTGGACTCGGAGCTGCTGTCCCCCATCACGTTGATGGCGTGCATCCACACCACATTGGTGACCGACGTGGCGCTCGTGTTGACGATCTCCACAGAGATCACCAGCCCCCGGGCCGTGTCGTCGTAATAAACACCACTGGAGTAGCCGCTCGCATAGTAGCCGGCCGCGATGTCCTCAAACTTGACCACATCCAAGACACCGGCCGTGTAGGCATGAACCGCAGTGTCCGAGCTGGCGGCGGACCCCAACACGGTGAAGTCACACGTCCCGTCCCCATCGTTGGCTTCGTAGCGATGGGTTGTTGAGGCCTGGTCGTACTCCAGCGTGATCTGGGTCCATGGGTTGGTGGCGTCGGTGAAGTCAGGCCAGAACCCATACTGAGGGTCCTCCACCAAGATGCCGCTGCCCGTGTCGTACCAGGTGCCGCAAGAACCGTAGTTGATCTCGTAGTCCGCGCCCGCCATCGTCACGCCCGCGAGCGCCACCGACGGGGCCCCCACCAGCATGAGTGCGCCAACAAGTCGAAGGATGCGGGAGGGGGGATGGCGCATGGGGGGGTCCAGGATCAAAAGAGTGGTCAGGGCGGGGCTCAAGGCGCCTGAGGTTAGGGCATGTGCACCGCCAGCCAGATTGCAGCACGATGACGCCGACGCCGCGGCCCCCGGTGGACCCCGTCGAGGGTCCTGCATCCACCGCCGATGCCGGGCTACACTGGCGAGCCCCTGGAGCCGCCATGACGTCCCTGCCGTGTCCCGCCCCCCTCCCCTTCGGCCCGCCCCGCGGCGCACTGGCCGTCCTGGGTGTGGTGCTGACAACTCTCGGCTGCTCCCCGTCCAAGTCCCCTGGCGACAATGCCGTGGACTGGGGCGACTCCGGCGCGTCCGACGACGACCAGCAGTACGGGCCCTACGACGACCCGAATGAGCTGCAGATCGGCACTTTCAACATTGAGTGGCTCACCGTCGATCCCCTCTTTGAGACCCGCCGCAACGATGTCGACCACGAGATGATTCGCCGGCTGATTGTTGAGCATGGGCTCGATGTCATGGTGCTTCAGGAAGTCGAAGGCGAGGGTGGGATGGCACACCTCGACCTGCCGTCGCGGTGGTCCTGGACCTACGGCAGCACCGGGTGGAGCCAAAACCTTGTGGTGCTGTGGCGCAATGACCTCGTCGAGCTGGTCGACGTGCGGGAGCTCAACTTGCGCAGCACCACCGGCGCCAGCAAGCAGCCCATCGTGGCCCGAATGCGCCACCTGCAAGGCGAGCTCGACTTCACGCTGGTGGGCGTGCACTCCAAGCCGTTCACTGACGACGACGATGCCCGGTACCGCTTCACCCAAGTCGCCGAGCTGGCCGACTGGATCGAAGGTGAGCTGCCCGACACCTTCGACGGCGAGTTCGCCAAGAACGTCGCCATCGCCGGCGACTTCAACGACACCTTCGAGGGGCTCAATCAAGGCTGGAAGAGCCTGGACCTCATCGAACAACAGCTCGGCTACACCTTCGCCACCCGCACATCGACGTCCTACTCCCAAGTCAGCTACGAGTCCCTCATCGACCACATCGCGCTCAGCCCGGGGCTGGTGAACCGCTGGACGGAAGCCGACCAAGAAGACGGCGCCCACATCATTGCGCACGATCTCGAGAGCCCCTGGTCCGACTACGAAGGCGGCTACCGGGACCAACAGAACATCTCCGACCACCGCCCGGTGTGGCTCTACCTGAGCACGAGCCCCTGATGTCCAAAGACCAGACCGCCACGCTGGAAGCCGCCATCGCTGCGATGGAGCGCGGCAACCACCGCGACGCCATTGCACTGTTGCTTGTGTTGCTCGCCGAAGGGCCCCGTGCACGCTTGGGCTTGCGTCAAGAAGCCGTGGTCCGCGCCCTCCTCACGCAGTGCTTGGTCCAGGTCCAAGAGCTTGATGGGGCGACCGAGCAAGGCAAGGCCGCGCTGGACATTGCCGAACAGAGCAATGACCGCGACACCATCCATCGGTGCATGGCGCTGCTGGCGTCGCTGCGCATCCTCACCGAAGGCCGCCTGTAAGACCGCATTGCGGCGGTTGCGCCCGTCAGTCCTTGAGGATGTAGCGGATTGTGCGGGTGCCTTCTTTGCCATGGCGCACGACCACTCGGGCCTTGCCGCTCGACTTTGCATCCCGCCAGATGCTGAAGCCCCGAGCGACGCTGGTGGCCGGCGTGCCGTTGACACTCAGCACCACGTCCCCGTTGCGGAGCCCACCGGCCCGAAGCATCCCAGGACAGGGCATTCTCGACATTCTCACGCCCTTGATCTGGCCCTTCTTGGTCTTCTTCCAGCCGAAGCTTCCGAGCTTGTCGAGGCGGTCGGGATGCAACACATACTGCTCCAGCGCGGAGGTCGGCAGCACATACGCCCCGTCGTCCCGCCGCTTCACCTTCTTGACGGAGCAGTCCTTGGGCACCCGGGCAGCAGCCTCGTCGGGCTCGTCGTCCTCGTCCAGCGCTTCGTCGTCCTCGTCTTCTGCTTCGTCCTCGTCGGCGCCATCCTCCTCCACATCCACCACATCGTCGACCACATCCTCTGGCGGGGCCGCTTCGATCTCCGCCGGTTCATCGTCCACCGGGGCCCGCTGGCCGGTGTCCACCCGGGCGTCCGCAACGACCGGGACAGGGGCCGACAGCTCGGTTGGCTCGACCAGATGCAGGGCCAGCCGAAGGCCCAGCGCCAACACAACCAGGAAGAAAAACACGCCGCCGAAGATGACAATGGTTCGCAAAACCAAGGATCCGCCCCCATCTTGAGAAGGTTGTGCTGGTGGGGGTGTTGGCGGTTGGCGAAGGGACACGTGCAGGCTCCGGTGGCACTCAGCGGGAGTGGGCTCCTCCGCGCTGCCAGCTGCCGAGTATCCTGGGCAACCCCGACTGGCCCGGAGTGCCCATGTTCGCTTTCCTTGTGCCCACCGCACTCAGCACCCTCGCCGTGGCCGCACCCAACGTGTCGATCAACTTCGACGAGGCTGCCCTCAGCGCTGCCGGCATCGACGCCTCCGAGTTTGAGTCGGTCCTGTCGGGCCAGATCGAAGAGAAGCTCCAGCTTGAGGCCGACCCTGCCCGCATGGAGCAGCTTGCCCGCGCCAATGCCCACGCCGTGCGGGGTCTCGGGGTGGACTACGCCAGCAATCCCGAGCTGTTTGCGTTCGGACTGTCGGTGGGCACTGCGGTGAACTCCGCCGGGTTCAGCCTGTTCAGTCGGGAGTCCAACCTGTTGCCCGACAACGGGTTCACCGCCCAGGCGGGCATCATGGGCGGCCTGAACCTTGGCGCCTTCTCTCCGGGGACCGACACGCTGTTGGATCGGTTCATGGTGTTTACCAATGCCATGGGCGCCGCCCCCCAAGCCGGCGACTACAAAGCCCAAGTCTGGACCTGGGGCTTGCACGGACAGTATGCCATCGTCATGCCCGTGGACAAGGGCGTCTTGACGTGGGGCGGCGTCGACGTCACCACCGGCTTCGACCTGGCCAGCTACAGCCTCACCCTGCAGAATGGCACCCCCATCGACGGGGGCTTCGGCACCTGGAACGCTGCCGGCACCTACGAGCTGAAGGCCAAGGCCACCACCATTCCCGTCGAGCTCAGCACCAGCGCCAGCGTGCCTGGGGTCAGCATGTGGCTGGGCCTCGCCGCAGACCTCGCCCCCGGTGCCCGCGCCACCCGCGAAGTGGCCTTGTCGGGGGACATTGAGGACGACACCAACCCCGGCACGGTGCTCGGCTCCGTGGACGCCAGCCTCAAGCAGGATCTGCGGGTCAAGCCCATTGGCGCGCGGTTCTTCACCGGCTTCCAGTTCGACATCACCTCGGTCAAGCTCTACACCCAGCTCAACTTGTCCACGGACCGCAGTGTGGGCATGCACGCCGGCATCCGTGCCGCACTCTGATGCCCCCTCAGCCAACATATTGACTCGTCAAGACTCGGCCGGTACACTGCCGCTTCTATCCGAACGCAGGAGGGCGCATGTCACTGCCCGCAGTGCAGCTCGCCGAGCCGGCTGATGACGACGCCACCGAGATGACCCACACCGACGTGCTCTCCACGGCTGTGGTGTTGCTCGAAGAAGCCGAGGACGGGCAGGACGACCCGACCGCCCTCGATGGTCCTGATGAGCCTGCGCCCTTCCTGGGGATGCACCTCCCCGCCTCGGCTGTGCAGCCGTTGACAATCGGAGACGAGGTCAGCGACCGAGACCCGCTCCCCCATGACAGCGCCACCCAAGGCTCGGCACTGGAGCTGCGGGTGCTGCGCAGTGAGCTGCTGCGGCTGCGCCGGGACATCGACACCCTGCGCGACGAGCGAGAGGCCACCTTGCAAGAGGTGCTGGCGACCGCCACCGAAGCGCGGGAAGCCCACGCAGAAGCCGCAGACTGGCGCCATGTGGCCCAACGCGCCGAGGACCAAGTGCGGCTGCTGGAGCGCGAGCGAGACCACTACCGCCGGTTTGCGCAAGCGGGCTTGTGGAGACGGGTACGGGGTTGCCCTGACCGCAAGGTCTGATCCGAACGGCATCGGCCGCCCAAAGGCCCCCTCCCCGCCGCAGACGGACAGATCGCCCTCATCCCCGTCGGCGCCGTGTCCGTCTCTGCAGGCATGTACAACCCAGACAAACGCACGCAGTCGGTCCGGACGTTCGCTGAGCGACTCGAAGAGTCCGCCGGCGAGCTCGCCCAGGACCTCGTCTTGGAAGTCCAGATGGCCCACCGCTTTGCGGCGGCAGGCCACGTCCCCGAGGCCGCACGCTTGCTGCGTTGCTTCGACGGAGGCGACGGGCTGCCGTTCCACCCCAGCCTGCGCACGGGGGAGCGCCGTGCACTGGGCAGCGTCGCCATCCAGCTCGGGGACGACGCCCCCCTCACCGGGTTGGCCCGGGCGGCCGGCGCGGCATTTGTGGCCGGCAACCGCCAGGTCATCGTCAACTTGCCCCCGACCTGTATCCAGCTGACCAGCCGCCTGGCTCGCCTTGCCGAAGATCTGCTTCCTGGCGTCATCTTCACGGCAGAGATGCCGGATGCTTTCCTGCTTCGGTCCCTGACCGACGCGTTCACCCGCGCCATCTGGTGGGCAGGAGATCCCACGATGGTCCTGCCCTATGGCGCCTTGATTCGGGACACCCGCACCCGCTTCGTCGCCGAGGCCGCCACCAACGACCCCGCAGTGGTCGGCAATCTGGCCGACGTGGGGAGTGCCGCCACAGCGATTGTGGAGGCAGCCTTCCGCAACGGAGGCCGAGACCCGGCCCGCATCGGTCGGGTGTATGCAACCGAAGGGGTCTACAAGGCACTGGTCGCGGCCATTCGTGAGGGTGCATCGGCGCTGACGGTGGCCCACCCCGCCGACGCCAGCGCCGACGTCAGCCCGCTCGCGTCCGTCGCTGCCCGGGTGGCCCTGCTGGAGTGGCTCGACGACGCCGACGACGCCGACGCAAGCGTGGATGTGGACCTCAACTTCCGCCACTTCGGCGGCGACTCGATGCCGGTCCTCTATCCCACAGTCGTCAGCGACTGCGCCCCCCACCTGAGCATCGTCCGCAACCCCAAGCAAGGCGCGGTGCTGCCCATCGTGCGGGTCGCCGACGGCGAGAACCTCGCTGCAGCGGTGGCCGAAGGCGGCCAGGGGTGTGCCATCAGCCTGTTTGGTGCGTCCCCGGACGAGGTGGCGGACTTTGCTGGGCGCTACACCCACGTCTTCACCGACTCCACGGCGTTCTCCGCCGACAATGCCCACGCCCGGCACCACTGGGGCGGCACCCCCGGCTTTGTGGTGGACCCGGATGGCCGCGTCCGCACCGGTCCTCAAGTGCTGGTGGCTGAGCTCTCCGAAGCGCGCCCCACGCGCCGTGACCGCCCGGCCACCTCCCCGGCACCGACCCCGCGTCAGCTCCCTGTGTGACGGCACCTTGGAGACTCAACAACTTGCCAATCGAGCGCCTGAGCAGCACACAACTCGGCGAGCCAGGACAGGACCGAAGCCACCACCGCACGGCACAGCGCTGACGTCTGGCCGCTCGCTCCAAGGGACCCACGGAGATGGGCACGAAGTATTGATGACATGACGGGGCCCAGCGGGCTCGACCAGACGGGGCAGAACGCGCCGTGAACACCGACCAACAAACCATTGTCGCGCACACCACTCGCCACAACATGGATCGTCCAGTGCTGTCCACGTCGGCCCATGCAGTGGTAGGGTCGCCCCCTGCGACGCCTCTCATTCCGGCGTCGCGATGGGAGACACAGTCATGGCGATGGTTCGAAGCACTCTGTTCTGTTTGATCAGCAGCATCGCGTTGCTCAGCGCTTGCACCGACAAGGGCGGTGAGGGCGGCGACGACGGGGGCTCGGAAGGCGCTGATGGCGGTGACGGTGCCGATGGTGGAGACGGCGGCGGCGACGGTGCCGACGGCGGCGACGGTGCTGACGGTGGCGATGGCGGCACGGACTGCCCAGACGGCGACGCGGACGGGGACGGCGTCTGCGACGGCGAAGACGTGTGCTCGGGTGATGACGCCACGGGCGACACGGACGGCGACGGCGTGTGCGATGACACCGACGTCTGCGCCGGTGATGATGCCACGGGCGACACAGACACCGACGGGGTCTGCGACGACTTGGATGTGTGCATGGGCGACGACGCCACGGGCGACACAGACACCGACGGGGTCTGCGACGACTTGGATGTGTGTCTGGGCGACGACGCCACGGGCGACACCGACGCCGACGGGGTCTGCGACGACTCCGATGTCTGTGACGGCGACGACGCAGTCGGAGACACCGACGGCGACTTGCTCTGTGACGACGTGGACCCCGATGACGACGAGGACGGCTGCGAGGACGGCGACGACGCCAACCCGCTGGTCTACTCCGAAGACGAAGACGGCGATGGTTCCGCCCAGGACTGTGACCCCTGCTTCGGCAACGACGCCTTCGGGGACGCCGACGGCGACGGCATCTGCGACATTCCGTTCGACTCCGATGGCGACGGATGCCTGGATCTCATCGACTCTGCCCCCTCCACGGCTGGTACCGACTCGGACGGCGACGGCGTTGCAGATGAGTGCGACTTCTGTCCCAGCGACGCAACCAGCGCTTGCGCGGCTTGGGGCGTCTCCAAGTCCGACGCCATCATCACCTACTACAACACGGACACGTACACGGCGGCATACGAGGCCCCGATTGCGGACTCCACCGGAACCTACACCATCGAGGGCACCAACGCGTTGGCGAGAGATCCGTTGACGGGCACCTTCTACGGCGCCGTGAAGGACAGCAGCAATCGCTACCTGGGCACGGTGGACATGTCGAGCGGGGACATCACCGTCATCGGTGCGTTCACCGAGAGCGTGTCGTCCCTCGCGTTTGATGCCGCGGGCACCCTCTACGCGGGCACCGGGTCCAATGGCAGCAACCCCGAGAGCCTGTTCACCGTCGACCTCGCGTCGGCCGCCCTGACCTTGGTGACGCCGATGGGGAACGGCTCCGATGGCGACGTTGTCGCGTACTGCCCTGACGACGGCCTGATGTACCACTTCTCGGGGTCCAGCGCCCAGGTCTTTGAGTCCATCGACCTGGCCACTGGCGCGATCACCGCCATCGGGGGCAGCTACTCCAGCTACGAGGTCTTGTCCTTCTCCTGGGACCCTGCAATCAGCGCGTTCCAAGTCAACTTCCGCGGGGGCGCGGCGATGACCATCGACACCTCCGGCTTGGCGACAGACATGGGGTCCTGGTCTGACGGCGGGCTCACCGTCGACACCGGCTACGACTTCCGTGGGCAGACTGTCGTTCAGTAGGCGGCCTCGGTGCTGCCAGGGGGCCGTCCCCCCTGGCAGTGGCGGTCGCGAGGGGATGGTTGCTGCTCCACAGTGGCCAAGACTGGCATGAAACACCAGAGCCCCACCCCGACCCACATCAGCGGGGTCTCGGCTTCCCCGCCACTTTGCTGCGCCAAGCAGGCCCCCGACTCAACCGGGCCCTTGCCGCCAGCACGGCGTCGCGGGAGGCGTTGCCCCTCACTCCGGCCGTGTGTAGTGCGCCCGGACACACACTGTGGAGTGTCCATGTCCCGTCTCACGTCCCCTCTGGCCCTTCGATGCGGTCTCGAGCTGCCCGCCCGCATCGCGATGGCGCCCTTGACCAATTGCCAGTCCGAGTCGGACGGCACGCTGTCGGAGACCGAGCGACGGTGGCTGGTGCGCCGGGCCAGCGATGGGTTCCCAGTGGTGAGCACCTGTGCCGCTTTCGTGAGCGCCGAGGGCCACGCTTGGGACGGTCAGCTCGGCATCTCCGACGACCGCCACATCCCCGGTCTGCGCCAGCTCGCCGGCGACATCGCGGCCGCTGGCGCCGTGGGCATCGTCCAGCTCCACCACGGCGGGCAAGAAGCCAAGATGGCCCCGGGTCCGATGCTCTCGACGGCGGACGACCCCGAGCAAAACATCCATGGGGCCACAGCAGCCGACATTGCGCGGGTCATCGCGGACTTCGTCGCTGCAGCGCTGCGGGCTGAGGCCGCTGGCTTCCAGGGTGTCGAGGTGCACGGCGCGAACGGCTACTTGTTCACCCAGTTCCTCGCGCCCGCTGACAACCCCCGGAACGACCGCTATGGCGGCGATCTCGTGGGCCGGGCGCGGCTGCTTCGCGAGACGGTGCGGGCGGTCCGCGCCGCCGTGAAGCCAGGCTTCGCGGTGGGTGTGCGCCTGTCGCCGGTGGACCTGTGGGCCCAGCGGGGCCTCCGCCTTGAAGACAGCGTGCAAGTGGGCCGCTGGATGGCCGAAGATGGGGTGGAC
The DNA here is from genome assembly GCA_942491145.1 of Myxococcota bacterium. GTDB lineage: Bacteria > Myxococcota_A > UBA796 > UBA796 > UBA2385 > CAXQUZ01. The sequence goes on along the minus strand of CALOBC010000058.1, from coordinate 16,601 downwards.
TTCGTGCATCTCTCGCTCCGAGATGCGACGGGCGTCGCGCCCCACGAGCCCGACTTGGGGCCGGTCGCCCGGGCCTTCCGGGATGCCTTGCCCGCCGACGTCGCGCTGTTTGTGGTGGGCGGTGTGTGGACCTTGGCGGACGCCCAAGCGGCTGAAGCCGCCGGCGCAGACGTCGTGGTCGTCGGCAAGGCCTCGATCGCCCATCCCGATCTGCCGATGGCCATGCAGAACCCGGACTTTGTGCCCCTGCGCCCGCCCTGGACCCCGGAGCACCTCGTGGCCAGCGACGTGGGCCCCGCGCTGTTGGGCTACCTCAGCCAGTTCCCCGGCATGGTGGTCGGGGGCACCCCGCCGCGGGGCTGACCGACCGGCCCCTCGGCGCGCCGAGTTCAGCGCATCCGATGTGCTGAACCCGTTCGGTCCCCGACCGGGCGGCGGCAGCCTCGGCACGAGGATGCCGTGGGGGAGCGCCCTTTGGGGCGCGGCGCGGGGGCTTGCCCCCGCCAAGAACGCACTGGTTCATGGGCTCGCTATCTGCGAGCCCATGAACTAGATCAGCGACGCTCCTGGGCCTCCAGGGCGTCGACAATGGCCCAGATGGCCGCCCTCCTGCGGCGGTCGTCCGTGCTCACCTTGAGGTTCGCCCGCAGCCGGTCGACCTCCGCCCGGGGCACACCGCTGGACGCGAGCTGGCGCAGCAGATCCTGGACCACCGCGTCGCTCTGGTGCCGGCTGCTCCGGGCCTCCAGCAGCCTTCGGCGACGGCCGTACTTGATGGCGCGTCGGCGCTCCTCATCGGCATCCCGCGCCATCGTCTCTCCCGGCCCGCGGCGTTCCGGCACTTTGCCCTTGCCCCCCAAGCTATCCGGCGGCACCGGAGTAGGTCTCCAGCGGCGTGGACTGGAGTATGGTCTGTGGACAGCGTCACGCAGGGATCCGCGCCATGGCCACCTTCTCGACCCCCTCCGCCAGATCCGCCTCCTGGCTCCGCAACATCCGGACCGCCCTCTTCATCGGCGTTGTCGGGGCGTGTGGGGGCGACCCAATCGACAAGGCCTCGGTCCAGCCCGAAGCACCACAGCAGCGACCGAGGCTCGCGGTGTTTCCCAGCGCAGACCTCGTCGTCGACGGACACCTGCGCATCCCCGAGGACCTGCTCCCCGTGCCCATAGACGGCACCCCTGTGCCAGTGGAGCGCCTCGCCTGGCGCACCGGCCTGAGCCCCGTGCAGACCACGGTCTTTGACCTGGAAGACCCTGTGGATCCAGCGGGCCTGCCCACCGCCACCGCCGCCCAGAGAGACGGCGCCGTGCAGCTCTGGGACCTCGACGAGGGCCGACCGCTGGCGTGCTTTGCCGAGCTCGATGCCGCCCCCGGGGCCGAAGACCACCCCCGCCTGCTCGTGCGCCCGCTGGAGCCGATGACCGTGGGCCACAGTGTCGCCGTGGTGCTCACCGACGACCTGCGAACCCCCGACGGCAGCCCCTGGACCGGCCCCGACTGGTACCGCTCCGCCGCGGATGGCCACACCCCCGTCAGTGCCGAGGGTGAGCTGCTGCCCCACTATGTCGCGCTGGACGACCAGCTCGATGCCATCGGTGCCCCTGCCCGCCAGCTCGCGGAGATGCTGCCCATCGGCGACGGAACTGCCCCACTCATCAATATTCTCGACGAACTCCAGACCCCCACGGCGTGGGCCTGGACCGATGAGCTTGATGCCGATGCCGGTGACGTCCTGCCCGCGGGCACCTGGCGTCAGCTCCGGGGCACCTTCACCACCACCGACTGGCTGGTCGATGACGCCATGTTTGCGGTCCACACCGACGGCCACCCCGAGGCCCAAGGCGCCGTCGAGGCCGAGCTGTTCGTCATGCTCCCCGACTCGGTGCGGGACGCCGCGCCCGGCACGGTGCCGGTCTGGATCTTTGGCCATGGGATCTTCAGCTCCCCCGAGACCTACCTCGGTGACCTCGACGACCCCTCCCACGTGGTCGCCCTCGCCGACGCCGCCGGGGCCATCGTGGTCGCCACCACTTGGCGCGGCTTGACCCGCAGTGACCTCGGCGTCGCCATCAACGTCGGCACCGACTTCGGCAGCATCCCCGAGCTCACCGACAAGCTGGTCCAAGGCATCGCCAACACGACGGCAATGATCAAGCTGGTCCACGGGGGTGGGCTGCTCGACGACCCGGCGCTCGGCGGCCTCGGCGACCCCAACACGCTCCGGTGGTACGGCATCAGCCTCGGCGCCATCAACGGCGCGACCCTGCTGGCGAACGACCCCACAATCCCCCACGGGGTGCTGCATGTGGGCGGCAGCGTCTGGTCCACGATGCTTGAGCGGTCCAGCAACTGGGCACAGTTCGAGGTCCTCATCATGAACAGCGTGCCCGGGGCTGCGGACCGCCAGCTGCTCTACGCCGTCAGCCAGCTCTTCTGGGACGGGGCCGACCCCGCGCTGTATGCCGACGGCCTCCAGGGGCGCAGCGTGCTGTGGCAGAAGAGCGTCGGCGACGAGCAAGTGCCCAACCTGACCACCGACATCATTGCCCGCGCGGCCGGTGCCCCCGTGGTCACTCCGGTCGCAGACCTGCCCGCCGACATGGCCACCGCCACCGCCCCCCTCCAGGGCCCCGCGCTCGCCCACTATGACCCAATGTTGCCCCTTCCCACGGTGTCGAACCGGCCCGCAGCGGTGACCGGCGCCCACGGCACCCCCCGCACATGGGACAGCCAAGCCGCCCAGACCCTGCGCTTTCTCGATGCCGACGATCCCGGCGTGGTGGTGCACCCCTGTGGCGACGCGCCATGTACGGCCGACAACACCGACGCCGTCGACTGACTCGCAGTCCCGCCGCCGAGCGGGTCCCCCGTGCCCTGCCTGCGCGCATTAGGGCCCCGCCCCCACCGGAGGCCCGCTGTGCCGCGCATTGTCGACCATGACGTACGCCGTCGAGAGCTGCTCGGTCAGGCCCTCGGGCTCTTCGCTGCCAAGGGCTACAATGGCCTGTCCATGCGGCAGCTCGCCCGCGAGCTCGGTGTGTCGACCGGCACGCTCTACCACTACTTTCCGGGCAAAGACGCGCTCTTCGCAACCATGTTTCGCCAGCTGGCTGCGGATGCCATCCAAGCCACCAGCGAGGCCGCACCCGAGGGCGCCGACCGCACGGAGCGCCTGAGCATCCTCGCCAGCTACGTCCAGTCCCAAGCCGACGTGCTCAGCCAAGCCCTGAGGATTGCCCAGGACGTGCATCGGCTGCACGGTGACGCGGCCGGTCCCTCCGTGGTGGACGAGACCCTGGGGCTGCTGGCGGCGGCCATCCAAGATCAGCTCGCGTTGCCCGATCCGGCGCTGGGACGGGTGGTCCTGAGCTTCTTGTTGGGCACGCTGGTGCACCGCCAGCTGGCGCCGGACCACGTGGATCTGGAATTCCACCTCAGCTTCATGGCCGGCCTCGGTGGCCTGGACATCGACTGATCCTCAGCCCTTGCGGCGGGGCCGGTTTTCGGCCACCGCGGTCAGGGGATCCTCCGGCCAAGAGTGCTTGGGATAGCGACCCCGAAGCTGCTTTCGCACATCTTGGTACGACCCGGTCCAGAAGCCCCGCAAGTCGGTGGTGACCTGGGCCGGGCGCCGGTTGGGGGCCAGCAGCTGCACTTGCACTGGCGCACCACAGACTCGCGGTGTATCGAGCAGCCCAAAGAGCTTCTGGATGCGGGCGGCCAGCACCGGCGGGCCTGAACCATCACCATAGTCGAGGGCCATGCGGCGCCCCGACGGCAGCCCCACATGGGTGGGAACGTGCTTGTTCAGGACACTCTGGAAGCGGTGACCCAGCGCACCCAGCACCGCAGCCCCCACATCGGCCCGCGCGAGATCAGCCATCGACCGACACCCCCGCACCAGCTGGGGCAGCAGCGAGTCCAGGGTCACCCGCTCCACACCTTGGTCCGGCCGCAGCCGCGCCAGCACCGCAATGCGGGCCATCAGCGCCAGCGCCGCGTCAGAGGGCCGCAGCACCACGTCCGCCCCCGCGCGCTGGGCGATCTGGAGCAACAGGGCCTCGGCCTCGTCCCCCGCCGGCGTGCCGGCACCGTTGCGTTCGAGCGGCCGGCTGCCGAGCACCAAAGCACCGTATTGGAGTTGACTCTCGGTGCGAACCCGGTTTGCGGTGGGGTCCCAAAACACCGCCGTCTGCCAGGTCGCCGGGACCGTGTGCACCGGGGCCGCCGCCCGCACCCGCAGCCCCCTCGGACCGCCGGACAAGGCCACCGCCACGAAGTATTGGGCGTCCCCCAGCGCCATGGGCCCCTCAAAGCGTGCCCCTTGTCCACTGGCCAGCAGCGCATCGTGGGCACCTCGGCGCATGCCCACTCGGTCGGGAAAGCCTGCCATGAGGGCATCCACAACCGTCCCCTCTCTCGACGGCAGCACCGAGCGCGCCCGCTGGGCCACGTCGATGAGCTGGTCTCGCACCCGCCGCACCCCCTCGATGGCCCGGGGATCGGCACCGCGCCCGCCGCCTCCGTCCACAGCCGCAATGCGCTCCAGCAGGTCCGCGGGACCGGACACCCCCGGCGCCCCCCACGGATCCCGCTCGCTCACCAAGGCCGCAGCGGTCGCCGAAGCGTGCAATAGGCCCAGGGACCGACCGGTGAGAACCACCATGCCCACCCGGGGATGCACCGGCAGTGCCACGAGGCTGCGCCCCACCGCCGTGATGCGCCCGTCCTTGTCCATGGCCCCGAGCATGTGGAGCAGGGCCTGGGCACGCTGGATGTGGGCCTTCGGGGGGGCCTGCCACCACCCAAAGCCGTCCGGGGTCTCGCCCAGATCGGCCAGAAACAGCACAACCTCGGCCAGATCAGCCCGCTCCAGCTCTGGGCTGTGGGCCGCGGGACGCAGTGCGTGCTGGGTCTCGGACCACAGCCGCAGCGCCAAGCCCGGCCCCGTACGCCCCGCCCGGCCCGCCCGCTGGTCCGCGGCGGCCACCGAGCAAGGCACGGTGCGCAAGACGTCGATGCCCAGGCCAGGATCGTGAACCGAGACCCGTGCCAGGCCCGCATCCACAACCGCCCGCACCCCCGCCAAGGTCACGCTCGACTCGGCGATGTTGGTGGCCAGCACCACCGTGCGGGGGGCCGTCGGCTGCAGCACTGCGCTCTGATCCCGCAGCCGCATCCGGCCGTGCAGCGGGTTCACGGGCACGGTCACCCGGTCGCGCAGAAGGCCCGCCAATCGGTTGATCTCACCGACCCCCGGCAAGAAGGCCAGCACATGCCCCACGTCGGTGCGGCCCAGCACATCCACGACCGCATCGGCCACCACCGCCTCCACACGCCGCTCGGGCGCCGGGGCTTGGTGCACCACCGTCACGGGAAAGCACCGCCCTGCGGCCTCCACCACCGGCGCCCCCCCGAGAAAGGCCGCGATGGGCGCGGGGTCCAGGGTCGCCGACATGATCACGATCTTGAGCTCCGGGCGCAGCTCCTGTTGCAGCCCCCGCAGCATCGCAACCGCCAGATCGGTGTGCACCCCGCGCTCGTGGAACTCGTCGAGAATCACGACGCTCACACCATCCAAGAAGGGATCAGCTTGCAGCCGCCGGGTGAGCATGCCCCCGGTCATCACCAACAAGCGGGTGCGCGGGCCAAAGCGACGCTCGAACCGCACATGCCAGCCCACCGTGTCGCCAGCTCGCTCCCCGCGCTCGTCCGCGATGCGGCTGGCCACCGCCCGGGCCGCCAGTCGCCGGGGCTGGAGCAACAGGATCTGGCCCGCATCCGCAAAGCCCGCCGCGAGCAGGGCGGGGGGCACCCGGGTGGTCTTTCCCGACCCAGGAGGCGCCACAACCACCACAGCTGGGCCGTTGTGGAGAGCCGCCGTGATGTCCGCCAGCACCCCATCCACCGGCAGCGGTGCCGGGGGACCCCCTCGCCGACTCACTTTCCGCCGTTGTCGAGGCGATGGAACTCCACCCGGCGGTTGATCGCCTTGTGGGAGGCACTGTCATTCTTCACCAGCGGCTTGCTCTCGCCATAGCCGACGTACTCCAGGCGGTCCGGTTCCACCCCCCGACGGATCAGGTACTCCACCACAGTGCGGGCCCGCCGGGCGGACAGGTTCAGGTTCGCTTGGGACGAGCCATCCGAGTCGGTGTGGCCCTGGACCTCGATGCGGATCTCAGGGTAGCGGGCGAGGATCACGGCCACCTCGTCCAGCACCTTGTAGCTGTCGACCGTGAGCTGATCCTTGCCGGTCTGGAAGTTCACGCCCGGGATGACCCCGCTGAACATGTCCGGCGGCGGCGGGGCCTCGTCGGGGCAGCCATCCTGATCGTCGATCCCGTTGATGTTCTCGGGCTCCGACGGGCAGCGGTCTTCGGTGTCGGGCACACCGTCGCCGTCATTGTCCGTGTCGGGACAGCCGTCGGCGTCTTCGAAGCCATCCCGGTCCTCGGGGTCCGACGGGCACCGGTCCACGTCGTCGGGAACCCCGTCGTTGTCGTTGTCATTTTCTGGGCAGCCGTCCCCATCGTCGAAGCCATCGCCGTCCTCGGGCACATCGGGACAAGCGTCGTTCCAGTCGGGCACCCCGTCCTTGTCGTTGTCCTCGTCCGGGCAGCCGTCCTGGTCCTCGAAGCCGTCGGGGTCCTCCTCTTCATCGGGGCACTCGTCTTTGTCGTCCCGCACGCCGTCTTGGTCGTTGTCCCAGTCCGGACAACCGTCGCTGTCCCGAAAGCCGTCGAAGTCTTCCCGCTCGAAGGGGCAGGGGTCCAGCCGGTCCGCCAGCCCATCGTCGTCGGAGTCCCGCTTGAGCTCCCCACCCCGAAAGGTGATGCCCCCCGTGATCTCCCAGTTGGCGAAGCCTTCGGCGTAGCCGACGTTGTCCTCGCCCCAGTGCAGCAGCGCCCGCCCGTCGAGCCGAAAGAACCACGGACCGTCCAACCGCAGCATCAGCCCGCCACCAAAGTTGGCTGCCACGTCGGTGTTGGGGTTCTGCCGCACAAAGCGGGATCCGGACGCCGAGCGGTCGAGCGGGGCGGTGCTCGTCGGGCGCGCCTGTTTCCAGAACGCCCCAGCACCCGCCAGAAAGAAGGGCTGGGCCCAGTGATCCGGCGCCATGTCGATCATCAAGTTCAGGCGAGGGGTGAGCCCGGTGTAGGGCATGCTCAGCGCCGGGATCTGGCCGGCGTGCACGCCCATCTCGACCTCGAAGCCCACCCGAGGCCCAAACGTGTACCCAAGCCGGGGCACAATGGCCCAAGCGTTGCTGATCTCCTCGTCGGGGTCGATCAGCAGGTAGCCGCCCCCCAGACCGGCGGTGAGCCCTTGCATGGGGGCCGCGTGCACAACCGGTGATGCGCCGAGGGCCACCAGCACCACCACGGTGCGCAGGGGGGACGAGGGGCTGAGGGAGCTCGATGGGGACTGGGACATGACTTGCTCGCTTCCATCCGTGGGCGGCGCCAACACGGTGGGCCAAAGACAGACGGGACCCGGAGCCCGACGCCGCCAGCGCCAAGCCACCCTGTTCGGACAGGGCCCCGAACAGACGGCGCGGTATAACCGCCAGCGGAGGTGTACCCGATGACTGCGAGATTGCGCATCTGGACGGCCCTCGGCGCGGCGTTGCTGCTGTCGATGCCCGCCAGCGCCACACCCCCGCTCGAAGGTGCCGACTGCGGCATTGCGCCGGACTCGGCCCCCGACTTTGCGCTGGTGGACGTCAACCCGACATCCCCCACTGCGGGCGAGGTGGTGCCCCGAACGGCCACGGCTGGAAACGTCACGCTGCTGTACTTTGCGCTGCCCAGCTGCTCGCACTGCCAGGCCCAAGTGGTCCAGTGGCAGGACATTGTCGACGAGCAAGCCGACGCGTGGGCCGAAGTCGACTTCCGGGTGGTGGCCCTGGCGGCCAGCCCGGAGTCCGTGCCCGAGCTGGCATCCGGCACCGACGTGCCAATCTTGCAAGACACCGCCGAGGCCCAAGTGCAAGTCGCCTACAATGCCGACCGTTGGTATATCTACATATTGGATCGGGCGGGCCGACCACGGATTGTTCACTACAAGCTGGATCTGGTCACCGATCGAGTGCGCCTCGTCGACGAGGTCCAGCTCCTGCTCGACGAGGCAGCCCCATGAGCGCCCCAGGGCCCACGCCGGGCACTCCGCTGTTGCGGTTCCCCGTGATGCTGGCCACCACGCTGATGGCCTGCGGGACACCCACCAAGTCCACCCCGCCCGACACCAGCGCAACCACCACCGCCGGCGAGGATGGTGCCGACGACGGTGAGGACGACTCGGGCACCCCAGCCTCGGCCTGCACGGGCGGCCTTCCCCTCAGTGCGATGGGTGCGACCGGCTGTGTGGGAGACGCGTCGTGCACGTGGGTCGGGGACCAAGCCTATGCCTACCTCGGACACGCCGTCGCGACCGGCGGAGATCTCGATGGCGACGGCATTCCCGATGTGGTCCTGGCCGCAACATTGTACGACGGCGCCACCGGCGTGGACGCGGGCCGCATCACCATCCTGTCGGGCCGCGCCATCGTGGACGGCGCTGGGGGTGCCCTTGGGCTCGGGGCCATCGCCACACTGGAGGGCCAGAGCGCCGGTGCCAGCCTGGGCAGCGCGGTGGCATTTGTTGGGGACACCGACGGGGACGGCATCGCCGAGCTGCTGGTCGGCGCGCGGGGCACGGAGTCGACCGACATGCCGGGCCAGGGCTCGGCCGTGCTGATCAGTGGCGCCGCCGGTTCCGTGGACGCACCGGCCAACCTCACGGCAGTGGCACGCTTCACGGGTGAGCGCGCATGGAGCCGCGCCGGCAGTGTGGTCGCAGGCCCCGGGGACGTCGACGGGGATGGCCTCGCTGACCTGCTGATCGCCGGAGAGATGCGGGACGCCGAGCTGGGGGATGACCTGCAGGGGCCCGGTCGGGTCAGCCTGATGCTGGGCCGCACGGGGGGCTTCGCGGCCGAGACCGCTCTGGTGGACGCCGACGCAGCCTGGACCGGTCAAGGGGCGACGGACTCCGCCGGAAACGCCTTGACAGGCGGCGATCTCAACAATGACGGCTACGCCGACGTCGTCATCGGGGCGCCGTACGCCGTGGGCTCACGCGGGCGGGTCTACATCCTGCCGGGCGGCTCCAGCCCCACCGGTGGCACCTTGGCTGACGCTGCACAGTTTCTGGACGGCGCCCATGGGGGCGATGCATTCGGCTGGTCCGCGGTGGTGGGCGACCTGACCGGCGATGGCACGGCCGATCTCGCCGTGGGCGCCCCCCTCGCCGACGATCCCTTTGGCTCGGTGGGCGCAGTGTCCATCTATGCCGGTGGTGACAGCGATCTCGTCTTCGGCACGGCGCCGGTGGCCACAGTGCGGGGCCACTGGGACGACCAGCAGCTCGGCACAGGACTCAGCATCGGCCAGCCCTTTGGACCGGGTCAGCCCGTCCTTGCGATGGGCGCCGTCAACGCGCTTCACGGCCTCCAGACCCACGCAGGACGGCTGTTCCTGCTCCGGGGTGGCCCGGATCTGACGGGCGATCACCTCGCGTCCGACCTGGACCTCCAAGTCCACGGCGCGGCGGCCAAGGACTACCTGGGCCGGGCCAGCGCTTTCGCAGACCTCAACGGCGACGGCATGGACGAGCTGCTCATCGGCTCAGCCTACACAAACACCGACGGGCGCTACGATCTGGGCACCATGTGGATGATCTGGGGCGGCTGAGCGCCCAGTGAAGGTGACGGCTGAGCACTAGTAACGGCTGGACCAAGGGGCCCGCCGGGGCACCTCGACCCCAAGAAAAGAGAATGCCCGATGGCCAGAAGAGGCCACCGGGCAGCGGAACCAAAGCCCCACAAGAGGGCTCAGGTCACCAGCTCACTTGCCGACATCCATGCCCGCAATGCGCTCGCGGAGGGTCTTGCCGGGCTTGAAGCTGACGTAGTTCTTGGCGGGGATCTTGAGCCGCTTGCCGGTCGCGGGGTTGGTACCCACGCGCTCAGCGCGGACGCGGCGCTCAAAGGTGCCGAAGCCGGCAACCAGAACCTTTGCGTCTTCGGTGTCTGCGGAGGACAGAGCGTCCGCGACGATGCCGTTGTCGGCATCAAAGAGCAGGGTCAGGATCTCAAGGGCCTTGACGTTCGTGATCTGGGCGCGGCTCGCAAGCCGTGCGGCGATCTCCTTCTTGTTCATGGCGATGCTCCTAGGGGAAAGGAAGGTCAGTTTTACCGACCGGGTCCGTCCGCGAAGAACGGACCAGCACAAACATATTTGTACGAGTGGAAAACCCTACTCGCCAACGATGTTCGGAGCCGGCCTCTCGGGACCGGGCGTGACTAACAGGAATCGTGAGTTCGGCAAAAGGGCGCCGTTGTCGATGATTCCCGTCCCGGACGGGCGCCGCTCCATATCATGGCCTCCCCACAATCGGGTAGCGCCGATGTGCAGGAAAAGGCCACGACAGGGGAATTTGGCCTCCAGACCGGCCCCCGGCGGTCGCCGACCCCACCAAGGCACGATCGAGGCTCTGGCCCATCAGTCCAAAAAAACTTTAAAGATCAAGCACTTACCCGAATCGCACTTTGGAGGCGACGCGAAGAACAGCCCACTGCTGGCCAATTGTGGCGGAAGGGCAACAGAGACATCTCTCTCGCACAAAACACCATTCGGACAGCTTGAGACGTCAGAAAGAAGATCTTGGGGCTCGGCGATCCATCCGACGGAAGTGTTGCACCAATCGGGCTTCCCGACCGCTGACGGGCGCTGCAGTCCACCGCGAGACCACCGGGCCACACCACGCCTGAAGTGCCATCAACAGGACATGTTCATCGTTTCGTGGTGGATGCGGTCTTGGCGTCGGTACCCTGGAATGTGCCCGTGGCGGTGCCTCACCTCGGGCTGCTCTGGAGCCGTCTTCAAGAACAGCGGTCGGCGGCACGCAAACCCAGGCCCCCCGCCCGGAAGAAAGATGGTTGGAATCCTGATCGCGGGCCTGTTGTGCTCCCCAGCTCTCGCAGACGAAGGAGATGCACCCGATCTCCCGCCTGCGGACCGCACGGCGGCGACTCCCCTCCCGCCCTTGACCCCCACCGGCCTCAAAGGGCTGCAGCCGACCCGGCGCGCCCTGCCGCCCACGCCCTACTCCCACACCGGCTTCACCGCGTACACCCTGGAGTGGGGCGAAGCCGAGCTGGGCATCGGCGGCGTGCGGGTCGGAGCGATTCCCCGCGTGCAGATCGGCACCATCCCCAGCGCGCTGGTCGTCGGTGTGCCCAACGGGCAGATCAAGATCGACGCCCTTCGCCTGGGCATCGTCGATGTGGCCGCCACGGGCAGCATGCTCAGCCTGCCGGCCGGTGACTTCCAGCTTCGGCAGTTCGATGTGGGCGGTGTGGTCTCCACCCGCGTGCTGCCCCGGTGGTCGGTGCACATTGGCGCCGGCTACGAGCAGTGGCTCGGCGCAGGCCAGCCCGATGTGGCGTCCTTGCCGTGGGTCTTTGACCTGGTGGTGCCCGACGCCGCCAACTGGCAGCAGACCCTCGACTACGTCACCGACGGCGAAGACATCGAGGTCCGCATGGAGGCCATCGAGCTCGCGCTGGCGTCCGACATTCGCTTCAATCGTCGGGACAGCTTGGTGTTCCAGGCGCAGGCCGACATCTGGGCCCAGTTCAACTCGACGTTCGACACCCAGTCCATTCCCGACGACGTGGGCGTGAAGCCCCTGGTGGACCAGATCACCACCAAGCAGGATGCCCCCATCGCCAACACCTACGTGGCGACCGCATCTTGGCAGTTTGCCTGGCGCCGAGCCAACCTGCGGATCGGCGGGGGCCTCTCGTCCGTGCCCGGTGCCTGGGCCCTGCAGTCGACCGAGTTCACGTGGTCCTTCGGCGGCAAGACCCGCGCCAGCGAGCGGCGGATGCACACCCAGTGGCGCAAGAACAAAGAGGCACTGGAGGAGGATCAAGAGGCCAGTCGGGAGATCTGATCCCCAGACACCGGCCCGACCGATGCTCTATCGTCGGCTGTGGCCGCCCCAGACCGAGCACCCGTCCTGCTGCTGACCGCGCTGAGCGCCTTTCTCGGTGCGGCAGCGGTCGGGCGGGTGCGGTCGCTGGACACGCTGTCTCCGCCGGACTTGGCGTTCTTCACCCAGTCCACCTGGTCCGCGGCGTCCGGTCTTGGCTTCGCCCAGACGGCCCTCGAGTTTGACCAGGGCAGCCTGCTGGGCAGCATTCACCTCAGCCTTGTGCGGCTGCTGTGGGTGCCCCTGTGGTGGGCCTGGCCGTCCCCCTCGGCGCTGACGGCCCTCCAAGCCCTCGCAGTGTCCACCATCGTGTGGCTCGCGTGGACCCGACAGCCGGGGCGCGGTCTGACCTTGGCGGGCGCACTGGCGCTCGGGCTGCACCCGCTGGCGATGGCCTTGGCATGTGTGGACCTGCGCCCCATCGTCTTCTTCGTGCCCGGTGCCGCTCTTGTGGTCGCTGGGCTCGCTCGGGAACGGGCCACGGTGGTCTTCGGCGGGGCCGTGCTGTGTGTGCTCGCCCGAGAAGAAGCGCCGTGGGTGCTGGGGGCGATGTTGCCGTTTGCGGTCCACCTGGGGCACCGCCGCCGCCGGTGGGCCGGGTCTCTGGTGCTGTGCGCTGCCGTGCTCACCGCGATCGGGCTGCCGCTCGCGGTGTGGGGCCACGGCAGCAACATCACGTCGAGCGCCGATCCCCTCGCCACCGTCCAGCAGATCCTCGCCGGCACCCGCCCGGTGTTCCGCTGGTCCCAAGAGACACGCTTCTTTGCCCGGTGCGTGGCCGCGGGGGTGCCGGCCCTGTTGGCCCCCCGGCTGCTGGCTCCGGCACTGCTCGGGTGGCTGTGGCTGATGGTGTTCTCGGACCTGGAGCCCGTGGCACCCGGCAGTGGCGGCTTGCACTACCTCGCGGTGGTGGCGGCCCTGTTCTTGCCGGCCGTGGGGGTGGGCATGCACCGCGCAGCGAAGCGCTGGGGCGCGCCAAAAGTAGGTATCTTTGCCCTGCTGATGAGCATTCTCGCAGGTTCGCCGGAGATCGTGAGGTCCGCAACCTGGGCCGTGCACACGCCCGCCACCGCACAAGCGCTGACCGCCCTGGTGCAGCCGCTGAAGGCCCACACGCTGCCGGTGCTGGTGCCCCCTCTGCTGGCCCCCCACCTCGCCGCCCGTCCAACACTGCGGATCCTGGGCCACTTCGCTGCGGATCCCGAGCGGGTGTCTGCCGTCGCCCATGAAGTGCACGACGCCGTCTTGGCCGAAGTCCGCCCGCCCGCAGGCCCCGCTGCCGACGAGTGGGCACTGTGGCAGGCCGCGCTGGTCGAAGCGGGTCTCCAGCCCGTGGCCACTGCAGCGGGGTGGTCCCACTGGACCCGAGCAGTGCCGAAGTGAGCGTGATCAGCTCGCTCGCAGTGCCCCTTCCCGCCGCTCCCGATCGCGATCCTTCACCCACCTCGCGATCTTGGCCTGGTGCTGGGCCAGATCTGGCGTGGTCTCGGCGTCGAACTCCAGGCCGATCTCGGTGCTGTCCCCTGCCGGCTCACAGTTCCGCACGCAGGCCCCCAAGTGGAACATGGGCTCCTCCGCGATCTTCAGGGCGACTTGCATGTAGCTTCCCCAGGTGCTGAATCGCTCGAAGGGAACGGCCAGCAGCACCTTGAGACCGCCCGCAGAGATGTTGAGGACCCGAACCTCGACCGGCTTGAGGCGGGCGCTGCGGCGAACGGCAGCGACGACAGGCTGATCGGGGGAAGGCTCGATCCGCAGGGTCCGCCGCTGGCTCATGAGCCGCCGCACATCCTCGGGAAGCCCCTCCAGCACCAGCGGGCGATCGGGCTGGAGTGTGATCTGCGTCTCGTCCGCCGTGAGCTGGGTCTGACCCGCCCGCACGTCCAACACACACGGGCTGGCGCCGTCCGGGGGCACCAGAAACACCCGCGCGGCCATGCCGGGGGCAAGGTCCAGCGCCACGGCACGATCGAGCGAGACCACGATCCGGTCGAAGGTCAGGTCGGTCAAGCGCACGGCCATCGGGCGGCCCCCCACTTCGAGGGTGACCTGCAGCTTGCCCTTCAAGCCCACGAACCGGCGGCGGCGCTTTCGGTCCTGGTGCTTGAGCTTCTGCCGGGCGTCCTGCAGCTCTTCGGCCAGGGCATCGCGCATGGCCCGCAGCTCGCCGGTGCGCAGCGCAACACTCTGGCGCGCTTGCTCCAGCCCCCGGGCAAGCTGGGTCACCTCTTTGACGCCAAGGGGCACCACCGGGGTGTTGTGGTCCCCCCGTCCCATGCGCTGGGCGGCGCCCTCCAGGCGGGCCAGTCCGGCGTTCAGCTCTTGAACGGTCAGTCCGATGGCCACGCACATCAACAACACAATGGCCAACATCAGCGCGGCATGGCGCTTCTGGCGATCGGCTAGCCGTTCGAGCAGCGCTTCCGCCCGATCCTCCACCTCCACAACACCGACCACCGCGCCATTCTCATCAAGCAAGGGCGTGTAGGCGCTCACCCACGCACCTCTGGAGTCCGCGTGGGGCTCGGAAGCGGTGGGCACGCCGTCGAAGAAGGCGGTCCGCATGTCCGGGCGGTAGTCCCGCTCGTGGCGCCACACGGGTGTGTCCGCGCTGGTGAACACGAATTCCAGCGCTTTGCGGTGGGGACGATTGGGCTCGGCCGCGATCTGGTCGCGGTACTCGTCGCGAATGCGCAGGGTGTGCACCGGGGCCTGCAGCTCCGCGAAGCCCTGGAGCACTGCAAGCTCGTCATGGAAGGACTTCACGTCTTCAGGCGCGTCTGCCCACGACAGCCAAGCCCCGCGACCTGGGGCCGCCTGGGCCATCCGCTCATGCGACACACCGTCGAGGTGGGGGGTGATCGAGCGGGCGATGGCCAGCATCCGCCGCTGCTCACCGCCGATGGCATCCGTGTGGGCAACCCCCTCGGCTTGCAGCCACATCAGCCCATTGCCAGCGCCCAGCACGAGGGTCATCGCCAAGAGCTGCCGCCCCAGCAGGGATCGGGGCAGGATCTTGACGACGGCCCGCGGAAGCAGCCGCTCCAGCAGGCTCCCGGGAGCCTTCGTCTTGTCTCTTGCCATGGTGCACCGGTGCTTGGATCCAGTCCGACCACGCGGTCCCAGCGATCCCAGCCTGCGGGACGCACGTCAGACGATGCGGACTCGAACGGACACCCGCACGGAAGCTGGAGATGGACTGGCCAGTCCCCCGCAAAAAACCATCAAGGTGAGTCGATCACCAGGGTGACAGGCCCATCATTGACGAGGGCTACATCCATGTCCGCCGCGAATCGACCCTGAGCGATCCGCCGCACCCCCTGGGACTGCAGCGCGGCGCAGACATCCTGAACAAGCGGCTCCGCAAGCGCGGGATCGGCTGCCCCCATGAAATTGGGCCGGCGTCCCTTCCGACAGTCGCCGTAGAGCGTGAACTGGGAGACCACCAGGATCTCGAGCTTCAGGTCCAGCACAGACAGGTTCATGCGCCCGCTGTCGTCGGCGAAGATGCGCAGGTTGGCCAGCTTGCTCGCCATCCACTTCACGTCGTCCGGGCCGTCGGTGGGCGCGATGCCCAGCAGCACCAACAAGCCGGGACCGACCGCCCCGACCACCGCTTCGTCCACTGTCACCGAGGCCTCACGGACCCGCTGGACCACCGCACGCATGGCTCTCTCCGCTGTGTTTTGAGGTCAGTACCGGGTCCAGACGCCAGCGGCCGCCCAGCCGATGGCGAGGGTGGAGAACGCGATCAGCATCCACGTCGCCCGGGCGCTCTGGGGGCGGGTGCCCGTCACCCGATCACCCATCGGAATGGCGGCCGCCACCCCCGCCAGCAGGCCACCCACATGGGCGTGGTTGTCGATGACGCTGATGGGCAGGCCGATCAACAGGTTCAGCACCACAATGATGGTCAGGCGCCGCTTCAGCACACGGCTGACATCGTCGGGCAGGTCGCTGGCCCGGGTCCACCCAAAGTAGACCGCCGCCCCCATCAGCCCAAAGATGCCCCCGCTCGCCCCGACGCTGCTCGCCGTGCCGCCGACCAACCAAGATAGCGTCGTGCCGCCCATTGTCGCGATGACAAACAGTGCGATGGTGCGGGCGGGGCCAAACACGGCTTCGACCACACGGCCCACGAGCAACAGGCCGACCAGGTTGACCGCAAAGTGCAGCCCATCGACGTGGAGGAAGCCCGCGCTGACCAGTCGCCACAGCTCTCCCCGATCCACGGCCTTGGACCGCATCGATCCAAACCGGGCCAGCAGCCACGTGCCCCGGGGCCAGATGAGCACCTGGATCGGGCTCCAACGTCCGCGGTAGTACGGATGGAGGCCCACAAAGATGTGGATCGCGAACAACGTGGCGGCCAGACCGTAGGTGGCCCAGGCCCGCCAGAGGCCGTCGAAGATCCGCATCGCGACCTGTTCTCGGACGTCGGTGGCGGGGGAAGCGGGCGCGGCCGGGGGCGCTGTCATCGGGTCTGCCAGAGGGTGACCGTCTCGACGGGGCCCGGCTTGATGGAGAACGGCACCAGTCCGACCGTCTCACTGTAGAGC
>CALOBC010000057.1:0-129023 GCA_942491145.1 Myxococcota bacterium | reverse complement strand
AAGGGTGACGCCGTGGCGATGCCGACGGGCAAGGTGGCCAGTCTCGATGCCGAGATTCAAGGCATTCAGGACCTCTTGAAGGCCGAGCGGGGACCGGTGGGGCCCATCGCCTTGCGCAGCGAGTGGCGGGCGTGGATGGTCTGCACGCCGGAGGGGCCCCGGGTCGAGCTTGAGCGCAAGCTGTCCTACGTGACGGTGAGCGTGTGGACCGAGCCCAGCCTGTCGGGCGCGTGGCACTGGCGCATCACCCGCAGTCCCCGGTGGTTTGCGCAGCCCGAAGAGTCGCCGGTGGCGTCGAGCAAGGTGCTCGCGGACGCCATTGGTGAGGCGGTCCGGACCGCAACGGACATGGCTGCTGAGGCGTGTTCTCAGCGGGACACCCGGCGGCGGGGTGCCTTGGATGATGGCTACACCGGCACCCGTGGCGCGGCGGTGCCGTCGAAGACGCGAGCAGGCCGGGGACTTCCCCGCGGACTGACGCCGGAGGGGACCGCCCGGAAGCGGCGGACCCGCAAGGCAGCCCCGGCACCGGCACCGGCACCGGCACCTCAGACGGCACCCATGGCCGCGGAGGCCAAGGCCGTGGCGGACGCTGCCGTGGAGATCCTCGACGCCATCGACCGGGGCGAGGCCATCGGGCGGCCGGTCCGAGCGGCGCCAGTGCAGAACGCCTTGGCGTTCCTGCGGGCGATGTTCAAGTCGGACCACCCCACGCCGTGGATTCTCGAAGGGTGGCTGTTCGACGGCAAGATCAGCGGGGACAAGGCGAGTGTCGACGACCTGATGGAGGAGCTCGACAACGCCGTGAAGGGCAAGAAGCGCACGGTGCCGGCGGACTGGGCCGAGCGTGGCCAAGACCTCCGGACCTACCTGGAGGCCACGCCGCGCTGGACCTGGCGCACCCGCAAGCTCATCACCCGGGCCCGCGAGCTGGTGGACCGGCCGAGCTGTCGTGCACCCGAGCGGGTGGCTGTGGCCAAGGCGATCCAGAAGGCCGCCGATGCGCTCAGTCGAGCCAAGGCGGACGCCTCACAGAAGGAGGCCCTGCAGGTCCTGGGGATCAGCGCCATGCGTCTGGCGGCGGACTGTGCAGCCGGCCAGCGTGCGTTGTTCGGAGGGCCCGCTCCCGCACCTGCACCCAAGCCAGAACCCAAGGCCGGGCCCAAGCCAGCCCCCGAGCGTTCGCCGCGCGTCACCAAGCGGTCCCGTCCCAGCAACGCAACCGCAACGCAAGCCAGTCCCCAGGCCACGGCCCCCAAGCCGGCACGCAAGCCCCGGTCTGCCCCGTCCACCAAGGTGCTCACCCAAGCCCAGAAGGACGCCGCCATCGGTCAGGCCATGAAGTCCAGCATGGATGACGCCCTCGCCAAGCTGCTCGGAGGTGCCCGGTGATGGAAGACGAAGACCTCGCCGGCCTCGATGCCGTCGACCAGATCATGTTGCTGGCGGCCCAGGTCGCCAACCTCGCCATCACGTCCATCGCCCAGTCCCCGCCGGAGGGGCTGAGCCCCGATGACGTCTGGGGCTTCTGGGAGCGGAACCAACACACCGCCGTGGCCGATCTGGCCGACTCCATGCGGCCCTACGAGCGGCAGATCCTCGCCCGCATGGGTGGGCAGTCTGCGCCCGCCGCTGCCCCCGAGCTCCCCCCCGAGCTCCCCCCCGAGCTCCCCGCCGAGCTGATGGGCGTGAAGGAGCGCACCGAGGCCAACCTCGCCGCAATGCTGCTGCTGTCGACCAAGCCTGACGGGCCCTACACCCGAGCCGAGCACCAGGTGCTCGCGACCTACTCGGGCTGGGGTGGGCTGTCGCTGCGCAAGGTGGCCGACCGCTTCCCCGAGGGCTTCCCGGTGCCCGAGACGCGGGGGCTGATCCACGAATACTACACCCGCTCCGACGTGGCCCGGTCCGTCGCTGACGCCGTCGCCACCTGGCCCGCCGAGCTGTCCCGACCGGGCGCCGGCCTGCCCTTCCGGGCCCTCGAACCCTCCGCTGGCATCGGCCGCTTCCTCGCCGGATTCCAGCAAGCGGGCGTGCCGGCCGACTGGACCGCCGTTGAGTACAGCGCTGTGTCCGAGCGCGTGCTGCGGGCGCGGTTCTCGCCCGACGCCAGCGTCTACCACGGCCCCTTCGAGCGGTGGGTGGCCTACAACGACGCCCGGCGCTTCGATCTTGTGGTCTGCAACCCGCCCTACGGTGCGCGGGGTGCGTCCAAGGCCGAGGACAGCGTCGGTCAGGACATTCGCGCGGCCTACCACTACTTTGTGAGCCGGGCGGTGGGCCTGCTGGAGCCCCATGGACTCGGGGTCTTCCTCGTGCCCGGTGGCCTGCTCACCGGCACCAGCCGGAAGAGCCAGAAGCTGCGCGAGACCCTGCTCCGGACCGCCCACCTGTCGTGCGCCTTCCGGCTGCCCTCGGTCTCCACCGACGGCCAGACCCACCTGTTCCCCGGCGCCAACCTCGTCGTGGACCTCGTGTTCTTCACCAAGCGCGCGGGCACGCTGGCGACCGTGCTGCCCGAAGACCAGGCCATCGCCGAGGGCGGCTACTTCAAGGCATTCCCTGAGCATGTGCTCGGCGAAGAAGTGGGCGCTGACGACGAGAAGGAGGACTCGGGCAAGAAGCGCCGGGGACGGTGGGGCTATGAGATCCGCGGGGACTTCGCCGGCCTGCCAGAGCTGGTCATCGGCGAGACCGTGCGGGAGATGTCGGCCGCCCGAGGTGCCGATGCGCCCGCCGTGGCCAGCCACCAGCGGGGGAGCGTGGTCGCCCAGGCCGTGCGGGTCTCGGCGGACGCCGGCGTGGACGTCCGTGTGGCCGATGCCCTCGGTCACCGCATTGCGGCCTACCTGGCTGCCCTCCAGGCCGAGAGCCCCGACCGCGACCTGCTCACGGTGCGCGGCGAGCTCGTGGCCGACGTGGGGGACTGGGTGTCGGCCCACGGCCTGCCCCACGAGCACGATGGCTTGGCCGCCGCAGCCCGCCAGCGGGTGAGCGGTGTGGAGGCGTTCTTGGCCTCGACCAACGGTCCCGAGGGGCTGGGGCCGGCGCTCGTGACCGAGCCCGAGCTGAGCAACCGCTACCAGGGCCCGCCGGAGGTCACGGCCATCGCGAGCTGGCTGGTGCGCCAAGAAGGCGGCGCCGAGCTGGCCCGTGTGGCCGAGCTGTGGGTGTCCCGGGGTGGGGGCTCGATGAAGCCCGCCGCCGTGGCCCAGGCCCTCGACGAGGCCGGCTGGTGCGAGGGAGAGGACGGCCGCTGGGTCTCCGCCGATGACTACACCACCGGCTACCTGTGGCCCAAGCACGACGCCCTCGACGCCCTCGAAGCCCGAGACCCCGAGCGTGCTGCCCGTCAGCGCAACCTGCTGATTCAGGCCATCGGCCCGCTCACCTGGTCGGACATCCTGGCCCCGGCCATCGTGCGGGACTCCGACGATGACGTGCTCGGCGACGGTGGCCTCACCCCCCGGGACCGCTTCGTGCCCACCGACGTCATCGTGGACTGGCAGCGGGACAACCCCCTGTTCGGTGGCGGCGAGCCGCTGGAGCTGGTCTGGGAGCGGGGCACGCTCATGGTCGAAGGCATGGCCTACAGCGCCCTGCCGACCACCAAGGAGGGACGGGTCGACCTCGAAGTGGAAGAGCCCGACGATGTGGACGACGGCGACGGCCGCAAGGCGCTGCTGAACTTCATCGGCTGGGCCAACAACGACCGCAAGCTGTGGAAGCCCCGGGCGGCCAAGCTGTTCTCGGAGGACGGTGAGCAGACCACCGAGACCGTCGACGCGGCGCGGGTTCGCGTGGCCACGGGCTGGGTGTTGCACTTCCGGAGCTGGATCCAGGGCAACCCGGCGGCCCAAGAGGCCATCGAGACCCACTACAACCGCACCGTGCGTGGCTACCGGCCCCGTCGGGTCGACACCGATCCCGTGACCGTCGCCCGCTGGGACAGCCCCATCACGCTGCACCCCTACCAGATGGCGGCATCCAAGCGGCTGCTCCAGAATCGCAAGGGCGTGCTCGCCTTCGACGTGGGCCTCGGCAAGACCTACACCCTCATCTTCACGCTGGCCCGGGCCCGTCAGGAGGGCTGGGCCCGTCGGGCGGCCGTCGTGGTCCCCAACAGCCTGGTGTGGAAGTGGTGGCGGGACATCAAGCGCGTGCTGCCCGACTACCGCGTGCTCGTGGTGGGTTCGAACCGCAAGAAGCTCACGCGGGGCCCCCGCAAGGGCAAGTGGGCGAGCGAGACGGACAGTCCCGAGGACCGCGCGAAGAAGTGGCGGGCATTCCAGGCCGGCGCCTACGATCTGGTGCTCATCACCCAGTCCATGATTGGCCGCACCCGGATTCAAGAAGAGACCCTGGTGGACTTCGCCCAAGGGGTCGCGAGCATCCGCCGCATGGCCGCGCTGGCCCGCCAGGAGGACGACGGCCGGGACGGCAAGGCCAAGGGTCGCTCGGAGCGCAAAGAAGCCGTGGAGGAGGAGGCATCGGCCGGCTGGCTCATGGGGATGCTCCAGGGCAACGTGGGCCAGGACTACGATCCCGGGCTCACTTGGGAGGAGCTGGGCATTGACTTGTTGGCCGTCGACGAGTCCCAGAACTTCAAGAACCTGTTCATGGCCGAGCAGCGCGAGGGTGGGGTGCCCGACGGACTGGGCAGCGGCAACGCCTCAAAGCGGGCGTGGCACCTGGCCTTCCGGGCCCATGCGGTCCGCCGCCGGACCGGGGGCGCCGGCGTCATGCTGCTGAGCGCCACACCCGCCAAGAACAGCCCGCTGGAGTTCTACAATGCCGTCGCCATCGTCGATCCCCACGCCTTCGAGCGGGTGGGCATCACCGATCCCGAGACCTTCATCTCGCGGTACTGCCTGACCGAGCAAGCCATCGCGCAGAAGCCCGACGGCAAGCTGGAGGTGCGCTCTGCGGTGCGGGCCTTTGGCAACCTGCCCGAACTGCGGGATGTGTTGTTCGACCAGGCGGAGTTCCGGACCGCCGAAGAGGTGGGCCTGCGGATTCCCGACGCCATCGTGCGTCAGGAGCACGTCGACCTCGCGCCCAGCCAGCAAGCCGCCATCCAGGCCATTCTCAGCGAGATTGCCGACATTCAGGAGAAGATCCGCAAGCTGGCGGCCCAGTTGCCGGCGAGCCGAGGGGCCATCGAGGCACTGCGGCTGCGGGTGATGGGCCTGTCGGGTCGCATCGACCTGGTGGCCCAGCACACCGAGCTGCCGAACCACTCGGGCAAGAAGTTCAACAAGAAGACCTCGCCCACCATCCCCATCCGGGGCCACGCGCCCAAGCTCGAAGCCTGCGCCCGCAACGTCATCGCGTCGATGAAGCGGGACGGCGTGTGCTCCGAGCCCCCCACGGGCTGCGCTTCGCGGGTGTGTTTCAGTTGCGCCCACATCATCTTCGTCGAGAACATCGCGGTCCACGAGTGGGTCAAGCGCCTGCTCGTGGAGGGTGGCGTCCCGGCCAAGCGGATTGCGATTCTAAACGCCAAGGTCGCCAAGGACATGGAGAAGCGGCAACAGATTGCCGAGGCGTTCAACGGCGTGGGTTGTCCCGACGACGACGAGTATGCAGAGCCCGCCTTTGACGTGATCATCTGCAATGCCGTCGCCTACGAGGGTGTGGACTTGCAGCGCCGCACATGCGCGATTCACCACCTGGACCTGCCCTGGGAGCCGGCGACCTTGCAGCAACGCAACGGCCGCGGGGTGCGCCAGGGGGCCATGGCCACCGAGATCTCCATCACGTACTACCTGGCGCGGGGCTCGCTCGACGTGCGCCGGCTGATGAAGATCGACACGAAGCAGAGCTGGATGAAGTCGCTGGTGTCGAGCCAGGACCGGGCGACCAACAACCCGGCGGCAGGCTCCGACCTCACCGTGGCCGAGATTGTCGCCGAGCTGGCCAGTCCCGAGCAGCGCGCCCAAGCCCTCAAGTGGGCAGAGCAGGACCGCCTGGCCCAGGAAGCGGCCCGGCGCCAGCGGACGTCCCGGGCGGCGAACAGTCGGCTCCTGGCCGCGGCGGACCGCTTCATGCGGGCGTTCCGGTCCGAGCCGGCGGCAGCCGAGCGCTTGCGGGGGGAGGCCGAGGCCATCCTCAGCGAGCTCGCGCGGGTGAGCACGGCCGCGTGGCCCTGGTTCAGCCAAGGGCTGCGGGTGCGCGAAGAGCGTGCGCTGGTGCCGACGAAGGGCCCGCCCCTGTTCACCGGGCAGCGGCTGTTGCTCGGCAAGCGGGTGATGGAGGTGGGCCGCCTGGACGGGCCCATTGCGGCGACGGGCGCGGTGCCCCTGCGGTCTCCGGGAATGCTGGGACCGACGGGCATGGACCTGCGGGAGTCGGGCCTGGGCGAGGACCTGGCGGCCCTGGAGCCGGCGGCCTTCGACGACGTGCCCTGGCTCGACCTGGCGACCGAGACCGAGCGGTGGGTGGCGCGCCTGGACCAGCTCCGGAGCTGGCAGACGACGTGGGCCGAGCTCGGCTTCCGCGACCTGCCAGACCCGGTGGCCGAGCAGATGTGGCCGGTCATCTGGCCGAAGCTGAGCGACCGCCACGGCTACCTGCGCCGCCGGGCAGACATCGGCGGGTCGTTCTGGCGTGAGCAGCGGGACGACGCCGGGGGGCTGTTCCCGGTGGTCGAGGGGGGCCGGCTGGAGCTGGTGGGCTGGGATGACCTGTGGGCCCGCGTGGATGGCGGCGGTGAGCTGCTGTCGCCGACGTTGAAGGGCTGGTGCCGGTTCCTGAAGGTCTGGGAGCGGGAGCGGGCGGTGAAGAAGCCGCGGTGGGCCGTGGCAGAGGGGCGTCAGGTGGCGCGGTTCTGGTGGGGGCGGCGGTTGGGGTGAGGGGAGGGACGAGAAGTTGGGTTCCGCCTTGCCGCGTAGGCAGCGATGAGCTACTTTTCCTGCAGAATATGGACCCTCTGGGGTCTACATCTTCACTCCGGTCTGGCCAGACGGAGAGAGGTGTAGAATCCAGGGGGTTCTTCTGTTGTTCTATGCGCTACCTGCGGCTGCGACCGCGAAAGGTACGGTTCTGGACGGTCGCCGCAGTAGGGATTGGCCGCACAGGTACCGACACGGACGACGGCCCTGCGCCGCTCGGGAAGCCGTACCAGCGGCACGGGCGGCCGAGCGATGCGCAACGGGTGCTGGTGCTGCGCGAGGGCCGGATTGTGGTGGTCTGGAGCTCGTTTGCGCTGCGGGCGGGCCCAGGAGCCATCGTGCCGCCGACAGATGCGGGCTGGAGTCGGTTCTTGGCGGCGATTCTGGTGGCTATTCCGACGGCTATGGGGTGGACCCTGGTGGACGAGGGGAAGTGGTGATGGGGCTGGGGGACGACGGTCTCTTCGCACTTGGTACGGCATATCGGGGGAAGGTCAGGCCTACGGCTGCAGGCTCTGGTCTGTCACGCTGGGCCGGTGTCTCGGGCGCAGGACCGCGCCGATGCGGAGCAGGCCAGTCGGAAGCCAAGACTCCCCATCCTGCCCCGGACCCCACACCCTCGTCTGCCAGGAGGGCAGCTCGACCGAGCCCTCCACATAGAACTCGACGAGCCGCTCCGGCCGCCTCAGCCAGAGGCCGAGGGTGCCGTGCCCCACCACCCCCCCACTCTCCGCGATGGGCTCGCCAAAAGTCAAGAAAACGGGCACGCCGTATCCGTCGAATCCCACGCCAGCGCCTGCGCCTGCGTAGGTCGACCACCGGATAGAGTGCGCTTGGACCCACCGCGCCTCGTACCGGAGCGTCCGGTGCATCTCAGAAGACAGATGCACCGCACCGGAGAGATCGGTGTACGCAAAGCCGATCAAATCGAAGGCCACCAGGTGGTACCGAGCGGGGCCACCCCACAGAACACCCGCCCGCATGGCGAGTCCGGGAAACACGCCGGCGGACCCGGCCCGCAGGGCCCCACCAATGCCCGAGACGAAGGCCGGGGTCGGCGCTGGCTCCGCTCGCGCGATCCCGGGCAGCGACAGCAGCGCGCCCGCTCCGAGCCCGAGCAGTCGACACACCCGCATGATTCGGCCAGACGCCATCGGCAGCCTCCTTTGGGGGTGCCAGCCCTCCATCGCCGCACGCTACCACGCCAAGCTGCTGAAACGAGCAGCGCGGGGAAGGGAGCTGCTGCGGCGCGAGGCCGCCGAGGAGCCAAAGAGCCTGTAGGCGCCCACACCAACTGAGGCAGCCGCCCCCAATCCCGCTCACGACCAATGCGGCGGCGCTCACGACGACGTGCCCTGGATGGACCTGGCGACGGAGACCGAGCGGTGGGTGGCGCGCCTGGACCAGCTCCGGAGCTGGCAGACGACGTGGGCCGAGCTCGGCTTCCGCGACCTGCCGGACCCAGTGGCCGAGCAGATGTGGCCGGCCATCTGGCCGAAGCTGAGCGACCGCCACGGCTACCTGCGCCGGCGGGCAGACATCGGCGGGTCGTTCTGGCGCGAGCAGCGGGACGAGGCCGGGGGGCTGTTCCCGGTGGTCGAGGGGGGCCGGCTGGAGCTGGTGGGCTGGGACGACCTGTGGGCCCGGGTGGACGGCGGCGGGGAGCTGCTGTCGCCGACGTTGAAGGGCTGGTGCCGGTTCCTGAAGGTCTGGGACCGGGAGCGGGCGGTGAAGAAGCCGCGGTGGGCCGTGGCCGAGGGGCGCCAGGTGGCGCGGTTTTGGTGGGGGCGGCGGCTGGGGTGAGGGGGGTGGACGTCGGCGTGTATTCGAAGAGCACGCGGTCGTGTTCCAAAGCCCCGGGCGTCCAGCTCAACCTGGCACATGTCTCTGCGGCCAGAGTTCAGGAGCGGTGCCCGCTGGTGGGGCTGGAAGCCGCTGCGCTCCAGGCGCGAGCGAGTGCCATCGGCCTTTGCTGGTCGCGCGCGGGCTGGAGCCCAGCGGACAGCGATGCTGGAGTGGAAGGCCTCGGTGCCCCCCATCGAACCGCGAGGCTGGTGCACCTCGGTGGGATCGCGCTCCGTGCGCCCCCAAGAGGACCGCGAGGAAGTGGTGGTGGAGCTGGCCACGGTGATTCAATGCCGGGGGGCCTTCGACTGGAGTTGACCCGGCCTCGGCTGGAGCCCACTCTGGCGGGAGCCTCCTGGGCCCTCCAGCCGCCACGGACCCCACCCATGCACGAGACCGCGTTCCTCTGCCTGTTCCTCGCAATCGCTTGCTTCGGCTGCACCGGTGGCAAGCCCGATGGAGTGGACGGTGGGGGGGGGCGGGCCTGAAGTTTCCCCTCAATTTGGCACCCCGGCCCGGGCCTTGGCTCTCAAGCGTCTGAGCTCACGTCGGATTGAGCGAGAATTGACCCGGTGATGGTGGCTGGACCGCAACAGGATTCGTGCGGCGTAGGCGAGCGAGAGGACCCGTCTTCTGCGCGTCGTGTTGGCTTGGAATCCGAGGTGGAGCTGGTGGCGCTCGGTGATTCGCCCAGCAATCACCAGAGCGAAGACCGCCAGGATGGCCAACAGCAGGAGGTTGCTGTAGCGGGTGATGGACGACGCCCTCGCGTACCGAAGCGCCAGCCCGAAGCGGTGGCTCTTCGCATCTCGGAAGACCTCCTCGATCTGCATCCGCAGGGCATAGACGCCCACGACCGCGCTTGCGGAGTTGTCCAAGCTGGTTGCCAGCAACCACGCCTGTTTCGCTGCTTTGCGGGCCTTCGTCTGGGACCCAGACAGGAGCGTCTTCCGCCTTGGTCGTCCCGATGGTTTGTACTTCGGCCCCCGTACAATTCGGGTTCCGATTCTTCGGGTCTTCACAGCGAGGCACTCCCCCAGATCAGTTGCCTCGCTCGTTGCCGACCGCGTCAAGTGTTGGACCGTAGACCAGCATTCGTTACTTCCCACGAGGACTTGCGGGTTGTTTTGCATCCGCGCGACGTAGTCCATCCCTCGCTCCTTCGCGGCCAGAATCCAGTCGCCGCGAAGTAACCGCTCACTGTAGCCCCCCTCCCAAGGCACCCATCGCCGTGTGACCCTGCCTGCGGAGGTTCTCACCGATGGGCAAGCACACTCCTGCAGCCGTACAGCATCGCCTGGTCGCGCTGTGGCGCGGCACCGACACCTCGATGGCGGCGTTCGCCCGCCAGCACGGCATCAACCCGACGACCTTTGGTGCCTGGGTCGCGCGGCATCGCCCGGCACCGACCGCGCTGCCCGGGTTCGTGCAGGTGGCTGTCCCCGCCGCCACGCCGCCCTCGCCGATGGTCTCCGTCCGCGTGGGCGGGCACGTTCTTCGCTTCGACGCTCCGCCTCCTCCGGGCTGGTTCGCTGCCGTGGTCCGGGAGCTGTCGCCATGTTGAGCCCCGGGCCCGCCCAGCAGATCTTCCTGGCCACGGAGCCGGTCGACATGCGCGGTGGCTTCGATCGTCTCGCCTGCCGGGTGCAGCAGGCCGGCCTCGATCTATACGCCGGCCACCTGTTCGTCTTCCTGTCGAAGCGGCGCACCCACCTCAAGATCTTGACGCATGACGGCTCGGGCCTGGTCGTCCTCTACAAGCGGCTTTCCCGCGGTCGGTTCACCCTGCCCAAGGTCCCGCCGGGCGCGCGCACCGCGACCCTGGACGCCGCCTCGCTGGCCACGCTCCTCGCTGGATTGCAGGTTGTTGGCGTTGCACGATCGAAGTCGGCCGAAGGCCCCGCGGCATCGATCGACGCCGCATCAGCGCCGTGATCTGCTGCGCTCCATGACCGACCTCGCCACCCCCGCCATCGCCGAACTGCGCGTCTGGCACACCCAACAGAGCCCGCTGGTCCGGGCGCTGACCGAGCCCCTCGTGACGCGCTTGGCCGACACGCTGGTCAGCATGCAGGGAGCGCTCGACGCGGAGGCCGCCCAGCGACAGGCCCTCGCGGCACAGCTCGCCGCGGCCCAGCAGCAGGCGCAGTCGGCCCAGCAGCAGGCGCAGTCGGCCCAGCAGCAGGCGGAAGTCGTGCGCGCCGAGGCCGAGGCCCAAGACACCGATCACGCGGTCGTCCTGCAGGTCACCAAGGACCGCATCGACCAGCTGGAGCGCCATGTGTTTGGCCAGCGGTCCGAGCGGAAGAAGACGCCTGACGCCGGTCGGGAGGCGAAGAAGCGACGCCGGGCCGAGCTGACCACGGAGCAGAAGAAGGCACGTCGGGCGGCCGCCGCCCGGGCTCGCCAAGCGAAGCTCGATGCGTTGCGCACCAAGACGCTCGTGCTGCCGCTGGACGCCCAGGTGCCCGAGGGTCGCCCCCTGCCCCCCGAGGGCTCGGTCATCTACGAGTGGCGCCGGGGCCAGCTCATCCGCATCGTCGTGAAGCGCGAGCAGCGGGTGCTTCCCGATGGCCAGATCGTGACGGCCGCTCCGCCTCCCCAGGTGGTCGAGGGGGGCAGCTACGGCCCGGCCCTGCACGCCAAGGTCGCGGTGACCAAGTGCCTGGACGGGATGCCCCTGAGGCGACTGGAGCGGGCGTTTCAGCGTTGGGGCGCACCGCTGCCCATCTCGGTGTTGTGTGCCCTGTTCCACCGCTGCGCCGAGGCTGTCGAGCCCCTGTACAAGGCCATGATGGCCCATGTGGCCACCGCGTAGCATGTCTCGGCGGACGAGACGCCCCAGCCCGTGCTCGACGAGAACAAGACACGCAAGGGTTGGATGTGGGTGTTCGCCACAGACGACGCGCTGCTGTACGTTTACTCGCGTTCGAGGGGCGGCAAGGTCGCCGAGAGTGTGCTGGGGCGCTCCAAAGGCACGCTGACCGTCGACGGTCACACGGGCTACAATCTGGTCACCAAAGATGGCCGCCGGGAGCGCGGCGGGTGCTGGTCCCACGGTCGCCGGGGGCTGTTCGAAGCCCGTGGGTACGCCGAGGAGCTCGTCGATGGGCTGCTCGGTTCCATCGGAGAGCTGTTCTACATCGAGCACCTCGCCATCGAGCAGAAGATCGTGGGGACCGAGGCTCACCTCGCACTGCGACAGGAGCGTTCGGCGCCCGTGGTCGAACAGATCTTCGCCACGATCGAACGGGAGGTCGGCCGGTTCGAGCCCCGCACCAGCATCGCCAAGGCGATGCGGTACATGCTCAACCAAAGGGTGCCGCTGACCCTGTTCCTGAAGGCCGCACGAGTACCCATCCACAACAACCTAAGCGAGCGGGCACTACGAATCGTGGCCTTGCTGAGGAAGGCGGCGCTGTTCGTCGGGAGCGACGAGGGCGGCGAGGGCGGCGAGCACCTGGCGATGCTGTTGTCGATGACCGCGACGTGCCAGATGCACGGAGTGGACCCAGAGCCGTGGCTGGCCGACGTGCTAATCGCCGTGGGAGAGCCGGGCCTCACGGCGGAAGACCTGCTGCCCTGGAACTGGAAGATGAGCAGGGGACTCACCGTCCGGCCCGCTTGCGACACCGCGTAGCGGGGAGAGGACACCAACACGCGGGGGCGGTCGGCGCGAGAGGGGGTAGAGTGAGCGGCTACGCCGCGAAAGCCTCCATCGGTCACCAGGATGGGTCTGCAGCTGCTCGGAAGCACACAGGCCAATCCGTCCAGAAAGGCCTCCTCCACCGCAGGGGTTCCGTGGGTCTTCGTTGGATGCACCTCGAAGTAGATCGGGACGGCTCGCCCGTCGTGGGGAACCGCGGCAGCCAGCGCATAGTGGTCGAGACCGACCTTCGTCCAGTCCACGAGAACCACCACCCGCGGCTCATCACCAACAATGGCCTTGGCCAGCTGCGCGAAGAAAAGCCGGTGGTCCCTGAAGAGCCGCTCGTTCCCAACAAGCCGGTCGGCCCGCTTGATTGCATGCTTCAGCGATGACGCCGACCGCGCACTCCGGCCAATCGAGGTGATGCCGAGCCTGCCCCCCGAGACCACACCGTCAACGGCCCAATAGACCGCGCGCAGGCGGCCACCGTGAACGCCCGGGATGGACTCGCCAAGGGCAGAAGAGAGAACCCGGTCAACTCGTCGCATGACTCCCTCGGCGACACCCTGGTGCAGGTAGTTCGCACTACGAGAGTCCCATGCGGCGGGCCCTTTCGACTCCGCGTCCACATCAGATCGCGAAGTTCTGGGGATCCCTCGGGGGGCGGGCCCCGCCGCAGGCGCGCCCGAGATCGACATCGAGCCGCCCAGCCTGGCCTTTGGCGATGTGTCTCTGGTCAGCGATGCCGACGGTACGTCGCCCCCGGGAGAGCTCTCCGAGGTGCTGACAATCACCAACAGTGGCGAGGTCGAGCTGCACATCTCGGGCGTCTCCGTCGACACCCCGGACTCACCATTCTCCGTCAGCGCCGCCAGCACGGTGCTCCTGCCGCCCGGTGGCAGCTCGCAGGTAACGGTGAGCTTCTCACCCGAGGGACCCGCTGAGTACTCCGCGGCGGTGCTGATCGGCTCCGACGACCCCGACGAGCCCACCGTCGAGGTGCCCCTCAGCGGCACAGGCAGGGCGCCCCTCATCGACCTGTCGCCCCCCGACTTCGACTTCGGAACCCTCTACCTCGGCTGCGACACGGTCCAGACCCTCTCCATCAGCAACCTGGGCAACGCCGAGCTGGTGGTCAGCGAGCTGGCGTTCACGACCGACTCGGAGTTCCTGGGCTTCGATCTGGCCGAGACCGTCAACGGGGCACTGCCCTGGACCCTGGCAGCGGGCGAGAGCCTCGAGGTCTTCGTCGACTACGAGCCCTGGGACGTGTACGAAGATTCTGGCTTCCTGCAGGTCATCTCGGAGGATCCATGGAGACCCTCGATCATCTCCCTCTTCGAAGGCACCGGCGCCCTCTACGGAGAAAACCTCGACGTCTTCGAACTGCCCATCAAGGGCGACACCGACATCATCTTCGCCTTCGACATGGGCCGCTCCATGTACGAGAGCATCACCGAAGTGCAGTACAACTTCGCGACCTTCACGAGCACCCTGGCGGGCCTCGACGCCGACTACCGCGTGGCGGCCACCGTGGAGGACAGCGGCTGCATCAACGGAGAGGCCCTCTTCATCGACAACACCTTCAGCGCCAGCGATGCCCGGAGCACCCTCGGCACCATGCTCGGCCTCGGCGGAGCCTACGGCTCGAACACAGAGCGCGGCTTCATGTTGCTCGAGGCCTCCCTCTCGGAGGTGGGAGTCGGCGGCTGCAACGAGGGCCTCGTACGCGACGACGCCAAGCTCAACCTCGTGCTGGTCTCCAACCACGCCGAGCAGAGCGAACACGACTACAGCTACTACGTCGCCCTCTTCCAGAGCATGAAGGTGGATCCGGAGGACGTGGTCGTGCACGCCATCGGTGGGGACCTCCCCTCGGGCTGCGGCTCCGCGTCTGCCTACACCGGCGCCTACGAGGCCACGGTGGCCACCGGCGGCCAGTTCCTCAGCATCTGCTCCTCGGACTGGGGAGCCCTCTTTGAGGAGCTCGCAGCGGGCGCTGTCCCCGACCTCGGAAGCTTCAAGCTGAGCGACTGGCCGGTGCCCGGGACCCTCGTGGTGCGCCTCGATGGAAGCCCGACTTCAGAGGGGTGGACCTACGACGAGTCGGCCAACACCGTCGTCTTCGACAGCGACAATGTGCCCGTGGGAGGCACCCTCATCGAGGTCGAGTACGGGCTCTACGGCGAATGCGACGAGTGACCTTCCCTTGCTTTGGCGGACGGTTCTCGAAGCGAATGATGACTCAGCGCGCCGACAGTAGATACTCGTATCCACCGCGGCAAAAACACATGTTTGTGGCACCCCCAACCGCGGTATGTGGCGCACTTCCGACGGCAACTCTCGGCCTGTCGTGCGCTGGGGTTTATGGCGCACCACTGCCGGCCTCCCGCCCGCGCTGCCCAGGAGCGCGCTGCCTGCCCCCATTCGGACATCCGCCGGTGCGCTTCGGTGGCGTGCGACCGCTCGGGTAGATTCCATGGCGGTGATGCGTCATCCGCGAAGCTCATTTACACAACAAATGGGACATACTCCTGTCGACAGGGAGTAGGTCACGAGCAACGGCAGGGCCGCTGGCCGGCGGGCAATGTGTCCGCGACCCCGGCGGCCCGCTTAGGTCTATTGGCGATAGACCTCCTGTGCCCCGGGTGCGCCGGAAGTCCGACCTGGGTTCACTCCGCGCCAGACTCGCTGCGTTCCTGGCTCAGGGATCCGCCTCAAGTGTTGGGTCTCGTGCTATGCCGAAGGCCCCGCTTTCGACCACCACCGAGAGTTGCTCCAGGGTCAACCAACCAGTATTCTGCTCGTGGCTGCCGACAAAGTGGTACACGAGGCGATACTCCTCGGGAACCCCCTTCGCGACGAAGACGAGGCGCTCCTCGCCAGGCTCAAGCCGGGTGTCTTCGACGAGCGCTCGGCGAACCTTGCCGGTGATGGGATTGACTTCCGGCCCGAAGCGTCGACCGATCCGGTACACCTCTTCAAAGTCGCCATCGGTGGCGCGCAGCTCGAGGGTGAGGTGGTGAAAGACATCGCCCGTGGGAAGGCGATGGCCGATGTTCCGCGCCTGGAGGCGGAACTCGACGCCGTCTCCTGTATGCCGCACATCAACACCAACGGCTCGGCGTAGGATCATCGGGTCGTGGGCGCCGGCGAGGCGGTGGTCGCCATCCGGCATGTGGCAGTCGGCGCAGCTCTCGGTGCCCCCTGCCTTCTGCCAGCGCTGCCACTCGGTCCAGGTGCTCTGGGCGGGCAAGCCGGTAGCAACGAGGTCGCCTTCGTGCCGCGTCATGAACGGAAACTCGTGGCACTCCGCGCATAGCTCTCCGCTACCCAGCGATGCTGAGAGGGTTGATAGATGTGGGGCCTCGCCGCTCACCGTCGTGGCGATCACGCCGCCGGTGCGCCAATGACAGACGGCGCATGTGATGCCAAGGTTGGCAGCGGCCTCTGGCCCTCGGGTCGGCGGCTGAGCGTTGGGTTGGCCGCGACTCTGGGCGGCGTACCAGTCGAGATTAGCCTGGACTTCGGTAATCTGATCAATCATGGGGGCGTGGCAGCGAGCGCAGAGCAGCTCCGGCTCGGCAATGAAGCCTTCCTGGAATACCGGGTCCGTCCATGCACGGTGGTGCTGGGAGGAGCGCCAGCTCTCGGCCTCTTCGGGATGGCATTCTGCGCAGTGGGCGGCCTCGGACGCCAAGATGTCGATTGCGTCAACATTGGGGCCGACTCCTGAAGCGATGCTCGTCATGAGCGGGAGCAGCATGAGGCTCAACGTGCCACTCGGCTCATGGTAGCTGCTTGTCGATGCACGGGGGACCCTGTCTTTTCGTCGGCCTCGAGGGTCCACACTCGTAGCTTGTCGACCTGCCCGTTTGTGTCGTAGTGGAGCTCCACCAGAGTCTCCCGACTCTCGTTCACGACGTACCCGTCTCGGTCGTCCCCCGCCTTGGAGTAGCGGGTCCACAGCTCTGAGAGGCGGCCCTGATGGTCATAGCGCATTATACGCTGCTCGCGTGTATCCCAAGAGCCGCGTCCGCCAGCCAGTGTGTACCGAGTCTCCTG
Source organism: Myxococcota bacterium (assembly GCA_942491145.1). Classification (GTDB taxonomy): domain Bacteria; phylum Myxococcota_A; class UBA796; order UBA796; family UBA2385; genus CAXQUZ01. The sequence continues at coordinate 112,571 of CALOBC010000057.1, read as the reverse complement.
GGCAAGAGCGAGCACTCTCTCCGGCGACTCGGCGCTTCGCTCCACCGCGTAGTTCGCTGTCCACGCTTCACCCGCGCTGGCCATCGGAGCCTGGACTTGCTCGTATTGTTGGAAGCGCCCGCTAGCTTCGGCCAGCGCAAAACTGTCGGTGTGGAGGAGCGTGAGAACATCGGACAGCTCAGGGACTCCGTCGGGACGGTCGGGCGCTGTTCGCACGGGTTCGACCTTGAACCAGCGGTCTGCATCGCCCAACGCCTTGGCTTGGACCCGGTAAGGTGCCATTCGCCCGTCGACAGTGTCGGGTGGACTTGCTTCGCGGTCCTTGGCCTCAAACGTAGCTGAGGCGAAGAAGGCCCGTTTGTCGTTGTCTGCGCTCGCGGCGGCCTGTCTCCCGGAAATCCACGCTTCCAGCTCGTGGTGCAGTCGGGCCTGGGCTTCGCCATTGTAGGGCGCGTCGGCGTCGACAAGTAGCTGAATGTCGGAGATGCAGGTATCTTGGTAGACGCGGCCTGGGACGACCTCGAGGATGGTGAAGGTCGCCCGGGCGAGGTTAGTTTCTGGCACCACCACTGCGAAGGTCTGCCAGCCGGACCGCCTCGATAGATCGTGTTCAGTGTTGCTGACCAATCCGCCCGCGCGATCGACTAGCTCGAGGCGCAAGCGGGTGGGGGCGCCGTTGGCGGTCAGAAGCGTCGAGGACTTCTGGTAGCCGTTGCGGATGCGGACAGTGAGGGTGCCCACAGGACCGGGGGCAACAAGAGGGACAGAGAGGTGCTCGCCGATGCCGGGCCCCTCCACGCCTTCTGTCCACGCAGTCTTCGGGTTGTCGTCCAGAACGTAGTTGGGATGATAGTTTTCAAGATGCCGATTGGATGCATCGTAAACGAAGGAGCTAGCCTCGGCTGTCGATGAGCGGAGACGCTGGTCTGGCTCGGTAGGGGTCGCGTTCGCCAAGCTTAGGGCCAGGACGAGGAAGAAGGGCATCCGTTCGGCTCCATGGATTGACTGCAGGGACTAGGGTAGCATCCGGGGTGTCTGCGGAGCGCCCCATCGCGGGTCCGGTTGTCATGTTCGGCGTTCGCTTTGCAATTGCACTCCCACGGGATCCGTATCCATCAAGACATCGTCTGAGTAGCCATTCTCGATGACGCCCAGGTATGTTCGGACGCCAGCATGACCTCTACTCGGGTTCCTTCCCGCACGGCGTACCGCGCCTGATGCTCGGCCCAGGAGAGGCGCTGGTGCTGACGCCGTGAGCGCAGAGGCTCGACCAAGGGGTGACCTTGCCCCGATTTGACGGACCAGTTTGTTGGGCGAATCTGAGGGCTCCGAGTGGCCCGCTCAATACATTGATGTTGACCGTCTTCTCGAATTGACCTTCCCTCACTTTGGGGGACCGTTGTCGAAGCGAATGATGACTGAGCGCGTCGACAACATACGCTGGTATCCACCACACCCAAAACACACAATTGTGCCGCACTCGGAAGTGGGTTTATGCCGCACCTGCGGACGGCGCCTTCGAGGGGGCTGGCACTAGCCCGAATTGTGCCTGCACCGCCTGGGGAGCGTCGGCGCTCCAGCCGTAAGGCCCACCGCGTACGTTTGGAACCGTTTCGACAACAGAGTGGCCATCTCTGAGCGCACCACCCCCTTTCCCCCACGGCGTTCGAGGAGGCAGGCAGGCTGCGCTGGTGGGTTCACTCGAGAGCGATGCGCCCTGGGGCGTAGTGCCGCCACAGCTCTGCGAGAGACGGCCTGTCAGGCACCCGAAGCCGCCAGCGCCCCTGGCTCCTCAGCAGTCGACCGGGCGTCCGGTAGAAGCTGCGCTGCCGGCGAATGAGGCCCTGCCGCGGGGCGCTCTTGGCGTCGGGGGCGCGCTGTGCCCGAGCCTCCCGGTCCGCTTGGAAGCGCAGGTCTGCATTCATCGCGAGCAGGCGGAGCATAAACGCCGTCTCGTTGGCTCTGAAGACCTGTCCCACAAGCTTGCCCATTCCGAGCGCCTGGCGGGCCGTCCGGAACACCCGCTCGCAGTCGGCGCGGCCGTTGTAGAACCGCCACAACTCTTCGGGAACCCCGTCCATTGAGGTGACGAGGGCCTGGTAGCGCCAGTGCGTGCAGCCTTCGATTCGCTTGCCCTGCGGCGGCGCCTTTGGGTCGAGGACTCGGCGCCGGACGGCGACGACCCGGAGCCGCTCGTCAAGGCCCACGCGAGGGCCTCGGAGTGTGGCGACCTGGATGTCCTTGTCACCATCGAGCCCGCGCCACCGGGTCCTCCGGAGCATGAGCTTGACCCCGCAGTGCAGGGGCAGAGCGAAGATGAACGGCACCTTCTGCTCGAGCAACCAAGCACCGACAGCGTGCGACCAGAACCCCGAGTCCGCGCGGAACTTGAGCGCTACGCCCTCGCCAATGTGCCGGCGCACCGTGGCGAAGACCGTCTTCAAGAAGGCGATGGTCTCCTCCGACGTGATGCCGGAGCCGTCACGGTACACGGCCCGAATCACGGTCCGGATCTCCGCAATCGAGGCGACGAGGGGATGGTGACGCCGTCGGTTGCGGCCCTTGCCGGAGTAGCCGAAGCGGGTGCCCTCCTGCCGTCCGAAGGCCACCACTGCGGAGCTGTCAAGGTCGATGACTGCGTGGCTTCGACCCGCCAGGGGCCGCAGGCCCACCCGCGCGATGAGCTCGTGAAGTGCAGCGATGCCCGCGTCCGAGACCCCGGCGAGCGCCGACGAGAACACCTTGCGGACCGGCCAACCGGGGAGGCGAAGGAACTTCAGCAACACAGCATCGCCCCGCAGTGCTTCAACATGGGCGAGGCGGTGTTCTCCCACGAGCGCCGCCACCATGAAGGCGAAGAGTACGAGATGGCGGGCGTAGACGCGACGGAGGCCGTCCCGTGGAGCGACCCTGCGCAACGCCTGCCCGATATCGAGCTTCTCTTCGATGAATCGAATGAGGGGCACGATTCCCGAGAATGACGTCAGCGTCGAGTCATCGGCGTGGATAGCCGGGTTTGGCAGCGGCCCTCGGCGTGTGGTGTTACGTCGTCCCAATGGGCCCTCCTTCGTTGTAGGTGAGGTAGAGTTCCCCACAACTAAGGCGTGGCCCACGTTCTCGCTAGCCCGCAGAGACGATTTCTATCGTCTCTGCGGGCACAGTTCGGGCTAGGGTTGTTGCCGCCTCCTACACCGTTGGCAAGGCGTGGTGCCCCGCGCCCATCCAGAATATGGCCGGCCACCCTGGAGGGATCGACCTTGGCCACCTGCATCCACGTTCAGCTGGCACTGCCCGGTGACCCCGACATTGACGCACTCAACAGTGGCGTGGCAGAGGTCGACCGCTACTTTCAGAGCCGGGCGTGGTTCGACACGAGAAAGGGCAAGGCATCTCCCGCGACCTACCAGTTTCGGACGGCCCCGGGTGGCGACGTCGTTGGGTACGCCTCGGCGGCATTCCGCAACCAACCCCATCCGACCGACAGCGCGGACGTGCGCGCCCGGTACTTGGTGCTCTACGCGCTGGGCGTGCATCGCGCCTACCAGGGCGTCGACAACCCAAGCGCACCGGGGCGACGGTACGCCACGACGGTGCTCGACGCTGTGGAGGAGCTGGCCCGGTCTCGAGCGGGATGCGTCGGCGTGTCGCTCTGGGTTCGGGAGGACAACGCCCGTGCCATCGCGTTCTACCGCCGGTGCGGTTGGGCCGCCGAACCCACTGGACCGGTGCAGAGGGATGCCGGGGCGCGCCACCTGACCATGCGGAAGCTCTTCGGCGATTGAGCCTGCCCTACAGCAGCGGCGGCCCGTCGTCGTCGTCGAGATCTGGCGGCGTCAGCGCTCCGCTTCGGCTCTGTTCGGCCAGCGCAGCCATCCGCGTCTTGACCAGGTCAACCTCGTCGGCGGGGAAACGCCAGTGCCCCCCTCGGGTCTGATAGGCGCCCGGGAAGTGGCCTCCGGACAGCCAATTCTTCACCGTGTTGGGCGACGACAGCCCAAGGGCCTCGGCCGCCTGGCCGCTGGTCAGCGGCTTGCGATGCTGGAAGGGCAGCAGCTTTGCCACAAGGTCATCACGACCGGCCTCGACCAGTGCCGCCACAAGCTCATCGTAGAGCGGCTGGGGTAGCGCATTCATGTTGACCCTCCACTGCGGGCATCGGTTCGAGATGTCCACAGGGTAAGCCAAACCGCCAAAACCGTCAATCAGTCCGAGCGCGTCAGCTTGGTGGCCTGCGTCGAGGGTGCGCACCGGTGTCATGCAAGTGGGAACCGCGGGCGGACTGCCACAGCCTCACGGGGTCAAGGTCATCGGCGCGGTGTTCCCGGATCTCCGCCTTGGTCTCAGTCATTCAAGCCTCTGAAAGGGCTATCCGGCTTCGCCGCGCTCACCCCGCATCAATAGTCCGGGTGGGTACTGCGGGCTCGGTGGGACGAGGGTCTTCGGCCCGCTGGGGTCGGCATCTGGACCTGACGCGCCGCGGGATTGCCGAGCGCCTCGCCGGGGTGGCTCGCACGTCTGCCAGACCCACGAGACCACAAGGCTTCGGTGGTCCAGCTCGTCCCTCAGCCAAGCCCGACACACTCGACACCCACCCTCTGGAGCACTTTGCCCATGCGCGTTCTTGTCACCGGCCCGACAGGCAATGTCGGTCGGTCCGTACTCCACTCTCTCCGTGAGCTGGGGGTGGACACCCGCGCTGCGGTGCGTCCGGGCTCGCCCGACATCGAGGGGAGCGCTTGCGTCCCGCTGGACTTCGAGGACGCCGCAACCTGGGATGCTGCGTTGGTGGGCGTGGACGGTCTCTTCCTGCTGCGTCCCCCCGCCATCTCGGATGTGGGGCGGACACTGAACGCGTTCGTGGACCGCGGACGCGGTCAGCTCACCCACGTGGTCTTCCTGTCGGTGGCGGGGGCCGAGCACAACTCGTTCATCCCCCATGCGAAGGTCGAGAAGCACCTCCAGAGAAGCGGTACGCCGTGGACCTTTTTGAGGGCGAGCTTCTTCGGTCAGAACCTCTGCGGTCCCTACCGAGAAGACATACGAGACGACGATCGCATCTTTGTTCCCGCGGGTCGCGAGGCGGTCTCCTGGGTGGACACCCGCGACCTGGGCCATGCTGCAGCCAAGGCCTTCCTTGATGAGCAGGCGAAAGGGCAAGCATGGACGCTGACAGGTCGGGAGACCCGCACGTTCGCCGAGGTCGCCGACCTGTTGGCCAAGTACCTCCGACGCCCGATCGCATACGAGCCGGCGAGCATCCCGGGCTTCCTGTACCACCTCCGACGGAATCGAAGACTCGCCTGGGCCCCCTCCATCGTCTACACCGCTCTGCACACAGCCATCCGGTTTGGTGCCGAGAATCGCCTTGACGGTACCCTCGAGGAAGTGCTGGGGCGGCCACCGCGAACCATTGAGGACACCATCCGGGATCACCTCGACCTCTGGAGGCGCTGATGGCGAGCCCCCTTGATTGAGGACCGCGCAGTGAGTCATGAAGGTGCGCCCCAGCTGACCTTGCCCTGATTTGACGGACCAATTTGTTGGGCGAATTCGAAGGCTTCGCGTGGCCCGCTCAACACATTGAAGTTGACGATGTTCTCGAAGAAGTATGCTGCACCGTCTGCGACAGCCAAGTGCGACCGTGGATGGCCCCGGTCCGGCAGGGGGTCGCGCCTCTGCCGGGCCCTTGCCGTCGTTGACCGGCCTTCGCTCCGCCTTCGCGCTCCCATGGATGGCCCCTCCCTTCCTGGGGAACCTCTACTTCGAGAACAGCCTCATCTTCGGTGTTTTAGCTTCTGCCGCGGTCTTGACCCCGGAGGTTGCTTTGGCGGGGCCCCCGCCCCCACCGCGCTGACGGGCTCTTGCTGCCTCCTGCTAGGGCTGGGCCAATGCAGGTGAACCAAGTCCTGTACTGCGGCATACTGGCGGCGCGGGGTCGCTCGCACCGGGCCGTGCGCCCCCGCCAGCCCCGGCGACGGCCCCCGCCGCCTGGCGTGGGGCATCCAACTCAGACGCCGCGGGGTCGGTCGCGGCGGGAGCCTGAGGCGCCGGAGGGGTGTTCGGGACGGGACGCGTGCGCCGCGGTTCAGCGGGCGGGCCCTGGCAAGCCGGACCTCGGGTGGAGCGGGCGCGCCAAGCGCCTGGGGGCCCGATGCGGGCGCCCGGCATCGACCCTCAGCCCGCGCGCCTGCGCTGCCAAGGGCCTTGATGTGTTCTCTCTCCCGATCCCAGCTCAGGGATACGCAACAGTCCCGTATGTCCCTAAGCTGTAGTAGTATGGTGTACCGTAGTAATCGACATAGTAGTCAACATAGTTGCCTATACCGGTCCATGTGTATGCACTAGCGTCCGCGCCGTCCACGTACCCCACCATGGTCCAGTCGCCGTAGGATTCGATATCGTAGTAGACCGCTCCGGAGCTCGAGATCACGCCGATACCCATCCAGGAGAACGTGTAGCCACAGTCTCCGGCGATGGTGATGGGACCTTCCCACGAGTAGTCGCAGGAGGGGCAGCTTCCGGCGACGGCATCCGCGGCAGCGATGGTGAAGGTCTCCACGCAGTAGTCGCCGGGGGTCGGGGAGATGCCCCTGAAGAAAGTGAAGGTGGAGTCGGCAGCCGCATCGGCATCCGCATCGGCATCGGCATCGGCATCGGCATCGGCATCGGCATCGGCGTCGGCATCCGCATCCGCATCCGCGTCGGCATCCGCATCCGCATCCGCGTCGGCATCCGCGTCGGCATCCGCGTCGGCATCCGCGTCGGCATCCGCGTCGGCATCCGCGTCGGCATCCGCGTCGGCATCCGCGTCGGCATCCGCATCCGCATCCGCATCCGCGTCGGCATCCGCGTCGGCATCCGCATCGGCATCCGTGTCGGAGTCGGCGTCGGCGTCGGCGTCGGCCTCGACCGCGCCGGTGTCGTCATCGTCGCCCTTGTCGGAGCAACCAATCGAGAAGGCCAGCGCACCGAGTGCGGCCAGAGTGACAAGTCGAAGCTGCATGAATCGCCTCCCGTGGGACAATGAAGGGATCCTTGCCCGTGTGTGGCACGGTCCGAGCCTACACGGTGCGCACCCCGCTGTCGCCCGTCGCTGGACCGCCTGCCCAGGGGCCAAGCGCCTATCGAGCAGCGCGCAGGCGTCTCCCCTCGGGCTGGGCTGCCACAGCTGGTGGGGGCAGACATGCGCGGCCAGGCCCTGGGTCGGGCCGACCTCATCGGGGTGGACCTGCGGCGGGCCCGTCTGGCGGGGGCGGACCTCTCCGGGACGCGGTTCCTCACCGCGATGCAGCTCCGCGCGTCCATGGGCGATGCCGCAACGCGGCTGCCCCCGCACCTGTCCCGACCCCCGCACTGGCCGGCACGAGGGGACCACCCTCGGTCGTCCCGCGGGCCGCCGCCCTCCGCGTCCTCAGCGCGTGAGGGTCAGCGTCTCCACCGCCGCCGCGTCGACATCCTCGACCAGGAAGGGGATCTCCAGGTAGCCTCCCCCCAGGTAGTCCTCGAGCATGCTGTTGTGGAAGGGGCTGTCCGGAGACTCCGCCTGGCCCCCGGGCAGGACCATCCAGATGCGCGGATCGCCCGGCTCCAGCTCGTAGACGAAGCGGTTGCTCGGCGCGTTGCTCACGAGGAGCTGGTCCGGCAGGGCGCCGCCCTCGAGCCAGTCGAAGTCCCCCACGTCGACCGTGTAGAGCCCGCCTGCCTTGGGGAACGTCCCCGAGCTGGCCGCAGGCAGGCCCGGGTCCTCGAGGTGCATGACGTGCCAGCGCCCCCAGGTCCAGGTCGAGAGGTCGCTGGCGTCGGCTCCCTGGGCCACGAGCGCCGGCCGCACCGCCGCGATGCTGTCGACGAGCGCCCGCACCAGCACCTCGTCCCGGGTCTCGAGCTCCGTGGTGGTCCGGTCGTCGAAGAAGTTCCGGCCCGATGCGCTGGGGAAGGGCAGGTCACCGGCCTCGATGGCGTCGATGTCGTCGGCGGTGGCCTCGAGCCACCGGAGCAGGAACTTGGAGACCACGAGGCCGAGCGTGTAGTCGAGATCGTCGAAGAGGAGCTCCGCGAGCAGGTCGCTCTCATCGGCGAGCACCGCCTTGCCGAGCGTGATGAGCCAAGCATGGAACAGCGTCGGCCCCGCGGCATCGGTCTCGCAGCGCAGGTCCCACTCCTCGAGCAGGTGGAGGGCCTGTCTGGCGTCGTCGGTGAGCAGGTCCGGGCGACGCTCTGCGGCGATGGCGAGGTACGGCAGGAGCCGGGCCGCCAGCCGAGATGTCGTGTCGAGCTGCACCGTGACCATGTCGTCGAAGGTGACGGGCCGCTCCGCGGAGATGTCCTCGAGCATCCGGCGGGGCTGCCAGGCCCGGGTGCCGATGTCGAAGATGGCCGAGAGGTAGACCGGGTCGTTGTACGGGTCGTTGTCGGCGGTCTGGCCCACCGGATCGTTGTTGGCCGTGGCGAGGATGCCGTCGGCGGGGTCGAGCACGTGCGGGATGGCCTCCCGTGGCAGCGTCGCGAACGGCGTGTCCCCCGACGTGGCCGGCGTCCACTCGTAGCCGCCCTCCCCCGGCAGCAGCGTGATGGGCGGGTTCTCGGGGTCGAGGCGCTCGCGAATCGGGAGGTCGGTGGTCGAGTCGTAGCCGATGCGCCCGGCGTCGTCGGCGAAGACAAAATGCATGCCGCCGGTGAAGTACCCGCCGAGCGCCTCGTAGACGCCGTCGATGTCGTTGGCGCGGCTCATGCCCAGGAAGGCCGGGCCGATGGAGCGCGCCTGGTAGCCGGTCCACCCGATCGAGATGGGCAGGGGCAGCGGCAGGCCCATGGACTCGGTGGGCAGCATCGGCCCGTGGTGGGGCACCGTGGCCAGCTCGACCGTGCGCGCCTCGGCGTCGGCCACGCTCCCGCCCTCCGCGCGCACCCGCAGGGTCGCGGTCGTGCGCTCCACCGGGACCTCAGCGCCCTGGAAGATCACGGCCTGCTGGGTGCCGTCCGCCCAGGTCTCGAGCCAGGCGTCGCTGGCATCGTAGATGCTGGTCGTCGGTCCCCAGGCCACCCGCCCGTTCGTGCCGAACAGGACCATGGGCACGCCCGGGAAGGAGGCCCCGACCACGTCCACCGTGCCCTGCCCTCGGCTCACCGAGTCGAGGTGGACCAGCCAGTAGACGGCGGGGTGGGCCACGCCCTGGTGGGAGTCGCTGGCCAGCAGGGCGTGGCCGGAGTCGGTGAGGGCGCCGGCCACGGCCTGGTTGTTGGAGCCACCGAGGTGCATCTTCCACTCGGAGATCTGCTGGATGCTGCGGGCGATGTCCCGGGGGTCGGCGTCGATGGCGGGGAGGCGGGCGGGCGGGGGCGTGGCCGGCGCGGGGGGCGGCGGCCCCGCCACGTCGTCGTAGAAGCCCGGCACCACCCACTCGGGGTCGAAGGGGGCGTGCCAGTAGAGGTCGTTGAGCAGCTCCGGGCCGAAGAGCACGTCGAGCAGGCCCAGCGTGATGTCCTGGTCGGGGCGCATCGACAGGCCCGCGGAGATGAGCTTCTCGATGGCCATGGTGTCCTCGATCGTCCACGGCTCGGGCTCGTAGCCGAGGGCGACGAACTGCGGCGGGAGGGACTGGCCGTGCACGCCGGTGCGGGCGTCGGCCAGCCAGGCGTTGACGCCGTCTCGGTAGGCCTCCAGCATGGCGTGGAAGGCCGGGTCGGTCTGGGGCAGCACCGCGGCGGTGCGCGTCCCCCAGTCGCCGAAGCCCAGCGCCATCGACTGGAGGTCGCCGTTGGCGTAGCCTTCGCCCAGGACCTCCGCCCGGCGGCCCCAGGCGCGGCGGCGGAGCAGGTCCATCTGGAACATGCGCTGGCTCGCCGCGGCCCAACCCTGCCCGTAGAACACGCCGAGGTCGGTCTGGGCGTAGATGTGGGGCACGCCGGCGGTGTCGATGGTCACGTCGACGGGCGCCGCCGCGTCGGCGGCGGGCTTTGTGGTCAGGCTGTCGCTGCGGCAGGACGCGGCCGGCAGGGTGGTGGCCAGGACGAGCAGGACGCGGCGAGAGGACATTCGGGCCTCCGGAGGCGATGCCGGGAGCGTAGTCGAGTGCCGGTCCTCCGCCACCTGACCCTGCCCCGATTTGACGGACCAATTTGTTAGGCGAATTCGAGGGCTTCGCGTGGCCCGCTCAACACATTGATGTTGACGATGTTCTCGAAGATGTATGCTGCACCGTCTGCGACAGCCAAGTGCGACCGTGGATGGCCCCGGTCCGGCAGGGAGTCGCGCCTCTGCCGGACCCTTTCCGTCATTGACGAGCCGTCGCTCCGCCGTCGCGCTCCCATGGATGGCCCCTCCCTTCCTGGGGACCCATCGCTTCGAGAACGGCCTCTTCTTCGGTGTTCTGGCAACTGCCGCGGTCTTGACTCCGGAGGTTGGTTTGGCGGGGCCCCCGCCCCCACCGCGCTGACGGGCTCATGCGGCCTCCTGCCCGGACTGCGCCAATGCAAAAGCCAGCTCGAAGTCCACGGGGCTGCGTTGGCCGTTGTTGGAGTGTCGACGGACTCGGTTGTAGATGGCGTGAATGTAGTCAGCAACGGCCTTCTTGGCCTCTTCCAGGTCCGCCCAGCCCGAGGATTGGCGAACCAGCTCCTGCTCCAATGTCCCGAAGAAGGACTCCGCGACCGCGTTGTCCCAACAGTTGCCCTTTCTGCTCATGGATGGCCGAGCCTGAAGCGCGGTGAGTGCGGCCTGGTAGGCGTAGCTGGTGTACTGCGTTCCTCGGTCCGAGTGGTGCAGTAGCTGCGTCTGCCTACCAATGTCCATCCACCAGCAGCCTGAAAAGCACGCCCAATTCCAGGCAGCTGCGGTGGCCAGGACGCCATGCTTTGCACAAGGAACCGGCACCCCATCACGCTTGCTGCCCATCGCCTTCCTGCAATCCCATCATTCTTGTTCTGGCCCACCGCGCACTACGCGGCCGACACCAGCGACCAATCAGCCGGCCCTGCACCTGGCCCAGCCTCCCATCGCACCTTGTCCACCCGTGCCAGCGACCCATCGCTCGCACCTCGGGCCCCCGCCGGCGCTCGACCGGCAACCCGAACCGTGGGACGCAGCCCCTTGTCTCGCAGCGCCTTGTAGACCGTCGCTTGCTCCGTCGACAGGGAGTAGGTCACCAGCAACGGAAGGGCCGATGCTTCGCCTCGGGGGGCCAAGAGGGGCAAGGCGTCGATGACCCGGGACACGAGCGCCGACGACGCACCGCGCACCGACCCGTCGCAGGCCACGCGGGTGAGCTCCACCACGGCCGACGGCTCCGCCCAGCGCCCGGTGGGGGTTCCGACCGTCCCTACACACACCAGCCGCGCACCCCGCCGCACACCGAGGGAGTAGAGCAGGCCGCGGAGGTTGGCGCGGGGAAGGTGGCTGTGGTGCTGCTCGATGAACTCGGCGGCTTCGCGTGTGGACACCGCCGTGAGCCCAGCCTTGCGCGCACCGCTGAATCCATCGGCGAGCACCGCCTCGGCTGCCCACCGAGCCAGGCTGCCGTCCTCGTTCGACTGGACCCGTGTGGCCGCGTCGCCCTGTCCCACGGTCCAGTCCTGCCCCCCGTGCCCCCAGAGGCCCGCCGTGTGGGCGTAGAGCCGCAGCGCCAGCCCTGCGATGTCGTCGCGCTCGTCGTCGCTCAGTTGGCCGAAGGGGAGGCGCGCCGGCACACCCAACAAGTCACCGAGGGGCTCGGCTTCGTCCGCTTCGAGGTTCGCCGAATGCCACCGGACCCATGACGAGTGGGTCTCGGGCTCGTCCCAGAGGTGCTCCGCACTGTCGAGCAGGACCTGGGCCCACTCCATCGCTGCAATCCAGTCCGACTTCACCTCCCGCACGCCGCGCTGGCCCGGCTGCGGTGCCGCGAGGGGGCCGAAGGTGTCGCGGAGGGGGGATCTGGGCGTCAGCGTCTCGTGGAGCTCCTGGGCGATGGCTGCAACGTGGCTCTGCCACCAGTCGGCCACCTCGCGCTTGGTGACACACGGCGGAGGCGAGCGGAGAATCCCGCGTTTCGTCGCCTGCAGCAGGGGTAAGCCCTCCGCCAACCCAGGAGGCCGTCTGCGGGCACAGCCGGCTACTTGTCCGCCATGCCCCCGCCCTCCGATCCTCCGCCGCCCCTACTCAGCGTCGCGCTACTGGGTGGCCTTGTAGGCGGGTGGCGTGAGGTCGGCGGCCGAGAGGCCCCGGTTGTCGGGGTGCGGGACGACGCGGGTGAGTGCCCAGACCAGGTAGGCGTAGGGCTCGACCTCAATGAGGCGGCAGGTCTGGATGAGGGTCAGCATCGTGCACAGGCGTACGGCCCCGTCCTCGCCCGAGGCGTACAGGGAGTTGTTCCGCAACAGGGCGACCTTGCGCAGGGCGCGCTCGCTGGCGTTGTTGTCCAGGGGGACGAAGGGGTCCTCGAGGAACCGCGTGAGCGCCGCCCAGTGGTTGAGGCAGTACTGCATGGCTTTGCGGACGGGGTGGCTCGGCAGCAGATCGGTGATGTGCGCGTCGAGCCAGGCCTTGAAGGCCTTGGCTTGGGGGCCGGCCCGCGCTCGGCGCCAGGCCAGCAGCTCTGCGCCCGCGAGGTTCTCTTCTCTGGCCTCCGCCTCGACCTTGTAGAAGCCGTCGATGAAGGCCATCGCGCGGCTGGCCAGCAGGGGCGCCTTGTCGGCGTCGTCCCGGAACTTGCGGAAGCTGTGGGCGTTGCATCCCGACTCGATGCGGTCGCCGTCGAGGAAGAGGCGGTCGTGGTTCGACGCGGCGTCGGCGGTGATGGTGCCGGTCCACAGCATCGCGTTGCCGGCCTCGTCTACGCCCAGCGTGAGGAACGTCTCGAGGTGCTCGCCACGCTTGTCGGGCGTGAAGTGGTACACAGCGTGCTTGTCATCGCCGAAGAACAAGATCTGCCCGTTCTCCGGCGGACGATGCTGCAGGTACCCCGTCTCGTCGACCTCTCCTTCGCGGTCGGGGCCCTTCACCGGGCTGGCCTTCTGTCGCGGGAACACGACCCGCAGGCCCGTGCCGTCGGTCTGGATGTGGCTGCCGGTCAGCAGCGACAGCCGCACCGACTCGGCGACCGGCAGCAGCAGGTCGGCGCCACGCTGCCACCACCGCGTCATCGTCGAAGAGGCGATCTGCGCGCCCTGGTCGGCGAAGTCGCGCCGCAGCCGGTCCAGGGGCAGGAAGAGGCCGCACTTGGCGAAGCACAGCCACGCCATCATCGCCATGGTGCAGGACGCCCGGTCGAACGGCATCGGCGGCGCGGGCGGTGTCACGCGGGCCCCGCAGTTCCCGCACAGGCAGACGGCGCGCACCGTCCGGCGCACCCGGACATGGGCGCGAACGTAGTCCAGCTCTTCGCTGACCACCTCGTCGCGGGCCAACAGCTCGGCGCTTCCGCATGCGTCGCACTCCGTGGGCTTCACCGGCACCGTCTCCCGAGGCAGGTGGGCGGGGAGCTCGCCGCGCCCGTGCTTCGAGCGGTTCGAGTTCCGAGGTGCCGCCGGCGGCTTGGTCCCCGCGGGGGCCGGGGCTGGCTCGCCGGATGCCGCGCGTCTGGCGGCCGCGGCCGCAGCGATGGCCTGGGCCTCCGCTCGGGTCCGCGCGAGCTCCGCCTTCTCGGCCTGTCGCATCTCACCCAACATGGCGTCGAGCTGGCGGGTCAGGCCCTCGATCATCTTCACGAGGCGCGCCATCTCCTTGCGGTCTTCCTCGCGCTGCCGAGCGGCGTCCTCGCGCTTCCGAGCGGCGTCCTCGCGCTGCCGAGCGGCGTCCTCGCGCTGCCGAGCGGCGTCCTCGCGCACAGCGGAAAGCTCCGTCCGCAGGCCGGTGATGACCTGGACGAGCGCGGCGATGGACGTCTCATCGGCTGAGCCCATGCCCGCAGCAGATCACGTGTGAGCGACGTTACAAGCCCACTCTTCGGTATGGATCGACCAACGTCAGTTCTCGTTGGGTCGGTCCTCGTCGCGCCGGTAGCGTCGGCGGCGCACGGAGCGCTCCAGGTCGATGCCCTCCAGGATCATGGCGAGTTGAGCGGCATCGACCTGAACCCGGGACGTGCCCGGCGCGACCCGCGGGAGCTGGAAGGTGCCGCGCTCGAGGCGCTTGTAGAGAATCGCCAGCCCGGTCCGGTCGAACCACAGCAGCTTCATCAGGTTGCCTCGCCGGTTGGTGAAGAGCACCAGATGGCCCGACAGGGGGTCGAGCTGGAGCTGGTCGCGCACGACGGACGCCAGGCCGTGGTGGCCCTTGCGCATGTCGACGGGGTCCAACGCAACGTAGACCCGGACACTCGAGGGCAGGCTCAGCACGCGCGCACCGCGTCGAGGAGCCGGACCAAGGTGTCGGCCACGAAGTCGTCCTCGACCTCGACCGCGAGGTCGCCGACCAGCACCCGGTAGACCGCGCGCCGCTGGGGTGGGGCGACCAGCTCCACCAGGCGGACAGCGCCCGCCGTCGGCCGGGTCCGGCGCGTCAGGTTGCGCTGCCAGCATGCCAGTGATCGACCGTCGATCCCGAGACGTCCGCAGAACGCAGACAGCGGCTCGGGAGACGATGCCAGCTCGGCCAGAAGAGCGCGGGCCTCGGCTTCGTCGTGGACCTTGCGTCGGGTGGGGGTCTCCATCGGAATCTCCTGCTGGAAGCAGGAAGATCACACGCTGGCTCCCAATGGGCCTCCTGGGCTGGCGGAGGGCTTACGCGCCATCGACCGTTGGCAGTTCGAGTGCTTCGTCATGCTCAACCTCCCGCCGGACGCCTGGCCCGCCCCGGCAGCTGTCGCCTTGTACTTCCAGCGCGCCGGCGCCGAGACCCGCTTTCACCACGAAGACCGCGCCATGCGCCTCGACCGCGTGTTCAGCTGGCACCTGCCCGGTCGCGAGCTCGCCATCCTCGTCGGGCTCTTCATCCACAACTGGTACCTGTCCGAGGGCTTCGCCCTGGGGCCACCGGCCACGGCGGTCCCTCCGCCGCCCCCCGCGTCCTACGCCGTGGACACGCGCCCCCTGCCCGATGCACTGTTCCCCACATCCCCGAACACCGGTCCAGAGCCACCCAACCCAAGCGCAGCGAAACACACGACGTCGGCCCACACCGACGCCCCACTGGCGGCCATTCTCGACCGCATCGACTGGACACACCAGCTCCAACACCGCGAAGGCTGGGCCTACGGAAGACAACGCGCCGCACTGACGTGTCCCAACGGCAAAGAGCTGCCCGTCACCACCGTGGGGGCACACCCCGAAGCCACAGGCCGCGCTCGCATTCAGTTCCGCGCCCCGGCCGGCACCTGCACGGACTGCCCCATGCGCAGCCGCTGCACAACCTCGGCTCGAAAGCAGTACTCAAAGCTCGTCCTGTTGTCGATTCCAGAGGCCGTTGGCGACGCACTCCGGCCGGTCCTCGATGCGGTCCAGCGAGCGCGCCGCCAGCTCGCATCTACACAGAGAGTCCACCGAAAGCGCCCGCCTGATGAACCTCCTCGCACCGAGACCAGACCCTTCGAGGTCCAGCTGCCGGCGCGCGAAGCGCAACCCACCCACACCCCCGACGGGCCCTTCCTCCGACCCGAGACCGTCCGCAGCCGCTACACAGACCTGGTCCAACAGGTCCAAATGGACGTCCAGGTCAAGCTCCCCAAGACGAGGAGGGTCGATCCAGCCCTGGTCTTCAAACGGAGTCAACGACAGCGCCGGCGACAGTCATGGGAGCAGCGCCGCGCCCGGTACGTCCTGCCGGAAGGCGCCCGGGTCGACTTCAACCTGGTGGCAACCGAGACCGTCCTGCAACGCCTGAGGCTGCAGGCAGGCGACCCCCGCCCCGGCTGAGCAGCGATGATGGTGGCCAGCGGGCGGCCGTCAGGATGCCCGAAAGCACCGATGCCGACATTGCTTAACGGGCGAAAGGGAGGTGTTGTGCCCATCGCGATGCACCCTCAGTCACGGACATGCGAACGCTAAGCTTAAGTTGTTGCGAGAGCGCGAAACGGCCTGCAGAACCGGGGAAGGCGGTCCACTGGACGGCGGATGGCGCGTGATGGTGCTGTGAACCGGGAAGCAGTTAACTTGTCGGGGGGGTGGAACCGGATCGAGTGGGGGAGCGCCGGGAGGAGACCACATCGGCACAGTGGTAGAGGCCGCTTGCGGCCGGAGCCATTGTGACGATGTGGGATCCGACCACAGCGGAGACATGGCGTTTATGCCCAGTTAGGTGCAGTTGGGGGCCGTGTCGCAGCAAGAAATCATCAGAATGACACCTTCGCCTCTCCGATGTCATACACGTGACAACCCTCATCACCCCGCCAAGCCGACCACGTCGGCTCAAGGTCAGCCGCGTAGACTTCAATCCCGTCTCGACGAACTGACAGTTCCCCACCACTACCTTCCGTAGCACTAAAGAAGGAAGTAATCCCAAACTGATCAGTTTCTACTACAACCGCTCCTCCCTGAAGATCACAGGCCGGCGAGGCCTCGCCCAACGGCGCCGTAAAGCGACACTCATTGGTGCCGTAACCCGACACGTAGACGTAGATATACTCACCGTCCTGCTCCACATGATCGATCACGACTTTCAGGCGGTCCACGTCCGCCGTGTCGCCCCCATTGCAGTCATCCTTGCCCCCATCTTTGCCCCCACATCCAATCCCATTGCAGTCATCCTTGCCCCCATCCTTGCCCCCACATCCAATTGCGGCACCAAGACCCGCAGCAACCAACAAGATTCTGTTCATCGACACAGGCGACTCCATCGAGGACATGGCCTCTCGATTGGTAGGCAATGATCGCTATATAGCGACGACGCTCTTACCTCGACATCGAGCTACCCGCAAGAATTTTGAGGATTCTCTATCACCGCACCCTACTCACGCCTTGCGACCAATGGAGAGCCAAAATGCTACCTCCACCTCCATCATTACGCGGTCGCCATGCTTGGATGCCTGGCCCCTCTAAAAGCTGCGCCATAGCCAGATTCGAAAGGCGAGGGTGATTTCGTACTCCTGCATCGGAATGCTAACGTCACCCTTTTGCACCCCCCATGATAGTTTCGTAGCGTCCTAAGCGCACCCGGCTCCCTTCAGCATACGCACACCGAATCGCATTTCGGGCTGTGCCGAATCCACCAGACACATCGAGTGGACAAACTCCGCTCCGCCCAAGATGCTACCCATATGAAGCGAGTTGCATGGTGCAGACAATCCAGCCACATAGTGCTAACGATCATGTAGACCGACAAGACCTAAATGTTGGTCTCCAGTTGCACCTAACTGCGTCTGCCTACCAATGTCCATCCACCAGCAGCCTGAAAAGCACGCCCAATTCCGGGCAGCTGCGGTGGCCAGGACGCCATGCTTTGCCCTAGGAACCGGACCACCATCACGCTTGCTACCCATCGCCTTCCTGCAATCCCATCATTCTTGTTCTGGCCCACCGCACACTACGCGGCCGACACCAGCGACCAGTCAGCCGGCCCCGCACCTGGCCCAGCCTCCCATCGCACCTTGTCCACCCGTGCCAGGGACCCATCGCTCGCACCCCGGGCCCCCGCTGGTGCTCGGCCAGCTACCCGAACCGTCGGACGCAGCCCCTTGTCCCGCAGCGCCTTGTAGACCGTCGCTTGCTCGGTCGACAGCGAGTAGGTCACGAGCAACGGAAGGGCGGATGCTTCACCTCGGGGGGCCACGAGGGGCAAGGCGTCGATGACCCGCGACACGAGCGCCGACGACGCACCGCGCACCGACCCATCGCAGGCCACGCGGGTGAGCTCCACCACCGCCGACGGCTCCGCCCAGCGTCCGGTGGGCGTCCCGACCGTCCTCACACAAACCAAGCGCGCACCCCGCCGCACACCGAGGGCGTAGAGCAGGCCGCGGAGGTCGGCGCGGGGAAGGTGGCTGTGGTGCTGCTCGATGAACTCGGCGGCTTCGCGTGTGGACACCGCAGCGAGCCCAGCCTTGCGCGCACCGCTGAATCCATCCGCGAGCACTGCCTCGGCTGCCCCGCGGGCCAAGCTGCCGTCCTCGTTCGACTGGACCCGTGTGGCTGCGTCGCCCTGTCCCACGGTCCAGTCCTGCCCCTCGTGCCCCCAGAGGCCCGCCGTGTGGGCGTAGAGCCGCAGCGCCAGCCCTGCGATGTCGTCGCGGTCGTCGTCGCTCAGTTGGCCAAAGGGGAGGAGCGCCGGCACGCCCAACAAGTCACCGAGGGGCTCGGCTTCGTCGGCTTCGAGGTTCGCCGACTGCCACCGGACCCATGACGAGTGGGTCTCGGGCTCGTCCCAGAGGTTCTCCGCGCTGTCGAGCAGCACCTGGGCCCACTCCATCGAAGCAATCCAGTCCGCCGTAAGCCCTCCGCCAACCCAGGAGGCCGTCTGCGGGCACGGCCGGCTACTTGTCCGCCATGCCCCCGCCCTCCGATCCTCCGCCGCCCCTACTCAGCGTCGCGCTGCTGGGCGGCCTTGTAGGCGGGTGGCGTGAGGTCGGCGGCCGTGAGGCCACGGTTGTCGGGGTGCGGGACGACGCGGGTGAGTGCCCAGACCAGGTAGGCGTAGGGCTCGACTTCGATGAGGCGGCAGGTCTGGATGAGGGTCAGCATCGTGCACAGGCGGACGGCCCCGTCCTCGCCCGAGGCGTACAGGGAGTTGTTCCGCAACAGGGCGACCTTGCGCAGGGCGCGCTCGCTGGCGTTGTTGTCCAGGGGCACGGCGGGGTCCTCGAGAAACCGCGTGAGCGCCTCCCAGTGGTTGAGGCAGTACTGCATGGCCTTGCGGACGGGGTGGCTCGGCAGCAGATCGGTGATGTGCGTGTCGAGCCAGTCCTTGAAGGCCTTGGCTTGGGGGCCGGCCCGCGCTCGGCGCCGGGCCAGCAGCTCGGCGCCCGCGAGGTTCTCTTCTCTGGCCTCCGCCTCGACCTTGTAGAAGCCGTCGATGAAGGCCATCGCGCGGCTGGCCAGCAGGGGCGCCTTGTCGGCGTCGTCCCGGAACTTGCGGAAGCTGTGGGCGTTGCAGCCCGACTCGATGCGGTCGCCGTCGAGGAACAGGCGGTCGTGGTTCGACGCGGCGTCGGCGGTGATGGTGCCGGTCCACAGCATCGCGTTGCCGGCCTCGTCTACGCCCAGCGTGAGGAAGGTCTCGAGGTGCTCGCCACACTTGTCGGGCGTGAAGTGGTACACAGCGTGCTTGTCATCGCCGAAGAACAAGATCTGTCCGTTCTCCGGCGGACGATGCTGCAGGTACCCCGTCTCGTCGACCTCTCCTTCGCGGTCGGGGCCCTTCACCGGGCTGGCCTTCTGTCGCGGGAACACGACCCGCAGGCCCGTGCCGTCGGTCTGGATGTGGCTGCCGGTCAGCAGCGACAGCCGCACCGACTCGGCGACCGGCAGCAGCAGGTCGGCGCCACGCTGCCACCACCGCGTCATCGTCGAGGACGCGATCTGCGCGCCCTGGTCGGCGAAGTCGCGCCGCAGCCGGTCCAAGGGCAGGAAGAGACCGCACTTGGCGAAGCACAGCCACGCCATCATCTCCATGGTGCAGGACGCCCGGTCGAACGGCATCGGCGGCGCGGGCGGTGTCACGCGGGCCCCGCAGTTCCCGCACAGGCAGACGGCGCGCACCGTCCGGCGCACCCGGACATGGGCGCGAACGTAGTCCAGCTCCTCGCTGACCACCTCGTCGCGGGCCAACAGCTCGGCGCTTCTGCATGCGTCGCACTCCGTGGGCTTCACCGGCACCGTCTCCCGAGGCAGGTGGGCGGGGAGCTCGCCTCGCCCGTGCTTCGAGCGGTTCGAGTTCCGAGGTCGCGGCGGCGGCTTGGTCCCCGCGGGAGCCGGAGCTGGCTCGCCGGCAGCCGCGCGTCTGGCGGCCGCGGCCGCAGCGATGGCCTGGGCCTCCGCTCGGGTCCGCGCGAGCTCAGCCTTCTCGGCCTGCCGCATCTCACCCAACATGGCGTCGAGCTGGCGGGTCAGGCCCTCGATCATCTTCACGAGGCGCGCCATCTCCTTGCGGTCTTCCTCGCGCTGCCGAGCGGCGTCCTCGCGCTGCCGAACGGCGTCCTCGCGCTGCCGAGCGGCGTCCTCGCGCACAGCGGAAAGCTCCGTCCGCAGGCCGGTGATGACCTGGACGAGCGCGGCGATGGACGTGTCGTCGGCTGAGCCCATGCCCGCAGCAGATCACGTGTGAGCGACGTTACAAGCCCACTCTTCGGTATGGATCGACCAACGTCAGTTCTCGTTGGGTCGGTCCTCGTCGCGCCGGTAGCGTCGGCGGCGCACGGAGCGCTCCAGATCGATGCCCTCCAGGATCATGGCGAGCTGAGCGGCATCGACCTGGACCCGGGACGTGCCCGGCGCGACCCGCGGGAGCTGGAAGGTGCCGCGCTCGAGGCGCTTGTAGAGAATCGCCAGCCCGGTCCGGTCGAACCACAGCAGCTTCATCAGGTTGCCTCGCCGGTTGGTGAAGAGCACGAGATGGCCCGACAGGGGGTCGAGCTGGAGCTGGTCGCGCACGACGGCCGCCAAGCCGTGGTGACCCTTGCGCATGTCGACAGGGTCCAACGCAACGTAGACCCGGACACTCGAGGGCAGGCTCAGCACGCGCGCACCGCGTCGAGGAGCCGGACCAAGGTGTCGGCCACGAAGTCGTCCTCGACCTCGACCGCCACGTCGCCGACCAACACCCGGTAGACCGCGCGCCGCTGGGGTGGGGCGACCAGCTCCACCAGGCGGACAGCGCCCGCCGTCGGCCGGGACCGGCGCGTCAAGTTGCGCTGCCAGCATGCCAGTGATCGACCGTCGATCCCGAGACGCCCGCAGAACGCGGACAGCGACTCGGGAGACGACGCCAGCTCGGCCAGAAGAGCTCGGGCCTCGGCCTCGTCGTGGACCTTGCGTCGGGTGGGGGTCTCCATCGGAATCTCCTGCTGGAAGCAGGAAGATCACACGCTGGCTCCCAATGGGCCTCCTGGGCTGGCGGAGGGCTTACGTCCGCCTTCACCTCCCGCACGCCGCGCTGGCCTGGCTGCGGTGCCGCGAGGGGGCCGAAGGTCTCGCGGAGGGGGGATCTGGGCGTCAGCGTCTCGTGGAGCTCCTGGGCGATGGATGCAACGTGGCGCTGCCACCAGTCGGACACCTCGCGCTTGGTGACACCTGGCGGAGGTGAGCGGAGAATCCCGCGTTTCGTCGCCTGCAGCAGGGTGAAGACTGCGGCATTGCGGCTGACTTGGGAGGTGGACGTGTCGGCGAGGAGGAGGGTCATGCATTGTCCTGTCGGCTGAAGCGGGTGGTCACCGCCGGTCCGGACTGCCCCGGACGCAAGACGGCCACCATGGAGTCCCCGCGATTGCCGGCCGTGGGTTTGCCGGTGTCGGGGTGGAGAAAGGCAAGACGGCGGTTCGGCGTCCGCAACTCAACAGCCTCGCGGTGCGGCAGCCGGTGGTAGCGAGTGCCGGGCGAGGGCGGCACCAGCATGACCACCACGAGGCCCGTGTCTCGGGCCCGCACCGCAGCACGTGCCCAGGCCAACAAGCCCTCTCCTCGCCCACCCTTTCGAGAGTAGGGCGGGTTGTTGAAGACGGCCAGGCGCTCGAGGTCGCAGTGGTTGCGCCAGGTGCAGGGCAGCGCGTCATCGTCGGGCGACCTCGACGACCACCTGAGCTTCCATGCCCGCTGCGAGCTCGAGAGGAATCACCTCTCGAAGTTCGATCAGTGAGGGCTTCTCGACACTCGCGAGGCTGCTTGAGGGAGGACACACCAAAGGAGCCTCACCAAATGACAAGATCTTAGAACGTCAACGTGCCCTGTGCCAGCGCCCAGGGCTGTCCGCAGCCCTCTTTCGGGTCTCCACTGTTCACCGTTTTCAATTCCACGACAGTGTCCACGAGCACCACACCATCGCGACTTAGCTTGAAGTTTGCAGAGTTGGCGGCGGCCCCGCTCTTGCGAAGCTGTGTGATAGCCCCCGCTTCCCATTCCAATTCCCATTCTCCACACACGCCGTCTGGATCTTCCACGACAGTGCACTCGGTGCGGTCGCCGTCGACTTCGACTTCAACCAAGTGCTCACCGGGCGCGCCGGTATACTCCAAGCTGATGGTGATGCCATCCACATGGCCGGTGTCAAGGCAGCAGTCAAAGCAGCCGCCTTCCTCCATGCCGCCTTCCTCCATGCCGCCTTCCTCCATGCCGCCACATCCCGCCGTCAGTGTGTACATGAAACAGGCCGCAACTCTCGCTTCGAAGTTGATCACCATTCTGATCTCCAGCCAATCGTGGCCAATCGAATTAATACGAGCGGAACAGAATTACAAATGATGCAAGAGGTCTGCCAGAGGCCATGGGTGTTCGCCCAAACGACGAGGTCCCCCATTGGACCTGGTTTCTGCCAAGCCTTGAGGTGCACCACGAGATCGGTGATCTGGAGTGTGTAGAGCAACCAGATCTGGACGTCTCGTCAAGCCGAGCTAGGGATTGGGGCGCATCAATGCTCGCGCGCAGCCTTGGCGAGTCTGGTCCGGCGTCAGCCGATTCCATGGTCCAGTGAATTTGACAGGTTCTCGACCCGACAAGGGTCTCGCCGCCACACTCGCCCGGTCGGTTTATGTCCGCCCGCGAGATTCTTTCGCGTCCGTGCCGCACCCCTCCCTGCCCGTCGCGCCTCTCCAATACGCTTCAAGCTTCGGGCTCTTGTTCCCCGGCTGCTGGCGGTCCCCGCGCGGACAGATGTCAGCGACGCGAGCACACGAAACGTCGCCGGCGGGTGCACGACCGCCCTGAGCACCATGGGCATCTCACATTTCGGGCGAAGCACCGGATTCGTGGAAAACACCCTCCACAACAGAACACTCCAGGGTACCCGGCCACCGGCCCGAACGTGGTAGGGTGCCGCGACCTGATCGGAGCCTCCGTGTCCACCGTTGCCCCATCGCGCCCCCTCCGTGCCCACGTCATGGGAGTCGCCGCGCTCCTGGCGGGGCTGGCGCTGTTCATCGCCGGCACCCCTGGCGCCCGCGGCCTGAAACGGAGCCTCGTTGACGGTGAGGGGCGGGCGGAGGTGGAGCGCCGCGCCGGGGTGGCTGCGCCCGTGGTGCTGGCGATCTACCGGCTCAACTTCGACCTGCGGGTGCCCGTGGCCAAGCACCTCCTCCCGGTGCAGAGCCTGTTCCGCATCTCCCAGGACTGGGGCCTGTACGGCTCGGGTCCCAAGCAGATCCGCTGGCTCCGCATTGACATCGACGGCCAGCCGGTCTTCCGGACCGAGGACCCCGACCTCACCTGGCGGGCCCCCCAGTTCTCGCACCGGAAGATGCGCCCGATGGTGGAGACAATGTCGAACAAGGCCGAAGCCTACAACTGGACCGGCTTCTCCCGCTGGGTGCTGCGGGAGGTGCGCCGAGACTTTCCCGAAGCCCGGCACGTGTCCATCGTCGCCGAGCGCGCGGAGCGGACGCCGGGTTCACCGGTGGAGGAGCACCACTGGCGAGAGGCCTCCGCGCCCGACTGGTCGTGGCAGTCCTTCGACAAGCGGGGAATGCCCGTCGAGCTGGCCGGGGAGGACACCCCATGAAGGCCGCCTGGCGATGGTGGGTCGACCGCGCGGTCCGCCCGGTGGACACCCGCCCCTACGCCCTGATGCGCATCGCGCTCGCCCTCGTGGTGCTGGTGGACCACCTGCGCTTCTGGCACCTCGGACTCGCCGATCGCGCCTACCGTCTCTTCGAGGATGGCGGGCTCGCGGGCTTTCACCGGGACCAGTACTGGTTCCTGGACTCCGGCCCGGAGGCCGGCATCGTGGCGTTCTGGGTGTTCCTGGCGAGCATGGCCTGCGTGGCGCTCGGCGTGTTCACACGGCCGGCGATGCTGGTGGGAGTGCTCGCCTACGCACAGCTCGGGCACTTGTTCCCGACCGGCGACCGCGGTGTCGACCGCCTCGTCCGCACGCTCTTTCTGCTCCTGATCTGCACCAACGCCCATCGCTGCTACTCGCTCGGCAACCTCCTGCGCCGCCGGCCTCGGCTCGCCACCACGCCGGGGTGGGTGCAGGACCTCGTGCACCTGCTGCTGGCGCTGGTCTACATGGCGGCAGGCTTCGCGAAGGTGGGCTCGTCCGGGTGGTTCGGCCTCGACGGCACGCCGATGCTGTATCGGATCCTCGCCGACCCTCTCGCCGGCCGGCTGGACCCCCGCGCAGACCACTGGCGGCCGCTGTTCCCCCTGTTTCGAGCCGCTGGGTGGGTGACCGTGGTCTGGGAGGTGTGCGCGCCCGTGTTCCTCACGCGCGTTGCCCGGTGGTGGGGGCTAGTGGGGATCTGCCTGCACGTGGGCATCGCGCTCACCATGAAGCTGGGCATGTTCAGCTACGGCATGCTCTCCATCTACTTCGTTGTGATGGCCCCGTTCCTGCTGCCCGCGCTGGACCGGCTGGAGCGGCGCCTGGGCACTCTGGAAGGTCCGGCTGCGGCGGATGGAGGTCGTGCGGTCGGCTGATGCGCGACCGAGGGTGGACGACGCGGGCGCGAGGTAGTCCAGTGTTGCTCCAACGACCTCGCCCCTGCGCGACTGGACCCGATGCTGCCCCGCCCGTGGATAGGGCGCATCAATGCCCGAGCGTGGACCTGGCGAGCCTTGTGAGGCGTCAGTCGACTCACTGCCGGTCGCACCGCTCCAACACGCTTCAAGCTTCGGGCTCTTGTTCCCCTGCTGCTGGCGGTCCCCGCGCAGACAAAGTCAGCGACGTGATTGCGCGAAACGTCGCCGGCAGGCGCACGGCCGCCCTGAACACCATGGGCATATCACAGGTCGGGCAAAGCACTGGATTCGTGGAAAAAACCCTCCACGACAGAACACTCCAGGGTACCCCAGCGGGATGCTGGCACCGGTGGCACCAATACGCGGGCTTGCCGGTCGGTTCCGTCAGCAGCATCCCAGCGAGGGCGAGGCCTGCACCGCCGCGTCCAGCGAGCAGCCACACCCACTGGGGGAGATCATCGGTTGACCATGAGTCTCTTGGCTCTCCAGTCTCACGCCGGAGTCGGTGGTTCTCTTCGAGGACCTCGACCAGCTGGCCCCGTGCCCGGCCGGATCGCTCGATGACCAGTTGGGGGGGCAGGTCTCTGGGTGCCAGCCCAGCGCTGCACACACCGCACCGTGGGCGGCGCGGGCAGCATCGAGCCAGGTCGGTGGGCTCGCGGGCATTGCGTCGGGGTCCCAGGCGACCGGCGGCAGCGGACGCTGTTGGAGCCCATGGTCTTGCCATCTACGGACAAACCGGCCGAACTCGGCCTGCACCGCGCCCAACAGCGCCACTGGAACCCGCGCCACCAAGTCCACGGTGACGTGGCGGCCGAGGGGCCGGTCCCCAGTGCGGAATGCGCCATGCACGATGACGCCGTGCAGGACGACGGTGCGCCCAAGCCGCTCCAGGGCGGCTCTCGTGGTGTCCAATGCGATGGTGACGACGTGGTAGTCAGTCGGCATCGGAAGCCTCGGCCAGCCGTCGCCGAACGGTGCGCTCCGACACTCCGAGCGCCCGCGCAGTCTCCCGGATGCTGTGGCCCCGCCGGACCATCGCCCGCTCCAACTCCGCCACGCTGCCGAGAATCTGGAGAGAGATTCGGCCCTGGGCCGTGGTCGTGTCGACGTGGGCGTCTCGCACCGAGCACAGACCGACCCCACACGCTTCGAGCTCGCCCGCAACCCCCAGAAGATGCCGGACGTCTCTCGCAAGGCGGTCCAGCTTCCACACGGCCGCCAAGTCGACTTTCCCCCGGCGGGCCTGGTCGAGCATTGCCGCGAGGGCAGGGCGGTGGTGGTCACCACCCGACAACCCATGGTCGACATGCTCCGCCACCACATCCCGGTCCCGCTGAGTGGCGACTTGGCGGAGCTCGTCGAGCTGGAGCCCGACGTCCTGGCCGTGGTGCGCGGTCGAGACCCGGGCGTAGAGGGCCACGCGCACGGTCACGGGGCACCACGTAGTTTGCGTCCAACCGAAAAGCGCTCAGTGATCCGCTGCCGCGCTTCAGTCCGGACCCGGTCGAGCGAAGATGGTTGGAATGCGCCACTCTCAATGTCTTCCACCAGCAACGCCACCAGGGAGTCGAGGCGGGGCGCGCTGTATGGGGTTGGCGCGAAGCGGCGGTTCTGGTTGGACTCGAATCCGCGCCAGATGTGGGTCACGGTGGTCCAAGATGGCATGCATTGGCCAGACGTCGCCATCGAGATCGTTCGCAAATTGATGGGCGTGTCTCTCGCCAACGCTGTCTGGGAGCCCGCGAGGTCACACGCCGCGCGCAAAAATGCTGCCAGTACCAGCTTCTCGACTTCCTTCGTCGTGAGTCCTTCTAGTTGGCTCATGGATTGTCCTGTCGGCTGAAGTAGGTGGTCACCGCCGGCCCGGACTGCCCAGGTCGAAGGATGGCCACCATGGAGTCCCCCCGATTGCCGGCCGTGGGTTTGCCGGTGTCGGGGTGGAGAAAGGCAAGGCGGCGGTTCGGCATCCGCAACTCAACAGCCTCGCGGTGCAGCAGCCGGTGGTACCGAGTGCCCGGCGAGGGCGGCACCAGCATCACCACCACGAGGCCCGTGTCTCGTGCCCGCACCGCAGCCCGGGCCCAGGCCAACAAGCCCGCTCCCCGCCCACCTTTTCGGGAGTAGGGTGGGTTGTTGAAGACGGCCAAGCGCTCGGGGTCGCAGTGGTCGCGCCAAGTGCAGGTCAGCGCGTCATCGTCGGGCGTCAGGAAGCGCTCGCACAACGCATCCGACGGCCCGGCCGTGGCGGCATCGAGCCCGAAGTGAAACTCAGCGTCGAGTCGAGCGAACAGCCACGGCGGCGTCCGCCAGAAGTCGCGGGCTTCGAGGTCCCACTGGGCGGCCAGCGCCCGTGACCGAGACGCGGTGCCCCGCCAGCCACGACTCCGACACCGCCCGCTGCACCAGCGCTGCCGTCGAGTCGCACGGTGGAAGGTCTCGCCGCAGCCCATGCAGAGGGCCAGCGCGCTCAGCCCGTCGGGATTCCGGTGGGCCCAGCCCCGGCACCGCGCCGAGCAGAACCGAGTCCGAGGATGGCGACCTTCGAGGCTGGTATCGCAGACCGCGCAGCGCCGAACGCCGGCGACGTGGATGGGTGCGTTCATCGTTCGCCTCGCGTCACAGAATCCGACGGGCGCGTGACGCAAGCGCAACGCAAGGGGCTCACCATCTGGGCCCCCACCGAAGGCGGAGGCTGCGGCGCGGACGAAGCGCGGCCTGCTCCTGGGGGCTCAGTGCCCTCCAGGCATCGGCGCGAGCTCGGTGGTGCAGCCAAGCCCCAAGCGTCCGGGAGTCGCAGGGCTTGCTGGGCTTCGCGCCACACAGCGAACAGCTCACCAGCTCGGCGCCCTCGACCGACTTCCTGACTCGCACCCGGAAGAAACGGGTGAACGACGGGCCAGGGGCCATTGCAGCGAGCCAGGCCAAGACGCCCAGGTTGCGGCCCCGGCTCATGCCCCATCCCCCCGGGGCACCGTCGGCAACGACGGCCGAGGTCCCTTCGCCCACTCTCGGGCCGTCTTCGCCGACCGCGCCGCTTCCTCCAGCAGCCCCGCCAACAACCTGCACTGGGCCGCAGTCTCGGCTTGGGCGTGACTGTCCTCGGAGTAGCAAGCCGCGGCCGCCCCCAGCTTCGCAGCCGTCTCGCGCATCCGAGCAGCCCGCCGACTCAAGGACTCCTCAGCAGCGGCACAGTCTCGCCGTGCCATCCCCAGCTCGCGGCTCGCAATGTCGACCAGGCTCGTCGGCTGGCGAGCCCTCAGCAGGTGGAGGCTCATCGCACCCTCCCGACCCGGGCAATCACCCGCGACAAGCTCACCGGCCGCAGAGCCCCCACCTTCTGCCACCGCTCATTGCGGACCTTGTAGACCGTCCACAGTCGCACCTCCGGCCGCTGTCGAGAGAGCGTCTTCGCCCCCTCAATTGCCAGGTCCAGCGACCCGAACGCCGTCCCGCTGCTCCGCCCAGCCCCACCCGTGCCCGGCAGCACGAACCACTCCACCCCGCCGCTCACGCCACACCCCGCGAGCCGTCCGCGGCCTGATCTGCACCCTCAGAATCGTGACAGTCATCGTGACAGTTGTGGGGTGCATCGGGACAGATCTCCAGTGCAGCCAGAACCCGAGAAGCACAGTCAGCACAGTGTTTCAGATGTTCCGAGATGGCCAGTATGTGCTTTGCACGCAGGGGGTCAGGGGTTCGAGTCCCCTTGCCTCCACTCTTTGAATACATCGGCCTCGACGTGGTTTTTGACCCGTCGGGGCCTTTGTCTTCTTGGGTCCCGTCGCCCCACTCGCCCGAGGCCCTGCCGAGCCTTGCGATAGGGCAGGGGACGGAGGCGCCATGCTGCTCACCATCACTGCCTTCTGCCTCGCCGCCTTCGGCCATGTCGGCGCCCCCGTCGACGCCATCGACGTCGACACCGTCGGCACCAACGGGCGGGCCCTCGAAGCCAGCATCGGCCTCATCTGGAGCGAAGCCGGCACCGACTGGCGCTGGGTCTGCCATGAGGCCATCACGTCGCCCGATGCCGTCGTCGTGCCCCACTACGCCTTCGCTGGGCGCCGCTGGCTCGCCACCGTGCCCCGCCTCAACGAGACGCCCGACGGCGCCGAGGCCGTCCGCTGGACCGACGACGGCTGCACCTGGACCGTCTCCACCGGGCTCACCGGCCACGAGATCCCCGAGGTCGCCCTCGCGCCCGCCGGCGACATCGCCCTCGCCATCACCGGCGACGAGCTCAGCGAGACCGTCGATGCCAACGCCATCTTGAGGTCGACTGACGGCGGCGCCAGCTTCGACGCCGTGCTCACCGTCCCCGGCATGCGCTTCACGTCGGTCGTCATCGCCGAGGGCACCGCCCAGACCGCTGTGGTCGGGGGCCTCGCCAGCGACGGCCAGGGCTGGGTCTACTGGAGCCGCGACACCGGTGCGACCTGGACCGGCGCCGCCGTCATCGAGGGCGAGGTGCGCGCCATGGCCCTGCATCCCACCGATCCCGACGTCGGCTACGCGGTTCTCGATGGTGTGGGCGTCGAGACCCTCCTGCGCCTCACCGACGGCGGAGCGACCGCCACCATCGTCTCCGATCCCGACGGTCAGATCAGCGACGTTGAGGTCGCCGAAGACGGTGGCGTCTGGATGGCCTTCGCCGGCCAAGCATTTCTCTACGCCGCCGACGGCATCCACTTCAGCCTCGTCACGGCGGCCCCCCCCGGCCTCGGGCTGGCACTCGACGGCGACCATGTCGTCCTCGCCACCCGGTTCGAGCTCGTCAACGAAGCCCTCGTGGAGGGCAACCCGGCGGACGGCTTCGTCCCCACCTTCTCCTTCTTCTCGATGGACGGCCCCCTCGAGTGCCCCGCGGGGACTGGCGGCGCTGACGTGTGTGCCCCCCTCTACAGCGTGCTCGAGAGCAAGCTCGGCCTCGACTGGGACACCGGCGACACCACCGATCCCGCCCCCGATCCGGACGACACCGATGGCGGCTCCGATGCCCCCGCCGACCCCACTGCCGATGCTGGCACCGCAAAGGACGAGGGCTGCGGCAGCGGTGCATGGCTCATCCTACCGTTCGGCCTCTGGGGTGCCGGAGTCCGCCGGCGCCGCCCAGCGCACCACTGACCCGCCGAGGGTGAGCGTCGGCATCGCTGCCCGCACAGCAGGGTCCAGATCGCCGCTGTCCACGAGCACGTCCAACACCTCGCGGCCGATGGGGCGAATGTGGATGGCTGCTTCTACCGTTGCGGGAAACACCGGGCCCAAGTCGAACGTGCGGCTCTGGTGGGCCTCCAGGTAGCGGCTGTCTCCGACCGGGTAGCGGCTGGGCGCCGGCAGTCCGGCCCGCTCGACGGTCGCCACCTCCCAGAACATGTGTGCGCTGTTCCCGTCGCCGTCGCGGGCATGGTCCCCAAGCCACCAAAGCAAGGGATCGGCCACGATGGCGTCCCGCAAGGACTGGTCGGCGCCCACGGTGCCCGAGCTCCAGACCACACTGCCCGACGCATCTTTGGCGACCAGCTCCACCCACGCTCGGCGGTCATGGGCGGCCCCACTGGGGAATCCGTGCCCTGCAGCGACATTGTCAAGTGACACGAGAACACCCGTCCCGACGCCATAGTCGAACACCTCCAGGCTCAGCAAGACCGTCGGGTCGAGCGCATCCTGCACCAGTGCTCGCTGGGCATCGCGCTCGGGCCAGGGCACCAGTGCAAGGTCCACGCCGGGCATGCTGTGGCTGTGCACTCGCCGGTCGGGCGCGCCGTCCACGGTGGCCGCGGTCCCGTCTCGTCCGGGCATGTGGCACGACCCACACGTCTGTTGAAGTCCCGGGTCTTCCACGCTGTACTGGCTGAGCTGCCACTCCAAGAACGTGCGCTCCAAGTGCACACCGGCTGGGGTCACGACGTCATGGCAGGCCCCGCAGAGTGTTGCGCTCTGGGCCTTGTCCCGGTCATGCAGCGGGCTGTGTTCATGACCGTGGGCTGTCGTCTCCATTGGCCGATCGAGCGCACCGCGAAACACACCATCGTCGGCCAAGCGTGTTGCGTTGTTGTGGGTGCCCGTCACTTGGTCGATCTGGTGGCATGCGTAGCACCCCACGCCCCGCACCCCCGGGTCCAGGTCCCCGAGGTTCGTGCCGTCGGTCGTCAGTCCCTCGGCAAGGGCCACTGGCGCGTGGCAGCGCACACAGAAGTCGCCCAGGGCGCCATCGGTCTGTCGCTGTCCATAGGCGTTCATGGCGATAAACACAGGATCGTCGCCGGCATGGGCGTGCATGCTGCCAGACCACTCTTTGTGGTGGTCGGGGTGGCAGCCCGCGCAGCTGTCCGGATCCAGGCGCTCAGCCCGGGTCAGAGGGGGAGGGGACTTGGATGGGCCAGCGACACAAGCCAGCAACAGCACCAACAGCACTCAGCCCTCCACGCAGAACGCGAAGACAGCCGTGTGTTCGGCATCTTGGGCGTCGGTAAGTGCGACGCGAGCTTCCCACCGGCCCGGCATGAACAAGTCAAAGGGCCCCACGTTCCAGAGCCCCTCGGCATCCTCCACGCCCGCATGAGTTGCGGGCACCGTGCCATGGTTGTGGGCGGGCATGAAGGGCTCTACAGCAAGCGCGGTGAGGGGGAGGGGGCTGCCCTCGTCATCGGTTGCTCGGAGTGTCCATGCGTTGTCGCCCCGATCCGGCGTCTCGGGCGATGCATCCACGAGGATGACCGCACATGTTCCCGACTCGCAATCTATCACCAAGCCTGGCGCCACTGAGTCCACCGGCCCCCCACAGTCCCCGACGGCGCCGTCCCCACCTCCCTTGGCCGTGTCGTCGTCTGGCGGGGAGCCGCCGCAACCGACGACCCAACCCAGCAACGTAGAGTACAAGGACATCTTCCAACGGGTCGGTGCGGGCATGGGGCTGGCCTTCGGAGGCGGTGAGGCAACGTGGAGAACACACAATCCGGCGAAGGGACGAACCCCGGCTGGCGCTGGTCAGTCCGCCGTGCGGCCCAGCTCGACCACCCGCGCGAAGTGCTCTGGGTCCACCGGCTGAACGCTGAGCCGCTGGCCCTTTCGGGCGACCAGCATCCCGTCCAGCGCCGGGTCATCCTTGAGCACCGCGAGGGACACCAGCGTCGGAAAGGTCTCTGCCCAGCCAATGTCCACCATCACCCAGCGGGGGGCGTCGGGCTTCGACTTGGCGTCAAAGTAGGGGTGGTCGGGATCCAGGGCGAAGTGGTCGACATACCCAGCCCGGGTCACAGTCGCGAGACCGACGACTCCTGGGGGCTTCGTGCGGGAGTGGTAGAACAGCACTTGGTCGCCGACCGCCATGTCGTCCCGCATGAAGTTGCGGGCTTGGTAGTTGCGCACGCCCTCCCAACATGTGTGTCCGTCTCTGCGCAGGTCGTCGATGCTGTAGGTGTCCGGCTCCGACTTCATCAACCAGTGTCTCACGGGGGCTCCCAGGGCTTGGGCCCAGATATCCGACCTCGGCTGCGCCGCTCAGACTTTTCCACAACGGTCTGATCTGGGGCCTTCTCGTCGGCACCCCGCGCTCCTGGCGCCCGGTGCCCCGCACAGAGGCCGCCAGCCATCGGCAATTCCAGTGCCGCGGGGCCCCCAGCCTGGGCGCCCGTCCGGATAGGCTTGCGCGGTCCCCCTGAGCGTGCCGTCCGTGCCCCCCTCTTCGTCCATCGCATCCGGGTTCAGCGGGTGGCCGCGCACCCTGCCGCTGCAGCTGGCGCCCCACTTCGATGGGCCGGCCGCCTTGGAGCAAGTGGGTCGTGCCATCGAGCTGGAGCGTCGTGCCGTCAATGAGCGGGTCGAGCTGCGGGTCGAAGAGGTCCAGCCTCTCCATCCGGAGCAAGGCCTGTGGCGGCTTCAGGTGCGCTTGCCGCCGGGTCGCAAGCGCCTGCAGCAGTGGGAGGGGGCCATCCTCTGGCGGGAGCTGCTTGCCGACGGGTGCAGCTGGCGGGGCGAGGTCATCGAGGCCGAAGCGCGGGGCCGCTGGCTGTTGGTGGATGTGGGGCCCGATGACCCACCGGAGCCGGGCTTGGCTTGGGCGCGACCGTTCGACTTCCTGCGGGCGCCCGACACGTTGCTGCGCTCCCCGCGGTTGTCCGGGGTGTTGCCGGCGTATGGACAGCTGCTGGGCGCTGCTCTCGGGGCCACCGCTGCGCCGGATGGCGTGCGCCAAGGCTGGGCAGGACCGGCCGCCTGGAACCACGGCTGGGCGATGGTCTGGGGTCCGCCCGGCACCGGCAAGACCCACACCCTCGTTGCCGAAGTGCGGCGCCTGCTGCGCCATCCCGACGAGCGGGTGTTGGTCGTCTCCACCACCAACCGAGCCACCGACGAAGTGGCGATGCGGCTGGGTCCCCAACCCGGCGGTGTGTTGCGCCTCGGGGCCGTCGACGTCGCGCGGTTCAGGGCTGAGGGCCGGCTGGACGTCTTGCCCCGCCCCGAAGCCCGCCTGGACCACATCGAGGCGGCCCAGCATCGGGTCGAACAGGCGCGGGGGCCAGCAAGACGGGCATCCGCACTCCGCGCGCTGGCCCTCGCCCGCCAAGGCATGCCACGGCTGGCGCAGGTCTTGGCCGACCAGGGGCCTCGCTGCGTGGTCACCACCGCCCACTCCGCGCTGAGCGCCGTCGTCTGCACCGAGATGGATGCGTTCCACTTTCACCGCCGCGCGCCCTTCACCACCGTCATCGTCGACGAAGCGGGCTTGGTCCCTCGGGCGTCCGCCGCGGCCCTCGCCCTCTTGGCTGCTCGCCAGCTGGTGTTGGTCGGTGACCCCCGTCAGCTCTCGCCCATCTGCATCGCCGCGCGGTCGATGGAGCCCACCGTCAAGCGCTGGCTCGCGGTGTCCGGCATGGAGCACGCCGGCCCCGGCCGCGCAGACACCCAGCCCTTGCTGCGTCAACACCGCATGCACCCGCAGATCAGCGGCTTGGTCTCCCGGTTTCAGTACGGGGGCCTGCTCCAAGACGCCCCGGGGATGGGGGAACGGGACCTCCCGGAAGACTTCGGTGCGCTGGCGAACTGGCCCCCCGCGGCGTGGCTGGTGCTGGAGCGCTGTGCCGGTCAGGACGGATCCAGCGTGGGCGCCGAGCGCTCCGAGGACCAGAGCTGGGTGCGACCCGCCGGCATCGAGGTGTTCCGGCTGCTCCTCGAGCGCTACCCGGCGCTGGTTCGCCAGAATGGTCTGTTCATCAGTCCTTACAGGGGCCAGGCCGCAGCGGTCGGGGCGATGCTGACGACGCTGGGGGCCACGGGCTGGTCCGCAAGCACGGTGCATGCCCAGCAGGGCAGCCAGGCCGATGTGGTGGTCTTTGACCCGGTGAACCACGGTGCCTGGGGTGTGCTGGAGTGGAAGCGGCTGGTGAATGTGGCGCTGTCTCGGGCCCAGCACCGGTTGCTGTTTCTGGCGACCGAGGCGGAGCTGGGCCAAGCGTGGCTGGCGGCCCTCAGCGACGGGCTGACCCGCTGCACTGTGGCGGCCAATGGTGCGCTCCAGGTCGATCCCTCGACACAACACCAGGGCTCGCTGTTCTCCCCGTCCCCGAAGGCGGCCACACCGGACCGGCCCCTCCCCAAGCCTGCGCAGATCACCGGCGACCCCGCATCACTCGGCGTGCAGATCCAACACAGCCGGGCGGCCCGTCGCTCCATGACCCGCGCCCAGGCCCAGCTGGTGCGGCGGGATCTCAAGGACTTGGGGCCCCGCTTGGTCCGCGGTGTGGCGGGCAGCGGCAAGTCCATCGTGCTCGCCCGGTGGGCGGCGCTGGAGCTGCGCAAGTGGGACCTCGGAGCCACGGTCGTCTTCGGGAACACTGCGCTGGAGCCGCACCTCCGGGACCTGATTGCCCAAGCTTGGCGGGCGACCACGGCCGATGCCCAAAGTGAGCCGCCGTGGGAGCGCGTGAACCTTGTGCACGTCGGCACCCTGCTGCAAGATCTGCGGGTGGAGGCCGGGCTGCCTCCCGTGGACGACCCAGCCGCCCGCTTCGACCTGGAGCGCCAGGCCCAAGACATCGTCGGCTGCGGGCTCACCGCGCGCTTTGACCTGCTGTACATCGACGAAGCCCAAGACCTCGGCCACGAGACGCTCGGCCTGTTGCTCAGCCTGGTCAAGCGTGTGCCGGTGGGGGCCCAGAGCACGGGCGAGCACTGCCCGGTGCGGGTCTTCTACGACAACGCCCAAAACGTCTACCGGCGACCGACGCCGCGCTGGTCGGAGTACGGCCTCGACATGCGCGGCCGAGCCACAGTTCTCAAAGAGAGCTTCCGGGCCACCCGGCCGGCGATGGAGCTGGCGCTCAACTTGCTGCATCGGCTGCGGCCCATCGACCGAGACCCCGACATGCGCGAGCTCATCGCACCCCGGCTGGGCGCGCCCTTGCTTCGAATGGGCGAAGACGGCGGGTGGCACGCGGACTTCTGTGTGATCCCGGGCCAAGCGCCCGAAGTGACCATCCACGATCGCCTGGAGGACGAGCTAGAGGGGCTGGTCCGGTCCGTGAGGAGCTGGCTGGCGGACGGTGTGCAGCCCCGCGACATCCGCGTCTTGGCGCCCACCAAGATGCTGTGTGACTCCGCCACAGACGCGCTGGTCATCGGGGGGATCCCTGCGGTGCATGCCCGCAATCGGGCATTTGAGCCCCGCGCCGCGCAGGTGGTCGTGACCACACCCCAGAGCTTCAAGGGCTACGAGGCGGAGCTGGTCGCGGTCGTGGCGCTCGATCGCTTCTGCACCCGAGCCGGCGGGGGCGCGGTCCTGGTCGAGGTCATCTACGTGGCTCTCACGCGTGCACGCACGTGGATGTCCGTGTCCGCGAGTCGTGCCCGCCCCGGAACGGTGGGCGCCCAAGTCGTCGATGCGCTGTGGCATGCCCACAAGCTCTGCCGCGGTGGTCAGGACTGACGCGGAGGCTTCGGGCGCTGTCCCCCAGTGTTCGTTCTGGATTGCTGAGAACATTGATTATTGGACTGTTCTCATAGTCCAAGCTTGCGCCGCCGTCGCCAGAATGTGGGCCGACTCATCCCGAGCAGCTTGGCCGCTTTGCCCACGTGCCCGTTGCTGCGCTCCAAGGCCTCACGAATCTGTCGGGCCTCGTCGTAGTCGTCCTTCATGGCCACGGGGGCTGGCCGACTCGACTCCCGGAACTCGGGAGGCAGCTCCTCCATCTTCAGCTCTGGCCCGCGCCCCACAGCGAAGGCATACTGCACCACATTGAGCAGCTCACGCACGTTTCCGGGCCAGTCGTGGTCCAGAAGCGACCGCATCGCCTCGGGCTGAATGCGGCGAATCAGCCGTGGCCCTCGCTCGTTGTGTTGGGCGATAAAGTTCCACAACAGAAGCTCGGTGTCGCCGCGCCGCACCCGCAGTGGTGGCAAGTAGATGGGCACCACCCGCAGCCGATACATCAGGTCTTCTCGAAACTCCCCCTCACGCACCTTCTGGCGGAGGGCACGGTGGGTTGCGGCGACGACACGGATGTCGACATGGACGGGGGCCGACCCACCCACGGGGGTAAACGTCCGTTCCTGCAACACCCGCAACAGCTTGGCTTGCAGGTCCATGGGCAGCTCCGCGACCTCATCGAGGAACAGGGTGCCCTGGTCGGCTTGTCGAAAGAGGCCCGGTCGGTCACGCACGGCGCCCGTAAACGCCCCGCGAACATGACCAAACAGCTCACTCTCCAACAACGTAGGCGTGAGTGCGGCACAGTTGACGGCCAGAAACGGCTTGCCCTTGCGATGGGACTCTTCGTGAATGGCCCGCGCGGCGAGCTCCTTGCCGGTGCCACTCTCGCCCCGGATCAACACCGTGGCGTCGGTCTCCGCGACGTTGCCGATGATCTGGAACGCCTGTTTCATCGCTGCGTCTTGGGTGACCAGGCCGTGAAACCGCACGATGCCCGGGATGTCCAGCTGGGGCAGGGCTGGGCCCTGGGAAGACCGCGGGCTCGGGGTGGCCTCCTCCTGGGTGGTGTCGGCGCGGGTGGGCACCAGCACCTCGATGCCCCCCGCGAAGTTGCCCTCGGCATTGGTGAAAGCAATGGCCGTCTTGCTCACATGGACCGGCTCGCCGTCGTTGCGGTGCAGCACGATGGGCACGCTGACGATCTGGCCGTGGTCGGACAGACCACAGGACCGGATGCAGGTCTCGCAGCGGTTCGCCTTCAGGCAGTGCTGGCCGATCATCTCTTTGGGCGTGTAGCCGAGCAGGGCCTCGGCGCCAGAGTTCCAGAGCACCACACTTCGCTCCGCGTCCACGGCGAACACCGCGGTCTGATCGCCGCAGAGCATCTCAATCAGGTCACCCATCGCGGAGACGGTCTCTACGGCGCCGATCTGGCGAATCCAGCGTTGCAGACTGTGATCGAGGGACGCCATGGATCTCCTGTTTCAGTGATGTTTCATGGTTCGGGCCTTGATTCGGCGGCTATCCCGCGCCTTTGAGTCTGGCACCCGGCCATCGCACCCGTACTGTGCGACAATTGGCATCAGCTCTGTTTCAACCGGAAGGTCCAGGTGAGCCGGAGACCGCCACCGTGGACCCGCTGGTTCTGGATCGATCCTTGCAGTGGTGTCGCCCACTGGGGAGCGCCCAGCCACCGCCCAATCGTCGTCTCGACCCCGCCCACCGCTTCGCCTGGAGTCCCACCGTGATCTTCCGTCAGCTCTTCGACCGCGAGTCCTGTACTTATACGTATGTTCTCGGATGTGAGGTCTCCCAAGAAGCGGTGCTGATCGATCCCGTCCAGTCCCTCAAGGACCGCGACAGCCTCTTGCTGGAGCAGCTGGGTCTCAAGCTCGTCTACACGCTGGAGACCCACGTCCACGCCGACCACGTCACCAGCTCTGGACAGTTTCGCATCAGCCATGGATCCAAGTCTGTCGTGAGCGCGGCCGGCGGCGCCCCCTGTGCCGATGTGCCCGTGCGCCACGGCGATCTCATTCGCTTTGGGGAACATGAGCTGGAGGTGCGGGCCACCCCGGGCCACACTGACGGTTGTGTTGCATACGTAGACCATGCAAGCGAGCGGGTGTTTACTGGCGACACCCTGATGATCCGGGGCTGCGGGCGCACCGACTTCCAACAGGGCTCGGCGGCAAACCTCTACAAGAGCGTGCACGAGCAGATCTTCAGTCTGGATGATGGCTTCACAATCTATCCGGGGCACGACTACAACGGTCGCACGTCCTCGACTGTTGCCGAAGAAAAGGCGTTCAATCCCCGACTCGGGGGCGGGCGCTCGGCGGCTGAGTTTCAGCAGATCATGGACAACCTCAAGCTGGCCAACCCCAAGATGATGCACATCGCGGTGCCCGCCAACCTGCAGTGTGGGGTGGTGGCTGCCGAAGCTGCCGCCAACCCGGCGCCGACAGTGTGGGCACCGGTGGTGCGGACTGCTGCGGGGGTTGCCGAAGTGGACGTGGCCTGGCTGTCGGCCAACCTCAAGGCAGCGACACTGGTGGATGTGCGCCGTGCCGACGAGCTCACGGGCGAGCTGGGCGCCATCGCCGGCGTGAAGCACGTGTTGTTGGACACCCTCGCGGATGTGGCCAAGGGCTGGGACCGTGCCGAGCCCGTCGTGGTCATCTGTCGCAGCGGCGGACGCTCGGGCCAGGCCGCCAACACCCTCGAAGCAATGGGCTTCACCCACGTGGCGAGCTTCGCGGGCGGGATGCTGGCGTGGAACCACGCTGGGCTGCCGGTCGTTTCCGGTGTGGCGGAGGCCCCAGCAAGCTGCGGCTGACCCAGGCTTGCTCTGGACCCGGTGCCTTGCTTGTGACCTTTGCGGCCGGCCGACGTCGGATAGGCTGCCTGCGGCTTGGGGTGGGCACGCCTGTTGGTTCAGCGTGATCCGCACACTCGGGGACATTGCGGCCGCATCCGTCGGCCGGAGGAGCCCCGGCCACCCACGCAGGATCAAGGCTTCGGGTCAAGCCCGAGACCCGGATAGTGAGCTGGGGACAATTGCTCGGTGG
This sequence comes from Myxococcota bacterium, assembly GCA_942491145.1. Classification (GTDB taxonomy): domain Bacteria; phylum Myxococcota_A; class UBA796; order UBA796; family UBA2385; genus CAXQUZ01. The sequence continues at coordinate 74,060 of CALOBC010000057.1, read as the reverse complement.
ACCGCCGGGCGCAGGAGGCAGCTTGGCACTCGCACGACGCGCATTCATCACTGGTGGAGCGCACACCAAGTACATCGGCAAGGGGCATCCCGACTTCATCTGGAAGCGGCACCCCGAGTTCGGCACCCGTGAGAACCCCGACTTCGAGCAGACCCTGCAAGAAGCGGTGGACGGCTGCCTCGCGGACACCGGCGTGGACCCCAAGGACATTGATCGGCTCTACATTGGCAACTTTGTGGGCGAGCTGTTCATCAACCAGGGCCACCTGGGCGCGGCACTCGTCGGCACCCATCCCGCCTTCGCCCACAAGCCCGCTGCACGCCTCGAGGCGGCCTGTGCATCCGGTGGCCTCGCCATGCTCGCGGGCCTCGACGCCATCGCGGCGGGCGCCGACCTCGTGCTGGTCGCCGGCGCCGAGATTCAGACCACGGCCTCGGCCCGCCAGGGTGGGGACTACCTCGCCCGCGCAGCGCACTACCGGCGCCAGCGGGGCCTGGACGACTTCACGTTCCCTGCGCTATTTGCTCGCCGCATCAAGGCCTACAAAGAGCGGTATGGGCTGGACGACGAAGTGCTCGGCATGCTGTCGGTCAAGGCCTACAACAACGCCAACCGCAACCCCTTCGCCCACATGCATGCGGCCAAGATGTCGCTGGAGCATGCGAGCACGGCCGGGGACCGCAACCCCTGCTTCCTCGGGAATGAAGAGCTCAAGCCCTTCCTCAAGGTGAGTGACTGCTCCCAGGTCTCCGACGGCGCCAGCGTGCTGTTGCTGGCCAGCAAGAAGGGGCTGAAGAAGCTCGGGCGCTCCAAGTCCGACTGTGTCGAGGTCATCGGGTCCGGCCACGCGGTCGAGAGTCTCTACGTCGACGGGGACCCCACCGCGCTGGCCACCGTGCGCGCCGCGACCTCCCGGTCGATGGCCGAGGGTGGCGTGAAGCTCGGTGACCTCGACGTTGCCGAAGTGCACGACTGCTTCAACATTGCCGAGCTGCTCACCTATGAGGCACTCGGGCTGGCGAAGCCGGGTCAGGGCGCCGCTGTGGTGCGCTCCGGCGCGACCGGCATCGGGGGCTCCTTGCCGGTCAACACGGGCGGGGGTCTCGTCGGCTTTGGCCACCCGGTCGGCGCCACGGGCGTGAAGCAACCCCTCGAGATCTTCCGCCAGATGAAGGGCCGCTGCGGCGACTACCAGCTCGCCAGCATCCCGTCGGTCGGTCTGACGTCCAACATGGGCGGCGACGACAAGACGGTGGTGTCGCTCACCCTGCGCAACTGCACCTGAGCTTGGCCCGCGCCTCTCCCAAGGTTGTTCTGCCCGCAGTCATGCTCGGGCTGGTCATCTTGGGGGGGGCGCTGTCTGGTTATCGTCGGGGTGGACCGCCATCGCCCCTCAGTCGGGCTGGGACTGTGGCTGGCCCAAAGCCCGCCGCGCCGGTCCCTCGTGGGGACGCCCCATCGGTGCCCACGGCGCCCGCGCCGGCGGCACCCGAGGCGCCCCTCCCAGATCCGCCCCGTGTGGACGAGGTGCTGCGCAGCCACGCTGAGCTCGCGGCCCCCCGGTGGCAAGGCGCGGCGGACCTGCTGGTGCACTCCTCCCATCCGGAATTCGCCGAGCTGGCTGGGGCGATGGCTGCCCGGCTGCACGAGGCTGAAGCGGGGCTGCCCGCTGGGCGGCGTCAGGAGCTCATCAATGAAGAGCGCCAGCTGCTGCACTTTCTGCGACAACGCTACGCCGGGTTCGAGCCGCTGGAGCGCCCGCTGGACCGCATCGACCGCAGCTTGGCAGACTTAGAAGCGGTGCCGGTCGACGTGGTGGCGTCTCCGAAGCCGGTCCCCGAGCCGATGGTCGCGCCCGAGTGATGCCTATCGGCGCTCGACCCGCGTGACCTGCAGGACGGGGTCCCCCGACATCATGAAGCCCATGGCGCTGGTGGGCTTGCCCTCGACGGTGACCTTCTGGTCCTTCAGCTTGGACGGCACCGTGCCGGTCAGCGTGTAGCGGGCGCCATCGTCGGTCTCGAGCGCCCAGCCGCCAGCGCCGATGTCGACGTGGCGAAGGGTGCCGGTGTGGGTCTGGGTGTGGACCATGGTGGTGTTCCGTGGAGGGGGTGGAGGCTCAGCTTGTGCCTTCAGCATCTTGGCGGTCGCGCATCCGCTGCACACCAACCACAGCGATGGCACACAGCAGGGCCAAGGCGCCATTGGTGCCCAACCACACGTCGCCCAGCACGCCAGGCAGCATCCACGGCTGGAGGCTGCCGGTCAGGGCGCCGTGGAGCAGGTGCACCCCGACGCCGGTGGAGACGCCGGCCACAATGGGCCCGAGCAGGCGGGTGGGGCCGAGCACGAATGTCAGCACTGCGGGGGCCAGGGCGCTGAGCAGCAGGGGGTTGCGGGCCCAGGGCTCGCCGAGGAAGACCGCCGGCCAGCGCAGGAGCGGCTGGCTGAGCAGATCGGTGAGAAAGACGGCAGGCAGCGGCAGCGCGTCCAGGAAGAACAAGCCACCCGCCGCCACTCCGGCGCTGGCAGCCATGGTCAAGGTGCGGCTGCGGCGAGTGTTGCCGCCCAGGCCTGACAACAGCCAGGCCGCGACCCATGCGAGGCCGAACAGCAGCCCCTGGCCCGCAAAGCGCACCCCGTGGAGTGCCGCCCCGATGTCGAGCCTGCCGTGGCCAAAGCGGGTGTCGAAGCCCTCTTCACCCAGGTCCTTGGAGTTGCCCAGGAGCTGGCTGGCCACGTGCTCCGCATCCCCGCCGGTGGCCGACCAGATGATCGCGGCCGCACCGGCCACGTGGGGGGTCGCCATGCTGGTGCCCTGGAACTCCAGGTAGTCGCTGGCGTCGGTGCCTTTGCTCGGTACGACGGTGTTCTGGAGGATTCCGCCGCCTTCCTTGAGCTTGTTGCCGCCGGGGGCTGAGATGTCGACGCCTTTGCCCCAGCTGGAGTAGGGCGCGAGCTCGTCGTGGGGGCCCGTGGCGCTGACGCCGATGACGCCCGGCAGAGCGGCCGGGTAGGACACTCCTTCGTGGCCGGAATTGCCCGCGGCCGCGATGACCAGCACGCCCCGCTCCTGGGCTTTTTGGACCGCAGTTGCGATGACGCCGGAGTGGCCGCCGCCGAGGGACATGTTGATGATGTGGGCGCCTTGGTCGGCGGCCTCATCGATGGCGGAGGCGATCCAGGCGCTGTTGCCCGAGCCTTGAGCGTTGAGCGCCTTGAGCGGGAGGATGGTCGCTTCCGGTGCGATGCCGGCCACGCCGAGGCCGTTGTTTGTGGTCTGGGCGACCGTGCCGGCGACATGGGTGCCGTGGCCATTGCCATCGCGGGATGTGGGCTCGCCGGGGACGAAGCTGTAGCCCTCCAGCACGGCCGTTCCGGCCAGATCCGGCACGACCGTGACGCCGGTGTCGATGATGGCCACCGTGATGCCCCGCCCACCGCCTGAGCGCCAGCCGGCGGGGGCGTCGATGGTGCGCAGGTTCCACTGCTGGGCGTACATCGGGTCATCGGGGACGCCGAGTGCCTGCATTGTGACCACCGGCTCGACCACCTCCACCGAGCGGTGGGCAGACAAGCGCACGATCAGGCCGTCCACATCGGCGACCTCGCCCACCGCGAGCGACTCGTCGGCGCTGCGGGGGGACACCCATTCCAGCGAGTCAAGGCCGGAGATCTCCCGGGCTTCGTCGAGGCTGAGCCCATCGACAAAGTCGATCACCACGTTGTGTTTGGCGGTGCTGGAGCCCGACGCTTCGGGCAGCATCGCGGGGGCCGACATCGCGCATCCCGACAGCGCCAGACCGGCCAGGGAGGCGGGGAGCAGGAGAGGGGAGCGAGAGGTCATCGGCAACTCCGAGAAAGGCACAGGCTTGAGAAGAGAGACCCCGAAGGACCCCGCTGAGTTCCATACGCCCACGCCCCGGCTCATCTTTCACCCGGCTCGTCTTTGTCACGGGCCGTGTGGGCCTCCTCAACATTCCCCGGATTGGCCCCGGTCACCACAACAGGAACGTTCCGATGGGCCGAGCGCTCAGCTGGGTTGACATGCCAAGGCTCCTCCTGGAAGATATCGACCTCCCCGCCCGGCGTTCCCCCCGCCGGCAACCCGCTTCCCCCATGAGCAAATGCGACACTCTCTCGCCGTGGCTGTGCCCGATGCCGGCAACCACACCCCGCCGCGCCCCGCCTACACCGTCGACTTTGATGCTGAAGCCCTGGGCCGTTGGCGCCGTGCGGCCGACGCACTCCACACCCTCATGGTGGACGACCTGGAAGCGGTCGCACTTGAGGTGGATGCTCGGGATGCTCAGGACGATGCGCGCCGCGCAGCCCTGGCCCGGTTCCAAGCCGCGGTCCGCCGTCGCTTGCGTCCCATCATCAAGTCTGGCGGCCATGCGATCTCTCCGATCGAGATTCGCCTCGAGTCCGAAGCGTGGCAGTCACGGGCCGAACAGGCAATTGCTGACATGGACATCGACCCCGATGCGGTCGAGCGCCATGCCCGCCTGTGGTTGGCGGTGGTGCAAGCAGCAGCAGCCCGAGGACGCGCCGCGCTTTATGCTCGATAGCGTTGCCCCTGACCCCTGCTGGCCCCGTCGGCCTGGGGCGGCTCTGGGGTGGACACTGGAGGCTGAGTGCCCTCGCTGAGTGCTGTCATTGAGGTGGAGCTGCCTTCCGGGGACAGCATTGCCGTGGTCCGGAGGCGCTTCGGCGGCGGTGATGGGCCCCGAGTGGCGCTGGTCGCCGGAATTCGAGGCGATGCGCCGGAGGGCATCCGGGTGGCCCATGAGGTCGCCGCGGTGCTCACCGAGCACGAGTCCGCCCTGCTTGGCACGGTGGACATCTACCCCTGCGCCAACCCGCTCGCGGCCCACCGAAGCGTGCGCAACTGGCCGTTCTTCGACACCGATCTGAACCGGCTGTTTCCGGGCAACGAACAGGGCCACCCGCCGCAGCAAGTGGCGTGGGCGCTGTGCCAAGACATCGCCGGCGCGGACCAAGTCATCGAGGTCCGTGGCGCGCGGCCGGCGTTTGCCGAGTCGCCCCAAGCCCACGTGCAAGCGTGGGACGAAGCGGCGGCCAAGCTGGCCCAAGAAGCCAACGTCGCTGTCGTGTGGCGGCGGAAGTCCGGCCCCGCAGGCGCAAGCACCTTCGCGCACCAGTTCCCGGGCACCATCGTGCTGGAGGGTGGTCGGGGCAATCGCCTGACGACCGGCATTGGCAAAGACCTTCGCGACGGTGTCCTCAACATCCTCGTGAGCTTGGGTGTGCTCCCAGACTCCTGTGCGCCGTTCCACTGGGCCACGCTTCAGCGCCCGCTGGTGGTCACCGACGACGCTGTGTTCCGCGTTCGCGCCGATCGGGGAGGGCTCTTTCTCCCGGTTGGGGAGCTGTGGAGCGAAGTCGAAGCCGGAGAGCACCTGGGCGACGTCGTGGATCCGGTGAGCGGGGAGTGCCGCGAGACGGTGTCCAGCCCGGTCGCTGGCCGACTGTTCGCAATCCGCGAGCTGCCGGTGGTCTTTCCTGGAACGATGGTCGCGCGGGTGGTCCAGCCATGAGTGTCATCTTTTCCCTCGAGGCGCCGTATCGGGGCAGCTACGAGCTCCACCGCTTGACCTTCGGCAGCGGCAGCCCCCGGGTGGCCATCGTCGCAGGCATGCACGGCAACGAGCTCAACGGCGTGCATGCGGTGAACATGCTGGCGACAGCGCTGCGGGTGGCGCGGGTCCACGGCACGGTCCACCTGTTTCCGCTGGTCAACACCTTCGGGGCGGACGAAGCCCGCAAGCGCTGGCCATTCGACGACCGAGACATCAACAAGTCCTTCCCTGGCGACGCCGATGGCACCGCTGTGGAGCGCATTGCCGCGGCCTTGCTGGCGGGCACGGACGCGGACATCTGTGTGGATGTGCACTCCGGCGCGGCCCATGTGCGGGAGCTGCCCCAAGTGCGGGTCCCGATGAGCGGGGCTGAGCTGGAGCTGGCCCGCGCGATGGGGCTTCCGGTGGTCTGGCGCCGTCCTGGGGCCCACCTACAGGGCACGGGTCTCATCGGTGCTTGGCGGACGAGCGGCCGGAAGGCGCTGCACGTGGTCGGCGGCCGGGGCATCACCCTCGACACGGGACACTCCGCGACCATCGCGGCCGGACTGGCCCGACTGCTCGCGGCTCTGGGCATCATCTCGGACACCGGCAAGGGTGAGCTCATCGCGGATGTCACCCGGTCCCAAGTTGAGACCCACCGCGCGCCGTACGGCGGCTTCTTTGTGCCTGAAGTGCGCGTGGGCACCCGCGTGAAGCCCGGCCACTTGCTCGGTCGACTGCAGCTTCCCATCGGTGGGGAGCGCATTGGGGACGTGCGCGCTCGGCACGCTGGCGTGGTCATGACGGTGCGGGCTTGGCCGATGGTTCATGCACAGGAGCTGCTCGTGCGGGTTGCGGAGACAGACGCGTGAGCGACGACGACCTCGACTTTGATGCAATGATGCGCGGACTGGGTGTCCGCCCGCTGGAAAAACGGGCCAAGGCCCCGTCCAAAGGGCGGTCGGGCTCCCCATCCAAGGCTGTCCGGCGGGCCTCCCCTCCGAGAGCCTCGGTACCCAAGAGTCCGCTGCCCCAAGGGGCCCGTGGTGGCACCCAGCGCACGGCGCCCCCCCCGGTCAGCACCGAGCGCCAGCTGGCGGTGGAGCTGACCGCCCTTCGGGAAGAGCAAGCGGCGTGGACGGCCGAGCAAGCCCGGCTGGTCGGTGAGCTCGAGCGGGTGTCTGAGGAGCGGGACGCCCTGAAGGCCCAATTCGACGGGTTAGAAGCAAGCCAGGGCGAGCTCGACACCCACCGGCGCAGCCTCCAGCGTCACCTGACGGCGCTTCGGGGGGACCGCAACACCCCCACAACGCTGGCCGACTTGTTCCGACAGCGGGGCCTCATTGGCGAGAGTGAGGCGGTGCTGGGCCTCCGGGCACTGGACTCCGCCCGGCGTCTTCCTGATCTGCTCAAGTTGCTCTCCGAGTCCGAAGGCTCCGATGTGGCGGGCTTTCTCGATGAACACTTGGTGATGCTGGGCGGCTGTGCCGCATGCCCGCCCGTGGACTCCCGCGCGGTGCTCCAAGTGCCGATGCATCGCTGCGAGGTCTGCGAGGGCTCCGATGTGCGGCGGGAAGTCCGGGCCTTCGAGGACGCCTGCCTGCTGCGTGGGCTCCGTCGGATCACGGTCATCGGTGGCTCTCCCCGGTACCGCCGCCAGCTTCGGGACTTCATCACCGATGCCCGGCTGCGGCTCCGTCTCCATCCCGGCGCGCTTCGCCGAACGCGAAAGCAAGCTCGGCAAGACCTCGAAGGCAGCGACCTTGTGGTCATCTGGGGGTCGAGCATTCTGGACCACTCGGTGAGCGAGCTGTACGTCAAGTCACCGGACGACCGGGTGCGGCTGTTGCGTGTGGCGTCTCGGGGCATGACCAGCATGATGCGTGAGCTGGTCTGCGGTCTTGAGCGCTCGGATGACGCCTGCTGATGCTGGTGAACCGCGGACCATTGTGATGTCGGCGGTGCTGGCCGGCTCGCTGCTGGTGGTCTGCGGGCTGAGCTTGGCGGTGTTGGTGCACCGGCTGGGCCCCCCTCAGGACCACTGGTCCCTGCCCGTTCCCTTCGTGGCACTGTCCGTGATGGTGTCGGTGGCGGCCATCTCGGCGGAGTCGGTGGCCGTGATGATGGGCGCGGGCTGGGGCGACCCCGACATTCCCTTGGTGCTCGGGCTGGTCGCGACAACGCTCGGTGGGCTGGCGGCCATCGCCGTGGCCCTGCGTGTGGCCAAGCCGTCGGCCCTGGGGCTGCACCCGCCCGAAGATCCCCGCTACTGGGGCATTGGGGTGCTCGGCTGCTTGGGCATGATGGCGCTGACCCTGCTCTACACCACGCTGTTCCAGGTGCTCGGCGCGGGGGTGCCGACCCAACAGATCATGGACAGCCTTGCCGGCGGAAGTGGCGTCGAGCAGGTCCTTCTGGTGGGGTATGGGGCCTTCGGGGCACCCGTCATCGAAGAAGTGCTCTTCCGGGGCTTGCTGGTGCCGCCGCTGGTGCTTCGCTTCGGCCTGCCGGGGGCGGTGTTGGCCTCCGGGCTGTTGTTTGGGATGGCCCATGTGGCCGATCCGGTCGCAGTCTTTCCGCTGGCGGTGTTTGGCGCTGGACTCGCTTGGCTGCGCCACCGGTCCGGGTCGGTGTTGCCGGGTGTGCTGGCCCATGTCCTCAACAATGCCGTGGCATTGGTGGTCTCGGTGTTCGGCTGAGGGACGGGGGGGGCTTCGGTCGTGGCCTGATGTGGTTGGCGAGGGACTTCCTTGACGTGTCACCCATTGCGGTGCCGGATTGCCCGTCCAACGTTACGGGGCGTCGACTCCCGTGTGTCCCCCCGGCATACCGAGCCGCGCTGTCGGCGGACGATCGTGCGGCATGAGGGCCCGGCCCGTCGTGTGGGGCTTCCTGCCCGCGGGCGGGGAGGGGACGGGTGGGAGCCACTGAGGCCCGGGCCTGAAGACTCGGCCGCGCCAGCCTTTGGCCTTCGGGCGGCCTCCCTCGGAATGCCCCCCCTTGCAGGAGCAGCACCATGTCGCCAAGCAGCAAGCCCCCCTCCGCCCCGGGCAAGAGCACGCCCGAGGACGACGGCAAGGACCGGGCGGCGATTCGCAAGGCAGCACAGGACTTGGTGCGGTCGGCCGGCCTGCCGCCGAACCTCGCGTTTCAGGTGGCGCTGGGCAACCTGAGCCTCAATGAAGTGCTCCAGCGCATGGTGACCCGAGAAAAGGTCGCCACCCTGATGGAGCGCCACGGCCTGCCCAAGTCTCTCGCCACCCAGATCGCCCTCGGCCAAGCCGATCTGGACACGGTCCTTCGCAAGCAGCGCTTGGCGGCCCACCTCGACGCCAACCGGGAGCGCAGCCTGCTGGGCGGGTCGGTGGCGGATGGTGGGCTGATTCAGCTGTCGCTGCTGGGCAACCGCAGCGCCTATGGCCGGGTGCTCGAAGTGGGCCGCTACGAGTTCCACTTCCAGATCGTCGACCCCAAGACCGGGGCGACCACCGGGGACGAGCGCATCCACAAGCTGCAGTGCAAGCTGGGCTGCCTCGCGTCAGATGCCAAGCATGTCCGCAACCAGATCAAGCGCGACAAGGCCTATGCCGACCCCTGCGAGCCCATCTGGAAGCCCCAGGAACGGTATGGATGCTCGGACCGGCGCCTGTTTGGCCACATCGACAACGAAGACCAGGTCGAGTGCCGGGTCCAAGAAGGCCAGACCCTCCGCGGTGTGATCCGCTGGATGGGGCGCTGGGAATTCGGCTTGGAAATGAAGAAGAAGCAAGTGGAGGTCGTGGTCTTCCGCCACGCCCTGCTCCATCTCGGGAGAGTGTAGGCATGGGGATCTTCAAGGGCGCGATGACGCTGCGCCGCTACCACGCCGAAGGGGAGGTCCCCGAAGACTTCCGCGAGGTGTACGCCGAGTCGCTCAACGCAAATGCGTATCGAGAGCCTCGAACCTGGCAGATCGGTGAGCTCGCCACCGGCTGGTGCCGCGTCCAGAACCTACTGGACACCGACTTCACCGACCTCAACCGGTGGTTGTTCAACCACTACGCGGTTGCTGGTCTGCGGGTCGACAAGAAGGTCTTGCCGGCCAAGCTCTTCAAGGCCCACCTCGAGAAGCGCATCGAGCAGTGGTGTGCGGAAAACCAGCGCGAGAAGGCGCCCAGCGGCACCCGCCGGGAGCTCAAAGAGCTGCTCGAGATCGAGATGCTCGCCCGCACCCTCCCCAGCGTGCAGGTCTACGAGTTCTGCTGGAACATCGTGGAAGGCTGGGTGATCTTCCACAACACGAGCGAGACCGCGAACGACTTGTTCCGCAAGGAATTTCGGACGACCTTCGGGATTGTTCTGACGCCGTTCTCCCCGCTCGACTTCCTTTCCCGTGATCCTGTGCTGACCGAGTCTCTCGAGCGTGTTGGCATCAGCGACTACCGGCCCGAGCGGCCGGAACTGTACGATGGAGACTCGGCATGACCGAAGCTGCACCCCCGGTGTTGCCCCACCTGACCATCGAGTTCTTTGTCTGGCTCTGGTACGCATCCGAGCGAGAAGGGGGCACCTTCCATCTGGGCGAGAGCGTGGGCGTGGCGGACGCCTGGATCGACGAGCGGCTGAGCTTTCGGTCGGTCGACGAGGACAAGGCCCGCGCCGTGCTCACCGGCGAAGACACCGCCAGCTCGGCCGAAGCCCGCGCGGCGCTGGCGAGCGGCAAGGTGGTCCGAGATCTCCAGATGCACATCCGTCGGGAAGAGCGTGAGTACACGGTCACCCTCCGGGGCCCGAACCTCGACTTCGCCGGCCTGAAGCTGCCTCCCCACGAGCCTTCTGGGGAAGAAGAGCTGCTCTATGAGCGGATGTACCTGTACGAGGACCTCTGGGCGGTGGTGGGCGCGCTCTACCAGCGGTTTGCGCTCGAACGCACCAGCGAGAGCTGGCACAACACCATCCTGCCGGCGATGCGCGCTTGGGCAGGAGGTGCGCCGCCAGCGGATCTTGAGTGGTCGAAGCGGCCATCCTGGGAAGAGTAGTCTCCCGGCCAATCTGCCCTTGACGATGGACAGGCTGCCCGATACTTGGGCGGGGTCTCGGGGGGCGCATGTCGCCGGACTTGCCCCGTCCCCACTTTGCAAGTCCTGTCGTCGGTCCGCGTCCCCACGCTACGACGGCCCCTGAGACACATATGCGCGATTAGCTCAGCTGGATAGAGCGTTGGCCTCCGGAGCCAAAGGCCGCAGGTTCGAATCCTGCATCGCGCACCACTCCCCGTTCGCCCATCCTGGGCGCCCGCCCGCCGGCCGGGAGCATCCTCTGCTCACCGGCCGTGGCTGTTTTTGCCTACATCGGTTCTGCGCCCGCCGCTTTTCGCAGGAGGCCCGATGCACGCCCTGCTCATGATGCTCATGTTGGACGCCGCCGCTCAGTCGGCGGTTCCCACCCCAAAATGGGGCCAACCCGTCAAGAACGAACGCCAAGGGGGTCCCCTGGGGCTCGGCGTTGCGCTGGGTGCGCCCAGTGGTCTCGCCGCCAAGGTCTGGCTCGGCGACTGGATGGCCACTCAGTTCTCTGTGGGTGGCGACCTCGGGTGGCTCGGTGATCTGTCGGTCACCGGTGACTACTTGTTCCACTTCCGGCCGCTGAACACGAACAATTCGGAGTACTCGGTGCCGCTGTATGCTGGCGCCGGTGTCAACCTGTCCACGAACACGATCGTGCTTCAGGACTCCATCTGGTTCGGCTTTCGGGCAGTCTTTGGTGCCACGGTGCTGGTGCGTGCACTGCCGGTGGACCTCTACATCGAGACCGCTCCGACCATCTATGTGTTGGACGAACCCACCTGGGCGGTGGACGGACAGATGGGTGTCCGGTACTACTTCTGACGCCAGACGGAGGGACATGAACGCGCGTTGCCACCTTTGCCGGACGCCCTGGGGTTCCCACTTCAGGGGGAACGCCCTGTGAAGGTGCGCTTCTGGGGAGTGCGTGGCTCCATTCCGGCGCCTGGTGCCCACACCGCACGGTATGGGGGCAACTCGTCTTGCGTGGAAGTGCGGGTGGAGGGTGGCCCGTCGCTGGTCTTCGACTGCGGCACGGGTGCCCGCGCACTGGGCCGCAAGCTGCTGGAGTCGCGAGACAAGAGGGCGCTCATCCTCTTCTCCCACTTCCACACCGACCATGTCTTTGGCTTTCCGTTCTTTGGGCCGCTGTACTCGCCCAATTGCGAAGTGGAAGTCGGGGTGCCGGCCTACAGCGAGATCGACGCTCAAGCGCGCCTCGGCCGCTACCTCAACGGGGTGCACCATCCGGTCCGCATCCGGGACCTGGCGGCGAACCTGCGCTTTCACGGCGTGCGTCCCGGTCGCACCTTCGAGTTTGGCCCCTACACGGTCCGGGGCATCGCGTTGAACCACCCGGGCGGGGCGACCGGCTATCGGGTGGACGCCGGCGGTCGGTCGGTCTGCTACATCACCGACACGGCGCCCCTGGCGCGACCCGGGGAAGGCCTCGTTGATGGCCAGCCGCCTCCCGGTCCCGAGCGCCGGCTGCTCGAGCTGATGTCGGGTGCGGACCTCGTCATCATGGACACGATGTTCGAGTGGAATGAGTACCTGGAAAAGATGACCTGGGGTCATGCCTACCCGGAATACGGTGAAGCACTGTGCCGCGAGGCCGGTGTGAGAGAGCTGGTCCTGTTCCACCATGCTCCGGATGCCACCGACGACGAGCTGGACATCCGGCGGGATCGCTGGGCTGCCCACGATGGGCCATTGAAGGTGACCATGGCGGTGGAGGGCACCGAGCGAGACCTGGGTGTCGGAGACCCCGCGTGAGCCCCGGGGCCCGGCCGGCTCCCTGGATGCACTCTCGGGAACCCATCATCGCCGATGTGTCGACGTGGATTGATGTGTCCGTGCTCAACGCGGAGCTGTCGGGTGTGTTGTTGCTGCTCGCGGCCTTGTGGGGTCTGGTGCTCTTCAACCGTCTGTGGCAGCACAGCCTCGGCCGAGACGCCGCCGAGGCCATCGCGACCGCCCGCACCCTCGGGCTAGCTGTCGGGCCGGCGCCGCTGCGCGCCCGCTGGGTCGCGTCGGGCAACATCGGCAGCCAACCGGTGGAGCTGAGCTGGCGGGGGGGGATCTGGGGCGCCCACTCGGTCGTCCGGCTGGGCGGTCGGTCCCAGAACATCCCGCTGGTGCGCACCACAGACCAGCTCAATGCCGCGCTGTCCGGTCAGGCTGAAGCCCCGACCACCTGAGAGACCTCTCGGGCCGTCTCGCGGCGGGCGGCGCGGTCCGCGGAGAATGCCCGCAAGCGATGCAGCACGTCGTGCAGTCGCTCGGGGGTGTGGTCCCCGGGCTGGACCCGTGCGAGCGCGAGCTCGACTCGGGCCTCTTCGAGGTAGGCCAGCGCATATCCAGCCAGCGCATCGGCCCGCTCTCGCTCAGCCAGCAGCGAGCGTCGGTGGCCCCGCAGTCGCTCCAAGTGCTGCACCGTGGCGAGCTTCCGTTCCCGCGTGAGGTCATCCTGCACGTTGGTCGCTTCTTCGGTGAGCGCCACAATGCGCTCTTCAAGGGCGATCCCGCCGAGCATGTCGAGCTCGTGGTCCAGCCCGCACAAGGTCCACTGCAAGCGAAAGACCCAAGCCGCAACCTCGCCCAGCCCATCGCGGGTCTCGGGGTCCGGGGCTTGGGCTTCGAGGGCGGCGTCCAGGCCCGCGGCTGCGATGGCGGGGGCTTGGCGGACCTCGGGCAGGAGTGCCGCGATGCGCTGCAGCGAAGGCACGCGGTCGGCACTGTGGAAGCGCAGCCCGGCGATGGCGATGGCTTGGCTGCACACCAGTGCGCAGACCAGCGCACCCACGATCAAGGCGAGGCCAGGGGTCCACGTCAGCGCCCCCAACGCGGTGCCGGCCCATGTGCCGAGACCCGCGACAATGGCGCCACCGAGGGCACCCTGGAGGACTCGTTGCCCGTCGCGGGGTCCCCCCTCGATCCAGGGGAGCGCAGCCCCGAGCGTGGCACCGGCTGCCCAGATCTGGGCGCCATCCAGCGCAGGACGGGCCCACTGCGCAGCGGCGGTGCTGTCGGTCATCAGCGCAAGGGTGCTGTCGGCTTGGCCAAACAAGCCCACCAACACGGCGGCCGCTGACGCGCCGGCGGTCGCCAAGAGGGCCTGGGGTGCCCGCTTGGGCCACGCCGCCACCGCGCCGGCGCCCAGCGCGAGGGACACACACAGCTCCGGAGCGACCTGGGGCAAGCTGGATGACCAGAGTGCCGTGGCCACGCTGGCTTGCGCCAAGGTCCACGCGACCTGTCGGCGCAGGATGGAGTCCTTGAGGTCGGCCCCCAGCTCGATGCGGGTGTGGGTGGCGACCGGTGCCGGCCCTTGTCCGGCGTGGGCCTCAGTAGATGCTTGCGCCACGGGCCGCCTCCTTCGCGCGCTTCACCTCAACGGCACCCTCTGCAGATGCCGGCGCTGCCCGTCCGAACGCCCCGCGCTGCTGCTCCATCGCGTCGGCGCTGTGGGCCACATCGGCGTCATCAAACTCGACACTGTAGTCGTTGAGCAGCTTCTCGGCCTGGCGGTAGCTGGCTTGGTTGGTGGCGAGGTCACCGGCGGCCCACGCGCGGGCGCCTTCGTCCACGAGCTTGGCGGCTTGCACCTGAACGGCTTGCTTGCGGGCCTTCTTGTTCACCGAGCGTCGCGCCAGCGCCACGTCCTGGGTGATCTGCGCGCTCACATCGGCGTGGGCGGTGGCGAGGCTGCCGGAGTCGGCGTTGGCGTAGCGGAGGTCCACCTGGGCCACCTCAACCGCCCCAGCCCGGTCCGTCGGCACCCGCACCCGGGCGACCACCTTGCGCTTCTCGCCCGCATGCAGATCGCCGAGAAAGACCCGGGCGCCGCTGTTCCCGATGTCTGCTTCGTATCCGTAGACCTCTTCGAGCACGATGCCCGGCGGCAGCGCCACTGCAAGGCTCGCCTCCCGGGCGACCACCTTGCCGATGCGCTGCAGCTCGTCGCTGAACACCTCCGCCAGCTCGCCGGGACGGTCCACAAACCGGTAGCGCCCGCCGCCCGCGTCGCTCATGGCCGCGAGCAGGTCCTCGTTGAAGTCGAGGCCCAGGCCCAGCGCGCTGACCGAGACGCCGGACGTGACCAGGGCGCCGGCTTGTCGCCGCAAGCTCGCGTCGTCGCTCACCCCGATGTTGGCCTTGCCATCCGACAGCAGGATGACGCGGCGAACGCCCTCCAGTCCGTCCTTCTGGAGCTCTGCCTGACCCGCCGCGAGGCCGTCAAACAGGTTCGTGCCGCCACCGGTCTGGATGGCCCCGATGCGCCGCTGCAAGTTGGCTGTGTCGAGCACGGGGGCGCTCGGCAAGACCACCTTGGCCCGGTCGTCGAACGTGACGAGCGAGAAGGTGTCCTGGGGACCGAGCATCCCGACGAGCTCTTGCGCCGCTTGCCGGGCGTGGGTGATCTTGCCTCGACCGGCCATCGAGCCACTGGTGTCCATGACCACGGCCACATGGACCGGCCGCCGGATGTCCCCGAGCTCTTCAGGGGCCTCCAGCTCGATGACCACAAAGCGCTCGTTGCCGGTGCCTTGGAGCATGGCCGACTGGTCGAGCGACGCCCGGAGCTGCACAGGGCCGGCATCGACGGGGGTGGCGACCGCCACGGTGGTGGTGAGCGGGACCGCAGGACCCGAGGTGGGGGGCTCAACCACAGGGACCTCCGACGGTGCCGTGGTCAGTGAGCCACCGATGTCGGGCGCCAGCAGCGCAGCGAGCAGGGCCCCACCGGCCAGGGCGGCAGTGAGGTGCCAGCGCTGCAAAGAAAGAGAGACTCGACGCACGGGGACCTCCGGGAGACACATCGACCCCGGAATGTCCGCAGGTCGCTCGGTCGGACACACGCCGAGCGACCCGGTTCCCTTACAGTCCTCTTCCCAGCTTTCCGGAAACCCAGGCCCCAGCGGGCGCCCCGGGCGTCCTTGCCCCCATCACGCGATGGACACGCCGTCATCCAGGTACACGTCCTGAATGGCGTTGAGCAGGGCAATCCCTTCGGCCCGCGGCTTCTGGAAGGCCTTGCGCCCCGAGATGAGGCCCATGCCGCCCGCGCGCTTGTTGATCACCGCCGTGCGAACCGCCTGGGCGAGGTCGTCCTTGCCGCTGGCGCCGCCGGAGTTGATCAGCCCCACACGACCCATGTAGCCATTGGCCACTTGGTAGCGGGTGAGGTCGATGGGGTGGGGGCTGGCCAGCTCGGTGTAGATGCGCTTGTCGAACTTGCCGTAGCTGGAGCTGCCCATGTTCATCGCTTCGTAGCCGCCGTTCCGCTCGGGCATCTTCTGCTTCACGATGTCGGCGCCGATGGTTGCGCCCAAGTGGTTGGCCTGGCCGGTGAGATCCGCGCTGACGTGGTGATCTTCGCCGTTGACCTTGAACGCATTGTTCCTCAGGTAGCACCACAGGATGGTCGCCATGCCCAGCTCATGGGCGTGGGCGAAGGCCTCCATGACTTCCTGGATCTGGCGGTTCGAGTCGTCGCTGCCAAAGTAGATCGTCGCGCCGATGGCCACACAGCCCATGTCCCACGCTTGCTCGACCTGGCCGAACATGATCTGGGAGAAGGTGTTCGGGTAGGTCAGCAGCTCGTTGTGGTTGATCTTGAGGACCAGCGGGATCTTGTGGGCGTACTTGCGCGCGACCATCGACAACACACCGTGGGTGGTGGCGACGGCGTTGCAGCCCCCCTCCAGCGCGAGCTCCACGATGTTGGACGGGTCGAAGTAGTCCGGGTTCGGCGCGAAGCTGGCCCCGGCCGAGTGCTCGATGCCCTGGTCCACCGGCAGGATGCTGAGGTAGCCGGTGTTCCCGAGGCGGCCATGGCCCATGAGCTGCTGCAGGCTGCGCAGCACACGGATGTTGCGGTCCGAGGGGCCGAAGATGCGGTCCACGCTGTCGGGGCCCGGCAGGTGCAGGCGCTCCCGGGGGATGGTGGTGCAGGCGTGGTCCAGAAGGGACGAGGCCTCGTCTCCGAGCAGGGCAGCGATCCGGTCGGTGGTCATCGTGGGCTCCAGGTTGGGCGTGCAAGCAGAAGCAGGCTGCCGGCCTATCGCGTTGCCCCTCGTGACGGGCTGGCAGGCTACGGCCCTCGGCCCGATCTGGAGTGCCCATGGCCCGCGTCAGCCACCGTCTCGACCTGGTGTGTGTGCCCCAAGATCGCAGCCGCGTGCCCGACCCCGCCGCCTTTGCGCAGGCGATGGCCCAAGTGGACGGCGCCTTTGCCACACTCGTCGAGGGAGGTGCCGGCACCGTCCGCCTCGACCTTCCCCAGGGGCGCGCCATCTACGGCAACATCGCCGGTGGCTTTCGGGTGTTCTGCCCAGCGGATGGTGGGGCGATCGCCAAGCCCTTCGCGGGCGCAGTGGAGCGCTGGAAAGCCGGCGGGCCGTTCATGCTGTCGGGGTGCCCCAGCTGCGGTGGGGATCACGCGCTGGACGCCATCGACTGTCGGCCAGTGGTCGCCTTCGGTCGGGGCGCGGTGGTCTTCGCAGACATCGGGGGCGCAGACCTGTTGCCGGCCGGCCGAGCGTGGGCTGAAGCCTTGCTCGGGCCCGTCCATGTGGTGCTGCGGAGACCCTGACCACCGGCGTTCTGAGGTGGCTCAGTGGGCCTCAGCGAGGTTCGTGCCCAAGGGGAGGCGGGTCTGGATCGGTGCGAAGCTGTTGGGGTCCCAGTGCAGGCGGCACCGGGCTTCGTAGGCGTTCTTTTCGCCCACCAGCACCCGGCTGTCACGGTTCACCAGCCGCTGGCTGCGGTCCGCCGGGTTGCCACAGACCACGCAGATGGCGAGGCACTTGGTGACGTACTCTGCGACGGCCATCAGGTGGGGGAGTGGTTCGAAGGGAATGCCCCGGTAGTCGAGATCCAAGCCGGCCACGATCACGCGTTTGCCGTTGTTCGCGAGGTCTTCGCACACTTGGACCAAGGTGGCGTCGAAGAACTGGGCTTCGTCCACACCGACAACCAGTGCGCCGCTCACCAGCGCCGGGATCTCGCTGGCTTGCTCAACCTGGATTGAGCGCATCCGGTCCCCCGTGTGCGCGCCCACGCTCTCTTCGGCGTAGCGATCGTCGATGCGTGGCTTGAACACCACGACCGGCTGGCGGGCGTACTGGGCCCGGCGGAGTCGGTTGATCAGCTCGGAGGTCTTTCCGGAGAACATGCATCCGGTGACCACCTCGATCCAGCCGACGTCACGGGGCATCAGGTGGGGATGGGGAATCATGCCTGCGCCTTACCGCGCAGCTTCCGGGGGATCCACCGGCGGGTCCTGTGGGACCGCATGCAGCGACGTGTTGTCGGGCATGCGCACCAACCAGTGGGAGCTGTCGTGATCCACGACCTCTGCGCCCTGTCCGATCAAGCCCTCGAGCAGCGCCTCGGCATCGATCAGCCCGGGATCCTCACCGTGGATCAGGATCCATCGCAGCCCCAGTGTTTCCAGACCCTTCACCGTGCCGGGATCCAGTGGGCCGCCTCTGCCGCCAGCCACCCGGTCGTAGGCGAGCAGGGGCCCCAGCCGAGGCTCGGGCTCGGCCGCCACACCGACGCTGTTGAAGTCCGGTCGCCACGGGGTTGGCTGTCCATGAACGGTCTGAAAGTACAGCACCCAGCGGGATCGGGGCCGTGAAGGATTGTGCACGCCAGGGGGCAAGGCCACGGGGCCGGGAATGTCCACCACTGGGCCGTCGATGGCCAGCACGAGCGCCGGGACTTCGACAGGGGCACCGGGGATCACGGGCTCGGCGGGACCCAGCAGCAAGGACTCCAGCACGATCAGCGGACCGAGCACATGGCCGTGGCGCCAGCGGTCCGCACTGCGGGCGGCGGCGAGGGCCAAGATGGCGAGTGTGGCGGCATGCCAACGGTACGGGAAGCGCAGCATCTCGAGCCCTGGCAAGCTGTACCAGGGGCCCCAGCCCAGGCTGAGAATGGCGGGTATCAGGGCCCACAGGGCAAGTCGCGGTCGACCGGCGAGCAGCACGGCGCTGAGCACCCAGCCCACGTAGGTGTTCATCGCAAAGGGGTGCATGCCAGAGAAGCTGCCCGGCCTGGGGATTGTCAGGGACGCGCCCATCGCACGGCGGACGCTGGGATCGAGGGGCACACCACCGGAGAACGCACCGCCAAAGGCCACCACGAAGGGCAAGGCGGGCAACACGCCGAGCAAGCCCAGCCACGCTCGGCGGTCTCGGAGTCCCGCGAGTCCCGCGAGCAACAGGGTGCAGGCCCCGAGGTACCAGCTCGCGACGACGGAGAGCCCCACAAACACGGCGCTCAGCCCCCACCGGCGACGTCCGGCCGCCCATGCCCACAGCGCCAGCGGCCAGCCATCGGTGCCCTCGACAATGCCCTCCACTGCGTAGCCTTGGAAGAATGGAGAGCATCCCCAGGCGCCCGCCGCGAGCAGCATTCCGGCCGTGCCTGCCCCCCATGCGCGCGCCGCTCCGGCGGATGCCAGAACCGTGCCCATCCGGGCCAACACCGTGAGCGCATTGAAGGCCGCAGGCACCGAAAACACCGTCAACAAGGGAACTGCCGCGAGTCCCTTGAGCGGTGATGAGTAGTAGAAGCCCATGCCGGTCGGGTGGTTGAGCAGCGACGTGAACAGCGGCAAGATCCCGTCGCCCGGGGAGCCTTGGGCAAACCACCACAGCCCCCACACCGACGGGTACAGGTCGGTCCAGGGCTGCCCCAGCAGCTCACCTGCCCACAGCGCCGGCAGTGCGGGTCCCACGCCCCAGAGCACGGCCAGGGCCAGCACGGGCCGCCAGTCGCCAGGCAGGGAGGGGTCAGGGGTGTCGGCGTGCATGGCCTCAGCGTACCGGGCTGCTCCGCACGACGGGAGCGTCCGGGGCTGGGGGGTGGGGCACCGGCCACATCTCGTTGGCTCGGGTGCTCCGTTGTGCGGAGGTGGGACCGCGCGAGGCGCTGCAAGGATCAGGGGGCGCTCGTGTTGGGTCATGGTGGGTGCGGGATCAAGGCGCTACCCTGGCCGAGCGGCGGCAAGCCCCGAGTGACCGGCCTCGATGCGAAGCCACTGGAAGGGACTCATGCGACGCTCCAGCCACATCCTGCTGATGCTCCTGACCGCGTGCGGCGGGGGTGAGGTGCGTGAGGACAAGTCGGGCGTGGCCGCTGACGACACGGGGGATGGGGGCGGCGGCCAGGGGGGTGACCCCGGTGATGGCCCCGTGGACGCGGACAATGACGGCTACCCCTCCACCGACGACTGCGATGACAACAACCCGGACGTCAACCCCGGCACGGTCGAGGTCTGCAACGGCATCGACGACGACTGTGATGGGGTGACCGATCGGGACGCCAGCCGTCAGCCGAGCTGGTACCCCGACGACGATGCCGACGGTTACGGGCAAGACACCACACCCATCCGCGCTTGCGACGCGCCGGATGGCCATGTGGCGGTTGCCGGCGACTGCGATGATGGGGACGCCCGCGTGAACCCTGGTGCGACCGACGACCCGTGCACATTTCCGGGCCAAGACCTGGACTGCAGCGGGGCGGTCGACGAGACCGATGGGGACGGCGACGGCTTCTTGGACTGTGAAGACTGCGACGATGCCGAGGCCTCCATCTATCCGGGCGCCGATGAGCGCTGCAATGGAGTGGATGACGACTGCGACGGTGTTCTCGACGAATCCGACGCGGTCGATGCCACCGACTGGTTCGCCGATGGTGACGGGGACGGCTTTGGCGTGGCAGACATGACCCAGTGGGGGTGCGACCCGGGCACGGGCTGGGCCGACCGGGCGGGGGACTGCGACGACCTGGATCCCGATGAGAACCCCGAAGCCGACGAGATCTGCGACGGCGATGACGACGACTGCGATGGCTTCATCGACGAGGAAGACGCGGTGGGCCAGCCAAGCTGGTTCGCTGACGATGATGGTGATGGCTACGGCGATCCCGCGGTGGAGACGGTGGCGTGCGATGCGCCGAGTGGCACGGTGGCCGACAACACCGACTGCGACGACCGGGAGTGGTGGACCCACCCGGGCGCGACCGAGATCTGCGGGGGAGGGGACGAGGACTGCGACGGCCTCTCCGATGACGACGACCCTGGCATCTCCAACCAGAGCACTTGGTTTGCCGACACGGACGGCGACACGTTTGGGGACCCTGCGGTCGCCCAAGCTGCGTGCCGCCAGCCCAGCGGCCACGTCAGCGACGACACCGACTGTGATGACGGCGACGCCACGACCCACCCGGGCGCCGACGAGGTCTGTGACGGCGATGATGACGACTGCGACGGCACTGTGGACGAGTCCGATGCGGTCGACGCGCCGGATTGGTACCGGGACAGCGATGGTGATGGCTATGGCTTGACCAGCGCGGTCTTGGCCTCGTGCACCCAGCCCACCGGGCACGTGTCCCTCGATGGTGACTGCGATGACGGGGTCGCTGCGGTCAACCCGGGGGCGACGGAGATCTGGTACGACGGCACCGACGGGGACTGCAGTGGCGGCAGTGACCACGACGCCGATGGAGACGGCTTTGACCACGACGGGTACGGCGGCACCGACTGCGATGACACCAACCCGCTGGTGAAGCCGGGGGCCACCGAGATCTGGTACGACGGAACCGACGGCGACTGTGACGGTGCCAGTGACTACGATGCCGACGCCGACGGGTATGACAGCGATGCCTATGGTGGCTTGGACTGCGACGACAGCACCGACACCATCAGCCCCGGGGTCGCCGAAGTCTGGTACGACGGCGTGGACGCCAATTGTGATGGCTGGTCCGATGACGACGCCGATCTCGACGGCTTCGAGGCGGACGCGATGGGCGGGGACGACTGCGACGACACCGACGAAGCCGTGCATCCGTATGCGTGGGAGGACGACAGCAACGGGGTGGACGACGACTGCGACGGCGACATGGACACGGCGGACGCAGATGTCGTCTATGACCTCGGCTTGGGCGGCACGGACGACGCCAGCGTGGAAGTGACCGTGACGGGGGTGAGCTTCCCGTTCTGTGGGGCGAGCTACTCCACGTTATTTGTCTCCACGAACGGCATCATCAACTTCGGGGCGGCCTACGGCGACTACCTGGAGTCGGGCGCGGGCCTCACCACCACCGAAGCGCCTGCCATCGCCGCGCTGTGGGATGACCTGGCGACCTATATCACCGGCGATGTCTACGGCATCGTGTACGACGACGCTATCGGCATCTACTATCGGCGGGTTCGCGAGCTGGCGGGCAGCAACCAGATGACATTCTCGGTCGTCATGCGCGACGATGGGCGCATTCTGTGGGACTTCGGAAGCCTCGGGCTCACCGATGGCTTGGTGGGCTGGGCCTGTGCTTCTGGAACTGTGAGCACCGTGGACTTCACCGAAGCCTACGGCACCCACCCGCTGGGCACCGTAGGGGTCGGCCAAGGCACCGAAGGCGCCGTGTACGAAGTGTTCTCCACGTCGAACCCCAACGACCTGGAGTCTTGGGTGATCCACGGCTGCGGTACCGCCGGCACCGACAGCGATGGGGACGGGTGGACCGATGTGTGCGGGGATCCCGACGACGGCGACGCGTCCGTGGTGCCCTGAGCCCGCCGGCGCTGTGGCCTCCGTTAGGCCAGCCGCAGCTCCAGCGCGCCGACGACGCCGTTCACCGCGAGTGAGAGCCCCTGAACGCCCTCAGGGACGGCATCACCGATGATCAGATCGGCCAGTCCACCCTCCGCCAGGGGGGTGCCCGGCCGCAGCACCAAGCGCAGATCGGCGAGGCCCGCCCGGGACATCAACCCCGCATCCCCGACGACGGCCATGGGCAGCCCGGTGTTGCGCTGGCGAAGCTCCTCGAGCAGGTCCGGCTGGCTGACGATGCGCAGGCCCTCGCCGGCGGTTGGGCGGCGAAAGGGTGCCGCAGTGCCCAGCTCTGGCACGGCGGTGGCCATCACGAGCGCGTCCCAGCGCCCGGTGGCCAGCAAGGTGTGGAGCAAGCTGCGGAAGCGCTCCGCGTCGGCTGCCATTCGGCGGGGCACCCAAGCCGGGCTCTGGGACGGGTCCGCGCCAGTGAGCAACAACACCTCGGCCCCACGCAGCACCAGCTCCTCGGAGATGGCTTCGCCGACGCCACTCAGGCTGTTTGGGGGCCGCAGTCCCCAGCCGCCGCCGGCGTCCGCCGCCACGACCCCTCCGGTCACCAGCACCCGCTTTCCGACCAGGGTTGAGCGGCTCAGGGCGCGGCACAGCTCGGCGACCAGCACGCTGTCTTCCGGCAGGTTGTCCTTGCCGAGGGCATCCCGGGGCGGGACCACCCGCACACCCATGTCCTGCAGCTTGTGCAGGCTCGCCGTCAGGATGCTGTTGTGCATCGTGCCGTGCATCGTGGGCGCGATGAGCACCTTGGCTTCCCCCCGCTCCATGCGGCCCAGCGCCGAGGCCAGCGTCGACGTCAGCAAGCCGTCGGCAGTGCCCACGGCCAGCTTGTTGATGGTGTTGTAGGTCGCCGGGGCCACGAGGTACGCATCGAAGGGCGCCGTGTCGCTCAGGTGCTCGGCTTGCGGGGACAGTCGCTCGACCACCGGCCGGTTGGTCGCCCACGCCAGTGCATCGATTGCGACGTAGCGGTGGGCTTCTTTGGAGACAAAGGCCGTCACCGAAGCACCCCGTCGGCGCAGGGCACGGGCGATCATCGGGGCCTTCATCGCAGCGATCCCCCCGCACACCAACAGCGCGATCGACCGTCCCTGAAGCTGCGTGCCGTGCAGATCAACGGCCCGGTCGCCGATGTCCTGAGTCTTGGGCGGGCCGAGGTCGTAGCGCTGCATGGGGGCTCCGGTCGGGACGGACGGGCATAGCCTGATCACCCTGGATCGTCGGGCGAAGGAAGCCTCAGGTGGTCGTGTCGGAAGCGTCGGGAGTGCGCTGTCCGAGCACCTTCACGTCCTTGAGGTCGTCGATGGCCAGCCCCTCTCGCCACAGCGCGCTGAGGCCCAGCAGGGTGACCGGCAGGAACGAGACCGCCCAGAACACGATGGCAAAGCCCTCCGCTTGGGACTCGGCTTGGCCCCACAGCAGCATGGTCTTCTCCATCGCCACATGGAACACCCCGAGAAAGCCCGGCGCCTGGGGCAGCGCGACGGTCAGCGCGATCGCGACTGCCGTGAAGCACGCCGCCCCGAAGGGCAGGGGCATCGAGAAGGCTTGGAACAAGCACCAGATCGCGATGGCCCCGTCGACCCACATCCAGATGCTCAGCAGGCCCGCTTGGACCAGCCCGCGCAGGTCCCGCGCGTTGCCCAGTCCGGCGACAAAGCCATCGAACAGGCCCATGAACAGCCGTCGCACCGGCGGAGGTCCGAGCAGGAGGATGCGGCCAAAGGTCTCTCGGGCGGCATGTTCTCGGGTGGCCAGCACAAAGAACACCGCCATGCAGCTCATCGCAAACAGCCCGAACATGCTGCCGTACCGGGTGAGGTTGCGGATGAGCACCTGTTCCTCGGGCCCCGCCGTCGAAATGGCATCGCCGAGAGTGGCCGTCATCAGAAGCAACACGCACAACAGACCAAACAGATCGTAGACCCGCTCCATCACGGCGGTTGCGACCACAGCGCTCAGCGGCTTGCCGCAGCGCCGGGCGGCCACCACGGGGCGCGCGATCTCGCCGGCCCGCAGCGGGAACAGCGTGTTGGCCGATGCGCCCACAATCTGAGCGACAAAGAGGTCGCTCACCTTGGGGTGGGGGGCGCCCAGGGGCCGGAGCAGGACGTGCCACCGCAGGGCACGCAGCACAAACTCAAACAGCACAATCGCAGCGGCGGCCCCGATCCAAGGCAAGCGCACCGCTTTGAGCGTGGTCCACAGCGGCGCCCAGTCCACATCCCAGGCAAACCACAGCGCCGCGCCGCCGCTGAGCAGCAGGGCGAGGGCAGGCCTCAGTCGGGATCGTGCGGGGGCGTGGGACATCGGGGTGGAGCTGCCCGCTCTTGGAGGGGGAACAGTGTACCGTCGGCGCCGGTCCCCCTCGCGGGTTGGCCAGCCCCGGGCCCTTTGGGTATGGCCAGCCGCCCGCGCCTGATCCTCCGCCCCCGGAGTCGCCCGTGTTTGTTCCCGCCTCTGATGACCCCTCCCGCAAGTATGACGTTGCGGGGCTCGGGAATGCCCTTGTCGACGCCGTCGTGTGCATGGACGACCGACCCTTTCTGGACGCGCAGGGCATCGCCCGCGGCCACATGACCCCGGTCGATCACGATCGATGGCAGGCGGCGTTTCAGGCCATCCAGGAAAACGGTGTCGAGATCCACTCTGGTGGATCCTGTGCGAACACCATCGCTGGGTTGGGCTTTCTCGGCGCTCGCAGCATCTACTGCGGCCAAGTGGGCGACGATCAGCTCGGCCATCTGTATGCGGCGCGCATGAAGGAAGCCTGTGGGCAGCACTCGCTCATCTGGACAAAAGAGGCGAACACCGGCAAGTGCCTGAGCATCGTGTCTCGGGACGACGCCGAGCGGACGATGCTCACCGACCTCGGCGCTGCGGTGACGATGCGTGGCCTGGGCGACTTTGACGTGGTCATTCGCCAGAGCCGGTTGCTGCATGTCACGGCCTACTTGTTGCTGGGTGAGCCGATGGCCAGCAGGGCGCTCGAGGCCATGGCCGTCGCCGTCCAGGAACAGATCCCCGTGAGCATCGACGTGGCGGACCCATTTGTGGTCTCCACGGTGCGCGATGCCATGTGGTCGGCCATTGAAGAGTTCGCCGACATCGTCTTCATGAACGAAGAAGAGGCGACCACCCTCGCGGGCGTGGATGACCCGATGGAGGCCCTGGCCCGCGTGGCCGAGATCTGCGACACGGTGGTGCTCAAGCTGGGCAGCCGGGGTTCCGTGGTCTCCCACCGGGGCGAGCTGTCCCGGGCTGGGGTCTACCCGGTGGACGCCAAAGACACGACCGGCGCGGGCGACGCCTACGCTGCGGGCTTCCTGTACGGCTACATCCATGGCTGGAGCGCCCAGCGGTCGGTGGACCTGGCGGCTCGGACGGCGTCCCTTACCGTGGGCCAGCTCGGTGCGGTGGTGCGCGATGGTGCCCGCATGAAGTCCGAGATTGAGGCCGCCCGTGGGCAAGGCTGAGCCCCGGCGCCTCGCGCGCATTCTCGACCCGGACGGCCGCTACCGGCTGGCCCAGGTCGATGGGGACCAGGTGACGCCGCTGTTGGGCGACCTGTTCGGCGAGACCGAGGTCTGTGGGGACCCGCTGGCGTTGTCCGCGGTCACCCTGCTTCCACCGGTGGTGCCCTCCAAGATCATCGGCATTGGCTCCAACTACCGGCTGCACGCGCTGGAGCTGGGCAAGCCGGTGCCGGACGTGCCGAAGATGTTCCTCAAGCCGTCGACATCCGTGGTGGGCCCCGGCGCCGCCATCGCGCTTCCGCCGGACACCCAGCGGGTGGACCACGAGGCAGAGCTCGCGGTGGTCATCGGCCGCCATGCGTGCTGTGTTTCCCGAGATGACGCAATGGCGTATGTTCTCGGCTATACCTGCGCGAACGATGTGACCGCCCGGGACTTCCAGAAGGCTGATGGTGTGTTTGCCCGGGCCAAGGGCTTCGACACCTTCTGTCCCCTTGGTCCTTGGATTGCGACCGGCATCGACCCCAGCGACCTGCGGGTCCGGGCGTGGGTGGACGGGGAGCTGCGCCAGGACGGCCGCACCCGCGACATGGTGTTTGATGTGGCGACGCTGATCTCGTTTGTCAGCCACGTGATGACGCTGCTCCCCGGCGATGTCATCGCCACCGGCACGCCCAGCGGGGTGGGGCCGCTGCGGGCAGGCCACGTCGTCCGGGTGGAAGTCGAACAAGTGGGCTGGCTGGAGAACCCGGTCGTGGACCGCAAGGATCGCGTGGCCGGCGGCAGCGGCGGGTGATCGGCCGCCTCGGCGCGTTGTCCGATGCCGAGGTCAATGCCTTGGGCGCGGCAGTGGTTGTGGTGCTCTGCCGGCTGAGTCCATCGGGACGGTGGGCCTTCGGCGCGCTCAGTCTGGGGCTGGCCTTTGCGCTGGGCCGAGGGGTTGTGGTGCCCCAGGATCTGCTCGTGTGGCCAGTTGTCGAAGCAACGGGGCTGGGCTGGCCGGTGCTGGGCGCCGTGGTCTTGGCGGCGGCCTTGGGCGGTCCACCCCGATGGGACTCGGTGGCTGGGCGGGGTGCGGCTTCAGTCGTGGCGATGCTTCTTGGCGGGATGGCCTTGGGCGCGCAGGTTGTGGCGGGGTGGGCAAGCCCCCGCACCCGTGGATGGCAGCTCGCGGGTCTGGCTTCGGTGCTGCTCGCGGCGGTCGCAGGCACGGTGGACGTGGTGGTCCAGAGTGGCGCCGGATCGGGAGTTCTCGCGGCTGGGCTGTCTGGCGTGCTCTTGGGCGCCCTCGGCGGGGAGGTCGCGGGACCGCTGCTGGCGTTGTGTGTGGCATCGGCCCTGGGTCCAGCGGGTGCGGTGTTGGTGCCCGCGGCGGTGCTGGCTGCGCTGCCCAGTGTGCTCTGGCGCCGGCGGAGCGCTATCTCGACGAAGACCCCTTCCCGGAGCCCGACATGATCTCGATCCACGCGCGCACGACGCTGGCGCTGGTGGCCTTGGCTGGCGTGCTGCTCGCGGCGGCCCCCCCGCCCGAGCTTGGACGACGGGGCATGGCGGCGAGTGACCACGCCCGCGCAAGTGCTGTCGGGCGGGAGATCCTGGAGACCGGGGGCAACGCGGTGGACGCGGCGGTGGCGACGGCCTTGGCGTCTGGGGTCGTCCAGCCGTCTGGGTCGGGACTGGGGGGCGGCGGGTTCGCCGTCTATGTCGAAAAAGACGGAACACAGCATGTTCTCGACTTTCGAGAGGTGGCCCCGGCCGCGGCGACCCAGAGCATGTTTGTGGACGCAGCCAACCCGGAGGCGTCCCGCTTGGGCGGCCTCGCGGTCGCAGTGCCCGGTGAAGCCCGGGGGCTCGCGCGGCTACACGCCCAGCACGGTCAGCTGCCGTGGAAGGCAGTTGTCCGGCCTGCCCAAGAGCTGGCGCGGGGCGGCTTTGTGGTGGGCAGCCACCTCGCGGAGTCCCTCCACAAGCTCGGTGATCTCTCCAGCGGCTTGAGCTTGGCCTTGTTTGGCACCACAGCCGTGGGCGCGGGCGATGTGGTGCACCGGCGCAACTTGGCCCTGTCTCTGCAGGAGCTGGCCAAGACCGGGGGCGAGAGCTTCCACACCGGGCCGGTCGCCGCCGACATTGTCGCCACCGTGAAGTCGGCGGGCGGCATCCTCACGGCAGCCGACCTGGCCGCTTACCAGCCCGTCACCCGGGCGCCCATCACCGGAAGCTACCGGGGGTGGACCATCACGACGATGCCGCCGCCCAGCTCCGGCGGGGTGGTCTTGGTCCAGGCACTCAGCGTCCTGGAGGGCTTCGAGCTGGAGCCCCTGGGCCACAACAGCGCTGCCCACATTCACTTGCTGGCGGAGGTCTTCAAGCATGCCTTCGCCGACCGGGCCAACCACATGGGCGACCCAGATCGGGTGTCCGTGCCGGTGACCCAGATGCTCGCCGACGAGCGGATTGATCAGATTCGCCGCAGCATTCTGCCCGCTCGGACGCAGGACGCCGAGACCTACGGCACCCGGCTCGACATCGGGACGGACGGCGGCACGCTGCACTTGAGCGTGGTGGACGATGACGGCGGCGCGGTGGCCCTGACCACCACCATCAACACGGGCTTTGGCAGCCGAGTGGTGGGCAAGCTCGGGGGCGTGTTGCTCAACAACGAGATGGATGACTTTGTGGCGCGCCCCGGCGTGCCCAATGCCTACGGGCTGGTGGGCAGTGCGGCCAATGCAGTGGCGCCGGGGGCCCGTCCGTTGTCGAGCATGACGCCCACCGTGCTCATCTCGCCGGATGGGGACCGGCGCATCGTGGTGGGGGCCAGCGGTGGGCCGTTCATCATCAGCAGCACGCTGCAAGCCATCAGCAACATCATCGACTTCGAGATGGACCCCAGCGAGGCCGTGTCGGTGCCCCGGATGCACCACCAGTGGGCGCCCGAGCTGCTGTTTCTGGACGAGGGCATCTCGATGGACACCATCTCGATGCTTCAAGTGCGGGGCCACAAGACCAAGCAGATGCCGTTCTTCTCGGCGGTACAGCTCGTGCACTGGACCGCCGACGAGATCACTGGGGCCAGCGATCCCCGGAAGGGTGGCTGGCCCGCAGGACTGTAGGCACGCTCAGCGCGGTTGCTGGGCCACGGCTTCCCAGGACTCTTCTTGTTCTTCGGCTGCCGACGCACGGTCAACCTTCATGCCCATGTTGAGCCCGGAGTGGGCATTGTAGCGCACGCCGGCTTGGCCCTTGTGCTTCGGGTTGCCCTGAAGCCGGCGGGTCCACGCACCATGGGCTTGTCCCGGCGGCACCAAGTGGTCGGGGCCATTGCCGATGAGGTCGGCCCGTCCCCAGGCATGCAGGGCTTCGCGGGCATGGGGCCACTCTTCTTTCTTCCAGTAGAATAGCAAGGCCCGCTGGCGGCTGCGCTCCCGGTCCCCCTTGGCGACAAACACCGCTTCGCCCGTGTAGGGATCGGCGCCGCTGACATACATCGCGGTCGCCAACGTGGCCGGTGTGGGGATGAAGAGCTGGACCTGGCGGGGGCGCAGCTTGTGTTCCTTCATGTACTGGGCCAGCGCGATGCACTCTTCGGGGCCGGTGCCCGGGTGGGCGCACTGGAAGTAGGGGACGAGGAATTGCTTCTTGCCGGCGTCTTCGTTGGCCTTGCGGAAGCGGTTCATGAACTCGGTGAAGAACTCGATGCCCGGCTTCTTCATCTTGGCCAATGCCGCAGCGGAGGCATGCTCCGGCGCCACACTGAGCTGGCCGGGGGTGTGGTGCAGTGCGAGCTCTTCGACAAACTCGTCGTCCAAGCTGGCGAGGTCGTAGCGGATGCCCGAGTTGACATAGACCCGCTTGATGCCGGGCAGCTCACGGACCTCGCGCAACAGCTTGAGATAGGGCTTGTGGTCGGTGCCGTAGTGCTTGCAGCGCACCGGGTGCAGGCAGCTCACTCGCCGGCAGACCTTGTTTGCGGCTTCGGACTTGCAGTCCATGTGAAACATGTTCGCCGTCGGCCCGCCCAGATCTGAGATGGTGCCCGAGAATCCAGGCCTGGACGCCATTGTCTTGGCTTCTCGCACCACGCTCTCGTGGCTTCTGGAGACCACATCCTTGCCCTGGTGGATGGTCAGCGCGCAGAAGCTGCAGCCACCGGAGCAGCCCCGGTTCACCGTGATGGTGCCGGCGATGCTCTGAAGCGCGGGCACGGGCTTGCGGTAGCAGGGGTGGGGCTCAAATGCGTAGGGCAGCTCGTGCAGCCGGTCGAGCTCGGCGGTCTGAAGGGGCAGAGCCGGGGGGTTCTGGACCACCCAGCGTGAGCCGTGCAGCTGGACCAGGGTGCGGCCGCAGTGGGGGTTCGACTCGCGGTACATCATCGCCGTGACCTTGTTGAAGGCCAGCGGGTCTTTGCGGCACTCGGCGAGGGTGGGCAGCACCATGATGTCGCGGCCCTCGGGCACCGGCTCATTGGCGCCGAGGGGGTAGGCAATGCCTGGGATCTCTCGGCAGTCCTTCACCGTGCCGCCGTCGGCGAGCACCTTGGCGATGTCGATGATCTGGCGCTCACCCATGCCGTAGACGAGCAAGTCGGCCTTGGCCTCGATCAGCATCGAGCCGCGGATCTTGTCTTGCCAGAAGTCGTAGTGCACAAAGCGCCGCAAGCTGGCTTCGATGCCACCTGCCACGACCGGCACACCCTTGTAGGCTTGCTTGATCATGCTGGTGTAGGGAATTGTTGCCCGGTCCGGGCGAAGTCCGGGTTCACCGCCAGGGGCATACGCATCGTTGGTGCGAATGCGCCGTGCTGCGGTGTACTTGTTGACCATCGAGTCCATGTTGCCGGCGGTCACCCCAAAGAACAGGCGCGGGCGGCCAAGCTGGCGGAAGGCCTCGACGTCGCGCCAGTCCGGCTGGGCGATGACCCCGACTGAGTAGCCGTGGGCTTCGAGCCAACGCCCGACCGCAGCCACGCCCCAGCTGGGGTGGTCGACGTAGGCATCCCCGGTGACGAGCACGATGTCGAGCTGACCCCCAGCTTCTTCTCGGGTCATGGGCAAGAATGGGCGATGCATGTGGGGGCCTTGGGGTCAGGTTGTGCCAGACCATCGGCGGCGGTGCATCGGGCCACGGGCGCGCGGCGGAATGCTCCCTT
This sequence comes from Myxococcota bacterium, assembly GCA_942491145.1. Lineage (GTDB taxonomy): Bacteria > Myxococcota_A > UBA796 > UBA796 > UBA2385 > CAXQUZ01. Next base: position 43,163 of record CALOBC010000057.1, on the reverse strand, counting down.
GCCGGCTGTGCGGTCTGGGTGGACTCGGGTACCCCTATCCGAACGCGGTGGCGGCACCCCTCGGTCCGGCCATCTGGAGGTGACAATGCGCCAAAGCAACGTGTGGGACCGGGTCACCGAACAGGCCATGCCGTCGACGGCGGTGACCCACCTTCACCTGTTTCGACACGGCAAGCCGGACACCGGCCGGGAGCGGCGCTGCTACGGGCAAACCAACGTGCCCCTCGCGCCTCGCGGCGAAGCCCAGCACCGCGCTTTGGCCCAACTCGCGGCCATGGACGGCACCTTTCCCCGTCCCGACGGCGTTCTCACGTCAGACTTGGTCCGGTGTCAGGCCCTGGGTGAGGCGTTGGCGGACGCTTGGGGGGTGCCATTGGTGGTGGACCCAAGGCTCCGCGAGCAACACATGGGGGACTGGGAAGGCCAGACCTGGGCCGCACTCACCGCGGCGGATGTGGCCGGCATTCGCGGCTACTGGACCCACTACGCCGACACCCGACCGCCCGGGGGTGAGAGCTTGAGTGACGTGGCCGTGCGCATTGACGGGGCACTGGCCGACCTCTGGCCACAGATTGAAGGCCGTCGATGGGCCATCGCCAGCCACTCCGGCGTGCTGCGGGTGTTGCTCTGTCGTGCCCTCGGCTTGCCCATCTCGGATGCCCTGCGCTTTGCGCCATTGCCGGGCACCCACACATGGCTGATGCTGGCCGAGGCGGGGGCAGTGGTGCAGGCGATGGGGGAGCGACCCGTGCAGGACGACGCGGGGGTTGCGGCCGCGGTGCGACGGACGGCGACGCGGGACCGAAAGCGCCCGCCCCGGTTGACGTTGGCGGGAAGCGCAGGGACCGGGAAGACGACGCTGGGACGGGCATTGTCGGAACACTTCGGCGTGCCCTATGTGCCGGAGGGCATGCGGTCCCGCATCGAAGGTGGGCTGGACTTGCACGCGCTGGGCCACGAGGGCCTGCGTGGCCTGGTGGTGGACCTCTGGCACGAACAACAGGCCCTTCAGCAGGCGGCCGTGCGGGACCATGGCGGCTTTGTCGCGGACCGCAGCCCGATGGACTTTGCGGCCTTCTGGATCACCTACCACTTCACGGACGACCACGACAAGTCCCTCAAGTTCTTCACGGAAACCCGTGCGGGAATGTCAGATTTTGACCGTATCATCGTGTTGCCTTGGGGCGTGCTCCCGTTGGTCGCTGATGGTGTGCGCACAGCGAATCCTTGGGTTCAACGTGGATTTCAGGCATTGCTGGAAGGCTTGGTTCAGCGGGAGTGTGCCCCGGAGTCACTGGCATGGATGCCAGACTTCATTGAGTTGTCCGACCGAGTAGAGTGGGTGGATGATCTCTGGCGAGAGACCGTCGTGGATGGGGCTGTGCGCTGGACAAGAGGGGGGTTTCGTGCTGATTGATGGGTGCGATTGAGGTCATAAGTAGGGTTTATTGTGTGCTTGGTCCTGCGAAAGTGAAGTGGAACAAGTTCTACAAGCTTTTCAAGGCTCTGACGTCCAGCGACATCGCGTGACAGATTCGGACAATCCGTTGCCCTATGCTCTGCGCCTCGACCGGCCCCCCACTCTTCGCCCCGACGGATGAGGTTTCCATGTTGCGGAACCCACTGCTGTTCCTGCCGTGCTTGGTGGGGTGTACCTCAGACCTCAACACGGACCGCTGCGTGTCCGAGACGGGTGTGATGGCGGACGCGTGTTGGATGGCGACACTATCGGATGCGCTGGAACCCCGTGCGGCCGATGTGATGGAGCACTGCGGGCACATTGTCGACCCGGCCAGTGGCGACCACTGTAAGGTTGCGGCCGCCACGACACTGCAGCTCCCGTATGGGGACGCCTCCGCTGTGTGTGATGCAGTGAGCAACACACGCTGGCGAGATGAGTGCCACTTTCAGGCGCTGGAGAACAACTCAGCGAACCTGGACCCTGGCAGCTATGTGGCCGCGTGTGGGGCCAAAGCAGGGCGCTACTCGGGGTCCTGTGTGGACCACGGCATCTGCTATTGGGTGCGCGGGCTGACCAGCGGCACCGACCCCACCTGGTTTTCTGAAGCGGACTTGGACGACCAGCTTCGGTCCCTCCAAGATCACGGCGCCCGCACGAGGGCGTCGGCGGATCTGGCGCAGGTCCTGCGGTGGCGGGTGCGCGGCGGCCGGGCGCCTCGCCAGGGGGTGGATGACTGTGCGGGTTGGCTGCGGGATGCGCCGACGCTGCACTGGCGCAGCGATGCCGACCCCCGGTGGTGGTGATGCTTGCCCACATTGCCCGTTGCAGCAGTGTTCTGGTGGTGTTGGGGCTGAGCCTCGCGGGCTGCGGCGCGTGTGATGATGCCTGCCACGCCGACCGCGCTCGTTCCCACATGTCCACCGATCTGGGCGCAGTGGCCGCCGAGATCGACGCCATCGGCGACCCGGTCCTGCGGACGGCGGTGCTCATGGACGCGATGCAGCGCCCCGGTGTCGTGCCGACTCCACCCCAAGCCGCCGCGCTGTGTGCGACGGCACCGAACCAGTCCACGCGCACCCACTGCGAGAACCGGTTCCTGCGGCCGCACCTCAACCAAGGCCGTCAGTGAGCTTCGTCAGCGGGTGGTGACGGACAGGTCCCGCAGGTCCAGGTCGTTGACACTGGCCTGGCTGCCATTGGCGTCGGTGGAGGCCTTGACCCCGCTGGCCGAAGCGGCGCCCGTTCGGACGGAGCTGGACCCCGTGTCGAGCCGCGCGGCCTTGGCCAAGAAGCGCTGCACCGCGAGGTCCATGCCGTCCGGACCGAAGCGAGCGTCGATCTGGTTGTCACCGGCGCGCTGTGCGTGGTCGAGGGTGACCCCGCCGGCCCGGCCTGCGTCGATGGTGCCCCCGGACAGGCCCACACTGGCGCTGCCGCGGGTGTTCTGGAGGGGCATCCCGCCGTCGCCGCCGTTCCCTTGCCGCATGGTGTTGGCCACCCCGGCGCCCATCTGGCCGACGCTGGGCATGCGCTTGCCCGGAAGTCCGAGGCTCTTGTTGAGGGTGCCGGTCACGTCTTGATCGAACCAGCCGGAGACGTCCGCCATCATGCGGCCATCCTGCTGGTGGCTGATGCCGTTGACCCCGGTCCACGCCGGCCCATCGAGGGGCCGTGAGAAGCGGGCGCTGCTGCCGCCAGGGACCATCTGGTTGTTGCGAACCCGCACGGACGCGTCGAGACCGGTGCCCGGGCGGGCCTTGAGTCCACCGCCCAGCTCGCCGGCGCGGATGTCGCTCTGGATTCGGGCGTCGGCATACTGGACCCGCGGTGCGAGGGTCTCGGCCAAGCGAGCGGTGTCGAGGCCCGCGGGGCCACCGCTGCCGCCGCCTGCAGAGTGGACGTGAACACCTTGGGCTCGCACTCTCTCAGCGCCGGCCGTGCTGCCTTGGGGGCCCGTGCTGAGCCCCGCGCCGTCGAGGGACACCGCGCTCGCTGATCCGCGGCTGGCGCCCGCTCCGGAGCTGAGGTCGGTGGCGCCGAGGTGGGTGGCCGAGGCGAAGGTGCCGTCGCCGGTCCGGGATGCGGAGAGGCCTTGTCCGTTGACGGTGCCCGCCTTGGCGCCGGTCACACTGTCGGAGACGCCCGTGAGGCTGGAGCTGGCCAGGCCCATCGTCTGGCCCTGGTGGTTTGCGGAGCCGGAGAGTCCCGTCAACGAAGCCGCGTCGATGTGGGCCCGGTCGGCGAGCGTGAGGTCTTGGGCGCTCGCGGAGGCGGCCGAGCCGGAGAAGCCGTCCGTGTTGCGGTGCAGCGCGGCCCCCGACACACCCGCATTGGCGACTTGAACACCCGGTGCGTTGAGGTCCCGCACGGTGGCATTGCCGAGGCTCGCATCGAAGGCTGCGGCGGAGCCCGCTCCTCGCGCGTCGGTGAGGCTGGCGCCTCCGAGCGTGGCCCCCGTGACGGAGTCGGACAGTCCGGTCGCGGTGGCGGACCGAAGGCCGGCCGTGGTGACACCGCCCATCTGGCTTCCCGACAGCCCCGTGGCGCTGGCACTGTCGATGGCGAGGCGGTCCGCGAGGGACAGGGTCGTGGCGCTGGCTTCGGCCACGGACCCGGACATGCCGTCGGCCCCGCGGTGCATCACCGCACCGGAGAGGTCGGCTTGTCCCACACCGAGTCCGGGCGCGGACAGGTCGCGGAGGCTCGCGTTGCCGACGGTGGACTCGAACACATCGGGGGTGCCCAGCGTGCGGGCATCGTGGAGCGTGGCTTCGCCCAGGCGCATGCCCGTGACCGAGTCGGCCACCCCGGAAACCGCTGCAGAGTCGATGGACACGGTGTTCTGGCCATCGGCCCGGCTGGCGGTGAGGCCGTCGACGCTGCCGGATGCCACCGACAACCGGTCAGCAAGGAGGGCGTCCGACATCCGCGCACGGTCCAGCGACAGCGCGCCGGCGTCCTGGCCCACGCTGGCGTCCAGTCCCCAGCCGTCGACCTCGCCCACCGCGACGTTGTTCGCCGAGATGCCGCTGCCTTTGATGTGGTCCGCGCCGATGCCGACGCTGTGGGCGTCACCGGTCAGCGAGGTGTTGGTGCCCGACAGGCCATCGGCGCGGATCAGGTCGTGGGACAAGCCCGTGATCGCGGCTTCGTCGGCGTAGGCCCCGTACGTTGACGTCAAGCCATCGGCATGGCCGCTCGCCCGAAGGCCCCGGGCCGTCACTGACGCGATGCCCGCGCCGGCGGCTTGGGTGTTGGTCATGTCGACCGCGCCGAAGTTGGCGCTCCAGTCGAGGGGGGCGCCGGGCTGTTGCGGACCTTCCGGCTTGGTCGGTGTGTCGATGGCCAGCCCATCGGTCTTGGCGCGACGGGCGCTCATCTCGACGCTGGAGCCCGCATCGGACCGGCCGTACCTCACGCCGGCATCATCGAGGTCGAGGGTGTTCACATCCACCCAGCTCGAGTCGAGGCCCCCCAGCTGAATGTCGTGGGCGAAGGCGTCGCCGGCCCCCGTGGTCGTGTCGAAGGACGCCCGGGCACCGGCAATGCTGCCGCTGGCCAAGTCGGTTGAGGCGCCGTCGAAGTCCGAGATGCTCGCGGCCTCCACCGCCACGCGCGCCTTCGCCTTGTCGGCTTTGTTGTCCATGAACAGGGCGCCGCCGCCGCGGTTGTCGACGTCGACCCGCACGCCACTGGCGCTGGCGCTGCCCAAGCTCTCAGTGCCCAGGCCACCGTTTCGGACATCGACCTTATCGGCCTCCAAGAAGGCGCTCTCGCCGGCTTGGGACATGCCCACGCTGGCGCCGGACACCGAGACCGACTCGGCCATGTGGCCCTCGGACTTGAGCCCCTGAAGCACGGCCCCTTCGATGTCGAAGCCAAAGTCGGTCGATGCAGCTTCGGCGCCGGGAAGGGCCTTGCCAGAGGACAACGTGCCCGTCAGCGCGGTGAGCGCAAGCGACTGAACGGACAGCGGTCCACCTTCGCCCCGCCACTGCACATCGCGGGCAATCGCCGACGCCACCGTCACTTGGGCGGCGAGGTTGTCGTCCTTTTCCTTGAAGCCGAGCATGGAGAAGTCACCACCGAGGAACGGCAGGCCCCCGCTGTGGTTGCTCAGCACCACCCGCATGCCGGACAGGGACACCGCGCCCGTGCTGAGGCTCTCGCTCTCGTAGCTCGCGATCTCCAGCGCATCGCTGGTGATGATGAGCTCGTGGGTGTTCGTGTCCAGGCGCACGGCCACGCGGTTGTCGGCGGCATTGCGGTCGAGCGCCAGGCCGGCGCGCAGGTCGGCCGGGACGAGGTCCATGACCTGGTCCAGGTCGGTCTCGACGGTGATGACGCCGTCTTTCCACTCAAAGTCGGTGGATGCAGCCGCTTCCCAGAGCTCACGTGCGGCGTCTTTGGTGTCTTCAGCCCAGCCACTGACGGTGTCGACGGCTGCGCCCGCGGTGTCCCCGACCCACTGCCCGGCGTCCCGGAACCAGCCCATGATGCCGCCAGATCGGGCCTTCTGGGTCGCGCCATTGCCGACCCCGGGCCCGACTTGGGCACCCTGGCCCGCCAGCTCCTGTTGGGATTGGGTGGACTGTTGGGACGGTGCGGACTTGCGTCGAGATTGTGCCATGGGGCACGTTATCACCCGCGAGGGGCATGATGACCGGGGTCGCCGTGGTTGTCATCACCCTGCAATGCCCGTCTGAGGGGGCCGTCCCGCATCAGTGGAGGACCGGCCCCAAGGACTTTTGCATGGCCTCGAGGCAACACATGGGCTGGCGCGGGCACCGGAGGCACTGGCCCTGCCACTTGCTGGGGTGCTGCTGTGCTTGGGTCGGCACAAAGCCGTGGGGCACGAAGGCATCGGGCGCGTCGGTCATCATCAGCACGGACGCCGCACCCATCTCGACAAGGCCATCGAGCAGGTGGGTCAGCAGCACGTCTCGGTCCGCTTGAAGGGGCGCCTCAAGGGCCTTGACCTCCGCCAAGCCGTCCTCGATCAGGCCAGCCCAGCCGACGCCCACCATCTGGCCGCCGCGCTCCACAAGGAGCACGTCTCGCAGGGTGGTTGCGATGGCGCGGGGCGTCCGGGGGAGCACCCGTCCCGCGGCCACTCCGGGAGCGATGAGGCGCAGAACGGCGGGGATGTCGGCCACAGTCGCGGGCCGGATGCGGGAGCGTTGCCCACGGAGCCCCGAGGGGAGGGGAGGGCTGGTGCAGTCTTCGGCATCAGTGGAGAGCATGGTCATCACTCGCAGGCGAGAAGCGGGGGGCGCGGAGTGCCGACGCTATATGCGAGACTTAGAATAACTATGCAAGAAATTCGGTCGGTGAAGATCCTCAGAAATAGTCTATAATATAGTATTGGTGGGCATTCAGGTGATTTTTGACCTCGGATCGATCCAGCGGAGCATTCGGTGAATTTGGTTCAACGCCCGAATGCTCGGCGCCGCTCGGAGCCCGTCCAGCTCTTGTCTCAGCCGTGCGCCCTCCGCTGCGAGGGCTTGGGTGTGGGAGGGGGTGCCAGGGGCGAGGCGCCAGGGTGTGTCCACAAACGCCAGCAAGTGCCGAGGGTCAGGGTGAGACCGCACGGCCAGCCACTCTTGGGCTGCCTTGCAGCGAGCGGCGCGGTCGGTGGCCCCGCTCAAGGGGGCCAGCGCTGCGGCGAGGGCTTGCACGAGTCCGTCCCTGTCGCCAGGGGCCAAGAAGTAGCCGGCCGCCCGAGCGGACAGCTCATGGGAGAGGGGGGTGGCCAAGGTCATCACCGGGGTCAGCCCGGCCTGCACATACCGAAGCACCCGAGTGCGGCAGCCCAGGACCGGCTCGAGCGATGGCTGGTCCAACACGATGCCCAGGTGGCAGCGCCGAAGCAGCTTGTCCAAGTCCGCTTCGGGCAGCCAGCCGTGCAAGTGGGCGCCGGTGTGTGCGTTGGCCCAGGCTTGCAGATTGGCCCACCACGCGGGCGGCTGACCCGGGTCCGGACCGCCCGTGACGTGCAGCTCTACCGGCATGCCGCGCTGCCAAGCCTGCTCCAAGGCGGACTGGAGCAGGGGCAGGTCGAGCCAGGCGTTCAAGGCCCCGCTCAGGGCAACCCTCAGCGGCGGTGCCGGAGCATCGCTGGGCGCCGTGGTCCAAGACTGGGGATCGGCCCCGATGGGCACACACGCGACCGGGTCGTGCCAGGGCACCGGCAAGCGGCCCAAGAGCGCGAGCTGACCGAGCAATGCGTGGTGCTGGGGCACACTGACGACCGAGAAAGCGTCCGCTCGAGACACCGTGCCCAGGGCCACCCGGAGGGCAGCCGCGCGGCGCGATGCGGGCACGTCCCCCACAACCTCGAGGGCGTGCAGCTCGGCGAAGGGGTCGCCCGGCACATCCGCAAACCAAGGTCGGTCGCTACAGACGGCCGCCGCCAGCATGGGCGGACCATAGGGGCCTGCGGAGACGACGACCTCGGCCTCGGTCGCCAAGTCCTGCGCGTGGCTCGTCCAGCCACTTGCTTCTTCTTCGAGGCAGTGGGTGCTGGCCCAGCCGCCCAAGGCGCTGCGGTCCTGCGGGGTGACGGTGCCGCCAAGGACGATTCGCCGCACGGCATGCCCCGCGCTGCTCAGCGCCCTGAAGAAGCTCTGCATCCGCCATGCCGAGAAGCCGCCGCTCCGAGAGTCTGGCCCAGGGAGCGGTCCCCGGCCGATGAGCAGGACCCGCCTCACCCCGGCTCACCCCGACGGGCGGCGCTGCCTTCGATGTGGGTGATCATTCCCCAGCCGTGGTCCAAGAGGACCACCCCGTGGTCCTCCACCTCGGCGTGCACCTCGAAGTCGTACAGCTGGTTGTGCCAGACGTGGGGCTTCAAGTGGTTCTTGTCGAAGATGGCGATGCTCAGGCGATACCGGCCGGCAAGCAGGGCCAGCTTTCGCCACCTCAGGAAGAACGTGTAGATGCCGTGGTAGGTGCCGTCGAGGACGTGGTCCCAGCGGCTGTTGGGGCCATGGATGTACACGCCGTCGCCACGGAAGATGGCCGCCCCGAAGATGGGCCGCTCGACCGGCACGGTGGTGCGGAACGTGACCGCGACCACCAGGTCTTCGCCGGTGCGGAAGCGGGTGCGGTCCCGGGCGTGGCCGTCGAGCACGCGCACACCGAGCACGCGGACCTCGCCAGTGCCCTGCACCACGGGTGTGTCACCGTCGACAATGTCGTAGGCTTCGGTCTCGACAGCCTCGGCCCACCGCTCGGCCGCGTCGGCCACCTCGCATGTCTGGAGCAGCGCTTGGCGTAGCTGAGGGTCGTCCTCGGTGGCTTCGTAGCGGGACGGCTCGGGGGCCGAGGCCTCCGGCAGAACCGGTGGAGCGCGGGGAGCGCGGGGAGCGAAGGGGCGCACCACCGCACGTCGTCCGCCGCTTGCCCGCTCGCGCTCGATGTCGAGGTAGCGGTCAACGACCTCTCGTGCCGGACCGAGCGCCCGCACCCGTCCCCGATCGAGCCACAGGGCTTCGTCGCAGAGGCTGCGCACCGCGTGTAGGTCATGGCTGACCAAGATGATGGTGCGGCCCTGCTGCACAAACTCTTCGATCTTGTTGACGCAGCGCCGCTGGAAGTACTGGTCGCCCACCGCCAGCACCTCATCGACCAAGAACACGTCGCTGTCGGTGTGGGCCGCGATGGCGAAGCCCAGCCTCAGGTTCATGCCCGCCGAGTAGGTGCGCACGGGCAGGTCGATGAAGTCGCCCAGCTCGGCGAACGCAATGATCTCGGGGATCCGGTCGTCGATGAGGGCTTCGCTCATGCCGAGCAAAGAACAGTTCAGCCGGATGTTCTGGCGCCCCGTGAACTCCTGATGAAAGCCGAGGCCGAGGTCCAGCAGGGTGCTCAGGCTGGCCCGCAGCTCCAGCGCCCCCTCGGAGGGACGGGTGATGCCGCCGATGATCTTGAGCAGGGTGGACTTGCCCGCGCCGTTGGGGCCGATGATGCCGAAGCTGCGACCCCGGGCCACGGAGAAGTCGACGTCTTTGAGCGCCCAGTGCTCGGTGTGGTGCACCCGATTGCCAAAGAACTCGTAGAGTCGGCTGCGGTCGTTGACATAGATGTCAAAGCGCTTGCCCAGGCCGCTGGCGCGCACGACCCAGTCTTCCTCGCGGGGAGGGGGGCGCTCGGGTCGGGGCTGGGTTTCTGCCATGGACGTCGACTCGGGGGGCGGGATGCACCAGCGTACCAGACCGCTCGCGTGTGGCGAACCCAGCAGGCCGCCGGATCGGGGGAGCGGCGGGAGGGTGTCGCTTCTCCCGGATATGGTTGAGAACATTGATGAAAACGTCGTTGTTGGCTCTTCATGTGGGGCCCCGGGAATGCATCCCCCCCCTGGTACGCCCCGTCCCTCATTGGCGTGGGGAGTGGTGGCCGGTCCGGGTCAAGTTTTCCCGCGTGGGTGTCGACAAGCCGGCCAGTGGCCTACGGAGCTGGGGTGCCCGCTTGGGGCTTCGGCCTCCAGTGGTCGCAGTGTCCTGGTCAAGCTCCCCACCGCCACCGAGTGGGCGCCTTCGCTGTCTGGTTGCCGCCTCGCGGTCTGGCCGGTTGGGGTTCGTCCGCCCCGCCCCACTCGAATAGTGTGGGGTGTGAGCCCCACGGTTGTGCCCCCTCCTCCAATCGGAAGACGCCTCGATGCCTCGGGATGACGACCACAGCGCAGCGCCCCCGGGCACCGGTGATCCGGGGCTGCACTTGCTCGACGAGGACGACGACCTCTACTCGCGGGCGCCGGCCAAGCAGAACGCGCCTGCGGGAGCCCCCGGGAGCGCACCGGACGTCTTTGTCTTCGACGAAGGCTACGCCGGCGCCGAGGCCGATCAGTCCGAGGTCTGGAACGGCACAGGTCGGGGTGCCCGGCCATCGGGTGCGAGCCCGCTGGGGGATGGCCCCGCTGCGGTGCCGTTGCGCCGCCTCGGGGCCCGTCCGTTCATGGACGAATTGGATGGCGAAGACGAAGAAGCCCCGACCGCGCAGCTCTTCTTGGGCACCCCCCACGGTGGACAGGCCAGCAAGGCGCGTGATCACGACTCCCGAAGCTGGGGTGATCCGCCGACCGGCGACGATCGGGGCAAGGACTCGGCGGCCGATCCGGTGGACCCGTGGACGGATGCGCTGCACGGCCGCAGCGAAGCCCGCCATGAGCCGTCGGGAGATCTGGCCGCGTGGGACGACGACATCGCTGATCTCCACAGTGGGAGCGACCGCGGCGGTGGGGTGCCCTGGACCTCGCCGCCTGTGGGGGGGACGCCGCCGGACGAGGGGGACGATCCGTTTGGGCCCGGTGGGGCGCTGGATGCAGCATTCGGACGGGCATTCGGCGACGAGCTGCCCACTCAGGATCCGGTGCCGGACCCTGCAGTGGGCCATGACCCCTGGGAGAGCGCGTGGCGCAGTCCCCGGGCGGAAGAAGATGAGCCCGAGTCGGCCAGCCTGCCGCTGAACATGGGGGCCGTGCGCCCCAGCCTCCAAGAAGAGATGGAGAGTCGCCCCCTCTTGGACCCGGAGCGGGTGCTCCTCAAGCAGCTCGACTCGCCCATGTTGGGCAATACGGCCCCGGTCCCCACGCCTGCGGACGCGTCCGAACCGGCCCCGGTCGCCCGGTCGCTGGAGTCACGGGTGCGCCGACCCGCCCATACGTCGCCGGTGCTCAACCCGCTCGGCGGTCGGGCAGTCGGGGGGGGCAGCTCCCTGGTGTGGGGGCTGCTGGTCTCGGTGTTCATCGGCGTGCTGGGCTACGCCGGCTACCAAGCGTGGCTGCACCTCGTGAAAGGGCAGCCTCACGTGGTCCAGATCCTCACGGGTGAGGGTCCTGCGGAGGAACCGGCGCTGCCAGCGGACTCGAATCTGGCGCCAGAGCCCCCCGCTGAGCCATCCCCCGACGCCCCTGTCGCCGACGGGCAGCCCGCCGCGGAAAGCGAGCCGACAGTTGAGCTCACGTCCCGGGAAGAGCGGGACATTGCCCGGTCCCAAGGCATGCTCCGGGTCATCACCGACCGACCGGCCGACGTGTGGGTGGACGGTGTGCGGGTGGGCCGCACCCCGATGCGTGCGCTGCCGCTTCAGCCGGGATGGCATGAGGTGAAAGTGGTTGCCGCAACCGGTCGCCGCACGCGCCACACCGCCAAGACCCGGGTGGACCGCGGTCAAGCCCGCCAAGTTGCCGTGGCCTTCGCCGATCTCGAGAGCAAGCGGCGGCGCTGAGGGCCTCTCGTCACGGGAGTGACATGGCGCCATCCCGGGCGAGACTGTAGCAACGGCACTGCTCGTCCTCTGCGGACTGCCCCCCATTTCGAGACTCGGAGCCCCCCAATGGCCCATCCATGGCACGACCTACCCAACAACCCCGACCTCGCCCACGAGCGCTTCAACGTGGTCATCGAGATTCCCAAGGGGTCCAAGGTCAAGTATGAGCTGGACAAGCCCTCGGGCCTGCTGCGTGTTGATCGGGTGCTCTACAGCTCCGTGATCTATCCGGCAAACTACGGATTCGTCCCGCGGACCTACTGCGACGACAGCGATCCGCTCGATGTGCTGGTGCTGGGCAACGAGTCGGTGGTGCCGCTGACCATCATGGAAGCCCGTGCCATCGGTGTGATGCACATGCTCGACCAGGGCAAGAAGGATGACAAGCTCATCGCTGTGCACATCAACGACCCAGCCTTCTCCGACTACATCGACGTGAGCGAGCTTCCCCGGCACGTCACCAAGGAGATCGCGCGCTTCTTCACCGACTACAAGGCCCTGGAGCAGAAGATCGTCGAAGTGGAGCAGTTCGAGGGCTACGAAGTGGCCAACGAGGTGCTGCGCGAGGCCATCGCCTTGTACCGCACCGAAGAACACAAGCTTCGCGGCTGGGGATGACAGGACTCAGCCGCTGGGTGGGCTTGGGTGCCATGCTCTCGAGCTGTGCGCGCCCGGCCGATCCGGCGGCAGACCGTGCGACCTACGCCCATGTGGTGGCCGACAAAGACGGGGCCCCCGCGGCACTGCTCGATTTGTGCGCCGCCATCGGGGATCCGGTGCTGGCGGGCGACTGCAGCTTGCATGTGGTGATGGTCGAGTCCCGGCGACCGGACGGGCGGCCATCGGTGTGGTGCGATGCCGTGCCCGAGGGCATCTGGCGCAGTGAGTGCTGGTTTGTCTCGGCGGAGCGCCAGCGCAAGGCCGACGACCCAGAAGCGGCGGCCCAGAGCTGCGGTCGGGCCGGACCCTTCAAGGAAGACTGTGCCCAGCACTTGTGGCAGGGCGATGTGCACCGGCTCATCCACCGCGCCGGGCCCCAAGCATTCGGCCCAGTGCTGCCGAAGGCCCACAAGCTCCACGAGCGCTGGGCACCGCTGGTGGGCGGGTGGTCGGACTTCGACTCTCGCTTTTGGGCGAAATTCTACCAAAACGGCTTCGAGGGCGCGGCCAGCTTCGTCGACCTCGCCGCCTGTGATGTGCTCGACCCCGAGGATGGGGCGCGCTGTGTGGCGGCTGGCACCCAGATGTATGCGCGGGAGTGTGGGCCGCGGATGGACCGCTGGACCTTGTCGATCTGCCAGGACGAGCCCTGGACCTCCCGCACGCTCGCGCCGTACGTGCCCGCCCGCCCGGATGCCCGCTTGGATGCGGTGCTCGACGCGATGCGCACCGCCCAGTGCGGGGGCTGATCCCTCAGCTCTGGAGGACCGGCACCCGCCACACCGACAAGCCCGCGTCGTGCAGCAGTGCGGCCAGCGCCACACTCTCGGGCTGGTCTCGGGCGAGCACGACGATGGACCCGTCCCCGCCAGCGCCACTGAACTTGGCGCCGAGCGCGCCCCGGGCGTGCAGCGCCGTGCAGACCCGGCTGAGCTGGGGGGCATGCAACTCGGGAATTGCCGATGCGACGGCATCGTAGGCCTCCTGGCACCGCCACATCGACGCGCCGAGGCCCGCCAGATCGCCGTTGGCCAGCGCGTGAGCACCGGCTTCGGCTTCGCTGGCAAAGGTCTCCACGGCGCCGTGCACCGCCTGGGTCGCCTCGCCGAGAGAGCCCGCGTGGTGCCGCTGGAGGGCGTCGAGGATGGCGCGGGTGTCCCGTGGTCGGGGGAACGCGCCCACGACCAGGTGCACTGGCTGTCCCAAGTGGATTCGACGCAGCGGGGCCCGACCGTCCGCACCCCACGCGAGGAAGACCGGGGCGCCCGCGGCGCATGCCAGGGGGTCCAGTCGTCCGCAGGCCACGCCGAGAATGTCGTGCTCCACGGTGTAGGCGAGATCGGCAAGGTCCTCGGCTGGCAACGGGTGGCCGGCATGCCGGGACAAGCCATCGAGGACCGCAAGGGTGAAGGCGGCGGAGCTGGAGAAGCCGCGGCCGGCCGGCAAGCTGCCATGGACCCAGAGGGTGCTGGGGCGCACCGGGACGCCCCGGGCGTGCAGCGCGTGGGTGCAGGCGGGCCCGAAGCGCTGCACCCCCCCGTCCGGGTCCACGGCGCCGGCCAGCGGCCAGGTCCACTCTTGGAGCTCACCGTGCACCGCTGTGCGCATTCGAATGTGGTCTTGTTGGGGGCAGTCCTCGACGGCAAGCCGGATGTTCATGGGAAGTGGCACGGTGAGGCTGGAGCCACCGGCCCAGTCACAGTGCTCACCCAGGAGGCAGACCCGTCCATGATACTGCACGACCAGAGGCACGTTGTCTCCACAGGATGGGGCGCCGAAACCGAAGCAGGTCGCGCTCGTGCAGGGATTGTCGGTGCACGGGCCTTGAAGCGCGGTCCGCACCGTCCGATGAGCATGATAGTCTGACGGGGATGGGCCCGGTCGGGATGCGACGCACCTGCGGCGGCCACCGTGACAGCGGTGGTGGCGGAGTGCCCGCGGTGACTGGTCTCCTCCTTGACCGTGACGACCCGGCTGCGGACCCCGCTCCGGCCCTCGTTGATGCGACAGGGTGGCGCGTCAGCCGCTCCAGCCCACTCCCGGCGCCGTCTCCAGACGCACCGTGCAATCAGACCAAATGGGGCATCCAGTGCGCGTCCAGATCCTCTCCAGCACGACATTCTCGAACGCAAGCCGAATGGGGCTGGCGGCGATGGGCCTGCTCTTGTCGAGCACGGTCTGGGCCCAGGATCCTGCCGCGCCTGCTGCTCCTGCGGCGGCCGCCGAGCCTCCGCCGACGCTGCAAGAAGCCATCGCCTTCGTGAACACGTCCCTCGACAACCACACCAGTGGCTGGCGGCCGTGCAAGACCGCCGGTGCCCTTGAGCTGCTGCCCGATGGCAGCCTCTCGCTCACGCTGGTGCGGGGCTCCTACTGCGAAGACGTGCGCATTCTCGCCAATGTACACGAGCTTGATCCCCGGGCCGTCAGCTTTGAAGTCGGCGACGAGGCGGTGGTGCGCTTGCCTTGCCTGGAAGAGGCGACCTGCGCCCGGTTCTGGCAACGCCGCAAGCGCCACAATGATGAGTCTTGGGTGCTCCGCGACACAGAGTGGATCCCGGCGGGCCCCGGTGGCCAGGAACACCAGACGGCGGCGCTGGAGCTGACCATGTCCAGCCGGCCGCTTGTGGCTGCCCAGGTTGCGGCGGCGCTGGGCTACGTGGTGCGCGCTGCCCAAGCCGATCCGGCCTACGTCAAGCCTTCGCCGGCACGGTTTGAGCAAGAAGTGGCATCGGCGCAAGCACCTGGCGGAACCTGAGCCAAGGCGCTGGGCACCGTCCCCCCGATGGGTGAGGGGACGGGCCTGCCCAAGATGCCCTGCTACTCGATGACCTGAAGCTCTGCACCGTCGAAGTAGGCGGTGCCCGACACCGCGCTCACCAGGGCGTAGCGCGCATAGGCGGCATCCATCGGGGCGCGCTCGTCGATGATGAGCTGCTCCCATGGGTGGGTGGCGATGCGCCCGATGGCCCGACGAGGCTCACCCACCGGCTCTCCAGCGGCGTCGAGGAAGCTCAGGGTCATGCCAACGTAGTCGTCGCGCTGTTGGAACTCGACCCGCAGGTTGACCGCGCGAAACTGCACCTTGGCCCGAATCATCATGCCTGGCTCGACGGGCACAGCCTGGGCCACCTCGCGGAACATGCGGGTACGTTCTTCTGCGTAGAAGCGCAGGCAGTTGTTGCCGTCGAGGCCTTCAGCGGCGGCGAGGCTGACCTCGTTGACCGGGGAGCTCTTGTTGCCGACGCTGAGCGCGTCCACCAGCTCCCAGACCGTGCCGATGCTGTCGGTCTCGAACGACGCGTCGCGCAGCGCGAGCACCGATCCGGCACCACGGCCAACTCGGCTGGGGCGGGCGCCAAAGTGCTTGGCCAGCTCGTCGCGGGCCGTCTCATCCCGCTCGGGGGTCGACGGCCAGCCCATCTGGAGGCTGCGGATGTCGGTCTTCTTCTTCTTGATCTGGTAGACGACATCAAAGCGGTAGATCTCGCCCTTCAGCGGACCGATGCGGACCGCCTTAATGCGCTCGGGCTTGAACTTCTTGAAGCCCATGGCCTCGGCGAGCGGCTCGACAATCTCCTTCTCTCGCTTCTTCAGCTGCCCGTATTCCCGGACGACCGTCTCACCCTGGCGCGCCCGGAAGAGATCGCCGGGCTCGAACCCGGCCACGAAGTCGTAGACCTTGGTGTAGCGGGGGTCGATGACTTGCGTGACGATGGACGGGTGGGTGGATGCGAGCTCAAACAGGGCCGCTTGAGAGAGCTTTCGGGCGGCCAGCACCTGGTTCAGGCGCTCCCAGGGGGTGCCGTCGGGCATGCGACGGACATCATCGGCGGCGTAGCGTGCGGTGTCGTCCACGACGGGAGGACGGCCCGCGGCGAGGGCGGTCTGGGGAGCGATGGCGAGGAAGACAGTCAGAGCAAGGGTCAGCACCAAGGTGCCTCCAGGGGAGGGCGAGTCAGCTAGTATCCGAGCCCTCGGGAATTGGCGATCATTCCGAATCCATCGGGGATTTCGTCAGGCGTCAGGGGTGCTTAGACCAGGCGCAGGTGGCCCCGTCCGAACACGGGCTCTTCAGGTGCCTCAGGCTCCACTTCTTCGGGGGGCTCATCGGTGGGCTCAGGGGGGAGAGGCAGCGACGTGATCTGGACGAAGGCTTCCCACGGCAACACACACGTGTAGAGCGAGTCGAACGACAGCACCACTTGCAGCCCTTCCGGCAGGAAGCGGGGGTCGTGGTGGCGGTGGTAGGCCGCATCGAGGGTGAGCGGGAGGTCCTCGGCGTACCGGGCCAGCACATCCCGGGGGATGCCGCTGGTCTGGAGCTCGCTGGTCTTCAAGCGGATGAACATGTCGGTGCCCAGCGAGAATCCCAGCTTGAGGAATTGCTCAGCATGGTTGCCGTAGGGGTCGACCTCAAACTCCGGCGTGTCCCGCTGAGACAGGCTGCGCAGCGGCGTGGCGGCTTCCGCTTCGTCCCTATCGTCGTCGTCGGCCACAGCGTCCGCGGGCATGCCGGCCATCGCCGCCACATCCATCTCGAGGGCCTGCGTGAGCAAGATGAGCTCGTCGACCGTCATCGGCTGGCTGCCGGCGAGGATGTGCTTGAGCTGAGCGCGGGGCATCTCGACCTTGCGGGCGAGCGCAGCGGTGTTCATGCCTTTGTCTTTGGCCACACGACGGATGATATCGAGCACGGGCTGGGAAGGACGCTTGGACACAGAACACTCTCCGGGGGCCGAAGGCCGCGAAACAAGGACGAGTCGACCACATTCATGGGACTCCGGCAGCGATCGGGAACCAACTTCCTCTATCACCGTCCGATAGGATTGTGCGGGTCGGGCTGTGGCGGCACCTCGGTGGTTGAGCCCCCGATCGGCACCATCTTCGGAGCTGACGATGCTGTGGCTAAAGTGGATCCTGACCTTCGGCATTGTGCTGGGTGGGCTGATCGGCCTGAACCTCGCGCTGCGGGCCCAGCGCAATTGGCGGCGGTCTGGGGGGGCGACCTTGCCCTCCGGCGAACCCCAGCTGCGGGCGGCGGCGGGTCTGTCGGCCCGCCTGTTCACCGACAAGTCCCTGTCCAGCGGCTTTCAGCCCGGCGGGGGCACGCGCGGCAAGGCGGACCTGGTGATGTCCGGCCAGCGCTTGGTGCTCGCGACGGGCCACGGTCGGGTGCTGGAAATTCGCCCCGACCTGCCGGGCCAAGTGCGGTTTGCTGGCCCCCGTCGCCTCGTGGTGGAGGGGCTGCACCCCAGTGGGCGAGCACGGGTTCGCGCGGAGCTGGTGGTGGATGACGCTGAAGGCTGGGCCGAAGCCGCCCGGTCGGTGGGCGCGGTGGCCTGAAGCAGCACCGCCCGCCGGTGAGGGCAGGCGGTGGGCGCGGTTGCGGGGGGCTACTTCATCGGCGGGTGCTTGTGGGGCGGCACCGGCTTCGTCGGCTTGGGCGGTCCCGGGGGCGCCGGCGGGTTGATGTCGACCTTGCCCGCCTTGAAGGTCTGGGTGGACGAGCTCTTGATGGTGGTCTTGGACCCGCTCTTGAACGCCGCCTTCTGACCCGCTTCTTTGGCGATGGTCATGTCGGTCTCAAGCTTGAAGTCCTTGCACTTGATCGAGATGGTCTCTTTCGCTTCGAGAATGATGTTCTTCTCGGTCTTGATGGTCATGACCTTCTCGGCGGCGTCATTGCTGATCCACACCGGCCCGCTGGTCACGTCCAGGGCGCTGCTCGCCGTGGCACCGATCTCGATCTTTTCGGCACCCGCGGTGTCGTCGAAGATGACGAGGTGGTCGTTGCGGGACCACAGCACCCGCTTGTCGTTGTTGCCATCGTCGTTGTGGTAGTTCTCGGGCGCGTCGTCGCCGCCGTTGTAGACCGCACCGAGCACGTAGGGGCTGAGGGAATTGTAGGCGAATCCGAGGACCACTTCGGTGCCCACTTCCGGCAGCATGACGAGCCCACGGGAGTTGCCGGCCATGGGCGACATCATCCGCACCCACGAGCTGCCGACCCCCTCGCCGCTGTCGACGGGGAAGTCCACTTTGACGCGGTGCATCTTCTCTGGGTCTTTGTTGTCGGTCACGATGCCGACGACGATGCCTCTGATCATGCCCAGCTCCCGGGAGTCAGTTGATCTTCGTTGCGGACGCTTTCAGCGTCAGGGAACCACCGCCGTCCACCGAGCAGCTTGACCCAGTCTTGATCTCGGTCGACGTGCCCGACTCGGCGTTGATGGTGGCGTCCGCCTTCATCACGAAGTCCTTGCACTTCAAGGAGATGGTCTCCTTGGCTTCGACGATGATGTCTTTGCCTGAGTAGATCGACAGGGTCTTGTCCTTGGCGTCCATCACAATGCGGATCTCTTCATTGTGGGAGATCAGCTCGATGCGCTCGTCGCCATCGGTGTCGTCGAAGGTCAGGCGGTGCCCCGAGCGGGACTGGAACACGCGCAAGTTGTTGTCGCCGTCTTCGTTCGCGTAGGGGGGGACGTCCACCCCGTTGTAGAGCGAGCCGACGACGATGGCGTGGTTGAAGTCCCCGTGGACGAAGGCGACCAGCACCTCATCGTCAATCTCGGGAATGGTCATCCAGCCACGCTTCTGGCCGGCCATCGGCATCACCAGACGGGCCCAGAAGCTCTGGGGCATCTCGGGCAGCAGCGGGAACTTGAGCTTGACCCGACCCATTTTGTCGGGGTCGACGTTGTCGATGACGATGGCTTCGACGAGGCCAGGCATCTGGCCGGAGACCGGCCGGCCGTAGCGATCGGTGACCTTGGGCAAGAGGTCCTCCGGACACAGTGTGAAGGGGGCGGCGTCGGGTGCCTGGCGGTCGGCACCGTGGGCCAGCAGGAGGCGAGGCTCGAATCGGAGCGGCCACGGGAAACGGGCCACACGTCGAGACATCTGAGCTGTGAAGATAGCGGGCTGGCCGCAATGCGGTCAAACCACGATGATGACACGATGATGTCAGCGCCATCGTGCGCAAATTGCGAGCACGACGACATCCTGGGCCGGTTGACCCGGCTCAGCGGCGGCGACGGCCCGAGCGGGCCTTGGGGGGACTGAGGTCGGGAACGACATCCCCGGGCCACACGGTGGTCTCACAGGTTGTGGCACCAGCGGCGCGCACACGGGAAATGTCGGCGTCGGTGAAGTCGGTCCCGCACAAGTTGGCGCCCTCCAGGTTGGCCTCCTGCAGGATCGCGTGGACAAAGCTGGCGCCGGTCAGGTCTGCGCCGGACAGGTCGGCGCGTGCGAGCTGTGCGCCCTCCAGATCGGCACCGCTGAGCTCGGTGCCGACGAGGGAAGCGCCGTCGAGCTGGCTGAGCTTGAAGCTGGCGTTGGTGAGGTCGGCCCGGCTGAGATCCGCCCCGGCCAGCACGGAGTGATCAAACACCGAATTCGGCAGGACGCTGTCGGACAGGTCGATCCGACCGAGGTCGAGTGCGGTGAGGCGCACCCCTGGCGCCTGAAGTCCCGCGGCCCGCCCGCCGGGACCGATCGCGAGGGGGGGGCAGGGCCCGACTCTCCCCAGTCCGTCGTGCGGTCAAAGAGCGCGAGGTAGAAGTCCGCACCCTGGGGATTGATCTGGAGCGTCGCTCGGCGCAGGTCGGCTTGGCGGAAGCTTGCGTCCCACAGCCGGTCCGTGGTGATGCTCGCGCCCCGGAGGTTGGCCTTGTCGAACCGGGCGCCGGTGGCCTGGACCTGCATGAGGTTGGCGGCTTCGAGGTGCGCCCCGCGGAGGTTGGCGTCCCTCAGGTCGGCACCGCGCAAGTCGGCCTCGTGCAGGTAGGTGTTCTCAAGCTGGGCAGCGCGGAGCACCGCGTGGCTGTGCTTCGCTTTGGGCACATTGAGGTGGGAGAGGCTGCGGGCCCAGAGCGCTTCGAGGGCGGTGTAGCCGGTGGCGAGCTGGCCGAGCATGAAGCCCGTCGCGAGCACCACCGTGGGCAGAAGCACCATCTGGACGGCATTCCAGAGGGCCCGTCGCCGCTCCGCGAGGTGGCGTTTGATGTAGGTGTCGTCGTAGACCGCGCGGCTCTGCTCGTAGCGCTTGGCTTGCTCCGACAATGCCGACTTCTGACACGATGTCAAGTGCCTAGCATAACAAAGTGTCAGTATCACTGTTACCTG
Source organism: Myxococcota bacterium (assembly GCA_942491145.1). Taxonomy (GTDB): domain Bacteria; phylum Myxococcota_A; class UBA796; order UBA796; family UBA2385; genus CAXQUZ01. The sequence goes on along the minus strand of CALOBC010000057.1, from coordinate 22,639 downwards.
CCGTGACACTAGAAGTGCTCTTGCTTGTGACAGGAGCATTTGCTGGAATCTGGGTTAAGTCAGACCTGAAGTCCCACAGGAATTCAGCTAACTCTTGCTAGCTATGAGAAAGCTGAATTCCACTTAATATTTTCTTGATGAATACAGGCTCTCTGTGACAATGGTCGAAGTGATAAGGGAAGGACAATAGATGGAAAAGTGGGAGACAGCGGAGATGGGAATGACGAGAGAGCGGCTGGCGACAATGGGATAAAGCCAGGCCTGCACGTAATCGTGTATTCGCGAAAGCCTCCTGTTGCGACATTGAGGCTTCACGGAACTAAAGTAGAATGGTAAGGTCAAAGAGAATGGGAGACTGACCATCGCTAGCCCTCTCGAAAGAGACACGCAGCTTCAAATACTGACCGACAACCGTTAGCTGGGTAGACTTATTTGGGACAGGATCGAAGCCGCCGAAGGTTACTCCATCATCGCTGCTCGCTGCCTCCACTATCACACCAGAGTCTGAAGGCTTTTCGTCATTCCAATCAAGACCTGACCAAACTTTGCCAGGAACGCCACTGTCGTAAGTTACTGTCCAAGATCCAGAATTGGGAGCACCAACAAGAGTACTTCCAGTCATGTCAGAATAATTGTAAGGATCAGCGCCAGCTCCAAGGTCCACAGTCAGATCGACGCCGCCAATGCCGTCGTTCAGTGAGGGGTCAATCCTGGAAAGCGTGTTGGAGTTAATATTTGTTGACCACACTTTCCCTTCATTATCCACTGCCACACCCGTTGGTCCATTTCCGCCTTCGAGATCAACATTTCCTACAAAAGTTCCATCATTTCTGAGGTGTCCGACAGTAGTAGGACCTAAAGATGAGTGGGCCACCCAGATATTGCCATTGTCATCCGCTACACACCCCTGGGCAACGGAAAGTTTCCATGAGTAAAGGTACCAAGGGTGCGTGCCATCTGGTGCATGTTTGCTGATTTGGTTACTGCGAAGTCACCGTGATCCAGACATTTCCACGTGATGGATCAATGCAGAGGCCGTAGGGATCACGCGACCTTGACTGGACCAATTGGCATCATTTATCTGTGAGGGCCAATACTCTGTCCAGGGGGGTCTCTACTAGAAAGTCCAGTCAAATCCTTGCTCTGTATCCCACCTCAACAAGGGCTCAGCTGACCAAATGACTCCATTCTTGTCTTCCAGACTACCATAACCACCATAACCTAACAGAATCGTACTGATCAATGATTGCACCAGAACCAGGAACATCATACTTCCCTCCCTTGACTTTATCCCAGTTTTGTGGTTGCCCCTACTCCCATCCACTCACCCAAACCTCATTTTCCTTAGTTATTGACACATGCCGTGTTCCGATTGAGTTGACCTCAGTGTAGCTGACAATGCACTCATCATCCGCGGTAGCCACCGAACTAGTTCCATTCAAGTCACTCCAACCTCCATAATATCTCCAAGTCCAGTGGATGCAACACTGACTCCATGCCCGTTATGTTCTTCATACTGTCCATTCTCTTCCAGTCCAATGTGGATTTACGCTGCCCCAAGTGAAGTCTCGATTGGTAACCCAAAGGTTTCCATTATTGTCAACTGTTGTGTGTGATGGATCTCCTCTAGATCTGCTATTCATGGGACCTGATGAGGTGTGGTAGCCTCCCAAGATTTCTCCAGTCTTAGTGTTTACCTTGATGACCGTACCACGCACTGAGGCTGCAACACACATGAAATCAAACCGCGCGGCGACATTGTTAAGCTGGAGTTGGTCGGCGACCTGTGTGCTGTTGACATTGATTAGCTCGCCTTCATCAAAATCTTCTGACAATGTGTACTGTTTGTTATTGACAGGTGTGGCTGGTGTCGGCGGAATCCGTGTCGGTGATGGAGTCGGTGGAACCGGCTTTGGTGTGGCTGGTGTCGGTGGAATTGTGTCATTGGAACTGGAGTTGGCCTTGTGGGCGCCTGAGTGGGATCCATGCTGAAGTTATCACCTGTTGGATCACCTTGCCTCCACACCGCCGTCTTCGTCACGTCGGCTGGCTCAGTAGTGTTGGACAGGTCCACTTCCTCGAGACCACGGAGACGCAAACGGGGCCAAGCGTGAGAAGAGCCAAGAGTGCTTAGGAAGAGAGCAGCAGAGATCAACTTCATTGTTCCAAGAGATTCAATCCGTCTGTCGGATAAAAGAAAAGAAGGGTATGTATGAATGAATAGAGGTGTGTGAGCGAAAGAAAGAGGGAGAGACTCGAGATGATACGCAATCGCCAAAACCGTCGGCACACCATGACGGGCCTTTCCAAGACAAAAGGAATGGAGGAAGGGCATGCCGACGACAAACGAGTGAATGATACAGCACTCATGATCGTCGACGACAGTAGCATCGAATGAACAGAGCGATCATCCATGATCCATCAAGAAGGACAAGTCAACGCATGCTCATCGTCTTGAATCGAACGGTCCAAACGAAAAGGAAATCAACATGCGTTCGACGCGAGACGGACGGCGACAACGATTGAATGCAAGAGGGCGAGCGCCATGGAGAGAGAAAGGAACAGGCACCACAGCATGTCCAACTTACCAACAAGACATGCTCCGATGCCAATGGACCTGAAAAAGTGAGACTGTGTGAATGCGAGCAATTTTGGAAATTTGCGCCCAAACATCGCTAAAAGCGCACCTGCACGATTCCCAACGCCACTATTCACACCTCTGATGGTAGAAATGTTGATAAATAGGATAGAAAACATTTGTATCTGTTGAAAGTAGAATGTTGTTGGACCGTTGCAAAGTGACTGTACTGACAAGCGTCGTAGCTCCTACGTGGCATCCATGTACTCATGTCTGGAGGGTTGGTTATAACGTGCACCATCGCTCATTGTACTCTTTTCTGGAGAGCCGTTGCCTTTGGCGACTGAATGTACTGGAAGAGCCGTAGAGGCTACGTATCGCCAGTTGAGTAATATCCATTTTACTCATGTCTGTAGGGTTGTTTAGCTTCACGCGCACCTCTTTTGTACAAGTAGTCGTTGTTGGCGAGCATCGCATCAGTGATGTTCTTTCGCGTCCGTTGGATGGTTGGAGTATACTCGCTCCCTACCGTGAGTAGCAAGCCCTAAAATCGCACGCGAGTGCCGTCCGCCCTCATGGTGAGTCGATGATGTCATCACGCGAGTAACCCGTATGGCCCAGGTGATGATTATGATGATGCCACTGCTCTCTTGTTCTCGTTAAGCTATACAACATGGGTAAGGCTGCTTAATACACACTTTCGATTAGACTCGACGGGCCTCGTGGGATCCTGCTCCTTTGGCGATTTTAAAGTGGAGCAAACTTCCCTCCATGATAACCGAATCGACGGGCTCCCGCCCCCCGCGAACCTCTTCTTTTCTCTAGGAATGCAATGCTGCGACGGATCCAGGCACGAATATACTTGAATCTCTTAGTCTACTTTAACAGTATTTGAGCCTATCTTGCATGTGCCGTCGTACCCGAAACAACTGATGACCATCGCCAATCCGACAACCGACAACCGAAAGGTGGACGTTTCTATTAGTTCAAGAGGGAGTTTAACTCGTCACGGGCACACCACAGGTGCTTTCGAAAAGGGAGGCAACCGTGATCTCCCCCTTCAGAGGTTCCCGGCGCTCCCTTTTGATGCAGCTAAATGCCCACAAGCTTCCCGCTTTAACAGTTATAGATGTATTCCTTTCATGAAAAGGATCGGCAAGAGCACAGTGTCTCCCAACACTTCCAAGCATAGAATTGCATGGGAGCGAGTTACATTTCTGCATCTTTTTCATCCGTCATTTTGGGAAGTGATAGTAAGTCATCATCTGATTTCCTGTGTAACAACTTTTTTGTTCTTCTCAAATCCTACAAAAATGCAGCAGAGTGGGTGCTCGGGATCGTAACGCCATAACCAGTCCCAATAGCATGGATTCCTGTATCTAGTGCCAACCTGAGATTGGAGCTGATCACCCTGCAGCACATAATGCACACATCAAGGTGTAGTACACTGGCAGCTTGTCATCCCCATGCACCTGGGTGCTCTTGATCAAAACCAATGCAATGGCCTCTGCTCTTTACAGCGCCCTACAAATTCATCTCTGCAGAAAGGGGGCATAATTCCAATGTCAGTTTGTAGTGGTTGGTCCATTGGTCATGTTCATTGAGCAGATTGAGACTTTCCCGGAGATAATCTGCTGCAAGTATGAAAGGTCACATTCTGGCATGCTTTTTTGTCAGTTTCCAGTTGATACGTGCCAATTCATACTTTCTTCTCCGCAGGAATCATATTCGAGGCCTGATCTTAAATTGTTGGCTGCTACAAAGAGCATCCATCGCTGCGAAATGGGGGAATGGAAAGAGCTGCAGCAGCTGAAGACTGACAAAAGTTCCATGGTTTGTTTTTCAGGACCTCTGGCACCAGCAAGCAGTACGCTTGCTGCACTCGGTTGTGGGCAAAAATTACACAGTCCTTCCTTGCCCGTCATGATCAACTCCTGTTCTTCCGCTGACCGCAACATTCGGTCGACTTGTTCTTCAGTTTCCTCTGGTGCCAATTGCAAGTCTTGTAGTCCCATGAATCCTTCTGTTTGGGGCTTTTCGTCTCTGTTCTTGCATAAGTGCTAGCAGTGTTATCAACTATGCGTCAATGCAAGATGCGATGCTGAGAAGAACCTGCATATCCTTTTGGAAATCTTGAAGTCTGACAATCAGGAGATCAATGACATTGTTGCTGACAATCATCTCTGAGTCTAACTTGGTGACATTCCAGGACCACTTGAATGTTTTGGTGAGGCTACGTAAAAAAGATGCCTTTGCTGAGATGCTTCGAGAACCTCTAAGATGAAAAAGATACACCCTCGGCTCTTGCGAAGGACAACGTGTGCCAGTGGCAATGTTTCTTCTCTTGACGTAATTGGGCAGACATCAGCCAGCAACTGGTTGATGGACTCAACCGGTGAGAGCACGGACTGCACAGCTGCTGCTGCTGCACTGTTTGTTGAGGTGGGAGGGAGTCATCGTCATCATTGCTGCTGCGGCTGTTGTCTTGCAAGAGCTTGGCCAGGGCGTCAGTGCAATTTCATCGTCTCGGTAGGACGCGATGAAGAGCAGCACATGAAGCTCCTTATCGCAGAAGAGGGAGTCACTCTTGTCAAGAGACGCCTCATCGCCAATTGCAGGTCACTGAAGAACATGACAATGGGATGTTGAGGAGTGGTGAGAGCACTTAAAATGGCCCGGAAGAGTACCTTGCACCCTGGACCACCACTGCATGGCTCAGCATGCTGGCTGTATCCTCCACATTGATGTTGTTCGCAGGTGCAAAGTCTGTGTCTGAGTTGAGAAGCTTTGCCAAATGGGAATGGCTTTGGTAACTGTTCTCCACTGATTTCTGAGGGACGCGAGGATCCGCGTCTTGTAGTCGTCTAGTTCCTTTGAGCCGGATACGGAAGGATATCAAACAATTCGGTCAACGCATCGGTGAGTGCGGAGAATGGTTTGGCATTCGCCTGTTGGTCAAACTTGCCACTGATAAAATAGGTTCTTTGGAATAGACTCTTCCTTGAGCTTTCTTCCGTTCCTCGGCCCTTGCCTCTGGATGGTTTCTTGACCCTCCTCCTCACCTCCCTTCGGATGCTTTCCTCTGCAACTGATTCACACCCATTGCCCTTCACCCGACCTGGAACTGTGGTGCGACAAACGCCACATGAGTCGAAGCATCCTGCCCCTTGTACACGACGATAGGCATCCAACAGCAAGGCCACTTCTTTGTCACGGCCGTACAATTTCAAGTGGTTCAGGTCAGACGCAAGACCATTCCGGACTCTTACTGTGGCTGTGCCTTGTTTCCTTGTACTTTTAATAAAAAGATAAAGAAGCAGTAAATACGGGGATGATGGAAACCATCAGGACACAAAGATTGTCTGCTCTTCGATGTTGGTCCAAGAAACGAGTTGAAGTTCGTCTGTTCGTTCCTCTTTAGTAGGAATGCTGGGTTATGGGGGAGTCTGGAGGGGGAAACGCAAATTGCTGGGACTGATAAAAACCAGTAAAAAACCGTTATTTTACTCTTGTGTTGCACGCTTGATTCCAGGCTACTATCTTAGATGCACCCATCCATAACGGCTTTGGAGAGAATCGTACTAGCCAGGGCATGCGACTATCCTTGTGTAGCTCCAAAGCAGGAAAACTACAAAATAGAGATTCTTTCCTTGAGAGCACGTTGCTAAGTCATCCAGCGATGATAAGGCTCATCAACACAATGGTTTTTCAAATTAATATGTCAAAGCATGGGAAGCACAAGGGAATCTATTTCCATCAGGGCCTCAAGAAGCGCCTGCCATGACGGCAAAAACCTGCCTTTGATGATGCCTCACAAGGCTGCTGCGCGCTCCTCACCGCGTATTTCCACAGCGCAGGGAAAAGGCGACGCCATTGACACCTCCAACTGGTGCCACCATTGGTGACTCTTATAGCCAACTACATTATAGAGAGGGAAGGGTGCGGGCTGCTGTGCGTCTGGTGCACTTTGATGAAGCAACAGTCAACCTCGCTCCTAATGGCGCAGCTGGGCGCCGCACATCAACGCCCGAGAAGTAAGCCGCTCACTCCTCAGAGCAGTTCGGATCTCACTTTCGAGAAAGGGGTGATGAAATGGTCCCAAGCAGAAAGAGCCTCATCTTCGCTCTCTCGCAGTGCACTGCCCTGAAGAAGTTCTTGGTGAAGAAGGGCTGCCTATGCGCTTAAAACCGTGACACAGCGTCAGCTTGATTTGCGCTGTTGCAAGCACTCGGGCTACTCCGCAGTTAAACTGACGCATGGCTCATGCCGTGGATGCAAGCTGCCAGCTCTCCTTGAAAACCCCAAAGTCTCTGAATGCCTGCGTGCTGGGGCTCGGATCATCGCTTGGGCTCCGTGATGTCACAGAGAGCGCGCCATGCGCGAATGCGAGAAGCCCAAGAAAGACGTGACAGGAGGAAGCACTACAGAGGGAGCAAAGGGCAACAAGGGGAGGCTGACAACTACCGAAGCTGTTGACCCACACACATTTGCTGCTGCCTGATTGGCACATAGATTTCTAGAGCTTCAATGCAGCAGAGCAAGCGACAAAAGCAGCGCTGCAGCTGCGCCACGGTTGCAGGCAGAAGAAAGTCAGCAGCCGAGGTGGTAATGAGGAAGAAAAGCATGTCGCCATTAAGAAGATTGAGAAAGGTCAATGACATTACCCTTCTGTGCATCAGTGTTATGGTGGCCAGTGCCCTGGGCTGGGTGTGGAAGTGAGCGTCGGCAATGTGGAGGCGCGTGGCAAAGGCGCTGGCGAGGTGGTGGGTGCCCAAAAGGGGGTGATCGACAGTCGTCACATTGCTGTACTGTGCTGTGTGAGCACTGCAGAAGTTGCGGCCTCATGGCAGTGCGCAGAGGGCGAATGGGCCTCTTGTTGGCTGGGTCAGCTAGAAAGTGGTGGGATGAAAGGCAGACCTGCACTTTGGCTCTCATGACCTGTCACTGCATTCGCCTCTCAATGACCATGGAGCATGGCGCCTTTTTCAATGTTGCATTTGACACACAACTTTCAACAGGAGCCCTGCCCGATCCACAGCAGATCAGCAGATGTAGCGGCTCACGAGTGGCTCCAGCGCAGTGCCAAGGCGACGCGAGGTGCGACTCCTGGCAGCGCGTATGCTCTGTCTTTAAGGATCTTGTGTCTGACTGCCTGTTTGACTAGATCTCCCTCTGACAACACTGCCTGTGTTGAGGCACTTCATGCCACATGCTACCAATCCCCTTGTGACGATGACTGCCTGTGCCCTTGGCTGAGCAGCCATGTGCACTACTTTCTTGGCTTTGCCCTCTTCTGTGATGCCGAGGGCGCCCTGCTTTTTTTCAGGAGATGCAAGACCTCACGAAGGCCCAATCGAGCTGCTTTGCCTGCGCTGTCATCTCTCCGTGCGCGCCTCCAGCGGGCTCTGCAAATGGGGCAAGGCAGCGCTAAAGAAGAGAAATTTCCTGGGTCTCATGCCCCACGCGCTCCAAAGGCTCCTCCAAGTGCGATTTCAAAGCAGATCTGCCTTAGTGCGACGAATCCAGTGCTCACGTGGCTCATGAATCTCGGCGTGCGTCCAAAAGCTCAAAAGAAGGGTGCCCGCAGGAGCACTAGAGTGCTGCCCCTGGATGAGAAGCCTTCCAGAGCAGTGCTCGCTGTGCCTGCAGCTGCAGAGCGCTGATGCTTCCTAAGCTGATCTGCCCTAGTACGACGAGCCCAGGGTCAGAGCGCTTCTCATGACATCTCAATTGCACTTTTGAAAGTCTGAAAGAGTGACACTCTGCAGGAGCCCTAGAGTGCTTCCCTAGATGAGAGTGCTCTATCATGCCTTTTCCATGCCCATTTGCTTCTCCTGCTGAGTTGATTGCGAAGCTGATGCACCTCAGAGCGATGCGCAGCGGGAGTCGTTGCTCTCTGTGAAATCAGTGACCTTTTCTTTCATGGAGCCTTTTGTGATCTAATATAAGAGCTGCTGCGCTTACATGCAACTAGCCACATGGCAGCATGCATGGCAGATCAATTCGTTGTGGGGCTGAGCGGCTTCGTGCAATGTGTGCACTTGCTTTCTAGGGTGGGCATGCACGTGCAGAGGGTGTCTTGCAGACATGACCAAACGAGATTTTAACAATGTGAAGGAAGCCATTGAATGCCAGAGACTAATGGAGCTAGGCTTGATAGCGAAAACTGCTCTGGCACAAAAACGTCGCATCTGCTGCATGCTGTGGGAGCTGCTCAAGCCGAGTTTGCGCTGCTGGAGCATGTTTGGGTGCTCTGAATTGCCAGCTTTGCCATGGCCTTGAGCATGGCTGCTTAATTCATGCAGCAAATGAGATCGAGAGGCTAAAAGTGGCAGACAATCGAAGATAGCTGAGGCGGCATAGCTGGGTGGCTCTTGCCTTCACTCACCGTGTCAAGCGTGCTTGTTTTGACCGAAAGGCGACATGAGCGGCCATGGCTGCCTACTCTGAGAGCAAGCCAGTGAGCAGCCCCACCTGCGCTGCCACTCATTGCTGCAAATTCCCTTACAATGTCGAGCCTAATTATGGCTCTTGGACATCAGACAGCTGAGCAAGCGTGGGCATCAAGGCGCAGCGCGGCGCTCATGTCACGCGAAAGGCCTTCCTGATGTCAGAAATCGAAATTCTTGAGCGAATCAGCGACCTGGCGGGCAAAGCTTCACTGCAGAGCGCCACCCAACCACAGTGGGTGCAGCCGCCGGATGCAGTGGCTTGGCAGATGGGCCTTGCTTGGTCTAACGTGTTGCAATGAGCGCACACACATTTGCAAGTCGCCCATGCCGGAGAAGTGCGAAGCCTGGAAATGGATCTGTTTGCAAGCTGCTCTTAAAGTAGCGAGCTTTGCTCTGCAAATCAGAGTGCGTTGACTCGCCACAAGATGTGATCGGACGCAGTGACCTTTCATGCAACCCAAGAGCAGAGAGAGCGCACACGCTCACACTGAAGTCAAGCCGCAGGTCGAGCCGCGTACCAAATCTGAGAATTGACCTCTCTGTTAATGGCAAACACATCATGCCTCACTTTTGGCAGAAGCCCCAAAAGCACTCACTCCTGTGTGCGCTTTTGAGAGATCCACTGACGAGGCGCGCTGAGGCACGGGCTCACATGCCTGAAAAGGCATGCAGGGCTTGAAAGCTGCCACAACAGAGCGTCGTGCAAGATCTGCTGCTCCTTCAACAAGTGACTGCTGAAAGCTCACAATTTTGCTGCACGCGCTTAGCGGCGGCACATGTGAAGCGAGCGAAACCACAAGATTGTGAGCTTTAGCAATGGCTGCCGTGCAGGGCAACAAGAGCAGCAGCTGGTGCCACTCGCCGGCTTTCATTTTTGAACGTCGAGATTTGTGACCGCGACAAAAGGGGACCAACAAAAGAGAAAGGTCATGAGCTTAATGACTCAAGCTGCCAAAGCGCCGTGGGCGCACATGAGCAAACCGACAAAAGTCGTGGCCGGCGCTCCAATGGCTCAGGAAAACTAACACGACGGAGATGAAAAATGGCGATGAAATGCCCGCTGCTGCACTGGTCTTGAAGGCCACTTTCACCACATGTTTCGGCATGGGTGGGCTCTGCACATGTAGTAAGGTTAAGGCCTGCGCGCACCGCCTCCACTAAAAATTGTGGCTCAGGCGCTTAACACACGGGAAATGGAAAATCACCTTTCGGGATGCCTCGTAGAATCCAGTGCAAATTCTGCGCATCTGACGACGAGCAACCTCGACATGCTTGTGCACACTAGCGTGTGTTAGTGCACATGGGTGCACCCGCGCCGGGCAAGAGCCTCCACCCGCTCACTAACTCGATGGCAGACCTACTGATACCCTTCAATGTCCGAGACGATGCGATCGGGCGCCATGGTGGACCGCCAAAGGGTCGCCATCGCAATGCGCTTCCGGGTTCCGGCCCATTTCTAAGCAAGGTTATGGAAAAGGGCATGTACTCATAATCTCTTTTTTTTTTTTTTCACTCTCGCGCCTGCTATAATAATGGCGGCTAAGGCCGCAAAAAGTTGTGGGACTTCTTAATGTTGAGTATACCCGCCTGAAGGCAGCCAGACTGTGAATTGGCTCACTTTGAGGGAGTGGGAGTATTATGTTTTATTTGTGTCTGTATAACTATTTATTACCGCTGACGCCGCACCTCGTCGGACAGGAGTGACCTTCTAGAACATGCAGATCGAGTGGTACAGGACAGAATGTGAGTACATGACTCTTAATAGTAAAGGCTTCTTTAGAATATAATAGCTTGAAAGTCCAGGAATGGTCGCTTCTGTATGGTGCAGCTGCCAAACCAGCCCAATAGTCTACGATAAGCCACACGTCTCTAAATAATGACCATTCCTGGACTTTCAAGCTATGATGTTCTAAAGAAGCCTTTAATATAGCGTGTTATGTACTCGCATTCTGTCCTAACACTCATTCTATGTGTTCTAGAAGGTCACTCCTGTCCGACGAGGAACGGCATCAGCGATAATAAATATTTATACAGACGCAAATAAAACATAATACTCCCACTCCCCAAAACGAGTCAGTTCACGGTCTGGCCGCCTTCAGGTTGGGGCACTAACCTTAAAGACCAATCGGGGGTGGAATGATTTTGCTGTCTTTGTGAATACCATTGTTGGAGTTATTGGTCCTGGTGTTTATATGGTCTACGAAACCTTCTGGGTGGGAGAGATTCGTGCCCATCTTTCATTATGGCACCGTGTCAGTGCTCAGGTCCCTGTGTGGCCAGTTCACTTACTTGCTGCCTGATCCTAATACCTCATGTCCTTTTATGATTTCCCAGACATTATGCACTGTATTTTCAAGGAATGTGGAGATCCCAAAAATGCAGAGATGGCCCCTTTGTGTCCTTCTTCTCGGGACATGTGGCAGCACTGGTCATCTGCGCCAATCACATGTACTTGCATAGGTTTAAAAATCTGGGCATCTTCATGCACGGGTTTAACTATATGCAGATCATCCACCTCTTGGCAACCCGCGTCCACTATTCCATCGACATTACCATTGGCTGGTACATGGCGACATCTATGTTTCCAATCCAGCAGGGTGGCTTGGAAGGTACTTTTCCAGGAAGGGATGACTTGAAAAGCTTTGAAGCTTACATGATGCCTACTGACTGCTATGGAAGCGTTCGAGGCAGTGATTGGCGTTGATTCGGTCTGCAAACAGTAACGCGTGACCTTGCTCATGAAATGTGAGGACTTTAAGAATGCGCTCCTGGAAGCTACACAAGACGAACCTGACCTGGCAGAACCCACGGCCAAGTTGATGACGGAAGGAAAGCTCGACGAACTCCTGGCCACGTATCTCGAGATGGTACCAAGGAAAGAAAAGGTGACCCAAAGCAGAAGTATTATGGCCACCTAACTAACAAAATCTAGTTCATGTAGTAGCTGTTCAATACATACATTATTAAATCGTTCTTGTATCTGGGAAATAGCACTTGAATTAAAGGTACTGTCATGTGTAAAATTAATTGATTTAAATGTTTTAAGGTGTCTAATGTTAGGCAGTGGATCTTGAGACTCACACCTGCTTTACATTACAATAGTATGTTCATCACACAGACCCAGGACTTGTCCAATGTTAGGCAGACGCTTTCTGCAATCAAGTTCACTGTCCGATTTCCGATCTTTTCAACCAGTGATTCCTGTGACTCTCTCTGGCAGTCTGAAGTAAGCTAGAGAGAACATGCCATCCCTGTCGTACCATTTGTTCCAACGGACCTTCCTTCACTCGCTCGTCATCCCAGACCCTGTCCTCTCTTGGACGTATTATCTCACTACACGAGCCATCACTGAAACAACTATGAGACAATCGGCACTCGCGCTGCCACACCTGTGCAAAGAAATCACCTTGTGTGATGCCTAGGCCTTTCAAAATGGACTCTAGAGCTTAGAACTCTCTATGTGTTGTTGCACGCAAGATGAGCTCCAAGTCACGAGTTGTTCGGGACTGAGCTCGTGCTCTGTGACACATGGTTAGTTACTGAGAAAAATCTGGCACTCCTCATCGTAACTGAACAAGCTCTGTAGAATTTCTGAAGTTAAGGGGGGTACTGTGGAGTTAATAACGTAAAAATTTCCAGTATTCCAATCGGTCATTTCGAGATCCAACAAAGGAAGAACGCCTCTTGTAGAAAACGTACTGATACGCGCTGTAGAATGCCTTTCTCGTCACACAAAAGTACGACGATGACGATGCCCAACTCACTGTCCTGCTGTTCACTTGTAACCTCGCAGAAAACTCTTCATCTCTCGTAAGGAGGAAGTGCAGGTCCTTCCCCAGTTAGTAGGGTGTATGGAACTACCAGAATTCTTTATCGTGTTGTAGCGAATTCATACCGAAGTCACAAGCTTATTTTTGTGCACATTTGCACTGAATGCTCTCGTTTTGTAGGGCCTTGGCATGCCTTAAGCCATCTAATAGGGTGGTAATGTTCCTATAAACTTGAGGTAGCGCAACTTTTGGATGGAATTGTCGAATGAAGAACATATGGAGCTTCCAATTTCTCGTGGCACTATCGACAAATGCAATGATAGCAATCGACGAAAGAAGCTACAGAATACTGCTTGAGTTTGTGTGGGAATCAATGGCAGAAATAGGATATAATATCAGGATGGGAAACCAAGTGAATCCGTATCCTCATAGTCTTGACTTGGGGGCAAGAATTAAGAGTGAAGTCGCAGTGAATTTGCTCACAACAAAGGCAATCGTCGACCTCGGTATCGTGCAGTAGCTTTGAGCAAGTGATGCATTATGCCACCGATTATCTAATAGACACCACTAGAGTCGATTGAAGTAGGAAATAACAACCAGCCTCAACGAATCCTTTTGGAATACTTCATCAGGACGAGGCATTCCAAAAAATAATCAGAAAAGATATAGAACACTATTTTACTCTTATTTCACATCAGATATTAGTACTATAAGCCATTGTCTATACCATTAGATCTATTAACGAGAATCATATCCTGTACTGTAAAAGAATCCGGTGATTAGCGAATCCACTGGAACAAATGTCCTTCAAAGTATCGGCAAGAACAATCCGCTCTAGTTGTTGTAGAAAGTCTCGTGTCTGTCCAGATTTGGGTTGCACCACTACACCTGAACACTCATAACATTACTCCATCATCGTCAGAAGAAGAATTTAGTGACTTGAATGTCTTTCACACTTTGTTATTATCATGCGAAGGCACTGCCATTTCAATGAGGCGCGGGCGCCATCAAGTACATTTTCACTTCCGAACTTCGCTCTTTGCCAGAATCTCCCACTCCACACCACTCTATATAGTTAAAGGTCATTCCTGGTCAAGTGTAAGAAGAGATTATTAGGGCTAACACACAAACAATATGAATTGATCGACGGCGGGGTCATTTACACGAATGCGAACACTGAAACTGCAAAATGATGAAGATGAAAATGCTCACTGATGTAACAAATTTTGCCTATCTCACCTTTACTATAATTAAATGCTGTATGCACAAAAAGTAGATTCAGTGACAGTCCAGTTATGGAGGAAACGACGACGGCAGCAACACCATCAAAGCACGATGTTTGTCGTGATGAGAAGCTTCTTTGGGGGGTCTTCTGGCTCGTGACTGAGATTGAGTAGAAATGCAGTACTGGTCAAACGCCCCGTAGGCTACGTAGAAAATGTACCAGAAATAATCTCCACAGTACCCCCTTAAAGTTTCTCCAATAGACGTTTTGTACCCGCCGTTTAACGGTTTTTGTAGAAATGTACCAAGATTCCATATACGGAACAAAATCATTCACTTCAGCACCGCGAGACAAAAGGGCACACTTGTAGCTTAGTGAATGGTTATGTTTGTACCGCTCGCTTCTCCGCTTTGCTGATGAGTGAGCTTGCGCCCTCCCCCGGGGCCTGCCTTGCTCCCTTGTTAATGACTTCCCTTGGGCCCGATAAGGCGCGCTCCACGAGTGCACCGATCATCCCATGCAATGGCTCTCATCACAACCGAGCCATTACGACTCTCGTCTAGGCCAATCTTGGTCGCCCATCACACGCCAAGAGTTCGACATTGACTCATGCATGCATCTAAAGAGTCAGCTAGCTAGCGCTAACATGCGAGGCAAGACACGCTCAACAAGACACAAATAAGCTGTTTGAACAACTAAATTCATTGCTGCTGAAGTGTGATCCTTGCATGTTGTCGTCGTCGTCACCTCCAATGTCGTCGGCCTCCCACTCCACATGGCGCCACATGGCATTCGCCCCTTCTGCGAGCTGCCGCTGGCGTGCAGCTTCAGCCTTGGTGTCAATCTTTTCATAAAGATCTGATCCACTGCCCTGTGCGCCACACTTGGCAAGCTTTCTGCAAAGCTTGCTCAAGTCTTTGGCAAGGTCGGGGCGCTGCTCAAATGCAGCCTCAATGTGGCTCCTCGGGCCGTCGTGTTGACGAGCTTCAACATTTTGCTTATGCAGGCGGGCTCCTTTTCTCTTTTCCATCTCCCAAACAAAGGATAACACAAGCTGATTTCACAGCGCCAGCCTTGCCTTTCCAGAGCCATCCTTGGTAGCCACAGCGTGTGCCACCAACGATAGCAACAGGGCTTCCTTTGTCGCCTTCAGTGTGCGCCACCATCTTCTACTTCTTCTCAACAAGCACGCTTTGTGGTGGCACAAACGATTCTTGTATGAGCGTTAGCAAGGAAACTTTGGGGTTTCGGGTGATCGCCAATGCCACTATATGCACGTGTTGCTTTTCTCCAACAATGACCAAGGCACAACGACACAATTTTCACAAAAGAAGTCAATCGAAGCAAGCATGCCAAGGCCCAAAAACCCAGACTTCATTGACTGGCGCAAAAGTCAGGCAAAGGTGGTTATCATCACCGATCTAAAAGGCAAGGTGCTGCCAGCTGGTGGGACAATAGTGACAGCTGAACAAGCTTGGCAACAGTGCAGAGTCTTACCTGCACTCAAAAACGCCTGTTTTGCCCAGCTCAAGCCTCGCTTGGCTGATCATCGCCATGCATTTCTAAAGAAAGAAGCAGAGAGCACTTGTGAGGAGGGTGCTTTCCAGCATGATTGCCTTCTCCATCCATGCAAAGAGGCACATGACCGCCAAGGAAAGCCAATTTTCGACCGCTCCCCTGCCAAGGGTCTGCTTCGCAATGACGCCAAGGGTGGAGCTTACCCTCTCTCAGCCCCCCATGGAGCTCTGGAGCACACGCCCAGAGCACAAGCCTTTTGATTTGACAACATTCAGACAGCGCATCTACCAAGAGATTCGACGCACCAAGTTCATTCACTGGTGTGAGTTGAAAAGGGAGCAAAAGGAGGGAGAGCGTGCCGAGCGCAACAGCAAGCGAGACCACACACTCATGCAAGAGGCATAGCCCTATTTGCCTTTGCTCATGCCATTGCCTTTACTCGCACCATTGTGCTCCTGAAGCTTGGCAGAGCAGCATCACGTCATCATCATCATCTCATCGTGTGTTTGATGTGTGACATGCCGGCCAGGCACCCTCGCCGAAACCCCGATCGGGAGAAATCGGGAGAAATCGTGAGTCGGGAATTCTCGGGATTTCTTGGGAATCCAGATTCTTCCCGATTCCTCCCGATTTGGGAGAAATCGGGAGTGAGAATTTGATGGAATTGGACTTGATGGAATCTCAAATTTTTGACAAAATTTTTTGCCAAAAACCAGATTTCTGATTTTTTGCGTAAAAGCCTCCAAAGTGCTCAGCAAGCTGTCCACTGAATAAACTAAACAGCTCTCACCACCCATCAAGCTCATCACTAGCACAAAGATATGATGGAGATTCAGCTCCTTGCCACAGTGCTTTTGCTCTCCTTCTTGTCAGCCCACGCTTCGGAGAGCAACCCTTTTGAGCAAGGCTGCCTTTTCGAAAAGACTCCAGAGCAGGCAAAGCGGCGAGTTTGTAATTCTGAAGATCGCCCCAGTGGTGAACAAGTTTGTCAAAAACCAGATGTGGATTACATGGAGATTCGCATCTTTTCCCAAAACTGGGAATCCGCCTTTTTTGAAAGTTGGCTATTGCAAATTATCTTGAGTGAGCTGTTGGCCGCTCCCACCTCTGTCGAAGCTGGAACACCTGATGCCAATGGTCCGACTAGGAGTGGGCACTTGGTCCAATGTTGGAGGGCGGGAGCGATCTCGCGCCTCCGAGGCTGGCACTTGCGGGCACTCCTGCTGCTGACGACCCTGCTGCTGTCGCTCCCGCTGCTGGAGCGATTCGATTATCTCTGCGTCATCATTGTCATCGTCAAAGATGTCACCAGGGTCTGGGGCCGCATCTCCAATCTCCTTGTCGCCTGCCATCAAGTCCGGCAGAGTGCCCCTTGAGCTCGGTGCCTCAGCGCGGGCGGCCTGCGCTTCAGCATGAGCAAACACCCATTGCCCAAATGGAAGGCGGAATGGGCTCTCGCCGTCCAACAGGATGGGTGCTGCTGCCGCAGGGGCAGGGCCTCCATCACCCTCTGTTGGAAAGAGCAACTCCTGCACGACACCTTGGCTCTTGTTTCCGCCTTGCACATAAAACCCCGCTCGACGAGCACCCACCGCAAGTTTTTGGTTTGCATGCGAGCACACATCACAAGCTCTCTTGGGGCAAAGCTTCATCATTGCATGACCCAGCCCCACGTTAAGCGGCGGCACCACACCAAAACAAGCATCTGCATCAACACACGACAGGCCCACTAAAGCACTTCCTGCAAGCCACTTGCCGTCCTCACCAAAGAAGCTCCTCACATGTGGGGTTTAGCTCACGAGTGACATCTCCTTCCTCAAAGGATGATTCTCAAATCGCGTGGTGCGCATCGTCAGCGCTCCCGCGGCGTAGAGCCACAAAGAAAGATGCGGGGAGCTCCATTATCTGATCATCTTTCAAGACCTTTTATCACGATTTCACCTCCCAAGCGCAAGACCACAAATGCAAGGGAGCAAGAAAAAGAAAGAAACTCTGGACTTCTTCTCTCAAACGCAAACAAGCCGAACATCGGAGGCTTCTGCGATTGACACCTTCTGCATCGAGAGACATTGTGATCAACAATCATTGGTAGCGCCGCGTGAAAGCTCCGCATTGACAGCTGCAGATTCGATGACGCGCCTTCTTTATCGCCAAAGAGCTTCACACGCGTCATTGAACTCTTCCGGGCCCCTCTGCGCCTCTAACCGCGCTCGACGCCAAGTCAGCTTGGGAGCAGTGTTAGGCGCACGGGTTGTCCTCCTCTGTTGGAAGGTGTGACAACACCTTCTTCTCAGGAATTTGCAGAGACACAAGGGCAACAAGCCCATTGAGAGGCGCGCTTGACATCAGCGACAATGCGGAGCGCTGTAGAAAGCTCTGACCAGCTGCAGAAAGGCCCTGAGCCCAGTGACACAGATGCTGAAGGCGATGCTGAAAATGGTGAAGGCCCTTTGAAAGAAACAAAGATTCATCCCTGCCCTCAATGCGGCTTTGTTGAAAGCAAGCCTCTCCTGGAGGAGAGCAGGAAAGAGGAGGGGGAGGAAGAGCAGCTCCCATCGACCGAGCGAGTTTCAGCTGAAGGCCATGAGCTTTTTTGGCGTGCCTGGTGCATGAAGTGACTCTTCTGCCTGCATCATTGTGCATTGGTCACGCGCAGCATGACACAACATTGTAAAGGGCAGCTAGCATCAAATGACACATGCATCAAGAAGCTCAAACATGGTTTTGGACAACCTCTTCCTTTGCTGCACCAGGCGGCACTTTTTCCAAGTCTGCCAGGTCAAACAGAATGATGTTGCCTTCACACCTCCCGACATGGCGCCACCGGGCATCATCGTCGGACCACTTGGTGAGGCCCATGCCAAGCGCTCCCCGCAGCGCCTTTGCAAGCATCTTGCCTGCCACCCAAACGAATGTTGTTGAAAAGGCTAGAAAAGATGTTGTGATGAGTGGTAGCATGAAATTGGCGCACATTGAGATCCTTAAAGCTCCTAGCTCTGCCATCAACGCCACCACGAGTGATGAGCCTGCTCGTGCCGAGGGCAAGCGACAACAGCAGGTTGATGCCAGAGAGCCTAGGCTACCCAAAACTAGTGCCTTGTGGATCACTTGAAAAGTGGCTGCAAGGTTGGCTACCTCGTGGCGCCTGAGAAGAAAAGTAATCGACTCAAGGCGCTGGAAGCAGGCTGGCGACTTGCAAAGCAGCTAGAAAGTGACCTGGGCATCAAACACTTTTTCTTGGGCCCGCCCACTAAAATGAAAGTTTTCAAAGAACTTGCTAAGCGCCTGAGCCGAGGCTTTTATGTCGAGAAAAGAAGAGCGATCAAAAAACAAAAGAAAGCTAGCACAAGGCGCTTCCCGGCTGGGTCCAAAGTGCGCGCTCAAAAGGTCAAGCTAGCTCTGAAGCGGCGCTGCTCATGGGCTGTGTGGGCTCAAAGATTAATGCCTTCAACAAAGACATGCCCAACTTCTTGGCTCACATAAAGGGTGAGGAGGTGTTTGCTGTTAACTTGAGTGAGGGCCTTGCGGAGGTGAAAAGGGTGATTGAGGTGGAGCCTTGCCTCGTCAAGGGCTTTCAGGGTGAAGAGTGCTCCAAATGGCGCAGGCCTGCAACCAGCCTTGAGCATTTGCCTACAATGAATAGTGAGTAGGTGAGCACTCATAGTGAGCAGTGAGCAGGGGTGCGCTCGCTGCTCGCTGCTCACTTTGATTTTGAGCAAGTGAGTCACTCGCCACTCGCCGCTCATTGCTCATGCCCAGCAGTGAGCACACAGGCTGGTAAGAGCCCTTCTCTAATGACCATTACTCACTCAAAAAATGACTGTTTTTGTCCAAATAAAGGCCCTTTTTTGCCCAAACTAGCCACTCATGCTCACTGCTCATTCTTGGCTTGGAGCGACAAGCCACTCACTGCTTGCTGCTCGCTCCCTGAGTGGGCAAATGAGCAACTCGACACTCATTATTCATGTCTGTATAAAAAGGAATGTTAAAGGCTGGCAACACGGCTTTTGCGGCCTTGGCCGCCATCATGCTAGCAGGCGCGAGGGCGAGGCTATGAGCGCGCGCCCTTTTCCATGACATTGCTGAGAGATGACACGGAGCCCGGAAGCGCATTGCGATGGCGGCCCTTTGGCAGCCCACCATGGCACCCGATCGCATCATCTCGGACATTCAAAGGCATCAGCAGGTCCGCCATCGAGCTGGTGAGCGGGTGGAGGTGCTCACCCGGCGCGGGCATGCCCATGCACACTAACATGCACTAGCGCATGCAAGCACGTCGAGCTTGCTCGTCGTTGAATGCATAGAATTTGCACTGGATTCTACGAGACATCACGAAAGGTGATTTTCCATTTCCCCATGTGTTAAGTGTCTGAGCCATAATTTTTGGTGGAGACAGCGTGCGCAGGCCTTAACCTTGATGTGCAGAGTCCATTTGTGCCAAAGCACGCGGTGAAAGCGGCCTGTGGGGCCATTGCAGCGGCCATTTCATCGCCATTTTTCATCTCCGTCGTGTTGGTTTTCCTGTTGCGTTGGAGCGCCAGCCCGCCTTTTTGTCGTTTTGTTCATTCTGATCATATATCGCCACGAATACTTTGATAGTTCGAATGATTAAGCTCATGACCTATCTCTTTTGTTGACACGTGTCAAGGTAGTTCCACGCGGCCAAAATCGATCAAAATGGTGAGTGGCGCCAGCTGATGCCGTTCTTGTTGTCCTGCGAGACAACCGCTGCTACAGTTCTCAATCTTATGCTTTCATTCGCTTCATATGTACCACCACCAAGTGTTTGCGGCAAAATTGTGAGCTTTAAGTAGTCGCTCGTTGAAAGAACAGTAGATCTTGCACGTGACGTTCTGTTGTGGCAGTTTTCATGTCCTGTATGCCTTTTAAGGTATGTACATCCGTATCTCAATGCAGCTGGTCAGTGGATCTCTCAAAATTGCATGTAGGAGGAATGTTTTGAAGGCTTCTGCTATGCGAGACGTGATTTGTTCCCCATTTACGAAGAGGTCAATTCTCAAATTTGGCGCGTCTCGATCCTCGACGAATTCGGTATAAATACATGTGTTTTCTTTACTCTTGTGGTATAGGAAGGTCACTACGTCCGATTATATGTATTGGTGGGTCAATATATCTTGATGTGCAAGAAAAAGAGGTTACTTTGAGCGGTTTGCGAACAGATTCATTTTCAGGCTTCGCACTTCTCCAATAAGGACGACTTTCGCAAAGATGTGTGTGTTTATTGCAATCTTTTTGCAAAGCAAGGTCCGTCTGTCTGACTATTGCATCCGGGGGATATACACTGTGGTTGAATAACATTCTAAGGTGAGTTTTGCCCACGGAATGGCTGATTCGCTCAAGAATTTCGATTTCTGACGTCAGGAGACCTTTTGCATGATATGGTGTATACATCTTGATACCCACACTTGTTCAACTATCTCATATCCAAGGGTATGATCGGGTTCGACGTTCTGGGGATTTATATAGCAATGGTGGCAGTACAGGTGGGACTATTCACTGATTCCTTCTTGGAGATAAGTCATGGCATTCATGATTGCCTTTCGGTCAATACAAGTATGTTTGATATGGTGAATGAAGGTAAGAACCACCCAATATATACCGCCTCGACTATCTTCAATTGTGCACCACTTTTTGTATCTCTCTGATCTCATTTACTGTATGAATTAAGCAGTTATGTTCAAGGCCATGGCGAAACTGACGATTTCAAAGCACCCAAACATGTTCCAGTAGCACGAATTCAACCGGAATAGTTCCCATAACACACAATAGATACGATGTTATTGTACCAGAACGGTTTTCGCTATCAAACCTAGTCCTATTAGTCTCTAGTATTCAATAGTGCCACTTCTACACAATTACAACCAAAATCTCGTTTTGTCATATCTAGCAAGACTTCCTCTACTATGCTGTCTTATACTAGAAAGTAAGTCTACATATTGCCCAAACCTTTCAGTCCTATAACACATAGATCTATTTTACGTGTCATGATACGACTGGCTGCATGTAATACACTCTTGTATTGACCACAAGGCCTCATGGAAAGAAAGGTGCCGACTTCTGAGAGAGCAATGAACCCCGTTATACATCGTGCTGAGGCATATCAGCTTCGCAATCACCTTGAGAGGAGACAAGTAGCTGCGGGCCAGGTATCCTGAATGACTTCTCATCCAGAACAGCACTCTTTGCTCCTCTTAAGTGTCATTCGTTCAAACCTCCAGACGTGCGTCGAGATTTCAGGAGTTGTATTCTGACCCTGGATTCGTCGTGCTAAGGCAGATCAACTTCAGAACCATCGTTATTCTACAGTTGTAGACACATCAAATGCTATTCTGGGAGACTTCTCATCCAGGACAGCACTCTAGTGCTCCTGTGGGTACCCTTCTTTCGAACTTTCGGACGCGCGCCGAGATTCATGAGCCGTATTGACACTGGATTCGTCGTGCTAAGGCAGATCAGCTTTCGAATCACATTTGAAGGAATATTGGGGGCGTATGGGACATGAATCCCAGGAAATTTCTCTTCTTTAGTGCTGCCTTTCCCCATTTTGCAAAGCACCTTGAGACGCGCCGCCGCGATAGCTAGCGAAGAAATCAATTGGATCTTCGTGAGGTCGTGGTTTCCAACTTTAAGAAGGGTATCCTCGGCATCACGGAAGAGGTCTGGACCAGGAGTGTTGCATATGTTCAATGGATACAGACAGTCGTCGCCATATGGAGGTTGGGCGTGGCATGAAGTGTTTCATCACAGACGATGTTGTCGGAGGGAGGTCCGGGTCAAACGGGCAGTCAAACACAGATCACAAAGACAAACAGACTTATTTTGGAGAGTCGTGTCGTCTGAGCCTGCGCTGGAGCCACTCGTGAGCCGCTACATCTACTGATCTGCTATGGATCCAATAGGGCTTCTGTTGAAAGTTGTGTGTCAGCAGTGCATTATTAGAAAAAGGCGCCATGGTGATGTTATGTGCTGCTATTGTGGTGACAGGTCATGAGAGCCAAAGCGTGTCTGTCTTTCATCCAACACTTCCTAGCGGCCCAACCAACAAAAATTTGCGCTCTGCGTACAGCCACCAGGC
>CALOBC010000056.1:0-28207 GCA_942491145.1 Myxococcota bacterium | reverse complement strand
CGAGTGTGACAACTGCAGCTCGGGCTTCGAGCTGGAGCTACCGCCCGCTGCCTTCGAGGTCGGCCGCAACCTGAAGTTCAGGTGCACGGCATGCGGCCACAGCTTTCTGGTGGTGGAGGACGGCAACGCCGTCTCCAGCGTCATTCACAAGGAACCCGATGCGCCCACCCCTGGTCGGGAGCCGGCGGCGCTGACCACCGTGGAAGCGGAACGCAACACGGGCACAACGGTCCCGACGGCGGCGCCCGCCCCGCGGATGGAGCATGTCCTGCTCCGCCAAGGAGGCACCGCGTACAACGTGCCTGACCTCGCCACGCTGCAGCGCTGGGTGGTCGAGCGGCGGGTGGCGCCGGATGATGAGCTCGACTTCGGGGACGGCAATTGGGTCCGCGCGACGGACCATGCCGACCTGAGTCCGTTCTTCCAAGTGGTGGCCCAGGCAGAGGCCGCGGTCGAGCTGACGGGTGCCACGGAACCCATCAGCGCCCAGCGGCATGGACGTTGAGTTCTCCGAGAACAGAGACCAGGACGACGTTCACGACGATAGCGACGCAATGGACGATGGGAACGTGCTTGACGTCGAAGCGCCGGACGTAGCGCCGGACGATGAAGACCTGCCGGACGATGGAAGCCTGCCGGTCGATGAAGACCTGCCGGTCGATGAAGACCTGCCGGACGATGAAGCTCTGCCGGACGACCAAGCCCTGCCGGACGACGAAGACCTGCCGGACGACGAAGACCTGCCGGACGACGAAGACCTGCCGGACGACGAAGACCTGCCGGACGACGAAGACCTGCCGGACGACGAAGACCCGCCGGACGACGAAGACCTGCCGGACGACGAAGACCTGCCGGACGACGAGGACGCACCGGACGACGAAGACGCGCCTGACGACGAAGACGCGCCTGACGACGAAGACGCGCCTGACGACGAGGACGCACCGGACGACGAGGACGAAGACAATTCGGCGGACGCGCTTACCGAGGACCCCAGCTTGGCCGACGCTGCGACCGGTGTGCCTGGGCAGTCCACGCCGGCGCCTGAAGCCACCCCGGACGACCGGGCCGGCTGGGAGGCCATCGAGCCCGGTTCCCCGCTGCTCGGCGCAGCCGCAATGTCCGCGTCGGCAAGCCAGTGGGACTTTGATGACGACGCCAAGCCCGTCTCCCTCGATGCCACTCCTGGCGACGACTGGTTCGGCGAAGGTGTGCAGCTGGGGGAACGCGGTGCCGCCGGCACACCCTCGTCCCCGCCCGCCTCGAACCTGGGCGCCGGCGCTGCCGAGGACGACCTGGCCGGCGGGGTGGGTGCGGACTGGTTTGACGCCGACAAGGCGCCGTTGGCGGGCCAGCCCGACGTCCCTGCTGGCACTTTTTCTGCCGACCCGGACGCCCCGCGGCCCGTGATCAGCATCGTCGAGCAGCCCGAGCCCCCCAAGAGCAACCGAATGCTTGGCGTCGTCGCCGTTCTCGGTGCAGCGGCCCTGTTGATCTGGTGGCTAAGCGACGGCAGCCTCACCGGCACCCCACCCTCGCCGACCCCCGCAACCCCGGCCAGCGTGCAGCCCCCGGTCACTGCACCCCCAGCGCCAAGCAAGCCTGCCGAGACTCCGCCACCCAAGGCAGAGCCCCCCCCCGTCCAGCCTGCCAAGCCGGTGCCAACAACGACAGCGCCTGCCAAGCCGGCGCCTGCTGAGGCCACCCCGGCCGCGCCCGCCGCTCCGAAGACCCCTCCCCCGCCGCCGCCCGACACCACCTCCACCCAGGCCCGGGGCGCCAAAGCGCTCACTCGCCAGGGCTGGGCGGACGTCGATCGAAAGCGGTACACATCCGCCGAGAGCAACTTCAAGAAGGCCCTTCAGGCCACGCCCAACCACGGCCCCGCCCACTTCGGGCAAGGCTACGTCCGCGAGCGCCTCAATGACAAAGCCGGCGCGCTCGACGCCTACTGCAAGGCCCAGCTCTACGCCGGCAGCGACACCGAGCTGCGCCGCGAAGTGCGCGGTCGCCTGAACGCCATCAAGGCCACCTGCCCCTGAGGGGGACGGCCGGGCGGCCCTGGGATACGCCGGCCGGCCCCGAAGCCGGAGCCCCCGCTTTGTCTCAGGAAGACCCCCAACCCTCGGCGCGCCGCACCATCCGTGTGGTCGCTGCTGAAGTCGAACACGACGGCCACTATCTGATCACCCAGCGCCGGCCGTCCGCGACCATGCCGCTGCTCTGGGAGTTTCCCGGCGGTCGGGCGGAACCGACCGAGACGGACGCCCAGGCCCTTGAGCGTGAGCTGTACTACCGCCTCGGCGTCGGGGTCGACGTGAAGGAAGCCTCGTTCACAGTGGAGCACGTCTACGAGAAGTACTCCGTCGACTTTCGAGTCTATCGAGCAGAGCTGCTGGGGACACCGGAGTGCCGCGGCGTGCATGACCTTGCGTGGGTCCAGCCCGAGAACTTCGATCAATACGACTTTCCCGGCGCCGACCAAGCGACCGTGGATCAGCTCCTTGGCTTGGCTCCAACCGACTGAGCGCTGGTCCCCCGTGTCGAGGTGCCCCGCCGTGCTGGCCCGGCCCGGGTTCTTGGGGCTGGTGATGGCCGCCGGCATGCGCTGAGCTCGACTGCGTGGCCAGTGCCGGGATGCCCTGCACAGCGTCCGAGTGGCCTGTGGCCTGCGCAAGCAGTCGGGCGACCCGCCACCTCCCCGGCCCGCAAGCGGTCGCCGGACCAAGCCCCCGAGTCGACAGCACGCTGGGGACTCTGTGCCCGAGCCGGCCGCCGCTCAGAACGCCGCCCCGATGCCACCCGACACCCCCAGCCCCCCGTCCCCCCACGCCACGTCGAAGCGCACCCGGTTGCTCGGCTTTGGGGGGAGGTCCAGCATCAGCCCCCCGCCGCCCCCGCCGTGCACACCCGCCAGCCACGCGGACTCCCCAAAGACCGTCAAGGTGACGGGGCCGGCCACCGCTTGGCGCCACTCGACCACCGCCGCCCCGAGGAAGGGGCCGCGGAACCGTCCTAGAGGAGCATGGCGCAGCACCTGCCCTCCGCCAGCTGTGGGCCTCCACCAGACAGGAACACCATCTTCAAGGGCATTCCCATCAACCAGTAGGCGGGTCGCCAGCCCACTGCCTGCCGGCACCCGCCGAAGGTCGCCCCCGAGGCGGACCTGCCTTGTGTTGCCCCCGATCGCAGTCCCCAGGAGCTGTGCCGTCCACGCTGGGCCCATCCGGGCAGACACCGACACGTCCCCGCCAGCCCCCCACCACCGGGCATCCCCGACGGCATCCACCCGACCCCGGGGCCCCGCCGAGACCGCCACCGGTCCGTTCCGCCAGACCACCCCGGCCATGCCGTCCGCGCCGAGGGCCACCACGGGCTGTGCCTCGCCGTGGTCATAGACATCAAACACTTGGCGGTGGAGCTGCAGGCGGCCCAGCCCATCGACCACCCGGGGGCCCACCGCCGAGCCCGCCAACGCGACCCCACCGCGGGTCGTCCCATAGACCTGGGCGTCCAGCGTGCCACCGCTCAGACCCACATCCGGGTGGTGCAGCCGCAGCCCCATGGCCACACCCTGGCCGGTCCCCCCGGCGACCAACACCCCCGCGACCCAAGTGCCCGGTCCCGCAGGCCACCCACCGCTCCCGCGCTGAAGCCCCGCACCCAAGCCCCCAGCCGGGTGGTCCTCCAGTGCCGCCACCGGAGCCGCCCCCGCCCACACCAACCGCGCCGTCGCCGGCCCCGGCAGTGCCCCCACCGCGCTCGACGCCAGCTCGACCGCCCGCGCCCGGTCCGCCGGCATGCCCAGTGTGCCCGCGACCAACAAGCGGTCCGCCGCCGCCAGCCGACACCAGGCATCCGCCATCGGACACTGCCCCAGCGCGCGGTCCGCCCGAGGCCCGTGCACCGCCAGGCCCAAGTTGCCGCTGACAAACAACAGCCGCAGCTCGCCCATCGCGACCGCTGCCGGCTCACCCTCAACCACCGCTCGCGCCCACTGCTCCCGCGCCGTGCCCCGGTCCCCGAGCGCCCACGCCTGATCTCCCGCATCCACCTCGGCCATGCCCGCTGGAAGTGTTGCCGCCGCGGCCACCCCCCACACCCAGGCCCAGATCACAGCCGTCGGCTCGTCCCCATCGGGATCTGCCGGCGCACCGCGACCACACGATCGGGGTCCATGGCCGCAATGCAGAAGCCCTCGCCGTCCCCACACTCGGCGACCACGGTCCCCCAGGGGTCCACGATGCATGCGTGGCCATAGGATCGCCGGAGCCCCCGGTCGTCGTGGGCTCCCCACTGGGCCGGGGCCAACACCCAACATTGAGTCTCGATGGCTCGCGCGCGCAGCAACGTGTGCCAGTGGTCCTTGCCCGTCATCAGCGTGAACGCCGACGGCACGGCCAAGATCGTCGCACCCGCATCGACGAGCGCTCGGTACATCTCGGGGAAGCGAAGGTCAAAGCAGATGCTCAACCCCAGGCAACCCACGGGAGTGTCGACCACCACAACATTCTCACCCTGGGCAGTCGTGTCGCTCTCCAGGAACCGCACGCCTCCCTGCTCGCTCAGATCCACATCGAACAAGTGCAGCTTTCGGTAAGTTGCAATCAATGCGCCGGTCCCATCAAAGACCAGGCTGGTGTTCCAAGCGGTGGTCCCCGACGGGTGACGCTCCGCGACGCTGCCCACCAACAAGCAGATGCCCAGCTCGGCCGCCAGATCACCCAACCTTCGATGGGTCGGGCCGTCCACGGGCTCAGCCAG
Source organism: Myxococcota bacterium (assembly GCA_942491145.1). Lineage (GTDB taxonomy): Bacteria > Myxococcota_A > UBA796 > UBA796 > UBA2385 > CAXQUZ01. The sequence continues at coordinate 23,446 of CALOBC010000056.1, read as the reverse complement.
CGACATCTTGCGATCATGGGGCCCCAGATAGGTCGTGGCCTCGGGCGTACAGACCAGAGTGGCCCCCGCCGCGGCCGCTTGACGCACCAAGGACTCCGTCACGCGAAGGTTTCGCTCCACGTCGGAGGAACCATTGAGCTGGATGCACGCCACAAGCTGCGCCACGCGACCTCCCTGGGGGAACGGACATCTGTGCTCCGCCGCCCTCACGCTCTGCTATCCTGCGGGAGATTGCTCCGGCACGCACGCACCTCGCCCCGGTGCCCCGTGCCTGAGCCCGCTGGCCGCCCCGACGCGAGCCCGGAGCCCCTGATGAACCGCCCCCACCATCTCCTGTTCCTCGCACTTCTCGCCGGGTGCAGCAGCAAACAGTCGCTCGCGGTCTTCAACAACGCGCCAAGCGTCTCGATCTCCTCCCCCGCGGACGGGTCCGAATTCGACGAGGGCACGACCATCACCTTTGAAGCGCTGGTGGCCGACGACGGGGCCGATGGGGAGCTTGTGGTGTCTTGGTCTGGAGAGCCCCATGGCGAGTTTGCGGGCGACTTCCAAGTCGTCGGCGGCGTGGCCCGGCTCGAGACCGCCAACCTTGAGGGGGGCTTCAACCACACCATCAGCATCGTGGTGACCGACAAGGGCGCCGAGTCGGCCCAGTCCAGCGTGACCATCACGGTCATCGACCGGCCCGATGCCCCTGAGATCGACTTGGTCCGTCCCCTCGATGACGAAGAAGTGGTCGACGGTGCGACCTACGAGTTTGTGGCGCGGGTCAGCGACGCAAACGACGATCCTCAGGACCTTGTCGTCCAGATGCGCTCCGACATCGACGGTGTGTTCTGCGACCCATTGGTCGACTCGGGCGGAGAAGCCCGGTGTTCCGAGGCCCTGTCGGTGGGGCGCCACCTGTTGACGTACTCGGTCAGCGACCTCGACGGCTACGTCACCGAAGCCACCGCATACTTCACGGTTCGCAGCAAGGACAACGACGGCGATGGCTACGACTCGGTCGACTACGGCGGGACCGACTGCGACGACAACAACTCTTCCGTCTATCCAGGAGCGGTCGAAGTCTGCGACGAGATCGACCAGGACTGCGACACGGTGATCGACGAAGACACCGTGTGCACCGACGATGACGGCGATGGCTACTCGGAGAACTCGGGCGACTGCGACGACACGTCCAGCAATGTCTATCCGGGCGCCGCCGAGCTGGAAGATGCCGAAGACAATGACTGCGACGGCCTCGTGGACGAAGGAACCCCCGCGTACGACGACGACGGCGACGGCTACTCCGAGCGAGACGGAGACTGCAACGACGACGAGCCCGCCCAGAGTCCGGCGGCGACCGAGGTATGCGATGGCGTCGACAACGACTGCGACTTCGTTGTGGACGAAGAAAACGCTTCGGGCTGCACCACCTTCTACTACGACTATGATGGCGATGGCTGGGGCTCGACCAGCGGCGCATGCTTGTGTTCCGCCTCGGGCTACTACACCAGTCCCTACCAGACCGACTGTTACGACTACAACGCAAGCGCCAACCCCGGTGCCATCAGCTGGCAAACCAACAACCGGGGCGACGGAAGCTGGGACTACAACTGCGACTCTACGCAGGAAAAAGAGCGGACGGACACCGGCAACTGCAGCGGCGCGGTCTGGATCTGCACCACCACCACCGGCTGGAACAGCGGGGTCGCCGCGTGTGGGGCCTCGGCGTCGTGGATCACAAACTGTAGCGGCATCTCCTGCGGCAAGTCGACCACGTCGGTGCAGCAACAATGTCGCTAGGCTCAGCACAGCGCCGAGGGGCGTGGATGCTGTTGGCCGCCTCGACCCAGTGCATTGGCTGTGAGCGCCAGCCCGACGTCATCTTCATCACCATCGACACCTTGCGGGCCGACCACGTCAGCGCCTTCAACCCGGACTCGCCCGTCCAGACGCCCGCCATAGATGCGCTGGCCGCCGAGGGCATCTCGTGGGTGAACGCCTACAGTCCCATCTCGGTCACCGGACCGGCGTTCTGCACGATGCACACCGGCAAAGAGCCCGGCAGCCACGGCGTGACCATGAACGTCTTTCGTGGCGGTGCCGCACTCGACACCGAAGAGGTCACCCTCGCCGAGACGCTCCGGGGGGCTGGGTACGCCCGGGGCGCATTCCTATCGGGGTTCACGTTGCAGCGAAAGCTCAACCTAAACCAAGGCTTCCCCACCTATGACGCCCCCGGGGCGGGCGGGCGCCGCAGGTCTGGCGACTTGACCGCAAACCGCATGTGGTGGTGGCTCTCGATTCAGCCGAAGCCTGTGTTTGCCTGGTACCACTCCTACGACGTGCACGGCCCCCTGTCGGTCTGGGAGGAACCCAAGGTCACTCGCCAGACCCAGCGGGGCGGAACCGCGCTGGAACGCATCCCCGAGTACCAACGCATCGAGGACATCTCCGATGCGGCATTCTTCGCCGGGAGATACGCCACAGCCGTTGCTTTCGCAGACCAGCAAGTCGCCAATGTGGTGAACCAGCTGCGCAACACTGGCCGCTACAACAACAGCATCATCGTGTTTACCGCCGACCACGGCGAGTCCTTCACAGAACGTGAGCTGTGGTTCGACCACGGCACCCACGCCTCCGAAGAACAGCTCCACATTCCGCTCATCATCAGGTTTCCCGACCAACGGGGGGCGGGCACAGTCTCCGATGCGTTGGTGGGACTGGCCGACATCGCACCGACGGTGCTGGACTACCTGGGCATCCCCACGGACATGGACTTCGACGGCCACTCGCTGCTGGCGGACAACCACGGCCACACCGAGCTGACCGGCGAAAGCAGCCACTGCAAGTCAGAAGCGGCCCTGTCGTGCGAGCCCAAGGGCTATGGGGGCAAGATCCTGGCGACCCGCACGGCCGCTCGCGCAGTGCATCGCCACCTCGACGAAGATGGCGAACACTACGAGATCTACGACAGGACGACGGACCGTGCTGAGCTGCACCCACTGGCCGACACCACCCCCAGCCCGACCGAGCAGCGCACCATTGACCGTCTCGTTGAAGACCGCGTTCGGCTGACCCCGGCCGAGCCGCCCGCCAGCACCGGACGCAGCACCAAAGCGGACGCAGACGAGCTGGAGGCCCTGCGTGCGCTCGGGTATATCAGCCCCTGAGTCCGACGCCGCCGCGTTACCTCCACCTTACGAACTCCCTGGATTCTTGGGGTCCAACCGACCTTGCTCGTGTGCCGCATGGCCGACGAGCAGGGCCAAGTGCCCCCGCGCAGTGTCCCGCGACGGGCGCGGTCGAAACCGCAGTGCCCCCGGGTTGTCCAGCTGAGTCATCGCCGGGTCGTTCCTGGCGCCAGTGTCCCTCCTCCTGCAAACCGGATCCACCATGCGCGCCCACCTGCCACTCCTGCTGATCCTGCTGTCCACCCCTGCCTTGGCCGGTGGTGACCTCGACTCCCTGCTCAACAGCATCCCCGACGCAAAGGTGGAACAGACCGAAGCAGCGAAGCCGACCGCGGAAGCGCCCGTCGACACCGAAGTGACGCTGCCCATGTACGTGCACCAAGTCGAGTCGGACATCTTCGCAAGCTGGACGCCCAAGGCCAAGGTGCTCAAGAAGGCGCCCAAAGCCAACGCATCGTTCTTGATTCGAATCGGGCGCGACGGAGAATTCCTGGGTGTGAGCCCGATGAACCTGAGCGGGGTCAAGGCCTTCGATCAGTCCGCGCTGGACGCCATCGCGTCAGCCGCGCCCTACCCGATGCCCCCGAGAGCGCTGGACGGCGACGCGGACCGCGGGATTGTCGTGACCTTCAAGGCCCGGCAGGCGCTCAAGAAGTAGCGCCCGCCCCTCAGGTCTCGGCCCACTCCGCGGGAAGGTCCAGCTCCAACAGGTTGCCGTGCCGCCGGTACAGGTGGCGGACCAGGTCAGCGACGGGGTCACGGGGACCAACGGCGTCAGCAAACACTTTGGGAGCATCCACGAGGGCGCCCCGCTGGTGAACCTTCTCGCGAAGCCAAGCCAGCACGGGGGCGAACTCACCCCGGCGCACGTCTTCCCACAGCCCGGGCAAGTCCTGGACCATCGCCGCCTCGAAGCTGGCCGCGTAGAGGTTGCCGATGGTGTAGCTCGGGAAGTATCCGAGGTAGCCGCTGGACCAGTGCACGTCTTGGAGCACCCCATCGACGGGATTGGACGCCGAGACCCCCAGCAGTCGCTGGTAGGCGGCGTCCCACGCTTCGGGCAGCTCCGCGGTGGACACATCCCCCGCAATCATCGCGGTCTCCAGCTCGAAGCGGGCGATGATGTGCAGGTTGTATGTCGCCTCGTCGGCCTTCACGCGCACCAACGACGGCTGGACTCGGTTGGCCGCCCCATAGAGCTGCCAGGGCTGGACGTCGATACCGCCCTCTTCCTTGAGCATCGGCGCGAGCCACGCAAAGAACGGGGCGCTGCGGCCGATGTGGTTCTCCCAGAACCGCGACTGAGACTCGTGCAGGCCCACACCAGCGGCCGCACACAAGCCGGTGCCCCGCAGCCCGACCGGCATCCCTTGCTCGTACATGCCGTGCCCGGCTTCGTGGATTGTGCCCCCCAGCGTGCCCAACACATCGGTTGGGTAGCTGTGGGTGGTAAGGCGTACATCACCTGGGTGCATACCCACCGTGAACGGATGCTCTGCCGGGTCGAGCCGGCCATCCTGCATCCGGAAGCCGAGGCTCTCCAAGACCCGCCGGTTGACCCGGTCCAGCACCGCCTCCGGAATAGTGAGGTCCAGCGCGGCCGGGGGCCCTCGCTCGGCGGCTGCTTCGACCAATCCCGACAGACCATCCGCCAGCCGGGCAAACATGGGGGCCAGGGTCGACACCGAAGACCCGGGATCAAACTCGGCCAGCAGGTTGTCGTAGGGGTGGGCCGCCGGTCCGTGGCACGCGGCGAGCTCACGACTCAGCGAGATGATGCGGTCGAGCGCGTCCGCGAACGGTGCGAACGAACGCTCCCCCCGTGCGGTCATCCAAGCGCTGAACCCGGCGCTGCGGGCCTCGCTCAGGGCCGTGACCAGCGCTTCGGGCACTTGCACAGCGCGATGGTGCCGTCGCCCGATGACCCGAGCAGCTGCGCGGCGGGTGAGGTCGGCCGACTCGGCAAGCTGAGCCACCGCATCGCCCAAGGCTGCGTCGATCGTCATCCGGTGCTGAATGCCGTGCAGCAGCGAGACCTGGGCCCCCCGTGCCGCAGCGCCACCGGCGGGCATCATCGTTTGCTGATCCCACTCCAAGAGACCGAGAATACCGTCAATGTGCTCAATCTCGGCGACTTTTGCGCACAGCAGGGCCCAAGCGGCGTCCTCCGCAGGGGAGTTCGCAGGAAGACGGGCCGGCGAAGGAAGAGAAACAGACATCGAGCAAGCCTCAGATGGAGTCGACCAGGGGGGGATGGCGGCAGCACCATATCGAAGTCGCAGCACGCCAGGTGCCGACAGCGGTCAACCCGACTCCCCATCGGCGGCTGAGCGGCTGGGCCAAAGAGAGAGTAGGGCAGTTGTCACGATTGAGCCGGAGGCCCTTCCAATGAGGGCCAAAACCACCCACGAAAATGGCGCAATCATCAATACTCTCAGCAATGACGCCGACCCAAGACAGCACCGGTTCTGCGAACCGAGCGACGGAGATTGATCGAGCCAAAGTGCAGGGCTAAGGTCTGACCTCGTGGCCCACGCTGTGCCTCACCTGCTGTCCTTCGGAGTCTCCATGCGCCCCCATCTCTTCATCCTCGGCCTCGCGGCCACCTTGTTCACCGCCTGCGATGACAAGGGGGGTGGTGGTGACGACGACACCGCCGGGGGCAGCGACGGGGCGGCGGACGGTGGGGATGGGACCGGCGACGGCGCAGGGGATGGGGGCGGCGATGGCGCAGGGGACGGCGGAGACGACGTGGACGTGGATGGCGATGGCTACCCCGAAGACCTCGACTGCGACGACAACAACGGCGACATCAACCCTGGCGCCACCGAGGTGTGTGACACCATCGACAACGACTGCGACTTGCTCGTGGACGATGCCGACGACTCCCTCGACCTTGAGACCACCACCGCTTGGTACACCGATGCTGACGGCGACGGCCACGGGCTCATCGACAGCCCGGCGTCCTTGGCTTGCATCGCGCCAGATGCCACCGCCGCTGTCGCCGACGACTGCGACGACGACAACTCCGCCGTCCATCCCGACCAGCTCGAGACGTGCGACGACGGCTTCGACAACACCTGCAGTGCCGCGATCGACTGCGACGACACCGACTGCACCGCGGATGCCGCGTGTGTGCCCCTGGTCGACACCATTGCGCCGGCCTCGGGCTACTACGCCGCATCCACGGCTGTCACGCTCACCGGCTCGGGCTTCGGCTACGCCACCGCGGGCACCCCCACGGTCACCTTCGGCGGCACGTCCGCGGCGGATGTTGTGGTCGTCGACGATGCCACCGTCACCTGCACCGCGCCCCCCGCGACCGCACCGGGGTCCGTGGATGTGGAGCTGGTGAACAGCAACGGCGCCGTCACCCTCACCGACGGCTTTGAGTACACGAGCTGCATCTATGTGGCGGACGGGGCCGAAGGGACCGCAGGCAGCCTGTGGTGCGTGGATGTCGACGGCGGCACGGTCACTGAGGTCGGGGCCATCGGCTACGGCGTCAGCGCGATGGCCTTCGCCCCCGACGGCACCTTGTATGCCATCACGTCCACTCGACTGGCCGCCGCAGTTGAGCTGATCACCATCGACACCGCCACGGGCGTTGGCACCCCAGTGGCGACCATCTTCGACGAGACCACCACGGGCACGGGCGGATACAGCGCCGCTTGCCCCGACATGACCTTCGTGGGCTCCAACCTCGTGGCCTGGACTGAGAGCTACTACTATGCGGACGGGGGGTACAGCTATGACTCCCCCTTGCTCGTCGACACGGCGACCGGCGGTGCGACCGAGCTCACGTCCAGCCCGGGAACCGGGTCGGCCAACACGGCGCTTGCCGCAGACGCCGCCGGCAATGTGTACCTCTTGAACAGCGGTCTCAGGAGCAACGTGTACTCCCTCAACGCCACCACCGGCGTGGCCACCAGCTTGGTGTCCATCAGCAACTCCGCTTCAAGCTACGGACGGTCCGGCGGGGCGACGTTCCACAACGGCCAGCTCTACTCGCTCGACTGCGGCAAGGAGAGCGGATGCTCCATCGGCACGGTCGACGTCACGACTGGCGTTTACACCAACTTGGGCATCGAGATCTCCACGACGGGCATGCTCGACGCCATCGCCAGCCCGTCGCTATAGGCGCTCAACCCTATCTATAGCAATTACCACCACCCCTAAGTTGACCTCGTGGGAAAACGGCGCTACTGGTGACACCCTCACCCGTTGCCCTGGACATTGCCTATGTGCTCCCGCGTCTTCAAGTTGTGCCTGTTCGCCTGCCTCATTCCCGCCTGCTTCGAATAGACTGGGGACGACGAAGACACTGCCAGTGACGAGACCGGCTCAGCGGGCGGCGGCGTTGGGGGCGACTCCAGCACTGGCGGGGGCACTGGCGGGGGCACTGGCGGGGGCACTGGCGGGGGCACTGGCGGCGACGAGGTCTCGGCATGCGAGAACTACGTCGCCGCAATGTCCTCCTGCCTGGTTCAATTCGGCGGCGTGCCCTCTGAATACGGGCTCACTGACAACTACTGCGACGCATTCATCGACGGCATCTACGACGAGCTGTTCAACTGCTACGCTGGGTACATGGCGGCCGCGGACTGCAGCACCGCCGAAGGCTACGTCGATGCCGCCACCAATGCAGCGACCTGCGGTGGCTGAACATGCGCAACTCCCGCCACAGCAGGCGGCAGTTGGCCCCTCGTGCCCTCTTGCGTTGTCGGGATTGACGCCCGCCCGGGGCGCTCACCACTCGCCCGCGACGCAGGAAAGGGGTCACCGTCGCCGGCCTGTGCATCCTGACGACAGCCTCCGCCCATTGCGATAGACCGGCCGACCCCGAAGTCCAGGTCGCCGGAGCTGGCGGCCCGCCAGGGCACGACCGGCCCAGCCCACAGTGACCTGGGCTGGGTCCGACGGGAACACCGCGCGGATGGCCACATTGACAACACACCGCTTCGCGTCCACGCTCCTCGCGGGCTGGGTGGCCATCGCCGGCTGCCGAACAGATCCCCCCGCGGACCCGCCGCCGCCGGCGAGCACGATTCCCCAAGACGACGCAAAGCAGGCCATTCCCGAAGAGCCCCCGACGCCAGAGACCCCCGCCGAGCGGACAAAGCGCCTCAACCGAGAGGCCGATCTGCGGGCGGGCCTGGACCCCGACAAGCCGCTGGCAAAGTGGGACCTGTCGGCCATGTCAGCTGAGCCCAAGGCCTCCGTCCCCTGCACCTCAGGCACGGCTGGACAGCTGCAGATCGAGGTCGCCGGCAAGCCACCCCAGACCGCAACTCATGCCGAGCTGGCGGCCGGTCCCGCCGCGTGGACGCCCGCAATCGGCCGCTTGGAGACCCGCTTGGTGGTCCGGGTGTCTGCCCTCGTGTCGGGCGGCACAGGTCCCCTGACCGCGGTGTCGTGCACCGGTGAGACCATCGAGATCCCCGGGGACCAGCTCAACGCGGCCGACCGGTGGGTGCTGGTCCTCAACCAACGCCAGGAGCTCAAGCTGGTCGACCTGGTGAGCTCGCCTGGCGGAAAGGCACCCGCGGCCCGGCATGTCACGGTGCTGCGGCGGTAGTCCCCGCCGTGACGCCCGACGCCCTCTCCCACCGATGCTCTGGGAGTGAGTCGTGCATGGGCATCGCCCCAGCGGATGAGCCCGCACCGCGGCCGACCAAGCACCCACGACAACGACCGTTCTGAGTGCATCGTCAGAGCCCAGCGCGGGGCCCAGCGCGGGGCCCTCCAAGCCCCCACGCATACACGCTTGAAGGGCACACAAAGGGGCCACGACAGCCCCCGCAGGACCGGCTAATGTGCTTCGCTCCCACAACATCACCAAATGCCCCGGACCTTGCCATGCGCTCCCGTTTCTTCATTTTGGGCCTCGCCGCCGCCCTCCTGACCGCTTGCGACGACAAAGGCAACGGCGGTGACGACGACACAGCTGGCGGCGGTGGCGACGGTTCCGCAGATGGAGGCGACGGCAGTGACGGCGCGGACGGCGCGGACGGTGCGGACGGTGCGGACGGTGGCGAAGTGGACGCCGACGGCGACGGCTACCCCGAAGATGTTGACTGCGACGACAACAACGGCGACGTCAACCCCGGCGCGACCGAGATCTGCGACACCATCGACAACGACTGCGACTTGCTCGTCGACGATGCCGACGACTCGCTGGACCTTGAGACTACGACCGCTTGGTACACCGATGCCGACGGCGACGGCCACGGGCTCATCGACAGCCCCGCGTCCTTGGCGTGCACTGCACCGGACAACACCGCCGACATCGCCGACGACTGCGACGACGAGAACCCCGCGGTCCATCCCGACCAGCTCGAGACCTGCGACGATGGCTTCGACAACACCTGCAGCGCCGCCATCGACTGCGACGACGCGGACTGCACCGCCGATGCCGCCTGTGTGCCCTTGGTCGACTCCCTCGCGCCGAGCTCCGGCTACTACGCCGCATCGACGGCCGTCACGCTCACCGGCTCGGGCTTCGGCTACGCCACCGCGGGCGCCCCTGCGGTCACCTTCGGCGGGGCTGCGGCCACCGACGTGGTCGTCGTCGACGACACCACCGTCACCTGTGTGGCCCCCCCTGCAACGGCAGCGGGCACGGTCGACGTCGAGCTGGTCAACAGCAACGGCACCGCCACACTCACCGACGCGTTCGAGTACACAAACTGCCTCTACGTGGCCGAAGGCGCCGACGCGACCTCGGGCAGCCTGTGGTGCGTGGACGTCGACGGCGGCAGCGTGACCGAGGTGGGCGCCATCGGGTACAGCGTCACGGCGATGGCCTTCGCCCCCGACGGCACCCTCTACGCCATCAGCTCAACCACGTTTGACAGCCCTGCCGAGCTGCTCACCATCGACACCGCGACGGGTGCCGGCACGTCCGTGGGCGCCATCTTCGACGCGGCTGCGGGGAGCGGTGGCGTCGGCTACTCCTTCCCCGACATGGCCTTCGTCGGATCAACCCTGGTGGCTTGGACCGAGAGCTTCGAAGACGCGAGCGGCAGCTACTGGAGCGACGACCCCGTCACCATCGACACCGCAACGGGCGGCGCGACGCAGCTCACCGCCAGCCCGGGCACCGGCACCTACAACACGGCGCTTGCATCCGACGCCTCCGGTGCGGTGTACCTGATGGCTTCCGGTCTCTACGGCACACTCTTCTCGCTGGATCCGAGCACGGGCATTGCGACGAGCAGGGTGTCCATCGACAGCTCCGGCGCCACCTATGGCCGCTCCGGTGGGGCCACCTTCCACAACGGCCAGCTCTACACCCTGGACTGTGGCACCAGCACCGCCTGCTCCATCGGCACGGTCGACACCACGACGGGCGTCTACTCCAACCTGGGCATCACCATCTCCACCACGGGGATGTTGGACGCCATCGCCAGCCCCGCACTGTAGCGCAGGTCGCGCCGCGAGTCCAAGCTGCAAAAAGCCACCCAAGATGCCGTCCTGATCGGCATCTTGGGTTAGTGCGTCTGGGGCCCGGGCGTCGAGCCATTGGACACCGAGAGCTGCTTGACGCGCTTGAGGTGCTCCACCCGCCACGCCTGCAGCTCCGCGTCGGTGACTTGCACCTGGGGCACCTTCCACGCCGCCAGCCCCCGTCCCTGGACCACCGGCTGGCCGAACAGCTTGTTCATCTCCATCACCAGCGCCCGGGGCAGGTACTCAGCCCCGCTGCGGTAGCTGACCACCACCCAGCCGAAGCCCGCGTCCCGGACGATGGCGAGATCGCGGCGGTAGTCCTCATCCAGCTTGACCGGCTTGTTTTCATAGAGTGGCTGCAGGTCGCGAAACAACGCCAAGCTGCGGATGAACCAATACCCGTCGCGGGCGAAGTACTCGATGCGCTCGATGGGCACCGCTTGGGTGCGCTTGCCGTGTACGATCTGCGTGGACAGGGCATTCCAGCGATTTTCGTGGTCCGCCCGCACCACCAACGCCAGGTCGATGACCGCCAAGTCTTCGGCGTCCCGCAAGGGCTCCAGCACCGACGCATCCCGGGGCGCAAAGCTCGCCCAGGGCCAGTCCAGCATCTGGCCCATGCCCACCTCGACCAGCGCCACGGGCACCAGCAGCACCAAGCCAAGCTGCTTGAGGGACGGCCGGTCCATCCGCAGCGCCAGCGATGCCAGGGCCGACATCGCCGTCACCGTGACCGCCAGGAAGCGCACCGGGAAATTCAGCGGCTCGGCCACATACCCGAGCAAGCGATTGAGCCAGACCAGGGGCAACCGCAGCCGGGCCCCGCCGGAGGTCACCGGCTGGCCGTCCACCGTGAGGAAGCTGCCGAGGGCAAACAACACCCCCACGCCACCCACCAACAACCAGGGCGCCGCCTTGCGGGGATTGCGCACCAGCCCGACCAGCGCAAGCACAAAGACCACAAACCCGATGTAGCGCCCGCCGCCGTAGGCCGCTTCTTCTCGCTTCGCGGGCGTGCGACCCGGGGTCAGCAGCTGCTGCACTTCCAGGCGCGCCGAGGCCGGGTCGGTGATGGGTTGGCCGTGCTCTTCCAGAACATAGGACCGCAGCCCCACCTCGGGCACATCGCCGGACTTGTAGGACCCGGCAAAGGACTGGGTCACCGGGTAAACCACACCAATCGCCAGTGAGGCCGCCACCGCGTACCGGGCGAGCAGCTTGGGGGTGTCCCGTCCCGCCCACAGCGTCGCCGAGGCCACCAGCGCCACCGACATCGCCAGAAAGAAGCCCAGGTAGAAGCACGAGAGCATCGCCCCCACAAGGCATCCCGAGAGCGCCAAGAACCACGGCCACGCCATCGTCTTGCGGGCACGCAGCAACGTTCCCAAGCCAAGGGGAAGCCACCACAGATGGTTCAGCTCGCCCACACCGACGTGCACGAAGAAGGCCATCACGCTGCTGCCTTCGAGCAACAGCCCGGCCATCAGCCCCCCGAGCCGGGAGCCCGACACTTCTTTGCCGAACCACATGCCCACCGCGCCGGTGAGCGTCATGTTGATGAGCACCAACAGGTTGCTCAGCGTGACCACGTCGAGAAACGGCAGCGCCACGGCAACCAGACCGTTGAGGGGCTCGATGGGGTACAGGTCCATCCCGATGGGGTAGTTGATGAGCTGGGTCGCGAACGGAAACGAGCCCTCGGACCACACGCTGGCCTGCATCCACCACAAGGTCCACAAGTGCTTCATGCCATCGGCATGCACGTGCCCAAGGGCCGCTTGGCCAGGACGCAGCACCATCGGCCACGTCAGCACGATGGCGAGCACAAGGCTCAAGCCGAAGGCCACCAGCGCGTCCCGCAGAGGCAGTGGAAGCTGGCGGCGACGGGGCTCTGGAGGACTGTCGGTCATGGCCGCTGATCTACCACGACACGGAAGCCGGCGACCGCCCGCTGGCATCGTCGGGCCATGAGACGGCTGCTTCCAACACTGTTGGCCTTCGGGTGCGGCCCCCACATCGAGGGGCTCGATCCCCTCGCGTGGGACGCCGTGGTGGTCAATGACGTCGGCGACGCCCAAGTCCTCGACGCCCGCTCCCCCGCCGCCTGGGCGGCCGGCCACGTCCAAGGGGCGGCCTCCTTGCACTGGCGCGAGCTCATGGGACGGGGCGAAGACGGCCTGTGGGGGCCGCTGCCGCGAGAGACCCTGGCCGCGTTGCTCGGCGCGCGAGGCATCCGGGACGACCGCCCCATCGTCATCTACGGCGAAGGTCCTGACGGCGAAGGCGACGACGGCAACGTGTACTGGGCGCTGCGCTGGCTGGACCATCCCGACGTGCGGGTGCTCAACGGCGGCATGCTCGGCTGGGTTGCAGACGGCCACACGCCCACGCTCTCCCCCGCCCCGTCGCCCACCACCTACATCGCCGGCCACGACCCCAGCGTGCTGGCCACCACCGCCGATGTCGCGGACTGGGACGGCCCCATCATCGACGTGCGAAGTGCCGAAGAGTACGATGCTGGGCACATTCCCGGTGCCGTCTGGCGGGAGTGGACCGACGTGTACTCCGGCTTCAGCGTCGCCGCCGAAGACAAAGTCGCCGACGTGTGGGCCGAGGTCGGCGCGGTCCCTGGCAGCCACCCTGTGGTGTACTGCGAAGCCGGCATCCGAGCCGGCCACAGCTTCATGATGCTCGACGCTATGGGCATTCCCGCAGCGAACTACGCGGGAAGCTGGTCCCGCTGGACCGCCGAGGACATGCCCATCGCCCGATGAGCACTCGGGCTCGGATCAGCCGACCTGCCGCTGTACCACGCGCCCCAACACCCGCCGCACGGGCTCGGCCGCGCCCCACAGGAGCTGGTCCCCCACGGTAAACGCCGCGATGTGACAGGGGTCAGTTCGCATCCGCCGGATCCGCCCCACCGGCACCGTCAGCGAGCCTGTCACGGCCGTCGGCGTCAGCATCTTCAGGGTCGCCTCGGGCGTGTTCTCCACCACCTGGGTCCACGGCGACGTGGCGGCGATGGCGGCTTGCACTTCTTCGATGTCCCGTGCCCGGTCCAACCCAATCGTCAGCCCCTGGGCATGGCAGCGCAAAGCCCCCACCCGCACGCAGATCCCATCCACAGGAACCCAGGCGTCAGCCCCCTCAGCATGGCCCAGCAGCCGGTTGGTCTCGACCGCCCCTTTCCACTCTTCCCGGCTCTGTCCGCCCGCGACCGCGGAGTCCACCCAAGGCAACACACTGCCCGCCAAGGGATGCCCCAAGCGCGCCGTCGGCAGCTCACCGCCCTGAAGCAGGGCCGTCACCCGTGCCTCGAGCTCCAATGATGAGCAGCTTGGGTCGTCCAGCGAAGGACCGGCGACGTGCCCAATGGCGCGCATCTGGTCGACCAGCTCCCGCATCTGGGCCGCGCCGGCACCACTGGCGGCTTGGTAGGTCATCGTCGACACCCACCGCACCCAGCCGGTCCGCAACAAGCCCCCGATGCCCATCATCATCAACGAGACCGTGCAGTTCGCCCCGACATAGTCCTTCACCCCGGCGTCCAGTGCTGCGTCCACATCGCTAGAGTTGATCGGGTCCAACACAAGACAAGACGTGGGCGCCATCCGCAGCGCGCTGGCCGCGTCGATCCAGTGGCCCGTCCAGCCCGCCGCCCGCAGGGCCGGGTGCACCCGCCGGGTGTAGTCCCCGCCCTGACAGCTCACCAGCACAGGCATCTTGGCGAGTGCTTCCAGATCGAGCGCATCCTCGAGAATACCTTCGTGCCCGCCATTCTGAGGAGCACGCCCCCCCACAGAAGACGTGCTGAAGAACGTCGGGCAGATGGTGGCCCAGTCGCCCTCCACGTCCATGCGCTGCCGGAGCACGCTGCCCACCATGCCTCGCCATCCGATGAACCCGACGTCCACGGCAACCTCCGGGCGCGCTGCGCTCACTTCGTCCAGGGCTTCGACTGGTCCAGTGGGCCCGTCGGGACCGGCATGTTCGCCGGTGGCAGGTAGATGCGGGGCTCACCCCAAGGCGCGCTGAACCGCTCGATGCCCAGCTCGTCGCCCGTCTCTTCGGCCAGCGCGAGCGCCTTGAGACGATTCTGGCGCATCAGCTGAACCGGCGTGGGCGGACCATTCTTGACGTGGGGATCCAAGCTCGGGTCTTCCTCGGCACCGATGACCCACTGGTACATCGCGCTGAGGGCGTGGTGCACATAGTCGACCCGCACCTTGGTCTCGTTCATGGCGTACCGAACCCCACCGAACACTTGGTCCGGGCGGGAGAATGGGTACACGTTCATCTCGTTGTATTGCATCTGCAACGCAAACCGAACCGACTCGCGGGTGCGCAGCTCGAAGAAGTGCGCCTCTTCGGGCTTGTAGCGCAACGCAAGCTGGTAGGCCGCCGCCGTGCCCTCGGCGTAGCAGAACGCCTGCATCGCCGGCAGCTCACCCTTGAACTTGAAGTAGCCGCCGAGGAAGTCCGGGAATGGGGCCGTGTCCGGCGTCCACATGTACGACTCGATCATCCACCGAGCGATCTTCAGGCCGAACTCGGCGGCCTTCTCGTCCCCTGTGCGGCGGTGGTAGGCATTCGCCGCCATGACCGTCCACGGTCCGAACTGGACAAGGTCCAGCCGGTCCTGGTTCTGGTAGAGGTTCCAGGGCCAGGGCTGATCGGTCTGGCGACCGGCATTGCGCTTGTTGAACCACGGCTCGTAGTACTCAAAGTACTTGGGCAGCGACTCGACCCACGTGTCATCGTTGAAGTAGTCGGCCAGATACACCAACGACAGCGCCGCTTCGCCCGGGATGATGTCGTTCTTCTGGCCCTTGTAGGGGTGTCCGTCGGGCACGTAGTACCCCTCAACCCGACCAGAGTCTTCCTGCATGAACTTGATGAAGTTGCCCATCTCCAGCAACTGAGCATCAAACTCATGAGACTGGGTGGCCCGCGCCAGATCGATCAACCCAAGCAGCTGAATGACGACGGTGCCCAGCTTCTGGTTGCGGTTGAAGTTGTAGAAGGCCATGCGCTCACCCGTCTGCGGGTTGTCCTCGTGGACCAGGAAGCGCTGGGTGAATTCGAAGGACCGGCGGGCGCCCTCCAGAAACTCGGTGCGGCTGGGGTCCATTTCCCACGCTTGGACCAGGTTCCAGGTTGCGAGGGTGTGGCGCACAATGTTGTATTCATCGGAGTAGCGGTTGTCCGAAGGCCACATCTTGTAGACCACGTGGCCGTCTTCGGACAGGTTGTTCATGTACCACTCGCCGGCGTCCACCACCGCTTGCTTCACGCTGCTGACCGTGACTTGGGACAGCGGAACCGCCGGCACGCCGCGGTACATATAGGCGACGCCCTGGCCGGGAACTTCGCGGTAGTGGATAGTCCGGATGATCTCCAGCCACGCGCTGCGGTCGCGCCAGGGGCGCTTCTCCGACATGCCGCCTTGGTCCGCAACTTGGCGCAGGAACGCATCGGGGGACCGAATCGAGCGGGTGTAGCTGACCGCCCCCGGCAGGAAGCCCCGCTCCTTGCGGCTGGCCGTCATCATGTACGCGCCGTCGATGCCCATGCGCCAGATGTTGGCCATCGTGGCCTCGTCCCGGGGCTCCACCCAAGCCCGCTCGGTGACGCGGTGGATCTCAATGGTCAGGTCGTCGATGTGTTGGGCAATGGGGGGATGGCCCAACAGCTCGATGTTCCGGCGATGCTGGTTCTCCAGATCCACTTGGATCTCTTCGAGCACACCCTGCAGTGACTTGTCCTGGCCAAAGGCCACCGCCAGCTCCTTGCCTTGGCCCCGAATGGTGGCGGCGAGGGTCCAGCTGCCATCGCCCGAGTCCACGTCCGGCATGCGCTTCAGCGGCCCACCCTTGAGGCGGTGGCGGATGTAGGCGATGCACGCCGTCGCGAGCTTGGGATCGAAGGTCACCGGCTCGTCTTGCACCTTGTAGAACAACAAGCCATCGGCGATGCGGAACAGCCGGAAGTGGGTCAGGTGGTCGTGGTGGTACAGGCGATTGAGCACCGCGCCGTCCCGGTCGACGCTGGGGACCACGCTCATGTGCAGCAACACAACACGCACGTCCTTTTCACGCAGCAGCTTGGCGGCGGCGGCCTCGTCGTCACCCTCCAAGATGGCCCGCACATCAGCATCTTCGAGCAGGGAACCCAGCTCGTTGGTGCGGTCAATGCCCCCCACTTTGTCGGGCGCATCCGCCAGCACCCGCCCCTTGTACTTGCCGATGCGCTCGGTCGACTCAAAGTCAAGCGTTGCGTTCGGGGCCTGACCCACCGCCTTGTGGAGGCGCTCGGTCGGGGTTGGCGCTTTCACGAACTCGCCCGTCGCGGACGGCACCGTGTTCATGCACGAACCCAGGGTGAGGCCCAAGCCGAGCACAAACAACACAGTGGACAGGCGTCGAGACATTTCGTGATCCCAGGTGCAGCGGCCTCCAGACGGGCCGACAATCAGTCCCCCGCTGCTATGCCATCATCGGGCTGGCGGCACTTCCCAAGGCCGAGTCCGCTCAGCGAAGCACGGCCACCAGAAGCTGGCCGCCATGGTCATCGAAGCCGCCCGCGAACAGCCAGCGACCGCCCAGCCGCGCGGTCATCAGCAAGCCCAGCTCCATCGCTGCGTCGAGCGTGGCCGGGAAGGGGTTGGTCTCGCACGCCGGCCCGACAAACAAGGGCTCGGGGGTCTGCCAGGTCCAGCGGCTGCGCCGGGGCTCAAAGGTCCCCAGGACCCGCCCACGGTGGCGCACGGCGCGGGTGGGCGGGCCGTCCCAGTGCACGATGACGGTGCCGTCGTCCTCGACCTCCCACCAGTCCCAGTCCATCGAGGTCGCGTGGGTCTGTTGGTGGACAAGGCCGAGGTCATGGGCGTAGCGCTCGAGGTCGAGCTGGTACTCCCGGCTCTCCAGTGGGTGACCGGGCGGGCCGGGCACGGGCAGGTCATCGACTTGAACCTGATCTGCGTCGTCCTCGAAGGTGGGGATGATCTCCATCTCGCCCTGGGCATCCCGAAGCACAGCCACCGCACCCCGGTCCCAGCGAGGGCCCGTCAGCATGTTGCGGTGCAGCGCCGTCAGCGCCCGCTCCAGCGTCTGAAGATTGCGTCCGCGGGGATCTGGAGGCGGAGGGCCCCCACCGAAGACCAGCGGAATGGCTTCGATGCTCTCCACCCGCGCAGCCCCGCCCTGGGCACGAAAGCGCACCACGTACCGGCGCACCCCAAATGGCCCGCTCAGGGCCCCGAGCGCCTTGTCCACACCGGCGGCCCGGATGTAGCGAGCGTGCTCTCGCGTGACCGTGGCGGGGTCTCGCCCTGCGACTTGCTTGTCGAACCAGCCCATCTCGCCTCCGCACAGCAGCTCTGAGGTCGGGACCCTCGGTCCCCAACGCTAACCGCTGGCTTGCCCGAGGGTGGGCCACCAAGACGGCGGTGCTTGGCAAGGCGGACGAAGACCCGGTCCTTGCAGGCCCATGTGGTGCAGCAAGAACCGCACCCCCTCGGGCACGTCCAGGCCCAGCTCGCCGCCACCGTACAGAGTGTCACCGGCCAGCGCAATGCCCACAAAGCCCGCGTGGGCGCGAATCTGGTGCATCACTCCCGTGGACATGAGCGCCTCCACCAGCCAGCCCTCCCCCGCCTTCCCCAGTGTGCGAAATTCGGTGTGGGCGTCCAGCCACTTGCCCCGGTGGGGGGTCGCGGCCCCCCGCTGGACGATCATGCGGGCCTTGCGCTTGCGGTCGTGGGCGATGCAGCGGTCGACGGTGTTGTCGGGCCAGCGGGGCTTGCGGCGGGTCCACAGCAGATACCGCTTCCGCAGGGCTTTCTGCTCAAACGCGGCCCGCAGGCTGGAGAGTCGGGCCGGGGTCTGGCAGACCAGCAGCTGACCCGACGTGGAGATGTCCAGCCGGTGGGCGATGCCCCCCTCAAAGCCCTCGGGGAACCCGGTCGAGAGGGGCAGCCCGGCTTCGACCAAGCGCCGCAGCACACAGTCCCCATCGGGGGAGCGGTGCGGGGGAAAGCAGGGGATTCCGGCCGGCTTGTGGACCACCCACAGCCCCTCGTGCTCCACCACCGAGAGCCCGCTCATGGGGTGCTCCTGAGCCGTCCAGCGGACAGCGAGCCCAGCGCCACCACCGTGGCCAGAACCGCCATGACCACGGCCACGGCGAAGAGCATCCACGTGTCGGTCGCGCTGACGACCATGCTGCCGCCCACCATGCCCACCAGCGCACCAGCACCCGCCACCGCTGCACTCAGCACCGCCTGGCCGCTGGACCGCACCGACGCCGGCGCCCGGGCATCCACGAGCGCCACCGACGCCAACCAGAACGCACCAAAGGTGATGCCGTGGGTGGCCTGGAGCGCCACCATGGCCGCGCCGGAGGTCACCTGGGTCATGCCAATCCAGCGGAAGATGGCGATCACCAGGGCACCCTGGAGCAACACCGCGGCCCCGAAGCGGCCGAGCAGGCGCTGGCTGGCGCTCATCACCACAATCTCGACCACAACCCCTGCTGCCAGGGCAATGCCGGTCCACTGGGTGCTGAGGCCCAAGGCCGCCATGTGCACCGACAAGAAGGAGGAGGCCGCCACGTGGGCCGAGAAGTGCAGCCCACCGGCCACGAGAATGCCCACCAACACTCGATCTGAAGCGAAGACGCGCAGCGCAGGACCCAGGGGCTCACTGCGCAGATCGGTGCGCTCGGCCAGCCCCAACGACGTGAGGGCCACCGCCATCGTGCCGCCGAGAACCAGCCACACCGGCGACAAGCCGAGCTGGGCCAGCAGCACCCCGCCGAGGAGCGAGCCGACCAAGTAGCCGAATGAGCCCCAGCGCCTCAAGGCCCCGTACGCTGCGGGTCCTCCCGGCTTCGAGGCCAACGCCAGCGCGTCCATGATCGGGCCCACGGGGGCGGACACCAGTGCATAGGCGAGGCAGGCCACCACCACGACGGTGCCCTGCCGGGCATCCAGGGCCCAGATCAGCGCCACCACGGTCGGTGGGGCGAGTGCGGCCGCCACCTTCAGGGTCGCCGCCGGGGCCCGCGTGCGGTCCGCAATGAGCCCCCACACGGGCCCCGCGAGCAACCGACCGAGCGGCAATGCGCCCAGGCACAGCGAAAACTGCCAACCGGTCACCCCGCCCCCCGCCAGCTCCAAGGCCAGGTAAGGAAGCAGGCTGCCGAGGGCGATGTAGGATGCGGCGTACAGCACCGGCAGGCGCCAGACATCGGCGGGACGCCCGACAAGTGGCGTGGTGGTCACGGTCTTGAGCGGTGGGTCACGGCACCGGCGGCGAGGAAGAGCTGCGCCGCCCAGTAGGTCACAATCACCAGCAGGTCATCGCCCCAGAAGTCGGCCCGAAAGCGGCTCCACGCCAACATCGTGTCGCTGGACAGAAACAGCATCGCACCGATCGCCATCCAGCCGGTGCCAGGCACCCCGGGATGGCCAACCCGCGCCAGCGCACGCCAGACCATCACACTAATGACCACGATGTAGGCGCCCACCGCGACGGCCATCAGGGGCTCCATCGACGGCAGCAGCAGCCCCCCCATCCCAAGCCCAAAGACCACCACCGGCACACCCCGCCCGGCCCGCCAGGGGGCGCCGTCAAGCTGGAGCGCACGGATGTAGGCCAGGTGGGCCATCAGGAAGCTCACCAGGCCCGGAATGAACTGGTCCACCGCCTTGGTCAGCAGCAGGTCCCCCAGCAGCGACAGCGACAGCCCCACCAACATCCAGCGACGCATGCCGCCCGCGCCCGCCCGCCGCGCCACATGCACGATGAGAACGGCCACTGGAACGAGCTTCACGACAGCAGCGGGAACGACGGAGCGGCCCCAGAACAAGAAGAGCCACAGGATCCCCGAGCACACGAAGAGCTCGGCCACACCGGCCGGCAGGGTCAGCAGCACACCGGCCGGCTCTTCACCCGACGCGGAGGCCAGGGCGCGGGAGCCCACGCTACTCTCGCCGCCGGAGCGCCATGCCCAGCCCCATCAAGGCCGGGAAGGCCATCGCCGACAAGGCACCGACGCTGCACCCACTGCCTTTGCCGTCCTCGCCGTCGTCCTCGTCCAGCTCATCGAGCTCGTCCTCGATCCCGCCGTCGTCACCACCGCCGGCGTCCTCGCCCACGTCGAAGTAGTCCGTGGGCAGAATGCCAGGCTCATCGCACCAAACGCGGGTGCCGTCGCTGCACGCGGCCCGCATCTCGGCGTCGATCCACGCCAAGTGGAAGTCCACTCGGGTGTCCACACCGCCGGTCTCATTGCAGTCGGTGTTGTCGTATGCATGGGACGTCACGCCGATCAGGCGCATGTCGTCTTCCGTCCCCTGCCCCACCATCGCGAAGCTCGGCCCACCAGAGTCGCCGTGGCACTTGCGGACGTCGCTCTCCACTTCGCCCACCTTGAACTCGAAGGCCGCAGACTCGGCGATCGTGGACTCGCCCATTTGCTTGATCTGGATCGAGCCTTCCGGCGGGGTCTCGAAGCCCGACGTGGCGATCTGCTGCCCCCAACCGACCACGACCACTTCTAGGCCGGCTTCCAGCGCCGCCCCTTCTTCGACCGTGGGCAGGATGGCCGGCTGGATGTCGAGCACCGGCTCCGACAGGAAGACCAGGGCGATGTCGTGGTTGTCGCTCAGTCCAATCTCAAGCGCCGTGAGGCTGAAGTCGGGATGGAACACCCAGTCCACCGCTTGGACCGTGCCCTCGGGCAGCTCCTGCTCCCGCTCGCCGGTGTAGGCGGTCAGGTCTTCGGCGGTGGTCCAGTAGAACTCCGTATCGGATGTCTCCCCATACCCCATCGTCAATGCGTCCGGATCCAAGCAGTGCGCCGCCGTCAGCACCACATCAGGCGCGATGAGGGTGGAGCTGCAGATGAACAGATCCGGCAATGGGAAGACACCGAAGCCCGGGATGTCGAGCGTGGTGTCGATGATCAGCCCGCCGGACATCGGGTAGTCGGAGTGGCCCGCGGCTTCGCCATTGATGATCGCCGGTCCCGCGACGGGCCCCGCGGTGGCCCCGGGGGCTTGCACGGTGCTGCGCTCGGCCGAGAGGTTGTCGAGAGTGGCGACCTGCAGCGGTGCAGCGATGGCAGTGCTGGTGCCCAAGGCGAACAGAGTCAGGGCACTGCGGGAAACGAAGATCGAGGACAGCATGGCGGGGTCCTTTGGGGCGCGTGTGGGCACGACTTACAGCCCCGCCCCAGCACCCGCAATGCCGGGGCGCAGGCCTTGGACTGTCCCGTCAAGCCCCCGCTCACCCCAGCGGCCTCACGCTCAGCCCTCACCACCGAAGGCAACCGCATCGGCGCCCACCAGGGACATCAGCTCGCCGCCGTCCAACAGCCGATCGTCGATCAGCCGCCACCCGCTGGATCCCCGGGCCCACGTCTCAAGGCGCAGGTCCTCGGACGGCCCGGTCTGGGCCTGCTCCAGGCGGAGCACCGTGTCGTCGGGCGCGTGTAGATCAAGCGCCCGCACCGTCGACAACAACGCCGCCCCCTGCACCCCAGGACCGGCGGTCACCACGAGCATGCGGTGGGCCTCGGCCGCGGCCGGCATCCGAAGACCCGACCGAGTCTGCTCCGCTTGGGCACCCGACGGCACCCGCTCCACCGCGCCGGGGACAAGGGCGAAGAGCGCCGTCAGCATCGCCACAGCGAACAACCATCCCCGCAAGCGCTGAAGCTCACCATGCACCGGGGGGGGGCCCTCCGAGTCCGCGGCACCGACCAAAGCACCGTCGGCGCGGGGCATGACGGATGGAGCGCTGGAGTGTGGTGCAGCCATGGTGGCCTCGGTGGGAAGCAGGGTGAGCCCCCCATACATCGGCACGCCCCACCGCACCTTCAGCGCTTCTCGACGTCGGGCACCAACGGCGACGCGCCCCCGTCGCTGAGACCCACCGGTTAGCTGGGCCCCTGCGGTACACTCGTGCCCTTGCCCCACGCTGCCCACGCCAAGAAGGATCTTCCACATGGACGCAACCGAGACCAGCCCCGGAGCCCCCACGTCCGGGACGGACCTCTCGCAGCTTGAGCAGCGCTGGACCACGCTGAAGGACGCGTGGCGCAAGGACGGCGGCCTGCCCTACAAGGCGCGCATGAAGCTGCTGAAGTCCCTGGGCAAGGCGCTCAAAGCCAACCAAGGGGCCTTGTGTGATGCCGTGTCCGCCGACTTCGGCAACCGCGCCCGCTCCGAGACCGAGATCGGCGAAGTCTACGTCGTTCTCGAAGAGATCAAGCATGCCCGGTTGTTCCTTGCCGACTGGATCGAGCCCCAGGAAGCTGAAGTGGGGTGGGCCCTCAAGCCCGCGAGCGCCCGCGTGGAGCACCAGCCCCTCGGTGTGGTGGGCATCATCTCGCCGTGGAACTACCCAGTCCAGCTGGCGCTCGCGCCCCTGGTGGCGGCCATCTCGGCGGGCAATCGGGTGCTCATCAAGACGTCCGAGTACACCCCCAAGACCAATGCGGTCCTCACAACCCTCATCCAGTCGGTGTTCTCGGAGGATGTGTGTGCGGTGGTCCAAGGGGACGCGGCCGTCGGCGCTGCCTTCTCCGCGCTGCCCTTCGACCACTTGCTCTTCACCGGCTCGACCAGTGTGGGCCGCATCGTGATGAAGGCGGCCGCCGACGGCCGCCGTGCGGGCCACCGCACACATCCTCCAGGGCCTGGATGGGGTTGAGGACCGCATTGGTCTTGGGGTGTACTCGGACGTCTTGATGGCGCGGTGCACCGAAGTGGCCTGCGAGGCGCGAGCGCCAGCTGGACTAGGCCT
>CALOBC010000055.1:0-7793 GCA_942491145.1 Myxococcota bacterium | reverse complement strand
GCCAGGGATCTGCGAGTCGAGAATTTTGACATCGACTCCCCTGAAATCGCTTTCAAATTCAGCGTAATGGGTGCGCACTTCCTTGAAGTAATCTGCGATCTCGTGTAACAGATCCAAATCGAGCCCCGTGTCGCGGTCCGAACCCTTAAGGGCAGCGACAATACATTCGGTGGGGTAGTGCGAGGTGCCCATCGATAGGGAGGAAATCGCCGTATCGACCATGTCCACACCAGCATCGATCGCCCGCATAAAGTTCATACCGACCAGTCCGGTGGTTGCGTGAGAATGCAGGTGGATTGGAAGTTTGACTGTGTCCTTAATGCCTTTGATGATCGCACCGGTCGTTTCCGGCGTTAAAAGACCGGCCATGTCTTTGAGGCAGATGATATCCGAACCCATGTCCTCAAGCTCTTTGGCCATTTTGATGTAGCGTTCCACAGTGTGGACGGGGCTGACCGTGTAGCTGATAGTCCCTTCCACCGTGCCACCGTATTTTTTTGCCGTTTCCATGGCCTTGCGAATGTTGCGGAAATCGTTCAGTGCATCAAAAATGCGGAAGATGTCGATGCCCACATCACAGGACTGCTTGACGAACCGTTCCACAATATCGTCAGCATAGTGCCGATAGCCCAGCAGGTTCTGTCCCCGCAGGAGCATCTGGAATGGTGTATTGGGTGCTTTTTTCTTAAGTTGACGCGCTCGGTCCCAAGGGTCTTCATTAAGGAAACGTACACAGGAGTCGAAAGTCGCACCACCCCACATTTCGAGAGAGAAAAACCCGACCTGATCCGGAAACGACAGGAAGATACAACTCAAGATGGCAAAACCCATGAACAGGCTGGTCAATGCCACGGTGTTGGTCAAGCGGTCGGGGTCGAGGGTTTTACCGCCCAGTTTGACGTGCATGATGGCACGCGGATGGATCAGCTTTTTCAATTCTCTGGAGATGATTTTCAGCAGCGATGATTCGAATGGCCTTGAGCGAACCGCTGGTAAGGGCGGAACAGCCACCGACCAGCATGATGGTCAACAACATCATTTTTAAAAAGTCGGGCCATTGATTGAAATCATCGGTGGCAAAATCCGTCGTCGTGTTGACGGACATGACGGTGAATGCGGCACTCCTGAAACTGGAGCCAAATCCGTCATCCAGTCTGTTCCAATACAGCCCCCAGGTGGCAATCAAAATACCTGTTATGAGCATCCCACCAGTAAAATCGAATTTCAGGATTTTGGAACACTTCCCGAAAGTTTCACGTAACAACTGAAAGTGAAGGACAAAGTTGATGCCCCCCAAAAACATGAAGAAAAATATTGCGGCTTCAACATAAACATTGTCAAATAGCCCACACTTTTCCCATACGGGGAGAAACCCCCCTGTCGCTACTGTGGAGAAGGTATGCGTCACCGCATCAAAAAAATCCAGCCCCAGTATCCTGAGAACCACGATCTCCAGCAGGGTGAGGGCGATATAAGTTTTCCATAGAATTTTTGCGGTTTCTGCCAGACGGGGTTGCACACGGTCCACGGTGACTCCACCGGGGATTTCTGCTTTGAACAAATGAAAACTGCCGATCCCCAGGGCGGGGAATATTGCCAGCGACAGGATGATGATACCCATACCGCCAACCCATTGCATGAGGTTCCGCCAAACAGGATGCCTTCGGGCGAAAGTCTATTTCCACAAGATGGAAGCACCCGTGGTGGTGAAATCACTCATGCTCTCCAGACACTCCATCGATGAAATCGGGGCACACACCGGACAGCTTGAAGGGAATCGCGCCGACCAATGCGATCAGTATCCACGAAAAAGCGACAATGGCGAACCCTTCTCTGTCACGTAATTGCTCAATGCCGGAAGGCAGAAATTTCCCACAATCCCAGTCCCAGAAAGAAAGACAAGACAATGGCAACGAGAAAGGCATTCGTCTCGCTCATATAGCCTGCGATCGGTGGGTTATCGAAGTGCCAAGACACCCCTGCGGGAAGGATCAGCAAACCGGAAACGAGCAGAAGAAGGGCTCCTGCAACGTTGAGTATGGCCCGAATATTCATCAGAATGAAAAACGGTTTTTTCTTGCCAGTTTATCCGATTCTCCCCGCCGGTGAAACGGTAATAACGGATCCCCGGTTCGGTAGTGTTTCCTGTTCAATAAAAATCAGCTTATCCTCGCCAGGCTGAACAGGCATCGGGTATTCTGGCAGCAATGCCGCGAGTTTACCGAGACCACAAAATCTGCATCAATAGCGTATTCATCGAGCTGTTGGATGAGCACACCGGCGTCGGGCTCGGGGGGCTGACGCTCGGGACCGGCGTTGAGGTAACAAGTGGTGCACCGGGCCGGGCACCGCTCGGTCACGGCGAGGTGAACCTCGGTGGGCGCGGACAAGGCGCCATCGGGCGCGCGCTGGCCCCCCACACTGGGCATGCCCCCATCGTGAAGGGCGTCGGCAAGCGACGTCTCGATGTGCAAGCGGGTGCCCGATGCCGGGTCGTGCACAATGCTGTGGTCCGCTTCTCGGCGTAGTCGTGGGCCTTCTGGACCATCGGGACCGTCTGGGGACCCGGGGCTCAATCGGGCGAGCAGCCACCCTGCCCATAGGTTGAGCAACGCAGCCGACGCCACGGCGGACACCAACACGGCGCCCACCACACTGCCCGCGCTGCTGCAATTGGGGGCGTGGCCCTGGTGTACGGCACGGATCGTGAGGGGTGGGTCGACCATGGTGCTGCCGTAGCCCGGTGCTGCGCCGTGGGGGCTCAGGCCGCCTGACGCCCGGCCAGGAGCAAGCGTCCCAAGTGAAAGCGCAGCTGGCGCCGCCACCAGACCCAGTCGTGGCTGACGTCGTGGCCCCAGACATCCAGGTGGGTCGAGATGCCCTGTCGGTGCAGCACCTTGGCCATCTCGACCGTCTCGGGAATGCACCGGTTCTCATGGGCACCTTGGCCCACCACCAGCGTGGTCTGCAGCGAGCGCCGCACCCGGTCCAGCGCGGGCCCGGCGAGCCCCGGCACGTAGGCCATGGGCTGTTGGTGCCACGCGGCCTCGCCCAGCGCCGGGGACAGTCCGTCCAGGAAGGGCCACACATCGAAGCGACCGCTCAGCGAGAGCACCCGCGGGAAGCGCTCAGGGCTCTTCAAGGCGAGGTTGAGTGCCAAGAATCCGCCAAAGCTCACGCCCGTGGCGATGAGGGGGGTGTTGGCCGTGCGGCAGTCCCGGTCGATCCACGGCAGCAGCTCGTCGTGGATGAAGCGCTCATAGGCCAAGTGGCGGGCCAGCTTGAGGTCCGGCGGTGCGTCGCCCAGCCAACTCTGGCTGACGTTGCTCTCGACGCAGTACAGCTTGATCAGGCCCTGGTCGATCCACGGCTGGAGCATCTCGATGGCGCCGCCAAGCTGCCACTCATGGGCCATGCCAGACCCGGAGGGCAGCACCAGGACCGGCCGGCCATACCAGCCGTGGGCCCACAGGTGGATCGGACGGCCGAGGTGGTCGCTGGGCAACCGCAGCAGGCGAGCATGGGCAGGCGAGGACATCGACGCTCCAAGAGGGCTTGCACCCTACCTCGGACGGACCGGGCGTGCCCTGGACCTCGGTGGCGGCACTTCGAGGGGAATGAGGCGGGCGCGGGGTGGGCCGTCCCCCAAGACGAGCCAACCCACACACACCGGCAGGGAGAAGCGCCGGGGGCCTGCGCTGCCCGGGTTGACCCACAAGCGGCCATCGTGGGCCTCGATCCCCGGCCGGTGGCTGTGGCCACACACGACGACGTCCCCCAGGCGGGTGGGGTCGAGGGTCTTGCGGTCGTGAACGAGCACCACAGGGGTGTCGCCGACGAGCAGGGAGCGCTGCTCGGGCAAGGTGCACCAAGCGCGGTCCACATTGCCGGCAATGGCCTCCACTGGGGCAATCTCGGCGAGCGCATCGAGCACGCTCTGATTGCCGATGTCGCCGGCGTGCAGGATCAGATCGGCCCCGCGCAAGGCCACCACCGCTTCGGGCCGGAGCAGCCCGTGGGTGTCGGAGATGAGACCGATCTGCAGCACGCCCCGCCCCGTCAAGGCAGCCCCCTCAGGAGACCCGGCAAGTGGCGGGCGATGTAGTCGGGAAAGGCGCCGTGCACGGTGGTCGTGTCGAGTCCGTAGTCCTCCAGCCGGTAGGTGTGGGTGCCGTGGCGGTGGCGGGGACGGCGGGCCAGCTCGGCCGCAGCGGAGGCTTGGGCGGGCGCATCAAAAGACAGCCCAGCGTGGGCACAGACCCGGTGCAACACACCCATGGGATCACTGACCAGATCATCATAGTCGACGTCCAGGACAGGCATCTGGGGGCAGCGCGCGCGGGCGTCCAGGCCCCGCTGGGCGTGGGTGGCCCACAGGTGCAGGCTCGTGGCGCCCAAGCGGTGCAGGTCGGGCGACGGCGTGAGGATCCCCTGCACACTGCGCTGAAGGCTGAGGTAGCTGGCGACACAGCGGGCCGGGTCGCGGTGGGTCTGCACAAACACGGCGTCGGGAAAGGCGTCGTGCAGGACACTCAAGGCGCCCATGTGGTTGGGGGTCTTGAGCACGGCCCGGGCGTCCGGTCGAGCCTGGGCCAGCCCTCGAAGGACGGTCGCAAACCGCTGGTAGCCAGGCGCCGGGTCCTGCTCCAGCAGCCAGCGGAGGTACTGCGCGCAGCCCGAAGCGCGCCACCACCCGGGGTTCCAGCCGCCGGCCGCATCGAACAGCGTGATCGCTTCTTCGGCGGCGTCCAGCTCAAACGCGTGCTTTCGGTCGAGGTCGGGCGCGAGGCCCCCCATGGCGACGATGTCGATGGCCGAGCGCAGCCGCCTTAGGTCCGGCCCCCGAAGGACCAGGGGCTGTTGCGACATCCACAGCGGAATGCCCCACGTGCCCGGCACACTGCTGACCAGTCGCTGCAGGAAGGTCGTGCCGCTGCGGGGCAAGCCCACGATGAAGATGGGGGGCGGGATGGGCCCGCAAAAGCGCGCCGGATCGCGGGTCTCGGCCACACGCAGCCGCCACGCATTGGCGAGGGAGCGGCGGAGCATCTGGCGGAGCACCAGCCGACCGAACAGCCCGAGGTTGCCCTCGATCTCGATGCTCTCGCAGGCGATGGTCAGGCCATCCGAGTGGGCCAAGGGCTCATCGGGGGCACCGGGCACGTCGCGCCGCGACACCGCCAGCAGGGCCTCGGGCACAAAGCCGGGCAGCCGCCCCCCCAGCGCCTTCCACACGCTCCCCAGCCCATTGACGAGCGCACGCCCGAGGCGGAGGAAGACCCCGAGGAGGCGGGGACGGGCACGGGAGAGGCGATCAAGATCCATGGCCGGCGGGGCCTATCCCAGTCTGTGTGGCCCACCCGGGGGGGCCCGCCGAGGACCGGCGCGGACGCCACACCGGGCGCGTGGGCGCCCGAGCCGGCCCCCAGGCCCCCGGGCGCAGGGCGTCAAGTCGCTGTGCCGACCCAAGGCTATCCGTGCAGGCTACCAACATGGGTATTAAAACTGATATCCCACACAAGAGCTGGCACTCGGCCGCCGGCTTGCCGGGTGGGCCAGCCCCCCTTGCCCCGCACCCACCCAGGCCCGGCCGGCCGCCCCAGCGCAAGAAGACAACCCACACGCCTCCGCCCGTGGTTCACTGCCCGTTCTGGAGCCCCCATGCGCCACCTGACCCGCCTCCTCCTCCCGCCCTTGGTGCTGGCCGCCGCCTGCTCCGACGCCGGCGTCACAAAGTTTAACGCCAGCCCGACGGCACGCATCACGTCCCACGCGACCGGAGACACCGCCCGCGAGGGGGACCTGGTCGAGCTGCGGGGCACCGTGGGCGACACCGACCATGACGCCGCGTCGCTGACCGTCGACTGGGTGGTGGACGGCACCATCGCGTGTGGTGCGACGGTGCCGGAGCCTGGCGGCAATGTGTCGTGCACCGCAGCGTTCGCGGCCACTGGCGGGGTCATCCAGCTCGACGTCACCGATCCCAGCGGCGCGAGCGGCCAGGATCGCGTCGAGATCGACATCATGGCCACCGACGCTCCCGTCGCGGACATCACCGCGCCCACCATCGACGGCACGCACTACAGCAACCAGCTCATCACCTTCGCCGGGGTGGCCGGTGACACAGAAGACGTGCCGACCGACCTCACCGTGACCTTTGAGACCGATGGCCTCGGCGATCTCGGGCTCGCCGTGGACATCACCGCCGACGGCCACGTCGAAGCGTTCGGCAACCTCCCCGAGGGCGAACACGCGGTGCGGATGCGGGTGGTGGACTCGGACGGCAAAGAAGCACGGGACAGCGTCGTGATCCACGTCGGGCCGTCCAACACCGCGCCCACGTGCGGCATCTTGTTGCCGACCGATGGAGCGGCGGGGGCCGATGGCTCCGAGGTGCGCTTCGAGGGCACGGTTGGTGATGTGGACGTCGCCAACGACCTGTTGGTGGTCAGCTGGTCGAGCGATGTCGACGGCGCACTACGAGAGAGCACCCCGGACACCGACGGCACCGTGGCCTTCGCCACCACGGCCCTCACGGTCGCCACCCACCGCATCACGCTCACTGCCACCGACGAGGTGGGCGCCGCCTGCAGCGACAGCATCTACTACACGGTCGGCACGCCCCCGTCGCTGGTGGTCCACACCCCCGTCGACGGCAGCACCCACAACGAGGGCCAGCCGGTCGCGTTTGCCGCCACGGTGTCCGATGACCAAGACCTGCCCACCGACCTGGAGATGTCGTGGCAGTCCGACCGGGACGGCGGCTTGTCCGCAGCGGGGGCGGACTCGACCGGTGAGGCCGGGTTCACGTCCAGCACCCTGTCCGCGGGCACCCACACCGTGCAGATCTCGGTCACCGACACCGACGGGCTCTACACCATCCGGTCGCTGGGCCTCACCATCAACGCGGTGCCCACGGCGCCAACCGTAAGCATTTCACCGAATCCCGCCACCACCACCCACTCACTCACCGCGAACGCGAGCGGCTCGATCGACCCCGACGGCTCGGGAACGGTGACCTACGGCTACACTTGGTACGAAGACGGCGTGTTGTCCGCCGTGAGCACC
Source organism: Myxococcota bacterium (assembly GCA_942491145.1). Lineage (GTDB taxonomy): Bacteria > Myxococcota_A > UBA796 > UBA796 > UBA2385 > CAXQUZ01. The sequence continues at coordinate 725 of CALOBC010000055.1, read as the reverse complement.
TCTGCCGCGTTCCCCAGCACTGGCACCCTGAAGCACCACACATACCGGGTGGTGGTCACCCCCTCTGATGGGGTCGGCAGTGGACCGACAGGAACCGCCGAGATCACCGTGAGCAACGCCATTCCCACGCTCTCTGGCCCGTCCCTCTCGGCGACCAGTGTGCAGGTGGGGGATGGGTTGACCTGCACCGCCAGCGCCACGGACGCCGACCCTTCCGACAGCGTCTCCTTGACCTACGCATGGCAAGACGGCTCGTCCGGCACCACCTATGCGGTCACCAGCAGCGACAGCCCCGGCGACGCCATCACGTGCACGGTGACGGCCGATGATGGCGATGGGGGCACCGTCTCCGCGTCCGCCAGCGCCACCGTCGCCAACTCCGACCCCGTCCTCACCAGCGTCACGGTCAGCCCGAGCAGCGGCCAGGTGGGGGATGTGTTGACCTGCGCCGCCATCGCAAGCGACGCCGACGGCGACACCCCGGTGATCAGCTACCTCTGGTCCGACGGCTCCACCGCGAGCACCCTCAGCCTGACGAGCAGCCACAACCCTGGCACCACGGTCACCTGCACCGTGACGGCCACCGATGGGGACGGCGGCACCGACACCGGAAGCGCGAGCGCCGCGGTCGACAACACGGACCCGGTCCTGTCCTCGGTCACCATCTCGCCCACCAGCGCCACCAACGACGACACCCTGGTCTGCAGCGCCTCGGCCACCGACGC
>CALOBC010000054.1:0-10823 GCA_942491145.1 Myxococcota bacterium | reverse complement strand
GATGAGCAGTGGCTCCAGTCCCACCGCCCGCAGGCGACTGACGACGCTCTGTGCCAAGTGCACCTCGGCGCGCCGGGGACGCACCCGGTCGGACGGAGAAGGCGGCGGGCCCAGCGCGCGGCGGTCGGTTGTGACGGCCACCAGTCGGACAGCCATGGTGCGCTCCAAGTGGATGGCCCTCCGTGGCACCCCAGGTCGGGATCACAGCGGACCAGTGTCGAAGGCCCTGATAGCGGGCTGGGCCGCGGCAGGGAACCGCCGATGCTGCCGGGTCCGAGGCCCACCCCACGCCCCGGTCGGGTAAGGCGAAGGCTCGCATGCCATCATGCACCCCGTCGTGTGTCCAGCGGTGCGGCCCACCAAGCTCCCTGCGGGGACGGCCGACGGTCGGTGCGGCGTCTTCTCCAGGTGGCCCGGAGCCGTCGTGATCATTGAGGTCAAGCGCCGAACGCATGTGCAGCGCATGACGTACGACGACTTCGAGCGGCGGATTCGGGACGGCGAGATTCCGCCCGAGACCCTCATTCGCTTTGATGTGGTCACCGGCGATGCGTTCAAGCCAGCCGGTGAGCTGGAGCTGTACCGCGAGCTGATGGCCCCCGACCGACTGGCGTTCCGGATGGGACTCAGCCGCCGGGGTGTGCCCATCGTGACGGCGATTCTGGTCGGGTTTCAGCTGCGGGTCTGGTTCTGGAGCCACTCCCCAGACCGCGGCCGGTTCTTGGTCGACACATTCACCAACGCGGGACCGGCCATCTTGGAGCGGGGCGAGGTCTGGCGGCTCATCACGTATGGGCTGCTCCACTTGGGCTTCACCCACTTGCTGTTCAACCTCTGCTTCTTGGCGTACACCGGCTACCACCTTGAGCGGGCTGCTGGCCGCCGAAACCTCGTGTTGATCTACTTCTTCAGCGTCGTCCTCGGAGGCTGCCTGAGCATGCTGCTGACCCCGCTGCCGCCGAGCATGGGGGCCAGCGGCGGGGTCTTTGGGCTCATCGCGGCCACGGTCGTGCTGGGCTGGAAGCACTGGGACGACATCCCGGACCGGGCCCGGCGCTACTTTGGCTGGGCGCTGCTGCCCTACCTGGTGGTCAGCGGTGTCTCGGGCATGGTCAGCGAGGACGTCGACAACTGGAGCCACCTCGGCGGGCTGCTCGGTGGTGCGCTGCTGATGACCGTGCTGGAGCCTGAAGCGCTGTCCGCTCGCCGGGGCGCGAACCGCACCTGGCGCAGCATCGCGATGGCGCTTCTGCTCGCGACCTTCGTGGGGGTCCACCAAGCGGGCACGCGGCTGGTCCCCCTGGTGCCCGACAAGGACGAGCTGGGCTTCGTCGTGTCCCGCCCGGCCTACTGGCAACGGGGCTGGCTGTTCACAGGCGACCGGGCGTGGCAGTCCGTCGACTTTCGGGCCCGCATCGGCGCGGCCACCACCACCCACCAGCGGCCCATCGGGGTGGAGGAAGCTGCCGAGCGCTTGGTGGAACGCATCCGCTCAGGCAGCCAGGAGCTGGAGGTGCTGTCCCAAGATAAAGTCGATGTGGACGGTGTTCCCGCGATCCGCATCCGCATGCGCTTCCTCTTCTCCGACGCCCCCCAAGTCGCCGATGCGGTGGTGGTGACCCGCGGGGTCTACGAGCACCGGGTGATGATGAAGGTCATCGAGGGCGCCCAGGACCGCTATGCACCGCTCATTGAGCGGATCTTCGCCAGCTTTGACCTGTTGCCGGTCGATGAGCTCCGCACCGCTGAGCGTCGGGCACGACAGCATCCCCGCAGCTGGGAGCCCGCGCTGAACCTGGCGCGTGCGCGGTATCGAACCGGCGACTCCACCGGCGCTCTATCCAGCTACGATCGCGTGTTGGAGCTCTCTCCCGACGAGCCCCAGGCCCTCGTTGGTCGGGTGGAGACCGTTCACCACTACGGGCTGCCCCAGGGTGCTGGAGAAGCCCGATCCGCGCTGGGCACGGCCGGCGACAACCCCCGGGTGGTCGTGGCCGCGGTGGATCTCCTGGTTGATCTGGGCCACCAAGACGAGGCAGTGGAGGCCCTGGACGCCGCCTGGGCACTGCTTCCCGGCGACCGGCGGCTCCGTCGTGCGCGTCAGCGCCTCGGGCTCACGGTGGAGGCGCCGCCGCCGCTGCTGACCCCCTGAGGGCGGCCGCTTCCGTCGCGTTTGCACAGCAGCGGGCCCCCGACTGACCCGCGTGGTCGGCGCGGGCTTCTGCGGTGCTGCGGCACTGGTTCATGCCTGCGCTGAGGTTCCAGCCCCCACCGTGCAGCACACCGTGTTCCCGGGGATGTCCGTCGGCGCCAGCGGCGGTGCGCAGGGTCCACTCCCACACATTGCCCGACAAGTCCAAGATGCCTTCAGGGGTCGTGCATCCCGCCCGGTAGCCACTCTGAACGGCGTGCCCGCCACCATTCACGCCCTGGGCGTTGTCGTGGCAGGCCTCGGGATCGTAGGTGTTGCCATAGGGCCACCGCCGCAGCTCTGGACCGGAGCACGCCCGCAGCCACTCGGCCTCGGAGCACAGGTGCTTGCCGCTGGTGTCGCACGCTGCGATGGCGGCCTCCAGCGTCAGGTCGGACTGGGGCCAGGAGCTCGGCTCATTGGGGTACTCACGCATGTCGATGCAGTACGAATCCAGCTCGCCTGCCACGGAGACCATGCCGTCGGGGCAGTCCAGGGTGCCTCGGTTCGCCGACTTGCCGCGGTCCAGCTCGGGCCCTCGGCAGCACCGGAAGCCCACATCGGGAAACGCCGCATCTGCAGGCGCGGCCGGGTAGCCATCGGTGGCGCGGCAAGCACCTTTGCGGGGGTCCACCTTCCACGAGCCCCCCCGAAGCTCTCGCAGGTCCTCGTCCGGGCGGCTCTGGAGCACCGGCGCGTCCAGCGGCGTCGCGGTCCACTCCCACACGCTGCCGACGAGGTCATAGGCGCCAAACCCGGACTGGCAGCCCAGGTACGCACCGGTGGCCGGTGCCGCCGCCAGCTCGATGGGGCACGCGCTGCGCACCAGGGTGTTTCCGTACGGGTAGGCCAGGCCGTCGGGCCCGCCGCACGCCAGCTCCCACTCGCCGGCCGTGCACAGGCGCTTGTCGGCCGCTTCGCACAGCTGCGCAGCGGTCTGTTGGTCCACGGCCACCAGCGGCGCCACGCCAGGCCGGTTCGGGTATTCGTAGGTGTCGATGAAGACGCCCGGCGCAAGGCTGTTCTCGGCTTCGGCATCGTACTGGGGAAGGGGGCCCGGGCGGTGCAAGCGCGCGTCGCGGTCCTCTCGGATGTCCGCGTCCGTGGGCTCCGCTTCGGTCCAGCAGCAACGAAAGCCCGCCGAGTAGACCTCTTTGTCGGGCCGCAGCCGGTAGTCGGGGTGGCGAGAGTAGTCCCCCGAGCAGTCCGCGTAGTTGGCGTAGGTGTACCAGGCACCGCCCTCCAACATGGCGTCGACGCCCCGCCAGTCGTCGTTGACCCACTCCTCGACATTGCCGACCAGGTCGTGCACCCCCTCGGGTGTGGCGCAGCCGTCGAAGGCCCCCGACGGCGCCACCAGCTCCTCTGGCTTCATCATGCTGGTGTGCCCAGACTTCAGGGACTTCGACGCATGGCAGCGTCCCGCCTCGTAGGTGGGCCCGTACCCAAAGCGCAGGCTGCCCTCCGGTCCTTCGCACGCCCGCCGCCACTCCGCGGCCGTGCACAGCCGCTTGCCCGCTGCGGCACACGCGTCTCGGGCTTCCAGCGCGTGGGTGTAGACCCGGGGGGCCTCGCCACTGCGGTTCGGATACTCGAACCGGTCCATCCAGAAGTTGCCGGCGGTCCCGGTGCGGCCGGGGGTCTTGATGTGGACCATGCCCGCAGGTTCAGGAGGCTGGGGCCCGCCGCATGCACCAATGCCCAGAGCGAAGAGTGCTGCGCGCTTCACAGGGCCTCCGTCGTCACAGGGTCAACAGCTTCTCGGGTCTCAAGCGCTACTGCGACCCTGGCAGGGCCCAGACCACCACGCTGTCCGTGTCGCGAATGCGCTCGGCCACACCATCCAGGAGTGCCTCGGTCGGTGCGAGCAGCGATGGGTGCGACAGGTGGTCGCGGAACAAGATGATGAGTTCGAGGCCGGCGGCTTGCACGGGCCCCGTGGACTGGGTGCCCGGGCCACCGGTCCAGAGTCTGGCTCGGTCCGAACCCGAGCGCCACGCGAGCTCGTTGAGGAAGGGGTCTGTCTCGACCCAAGGTGGCAGCCTTGAAAGCTCGGGAATGCCGTGTGGCGCGCCATTGACGGCCGGTATTTTCGCTTGTGTCAGAGCAATGAAGATTGGTACGGGCAGCGGCTCCAGCACCGGCAGCACCAGCGCAGGACGCCCGGCCAGCCCCGCCAGCGCTGGCTCCAGCTCGAAGCGCTGTCCCTGAGATTGGGCATGGTGCAGGGCCAGCCCTTGGTACTTGGGGTTGTCGCTGAGCCACGCGAGATCGGCGTAGGGCAGGCCCTCTTCGGCGGCTTCGGCGCGGGTGCGGAAGTGCACCGAGACCGACAGCGCAACCAGGACGGCCACCACCGGCAGCGCCATCCAGCGGGCCTTGCGGTGGTGGCCGAAGAACCTGTCCAGCACGGCGGCAGCGGGCACACCGGCGACGGCGGCGGCCAGCAGCGCTGAGCGGTTGGGGTGCTTGAGCTGGTCGAAGCCGGGAACCCAGACGTGGAAGGCATAGTAGGGAAGCACGGTCCCGGTGTCGGTCGGCCCGGTGCGCAGGACCGGACCGAGGGCCATCAGCAGGAACACGGACACGTCCCAGACTGACAGCGCCGCCCCCCGACGCTTCCGGGCCACCACCAGGGCCAGGGCTGCGATGACCCACCAGAACGACCGTCCGGGCAGGGTGCTCCCAGGAAACAGCGCCTCTTTCGCAGGCAGCGAGTGGGCCACGGCCGTCAGCAGGCGGTCTTCAGGGCTGTCCATTCGGCGCTGAACCCGGGCCTCGCTCGCACCGCTGAGCTTGGGGTCATTGTTGTTGAGAAATGCCTCGATGCGGCCTTTGTCGGGTAGTGGGGACCAGAGGTCGTCAACCACGTCCACCAGCCGCTGGTCGTCACCGGCATAGACCGTGCCTTGGGTGCCCTGCTGGAGAACGACGAGGCCGGGCAGCAACACCGCAATCGACAAGGCCCCGACCGCGACGACCCTTCCCAGCCTGCGGAGCACATCGGGACCGAGCACCCGGGGGAGCACCAGCAGAGGGCATGCGATACTAAGATATAACCCGTAGTAGGTCTGCAGCAGGAAGGTGCCCCCGAGTGCGGCGGCGCTGGCCACAATCCAGATGCCGCCTCGGGCCACGGCGCGGTCCAGGCACAGCAGGAAGATGGGGACGAGGCACAGGCCGGCGCGGTCCAGGCTAGTCTTGTCGAGCTCGTCTGTGAGGGCCGGCGCCAGGCACGCAAAGCCGGCGGCGAGCAGTGCGGGCACCCGCGCGATGCCCCGGGATCGGGCGAGGGTCCAGGCCCCGACCCCCAGCGCGGCCACCCACAGGAACAGGCCGATGTTGTGGGCGACCAGTCCGCCGAATGCCCAGCTCAGCGGCGCCACCAGCAGGTAGCTGAGCCAGCTCGGGCCCAGGGCCAGCCAGGAGTGGCCCTCCGGCCAGTTCCACGTCGTCGCCAGGTCGCTCAGGTGGACCGAGGCATTCGCGATGGCCGCCGCGAGCGAGGCGCTGGTGACCGGGTCCCGGAAGTCTGCCGTGGGCATCGGGGCCAAGGTCGCCGGCGACATCAGGAAGGGGAAGGTCGGGACCGCCGCAAACACCGCCGAGACCAGCACCGCGAGGCCGATCCCCCGGCGGTCCTTCGTGCGCCATGCCCACATGCCGAGCCACACGAGCATGCCGATTATCAGGAGGGTCATGGGCACAAGCAGGCCCCGCACCAGCCACTGTTGGCCCGTGCTGCCCACCCGCTTGGGGGCCCGTGGCGCGCCCTCAAAGTGCAAGGTCCGGCTGTCTTCGTCGCCGCGCACCCGCGCCTGCAGGTCCGGTCGCCCCTCGGCCGTCACGGTCCACTCGCCGAGGCCCAGCGGCAAGAAGCACACACCGCCCAGATCAGGCGCCCACGCGTAGCCATCGGTGCCTTGCTCTGGCGACCACCGGCTGGCGTGCACCGCGGTGGCCCCCGTGGGGAGGGAAGCTGAGACCATCCGGGGGGCGTCATCGTGCACCACCAGCGGATCCGTGCGGTCGACCGAGGTGCCGTGGATGTGCAGCGCGTAGGTGCCTGCCGGAAGCCAGAGCTCACTGAGCTCCGCCCGGACAAGCCCCGGCTCGGGCGCGGTGTCCGGTCGCCACCCAAGCTGCCGTGCCCCCCCGCCATCGGTGACCAGCCAGTGGGTCAGCGTCGCCCCCGTGCTGTCCAAGAGGTCCACCCTCAGCGTCTCTCCCGGCGCGACGGACTCCTCGACCCGCAGCGTGGCGGCGACTGCGCTGTGAGCCATGAGGAGAGCAAAGACGGGGGACATGGGGCCCAGGAGTGAGGCGTGGGCCGGGACAATAGCGGGCGCGTGGACCGGGGGCACTCAAGGGAGCTGCCAACCGGCGCACCAGGGGACATGTCGGCCGAAGTGGTCCTCCACCTGGACCCCTTGAGGGGGCGCCTGTGGTACACCGTCGCCATGATGCATGGACCGCGCGCTTCGCTCCTGCCTCCCGTCCGCCCGGCCAACGTCGGGGGCGCGTCGCTTGACTATGGCGTGCCCTGGAGGATCTTGGCCAAGTTGTCGGCTGCGTTCTTGCTCCTCGGGGCGACCGCACTGCCCGGCCTCGCGCTCGCTGGCGACGTCACCGATCCCTTTGAAGAGCCCGACGAGTCGGCCCTGTTTCGTGCCGAAGAGCGCGTGGTGACGGTGGCCAGCCGCTACGCCCAGGCCGTTGAGCAAGCGCCATCCATCGTGACGGTCATCACCGACCGAGAGATTCGCTCGCGGGGCTACCGCACCCTCGCGGACGTCCTGCGCAGCCTGCCGGGCGTCTTCATCACGGTGGCACCAGAAGGCCGTCAGCTCGCATGGTTTCGCGGTGTCATCTCGCCCGACAACAACAAGTTCCTGCTGCTGGTCGACGGGGTGCCCTGGTACGACGGCATCTACACCCACGCATGGATCGACGAGTACCTGCCGCTGGTCGATGTCAAGCAAGTCGAGATCATCAAGGGTCCGGGTTCTGCGGTGCACGGCACCAACGCCTTCGCCGGGGTGGTCAACGTCGTGACCTACCGAGCCGAGGACCTTCAGGGTGGCTTTGCCCGCGCGGAAGTCGGCGATGATGGGCGCTGGGGTGCGGCGGCGGTCCTGGCCGACACGGTCTCGGTCGGTGGCACCGATGTGGAGGTTCGGGCCACCGCTCGGGTGCTCGACATGGACGGCGACGGGATGGACACCACCCCCCGGGGGCGACGCGACGTGACCGGGATGAACCCCCGGCGGTCCATCTTGGGACGCTTCGGCGTGGCCGTGGCGGGGCTCGACCTCGAGGTCGCGGCCATCGACTACCGCCACACCTACCTGGTCAACGAGCAGGACGACCCCATCGCCGTGCTCATGCAGCAGGACGAGGCATTCTGGCTGCGCTACCGCGACCGCTTTGCCCGGGCCCGCTACGAAGTGCCCCTCGGCGCGGTGGGCATCTTGACCGCCGGTGCTTGGTGGCAGAACTTTGATGATCCTGGTCAGTACGCTTTCTTGGATGACCCCTCCACCACGTTGGACCCCGACACGGGTGCCCCCAGCACCCAGCTCACCGGGCGCTTGGTCGAGACCGAGAAGCGCAGCAGCCGCTTCGGCGGAAATGTCGAGAGCCAGCTCCGCGCGGGCCCCCACAACACCACCGTGCTCGGGGTGGGCATCGAAGCCACCCGGGTGCATGCCCTCATCGACAATGACTTCGTCAACTTCTCCGAAGACCCGGTCCGGCCATCGGCCTTCCGCATCGCCGAGAAGGACGCGACCATCGCTGATGCCTACGGCTTTGTGCAGCACACGTGGACGGCGAGCTGGTGGCTGGAGCTGACCGGCGGCGCTCGGCTGGACCGCCACTCCTACTTTGGTTTTTTTGCCAGCCCCCGTGCGGGAATCCTGCTGTTGCCAACGGATGGCAGCGTCTTCAAGATCCTGTATGGACGGGCATTCCGGGCACCGAACCCCCGAGAGCTCTTGGTGGTGGTTCGCCAGGATGAAGAGGGCCAGAACCTGTTCACCGCAGGCAATGCAGCACTGTCGCCCGAGGTCATCGACACGGTCGAGACCGAGCTGACGTGGTCGCCGTGGGACCCGATGAACCTGCGCTTTGCGGCCTTCGGGTCCCGGGTCGGTCAAGAGATCAACCCCGAGAGCGGCAATGACCCCAAGCTGGGCACCGACTACTACGAGAACCGTGGTGAAGCGACCATTCTCGGCGGGGAAGCCCAGGGCACGGTCGATGCCGGACCCTTCGAGTTCGATGTGGCCTACAGCGCCACCCGCGCGGTCGACGGCACCACCAACCGGGCCCAGTACGGCGTGCCGGTGCACATGGTCAACGGTCGCCTTGGGCTGGAGGCGCTGCCTGGAATGCGGGTGTCGCTGCTCGTGGACCACGTCGGCAAGCGCCTTCGGCAGCAGTGGACCCAACAGTCGGGACGGCCCGATGGCCCTGCCTACACATTGATGCACCTCGCCGCAGCCACCGATGCGATGGCCAACGGCCGGGTGCGCGCGGACCTCTCCATCCGCAACCTGCTCGACACCCGGTACGAGAACCTCGTCTACCTGGACGATGCCAACCGCACGACCACGAATGACGCGGGCCAGACGGTGGCGCGATTCCCCAAGGACCTGGAAGCCGAAGGCCGCACCATCGTGGTGGGGCTTGAGGTGCTGTACTGACGCAGCGCCTGAGTCTCCACGCTGGGTGCTCAGCGCTGGGTGCGCTCTCGCACGGTCTGGTCCACAAAGTCCATCAGTGCGGGATCGACGCGCAAGCCGATGGCATCTTGGGTGTCGCGATTGAGCACCACGCGAGTGCGGTCTGGCGAGACCGGCTCCATGCTGCCGGGGGACACATGCTCGTCGAGGATGGTGCGCACCTGGTCAGCCGCGAGCTTGCCGATGGCGGACCGATCTGCGGCGACGCAGATGAGGGCACCGGCGTCCACCAGGGTCTCGCTGTAGGCGAGCACGGGCTTGCGGGCCCGGACCGCCTGGGAGCGGATGTAGTGGAAGTTGGAGGGGCTCACGACGAGGGGGTCCGGCAACAGCCAGATGGCGTCGACCTCACCCATCATCGTGACCACTTGGCGGCGCACGTCTCGGCTGCTCGTCACGCGCCGAGCGAGAACATCGTAGCCGGCGTCCTTTGCGGCCTGGATCGCTTCGCCGATGAACGGGTCGGAGTTGGAGGCTGACAGGAGGATGCCGATGCGCCGGGCGTCCGGGGCAAAGAGCTGGAACTGGGCGAGCACCAGCCCCGGGGGGGTCTCCATGCGCACGCCGGTCATGTTGATGCCATCGAGGCCGTAGCGGGCGGGCTCGCGCACCATCGCCCAGACCACGGGCACGGTGGGGGGCAGCTCGCGGGCGGCCATCCACGCGGCCTTTGCGCCCAGGGCCAGCACAGCGGGGGGTGGGTCGGCCGCGAGGTCGCTCAGGATCCGCTGGGCGGTGGCCCGGTCCCCCTTGAGCGCGAAGACCTCGACGGGCGCACCGAGGCTGCGCACAAAGGCTTCAACGGGGGCATCGTAGGCGGGTAGGTCGTCCGAACGGAGCACGGAGACGGCTTCGCGCGCTTGGGCCGTGGCGCTGGTCAGGAGCAAGGCGAAGGCAGTGAGCAAGGGACGGGCGGTCATGGGGACTCTCCGCGAATCATGGTGGCTCGGCCCTTGGTGACCTGGACGGCATGAGAGGTCGAACGGCCAGTGGCGGGGTCGCGGATGAGCACCGTGTGGCTGCCGATCCCGAGCTTGTGGTTGCGCAGTGGGGTGCGGCCGACGACGGTGCCATCGACCACCACTTCCATGCCGCTGGACGGGTGAGACGTGGCGAAGAGGTAGCCCGTCTCGGTGGCGGCAGGCGGGGGCGGCGCGGTCTCGGGCTTGGCGGTGCCGACCTCAGGCTCCGCCGGTGCTGGCGGCTCGGCGGGCGCGGCCGGCTCGGGGACTGCCTCCGGCGGGGGATCAGCCGGCGTTGGTGCTTTTGGTGGCACCGCGGGAACGGCCTCGGATTGGGCTTTCTCGGGGCTTGACGTCGGACGTGCCGTCGGCTTGGGATCGGGACTTCGTGTGGGGACAGGGTCGACCAGCGCCGCCGGCTCGGGGGCTTCGGGCGGCACCGGTTCGGGCGCCAAGGCTGGCTCAGGCGCCAGGGGGATCTTGGGGGCCTCCACCACTTGGGCGGGAGTGCCGGTCGGCAGCGCCACAATGACGATGGCGAGCAGCAGGCTCAGCGCCAGCGCGCCGCCCGCGCCCCCCGCTGCGACCGCGATGATCAGCGGCCACCGGCCGGCGGCGGGTGCGGCCACAGTGGCTTCGGTGGCGGCCGAGACCGAGGGCTCGGAGGGCTGGCTGGGGTTCAGGGGCGCCGGCGGGGGCGGGGGCAGCTCGGCCGGCGCTTGCTGGGTGCGGTAGGCAGTCAGCCGATGGGCGATGTCGGCGGCGCCCTTGACGTCGATGCCTTGCACGTAGGCGGCGAGCTCCACCCGGGTGGCGATGCCGCCAAGTGGCGCTGCGGCGGCCTCGATGGCGGTCCGAAAGGTGGCGGCCGTCGGGTACCGGGCCTCGCGCTCATAGGCGAGGGCGGTTCGCCAGACGGTGCGC
>CALOBC010000053.1:0-10113 GCA_942491145.1 Myxococcota bacterium | reverse complement strand
TCCCCAACCCCCGCGACACGGCCGACCGGCGGCTGCGGGCGCGACAAGGTGTCGATGAGGTGGTCCACACGGTGTCTCGGGGGGCGATGATCGCCCGTGAGGGTGAAGTTCTCACCCCCACCCAAGTGGACATGTTGCGGGCGATGCAAGTGGGCCAGTCCGGGCCCGGCCGACTGGGCATGATCCTCGCACTCATCGCCTTTTGCGGGCTCGTGTTCGCCAGTGTTGCCCAGTACGTCCAGGGTGCATTTGTGCGCCGTCCAGACTCCCCACGGGAGCTGGAGGCGTCGGCAATCCTGTTGCTGCTGATGATGATTCTCGCCCGAATCACGGTGGAGCTCAGCGTGCCGCTGGCGGACGCCGTCGGGCTGGGTGCTGAAGCGAGCGCGTTCTGGCTGCTGGTGCCAGTGGCCGGTGGTGCCATGCTGGTGCGCATTCTCATCAATGCCGAGACCGCATTGGTGTGGTCGCTGCTCACGGCGGCGATGCTGGGCATGATGATGGAACAGCAAGTGATGTACACGCTGTTCTTCGCCATCTCGGGCGTCACGGCGGCCGGCGCGGTGGCGGCGAATCAGGAACGCCTCGGGGTGCTGCGGGCCGGGCTGGTCACCGGGTTGGTGAACGCTGCGGCCGCCCTGCTGATGCAGCTTGTGCGGGTGCACCTGGGCGATGGGGCGCTGGCGACGGACGGGGCGGGTGCACTGCCGCTGTGGGACGTCGGCTTTAGCTTTGTGGGCGGGGCGCTGTCGGGTGTGTTGGTGCTCGGCCTGGTGCCTGTCTTCGAGCTCTTCGGCTTCGTGACCGACTACCGCTTGATGGAGCTGGCCAACCTCAACCATCCGCTGCTGCGCCAGCTGATGCTGCGGGCGCCGGGCACCTACCACCACTCCGTCACCGTCGCCCAGCTGTCCGAGGCTGCCGCCGAAGCGGTGGGCGCCAACGCGCTGCACGTGCGGGTGTCCTGCTACTTCCACGACATCGGAAAGGCGGTCAACCCCAAGTACTTCATCGAGAACCAGCGGGGTGGGCCCAATCCCCACGACCGCTTGCCGCCCCGGACCTCGGCGCGGGTCATCATCAACCACGTCACCGACGGTGAGGCCATCGCGAAGCAATACAAGCTTCCGAAGCCCATTCTCGATGGCATCACGATGCATCATGGCACCGGGTTGATTCAGTATTTCTACGTGAAGGCCCGGGAAGCGGCGGGCGATGACGAGGTCGTGGACGAGTCGGACTTTCGCTACCCGGGCAACCTGCCGGACACGCGGGAAGCGGGCATCATGATGCTCGCCGACAAGTGCGAAGCGGCCACCCGCACCCTCAAGGACAAGTCACCCGTCAACTTGCGGGCGCTCATCCAGCGGCTGGTCAACTCCACGCTGATGGATGGTCAGCTCGAGAAGTGCCCGCTCACGGTGAAGGAGATCTACACCATTGTGGAGTCCTTCACCGAGACCCTGTTGGGCATTTATCACCACCGCATTGAGTATCCGGGGGTGCCCAAGCGAAAGATTCCACTGCCGGAGGGGGAGCGGCCGACCGGGCCGGTGATCACGCTGGAGATCACCAATCCTTTTGCGGAAGAGAACCGAAAGGCCCGGCTGGCGGGTGGTCCTCGCGAGTCCGAAGAGCCGTCGAGCGGGCCCATCGCGCCCCTTCCGGAGCACCCGCCGGTGCCGCCGGACCCCGGCAAGGCCCCGTCGACCTACGCTGACTTGGGCGGCTTGCACCGGCCTGAGCCGAGCATCAGCCCCGACGATGACTACGAGTCTGCAGAGCATCTGCCCAACCCGGACGGCCCGTGGCGGGGGGATGGATGAGCCCGACGATTCTGCTGTCTTGTGAGGACGTAGAGCACGATGCTGCCGCCATTCTGAGGGATGCCGAGACCCTGATGCGCCACGCCCGGTTGGACGAAGCTGAGCTCTCCATCGTGCTGTGCCGCGACCCCTTCATCCAAGCCCTCAACCTCCAGCACCGGGGGGTCGATCGGCCCACCGACGTGCTCAGCTTTGCGATGCGAGAGGGCGAAGAAGCGGACGAGGACGATCCGATCCTGGGCGACTTGGTCATCAGCCTCGACACCGCCCAAGTCCAGGCCGACGGGCTCGGCCACCCGCTGGCGCTGGAGCTCCAGGTGTTGCTGGTGCACGGCTTCTTGCACTTACTCGGCTATGACCATGAGCAGGATGAAGCCGAGGCCGAAGAGATGCGGGGGGCCGAGCTTCGGCTGCTCAAGGTGCTCGGGGTCACCGATGCGGGCCTCATCAGCAGAGCGGCAGGCATGACGACGGTGGATTAGGGCGGCCGCGCTGTAGCGAACCGGAGGCCCAGCCATGTCCGAAGACCATCTCCTCAAGGGCGACATCGCCGATGTCCGCAAGCAGATCCGGGCGCGCGTCGACGCGCTCCGGGGGCATCTTTGACGTTGTTGCGAAGCGTGAGCGCATTCGTGAGCTGGAGAACCAGTCCAATGATCCAGAATTCTGGACGGACCAAGCTCGCTCCCAAGTTGTCCTAAAGGAAAAGGGCGGGCTGGAGCGGGTTGTGAAGATGTTCGATGAGATGGTCACGCTTGTCGAAGACGGCGAGACCTTGTTCGACATGGGCGAAGAAGAGCAGGACGAAGAGACCCAAGCTGAGGGTGAGCTTGCCTTGCGGTCGATGGGGCCCCGCATCCGCGAGGTCGAGATCCAGCAGATGCTGAGCGAGCCGATGGACGTCAATGACGCCCTGCTCGAGATCAACAGCGGCGCTGGTGGCACCGATGCAAGCGACTGGGCGGCGATGCTCAAGCGCATGTACTTGGGTTGGGCCGCCTCCCGAGGCTTCAAGGTGTCGGTGCTCGATGAGCAGGCCCACGAAGAAAAGGGCATCAAGCACGTGCAGATCGAGGTTCGGGGCCCGTATGCCTACGGGTACCTGAAGGCCGAGATTGGTGTGCACCGGCTGGTTCGCATCAGCCCCTTCGACAGCGCGGCCCGTCGCCATACCGCCTTCGCGAGCGTGGACTGCACGCCAGATCTGGACGACGACATTGAAGTGGATGTCAACGAGTCGGACTGCCGCATCGACACCTACCGGTCGTCCGGCGCCGGTGGCCAGCACGTCAACACCACCGACTCAGCGGTTCGCATCACCCACCTCCCGACGGGCATTGTGGCGGCGTGTCAGGCCGAGCGCTCCCAGCACAAGAACAAGGCGAAGGCGTGGAAGATGCTCAAGGGCCGCTTGTACCAGCATGAGCTGGAGAAGCGCCAAGCGGAGATCGACGCCAAGAACTCCGAGAAGAAACGCATCGAGTGGGGCAGCCAGATCCGCAGCTACGTGCTCCATCCGTATCGAATGGTGAAGGACCTCCGCACGGGTGTCGAGACGGGCAACACGGACAAGGTGTTGGCTGGCGACTTGGATGCGTTCATGGAGTCCTGGCTGGTGCAACGGTCGGGCTCCGAGGACGACAACGCCGTCGGATGAGTGCATTGCCAGGCCGCCTCCCCGGTCGCTGGGACTGAGGGGGCGGCGACTCGGCGTGCTGAGTTGGTCCGCTGCGTGAACCGAATTGTCACGTGTGAGACCGCTGTGGCCCAATTCAACGCCCCACGCTGACGGCGGGTGCGATACCCTCGGCGTTGCCTGTCGAAGGGCTGGATGGAGGCGTGATGCGTGAGATGCTTGTGCTGGTGCCGTTGATGCTCGGGTGTGCCGGCAAGTCTGAGGACGAGACCGGTGCGGGCGCGGGGGCCGCTGAGCCCCAGGTGGTGGGCTCGGTCCAACCTGACGGGGAGAGCGTGGGCGCAGACTTTGCCATCTACCACGCGTTTGCCTTTGACCAGGCTGGCTCCCTCATCATGTACTTGAGCAGCACCCCCACGGCGACGTGCGAGTCGGTCTCGGCCTACCTCAACGTCGGCCGAGGCGACCCCATCGACCCCGTCGATGTGTTCACCGGCGGCACCTGCAACATGTTGGTCGAAGTGCCGGCCGAGACCGTCGGCTACGAGGGCTCTCTGAACTGGACACGTTCCGAAGCGGACGGCGGCATTGACGAGATCGCGACCGCGTCGGTCATCGAGTGTGCGATGGGCGACGGAGCCTTCGAGGTCACGACGCTGAGCGACGGCGACGACCCCGACTACTATTGGACCGGTGGCACCGCGCGTTGGTGGCAGGGCACGGTGGTGGACTACTCGCTCCAGATCACGGGTGGCGACGGCTCCCCGTATGACGTGACGATGGAGATCGCGGCGCTCAAGGGTGGCTTCCCCCACGAGGGCTTCTCGGGCAATGACCCGGCGACGGGCAATGTGTCCGGCACGATCCAAGCCGAGTGGTGCACGCCCCTTGCGAGCACTGGCCTCTTCGGCAGCTGAGCGAAGGTCTGGTGTGCCCGCTCACTGGCGAATGAGCCCATCGAGCGGGGTGACGCTGTGGCTGTCGGGGAACACCCGGGTGTCCAAGGCTGCCCGTTCGATGCCCATGTGGTCGCGGAGAATGCCCTTGAACACGGCGCGAACGTCGGTGGTCGAGGCGAGGTCCCGACCTTCATGGCGGTCGCTGGGGGCCAGGCCGGGCCAGTCTCCGAAGCTGCGCCCCCCGTGGATCGCGCCGCCGAGCAGGAGCGCCACACCTGCCGTGCCGTGGTCGGTGCCCCGGCTGCCGTTGGGGGCGACGGTGCGGCCGAACTCCGACACGACGATGACGGCGGTCTGGTCCCACACGGGTCCGAGGCCGGCTTGAAGACCCCGGAGGCTCTCGGCCAGAGTGCTGAGCTGACGGGACAGCCGGCCCTTTGTGGTGCCCTGGTTGGCGTGGGTGTCCCAGCCTCCGGACTCCACCACTGCCACACGGGGGCCATCGTCTTTGGCGAGCACCTGTCCGGCAAGCTGGAGTGCGGCATGGGCGCGAGCGGCCTTGGGGTTCATGCCCTCTCGGTCGTCGCTGGCCATCATGCTCGGCTCGTCGAGGCCTTCTCGCACGGCCATGCCGGCGCTCAGGGCCGGGCCGAGCACGGGGTCTTCGCTGTAGAGCGCTTGGATGGTGTCCATGAGGGTCTCCGACGTGGTCTCCTCGTGTCCGGCGTCCATGCTCACGCTGGGGGCCCGACCCTGGAGGATGAGGGGAAGCTGTGTACCGAAAGAGACCGCTCCTGGGGCATCTTCGATGGTTTGCAGCGCTCGATTGAGCCAGCCGTCCCGGGCCCCGTGGGGCGTGGTGGTGCCGTTCTCCAGCAAGTCTTGGGCATCGAAGTGGCTGCGCGCTCGGTAGGGCAGGGCGGTGGCATGCACGATGCCGAGGTGTCCCTGGCGCCAGGCCTCGTGGAGGGGGCCGAGGGAGGGGTGCAGGCCGAAGTGGCCGTCGAGGTCGATGATGGCGTCGGGGCCTCTGCCGGTGGGCAGTGCCAGGGCTCCCCGGGCTTGGCGGTAGTGAGGATCGCCGTGGGGGGGCACCGCGGCGAGTCCGTCCATGGCCCCGCGCAGCAGCACCAACACCAAGCGCGCGTCTCCGGGTGCGCGGGCGAAGCTGGGCATGGGGAAGCCGATGCCGGCGGCGAGGGCGCTCTGGATGATGCGCCGGCGGCTGAGCAGGAGTGGGGGCCGGGAGGTCATGCTCATCTCCACTGGAATGCTGGACTGGCCAGCACAATCGCGACGGCGATGGGGTGCTCGGGCGCTTCGGCGACGGCCTCAAGCGTGGACGGCGGTGCGCGGGGTCCGAGGATGTCGGCTGCCCACGCCGGCGGGTCGGTGACTTGGCCGCGGTGGCGTCGGGCCATGGTCTCCGCAAACTCGATGCGCCGCAGCAGCTGGTCGGCACCGGACCAGGCCGGCGCTTGGTCGGGCCAGCCGGCGGGGGACGGCGGCTCAAAGTCGGGTTGGCCCAGCGGCTTGAGCGCGCGGGCTACCCCGTGGGCCCAGTCTTTGCCGAGCTCGCCCTGGCGGGGGAGCGTGTGGAGGTTGAGGGCGCGCGCGGTGGCCACCACCAAGTCCTCCGGCGTGCGCATTTTGCGGTGGGTCGGCGCCGCCGCGGCCTCCCAGACGGGACCGTGGGTGACCATGAACCGGGCGACGGACCCAAGGTTGCCCTCGCTGCGCGTGAACTCCGCGGCGATGGCGTCAATGACTTGGCTTGGGGGGGTGTCGGCCACGAAGTGCACGGCCAAGCGGGTCGCGAGGTGGTGGGCCGTGCGTGGGTGGCTGGCCAGCATCGCGAGGGCGGTGTCGAGCTCGGCCGACCCGCCCTCGCGCACAACCACGCCGAGCAGCTCCTTGGGGCCTGGCTCGTGGGTGCCCGGCCGAAAGCGCATGCCCGTGGTGACCGGCCGTGTGCCCTGCGCGGCCAGCCCGTCCGGGGTGGGACGGAAGATGCCCCAGCCGGTGAGAATGGCGGCGAGCGCCTGCACATCGCGCTGGGTGTAGCCGCCATCCACCCCGAGTGTGTGCAGCTCAAGGACCTCCCGGGCGAGGTTCTCGTTGAGCCCCCGCGACCGCTTGCGACCGGCCCGGCTCAGGGGGCCGATGGATGCGTCGTTGTCGAGGTAGATCAGCATCGCGGGATGGGTGACTGCGGCCTTGAGCAGCGTGCCGAACGGGCCGAAGGCATGGGGTCGGATGGCCTCCCGCTCATAGGCGCCAACCATCGGCGCGATGCGGGACTTGCCCGCCGACACCGCGAAGTGGCGGGACCAAAAGCGCACCCAGCGCTCGCGAAAGGGGGCGTCCGTGCCACTGGCAAAAGCCAGTCTGGCTGCCGCTTCTCGTTGGATGATACGCCGCACCAGCACGTGGGTGGCCTTCTTCTCTTCGGCGCTCTCCTGGGCCGCCCGGGACGCCAGCGCCTCGGTCCACAGCGCCAAGTGGGTGCCCAGGTCGTCGAGCGCCCGCTCTTGTGGGCCTGGGGGACCGATCTGGGCGAGGAGCCAGCGCTGAGGATCGTCACCGATGGTGTCGACTTCGCCCGGGCGGGGGCCCATGCCGAACCGGGAGCAGGCAAAGTGGGCAGGGGGCAAGGCCACGGGGAGCCTCCGTCGGCTGGGCGGCTCCATTGGAGCGTGCACGGGGGGCTTTCGCAAGGTGGACAGCTCGGTCAGACCGCAGCGGTGGACCCCCTGCGTTGATTGACAGACTGGCATGTTGTGTAATGAAACGGTGGACACGGCGCCGGGAGAGCTGCTCGCACGCCCTGTCATGCCGCGCATGGCTCAGCACCGCGAGCTGCCCGGCGCTTCCGATCCTGTCTTCTGCTGGTCCAACATCTGCGGCCTCGGTCGCGACCCACCACTCCAAGGAGTCCCCTCATGGCTTTCGAGCTTCCGGCACTGCCCTACGCCAAAGACGCCCTCGCCCCCCACATCTCGGCCGAGACGCTGTCGATCCACCACGGCAAGCACCACAATGGCTATGTGGGCAAGCTCAACGCCGCTGTGGCTGCCGACAAGAGTCTTCAGGGCAAGTCGCTGGAGCAGCTGGTCAAGACCACCTCGGGCGGTGTGTTCAACAATGCAGCTCAGGTCTGGAACCACACCTTCTACTGGAACAGCATGAGCCCCAACGGCGGTGGCGCCCCGACGGGTGCCCTCGCCGCCGCCATCAACGCGTCGTTTGGCTCGTTTGAGGCCTTCAAGACCGCATTCGGTGCTGCCGCCGGCGGACAGTTCGGCAGCGGCTGGGCCTGGCTGGTCAAGAACAAGGATGGCTCGTTGGCCATCCTCACCACCAGCAATGCCGGCACCCCGCTCACGAGCGACGCCAAGGCCCTGCTCACCTGCGACGTCTGGGAGCACGCGTACTACGTGGACTACCGCAACGACCGCGGCGGCTACGTGGGCGCGTGGTGGAACTTGGTGAACTGGGCGTTCGCCTCCGCCAACTTCGGGGCGTAGGCCACAGTGCCCGCCGGGGTCATTCTGGGCAGCGCTTTCGGTGACGGGAGTGGCCTCGGCGAGCTTGTTCCGGTGGATGTTCCCACCCGGTTTGGAGCCGTCGTTTTGCACCAACACGTGCAGAGCGGCGGCTTTGTGCTGTTTCGCCACGGTGCCCCCCATCGGCACCTCCCCCACCAGATCCCGTGGCGGGCCCACGCACTGGCCTTGAAGGCGATGGGGGTCCACGCTTTGCTGGTCACGAGCAGCGTGGGGGTGTTGGATCCGTCGGTGCCGATGAACGCGCCCCACTTGGTCGCGGATCTGATGATGACGTCCAACCAACTGGGCGACGGCAGCCCGTGCACGCTCTGGACGGAGCACCACCCTGAGCAGGGTCACTTGGTGCTCGAAGATGGTCTGTTCAACGGTGTTCTCGGGGATTGGTTGGCGGGCAAGGTCTCGCTGCCCATCCGCCGCGTTGTGTTTGCCTATGTCCCGGGTCCCCGCACCAAGACAAGGGCGGAGAATGGCGCGCTCCGGGCCACAGGGGCCGAGGTCAACTCGATGAGTGTGGGGCCAGAGGTGGTGCTGGCCAATGAGCTGGAGATCCCCACGGTGGCGCTGGTCACCGGCCACAAGGCCAGTCGGGACGGGGGCGGGGGCACCCAAGCCGAGATTGCGCGCTCGCTGGACGATGCCCGTGCGGCGAACCTGCAGGCCATTCGGGTGTTCCTCCAGGATGCCCCGGCGGTGGCCTTTGGCAACTTCATCTACCGGTTCGGTGAGCGGTGACACCGGACGGCGCCCGTGCAGTGGTGGCCGACGTGATGGGCCAGGACGCCGTGTGTGCGGTGGCCCTCGAGGGCGGGCTCATCAACCACGTGTTTCGGGTGGGCTTGGCGGACGGCCGCTCGGTGGTCCTCAAGCACGCACCGGCCCATGTGGTCACGGCGCCGTCCATTGCGCTAGATCCTGGGCGGATTCGGGTGGAGGCGGCGGCGATGCGGGCGGTGGGACCGCCGTGGGCCCCCAGAGTGCTGGCGCAGGTCGACAGTGTGCTGCTGATGGAAGATCTGGGTGACCTGCCTGACATCGTGGAGTGGGTGTCGAGCGCGGGGGACGGCAATGCCTGGGGCACCCTCGCGGAGTGGCTTCGAGGACTCCACGATGGCCCAGCACTGGGCATTCACAACGCATCGATGCAATGCACACGCCTGGATGTGCAGTACCGGTCGGTGGGGGCATGGCTTGGCCCGCTGGGGGTGCCCGACGGGGCCCGGCTGGCGGCACGGGCGCTGGCGCTGGGACGCCGCTGGCTGAGGCCTGGGCCCTGCTTTGTGATGGGGGATCTGTGGCCGCCGTCAGTGCGGGTGCGCCCCGATGGGTCGCTTGTGATCATCGACTGGGAGATGTCCACCCAAGGGCACCGTGGCCAGGACCTCGGCCACTTCTGCGCGCACTTGGCCCTCGGGGCGCACCGAGGGACCGTCTCCAGTGACGCAGAGTCGCGCTTCTGTGCGGCATATGGGCCAGTGAGCGCTGAGACGACCCGCGACATGGCGGTGCATGCGGGCTGTGAGCTGTTGACGCGGTCAGTCGGTGCGTTTCCGAAGCCGCTGACCACCGACCAGCGGGACGCGGTGGTTCAGGATGGGCTGGCGCGGTTGCGCGGCGCAGGCTGACGCTCAGTCTTTGCGTGCGGCCATGCCCAAGCCAAGGAATCCGAAGAAGAGCACCCCTCCAGCGCTGCTCTCGCAGCCCCAGCCGCCCTTCTCGGACGCCAGCGCTGCGACCCCCAGCCCGCCGTAGGTGCCGTCATCCGCGTAGGCGGTGTCGTTGGCGGCGGTGCCCGTGTCGTCATCGACGGGCTCGGTGGTCCCATCGCCCGTGTCGGCGGTGTCGGCCGTGTCGGCCGCCAGTGCGGTGCTCCCCAAGGCAAACAGGGCGAGCGCCGAGACACAGAATCGAAGGGACATGGTGCGCATGAACGAAGCTCTCAGTGGCAGTTGGGGTCGCACTATCGCGGTGGGCTCCGAACGGCGAAGCCCCATCGTCACCGACGACGTCGCACGAGAGCGAGACCCGCCGCGAACAACCAGCTTCCGGCCAGCCCGCCGCCGACGGCGCTGCAGCCGCTGTCTTTGGCGCCGTCTTCGGGTCCGCTGAGATCGTCGGATTCTTCGGTGTCGGTGGTCCCGTCTTCGCCGTCGCCCCCGTCTTCGCCTGTGCCATCACCGTCGCTG